>NZ_LASZ01000004.1 GCF_001014645.1 Luteimonas sp. FCS-9 | reverse complement strand
CCGACGGTCAGCGGATCGAACAGGGTGGGCATCGCGGATCTCCGGACGGGAACGAGGTCCCGATCTGACGCGCGCGACGCGGGCTTTCAAGGCGCGCGCCGCGCCGCCGGCCGGGACGCATCGTTCCGCCCGGTCCATGCGCAGGCCTCGCCGCGCGCCGTCACCGAGGCCAGACCCGCGGCGCGCTAGCGTCCTGCGCACGTCCAACCATGGAGTTGCCCGATGCCGATCCCGCCCGTCCACGTCAGCCCGTCCGCAGACGCCGGGGGAGCGCGATGAGCGCGTTCGACCAGATCGCCGATGCGGTCGCGCGCGAACTGGCGCTGCCCGATCCCGACACGCTGACCACGATCGTGGTCCGTGTGCTGGTCGCGGCGCTGCTGGGCGGCATGGTCGGCTGGGAGCGCGAGCACAAGGGCCGCGCCGCGGGTCTGAAGACCCACATCCTGGTGTCGATCGGGTCGGCGCTGTTCGTGCTCGCGCCGCTGCTGGCCGAGATCGAGGGCGCCGACGTGACCCGCGTGATGCAGGGCATCGTTTCGGGCATCGGTTTCCTGGGGGCCGGCGCGATCCTCAAGCTGGACAAGGACGAGCGCATCGAAGGGCTCACCACCGCGGCCGGCGTGTGGATGACCGCCGCGATCGGCATGGCGGCCGGCATGGGACAGGAGATGGTGGCGCTCGTCACCACGATCGTCGCGCTGCTGGTCGTCGGTGCACTGCCGAAGCTGCAGCGCCCGCGCCCGCGCCCGGCGGCCGGGCAGGCCAGGGACCTGTCCGGCGGCGACACCTGAACGCCGCGACCGCGCATTCCCGATTCCCCCACGGCGGCTTCATGCCGGTCCCCGCACGGTGGCGGCACCTTCCACCAACGGAGCAGGCAGATGACCAAGCAAGACGAGATCCGCGACGGCGGCCGCGACCTCAACCGCGACCCGATCACCAAGGCTCCGGGCGCACACCCGGTCGGCGTCGGCGTGGGCGGCACTGCGGGCGGCGTGGCGGCCGGCGCGGCGGCGGGCACGATCTTCGGCCCGGTGGGCACGCTGATCGGCGCGGCCGTGGGCGTGGTCGCCGGTGCGGCGATCGGCAAGGGCGTGGCCGAGCGGATCGACCCGACCGGCGAGGTCGAGTACTGGCGCGAGGCGCACCGCGACCGGCCGTACGTCAAGCCCGAGCACGACTACGATCGCGACTATGCGCCGGCCTATGGCTTCGGCCTGCAGGCGCGCGAGGCCGACCGGACCCGCGGCTGGGACGAGTCGGAAGCGCAGCTGCGCCGCGACTGGGAATCGGCCAAGGCCGAGTCCAAGCTGGAATGGGAGGATGCGCAGCCGGCCGTCCGCGACGCGTGGGAGCGCACCGATCGCACCTACGACCTCTACGGACGCAGCGACGCCTACCATGCCGAGGCCTTCGAGAACGCGCCGTACCGCAGTGCGGACGACACCTACGAGGACTATCAGCCGGCCTACCGCTACGGCGCCTACGCCCGCTCGCGCCACGCCGACCGGGCCTGGGACGACACGCTCGCCGGCGAACTGGGGCGCGACTGGACGACCCGCCGCGGCAATTCGCGCCTGGAGTGGGATCGCGCGAAGGCCGCGGTGCAGGACGCCTACGTCTCGCACGACCGCTACACCAGCGGTGAGTACACCGACAGCGGCCGCGACGACAACGACCGTTTCCGCGTCGGCTGAGTCCGGCATCCGCGCGACGCCCGACGGGCGCATCCTCCGGGATGCGCCCGTTCTCGTTGGTGCGGTCGCCGCGGCGTGCGCGCTAGACTCGGGCCACAGTCGCCAGGCGCCCGGCCGGCGATGCCGCACAAGGAGTTCCGGATGCCGTTGTGGATGCTGATCGTAGGATGCGTGGTGCTGGTGGGCCTGGTCGGTTTCCAGTTCATGCTGACGGTGTTCGTCGGCGGTGCGCTGGCCAACCGCGCCGATCCCACGCCGTTCCAGATGTCGCTGCTCGACCTGTCGATCTGGGGGCTGCCGGGGCTGACGCTGGTCGTGCTCGGTGTGCTGATCGCGCTTTACGTCGCGAAGTCGCCGTGGCTCAGCGTCTGGTGGTTCGCGGTGCCAGTGGTGGCCACCGCGGTGTTCGCCGGCTGGGCGATGTCGGTCGCCGGCTGACCGCTGCGCCCGCGCATCGGCTGGCGCATTCACGTAGCGCCGCGCGTCGATCGCGGACCATCCGCGTCATCGCATTCTTCAGGAGGTTCGATCCATGAGTGGACAGGGTTCGGCGGGCAACGTCATCGCCGCGATCTGCAGCTTCATCGTGCCCGGACTGGGCCAACTGGTGCAGGGCCGGCTGCTGTCGGCCGTGCTGTGGTTCCTCGCCGGCTGCATCGCGTTCGCGATCACCTGGCTGCTGACGGTGTCGCTGCTGCCGTTCGGCTGGTTCGTCGTCAGCGTCTTCTCGTGCATCAACGCCGCGCTGTACCGGCGGCCCGTGCGCTGACGAAACGCCCATTGCGCATGCGCCCGCGGCCGAACGGCCGGCGGGCGCATGCATCGGGTCATTTCGGTTCGCCGTTCTCGACGCCGGTGTCGCTGCGCACGTCGTCGGCGAACGAGCGCCCGTCCGCATCGCGGTCGCCGATCTGGTCGTCGAGTTCGGGATCGAGCAGGTCGGCCTGATCGTCCAGGCCGATGTTGTCGATCGCCGATTGCGAGCGCGGGTCCTTCAGCGGCGGGCCGCCCGTCGGCGGCAGGTCCTCGCGGTCGCGCAGCGAGGATTCGTCTGCGGGTGCGTTCGGGCGGGTGGGGTTGGCCTTGCTCATCGTGCGTCTCCAGTCGGTAGCCGGGCGACCACCATGCAGGCAGCCCCGTCATGCGGGCGGCAAGGCCGGGCCGGCCGACATCGCTTGCGCGTCGAAGGACGACGACGGTACGGCGCGGTGCCGGACGGGCATGCGGGACGCCGGATGCGGAATGCCTGGCGTGCGCGAAGTGCGGCCCAGCCGCCGGATGCCAGGGTCAGAGCGTGCGAGCGACCGTCGCGGTCTGCGCCATGCCCCGGCGGGCGCGGCGCGCGCGCGGCTCGCCGCTGGCATTCCACGCGGCCTGCACTTCGGCGCGCACGTCGTGCCAGGCACGCAGGCGGCCGTCGAATTCCCAGACCCGCCGCAGCACCGGCTCGATCTCCTCCCACGGCCGCTCGGGATAGGACGCGCGCCCGTTGCGGCCCAGCGAGAGCACCAGCGTACGGTCGGATTCGGGACGGGCCATCGGAGACTGCCGGTGATCGGGAGCGCGCAGGCTAAGGGGCACTTCGTCTGTTTTCCGTGAACCCGATGTTGGATTTCGATGACATCGTGACGGCGGTTCGACGACATCGCCGACGATCGACGCGGCGCCTGCGGGCAGGCGCCGCGCACGGTCAGAACAGGCCAGCCACCACCATGACCAGGCCCACTGTCGCCACCGCCCAGATGGCGCTGCGCAGGTAGGGAATGCCGATGCCGTAGACCGGCAGGTACGCCACCCGCGCCCACAGGTAGAGCTGCGCGCCCAGCGAGGTCGCGGCATCGCCGCGATCGGTCAGCACCACGGCCAGCGCCGCGGCGGCGAAGAAGGGAAAGGTCTCCAGGAAGTTGCGGCTCGCCGCCGACAGCCGCTGCGCGGCCCCGGTCAGCGGCGGCACGGCGCCGTCGCGGTTGCCCGCGTTCCAGGCCATGCCGCGCTGGGCGGTGGAGAACCCGGCCGCGACCAGCACGTGGACCAGGCCGAGCACGATCGACCCGGTCAGCATCTGCAGTTCGGTCGCCATCGGAGCGGGCCCCGGATCAGCCGGCCACGGCCGTGGCGATGGCGTCGTTGAACGCCGGGATGTCGTCGGGCTTGCGGCTGGTGATCAGGTTGCCGTCGACGACGACTTCGGCGTCCTGCCAGTCGGCCCCCGCGTTGACGAGGTCGGTCTTGATCGACGCCCAGGAGGTGACCTTGCGGCCCTTCGCCAGCCCGCTCTCGACCAGCAGCCACGGGCCGTGGCAGATCGCCGCGACCGGCTTGCCGCTCTGGCCGAACGTCCGCACGAACGCGACCGCGTCGGCGTCCTTGCGCAGGGTGTCGGGGTTCATCTGCCCGCCGGGCAGCACCAGCGCGTCGTAGCGCCCGGCATCGGCCTTCGACAGCGGCACGTCGACGTCGACGCTGCGGCCCCAGTCCTTCTGGTCCCAGCCCTTGATCGACGTCGCATCGCCCGGCGACACCACGTCGACCTGGGCACCGGCTTCGCGCAGCGCCTGCAGGGGCTTTTCGAGTTCCGACTGTTCGAAGCCGTCGGTGGCGAGAATGGCGATCGTCTTGCCGTCGAGATTCTGCATCTGCGTGTCCTCGGGAGTATGGACGGCCGATGCTAGGGGCGGGCCGATTCCCGTGCCGTGAAGCGGACGTGTCGCCCGATCCACGCGTGCCGCGTGTCCGTCCCCCGCGCCCGCCGCCTATCGTCCACACGCGTCCCGGCTGTCCGACCCCGCGCGTCCAGGTGGTCCGCCCCTGTAGGAGCGCGCTCGCGCGCGATGGGGCGTTCCAGGAAAATCCCCCTTCGCGCGCCAGCGCGCTCCTACACGTATGGTCGCCCGGCCGCAGGCGGATGGAGACTGCCGCTGCCCTGCGCCAGCTTCGGCAGCGGCGCAGTCTCGTGCGGTGAGACGGGCGCCGGGCAGGCTCTCGGCCCGCCACGCTGCCTGGAGCCAGCCGCTGAACGCGATCCTCAAGCCCGATGCGTTGCCGATGCCAGCCGGGAACGTGCCCGCCGGCACCGCGCTCGCGACCAAGCTGTCGGCCAAGTACCCCGGGCGCATCACCGGCAGCCTGCTGCTGCCCGGCCAGCCCGGCCGCTACGCGCCGATGCCGGGCGACGTGCCCGAGGCGCTGGCGCGCGCGCTGCGCAGCCGCGGTATCGACCGGCTCTACAGCCACCAGGCGCAGGCCTGGGCCGCGACCCAGGCCGGCCGCCACGTGGTGGTCGCCACGCCCACCGCGTCGGGCAAGTCGCTGTGCTATACGCTGCCGGTGCTGTCGGCGGCGATCGCCGCGCGCAGCAAGGCGCTGTACCTGTTCCCGACCAAGGCGCTGGCGCAGGACCAGGTCGCCGACCTGCTGGAACTCAACGCCGCCGGCGAACTCGGCCTGCGCGCGGCGACCTTCGACGGCGATACGCCCGGGGACGCGCGCCAGGCGATCCGCATCAATGGCGACATCGTCGTCAGCAACCCGGACATGCTGCACCAGGCGATCCTGCCGCATCACACCAAGTGGGCGCAGTTCTTCGAGAACCTGCGCTACGTGGTGATCGACGAGATCCACACCTATCGCGGCGTGTTCGGCTCGCACGTGGCCAACGTGATCCGCCGGCTCAAGCGGGTGTGCGCGTTCTACGGCGTGACCCCGCAGTTCATCCTGTGCTCGGCGACGATCGGCAACGCCCGCGAGCACGGGCGCGCGCTGGTCGAGGTCGACGACGCGCAGCTCGAGGCGATCGACGACGGCGGCGCGCCCCGCGGCGACAAGCACGTGCTGCTGTGGAACCCCCCGGTCGTGAATCCGGACCTGGGCCTGCGCGCGTCGGCGCGGTCGCAGTCCAACCGGATCGCGCGGCTGGCGATCCGCTCCGGCCTCAAGACGCTGGTGTTCTGCCAGACCCGGCTGATGGTCGAGGTGCTGACCAAGTACCTCAAGGAGGTCTTCGACCACGACCCGCGCAAGCCGCGCCGCATCCGCGCCTACCGCGGCGGCTACCTGCCGACCGAGCGCCGCGCGGCCGAGCGGGAGATGCGCGCCGGCAACATCGACGGCATCGTCAGCACCTCGGCGCTGGAACTGGGGGTCGACATCGGCAGCCTCGACGTGGTCGTGCTCAACGGCTATCCGGGCAGCATCTCGGCGACGTGGCAGCGCTTCGGTCGCGCCGGCCGCCGGCAGCAGCCCTCGGTCGGCGTGCTGGTCGCCAGTTCCGAGCCGATGGACCAGTACGTGGTGCGCCATCCGGAGTTCTTCGCGCAGGCCAACCCCGAGCACGCGCGCATCGAGCCCGACCAGCCGCTGATCCTGCTCGACCACATCCGCTGCGCCGCGTTCGAGCTGCCGTTCGTCGACGGCGACATGTTCGGCCCCGTCGCGCCATTGCCGTGGCTGGAGGTGCTGGCCGAGTCGGGCGTGCTGCATCACGAGGGCGACCGCTGGGAATGGATCGCCGACAGCTATCCGGCGCAGGCGGTGAACCTGCGCTCGGTCGCCGACGGCAACTTCGTCGTCGTCGACCGCACCGACGGCCGGCAGACGATCATCGCCGAGGTCGACTACTCGGCCGCCGCGCTCACCCTGTACGAGGGCGCGATCCACATGATCCAGTCCGAGCCGTTCCAGGTCGAACGCCTGGACTGGGAGGGCCGCAAGGCCTATGTGCAGCGCACCCATGTGGACTACTACACCGACGCGATCGACTACACCAAGCTCAAGGTGCTCGACGACGCCGAGCAGGCCGATGCGGGGCAGGGCAGCGCGCACCTGGGCGAGGTGCACGTGGTGCGCCGGGTGTCGGGCTACAAGAAGATCCGCTTCCACACCCACGAGAACATCGGCTACGGGCCGGTCAACCTGCCCGACCAGGAACTGCACACCAGCGCGGTGTGGTGGCAGCTGCCGCAGCGCGCGCTCGATGCCGCGTTCGACGCGCGGCACGAGGCGCTCGACGGGTTCCTCGGCGCCTCGTATGCGCTGCACCTGGTCGCGCAGGTCGCGGTGATGGCCGAGGGTCGCGACCTGCAGAAGGCGGTCGGCAGCGGCGACGGCACGTGGTTCGCGACCGCCGACCAGCGCGGCCGCGGGCAGCTGCGCGACGGCGAGGGCGCGGCGCTCGACATCGCCGGCATCGGCCGTTTCGCGCCGACGCTGTATCTCTACGACAACTATCCCGGCGGCGTCGGCCTGTCCTCGCCGCTGTTCGAGCGCCGCGACGAACTGCTGGCGCAGGCCGCGGCCCTGATCGGTGGCTGCGGCTGTCGCGCCGGCTGCCCGGCCTGCGTCGGGCCGATCCTCGCGTCCGAGGAGGACGCCGAGCGCACGCCGCGCCAGCTGGCCGCGCGCGTGATCGACCTGCTGGCGGCCGCATGAGGGTGCGCCCGTGAGCGCGCTCGCCCGCCGCCTGGGGCTGCTGCGCAGCCAGGCCGGTACGGCGCTGCCGAGCGTCGCGCCGGCCCGGCCGATGGCGCCCGCGCTGCCGCCGCGCGCGCAGTGGCCGCGCGCCGACGCGCAGCGCTCGCCGGAAGTCGTCGCCGAGCAGCTGCGCAAGCTGATGAAGCTGCGCGCGCCGGCGATGGCGCCGCGTCCGGCCGCGCCGGTCGACCGCACGCTGCCTGGCGAGGAGATCGCACCGGGCCTGCGCTATCTCGAGCAGGTCGCCGCCTGGCCGCACGACGACGCGGAACTCGCGTTGCGCGACATCCGCCACGACACCGCACGGCGCGGCGACCTGCTGGCATTCGACACCGAGACCACCGGTCTGGCCGGCGGCACCGGCACGCGCGCCTTCATGATCGGCGCGGCGGACTTCGTCGATGGCCGGCTGCGCATCCGCCAGCTGTGCATCACCACGCTGGGCGCCGAGCGCGAGATGCTCAAGATGTTTTCGAAGTGGCTGAAGCCCGAAACGGTGCTGGTCAGCTACAACGGCCGCAGCTACGACCGCCCGCTGCTGACCACGCGCTACCGCCTGGCGCGGCTGCGCGATCCGCTGATCGACCTGCGCCACGTCGACCTGCTGCATCCGGTACGGCGACGCTATCGCGGCGTCTGGGCCAACTGCCGGCTGGCGACGGTCGAGCGCGAACTGCTCGGCGTGCTGCGCGAGGACGACCTGCCCGGCAGCGAGGCGCCGGCCGCGTGGCTGGCCTACCTGCGCGGCGGCAGCGCCGACAAGCTGCGCCGCGTCGGCCTGCACAACGCCCAGGACCTGCGCAGCCTGTTCGGCGTGCTCGAGGCGATGCGCGACGAGCGCCCCGATCCGCGCGTGTAGGCGCGCGCGCCGTGCAGTGCTGCACGAAGAGCACGGGCCCACTGTAGGAGCGCGCTCGCGCGCGAGGGCTGTGCCGGCAAGTCCCGATCGCGCGCGAGCGCGCGCCTACACGACCACGCCGCGCTTGCGGTATCGCGCGGCGTTCACATCGTCGCAATCGTGGCGATGGTTGAATCGGACGGCCCAGCAGTTCCGCGCCGCCGGTCCGCCGACGGCGGCCCTCCGTCACTCTGGACCCTCATGGACGCAAGCGAACGCCGGCCCGCGATGGCCGACCCTGCGCCCCCGCGCGCCACGTTGCGCGCGCGCGATGCGTTCGCGATCACGGTCGGCATCGTCGTCGGCGCCGGCATCTTCCGCACCCCCTCGCTCGTCGCCGGCGCGTCAGGCAGCGAACTGGCGATGCTGCTCGCCTGGGTCGCCGGCGGCCTGCTGTCGATCGTCGGCGCGCTGTGCTACGCCGAACTGGCGACGACCTACCCGCAGGCTGGCGGCGACTACGCGTATCTGCGACGCGCCTACGGGCCGCGACCGGCGTTCCTGTTCGCCTGGGCGCGGATGTCGGTGATCCAGACCGGGTCGATCGCGCTGCTGTGCTTCATCGTCGGCGACTACATGGCCCAGCTGTTCGATGTCGGTCCCTGGTCATCGCCGCTGTACGCGGCGATCGCGGTGGTCGCGCTGTCGGCGATCAACTGGCTCGGCACCCGCCAGAGCGCGACGGTGCAGACGTGGCTGACGGTCGCCGAGGTCGCCGGTGTGCTGGTCATCGTCGTCGCGGGCCTGATGTTCGCGCCCGGCGACATCGCGCCGGTGCCCGGCAGCGGCGGCGACAGCGCGGTCGGGCTGATCCTGGTGTTCGTGCTGCTGACCTACGGCGGCTGGAACGAGGCCGTCTATATCACCGCCGAGGTCCGCGACGCGCGGCGCTGGATGCCGCGCGTGCTGGTGCTGAGCCTGGTCGCGGTCGCCGCGCTGTACGTGCTCGTCAATCTCGCCTACCTGCGCGTGCTCGGCCTGGGCGGCATGGCCGAGCACGACGCCGTCGCGGCCGAGGTGATGGGGCGGGTGTTCGGGTCGACCGGCGCGGTGCTGATGAGCGCGATCGTGGTGGCGGCGGCGCTGACCTCGGCCAACGCGACGCTGATCACCGGCGCGCGCAGCGTGTACGCGGTGGGTCGCGACTTCCCGGCGCTGGGCTTCATCGGGCGCTGGGACGCGCGCAGCGGCGCGCCGCGCGCGGCGATCGTGGTCCAGGGCGTGCTGGCGCTGGCGCTCGTCGCGCTGGGTGCGTTCGCGCGCGATGGTTTCGAGGTCGCGGTGGAGTACACCGCGCCGGTGTTCTGGTTGTTCTTCCTGCTGGTGGGCATCGCGCTGTTCGTCCTGCGCCGTCGCGATTCCGGCCGTCCGCGCCCGTTCCGGGTGCCGCTGTATCCCGTGCTGCCGCTGCTGTTCTGCGCGACCAGCGCCTACCTGTTGTATGCGAGCCTCGCCTACACCGGGCGCGGCGCGCTGGTCGGCGTGGCCGTGCTCGCGGTCGGCGGGCTGTTGCTGCTGCTGCTCCGACCGTCCACGCGCCCCGAGGAGGCATCGCCATGATCCGATCGAACCCATCCCGCACCGCGCTCGCGCTCTGCGCGCTGATCCCGGCCCTGATGACGGCCTGCGCGCAGGACGCGCCGCCGCCTCCCGCCGCCGATCCCGGCCCGCCGGCGGCCGCGACCGATGCCCCGGCCGCGGCGCCGACGGTCACCGCCCGACTCGGCCCCGATTCGCCGTTCGCCGAGGGCGCGCCGCCGCCGTCGCGCGAGCCCGACGTGATCTACGTGCCGACGCCCGAGCGGGTGGTCGACGCGATGCTCAATCTCGCCAGGGTCCGCGAGGGCGACGTGCTCTACGACCTGGGCTCGGGCGACGGCCGCATCCCGATCGCGGCCGCGCAGCGCTTCGGCGTGCGCGCGGTCGGCATCGACATCAATCCGGTGCGCGTGCGCGAGGCCAACGCGAACGCGGAGGCGGCCGGCGTCACCGACCTGGTGACCTTCAAGGAGGCCGACCTGTTCCAGGAGGACATCGGCGATGCCTCGGTGGTCACGCTGTACCTGCTGCAGAGTCTGAACGTGAAGCTGCGGCCCAAGCTGCTGGCCGAACTCAGGCCGGGCACGCGCATCGTCAGCCACGCCTTCGACATGGCCGACCAGTGGACGCCCGAGGCCACGCAGGAGGTCGACGGCACCCGCATCTACCTGTGGACGGTGCCCGAGCGCTGAGAACCTGTTCAAAGTCCGGCTGCGCTCGCGACGGATCTTGAACCGGTTCTGTGCCCGCCGCGCCGCCGGTCCGCCGGCGGCCGATGGCATCATCGTCGACATTCCCCCGTACGAGGTTCCCCGCCCATGCCGCGCCTGCTCCCGCTCGTCCTGTCGCTCGCCGCGCTGTCGGCCGCGTCCGCGTCCGCCTCGCCCTACGGCGGCGAACTGCAGGGCTTCGACTACCCGTACCCGCGCCAGGCGCATGCGTTGACCTCGCAGGGGCAGTCGCTGTCGATGACCTACCTGGACGTGCGGCCCGAGGGCCCGGGCAACGGGCGCACGGCGGTGCTGCTGCACGGCAAGAACTTCTGCGCCGCGACCTGGGAGGACACGATCGCCGCGCTGGTCGCCGACGGCTGGCGGGTCGTCGCGCCCGACCAGGTGGGCTTCTGCGGATCGAGCAAGCCGCGTGGCTATCAGTTCTCGTTCGCGCAGCTGGCCGCCAACACCCACGCGCTGCTGCAGGCGCTGGGCGTCGAGCGCCCGGTGCTGGTCGGCCACTCGATGGGCGGCATGCTGGCGACGCGCTACGCGCTGCAGTATCCCGACGCGGTCGCGCAGCTGGTGCTGGTCAATCCGATCGGGCTCGAGGACTGGCAGGCCGAGGGCGTGCCGTATGCGACGATCGACCAGCTGATGGAAGGCGAGCGCAGGACGACCGCCGACAGCATCCGAGCCTACCAGCGCAAGTTCTACTACGACGGCCGCTGGGCGCCGCGCTACGACCGGTGGGTCGACATGCTGGCCGGCATGTACGCCGGCCCGGACGGCGAGATCGTCGCCTGGAACCAGGCCCAGACCTCGGAGATGGTGTTCACGCAGCCGGTCGTGCACGAATTCGCGACGCTGCGCGTACCGACGCTGCTGATGATCGGCGGCAAGGACCGCACCGCGCCGGGCGCCAATCGCGCGTCGCCGGAGATCGCCGCGCGGTTGGGCGACTACCCGGCGCTGGGGCGCCGCGCCGCCGAGGCGATTCCCGATGCCGAACTGGTCGAATTCCCGGCGCTGGGTCATTCGCCGCAGGTCGAGGCGCCGGACGAATTCCACGCCGCGCTGTTGCCGCGGCTGGCCCGTTGAGCGAGCGTGGCGCGGCCGCAGGGCCGGGCCGGCGGCATTCAGACCGCATTCGGACGACGACGCGCCGAGCCCCTACACTGGCCCGATCGTGTCGCATCCCTTGTCGGAGTCCGTTGCGTCCATGACGTCCTGGCGCCTGTGCCTGCCGTTGATCCTCTGCCTGGCCGCGGCCGGCTGCCAGCGTGCGCCCGAGGCGGGCGGCCAGGCGGTCGAGACCGTCGAGGTCGCCAGTCCGGAGGAGGGCGGCGCGGTGAGCACTGCGCCGCTGGCGACCGAGGACCTGCCCGAGGTCGCGCCGCTGCCTGCCGAAACGGCCGATCCGGCCGAGGTGGACTGGTCGCCGATGACGCTCGATGGCGCGACCGCGTCGCTGGGCTGCGAGCTGGACTACGCGAACGCCGGCGACGGCGAGCCGCTGAAGGCGTTCGACCGCGAGGCGCTGCGCGAGGCGATGGCACCGTGCGCGGAGCGCGGCGTGTTCCGGCTGCGCTTCAAGGGGCGGGTGACCCAGGACTTCACGCGGCTGATGCAGCGGCTGGCCGCGGTCGCCGACGAACTGGAGATCGACAAGCGCGTGCTCGACCTCGACTCGAGCGGCGGCATGGTCGAAGAGGCGATCCGCGCCGGCGACGTGATCGCCGAGTCGCGCTGGACGATCTGGGTCCGCGAGGGCGCGGCCTGCCACAGCGCCTGCGTGTTCCTGCTGGCCGGTGGCGACACGCGGCTGATCGGGGGCCGGGTCGGCATCCACCGGATCATCCGGATGAGCTCGAGCGCGTCCACGCGGGCCGAGCTCAACCGCGAGCTGCGCGCGGTCTACGGCCGGGTGCGCGACTACCTGGAGCGCAACGGCGCCGCGGTCGCGGTCGCCGACCTGATGATGGCCGTGCCCAACCGCAGCCTGCGCATCCTCACGCCCGAGGAGCTCAAGCTCTACGGCCTGGATGGCGTGAACCCCGCACAGGACGACCTCGACCGGCTGCGGCTGATGCGCAAGTGCGGGCAGGACTTCGTCGCGCGCCGCGATTCCTACATCCGCGCGTTCGACGCCACCTGCAACGCGCCCGACCGCGATGTCGAGGCGATGACCGCCTGCGGCCTGGACCTGCGCGGGCGGTTCGGCTTCCCGGACGCGCAATGCCCGTCGGAGAGCCCGCTGTCGGAGTTCGACCTCGTCGGGGAGATGACGGCGGCCGCGGGCATCGCCAGCCGGCTGCGCATCCTCGGCGTCCCGACCGGGGCGCCAAGGCGCGCCGCCGAGCCGGCGCCAGCGTCGCCGGGGCCGCGCGATGTGCGCAATCCGACCGCGCAGGGCGGCGACACGCCCGCCCGGCCATCCGAGGCCTCGGCCGACGACAGCGAGGCCGCCGCTTCGACCGATGGTGCCGATCGCGCCGAGATCCCGGCGCCGACGCCGCGCTGAGCGGTCGTCCCGCGATGCCGCGCGGCGCGGCGGCGCCTGCGACGCACGCGCCCGGGGCTCAGGACGCGTCGTCCTGCAGGAAGCCGCCCGACTGGCGCCGCCACAACTGTGCGTAGATGCCGTCGGCCGCGATGAGGGCCTCGTGCGTGCCCTGCTCGACGATGCGGCCGCGCTCCATGACGATCAGCCGGTCCATCGCCGCGATCGTCGAGAGCCGGTGCGCGATCGCGATCACCGTCTTGCCTTCCATCAGCCGGTAGAGGTTCTCCTGGATCGCGGCCTCGGCCTCGGAGTCCAGTGCGGACGTCGCCTCGTCGAGCACCAGGATCGGCGCGTTCTTCAGCAGCACGCGCGCGATCGCGATGCGCTGGCGCTGGCCGCCCGACAGCTTGACGCCGCGTTCGCCGACCTGGGCGTCGTAGCCGGTGCGGCCCTTGGCATCGCTGAGGCCCAGGATGAAGTCGTGCGCCTCGGCGCGCCGCGCGGCCTCGATCATGTCCGCCTCGCTCGCGTCCGGGCGACCGTAGAGGATGTTCTCGCGGACCGAGCGGTGCAGCAGCGAGGTGTCCTGGGTCACCATGCCGATCTGCGCGCGCAGCGAGTCCTGGGACACGGTCGCGATGTCGGTGCCGTCGATGCGGATCGTCCCGGCCTCGCGGTCGTAGAAGCGCAGCAGCAGGTTGACCAGCGTCGACTTGCCCGCGCCCGAGCGGCCCACCAGGCCGATCTTCTCGCCCGGTCGCACGTGCAGGTCCAGGCCCTCGATGACGCTGCGCTCGGACTGTCCGTAGTGGAAGTCCACGCCCTCGAAGCGGATGTCGCCGCGCACGACCGGCAGCGCCGGCGCCGCCGGCGCGTCGTCGACGGTGGGTGCCAGCGAGATCGAGTTGATGCCGTCGCGCACCGTGCCGATGTTCTCGAACAGCGCCGACAGTTCCCACATGATCCACTGCGACATGCCGAGCATGCGCAGCGCGAGCGCGATCGCCACCGCGATCGCACCGGTGCTGATCGCCCCGTCGTGCCACAGCCACAGCCCCAGGGCGCCGACCGAGGCGACCAGCAGCATGTTGAGCACGTAGTTGCAGACGTTGATGATCGTGACCAGCCGCATCTGCCGGTGCACGGTGTCCAGGAAGCCGTCCATCGCCTCGCGCGCATAGGCCTGCTCGCGCGAGGAATGCGAGAACAGCTTGACCGTCGCGATGTTGGTGTAGCTGTCGACGATGCGCCCGGTCATCACCGCGCGCGCGTCGGCCTGGCGCTCGGAAACCCGGCTCAGCCGGGGCACGAAGACCCGCATCAGCGCCGCGTAGCACAGCACCCAGCCGACGAACGGCAGCATCATCCGCCAGTCCGCGGACGCGGCGACCACCAGCGCGCCGGTGAGGTAGACCAGCACGTAGTTGCCGACGTCGAGCAGCTTGATGACCGTCTCGCGCACCGCCAGCGAGGTCTGCATCAGCTTGGTCGCGATGCGTCCGGCGAACTCCTCCTGGAAATAGGTCATCGATTGCCGCAGCAGGTAGCGGTGCACGTTCCAGCGGATCCGCATCGGGAAGTTGCCGAGCAGCGTCTGGTGGATGATCAGCGAGCTGAAGAGCGTCATCGCCGGCAGGCCGACGAGCACCAGCACGGCCATCGCCGCGAGCCGGCCGCCCTCGGCGTCGAGGAACGTCGCGGGCGTGTGCGCGGCGAGGCGGTCGACCAGCGAGCCGACGTAGGCGTAGAGCACGACCTCGGCGACGGCGATCGCGGCCGTGAACAGCGCCATCAGCAGTAGCCAGCGGCCGCTGCCGCGCACGTAGTGCATGCAGAACGCGAACAGCGTGCGCGGCGGCTGCTCGGGCGGCGCGGGGGGGAAGGGGGCGATGCGGTGTTCGAACCAGCGGAGCATGGGCGATCCAGTCGGACGCGCGGGGACCGCGCGGCGGGCGTTGTCGGGGGAAGGGCGTTCGTCGGGACCGGCCATTGTCGGCCATGGGCGCCGCGCCTGTCGCGACACCGGCGCGGTCCGCTGCGTTGCGGCGGCCCGCGCGGCTAGGGCACGTCGAGCACGATCCGGCCCAGGTGATGGCCGGCGAGCGCGCGTCCGGCCTCGGCGATCCGTGCCAGCGGCAGGCGCGTGCCCACGTGCAGGTGGAACGGACCGCGGTCGATCGCCCGGCAGGCCGCGTGCACCGAGGCCGCGCCGGCATGCGCGCCGAAGCCGGTCGCGGCGACGTCCGCGCGCCGCGGCGGCGGGGTCACGCCGTGCGGCCAGGCGACGCGGCCACCGGGGCGCAATGCCGCGACGACGGTCCGGGCGATGCCGGCATCGTGTGCGGTCAGCAGGGCCGCGGTCGGTCCCTGGGGGGCGAAGATCCGCAGCGCGGCGGCGAGGTCGTGGCGCCGCCCGTCGATCGCCATGTCCGCGCCGAGCCGCTCGGCCAGCGCGACGCCGTCGGGGCCCGACGCCACCGCCAGCACGCGCGTGCCGCGCTGGCGGGCGAACTGCAGCGCCATGTGCCCGATGCCGCCGCTGGCGCCCAGCAGCACCAGCGTATCGCCCGTGCCCAGTCCCAGCACCACGTCCACCGCGTGCATCGCCAGGCCGCCGTCCACCGGCAGCGCCGCGGCGTGCGGCAGCGGCAGCCGCGCCGGGATGCGCCAGGCGCGGTCGGCGTCGACCAGCGCGAACTGGGCGTGGAATCCGTGGCGCGGATCGCCTGGCGGCGCGAGCCCGCAGACCCGGTCGCCCTCGCGCAGGCGCTGCACCCGGGCGCCGACCTCGACCACGGTGCCCGCGCCCTCCGCGCCGCCGATCCGCGGTCGCACGGGCGGGGTGGTCGCGCCGGGCAGGCGGCCTTCGCGCTCGAGCACGTCCCAGTGCCCGAAGCCCGCCGACAGCACGCGGATCAGCACCTGGTCCGGGCCCGGCAGCGGGATCGGTGCCTCGTGCAGGGACCAGGCCTCGGGACCGCCGAAGCGCGCATGCGCGACCGCGAGCATCGTCTCGGTCCCGGCATCGTCGTGCGGCCAGGCGCCGTCGGGGGCGTGCGGTGCGGGCGGGGGATGCAGCGTCATGGGGGCTCCTGGCGGTTGCGGCTCGATACCGAGCAGGTTAAAACCTCAACAATTGTTGAGGTCAAGCGGAAGGCGATGGCGGAGCGACGCACGGGCGGTGACGAGGCGCTTTCGGTCGGCGAGCTGGCCGCGCGCAGCGGCGTGGCGGTCTCGGCGCTGCATTTCTACGAGCGCCAGGGCCTGCTGCGCAGCACGCGCAACGCCGGCAACCAGCGCCGCTACCCGCGCGAGGCGCTGCGGCGCGTGGCGGTGATCCGGGTCGCGCAGCGCGCCGGCATCCCGCTCGCGGCGATCGGCGAGGCGCTGGCGACGCTGCCCGACGGCCGCACGCCGACCCAGGCCGACTGGACGCGGCTGTCGCGCCACTGGCGAGGCGAGCTCGACGCGCGCATCGCGCAGTTGACGCGGCTGCGCGACCAGCTCGACGGCTGCATCGGCTGCGGCTGCCTGTCGCTGCGGGCCTGCCCGTTGCGCAATCCCGGCGACGTCGCCGCCACGCGCGGCCCCGGCGCGCCCTATCTCGAACGCTGACGGCGCGGTGCGGCGCGCGCGGCGTCGGTCCGCGGTCCACGGACCGGATCAGCGCGGCGCGGCGGCATCCGGCCCGTCGGGTCGCGTGCGGGCACGGCGACCGGCGCGCCTGCGCACCGCCGCGAGCCGGCGCGCGAGGCTCTGGCCCATCGGGCGGGCGAAGCGGCCCAGGTCGGTGACCGCGATGCCGCGATACCAGTGCAGGCCGGCGACCGCTGCCGTCGCCGCCTCGGCCCCGCACGCGGCGGCGAACCGGCGGGTCCAGGCCTCCTCGACGTCGAGGGCGACCGCATAGGGCAGCAGGGCCTCGTAGCGATGGACGTCGAGCGGCGGTGCATCGGCCGTGCCTGGCGCGCCGTCGCCGCGCCGGTCGGCGCCGGCCAGGTGGCGGCGCAGGCCCTCGACGTGGTCGAGGAGCTGGCGCCCTTCGCGCGTCGGCGCGCGGACCAGCATCGCGAACGCGACCAGCACCGGCAGCATCAGCGCGACCGCCACCGCCGTGGGCGGGAGCGTGCCGGCGCGGGCCGACAGCAGCAGCGCGGCGCCGCCCGAGACCAGCGCGATCGCGAGCGCCACGAGCAGACTGCCGCCGTGGGCGCGGAACAGCGCGGGCTGGAAGCGGCGGCGCAGCGCGGTCTCGTGGGCGCGCCACGCGGCCTCGAGGCGCCCGGCCTGCTTGCGCCCGAGGCGGATCTCGTCCTGCGCGCCGGGCAGCAGCGCGGTCAGCAGCGCGCGCTGTTCCAGCGTCGGCAGCGTGTGCGCGCCGGCGCGGGTCCGGGCGATGCGCCAGTGCGTCGCGCCGGGCGTGCGCTCGCGGACGATGTGCACGTGGTCGTCGACCGCGGCGGCCAGCAGGTCGGACGACAGGCAGCGTTCGTCGTAGCGCATCCGCAGCGCGTAGCGCAGACCGCCCGGCGAGAAGCCCGGCGGTGGCGCGTGGCGCACCGCGACACGGCCGGCCGCGCGGTCGCGGCCGAGCCGGCGACGGCGCAACGCGCAGAAGACGAGCAGCATCGACAGGCCCGCCAGCGCGACCAGTAGGCCGAGGTGGTCGTGCAGCCACCAGGCCAGGCGCTGGCGACGGTCGGGCGGCGCGACCAGGCCCTTGGGGAACGCCAGGCCGACCGTCCAGCCGGCCTGCGCCGGCAGCGGTCGGGCGAGCGTCCAGCGCACCGTGCCGGCCGACGACAGCGCGACGTGGAAATCCCGGCCGGGCGCGTCGCGCGTGCCGGTGGCGCCGTCGGCGCGCAGGGCGTCCACCGGCACCGCATCGGGCAGCGACACCGTCACGCTGCCGCGCTCGGTCGGGACCGCGCCCCCGGGCGCGATCGCCGGGAAGTACAGGGCGTCGTGGTCGTCGAGGAAGGCGAGCTGGCGAGCCGTGCGGTAGCGCAGCGCGTAGACCGGCTCGGACGGCGTCGGCAGGTGGCGCGTGTCGCCGACGCGCAGGCGCAGGCCGCTCGCGGTGCGTTCGATGGTCCAGGGTTCGGGTCGGCCGTCGCGCAGCACCTCGCGGACCTCGAGGTCGATGCGGACGCGCCGGCCGGCCGCGTCGTGGTAGCGCGTGGGCAGGTCGCGCACGATGCCGTGGCGGAACGCGCGGCCTTCGGCCCGGATCGCGATGCGTTCGGTGACGTCGAGGCGCCCGTCGGCGAGGACGCGGACTTCGATGTCGTCGGACAGGACGCGCTCCTGCGCCCAGGCGGCGGGCAACGCGATCAGGCACAACGCCGTCGCCAGCCAGGCGCGCCTCATGCGCCGGAGCCCACGGCCGCCGGTGCGCGGCTGGCTTCACCGGCCTGGAAGAACGCGGCCGGCCCGATGCCGGTCGCGCGGGCGACCCAGGTGTCGGGCACCCGCTGCACCGCGTCGTTGAGGTCGCGCACCGCGCCGTTGTAGAAGCGCCGCGCGTACTGCAGCTGCGCCTCGACCTCGACCAGGTCGCGCTGCAGTTGCAGGAAGCCCTCGCTCGCTGCGAGCGCGGGGTAGGCCTCGTGCAGCGCGACCAGGCGCGCGAGACCCGCGGCCAGCGCGGTCTCGATCTCGCCCAGCGCCGCCGGGTCGACGGTCGCGCCGGCCCGGGCACGCAGGGCCGTCACCGCTTCGAGCGTCGCGCGTTCGTGTTCGGCGTAGGCCGCGACCGCCGATGCGAGCTGCGGCACCAGGTCGTGCCGGCGCATCAGTTGCACGTCGACGTCGGCCCACGCCGTGCGCACCTGGTTGCGTAGCCGCACCAGGCGGTTGAACGCGGCCACGCCCCAGCCCAGCACGCCGAGCGCGATCGCCGCGATCGCGAGCAACGGCGCGGTCATCGTCGGAACGGTCCCGGAGGACGAGCACGGTGGAGCATGGCGGGTGGGCCCGGGGAAAACCAGCAGCATACCGCCGTCCCATGTCCGGCCGTTCGCCATCCCCCGGGGGCGCCCGCGGCCCGCTTGCCGGCCCCCGCGCGAGGCGTACACTCGGGCCCTTCGACCCGTCTGCCGCCAGGAGCGTCACGCCCATGAACAAGCTGCGCCTGTCCCTGTCGATCGCCGCGCTCGCGGCGGCCGTGACCTCCGCCCACGCCCAGCAGCCCGCTCCGGCGACGCG
Organism: Luteimonas sp. FCS-9; assembly: GCF_001014645.1. Classification (GTDB taxonomy): domain Bacteria; phylum Pseudomonadota; class Gammaproteobacteria; order Xanthomonadales; family Xanthomonadaceae; genus Luteimonas. The sequence continues at coordinate 221,725 of NZ_LASZ01000004.1, read as the reverse complement.
GCCCGCGGCGCAGGCGACTCCTGCGCAGCAGCCTGCACAACGCCCGGCGCTCACCGCCGAGCAGCAGGCGCAGATCGCGCGCCAGGACGCCGAGATCGGCGCGGCCGCGCTGCAGATCATGCAGATGATCGACGCCAACCGCGCCGGCGAGGTCTGGGACGGCGCCTCGGAGACGATGAAGCGCACCGTGTCGCGCGAGGACTTCGTGCGCCAGGTCGCCGCCGATCGCGGCCGCCTCGGCGCGCCGGCCCAGCGCGACCGCCCGGTGGTCAGCCGCTCGCGCTTCGGCGCCGGCGAGGCCGTGCCCGAGGGGATCTATCTCAACGTCGCCTCGCCGACGAAGTTCGCCAACCAGGCGCAGCCGATCCGCGAACTGGTGTCGTTCCGCTTCGACGGCGACCGCACCTGGCGCGTGTCGGGCTACAGCGTGCGCTGAACGCGACGCCTCGCGACGCTGCCAGCGGCGGCGCGGGCGCCCATGGCGGTGCCGATGCCGGGCGCATGCGCTCAGGCGGCGACCACGCGGATCGCCTGGGTGCCGACGGTCACCGTCTGACCGGCGCGGACCTTGCAGGTCTTGCGTAGCTCGACCGCGCCGTCTACGTGCACCGCGCCGCTGGCGACCAGCGCCTTGCCGGCACCGCCGCTGTCGCACAGCCCTTCGAGCTTGAGCAACTGGTTGAGCTCGACGTAGTCGCCCTCGAGCTGGAATTCGACGGTCGCGGGCATCGGGATTCTCCTGGCGGGCGGCCATTATCGCCGGTCGCCGTCCTCGCATGCGATCGGCGCGCGTCCGCGCTCACCGGGTGATCGACTTCGCCTCGCCGGTGCCAATGTTCTCGGCGTGCACGATGCGGCGCGGACGCGCCAGCACCGGGTAGACCAGCACCGCCGCGAGGATGATCGCGACCCCCGCATAGAAGCCCGGCGAGAGCTCGCGCTGCTCGCCCAGCAGCACGATGGCCAGCGCGATCGCGTAGACCGGCTCGAGGTTGACCGCCAGCTGCGCGGCGAACGCGCTCATGTGCCGCAGCGCGACCAGCGACAGCGCGAACGGCAACAGCGTGCACGCGAACGCGAGCAGCAGCAGCCAGGCGCCATCCTGCGCGCTGGGCAGCGTCAGCAGGCTGCCCGCGAGCGCCGGGAACAGCAGCGGCATCAACGGCGCGAGCGCGGTCAGCGTCAGGGTGCCGGCGCCGAGTTCGAGCGCGGTGACCGTGAGCGGATCGGCGCGTTCGACCAGGCGCTTGTTCATCGCGCCGAAGCAGGCCACGAACAGTGCCGACAGCGCGCCGACCGCGATGCCCGCGCGCATGCCGGCCGGCACGCCGCCGACCACCAGCGCCACGCCCGGCAGTACCGCCAGGCCCAGTAGCAGTTCGCGCCACGAGAACCGGCTGCGCGCGACCAGCGGCTCGATCAGCGCCACGAACACCGTCGCCAGCGCCATGCAGGTCGCCGCGACCGAGGCGTTGGCGAGCTTGACCGCGCCATAGAAGGTCAGCCAATGCAGCGCGACCAGCGCGCCTACGCCGGCGTAGGCCAGCAGCAGGCGGACGGGCAGCGCCCGCAGGCCGTGCCAGACCCGCGGCAGCAGCATCAGCGTGCCGGCGACCAGCAGCATCCGCCACCACACCAGCGGCAGCGCGGGCAGGGTGATCAGCTTGCCGAGGATCGCGGTGAAGCCCCACAGCAGCACGCACAGGTGGATCTGCCACTGGGCTCTGGCGGCGGGCGTCATCGAAGGGCGTCTGGGCGGGGGAGGCGCATTATCTCCGAGCGCGCGCCGTCGGGGGCGTCCGCTAGGCGCGCAGCCGCGCGGCGACGCTGTCCCAGCTCACCAGGTGCCAGAACGCCTCGAGGTAGCGTGGCCGGTTGTCGCGGTAGTCGAGGTACCAGGCGTGCTCCCACAGCGACGCGGCGAGCAACGGCGTGTCGTCGCCGGTGAGCGGCGTGGCCGCGTTCGCGGTGACCGCCAGGCCCAGCCGTCCGTCGCCGCGCTGCAGCAGCCACGCCCAGCCCGCGCCGAAGTGGCGCAGCGCCAGCGCGTCGAAGCGGCTGCGCAGCGTGGCGACGTCGCCGAAGTCGCGGGCGATCGCCTCGGCCAGCCTGCCCTTGGGATCGCCGCCGCCGCCGGCCGCGGCCGGCTTGAGCGAATGCCAGTAGAAGGCGTTGTTCCAGGCCTGCGCGGCGTGGTCGAACAGCTCGCCGTGCGCCTTGCGCACGATCGCCTCCAGCGGCGCATCGGCCAGGTCGGTGCCCGCCACCAGCGCGTTGACCCGCTCGACATGCGCGAGCTGGTGCCGGCCGTGATGCTGGTCCAGCGTGTCGCCGGACAGGTGCGGTTCGAGCGCGGTGCGGTCGTAGGGCAGGGCGGCGTGTTCGACGGGCATGGGGCGCGGAAATCTCCGTGAGGCGATGGCGCCGGGTGCGACGCGATAGAATGGGCGGATTCTAACCCCGACCGTCGCCGCCACTGCCGGCGACGCGCCCCTTTCGGAGTCGCCTCGTGTCGATCCTCGAACGCATCCAGGCCGAAATCGACGGCCATGCCGTCGTGCTGTTCATGAAAGGGACGCCGCAGTTCCCGATGTGCGGCCATTCCGCGCGCACCGTCGAGGCGCTTGAGGCGGCGGGCGCCCGCGATGTCCGCACGATCAACGTGCTCGAGGAACCCGAAATCCGCGCCAACCTGCCGCGGTTCTCGAACTGGCCGACGTTCCCGCAGCTGTTCGTGCACGGCGAACTGATCGGCGGCTGCGACATTACGCTGGAGCTGCACGAATCGGGCGAGCTGGCCCGCATCCTGGCCGAGGTGCTCAAGGCGTGAGCGCACCGCTGCTGGAGATCCCCGTGCGCCCGGCCGGGCTCGCGGGGCGCACGATCCTGATCGTCGGCGCGCACGGCGGCCTGGGCGAGGCCGCGGCGCTGGCGTGCGCGGAGGCCGGCGCGTCGCTGGTGCTGCTCGGCCGCAAGGTCCCACGCCTCAATCGGCTGCACGATCGGCTGCAGGCGCTGGGACACGCGCCGGCGCTGTATCCGCTCGACCTCGAAGGCGCGGGCCCGGACGACTACGCGCAGATGGCCGCGCGCATCGAGGCCGAGACCGGGCGCCTGGACGGCGTGCTGCACGCCGCCGCCCAGTTCGCCGGCCTGACCCCGCTCGAGCACACCGACCCGGCGGCGTTCGCGCGCGCTGCACGTCAACCTCACCGCGCGCTGGTGGCTGACCCAGGCCTGCCTGCCGTTGCTGCGCCGCGCCGCCGACAGCGCCGTGGTGTTCGCGATCGACCCGCCGGCCCGGACCGGCGGGGCCTACTGGGGCGGCTACGGCATCGCCCAGGCCGCGCTGGAGACGCTGGTGCGCATGCTGCACGCCGAGCTCGCCAATTCGCCGGTCCGGGTCAGCGGCCTGTGCCCGCCGCCGATGCGCACCGGGCTGCGCAGTCGCGCCCACGTCGAGGAGGACGACCGCCTCGCGCAGGACCCGGCGCAGGTCGCCCCGCACTGCGTCGCGCTGCTGTCGGCCGCCGGCGCCGCGCACCGCGGCCAGGTCTGGTCGCCCGGCGACGGAGCTGCTGCATGACCATCGCCTCGGCCGCGCTGCTGCTGTTCCTGATCCTCGATCCGCTCGGCAACATCCCGGTGTTCCTGAGCATGCTGCGGCGGCTGACCCCGCAGCGCCAGCGCGTGGTGCTCGCGCGCGAGCTGCTGATCGCGCTGCTGGTGCTGATGCTGTTCCTGTGGGGCGGCAAGTACGCGCTCGAGGTGATGCATCTGCGCCAGGAATCGGTCGCGATCGCCGGCGGCATCGTGCTGTTCCTGATCGGCATCCGCATGATCTTCCCGCCGACCGGCGGCCTGATGGGCGAGATCCCCGACGGCGAGCCCTTCATCGTGCCGATGGCGATCCCGCTGGTCGCCGGCCCCTCGGGCATGGCCGCGGTGATGCTGATGGGCAGCAACGAACCCGACCGGCTCGGCGAGTGGAGCCTGGCGCTGCTGATCGCCTGGGGCGCGACCGCGGCGATCCTGTTCTCGGCCACCTACCTCTACAAGCTGCTCGGCGCGCGCGCGCTGACTGCCCTGGAGCGGCTGATGGGCATGCTGCTGGTGGCGATCTCGGTGCAGATGCTGCTCGACGGCATCGTCGGCTTCCTGCGGGACGTTCCGGCAGCGTGAAGATCCGCCGATGTGACCGGGCCGCGACGGGCGGCCCGGCGCACCGTCGCGCAACCCGATAAATCCCAAGGTATTCAGCTGGTTGCGGCCTTCCTGCGTTGTCATGGCACTGTCACCGGCGCGGGCTACCGTGTTAACCTGTTCTTAACCACAGCGCGTCGCCCGCGCGCCGTGGCAGGGGACCCCCACTCGCTCACCGACCTGACCGCCGCCAAGCCGCAAGGCCCGCGCCGCTATCCACGCATCGAGGCTTACCACCCATGAACCACCCGAATCGCGCCCGACTTTCCAAACTGTCGCTTGGCCTGATCGTCGCACTCGCCGCTGCGCCCGCGTTCGCGCAGAGCACCTCCGCCGGCGTCGGCGGCCAGGTGACCGGTGCCGGCGGCCAGCCCGTCACGGGCGCCGACGTGACCATCGTCCATACCGAGTCGGGCACGGTCAGCCGCGCCACCACCGATGCCAGCGGCCGCTACAACGCGCGCGGCCTGCGCGTCGGCGGTCCCTACACGATCACGATCACCAAGCCGGGCGAGGGCACCCGCACCGAGGACAACGTCTACCTTGCGTTGAACCAGGCGAACACCGTCAACACGGTTCTGACCGGCGACATGACAACGCTGGCGACCGTGACCGCGACGGCTGCCGGTGGCATGTCCGAGATCTTCAGCGCGAACAAGATGGGTACTGGTTCGTCCGTCTCGCTGCAGCAGATCGAAGCGTTGCCGTCGATTAACCGCAACATCCAGGACTACGTCCGCCTCGATCCGCGCATCAGCCAGAGCGACAAGTCGCGCGGCGAGCTGACGGTCGGCGGTCAGAATCCCCGTTACAACGCCATCCGCATCGACGGTGTGAACACGAGCGATACGTTCGGCCTGGAATCCAACGGCTTCCCGACACTGCGCCAGCCGGTTTCGATGGACGCCATCGAGGCGATCAATATCGATGTGGCGAACTACGACACCACGATCACCGGCGCGACCGGTGCGGTTGTCGATGCGGTGACCAAATCGGGTACCAACGAGTTCCACGGTTCCGTGTATGGCACCTATCGTGACAAGGGCTTCGTTGGCGATCATCCGATCACCGATACTGAATTCACCGGGTTCGAGGACGAGCAGACGTACGGCCTTACCTTTGGTGGCCCTATCGTGAAGGACAAGCTGTTCTTCTTCGCCAACTACGAGAACTACGAGCGGAGCCGTGCGGCGTCTTCGTTCGGTCCGCGTGGCTCGAACGCCACCAACGTCATCGACATCGATCCGGCCTTCATTACTGAAGCCCAGCAAATTGCCCGCGATGTTTACGGCGTGGATCTCGGCGGCACTGCTGCACCGACGGAGACCAAGCAGGAGGTCGAAGAGTACGCAGTCAAGATCGACTGGAACATCAGCGACAACCACCGTCTTTCGGCCCGTTATTCGAAGCTCGAGCAGACCGATCCGAACCTCGGGGGCAGCGGCTTGGCGACCGGATACTCGGGCCACGGCATGCCGACCACCGGAGAGGCGCTTGGTCTGAGCAGCCGCTGGTACGACATCACCAAGACCGTTGAGACTGGCGTGGTCCAACTCTTCAGCGACTGGAACGACAGCTTCTCGACCGAATTCAAGATCGGTCGTCGCACCTACGACTCGTTGAGCAGTGTCTACTCGCGCCTGCCTTCGATCGTCATCGGCAGCGGCGTCAGCAACGCCGACGTTGCGCCGCCCTATCTGGCGGCCGGTGCCGACGAATTCCGTCACGGTAATCAGATCAACACCGAGACGACCACTGCATTTGGCGCCGCGACCTGGTACGTCGGTGACCACACGTTGAAGTTCGGTTTCGACTGGGAGTCCAACGACATCTACAACCTGTACGCCCAGAACATCTGGGGAACGTATGGGTTTGCCAGTCTCGAGGATTTCCGCGCCGGCCGTTACTGGGTCTACGATCTGAATGCGCCAGTTCCGGGCAATGACCTGAATTCTGTTGCGATGCAGTACAAGCACAACAACACCGGCCTGTTCGTGCAGGACACCTGGGCGGTGAACTACAACCTCAACCTGATGTTCGGCCTGCGTGTGGATATCCCGGACGTCGACGACGTGCCGGTGCACAACCTGCTGGTGCAAGAGATCTATGGGTACGACAACCGTGAGACGCTGGACAAGACGTTGGTGCAGCCCCGCTTCGGCTTCAACTACACGTTCGACAGCGATCGTCCCACGCAGCTTCGCGGTGGCGTGGGCCTGTTCCAAGGCGCTGCGGCCAATGTCTGGGTGGGAAACTCCTACCAGAACAGCGGGTTCGGACTGATCGGCTACAACGCCCGCGCGGCTGGCCTGAGCCAAGCGGAGCGCGAAGCGATGTGGGCCGGACTGCCGGCCACGCTCGACATCAACAACCTGCCCGTTCCGTCGCCTGCTTCCGGCTACACGAGCATGGTCAACCTGATGGAGAAGGGCATCCGTCAGCCGTCGGTCTGGAAGGCCAACCTTGCGTTCGATCACGAGCTGCCTTGGTACGGCATCACCGGTTCGGTGGAGTTGCTGCACACCAAGGTCAAGGATGGCATCGCATTCGAGCGCCTCGATATCGGTAACGTCAATGCCGTGCGTCCTCAGGACGGCCGCGACCTGTATTGGGTCAATCCTTATGCGGGTACCGGCGTGCGTGCTGGCAGCAATGCCGGCGTAGGCGCGGTCGCCGACACGATCCCGGGTTATGAAAACATTACCGGGTGGCACAACGATGGCGTGATCCTGTTGAAGAACACCGATCAGGGGCGTAGCACCCAGTTCACGATGAGCCTGAGCAAGCCGCTGATCGAGAACTGGGGTTGGTCGCTGGGATATACGTATACCGACGCGACCGAAGTCAGCCCGCTGACATCGTCTCGTGCGATCTCCAACTGGAACGGCCCGCTCGGCGTCAATCCGAACGATGTTGTGGCTTCGACCACGAACTACGAGATCAAGGACCGCTTCACCGGCAGCCTGCAGTTCCGCAAGGCGTTCTTCGGCGACAACCACACGACCGTGTCGCTGTTCTGGGAAGGGCGTTCCGGACTGCCGTACAGCTGGCGCTTCCTCAACGACGCCAATGGCGACGGGTACTCGAACGATCTGTTCTACGTGCCCGGTGGCCCTGGCGACGTGCACTTCACCGGTGGCGCGGCAATGGAGCAGGCGTTCTTCGAATGGCTGGCCGGTGAAGAGGATCTCCTGCGCTACCGGGGGGGCATCGCGCCGCGAAACAGCGCACACAACAAGTGGGTCAATACTTTCGATCTGCGTGTCAGCCAGGAAATCCCTGCCTTCTTCGACGGACACAAGGCAGAAATCTGGGTGGACGTGATGAACGTCGGCAACCTGATCAACAAGGATTGGGGACAGGTCAGCTACGCCTCGCCGTTCAGCGGTCGTGGCGCTGCCAGCTTCGCGGGCATCAGCCAGGTGGACGGAAAGTACATCTACAATTTCGACCCGACCCGTGTGACCCAGGTGCAGCTGACCGATTGGGAATCTCGCTGGTCCGTGCAGATCGGCTTCCGCTACAAGTTCTGATCCGTCGCAATCGCTGAGCGTCAGGAAACGGCCGGGGAAACCCGGCCGTTTCCGTTTGTGCGGGCGGCTGCGCTACAGTGCCGCACCCCTGAAAAGAAGCCGAAGAAGAAGCAGATGAGCGAGACGAGCGTGGCGGCGACGGCGCTGCCGGTGGTGAATGCCTACGTGTACCCGCGCGGCGGGCTGGACGTGCTGTCCCGGGACGAGGTCGCGCGCCTGAAGGACGCCTCCAGCGGGGGCATGCACGACCTGCTGCGGCGCTGCGCCCTGGCGGTGCTGACCAGCGGCAGTGCGTCTGACGACCCGCGCGCGGCGCAGGAGCTCTATCCGGACTTCGACATCCAGGTGTTGCAGCAGGACCGCGGCATCCGCATCGAGCTGATCAACGCGCCCGGCATGGCCTTCGTCGACGGCCAGATCATCCTCGGCGTGGCCGAACTGCTGTTCGCGGTGGTCCGCGACCTGGCCTACACCGCGATCGAATTGGGGCCCGAGTACGCGGCTGACCTCGAGTCGTCGTCGGGCATCACCAACGCGGTGTTCGGCCTGCTGCGCAACGCGCGCCTGCTGCAGCCGGGCGATCCGAACATGGTCGTATGCTGGGGCGGCCACTCGATCAGCCGCGCCGAGTACGACTACACCAAGCTCGTCGGTTACCAGCTCGGCCTGCGCGGCATGGACATCTGCACCGGCTGCGGCCCGGGCGCGATGAAGGGGCCGATGAAGGGCGCCAACGTCGCGCACGCCAAGCAGCGCCAGTACCCGGCGCGCTACATCGGCATCACCGAGCCGGGCATCATCGCCGCCGAGTCGCCCAACCCGATCGTCAACCAACTGGTGATCATGCCCGACATCGAGAAGCGCCTCGAGTCGTTCGTGCGCCTGGGCCACGGCATCATCGTCTTCCCCGGCGGTGTGGGCACCGCCGAGGAGATCCTCTACCTGCTGGGCCTGTTGCTGCAGGAGGAGAACCGGGAGATCCCGTTCCCGTTCATCCTGACCGGGCCGACGGCGTCGGCGCCGTACTTCGAGCAGATCGACCAGTTCATCCGCCTGACGCTCGGCGAGGAAGCCGCATCGCGCTACGAGATCATCGTCGCCGACCCGCAGAAGGTCGCCAAGCGCATGTCGGCCGGCATCCGCAAGGTCAAGGAGTACCGAGTCGCGCACAAGGACTCGTTCTACTTCAACTGGTCGCTGACGATCCCGCTGGACCTGCAGAAGCCGTTCGTGCCGACCCATGAGGCGATGGCCGCGCTCGACCTGCACCACGGCCGGCGCCCGCACGAGCTGGCGGCCGACCTGCGCCGCGCGTTCTCGGGCATCGTGGCCGGCAACGTCAAGGAGGACGGCTTGCGCCGCGTGGAGCAGTACGGCCCGTTCCAGATTCACGGCGACCGCGACATCATGCAGTCGCTCGACGCGCTGCTGCGCGCGTTCATCGAGCAGCGGCGCATGAAGATCTCCGGCGAGTACCGGCCCTGCTACGAGGTGATCGCCTGATCCCAAACCGGGGGGGCATCGGGTTAGTTTTCGTGAATTTGCGCTCGTCAGGTGGAGGCGGGGCCGCCTGGGGCGTGCCGAAGGCCGTCGGCAGGCGGCCCGCAGACCGCTCGTCAGACGCCGCTTTGCGGCGCCGCCGCGGGCCGCCTAGACTATTGGGCGGCCAGGTACGGTCGGGGGAGGGGGCATGCGTCGCATGCGAAGCGGGGGCTTCACGCTCATCGAGCTGATGGTGACGGTCGCGATTCTCGCCGTGCTCGCGGCGATCGCGTTTCCGAGTTTCGAGGACACGCTGCGCTCCAATCGCGTCGCGACGACCACCAACGAGTTTTTGACGTCGTTGTCGCTGGCCCGCTCGGAGGCGCTGCGCAGCCCTGGCGGTGCGCTGGTCTGCGCATCGACCAGCGGCACGTCATGCGACGGCGCGTCCTGGAACGATGGCTGGCTGGTCTGGCTGGATCTCGACGGCGACGGCAAGCTGGGCGAGGACGACCGGATCGTCCGGTCCCTGCAGGGCGTACGGGGGCTGGCCGTGTCGGCCGGCAAGGACGTCCGCCAGATCAGGTTCGACCGGCGTGGCCGGCCCGATCAACCCTATACGATCACGTTGCAGCCCTCCGAATGTGCGACGTCGAGTCCGCTGAGGGGCACGGTCACGCTGTCGGCAAGCGGCCAGGCCCGGTCGACGAGGAGTGTCTGTCAGTGAGCGCCCGCCTGCATGGCCGGGGCGGTCTGCGGCAGCGCGGCTTCAGCATGCTCGAGGTGCTGATCGCCTTGCTCGTGCTGGCGTTCGGACTGCTGGGATTCGCGCTGCTGCAGACGATGACATTGCGCTACACGCAGAGTGCGAATCACCGGACCCAGGCGACCAATCTTGCCTACGACCTGCTCGACCAGATGCGGGCCAACCGCTACCAAGCGGCCTGGTATGGCGGCAAAGGGGGCGCCAGTTTCGAGGCCGGCACCGTCGTTGCGAGCGATTGCAGCCGGCCGATAGGCAGTGTGTCCGTGGCGCAAAGCACCGCACGCTGGAAATGTCAGGTCGTACAGGCCTTGGGCTCGAGCGCGTCGGCCGACGTGGTCTACAGCGCGAACGGAGACGTATCGATCACGATCAACTGGGGAGACCAGCGATGGGATCAGCGCGCCCCGGATGCGTTGACTTCATTCGTCGTGAGCAGCCGTCTATGACGCGCTACCACGGCCGGTCACAGGCAGGCATGTCGCTGGTTGAATTGATGGTGGCCCTGGTCATCGGCAGCCTGCTCATACTTGGCCTCATCCAGGTGTTCACAGCCTCACACCTGTCGTACCGGCTGTCGGAAGGCGCGTCGCGCGCGCAGGAGAATGCGCGTTTCGCAATCGATTTCCTGCAGCGCGACATCCGCATGGCGGGGCACTTCGGTTGCGTGAACGACCAAGCGCATTTCGTGAAGGAACTGGGTGATCCGACCCTCAATTTCGCGTCGATACCCGCAGCAGGCAGCCCGCTCGATTTCTCGGTGTCCGTCCAGGGGTACGAGGCGCCATCCAGTGCGCCGGGCGACAAGCTGACGCTCGGGGCCGCCTGGGATCCGGCAGAAGGCTTGCCCAGTGCGATCGAGGTCCTGCGCCCGCTACCTGGCAGCGACATCATCGTGCTGCGTTTCTTCCATGCGCTCGGCGTGCCGGTCAATGCGATCGAGACGATCGATGGCAACGACGTCATCCGGTTCGATACGTCGAGCGACGAGGACCTCAAAGTCGACGGCGTCGCGACGCCCGAGCTCTTCGGCATCGGCGACTGCACGTTCGCCGATGTTTTCGAAGGCACGCTTGCGTCAGGTCGCGTCACGACGGTCGGCGGCACCGCGTTCGCGGCGCGATATGCGGCGCAGCCGGTCGGCGAGACAATGCTGCACCGTGCCGACTCCATCGTCTACTACGTGGCGGCGGGGGCTTCCGGTGAGCCGGCGCTCTATCGTGCGCGCGCGGACGCCAGCGGGCAGTACCCGGCCAGTCATCGCGAGGAACTCGTCGAAGGGATCGAAAGCCTGCAGTTCCTCTATGGACAGGACGAGGTCGCCAGCCTTTCCGCCAGGGCTCCGCCCAAGGGACATGTCGCCTTCCAGCACACGGCAGCGGGCGTGCTGAAGGATGTGTCGGGGACGGAGTCGGTCGCAAACGCATGGCGACGGGTCGGACTCGTGCAAGTGGGCATCCTGGCGAGAAGCCCGCGGCCGGCAGGCGCCATCGATGCCGACGCCGAGGCGGTCCGTCAACGCGTGCTCGGGGTCGCGTTTCTCCCGGCTGATGCGTCGGATGGTCGTTATCGCACCACTCACGAGGTGAGCGTGGCCCTTCGCAACCGGCTTTTCGGAAATTGAGCATGCGCGCGTTTCCAGTGATCGTGACGGCTCCGGTTCCGCCCCCCAGCGCGCAACGCGGTGCCGTGCTCTACATCGCGCTGATCATGCTGATCCTGCTTGCGCTGATCGGGCTGGTGGGCATGCGGGTCGCCGGCATGCAGGAGCGAATGGCCGCCAACCATCGGGCGGTGAACCTGGCCTTCCAGAATGCCGAAGGACTGGTACGGAATGCCGAGTGTGCGATCGAGAACATCGAGAACCGCACCAGCATCGGCGGTTGCGCTGCCGTGACCGAGGCCGATATCGAACGGAGTTGCGATACCGGCTTCCAGGCGAGGCGCTGGGCATCGCAGCGGACGCTGGGCGATGGTCCGGCCGTGGCGGTCCGTCAGATCGACCAGTGCATTCCCGCCGGTGGTTCGCTCGGCGCAGGCGGGCCCGTACAGGCCAACCCATTTCCCGTCTATCAGGTGACGGGGTACGCCGTGGATGTCGAAGGCAACCCCACCTCGTCGGCGGTCGTCGACACCATTTTCCGGCTCTGAGGACGACCGCATGGCATTGCGCCGCATTCCTGTTCCCGTCGTCGTCGGCCTCGTCGCGCTCGCCGTTGGCGGCTATTTCATCCATGGCCTTCGGGCCGAGCAAGGGCAGGGCGTGCTCGCACAGGCCCCCTTGAACACGCAGATCCAGGTGCCGCCGGCCTTCATCATGGCGGTGGACGATTCGGGATCGATGACATTCCATAATCAGTTCCCGGCGTCGGACGGTTACGGCTGCTTCCTTCAAGGAAATAGTTCTAGTTACGGAAGTTTCTTTTCTTCATCGGGCGTGCTTCGTACTTCTGGGACGACCTGTCGATATTCTTACTCCTATACGGGGCCCCGTATCGGCGACACGTACTTGGGGATTCCCCCGGTCGACAACTATGGATTCGCCCGGTCCCCGGATTTCAATCCGTCGTACTTCAACCCGCAGATCCGATATGAGCCATGGATCGCGTCCGACGGCGTCCCTTACGCGCAGGCCGGCACTGCACAGACGCGGATCGATCCACGCAATGCGGCCACGATTGCGCTGGCCTCCAATCTCGGGGACGAGAATACGCGTTCGAGGTTCCAGGCTTACACCAGCATGTTCCTGCCTGCGGGCACCGAGTACCGGTTGGTCTCGAGTTCGGGTTGCGGCGGCTTGAGCGGCGGGGGACGTTGGCGCACGGTCGGCGCCGAGGGCCATCGCATGAGCGCGAGTTGCGCGCTTTACGTTCGCTACTGGCCGGCCGCATTCTTCATGCGGTATCGCACCGATAATGATGCGTGGCCGATGTTGGACGGGGCGACGGGCGTCTACACCAAGGCAAGCACGCCCCGCACGCGGGTCGACAATGCTTGTGGTCCCGGTTGCCACCTGTGGAAATACACGATCCAGCCGGGGACTGCGGCGCTGCAGAATTTTGCCAATTGGTACTCGTTCTACGGCAACCGGAATCGGGCCATGATCGCGGGGATGACCCAGTCCATGGCAAGCGTCAATTCGATGCGCGTGGGCTACTTTCCGATCAACAGGTATGCGAGCTACGACGCTCCATTGGCCAGCCCGAACGAGCGTGTAGTGATGCGCGATATGGGCATTGCCGAGGGCAAGGCGGCGCTGTATTCCGAGATGATCGCATTGCCCGCCAGCGGCGGCACGCCCAACCGGCAGGCTGTGAAGGCGGCGGGCGAGCAGTTCCGGAGAAGCGATGCAGGCGCGCCGGTGCAACTGGCATGCCAGCGTAATGCCACGATGCTGTTCACTGACGGCTTCAGCAATGCGGTCGGCCCCAGCCTGGGCAGTCCCGCCAACCGGGATGGCGGCATGGGAATCCCGTTCGCTGATGGCCACTCCAGCACGATGGCCGACATCGCGGCAGCCTACTATCTCGATAACGCTGGCCGTTCTCCGCTGCGAACCGATCTGGCGGCCGGGCAGGTGCCGGTGCCGTCGTCGTGCCCGAGCAACGATCCCAGGATCAACTGCCAGAAAAACCTGCACGTCAATTTCTACGGAGTCACTCTCGGTGGCCGAGGCAACCTCTATGACCCGGTGAATCTGCTTGATCCGTATACCGATGCCCGCGTCTATCAGAACTGGCCGCCTGCGCAGGACAACAACCGGAGCACGGTCGACGACATTTGGCACGCCACGGTCAACACGCGCGGCGAGCTGATCAACGCGCGCACGCCGGCCGACATCACGGCGGCGATGCGTCGCATCCTGTTGTCGGTGACGTCGGGAACGTCGCCCTCGGGAAGCCTTGCAGTCAGTGGCGCGCGGGTCGGACAGGGATCTCTGGCGGTGACGCCGCAGTACGAGGTCCGCAACGAAGGTACCGACTGGTTCAGCCGCCTCACGGCAAGCAAGGTCGCGCTCAATCGGTCGAGCGGTACGGTCGAATACGAGCCGTTGTGGGATGCTAGCGCGCGATTTCCGGAGGCTGCGAGCCGTAACGTGTGGGTTGCGCACGGCGGTCGCGTCTCCCGTTATCTCGACGGGGTGCTGACGCTTGAGGACCTCTGCACGAAGGACAATGGACGTTATCCCGGGATGTCGCGTTGCACGGCAGCGGAGTTGCAAGCGCTCGGCGCCACCAGCGCCGGCGCCGCGCGACGCTATCTGCTCGGCGATACGAGCCTGGAAAAACGGCTCGGCGGCGGTTTTCGGGACCGGACCACCGTGCTGGGGGACATCGTCAACTCCACGCCGGTGGTCAGCGCGCCGAGCGACGATTACGGCTACCAGGCGTTGCCGACCGCGTATGGCGGCGGGCGCTCGGGAGACGGCAGCTACGGCGCTTACCTCGAGGCCAAGCAGGGCAGGCGTTACATGGTGTACGTCGGCGCGAACGACGGTATGTTCCACGCGTTCGATGGCGGCATGGATGCTTCGGGCAACACGAAGCCGGGCGACAGCGCCGGCGGTCGAGAGCGTTTCGCCTACATTCCTGCGACCGCTGTGGGCCATCTGGGCAACCTGCTCTATCCCTACGATCCCGACGACCGCAATGACCAGAAGTTCAGCCATCGCTACTACGTCGACGGGCCGGTTGCCGTCGGCGATGCCCGGGTTGCCGGCACCTGGAAGACCGTCGTTGTCGGTGCCAGCGGCGCAGGCGGGCGAAGCGTGTTCGCGCTCGATGTGTCCGATCCGGGATCCTTCGATGCCGCGGACAGGCTGTGGGAGATCAGCGATCTCGACGATACGCTCGATGCGGAGGTGCGCGACAACATCGGCCATGTCCTCGGTCGGCCGGTGATCGTGCCCGTCAGGCACACCGATGGCACGGTCGCGTGGAAGGCGATCTTCGGTAATGGTTATGGCAGCAAGAACGGCAAGGCGGTGCTGTTCGTCGTCGACATTGCCGAGGGGGCGCCGACCATTCGGATGATCGAAGCCGAGGATCCGGACAGCGGGATCGCAGGCGGCAACGGACTGGGCAACCTCGTGGCCGTGGACCGTTGGCGCTCTCGGACCGGCTTGGATCCGGCCACCGACGCACTCGACGCGCCTGGCAGCGATGGATTCGTCGATACCGTCTATGCCGCGGACCAGAAGGGCGCGATCTGGAAGTTCGACCTGCGCGAGCCGACCTCGGACGCGTTGACGCTGCCGCTGTTCACCAGTCAGGAAGCGGAGTCGAACGGAGCGACGTATCGGCAGCCGATCACCGGCGGTCTGCTGGCGACGGCCGGTCCCGGCGGGGGCGTGATGCTGTACTTCGGCACCGGCAGCTTTTCGTTCGTCGGCGATCCCGGCGATCAGAGCGTGCAGTCGCTGTACGCGATCGTCGATCCGGTACGCGGCCCGCCGACTTCGGCGTTCGCGCCGATCCGCCCGTCCCATCTCGTCTCGCGGACCATCTTGGGCACGCAAAACGGCGTGCGTGTGCTGTCTGCCCCCACGGCGCCGTCCGGGACTGGGCGCGGCTGGCGCCTGACGCTGCCGGCGGGCGAGCGCTTCGTCGGGTTCCCCTCGATCGCATCGGGCGTCGTCTTCCTGCCGACCTATGCACCGCAGGACAACGCGACCGGATGCTCGACGCAGGGGTTCAACTGGCTCTACGGCCTCAATGCCTTGACTGGAGCTGCCGGGCTCTCGTCGGCCCGCACTGGTTCGATCGGTGGCAGCCATTACGCGGAAGGCACCGCAGGCCTGGCGCTCGATACCGGTGGAAGCGCGCCGGTCCGCGATGTCGGCGTGCTCGCGCTGCCCCGAAACAACCAGGGCACGGCACCGCCGCCGTCCTCCGAGGGGGGAGGCGACGGCGGGGAAGGCGATGACGACGGGGGCGAGCCGCCTTCTCCGCCGCCCCAGGGCTGCTGGATGGCGGTGACCGTCGCGGGCGCCGACACGAGCTACCTGCCGTATCCGTGCGGTCGTCAGTCCTGGAGGCAGATCCAATGACTTCCAGGCAGCGCGATCACGGTCGCGCACGGCGACCGACGGGGTTCACCCTGATCGAGTTGATGATCGTGGTCGCAGTGATCGCGATCCTTGCGGCCATCGCCTATCCGAGCTATGAGGACGCGGTCCGCAAGTCCAAGCGCGGCCAAGCGAAGGCCGACCTGGCCGAACTGGCGCAGCGTGCCGAGCGCTTCCATACCGTACGCAATACCTACGTGGGATTCTGGGAGACCGTCAACGACGGCAAGGACGTGCAATCACCCGCATCGGGGACGGCCGCGTATCTGATCGGTATGGCAGTGGACGCGAAAAGGCCCAACGCGTTCAGCCTGACCGCAACGCCGCAGGGGCGCCAGGCGAAGGACACGCGCTGCGGCACACTCGGCCTGGATCAGGCTGGTCGCAAAACCATCGGCGGTAGTCCGAAACCAACGGGCACTGTCGCCGAGTGCTGGTGATCCCTGCGATCGTGCCTATTTGCCCGGCGCGTCGGTGGTCTATGGCAGCGTAGGCCGATGTGACATGCACAGAAAAAGCCGCGGATCGCTCCGCGGCTTTTTCTTCGATCTGGCGCCCGAAGTTGGACTCGAACCAACGACCCCCTGATTAACAGTCAAGTGCTCTAACCGGCTGAGCTATTCGGGCGGGGACGCACATTCTAGTCGGTTGGCGGCGCGGGTCAAGCATCGGTGTTGCATTCGCTGCCCGTGCGTCGAGGAGGTCCATGCTGCGCGCCGTGGGGCCATCAGGGGACGCCCTATGCAGGGCAGGGCATCGGCACCGAAAGCCGCTCGCTGCGCACGCGCCCGAGATTGTTGACGACGATTTCGCCCTCCAGGTGTCCGCCCCGGCAGATCCGCACCGTCAGGTTGGTGCCCGCGCTGCGGCCATCGCGCTGGTATCGAACGAGCGGCCGGGTCGCATCGATGCGCAGCCCACGAGCGGCGCCGGCCGGCGCCGGCGTGATGCGCAGGACATCGGCAGGCGCATCCACTTGTCGATTGCCGTCGGGGTCGGCGAAGACGATCCAGCCGTCGCTCCAGTCCCCGTCGTCGCGACAGCCCGCTTCGCCATCGGCCGGGCAGACCACGACGGGGCTGCGCCCGACGATCGCGCTGCTGCGCGCCATCGCCAGGTCGGCGCCGATCAGGTGCATCGTCGTCTGGACGCGGTGACGTGCCACCAGATCGACAAAGCCGGGAAGACCGACCATCGCCACCACGGCCAGGATGACCAGGATCGTCAATAGTTCGATCAGCGTGAATCCGTTCAGCCTGTGCACGGGCGCTCGCCTGCTCCTGTCGGAGGGCCAGCTTCGCTTGGGACGAGGTGCTGCTGAATCCGGCTATCGCCGCCTCCACGGGTCGGAAACCCCCGGCTGGTATCGTCGGACTCCTCCCGAGACAGCGGTTGTCGCCAGGGGCGGCCGCCCCCACTTCAGGTCTTCCCCCGCAGCGCAGACGCCATGAACGACGCCACCCAACCCGCCGGTTTCCAGCTCGTGTCGCCCTACCAGCCGGCGGGCGACCAGCCGCAGGCGATCGAGCAGCTGGTCGACGGCTTCGAGGCCGGACTGGCGCACCAGACGCTGCTCGGCGTGACAGGGTCGGGCAAGACTTACACGATCGCCAACGTGATCCAGCGGGTGCAGAAGCCGACGCTGGTGATGGCGCCCAACAAGACGCTGGCCGCGCAGCTCTACGGCGAGTTCAAGTCGTTCTTCCCGCACAACGCGGTCGAGTACTTCGTCAGCTACTACGACTACTACCAGCCCGAGGCCTATGTGCCGTCGTCGGACACCTACATCGAGAAGGACAGCTCGGTGAACGAGCACATCGAGCAGATGCGGCTGTCGGCGACCAAGGCGCTGCTCGAGCGCCGCGACGCGATCATCGTGTGCACGGTCTCGGCGATCTACGGCCTGGGCGATCCGAACGAGTACTTCCGGATGGTGCTGCACATGGTCCGCGGCGAGCGCATCGACCAGCGCGAACTGATCCGGCGGCTGACCGAGATGCAGTACAGCCGCAACGACCACGAGCTGCGCCGCGGTACCTATCGTGTGCGCGGCGAGACGATCGACGTGCACCCGGCCGAATCCGACGCCGAGGCGCTGCGCATCGAGCTGTTCGACGGCGAGATCGAGCGGATCACCCAGTTCGACCCGCTGACCGGCGAGACCCGGCGCACGCTGCAGCGCTACACGATCTATCCCAAGTCGCACTACGTGACCACGCGGCGCACGACGCTCGACGCGATCGAGGCGATCAAGGCCGAGCTGCCGCCGCGGCTGGAGCAGTTCTACGCCGAGAACAAGCTGGTCGAGGCGCAGCGGCTGCAGCAGCGCACGCAGTTCGACCTGGAGATGATGGCCGAGGTGGGCTACTGCAACGGCGTGGAGAACTACTCCCGGCATCTGACCGGCCGCATGCCCGGCGAGGCGCCGCCGTGCCTGTTCGACTACCTGCCGCCGGACGCGCTGCTGGTCATCGACGAGTCGCACGTCACCGTCCCGCAGATCGGTGCGATGTACAAGGGCGACCGCTCGCGCAAGGAGACGCTGGTGAACTTCGGTTTCCGGCTGCCCTCGGCGCTGGACAACCGGCCGCTGAAGTTCGAGGAGTGGGAAGGGCGCTCGCCGCGGGCGATCTTCGTCTCGGCCACGCCCGGCAGCTACGAGCTGGAGAAATCGGAAGGCCAGGTGACCGAGCTCGTCGTACGCCCGACCGGCCTGATCGACCCGGTGGTCGAGATCCGGCCGGTCGCCACGCAGGTCGACGACGTGCTCGGCGAGATCCGCGAGCGCGTGGCAATGGGCGACCGGGTGCTGATCACGACGCTGACCAAGCGCATGGCCGAGAACCTCACCGAGTACCTGGGCGAGCACGACGTCAAGGTGCGCTACCTGCATTCCGACATCGACACCGTCGAGCGCGTGGAGATCATCCGCGACCTGCGTCTGGGCAAGTTCGACGTGCTGGTCGGCATCAACCTGCTGCGCGAGGGTCTGGACATGCCCGAGGTGTCGCTGGTCGCGATCCTCGACGCCGACAAGGAGGGCTTCCTGCGGTCGGGCGGTTCGCTGATCCAGACCATCGGCCGCGCGGCGCGCAACCTGCGCGGCAAGGCCATCCTGTACGCGGACCGCATCACCAATTCGATGCAGACCGCACTCGACGAGACCGAGCGCCGGCGCCAGAAGCAGGTCGAGTACAACGCCGAGCACGGCATCACGCCGCGCTCGGTGGCGCGCGCGATCGTCGACATCATGGAAGGCGCGCGCGCCGAGCCCGAAATGGAGAAGAAGGGGCGTGGCAAGGGCCGCAAGGTCGCCGAACCGGCCGAGGACTACGCGGCGCTTTCGCCCGACAAGCTCGCGTCCAAGCTCAAGGCGCTCGAGCAGCAGATGTACCAGCACGCCCGCGACCTCGAGTTCGAGGAAGCCGGGCGCCTGCGCGACCAGATCCAGAAGATCAAGGCGGCGGCGCTGGGGTAGGGCGGCTCACCGCGAGGCGCCCCGCTGCCGACGGGCGAACTCACGACGTCGCCTGATCGGGTTGGTTGTAGGTTCATGGGTATGCCTGTACGGTATCCCGTACATAAAGAGACCGCTTCCATGGACACCATCACCTACACCGCCGCCCGTGCCTCCCTGGCCGACACGATGGACCGCGTGGTCAACGATCACGAGCCGGTCATCATCACGCGCAGCCGCGAGCAGTCCGTGGTCATGGTGTCGCTGGACGACTACAAGGCCATGGAGGAGACGGCCTATCTGCTGCGCAGTCCGAAGAGCGCGCAGCGTCTGCTGCGTTCGATCGCGCAGCTCGAATCCGGGGGCGGGCAGGTGCGGGACCTGACCGAGTGATCCTGCAGTTCTCGGATGACGCCTGGGAGGATTACCTCCACTGGCAGCAGGTCGACAGAAAGCTTCTCAAGCGCATCAACGAACTGATCAAGGCCATCCAGCGCGATCCCTTCCGAGGCGTCGGCAAGCCGGAGCCGCTCCGTCACGCGCTCGCGGGGTACTGGTCGAGGCGCATCAACGACGAGCACCGGATCGTCTACAAGGTCGAAGGCGACGTGCAGCTGATCGCGCAGGCCCGCTACCACTACTGAGCGGTACAGAGTCCGCTATCTCCATCCGGGCCTGGACGGCGTCCGGGTCAAGCGGGACCGCATGCACTGACCCTGCACTTACGAAAAACCCGGCGCGATGGCCGGGTCTGTCTGATTCCACGAAAACGCCTGTCTCCCAGCTGCTTCGTGGTGGGCGGTACAGGGTTCGAACCTGTGACCCCTACCATGTCAAGGTAGTGCTCTACCGCTGAGCTAACCGCCCGGTGTTGCCATCCCGCCGCGTCGGCGAGGTCGCGCATTCTAGCCCAGTCCCCGGGGCCGTACAAGCATTTCCCGATCGGGATGCCCGGAGCGGGCGTCGCCGGCCGCGCGGCGGGGAGGCGCCGCGCGGCCGGATCCGGTCAGAACCGGTAGTTGACGCCCATCAGGTAGGTACGGCCGTAGTCGTAGAACTGGTTCGGACGCTCCTGCAGGCCGTCGAAGGTCGAGCGGAAGGGCTCGTTCTCCAGGTTGTTGACCTGGAGCAGCAGCGACAGGCCCTCCAGGCGTCCGCTCTCGAACGCGTAGCCCAGCTGCAGGTCGGTCACGGTCTCGCCGGTGAACATCACCTTGGTGCGGTCGCCGCCGGCGCCCTGGACCTCGCCGAGGAAGTCGGAGCGGCTGCGCTGCGACACACGCGCCGAAAAGCCGTAGCGCTCGTAGTACAGGGCGACGTTGGAGACGTACTTCGACAGGCCGGGCAGGGGCTCGGAGCTGTCGGGGCCGTTGGGCGCGATGTCGCTCTCGGTGTCGGAGTAGTTGCCCATGAAGCCGAAGCCTTCCAGCGGCGCCCACAGCAGGCCCAGCGGGAACGACACGGCGAACTCCCAGCCCTTGATCGTGCCGCCCTCGCCGTTGACCGGCTGGCTGTACTCGCCGATCCACGACGGCGGCAGGTTGCCCGGCAGCTCGGCAGGCAGCGGCAGCTGGCTGAAGTCGAACTCGGTGGTCTGCCGGTAGATGTAGGTCTTGAGGTCCTTGTAGAAGTACGCCGCGCTCACGTAGCCGCGACCGATCGACTCGTCGCCGAAGTACTTCTCGTACGACACGTCGTAAGCGTTGGCCAGCCACGGATCGAGCTCGGGGTTGCCGCCGCTGCCGGTCCACAGGTTGCGGCTGCGGTCGATGCCGTAGGTGCCACCGGCGGTGAGTTCGTCCATGCGCGGGCGCGCCATCTGGCGCGAGGCGCCCAGGCGCACGAACTGCTCGGCCGGCAGGCCGAACGACAGGTTCATGCTCGGCAGGTAGTGCACATGGTCGGCGCCGTGCTCGCTCGGTGCCTCCAGCGCAACGCCTTCGACCGTCGCCACGCCGGTCGAGCGCTGGCTGGAGTTGACCACCTGCACGCCGACGTTGCCCTTGAGCGGCACCGGGCCGAGGTCGGTGTCGATGTCGGCCTGCACGTAGAGCGTGCCGATCTCCTCGTGGATCTCCCAGTTCTTGCTGTTGATGGCCTCGTCGTCCTTGCGCCACGGACGATAGATGCCGTCGGCGAGCATCGCGCGCTCGTCGAGGTCGATGATCGACGGGATGCCGGCGAAGCCGAACGCGCTGTTGCGCACGTACTGCCCCGGGATGGCGACGCTGCCGTCGCCGGTGCAGGCGTCGGTGACGCACAGCGTGTATTCGGTCGACGCGCGGCTCTTGCGGCGGTCGGTGATGTTGCCGCCGAAGCGCAGTGCCGAGACGAAGCCGGTATCGAAGCGGCGCTCGAGGTCGACCCGGAACGAACTGATCTGGTCGCGGACCTCGAAGTTCTTCAGGTAGCCGGCTTGGTCGCGCTCGCCGCCCCACCGGTCGGGGTCGCGCAGGACCAGACCGCCCGGCGAGCCGACGTCGTAGTCGAGGCCGATGTCGTACCAGCCCTCGGGATTGAACACGTAGCGGCCCGACGCGGTGACGCCGGCCGGCGGCGTGGCGTAGACCTCGAACAGCTGCTCGGCGCGGCGTGCGCGCGAATGGCTGACGTCGGTGGTCAGCGTCCAGTTCGCGTTGACCTCCAGTTCGGTGTTCCAGCCGAACGACAGCAGGCGGTCGTCCATCGTGTTGGTGTCGTTGCGCACGACGATCGGCGCGATCTGCGACCAGGTCGAATCGATCGTGGTGCCGTCGGGGCTCAGCGTGGCATCGTCGAGCACTGCCCGGCCGTAGGCCAGGCCGGTCTGCAGGCCGTACTTGTTCTCCTCGCGCTCGAACTGCGAGTAGAACAGGTCGATCGTCGAGTGCAGGCGTTCGTTGGGCTGGAACTCGAGCACGGCCATGTAGCCGTCGCGACGGTTGCTGCCCTCGATGCCGTAGGCGGCGGTGCCGCCGAGCACGCCATTGCCCTCGTAGCCCTCGTACTCCTTATTGAAGTTCCACGACTCGAACTGGCGGCCGAGGTTCGGGCTGTCGAGGCGGGCGTAGCCCACCGCGATGCCGACCGTGTCGTCGGCGAACTGGTCGATGTACGAGATGCTGGCGCGGCTGCCGTACTCCTTGTCGTCGCCGAGCTTGTTCATGTCGCCGCGCACGTTCACCGCGACCGCGCGCTCGCCGAACGACAGCGGACGCACGGTCTTCATGTTGACCGTGCCCGACAGGCCCTGGCCGACCAGCTGCGCATTGGTGGTCTTGTGCACCACGACCTGGCTGATCAGCTCGGACGGGTACTGGTCGAACTCCACGCCGCGGTTGTTGCCGAAGCTGACCTGCTCGCGGCCGTTGAGCAGTGCGGTCGAGAAATCGCCGGCGAAGCCGCGGATGTTGAGTTCCTGCGGACGGCCGCCGAAGCGCTGCGCCGAGATGCCGGGCAGGCGCGCCAGCGAGTCGGCGATGCTGGTGTCGGGCAGCTTGCCGATGTCCTCGGCCGAGATCGCCTCGACGATGGTGTCCTCGGCCTGCTTGGTGTCCATCGACAGTTCGATGCCGCGACGGATGCCGGTGACGCGCACGCTGTCGAGCTGCACGGCGTCGCCGCTGGCACGCGCCTGCGTCGCGCCTGCATCGGCATCGTCGGTGGACGTGGTGGTCTGCGCCTGTGCGCCGGCTGCGAGCATCAGCAGCGCGGACGACAGCGCAACGCTGAGCAGGTTGCGATCGAGCTTCGACATCTCCCCTCCCAAGGGTGTCCAGCAGGCGGTTGTTCTGGGTTGTACCGTCCGCGCCGCAGCTGGATTGATCGGACGGGTCCTGCGATTGGCGGCCATGGTAGTCCCGGGGTTCGGGCCCGGCGGCGCGCTGCATACGTATTCATGGCGCATCGCGATGGCGCTCGTCGACGATGTGGCGTCGATGGCGCTGGGAGGCGGCGATGGAAAACGTTTACATGAATCAGCGCGCGCGATCGCGCATCCGGAGCCTCGCGCTCGCATGCCTGCTCGCGGGCTCCGGCCTGGCGGGCGCCGGCGAACTGCACGTGCCGTCGCCGGACTGGCGCGACCAGGTCGTCTACTTCCTGATGATCGACCGGTTCGACGACGGCGATCCGGCCAACAACGACCAGGGCACCGGCGAGTACGACCCGAAGGATCCGGCGCGCTACAGCGGCGGCGACCTCGCGGGCGTGGCGCGCCGGCTCGACTACGTGCAGGGCCTGGGCGCGACGGCGGTGTGGATCACGCCGCCGGTGGCGCACCAGTGGTGGAACGAGGCGACCCGCTACGGCGGCTACCACGGCTACTGGGCCGACGATTTCTCCGCGCTCGATCCGCATTTCGGCACGCGCGACGACTACCGCGCGCTGTCGCGTGGTCTGCACGGCCGCGGCATGTACCTGATCCAGGACATCGTCGTGAACCACACCGCGAACTACTTCGGCTATCCCGGCGGCTGGACCGCGGACGACCCGGCGGCGGGCTTCGCGCGCTTCGCCGACGCGCGCGGACGCGAGGCGCCGGTGCAGCCGCCGTTCGACCGCAACGACGCGCGCGATGCGGCGCAGCGCCGCGAGGCGATCTATCACTGGACGCCGGACATCGTCGACTTCACCGACCGCACGCAGGAGCTGACCTACCAGCTCGCCGGCCTCGACGATCTCAACACCGGGCACCCCGAGGTCCGCCGGACGCTGCGGCGCAGCTACGGCGACTGGATCCGCGACGTCGGCGTCGATGCGTTCCGCGTCGACACCGCGCTGCACGTGCCGGCGGATTTCTTCGACGATTTCCTGCATGCCGACGATCGCGAGGCGCCGGGCATCGTCGCCGCAGCGCGCGCGACCGGCCGCGAGGACTTCCACGTGTTCGGCGAGGGCTTCGCGATCGACAAGCCGTTCGAGGACACCCAGGCGCGCAGGCTCGAGGCCTACATGCGCACCGAGGCCGGCGGCGAGCGCCTGCCGGGCATGATCAACTTCCCGCTCTACGGCAGCCTCGGCGACGTGTTCGCGCGCGGCGAGCCGACCGCGGTGCTCGGGCATCGCATCGCCAGCATGGTCGCGCTGCATCCGCGCCTGCACTGGATGCCGAGCTTCGTCGACAACCACGACGTCGACCGGTTCCTGGCCGGTGCCGACACGCGCGCCCTGCGCCAGGCGCTGCTGGCGATGATGACGCTGCCGGGCATTCCGACGCTGTACTACGGCACCGAACAGGGCTTCGCCGGGCGTCGCACGGCGATGTTCGCAGGCGGTGTCGGCGCGCAGGGCGATGCGTTCGACACCGGCGCGCCGCTGTACCGCGAGATCGCGGCGATGTCGGCGCTGCGACTCGACGACCGGGTGTTCCCGCGCGGCGTGCCCGAGGTGCTGCGCGACAGCGGCGGCGGGCCGGGCGCGCTGGTGTGGGCGACCCGCCACGAGGATGCGCTCGCGCTGGTCGCCTTCAACACCGCCGACGCGCCGGTGCTCGTCGACGCGCTGGAGACCGGGCTGCCTGCCGGGACGCGGCTGGACGGCGCATTCGGACTCGACGGCAATCCCGCGCCGCTGACGGTCGCGGCCGACGGACGGCTGACGCTGGTGCTGCCGCCGCGCGCGGGCCTGGTCTGGCGCCAGCGCGGCCGCGCTGCGCCGCCGCAGACGTCGCAGGGGCCGGCACCGACACTCGATGCGTTGCCCGCGGCGCCCTGGCGCGACGATGTGGTGCTGCACGGGCACGCCGCGCCCGGCGACGTGTTGCAGGTCGTGGTCGACGGCGACCTGCAGCGCGCGCCACGCGTCGAGGCCGGTGCCGACGGCCGCTGGACGGCGACGCTGCGTACCGATAGCTGGATCGACCCGGCGCGCACGCATCGCCTGGTGCTGTGGCGCGAGGCCGACGGGACCGCTTCGGCCGCGCAGCACTTCCGGGTCGAGCGCCGATGGCAGGCCGTCGCACGCATAGACGATCCGGCCGGCGACGACCACGGCCTGGACGGGCGCGTGGTCTATCCGCTCGGTGGGCAGTGGCGGACGCAGCGGCAGGGCGACCTGCGCGCGATGGAGGTCGAGACCAGCGGCGGCGCCTTGCGCGTGACATTGCGCATGGCCAGCGTGACCCAGGGCTGGAACCCGCCCAACGGCTTCGACCATGTCGCGCCGGTGCTGTTCGTCGAACTGCCGGGGCGCGAGGGCGGCAGCGAGGCCATGCCGCAGCAGAACGCGCGCCTGCCCGACGGCATGCGCTGGCACTACCGGCTGCGCGCCCACGGTTGGTCGAACGCGCTGTTCTCGGCGCAGGGCGCCGGCGACGACGACGAGGGCACGCCGCAGGCGCAGCCGGCGCGCATCGAGGTCGATGCGGACGCGGCGACGATCCGCTTCACGCTGCCCGCGGTGTCGCTCGGCGATCCGGCGACGCTGGCCGGCGCACGCGTGCACGCGGTGACCTGGGACTACGACGACGGCTTCCGTCCGCTGCAGCCCGAGTCCAGCGCATCGGCGTTCGGTGGCGGCGACGGCGCGCGCGATGCGCGCGTGCTCGACGCGGTCGGGCCGCTGCGGCTGCCGTGAGCGCGGCCGGCGATGGACAAGGCCGCAGTCCATCGGGAAAATGAGAATCGTTCCCGATGAGGGCGCGTCGCGGGCCGGAATCGCTCGACGGCGCGCCGGTCCGGCCCGTCGCCGGGTCGTGCCTCCGGCAAGCGATGCCGGCCGGAGACGCCCGATGCGGTCCTCGTCCTCCCGTCCTCCCTCCGAGTCCATGCCCATGATGCCGTCCTCCCGTGCCCTTTCCCTGCTGACCGCCGCGACCGTGCTCGCGCTCGGCCTGGCATCGCCCCTGCATGCCGAGCAGGCACCGGCGGTCGCGCCGCCGGCCGCGACCGCGACCGCGCTCGTCGACGGCGTGCTGCGCCGGGACCTGGCGCGCGGCGTCTACGAGGCGCGCTACAGCCAGGCCGCGAACGCGCTGTTCGTCGCGTCCTCGGAAGCCGCGCCCGACACGAAGGGCGGGGTGATCTACCGGCTCGACCCGGCCACGCTGGAGACCCGCGGCAAGACCCACACCGACCTGCGCAATTTCGCGGTCGCGACCGACGCCAAGGGCGAGACGCTGTACGTGACCAACAGCGTCGAGCGGGGGCTGACCTCGATCGATGCGAAGACCGGCGAGGTCAAAGCGCGGCTGCGCTTCGAGGACAAGGCCTCGGACGGCTCGAACTACGGACCGCGGCAGGTGATCCTTGATGAGGCCGGCGGCACGCTCTACGTCGGCGGCGTCGGCGCACCGGGCCTGATCTGGGTCGTCGACGCGGCGACGCTGACGCTGCGCGCGACGATCGGCGATGCCGGCAAGTGGGTGACCGGCCTGCTGCTCGATCCGGCCGCGGGCCGTCTGTATTCGGCCAACGGCGACGGCGAAGTGCTGGTGATCGACACCGCCACCCACACGATCCAGCAGCGCTGGACGCCTGGCGACGGCAAGGAGTACCTGCTGCTCAACCTCGCCCACGACCCGGCGACCCACCGCCTGTTCGTCACCGATCACTCGAAGGGCGCGACGGTGCTGGTGTTCGACACGCGCACCGGCAAGGTCGAGCGCAGCCTGCCGGTCGGCGATTCGATGGGCATCAAGTTCCACCCCGAGCGCCGTGCGCTCTACGTCACCCATCGCGACCAGGGCACGGTCAGCGAGCTCGATGCCGACAGCTACGCCGTGCGCCGCACCTGGACGCTGCCGCCCAATCCCAACAGCCTGGAGATCGCGCCCGACGGCAAGGCGCTGTACGTGACGGTCAAGGCGCCCTTCAACAAGGACTACACCGCCAGCGCGCTGGAGTCGGTGGTGCGCATCCCGCTCGAATAGGCCGGTGGCCGGGGCGCCGGGGGACACCATCGTCCGTAGGAGCGCCCTCGGGCGCGATGGGGCCGTTGCGGCGATGCCATCGCGCGCGAGCGCGCTCCTACGGTGCGGCGGGGTCGGGCGAGCCGGTGGGAATGACGCCATATCGCCCGTAGGAGCGCCCTCGGGCGCGATGGGGCCGTTGCGACGATGCCATCGCGCGCGAGCGCGCTCCTACGGTGCGGCGGGGCCGGACGAGCCGGTGGGATAACGCCATCGCCCGTAGGAGCGCCCTCGGGCGCGACGCGGCCGTTGCGACGATGCCATCGCGCGCGAGCGCGCTCCTACGGTGCGGCGGGGTCGGGCGAGCCGGTGGGAATGACGCCATATCGCCCGTAGGAGCGCCCTCGGGCGCGATGGGGCCGTTGCGACGATGCCATCGCGCGCGAGCGCGCGCCTACGAAAGGCGGCGAACGGGCCGCGCTACAGCGCCAGCGAGACCGACAGCGTGAACGTGCGCGGGGCGGCCAGCACCAGGTAGTTCGCGCCGGACGTGCCGCCGGTCGAGGCCCAGTAGGCGCGGTCGAACACGTTGTCGACCCGCGCGCGCAGCGTCCAGTCGCGGCCGCTGGCCTCGAACGCATAGCGCGTACCCAGGTCGAACCGCGTCCACGACGGCAGTTCCAGCGCATTGTCCAGGCGCGCCGCCTGGCGGCCGGTGTGCACCGCGCGCGCATCGAGCGTGAGCCCGTCCACCCCGGGCACGTCCCAGTCGATGCCGGCGTTGGCCTGCACGTCCGGCACGCCGATCACGTCGTTGCCCTCGTTGACGCCGCCCTGGGTGCGGCGGAGCGTGGCGTCGAGCAGGGTCAGACCGCCGAGCACGCGCAGGCCGTCGGCCGGCTGGCCGTAGACGCTCAGCTCCAGGCCCTGGTTGCGCTGCTCGCCGTCGGCGCTGACCCGGTAGTCCTGTTCGATCGCGTTCGGCTTGGCGATGCGGAACACCGCGGCGCTCGCGCCCCAGCCGCCGGCGTCGTACTTGGCGCCGACCTCGTACTGCTTGGAACGGAACGGGTCGAGGATTTCGCCGGCGTTGACGATCGGGGTGCCGTCGGCGCTGGTCTGGTCGACGGTCTGGCCGGGCAGCAGGGCCTCGGCGTAGTTGGCGTACAGCGAGACCTGCCGGCCGAGCTTGAAGACCGCCGCGGCGACCGGCGTGACCACGCTGTCGTCGTAGCGGTCGAGCGCGGCGCCGGTGCTGTAGTCGTAGCTCGACTGGCGCAAGGTCTGTCGGCGCGCGCCCAGCGTCAGCAGCACGCGGTCGTCGGCCAGGCGCAGCGTGTCGGCGATCGCGAGGCTCGCGGTCTGAGTGCGGCTGGTGGTCAGCGGATCGGCCATGTCGCCGACCGCGGGGTTGGTGGCGGGCAGCGGGGTCGCGACCGGCGCGTACAGCGAGCCCACCGGGAGGCGGACGCCGCTGGCGAAGGCGTTCTGCGAGTCGAGGTCGAAGAACGAACCGCTGACGCTGACGCGGTGGCCGACGGCGCCGGTGCGGAACTCGGTGCGCAGGCCGACCTCGCCGGTGCGCAGCAGGTCCTCGCGCACGTTGTCGAAGCGCGACGCAGCCAGGTTGCCGGCGGTGTCGACCCGCGGGTTGGCCAGCACGTTGTGCTCGCGGCTGTCACGGATGCCGACCGCGGCCCAGGCCGTCGTGGTGTCGCTGACGTCGTATTCGCCGCGGACCACGCCGAACAGGTCCTCCTCGCCGGTGAAGGTCCACGGCTGGGCGAAGTTCACGTCGGCGTCGGGCGCCGTCGGGATCCCGCCGTTGGGCGTGACGCTGGGGCGCGGCGCGTCGATGCGGTGGTCCTGCCAGCCCAGGTCGGCCGAGAACCGCGCGCGCTCGCCGCGGTAGTCGACGCCAAGCGCCAGCACGCCGAGCTCGCGCGATTCGTCGAGCACGGTGTCGCCGTCGCGGCGTACGGCATTGGCGCGCACGCCCCAGGCGCGGTCGGCGCCGAAGCGGCGCGAGACGTCGGCCGCGGCGTAGCCCTGGCCGCCGCTCTCGTAGCCCAGCGTCAGCCGGGTCAGGTCGTCGTCGCCGGCGCGCTTGGGCACCAGGTTGAACGCACCGCCGATGCCGCTGCCGCCGGGCGCGGCGCCGTTGATGAAGCTGTTGGCGCCGCGGAACACTTCGACGCGCTCCAGGAACTCGGCGGCGACGTACTGCCGCGGCAGGAGCCCGTACAGGCCGTTGTAGCTCATGTCGTCGGAATACACGGGCAGGCCGCGCACCACGTACAGCTCCTGGAAGTTGCCGAAGCCGCGCGCCACCCGCACCGCCGGATCGTTCTGCACGACGTCGGCGACGCTGCGCGCCTGCTGGTCGCGCATCAGGTCGGCGGTGAAGTTGAGACTGTTGAACGGCGTGTTCATGAGGTCGAGGTTGCCGAACAGGCCGACGCGCCCGCCGGTGGCGACCTGGCCGCCGGCGTAGGCGGGCGGCAGCTCGACCTGCGACCCGTCGGCGGTCACCAGCACGGTGTCGAGCGTGCGGGTCCGAGCCTCGGTGGCGTCGGTGGCGTCGGTGGCGGCGTCCTGGGCGAGCGCGGGCGCGGCGGCGATGCAGGCCAGCAACGCGAGCGCGAGCGGGGCGCGGCGTGCGCGCAGCGACGCGGCCGGGACGGAAGACGGAAGAGCGGGCATGGCGAAGCAGTCCTGTCGGCAAGGGGAGGCGGCACGGCTGGCTGAGGGCCGGTGGCCCCTGGCTGACGGAGCGGCGCGGACGGGCGTGGACGCGTCGGCGACGTGAAGACATTGTCGCACGCGGCGTCGCGCCCGGGCATCGACACGCGCGTCGACGGCGGCCGGCTAGCATCTGCGCCATGGATGCTCCTCGCCCCGGGCTCGCCACCCCGCTGACCGCCGCGCTCCGCAGCTGGGTGCTGGGCGTGTTTCCGCGCGGGCAGAGCGGGATCGACTACGACGCGCCGGCGGGTGATCCGGGCCTGTTCGGACCGGACAGCGTCACCTGGCGGATCCATGGCGATTTCCCCGGCATGCTCGCCGGCGGCCTGTGCGCACTGCTGCTGCAGGCGCTGCACCCGCGCGCGTTGGCAGGCGTGTGGGACCACTCCGACTTCCGCACCGACCTGGTCGGACGGCTGCGGCGCACGACGGCCTTCGTCGCGGGCACGACCTACGCCGGCACCGCGCACGCGCAGCGGCTGATCGCCCGGGTCGCCGCGATCCATGGCCAGGTGCGCGGCACCACGGCCGACGGCGTGCCCTACGCGGCCGACGATCCGGAGTTGCTGACCTGGGTGCACGTCACCGAGGCCTACGCGTTTCTGCAGGGATTCCATGCCTACGCCGGGCTGCGCACGCCGCATGGGATCGACGACCGCTACTACGACGAGTCGCGCCGCGTGGCCGAGGCGCTGGGCGCGCGCGACGTGCCGGCCGACCGCGCGGCGATCGCGGACTATTTCGCGCAGGTGCGCCCGGAACTGCGCTTCGACGCGCGCTCGCGCGAGGTGCTGGCGGTGCTGCGCGGCATCCGCCTGCCGGTGCCGGGCGCGGCGCTGTCGCGCGAGGTGTTCATCGGTGCGGGCGCGGCGCTGTTGCCGTCCTGGGCCGAGGCGCTGCTGGAGATCACGCCGCTGCAGCGCGTCCGCCACCGCGCCTGCGCACGCGTGCTGCGCGGCATGGCGCCATTGTTCCGCATGGCGCTGCCCGACGGCATCGCCGCGCGCGCGTGCCGGCGCGTGGGAGCGTCGCCCGACATCGTCCGGCGCTGGCCGGACGAGGCCTGAAATCGCCGGCGGACGGCGCGCCGCTCAGTCGACCCGGGTGCCGAAGATCTTGTCGCCGGCATCGCCCAGGCCGGGCAGGATGTAGCCCCGCGCGTCGAGGCGTTCGTCGATCGAGGCGGTGTAGACCTCGACGTCCGGGTGGACGGCTTCGAGCGCGCGCAGGCCTTCGGGCGCGGCGACCAGGAACAGGCCCTTGATGCGGCTGGCGCCGGCGGCCTTGAGCATCGCCACGGTGGCGATCAGCGTACCGCCCGTGGCGAGCATCGGGTCGAGGATCAGCGCAGTGCGGTCGGCCATGTCGCCGACGAGGTTCTCGTAGTAGGGCACCGCCTGCAGCGAGGCTTCGTCGCGCTTGATGCCCACGACGCTGACCTTCGCGGCCGGGATGAGCTCGAGCACGCCGGGCAGCATGCCGATGCCCGCGCGCAGGATCGGTACCAGGGTGATCTTGCGGCCCTTGATGCGCCGCACCTGCACCGTGCCGGCCCAGCCGTCGACGGTCGCGTCCTCGGTCTCCAGGTCCGACGTGGCTTCGTAGGTCAGCAGCGTGGCGACCTCGGCCGACAGCTCGCGGAAGGTCTTGGTGCTGTTGTCGGCGCGGCGCATCAGCCCGAGCTTGTGCTGGACCAGCGGGTGGCGGACTTCGACGATCTTCATGGGCATCGGGAACGGAACGGGCGATGCCGACAGGATAGGGCACGCGCGCCGTCGGGTCCGCCCTGCCGGCGGTCCGGGGGCCGGACGCAACGCCCGGACCCCGGACCACCGCACGACGCGGCGGTCGGTCAGAACTGGTAGCGCACGCCCGCCAGCCACGACCGGCCGAAGCCCTCCATCTCCAGCACGCGGTTGCGCTGGCCCTGGAAGCGGACCTGGCGCGTGTCGCGCAGGTTGTTGATCTCGCCGAACACGCTCCAGCCCTCGCCGAGCTTCATGCTCGCCGAGAAGTCCAGGCTCGAGCGGTCGTCCCAGTAGACGTTCAGTTCGGGATTGCTGATATCGAACGCCTGGATGAAACGCGAGCGGTAGTTGTAGGCCAGGCGCGCGTCGAGGCCCGCGCGCTCGTAGGTCAGCGCGATGTTGTAGTTGTCGCGCGAGGTGCCCGGCAGCTCGGTCTCGCCCAGGCCGAACGGCAGCTGCGCCTCGGACTTGGCGTAGGTGTAGTTGGTGTAGACGCCCAGGCCGGCGAGCGCGCCGGGCAGCCGGTCGAAGGTCTGCTGCCAGGTCAGTTCCGCGCCGTAGATCCGGCCCCGGTCGCCGTTCTCGGCGCGGGTGATGCGCAGCGTCTGGCCGCCGCCGGCGTCCTCGTCGTGCGAGGCCAGGAACAGCGGGTCCTCGATCCGCTTGTAGAACAGCGCGCCCGACACCAGGCCCAGCGGGCGCAGGTAGTGCTCGAACGACAGGTCGAGATTGTGCGCGTAGGCCTCCTGCACGAGCGGGTTGCCCTCGTCGATGGCGATGACGTTGCGGTCGTCGGCCTCGCCGAGGATGCGGTAGGGCGCGGTGTGCATGAAGTCCGGGCGGTTGAGCGCGGTCGAGTACGAGGCGCGCACGATGCTGTCGGGGCCCAGTTCGTAGCGCAGGTGCACGCTGGGCAGGACGTTGCCGTAACGGCGGCTGGCCGAGACCGGCGTCGCGACGCCGGTGTCCTCGTCGAACGCGATCGCCATGCCCTCGGTCTCGGTGCGCTCGTAGCGCACGCCGGCGATCATCGTCAGCGCGTCCCAGGTCGCGTCCAGACGCACGTAGCCCGCATACACGTCCTCCTCGGCGCGGTAGTCGCCGGTCAGCGAGTCGGGGATCAGGCGCTCGTACGCGTCGCTGTCCTGCAGCGGTCCGGCGTAGCGGTCGAAGATGTCGCGGCAGAAGCGCCGGCCGGTCAGGAAGTAGCCGAAGTTGTTCGACAGGCTGTCGCAGAGCATGTCCGAGTAGGCGATGCCCAGCGCGTCGAAGTCGTCGCCCTCGCCGTTGCGGAAGCGCTCGTCGTCGAACTGCTTGTCGCGCAGCCGGGCGCGCACGCCGAAGCGCAGGTCGCCGGTCTCGCCGACGAACGACTGGGCCCGGCTCAGGTCCAGGCGCAGGCCGGTCTCGTTCTCCTCGCTGTACTCGAAGCGGTCGTTGAGGCGGCGGAACGCGTACCAGTCCTCGGGCAGGTTCACGCCGGTGGCCGGCGCGTCCTCGCGGCCGCGGATCGTCCACACGGGGAAGTCGGGGTTGGCGTAGTCGTAGTCGAGCTGCGGGCGCACGTCGGAGCGGAAGATGTACTGTCGCCGCGGCTCGGTGACCTTGGTGGCCTCGCTGCGCGAGGCCTGCCAGTCGACCTTCCAGGTCTCGCCGACGTAGTGCTCGCCGCCGAGGTTGTAGGTGCGGATCGTCTTGTCGTAGGTGCGCTCGCGCAGTTCCTTGTCGAAGGTCGCGCGCGCGGTGCCGCCGGACTCCCCCGAGTCGGCGGTGTGCTGGTCGAGCGTGATCGTCAGGTTGTCGCGGAACTCGCGGTCGACGAAGTTGGCGTCGGAGGCGACCAGGTAGACCAGGTTGTCGGGATCGATGCGGAAGTCGAAGCGTCCGGTCAGTCCCTTGCGGGTGCGCGTGCCCTCGTAGTCCTTGATCTGGATCTCGGTGGGCGCGAAGCCGTCGTTGACGCGCTCGTACAGGCTTTCGACGTTGTCGGTGAAGCGGCCCTGCTTGCTGAGCGAGCCGGAGATCAGCACGCCGATGTTGCGGTCGGCGCCGAAGCGGTTGCCGATCGTCGCGTTGTAGCGCTCGTTGTCGCCGTCGCCCAGCTGGTACTCGCCGCCGGCCAGCGAGGCGCGCAGCGTCAGCCCGTCGCGGTCGAGCGCGCTCTGGGTGCGGATGTTGATGTTGCCGGCGATCGCGTCGCCGTCCATGTCCGGCGTCAGCGCCTTGGTGACCTCGAGCGCGGAGATCACGTCGGACGGAATGGTGTCCAGCTCCACGCCGCGGCTGCCGGCGTCGGGGTTGGCCAGCTGCACGCCGTCGATCGAGACGGTGGTGAACTCCTTCGGCGCGCCGCGCACGGTGACGTAGCGGCCTTCGCCCTGGTCGCGCTCGATGGATACGCCGGAGATGCGCTGGGTGGACTCGGCGATGTTGTTGTCGGGGAACTGGCCCAGCAGGTCGGCCGAGACGACGTTGACGTAGTTGGTCGACGACCGCTGCTGGTTGAGCGCGCGCGCCTGGGCGTCGCGGCTGGCGCGGACCTCGACGACGCCGAAGTCGGTCGCCCCGGCGTTGCTGGTCAGCGCGACGTCGACGCGCGTGCCGCGGCCGTCGCCGATCGTGACCTCGGTCTCGTAGGCGCCGTATCCCAGGTAGTCCACGCGCAGCGTGTGGCGACCCGCCGGCAGCCCGACGACGCGGAACAGGCCTTCGCCGTCGGTGCTGGCCTGGCGGCCGCCGACGGTGACGAGTGCGCCTTCGAGCGCGATGCCGCGCGAGGCCTCGCGGACCTGGCCGACGAGCGTGCTGGCCATCGCGGCCACGCCGTCGGTGGCGGCGGTCTGCGCGTGGGCGGCGGGCGTGGTGGCTGCGAACAGCGCGGCGGCGATCGCCACGGCGATCGCGGTCTGTGTCGATGTCATCGGGACTCCGGAAGTGGCGGGGGCGCATCGGCCGGCCTGCGCACCCCCTTTCGTGCGGCGCGGGCCGGTGTTCGCGAGCGCCTCGGGAACGTCCGGAAAGTCTGGGTCGGTTTTGTTGCGGATTCATGATGGCGAGGCGACGTGCGCCGTGTCGCGGCATGACACGCCGGTGTCATCGTTCGTCCACACAATGCGCGGTCGCCGCGATCCGGCATGACCGTCGCATGACCGTTGCGCGCTTTCCCGATGACACGACTTCCTGGTGATCCATGACAAGGCATTCCACCGTCTCTCCCCGCGCGCTGGCGATCGCATCGCTCGCGCTGTGCATCGCCGCCTGTTCGGCCTCCGCGCCCGACACGTCCGGCCAGGCGGCCGCCACCGCCGACGACGTGCCGGCCGCCGCCGAGCGCGCGCTGCCGGTCGTCGAGGAAGCGTTCGTCAGTGCGCTCACGCCCGAGGACAACATCGACTCGCCGGCCGCGTGGACCGCGCCCGACGGTCGGGTGCTGGTGATCGCGACGGCCAAGTCCACCGACCGTCTGGTCGTCTACGACGGGGCGACGGGCGAGACGCTGCGCACGTTCGGTGCTTCGGGCACCGGGGCCGGCCAGTTCCGGCGCCCGAACGGCATCGCGGTGATCGACGACCTGGCGTTCGTCGTCGAACGCGACAACCACCGCGTGCAGGTGCTGCGGCTGCCGGACTTCGCGCCGGTGCTCGCGTTCGCCGCGCAGGACCTGGTCAAGCCGTACGGCCTGTGGATCGACCGTGCGGGCGACGGCTACACGCTCTACGTCACCGATTCCTACCACGACGGCGAGGACGCGCAGGGCAACGACGTACTGCCGCCGCTCGACCAGCTCGACCGGCGCGTACATCGCTACGCGTTGCGCCCCGATGGCGAGACGTTCGCGGTCGAGGCGCTGGGCGCATTCGGCGACACCACGGCCGACGGCGCGCTGCGCGTGGTCGAGTCGATCTGGGGCGACCCGGCGAACGACCGGCTGCTGATCGCCGAGGAGGACGAGACCTACGCCAACGAACTGAAGGTGTACGACCTGGCCGGCCGCTATGCCGGACGCACGGTCGGACGGGACGTGTTCCGGGCGCAGGCCGAGGGCATCATGCTCAAGGCCTGCGCCGACGGCGGCGGCTGGTGGATCACGACCGAGCAGGGCAAGGGCCAGACCGCGTTCCACCTGTTCGACCGGCGCTCGCTCGAGCACGTCGGCGCGGTGGCCGGCAAGACCGTCGCCAACACCGACGGCATCTGGCTGCACGACGCGCCGTCGACCGCGTTTCCCGACGGCGCGCTGTACGCGGTGCACGACGACCAGGGGCTGGTCGCGTTCGACTGGCGCGCGATCGCGCAGGCGCTGTCGCTGCCCGCCTGCAGGAGGCCCTGATCATGCGAGAGCGCTTCGACATGACCCGGTGCCTGCGCGCGGCACTGCTCGCGCTGGTGTTGCTCGCACCCGCCGTCCACGCACAGGCGCCGCGGCAAGCCGAGCCCAACACCCGCGTGCCCGAAGGCGATCGCGGGCACGCCGCGACCGCGTATCCGGACCGCATCGCGGCCTCGCCCGCGCAGGACGCGGCGACCGGCTTCGCGGTGGCCTGGCGCACCGATGCGCGCGTGCGTGCACCGCAGTTGCAGATCGCGCCGGCCGACGACACGCCCGACATCGGCGGCGGACGGCCGCGCATCGTCGTCGCGAGCACGCAGGCGCTGGAGACGCGCAACGGCACCGCGCACCAGCACCGCGCGGACGTCGACGGGCTGGCGCCGGACACGCTGTACGCGTGGCGCGTGCAGGGTCATGGCACCTGGAGCCCGTGGTTCCACTTCCGCACCGCGACGGCCGACGCGGCGCCGCTGACGCTGCTGTACTTCGGCGACACCCAGAACCAGAACACCTCGCTGGTGACCCGGGTCATCCGCGAGTCGCGGCGCTGGGCGCCGGACGCGAAGCTGGCGCTGTTCGCCGGCGACCTGGTGTCGGGCGGCGGCGCGGGGCAGGGTGCCGACGACGACGAATGGGCCGAGTGGTTCGAGGCCGCCAGCGGCCTGCCCGAGGACATCGCGACCGCACCTGCCGCCGGCAACCACGAGTTCCACGAAGAGCACGAGGACACGCCGCAGGAGCGCCGGGTGCTGTCGCCGCACTGGCCGGTGACGTTCGCGCTGCCGCGCAACGGTGCGCCCGGGGTCGAGGCGACGACGTACTGGTTCGACTACCAGGGCGTGCGCTTCGTCGTGCTCGACGGCACCTCGATCCTCGATCTCGATGCCGGTCCGGCGCAGGCGCAGTGGCTGGACCGCGTGCTGGCCGGCAACCCGCACCGCTGGAGCGTGGTGCAGATCCACCAGCCGCTGTACGCGTTGCGCTTCGACCGCGACTACGCGCCGCTGCGCGAGCACCTGTCGCCGGTGCTGCGCAAGCACCGCGTGGACCTGGTGCTGCAGGGGCACGACCACGCCTACGGGCGCCGCGCGCTCGACGCGGACGGCGACACGCCACAGCTGACGGTCAGCGTGGTCGGCGCCAAGCAGTACCGCATGGGGCCGCAGGCGCTGGCGACGATGGCGCCGATCGCCGAGGACACGCAGCTGTTCCAGGTGTTGCGCGTTGACGGCCCGGTGCTGCGCTACGAGGCGCGCACCGCGACCGGCCGGCTGTACGACGCGTTCGAGCTGCACGACGACGGCGGGCGCAAGCGGCTGGTCGAGCGCGAGGACGGCAGGATCGAGACGCGGCGCTGCACGCGCGAGGCCTCGCTCAAGGGCCGCGCCGACCGGTGCTGGGAGTGAGCGCGATGGCGCGCGCGTGGCTCGCGGCCGTGCTGGTCGCGGGGACGGGGTTCGCCGGCGCACAGCCCCCGGCAGCGGCGGTCGACACGATCCGGCATCCGTTCCATGTCGCCCAGCCGGACCCGGCGGCGCACGAAGCGCTGCTGGCGGTGGAGATTCCCGCCGGCGGCAGCGTCAAGTACGAGATCGGCGCCGAGGACGGCCTGGTGCACGTCGACCGCTTCCTGTCGATGCCGGTGGCGTATCCGGCGAACTACGGCTCGATGCCCGCCACGCGCGCCGGCGACGGCGATCCGCTCGATGCGCTGGTGCTCACGCGCGCGCCGATCCATCCCGGCGCATTGATCCGCTTCCGGCCGCTGGGCGTGCTGCGCATGCGCGATCGTGGGCAGGCCGACGAAAAGATCGTCGGCGTGCCGGTCGACGACGTCGACCCCAGCTATGCCGGAATGCGCGATCTATCCGACCTGCCGGCCGCCGAACGTGCGCGCATCGAGGCGTTCTTTCGCGTCTACAAGGACCTGCCCGAGGGCGGCAACGGCGTGGCGCTGCACGGCTGGGGCGACGCCGCCGAGGCCCGCCGGCTGATCGGCGAGGCGATCGCGCGCGCGGCGCAGTAGCCGCGTCGATCGGCATCCGGTGGCGAATGCGCGCATCGTCGTCGCGGCCATCCGGGCGTACGCCGCGCCGCCGGCATCCGGCCGGCCGGACCGGCGCGCGGCAGCGGAGCGAACCCTCACGTTCGGGTGCGGCGTCGCCCGCGTTCCGACGCCTTGAGCAGCCGGTACAGCGGCCAGGCGAGCAGCATCGGCACGACGATCGCCTCGTGGGTCGAGCAGGTGTCGGCCCAGCGCGCCGCGCTGCGGTCGGACGCGAGGATGGCGATCGAGACCAGCAGCAGGCCGGTCGCGGCGATCGCGCCGCAGACCGCGAGTGCGTCGCCGGACCAGGCATGGCCGCGGCCTGTGTCGAGCAGCCACAGCAGCGCCGGCCCCGCGACCAGCAGGCCGCCCAGCGTCGCCAGCACGCTGCGTACGTAGAGGGCGTCGAGCGCGTCGCGTCGTCTCCTGGACATCGGGCTCCTGTGCCGGCATCGGGGCCGGGTCGCGATGAAGGCGATCGGGCCGGGCGGCTGGTCTTCGTTCCCTCTCCCCAAGCCTAGGACGGACGCGCGGTCCGCCGTACGGGGGCCATCGCCCCCATCCCGTTCCCTTCCCCCCTAGCGGGGAAGGGCAATTGTGCCGGGCGGGGCCGCGTTCGATCAGACCGCGACGGCGGAACGCGCGTCCTCGGTCGAGACTTCCGTCTTCTGGGGGCCCTCGCGCAGGGCCTGGCCGACCATGTCCACCAGCAGCCCGATCTCGTCCTCGCCGATCGCGAAGTGCGGGGTGAAGCGCAGCGAGTTCGCGCCGCCGTGGATCACGCCGATGCCGCGCTCGCGCAGCCACTCCTCGGTCGAGCCGGCGCCGTAGCACTTGAAGCGCGGCGCCAGTTCGCAGGAGAACAGCAGGCCGGTGCCCTGGACCTTGGTGATCGCGCCGCCGGCGTCGGCGCGCAGCGCCTCGAGCCGCTCGACCGCGCGGCGGCCGGCCTGGCGGATGTTGTCGCGGATCTGCGGCGTGAGCTGTTCGAGCACAGCGCAGGCCACGTCGAGCGCGCGGGGATTGGCGGTCATCGTGTTGCCGTAGACGCCGCTGCGGTACAGGCCCGCCGTGTCCTCGGTGACCGCGAGCACCGACAGCGGGTACTGACCGGCGTTGAGCGCCTTGGAGTAGGTCTCCATGTCGGGGGCGTCGAGCCCCTCGAACCCCGGATAGTCCACGATCGACAGCACGCCGTGCGCGCGCAGGCCGGCCTGGATCGAATCGACCAGCAGCAGGCTGCCGTGCTCGCGGGTCAGCGCGCGCGCGGCGGCGTAGAACGCGGGCGGCAGCGCGCGGCCGGGGTCGCCTTCGCCCATGACCGGCTCCAGGAACACCGCCTCGACGAACCAGCCGTTGGCATCGGCGTCGGCGAACGCCCGGCGCAGCGCCTCGACGTCGTACGGCGGCACGGCGATCAGCGAGTCCTCGCCGCGGAAGCTGGCCAAGTGCTTCATGTAGGTGGCGCGGGTCGAATCGGAATACAGCGCCGGCCGCTCGGTCCGGCCGTGGAAGCTGCCCTTGACGACGATGCGCTTGACCGTGCGCCCGGCATGGCGGCCGTCCGGGTCGGTCTGCACGCGGGTGTTGATGTCGGCGATGCGCGCGGCCAGGCCGACCGATTCGGACCCCGAGTTCAGGCACAGGAAATGGCTGTACGGGCAGCCGTCGCCGCGGGTGTGGCCGATCTCCCGGCGCAGCGCGCGGTCGAGCCGCAGCTGCGACAGGTGCGGGGTCATGATGTTGGCCATCGGCACCGGGCGCGCCATCGCCTCGAGCACCGGCGCGGGGGTATGACCGAAGCCGAGCATGCCGTAGCCGCCCGAGTCGTGCAGCACCGCGCCCTTGAGCGTGACGATCCACGGGCCGCGTGCGGCCAGCGCGACGTACGGGTTCACGCCGTCGCCGGGATAGAAGTTCACGTAGCCGGCCTGCACCGTGCGGGCCTGCGCATCCTCGTCGAGGTCGAGCAGGTCGGCGAACTCGCCGCGGATCCGCGCGTACTCGTCAGCGGCGGCCTGCAGCGCCTCGACGAGCGCGGGGTGGCGCGCGGCGAACGCCTCGACGACCTCGTCGGACAGGCCGGTCGTGCGGCGCGCGCCACCGTGGGCGCGGAGCGGGGCGAGGATACGGGTCGCGGACATGTGTGACTCCCTGGTTCGGCAGGCGGGCCGGTGGCGGGCGCGGGCTCGCGCAGCGGGCGAGACCGGCTCCCCAGCCGGTGCGTTCTTTCCATTATCTGGACGATTCCGTCGAATGATAGCGACGGAACGACGATGCCTTGCTAAAGTTTCGGCGAATCGCCGAGCGAGATCGTACAAGTGCATAAGGAGGCCGCCGATGTCCGCCTGTTGTCGCTGCTGCGCGAGAACGCCCGGCTGTCGACCGCCGAGATCGCGCGCCGGCTCGGGCTGTCGCGCACGACCGTGCAGAGCCGGATCGAGCGGCTCGAGCGCGACGGCGTCATCGGCGGCTACACGGTGCGGGTGCGCGACGACTTCGAGCAGGGCCACATCCGCGCGCAGATCATGATCAGCGTGCGCCCGCGGCAGATGACCCCGGTGGTGACCGCACTGCGCGCGATCGACGCGGTGCGCGCGCTGCACTCGGTCAGCGGTCCGTACGACCTGATCGCGCTCGGCGTGGTGCCGACCGTCGCCGACATGGACGTGCTGACCGACCGGATCGGCTGCCTGGAGGGCGTCGAGCGCACGACCTCGTCGATCATCCTGTCGACCAAGTTCGAAAGATAAAGCCGTCTTCCGCTCACGGCGGAAGACGGCTGCGTCCCACCCCCGCCCACGGGGGCGGGGGGACCATCGGCAGCGCCGATGGTGGGGTGGGGGGGCCGTGACCGGGCGATGCGTCTTGGGTGGACGCCGCATCTCCCGTAGGAGCGCGCTCGCGCGCGATGGCGCGTTCCGGTAGGGCCTCATCGCGCGCGAGCGCGCTCCTACAGGGGGAGGCGGGCTTCATTACAATGTCGGCCCGCATGCCGCCGTCCGCCTCTTGAAGAAGTCCGATTTCCATTTCGACCTGCCGGAGGAGTTGATCGCGCAGGCGCCGCTGGCCGAGCGCTCGGCCAGCCGGCTGCTGGTCGTGCCGCCCGCCGACGCTGCGTTCGACGACCGTCACGTGCGCGACCTGCCGGACCTGCTGCAGCCGGGCGACCTGCTGGTGTTCAACGACACGCGGGTAATCCCGGCCCGGCTGTTCGGGCACAAGGACAGCGGCGGGCGCGTGGAGATCCTGATCGAGCGGCTGCTGCCCGGCAACGAGGCGCGCGCGCAGATCGGCGCCAGCAAGGCGCCCCGGCCCGGCGGACGCATCGTGCTCGACGGCGGCGGCCATGCCGAGGTGCTCGCGCGGGACGAGGGCTTCTACCACCTGCGCTTCGAGGTCGACGGCGCGCTCGAATCCTGGCTGCTGCAGGCCGGGCGCATGCCGCTGCCGCCGTACATCCGGCGCGAGCCGGGCGTGGAC
Source organism: Luteimonas sp. FCS-9 (assembly GCF_001014645.1). Classification (GTDB taxonomy): domain Bacteria; phylum Pseudomonadota; class Gammaproteobacteria; order Xanthomonadales; family Xanthomonadaceae; genus Luteimonas. The sequence goes on along the minus strand of NZ_LASZ01000004.1, from coordinate 180,039 downwards.
GACGCCGAGCGCTATCAGACCGTGTTCGCGCGCGAGGTCGGCGCGGTCGCCGCGCCGACCGCCGGCCTGCATTTCGACGACGCGCTGCTGTCGCGCCTGCGCGCGCGCGGGGTGGATTTCGGCCACGTGACGCTGCACGTGGGCGCCGGCACGTTCCAGCCGATGCGCGTGGACGACATCCGCGAGCACCGCATGCACAGCGAGTGGCTCAACGTCGGCGCCGAACTGGTCGCGCAGATCCGACGCACGCGCGCGTCCGGCGGCCGCGTGGTCGCGGTCGGCACGACGGTCGTGCGCGCGCTCGAGAGCGCCAGCGTCGATGGCGAACTGCATCCGTTCGCCGGCGAGACGCGCATCTTCATCTTCCCCGGCTACCGCATTCGCAGCGTCGATGCGATGGTCACGAACTTCCACCTGCCCGAGTCCACGCTGCTGATGCTGGTCTCGGCGTTCGCCGGGCGCGACCGCATCCTCGCCGCCTACGACCACGCGGTGCGCGCGCGCTACCGGTTCTTCTCCTACGGCGACGCGATGCTGCTTTGGAGCCGGGATTCGGGATTCGGGAGTGGGGATTCGTAACGCAGCGGCGCCGCTCTTCCCGATCCCGAATCCCCGATTCCCGCTCCCGGCCGTCCAATGTCCCGACTCCAGTTCCAGCTCCAGACCACCGACGGTACCGCCCGCCGCGGCCGCCTGACCTTCCCGCGCGGCACGATCGAGACGCCGGCGTTCATGCCGGTCGGCACCTACGGCACGGTCAAGGGGGTGCTGCCGCACCAGATCCGCGCGCTGGGCGCACAGATCATCCTGGGCAATACCTTCCACCTGTACCTGCGCCCGGGCCTGGAGGTCATCGAGGCCCACGGCGGCCTGCACGGCTTCGCGCGCTGGGACGGGCCGATCCTGACCGATTCGGGCGGCTTCCAGGTCTTCTCGCTGGCGCACAAGCGCAAGATCACCGAGGAAGGCGTCACGTTCGCCGCGCCGACCGACGGCTCGCGCGTGTTCCTCGGCCCCGAGGAGAGCATGCGCATCCAGAAGGCGCTCGATTCGGACATCGTGATGATCTTCGACGAGTGCCCGCCGGTGCAGGTCGACGGCAAGCCGGTGGATCCGCGCGTGGTCGAGCGCTCGATGGAACTGTCGCTGCGCTGGGCGGCGCGGTCGAAGCGCGCGCACGAGGGCAACGACGCCGCGCTGTTCGGCATCGTCCAGGGCGGCGTGCACCACGACCTGCGCACACGCTCGGCGCAAGGGCTCCAGGCCATCGGGTTCGATGGCTACGCGATCGGCGGGCTGGCGGTCGGCGAGACTGAGGACGAGCGCAACGCGATGCTCGACCACACCACGCCGCAGCTGCCGGCCGACCGCCCGCGCTACCTGATGGGGGTGGGCCGGCCCGAGGACCTGGTGGAGGCGGTCGCGCGCGGGGTCGACATGTTCGACTGCGTGATGCCCACCCGCAACGCCCGCAACGGCCACTTCTTCACGTCCACCGGCACGATCCGCATCCGCAACGCGAAGTTCGAGAAGGACCTGCGGCCAATCGAAGAAGGTTGCGGCTGCGAGGCCTGCGCCGGGGGCTACACCCGCGCCTACCTGCGCCATCTCGACCGATGCGGGGAGATGCTCGGTCCGATGCTGGGCACGCTGCACAACCTCTGGTACTACCAGAAACTGATGGCCGACATGCGCGCGGCGATCGAGGCGGGAACCTTCGCCGCCTTCCGCGAGTCCTTCTATCGCGCCCGGATGGGGAATCCGGACGCCTGAGCCGCCCCGGGCGGCCCGGATTGCCCCGATTCCCGCCCGATCCGCGCTTCGGCCTGCGCCTCCGGCCGGCCGTGGCATAATCGCCTGCTGCCTTTTCGACCCTGATGGATGCCCAGATGAACCTGCTGGACCTGCTGATCGCCCCCGCCCACGCCGCCGCGCCCGCTGCCGGCGCCGCGCCGAGCCTGCTGTCGACGCTGGCCTTCCCGATCATCCTGATCGCGATCATGTACTTCCTGATGATCCGTCCGCAGATGAAGCGGACCAAGGAACATCGCGCGATGCTCGACAAACTGTCGGTCGGCGACGAGGTCATCACCAACGGCGGCATCGCCGGCGTGGTGCGCGGGATCGGCGAGAGCTTCATCACTGTCGAGATCGCCGAGCGCGTCGAGATCCGTGTCCAGAAGGGCGCGGTCGGCAACGTGCTGCCCAAGGGCACGTTGAAGTCGGCCTGATTCCCTGATTCTGCCGGGGTCCGCCCCGGCAACTCTCCCGGCGCCGCCCGTGCGGCGCCCGAGGCAAGCCAATGCTCGAATTCCCGCGCTGGAAATACGCCCTGATCCTGGTGGTGCTGGTCCTGGCAGCGCTGTACGCGCTGCCCAACGCCTACCAGAAGAACCCCTCGGTCCAGATCACCCCGAGCACCAGCGACGCGCGTGTCGACGACGCGCTGCGCCAGCGCGTGGACGGCTTGCTGAAGGAGGCCGGCGTGACGCCGGTCGGCACCGAGATCGACGAGAACCACCTGCTGGTCCGGCTGCACGATTCCGACGCCCAGACCGCCGCCGCCGACACGCTGCGGCCGGCGCTGGGCGAGAACTACTCGGTGGCGCTGAACCTCGCCTCGACCGTGCCCGACTGGCTGTCGGGCTTCGGCGCCCGGCCGATGTCGCTGGGCCTCGATCTGCAGGGCGGCGTGCACTTCGTGATGCAGGTCGACCAGGCCGCGGCGCTGCAGAAGCGCGTCGACGGCTACGCCGACGGCATCCGCACCGTGCTGCGCGACAACCGCATCGGCTATTCCAGCGTCGAGCGGCGTGCCGACAACAGCATCGGCGTGGTGCTGACCGAGGGCGCCAATGTCGACCAGGCGCGCCAGCACATCGCCACCAGCCTTGCGAGCGCGTCGGGGCAGGGCGTGGCCGGCGGTGGCCCGCAGATCGCCGTCGACGGCAACCGCATCACCGTGCGGCTGTCGCAGGGCGAGATCGCGCGGATCGCCACCGATGCGGTCGAACAGAACCGCACCGTGATCTCCAACCGTATCAATTCGATCGGCGTCGCCGAACCGGTGCTCCAGCGCCAGGGCGAGGACCGCCTGGTCATCCAGCTGCCGGGCCTGCAGGACACCGCCGAGGCCAAGCGCCTGATCGGCGCGACCGCGACCCTCGAGTTCCGCGCCGTGACCGGCGACGAGAACCAGGCCGCCGCCGCGGTGGCCTCGGGCAACGTCCCGGCCGATTCGCGCATCTACTACAACGAGCTCGACCAGCCGCTGCTGCTGTCGCGGCGCATCCTCGTCTCCGGCGATCAGCTGATCAACGCCAACCCGCAGACCGACCAGCAGACCGGCCTGCCGTCGGTCAGCATCACGCTCAACAGCGCGGGCGGCAAGCGCATGCTCGACCACACGCTCGAGAACGTCGGCCAGCGCCTGGGCATCGTCTACGTCGAGCGCATCCCCACCGTGCGCATCGTCGGCGGCGAGGAGGTGCGTTCGGCGCGCACCGTCGAGCGCGTGATCAGCTCCTCGACGATCCGCGGCGTGTTCGGCCGCGAGTTCCAGACCACCGGCCTGAGCCGCGACGAGGCCAACGATCTGGCCCGCCAGCTCAAGGCCGGCGCGCTGGCCGCGCCGATGGACTTCGTCGAAGAGCGCGTCGTGGGCCCGAGCCTGGGCGCGGAGAACGTCGAGCGCGGCGTCACCGCCGTGCTCTACGCGTTCCTGTTCACGCTGCTGTTCTTCATGCTCTATTACCGCATGTTCGGTGTCGTCACCTGCTTGGCGTTGATCCTGAACCTGCTGATCGTGGTCGCGGTGATGTCGCTGTTCGGCGCCACGATGTCGCTGCCAGGCTTCGCCGGCCTGGCGCTGTCGATCGGCCTGTCGGTCGACGCCAACGTGCTGATCAACGAGCGCATCCGAGAGGAGCTCAGGGCCGGCATGCCGCCGAAGTCGGCGATCGTGACCGGCTACGAGAAGGCCTCCGACACGATCTTCGACTCCAACCTGACCGGCATCATCGCGGGCATCGCGCTGTACGCCTTCGGCACAGGCCCGCTGCAGGGCTTCGCGGTCACGCTGGTGATCGGCATCGTCGCCTCGATGTTCACCGCGATCGTCGTCTCGCGCGCACTGGTCACGCTGATCTACGCGCCGCGCAAGAAACTCAAGTCCCTGGCGATCTGACGGGAGAGACCGAACATGACCATTTTCCCGTTGTCCCTGATCCCCGCGAACACGCGCATCGACTTCATGCGCCTGCGCCACGTCTGGGTCTCGTTGTTCGCCCTGCTGTTCGTCGCCTCGATCGCGGTGATCGGCGTGAAGGGCTTCAACTTCGCGCTCGACTTCACTGGCGGCACCGCGGTGAACGTGCGCTTCGAGCAGCCGGTCGGCGTCGACGACGTGCGCGAGCGGCTCGAGACCGCAGGCATCACCAACGCCCAGGTGCAGACCTTCGGCAGCGGAAACGACCTGCTGATCCGCGTGCGCGGCGACGAGCAGGCGAACGTGGACGGCAACACGCAGCTGGCGCAGCAGGTGCTGGCGGCGGCCTCGAGCGACGGCAACCCCGGCCGCATCCTGAGCACCGAGGCGATCGGTTCGCAGGTCTCGGGCGACCTGCGCAAGAACGCGATCTACGCCGCGATCTTCGTGCTGGTGGGTTTCCTGCTCTACATCAGCGTGCGCTTCGAGTGGAAGTTCGCGGTCGTGGCCAGCGTGACCACGCTGTTCGACGTGCTGGTGGTCGCCGCGCTGTTCTCGCTGACCGGCCGGGAGTTCGACCTGACGGTGCTGGCCGGACTGCTGTCGGTGATGGGCTTCTCGATCAACGACACCATCGTGGTGTTCGACCGCGTGCGCGAGAACTTCCGCGGCGTGCGCGCCGAGCCGCTGGAGATCTTCAACCGCTCGATCAACCAGACGCTCTCGCGCACGATCATCACCTCGCTGGTGTTCTTCCTGTCGGTGCTGGCGCTGTTCCTCTACGGCGGCGGCTCGCTCGAAGGCCTGGCGCTGACGCAGATGATGGGCGCGGTCGTCGGCACGCTGTCGTCGATCTTCATCGCCTGCCCGCTGCTGACCTACGGCGTGCTGCGCGTCACCAAGCAGGACCTGCTGCCCAAGGCCAGGGACGAGGCGGCGCTGGCGCGGCGGCCCTGAGCCCGAACAGGTTCCGCAACGAAGAAGCCGCGCGATCGCGCGGCTTCTTCGTGTCTGGCATTTTGTAGGAGCGCGCTCGCGCGCGATGGGCGCGACGGGCGTTCCTGATGAAGCGCATCGCGCGCGAGCGCGCTCCTACAGGAGTCGCTTCACCCAAAGCAAAAAAGCCGCGCAACGGCGCGGCTTTCTGCTCTCGGGGGTCACCGGCTACGGGCCCCGAACACGCTGATCCAGCGCCGGGCGCTGGATCAGTCGAACTCCTTCGCATACCCCGACGACACCAGCACCTGCTGCAGCGGTTCGATCAGGCGGACGTTGGCGGCGAGGACCGGGCGGCCGCCGGCGAAGGCGACGTTGAGCGGGCCGGTGGCGCGGCCCTTGAAGTCGCTGACGCGACCGCCGGCCTCGCGGACCAGCAGCACGCCGGCGGCGATGTCCCACGGGTGCACGCCGGCCTCGAAGTAGGCGTCGCTGCGACCGGCCGCGACGTAGGCGAGGTCGAGCGCGGCCGAGCCGGCACGGCGGACGTCCTCGGCGGATTCGAGCAGCGCCTCGACCGCGCGCAGCTGGGCGCCGGCGCGCTTGCGCTCGCGCGGGGCGAAACCGGTGCCGATCATCGCGCCCGACAGCTCCTTGCGGTCGGCCACGCGGATGCGACGCTCATTGAGCTGGGCGCCGGCGCCGCGCGTGGCAGTGAACAGCTCGTTGCGCAGCGGGTCGAAGATCACGCCGTGCAGCGGTTCGCCGCCCTCGACCAGCGCGATCGACACGCACCAGTGCGGGAAGCCGCGCAGGTAGTTGCTGGTGCCGTCGAGCGGGTCGATGACCCAGGTGTAGCGGCTCGCGCCGTTGCGGCCGGGCTTGGCGCCGCCTTCCTCGCCGAGGATGGCGTAGTCGGGATGGGCCCGGCGCAGTTCCTTGACGATCGCTTCCTCGGCCAGGCCGTCGACCTCGCTGGCATAGTCCAGCCGCGCCTTCTCGACGACGTTCAGCGCGTCGAGCTTGTGCATGTTGCGCAGCAGGACGTTGCCGCCGGCACGCGCCGCCTTGACCATGATGTTGACAGCAGGTTGAAGCATCGCGGACGACTCCGGGCGCGGGCAGGTTCGAGGGGAGAAAGAGCGGTGCCGGCGCTTGGCCGGTCGCGCAGTTTACCATTCGCGCCATGCAAGCGCCCCTGAATCCAGATTCCACGCCCGACGCGATCGCCGCGCGCCTGCGCATCGTGCTCGTCGGCACCCAGCATCCCGGCAACATCGGCTCGGCCGCGCGCGCGATCAAGACGATGGGCCTGCACCGGCTGGTGCTGGTCGCGCCGCAGAAGTTCCCGCACGCCGAGGCCGAGGCGATGGCCGCCGGTGCCGACGACGTGCTGGCGTCGGCCGTGCGGTTCGACACGCTGGCCGAGGCGGTCGCCGACTGCCGCCTGGTGCTGGGCTGCACCGCGCGCAGCCGCCGGGTGCAGCTGCGCGAACTGCGCCCGCGCGAGGCGGCGACGACGGCGCACGCGCAGGCGGTGTCCGGCGGCGAGGTCGCGCTGGTGTTCGGCCGCGAACGCACCGGCCTTGAGAACGCGGAACTGCAGCTGTGCCATGCGGCGGTGCACATCCCGGCCAATCCCGACTACAGCTCGCTGAACCTCGCGGCCGCGGTCCAGGTGCTCAGCTACGAACTGCGGCTGGCGTTGCTGGGCGAGGTCTCGGCGCCGCAGGCGGTGACGCCTGCGCCTGCGGACGCGGTGCCGCACGCGCAGCTCGAGGGCTTCTTCGCCCAGCTGGCCGACACGCTCGAGGCAATCGACTTCCACAAGGGCCGCGCGCCGGACTCGGCGATGCGCAAGCTGCGACGGTTGTTCGTGCGGACCGGGCTCGACGCGCAGGAGGTGCGGCTGCTGCGCGGCATTCTGGCCGACGCCCAGCGGATGGCCCGGCTGGCCGGCGAACGCGACCGGTAGCTGCTCCCGCGCGGGGCCGGCTACCGTCGCGGGCCGCCCGGCGGTGCGGTGGGAATTTCCGTCTGCAGCGGGACAGCGCCGCCGATGAGGCTACGTGAGCCGCGCGATCCAGTCGGTCGCCGCGGCCGCCAGCGCGCCGCTGAGCACGCCGAACACGCCGATCGCCAGCAGGCCCGCGGCCCAGGCGACCAGCAGCAGGGCGCCGTCGCGCTCGAGCAGGGCCAGCGCGTAGGCCAGCAGCAGCACCGCGAACACGTAGTTGGTGAACGGAATCGGCAGCGCCAGCAGGATGCCCAGCAGCACCAGCAGCAGGCCGGTGAACATCGTGGCGGCGCGATGGTCGAGGACCGCCGGCAGACGCGGGCGGCTGACCCGTTCCAGGCGCCGGAACCAGGGTTCGAGCACGGTCTCGAAGCGCTGTACGGCGCTGCGGTGCGGGCCGCGCTCGGCGATGAACCGCGGCAGCCATGGTTTGCGCAGCCCGATCAGCAGCTGCAGCCCGACGAAGATCACCAGCGGGCCACCGACCGCGCCACCGACGCCGGGGATCGGGATGAAGGCCGGCAAGGTCGCGACGAACAGCATCATGCCGAACACGCGCTTGTCCAGGCCGGCCAGCAGGTCGCGGAAGCGCAACTGGTCGGCCGGGTCGCCGGCCGCCATCGCCGCGAGCAGTTCCCGGGTCGAGGCTTCCTCGCGCGAAGGGGCGTGCGACCCCTCAGGCCGCATCGTCGGCCTCGTCGTCGGGCAGGCGCTGCAGCAGCAGCTTGTCCACCCGCGGCCCGTCGAGATCGACGATCTCCACGCGCCAGCCGTTGGCGTCGAAATGCTCGCCGACGTTGGGGATCCGGCCGAACTGGGCGATCGTCATGCCGGCAGCGGTATGGAAGATGTGCTCGTCCTCGCCGGGCAGCGACCCGCCGCCGAGCAACTCGCGCACCGCGTCGACCGACAGGCTGCCGTCGACCAGCAGCGAGCCGTCGTCGCGCGTCACGACCAGCGGCGAGGCATCCACGCCGCTGCTCTGCGTGCGGCCGATGACGGCCTCCATCACGTCGTTGACGGTCACCATGCCGGTGATGTCGCCGTACTCGTCGACCACCAGCGCCAGCGACTGCTGGTTCTCGCGCAGGATCTCCAGCAGCTTCATCGCCGGCGTCGACTCGGACACGAACAGCGGCTCGCGCAGGTACTTGAACAGGTCGAAGGCGCCGGCGTCGAGCCGGTCGATCAGCGACTTGATCTCCAGGATGCCGACCACGTCGGCATCGTTGCCGCGCAGCACCGGGTAGCGCGAGTAGGGCGTGTCGCGCATCCGCGCCAGGTTCTCCTCGAACCCAGCGGACACGTCGAGCCAGGCGATGCGCGTGCGCGGCGTCATCAGCGTCTCGGCGTCGCGGTCGCCCAGCGTGAGCACGCGGTTGACCATGTTGCGCTCGTCGGTGTCGATCACGCCCTGTTCGTGGCTTTCGCTCACCAGCAGACGGATCTCCTCCTCGGTCACCTGGGCGGCCTCGGTGTCGTTGAGCCGCAGCAGGCGGAGCAGGCCGCGCACCGAGGCGCTGAGCAGCCAGACGGCCGGGGTCGCGATGCGCGAGAGCCAGTGCATCGGCAGTGCGACCACGCTGGCCACGCGCTCGGGCGCCAGCAGTGCCAGGCGCTTGGGCAGCAGTTCGCCGAGCACGATGGTCAGGAACGTGATCAGGCCGACCGCCAGCACCGTGCCGACGGTGGCCGCGTACGTGCCCAGCGCCGGCAGCTTGGCGGCCAGCCAGCCGCCGATGGCGTTGCCCAGCGCGTCGCCGCCGAGCATGCCGGTCAGCACGCCGATCAGCGTGATCCCGACCTGGACGGTCGACAGGAAGCGCTCGGGGTGCTGGGCCAGTTCCAACGCGGTGCGGGCGCCGCGGCGCTCGGCCATCTGCTTCAGGCGCGGCTTGCGCGAGGTGACGACCGACATCTCCGACAGCGCGAAGAACGCGTTGCAGGCGATGAGCGCCAGGACGATGAGGATCAGCTCAAGCATCGACGTCCGCCCGGTTCAGGCAGGGGCCGGCAGCGATCGTCGGCAGGCGGGGGCGTCGGGAGGCGGGGGGCGGTCTAGGGTCGTCGTCCATGGGTGGCGGGCAGCGCAGGAGGGCGCGGGCCGGACTATAGCAGGTGGCCGCGTGACGACCCGGGCACACCCGGGGTGGTCGCAAGTGTCACGGAGCCGTCATAATTCGCGCTTGCGCAAGCGCCCGGCCCCGCGGGTGCGCGGACAAAGGCGTCGGCATGTTCTCCCTGCAAACCATCTTCGGCCAAGGCAACCAGTTCTACACCCTGCTCGAGGAGGCGGCCGTGGCCGCCCACGACAGCGCCGTGGCGCTGCACGCCATGCTCCGGGAAGCCGACCGCCAGCCGGCGCTCGACGCGTTCAAGCTGGCGCGCATGCGCGAGCGCGAGGCGTCCGACAAGATCAGCCAGGCGCTGGTGGACAGCTTCATCACCCCGATCGAGCGCGAGGACATCGAGGCGCTCGGGTCGGCGCTGTACAAGATCCCCAAGCAGATCGAGAAGTTCGCCGACCGCTACTCGCTGGCCACCCAGCACCTGGAGCACATCGACTTCGCGCCGCGTGCGGCGATGCTCGAGCAGGCCTCGGCGGTCGTGGTGAAGATGGTCAAGGCGCTGCGCAGCATGAAGCTCGAGCCGATGAAGGCGCTCAACGACGAGCTGCGTGCGCTGGAGAACGAGGCCGACCGCCTGATGCTCGAGCTCTATCGCGACATCTATTCGGGCAAGCTCGACCCGCTGCAGATGTTCCTGCTCAAGGAGTTCTTCGAGATCCTCGAGAAGGCCATCGACCGCTGCCGCGAGGCCGGGGTCGTCGCCTACGAGATCGTGCTCAAGAACTCCTGACGGGCCGCCGACCATGCTGACCCTCGTGCTGATCGTGGTCGCGACCGCGCTGGTGTTCGAATACATCAACGGTTTCCACGACACCGCCAACTCGATCGCGACCGTCGTCGCCACCAAGGTGCTCTCGCCGATGCAGGCGGTCGGGCTGGCGGCGTCGATGAACCTGATCGGCGCGCTGATGGGCACCGCGGTCGCCAAGACGATCTCCTCGGGCCTGATCGACGCGGGCGTGATCGACGTCGGCTCGCAGTTGATCCTGTGCGCGCTGCTGGGCGGCATCATCTGGAACCTGATCACCTGGTGGTGGGGCCTGCCGTCGTCGTCGTCGCACGCGCTGATCGGCGGCCTGATCGGCGCCGCGCTGGCCGCGGCCTCCAACAACCTCGACGTGGTCGTGTGGTCGGAACCGGCGACGCCGTTCTGGCAGAGCGCGGGCGTGCTGTGGAAGGTGATCGTGCCGATGGTCAGCTCGCCGGTGCTGGGTTTCGCGGCCGGCTTCTTCATGATGGGCGTGCTGTTCTTCGTGATCTCGATGATGGCGCGCAGCGGCGGCGTGCTGGCGCGCATCGCGCGTCCGCGCTGGGTCAATGCGTTCTTCGGCAAGAGCCAGATCGTCTCGGCCGCCGGCATGGGCTTCGCGCATGGCATGAACGACGCGCAGAAGACGATGGGCATCGTGGCGCTGACGCTGGTCAGCGCCCAGAGCGTGGGCACGCTCGACAACCTGCCCGGCTGGCTGGCGTTCCTGCATCCGTCGGAGGCCGCGCTCAACGACGGCGACATCGACCTGTGGATCAAGATCTCCTGCGCGCTGGTCATGGCCGCCGGTACCGCCGCCGGCGGCTGGCGGATCATCAAGACGCTGGGTCACAAACTGGTCAAGCTGCACCCGATCCACGGCTTCGCCGCCGAGACCAGCGCCGCGTCGGTGATCCTGGGCGCCTCGTCGCTGGGCATCCCGGTCTCGACGACCCACAACATCTCCTCGGCGATCATGGGCGTGGGCACCGCCAAGCGGCTGAACGCGATCAAGTGGTCGGTGGTCAACAAGATGATCTGGGCCTGGATCCTGACGATCCCGATGTCGGGCGGCATCGCCTACGGCCTGTTCCGCGTCTTCCATCACTTCGGTTGGGTGTGACGGGCCGGCCGCCGCTCGGCAAGGGCACGGCCCCGCCGATGCCGACGGCCGGCGAAGCCGATGTCGCACCGCGCGAGCGCATCCTCGCCGCGATCCGCGCGGTGCCGCCGGGCCGCGTGGCCGGCTACGGCCACATCGCGCACCGCGCCGGGCTCCCGGGCCGGGCGCGGATGGTCGCGCGGGTACTGCGCGATCACGGCGACCCGGCGCTGCCGTGGCACCGCATCGTCCGCAGCGACGGGCGCATCGCGTTCCCGGCGGGCTCGCCCGGCTTCGAGGCGCAGGCTGGGCGCCTGCGCGCCGAGGGCGTGGCGGTCGTGCGCGGCCGCGTACGCATGCCGGTCGACGACGGCCTCGACGCGGCGCTGTGGGGGCCCGGCGCGCATGGCTGACGGCGACGCGGCCGACACGGCGCGCCGGTATCATGGCGGCGCATAACGAGGAGTCCGGATGTTCCCGAGGTTGCCGCAGGCCGTCAAAGCGATTCTGGCCATCAATGTCGTGGTGTTCCTGCTGCAGCTGGTGATCGGCGGGCTGCTCGCGCCGTTCATGCTCTGGCCGCTGGGCGGTGCCGATGCCGGTGGGCTGGGCTTCCAGCCGTGGCAGCTGCTGACCTACGGCTTCATGCACGACCCGCGCAACCTGGCGCACCTGGTGTTCAACATGCTGGCGCTGGTGATGTTCGGCGCCCAGCTCGAGTACACCTGGGGCACGCGGCGCTTCGTCACCTACTACCTGGTGTGCGTCGTCGGCGCGGGCCTGTGCCAGCTCGCGGTGGTGACCTGGTCGCTCGCGCAGGGCGCGTTCCCGTATCCCACGCTCGGCGCATCGGGCGGCGTGTTCGGCCTGCTGCTGGCCTACGGCATGCTGTTCCCGAACCAGCGGATCATGCTGCTGTTCCCGCCGATCCCGATGCGCGCACGCACGCTGGTCATCGTCTACGGCCTGGTCGAGCTGGTGCTCGGCATCACCGGCACGCGCTCGGGCGTGGCGCACTTCGCGCACCTGGGTGGCATGCTGTTCGGCTGGCTGCTGATCCAGCACTGGCGCGGCCGCCCGCCGTTCAACCGCGGCCGCCGCCACGTGCGGCGGCTCTGAGCGGGCGAGGGCGTTCACGGGCGTCGGGAATCGGGATCGGAGATTCGTAAGGCGGCCGGCGGCCATCGTAAAGCGCATCGCCCCGTCGAGCAGAAGAAAGGCCGCACGATGTGCGGCCTTGTCGTTTCCGGTCGGTACGGCCGCCGGTCACGGGGATCCGCTTCCACGAATCCCCAATCCCGACTCCCCAATCCCCGTGAGTGGACGGCTTCGCCGACCACTCACCGCCAGATCCGCACCTGGTCCTCGGGCTTGCGGTTGAGCGCGTCGCCGGCCTTGCACTGGAAGGTCTCGGCGAACGCCGGCAGGTTGGCGACCGTGCCGTTGGCGCGCCATTGGCCGGGCGCCTGCGGGCTGGTCGCGGCGTTGCGCGTGGCGGTGTCGACCGCCGACTGCTGTCGCCACAGCTGCGCCCAGCCGCGGAAGAACGCCTCGCGCGCGGGCTTGCCGAGCTCGGGGCTGGCCTGCTGCAGCGCGTCCCAGGCCAGTTCGACGCCGGCCAGGTCGGCGGCGTTCTCGTCGCGGGTCAGCGCACCGTCGACCTGGCCGGCGGTCAGGCCGGGATAGGGATAGGCGTTGTACTGCGCGACCAGCCGGTCGGTCGCCTGCAGCCAGGCGGCGTCGTCGGCCGGGGTCCACCAGGTGCGCAGCGCGTCATTGCCGTCGATGGCCTTGCCCTTCACGTCGACCGCGCGGCTGAGCTCGTGGCCGACCAGGGCGCCGAAGGTGCCGTAATGCGCGGCGCCGTCGGCGGCCATGTCCAGGACCGGTGCCTGCAGCACCGCGGCCGAGACGATCAGGCGGTTCTGCGCCGGGTCGTAGGCCAGCGCCGGTGCCTGTGGCAGCACGTCCCAGCGGCGGCCGGCGTTCGCCTGCCCGATGCGGCGCATTTCCTGGCCGTGGCGCCAGGTCGAGGCGATCAGCATGTTGCTGCCGAAGCTGCCGCGGCCCATCGGCTGCACGGTGTAGTCGATGTCCTGCACCGGGGCGCCGATCTCGATCCGCAGCTTCGCCAGCTTGGCGCGCGCCTCGGCCTTGGTCGGTTCGGTCATCCACACGCTGCGGTCGATGCCGCGGCCCAGCGCGTCGCGCACCTGGCCGGCGATCGTCTCGGCGCGCGCGCGGGTCGCGTCGGGCAGGTACCGGCCGATGTACTCGCGCGACACCATCGGGCCGGCCGCGCGGTTGATCGCGGCGAGCACCTGCTGCTGGCGTGCCGGCTGGGCGGCCTCGCCCCGCAGCACGCGGCCGTGGAAGTCGAACTCGGCGTCGCGGAAGCGCTTGGACAGGTACGGGGCCATCGCGTTGCCGATGTGGAAGCGCAGGTACGCCTTCCACTGCTCGGGCTTGAGCGTGTTGACCAGCGTGTCGAGCTGCTGGAACAGCGCCGCGTCGGCCAGCGAGACCTGCTGGGCAGTGACGTGCTGCGCTTCGAGGAAGTCCTCGAGCTGCAGACGGCGGTACTGCTTGCCCAGGCCCGCGACATCGACCAGCGCGTACTGCGTGCGCGGATCGCGGATGTCGGCCAGCGGCCTGGATGCGGCGGCGATGCGGCGTTCCAGGTCGAGCACCAGCGCGGTCTCGGCGTCGAGCCGGTCCTCGGCGGTGCCGGTCAGCGCCAGGATGTTGCGCACGTACTGCGTGTACTGCGCGACGACCGCCTGGGTCTGCGCATCGCCGCGGCTGTAGTACGCCGGATCGGGCAGTCCCAGGCCGCCCTGCACGAAGTAGGCGATGTGGCGGCTGAGATCGGCGACGTCGACCTCGGCGCCGAAGTTGAACACCACCGGGATGCCGACCGAGTGCAGCGCGGCGATCGACGGCGCGATGTCGCGGGTCCGGCGGATACCGTCGATGCGCGCGATCAGCGGCGCGATCGGCTTGGCGCCGTCGGCCTCGACAGCGGCTTCGTCCAGCCCGCTGGCCCAGAAGTCGCCCAGCAGCTGCTGCACGTTGTTCTGCGGCGCCTGCATCGCGGCATTGAGCAGGTCGTACTGCTGCTGCTGCGCCAGCGTCTGCAGTTCGCCGAGCGCCGAACGCGTGCCCTGGCCGGCGACCAGCACGTTGGCGGCCAGCCAGTCCTTGTTGACGAACGCGTACAGGTCGCTGCAGGCGGTCACCGGCGGCGGGCCCTTCGGCGCCGGCGCACGGCGGCGCTGGGCATCGGCATCGGCGCTGAGGCCGACGAGCAGGGCGATCGACGCGGCGAGCAGGGCCGGGCGGGCGAGGGTGGCATGGATCGGCATTGCGGCTTCCGTTCGGCGTGATGCGCGCAAGTCTAGCAAGCCGTTCGAGGGCCGGACGTGCAGGCCGCGGGCCTGTCCGGCAGCGCGGCGGGCGCGGTCGCCGGGGCCTCCGCGGCCCCCGAAACGACGAGGCCCGGCGTCGCCGCCGGGCCTCGCAGGTCAGCCGGTCGCGGCGGACTGGGGCGTCACCAGATCACGACCTGGCGTTCGCCGTCGCGCACCATCGGATCGCCCGGCTTGCACTGGAACGCGGCCGCGAACGCGGGCAGGTTCGACGGTGCGCCGATCGCGCGGAACGACGACAGCGCATGCTCATCGGTCGCCAGCCGCTGGGTCAGCTGCTCGGGGGTGAAGTTGCGGCGCCACACCGTCGCCCAGCTCAGGAAGAAGCGCTGGTCGCGGGTCATGCCGTCGGTCATCGGATCGGGCGTGCCGGCGGTGGCCTTCTTCATCGCATCAAACGCCGTGGCCAGGCCGCCCAGGTCGGCGATGTTCTCGCCCAGCGTGTGGTTGCCGTTGAGCGCGCGCCCGTCGGGCAGGCGGTAGTCGTCGAACTGCTGGACCAGCTTGCCGGTCCGCGCCTTGAAGCCGGCGAAGTCCTCGGGCGTCCACCAGTCCTCCATGTTGCCGGTCGGCCCGAAGCGCGCGCCCTGGTCGTCGTAGCCGTGGGTCATCTCGTGGCCGATCACCGCGCCGATGCCGCCGTAGTTGATCTCGTCGGTGGCTTCCGGGTCGAAGAACGGCGGCTGCAGGATCGCGGCCGGGAACGTGAGCTGGTTGGCCAGCGGGTTGTAGGACGCGTTGACGGTCTGCGGGCGCATGCCCCACTCGGACTTGTCGACCGGCTTGCCGATCTTGCCCAGGTCCCACTTGTAGTTGAACTCGGTCGCGGCCAGCACGTTGCCCAGGTAGCTCTCGCGCGAGGTGGCCAGGCCGCTCCAGTCGCGCCACTTGTCGGGGTAGCCGACGCGCGGCTCGAACGTCTCCCACTTGGCCAGCGCCTTGCGCTTGGTCTCCGGGCTCATCCACTCCAGGTGCTCGGTGCGCTGCTTGAGCGCGTCGCTGAGGTTGGCGATCAGCGCCTCCATCTTGGCCTTCGACTCGGGCGGGAACGCGACCTGCACGTACAGCTGGCCCATCGCGTGGCCGATCTCGCTGTCGACCGTGCCCAGCACGCGCTTCCAGCGCGGCTCGATCTCCTTCTGACCGCCGAGCGTGCGGTCGTAGAACGCGAAGTGCTGCTGCACGAACGCGTCCGACAGGTACGGCGAGGCGCCGTCGACGACGTGGAAGCGCAGGTAGGCCTTCCACTGCTCGACCGGCACGTCGACCAGCATCCGGTCGACCTCCTGGTGGAACTCGGGCACCGACAGCGACAGCGTCTGCGGCACCGCGACGCCCTGCGACTCGAAGAACGTCGTCCACGGGAAGTTCGGCGTGAGCTTGTCGGCCTCGGCCACGGTGATCGGGTTGTAGTACAGCCCGACGTCGCGCGAGAACGCCTCGCGGGACTTGGAGACCTTGGCGATGCGGGTCTCGAACGCCATCACGTCCTTGGCCTGCGCCTGGGCCTGGTCGGCCGGCACGCCCGACAGCTCGAGCACCTTGGCGATGTGGGCGACGTAGGCCTCGCGGATGCCAGCCTTGTCGGCCGCGCTGTAGTAGGTGGTGTCGGGCAGGCCGAGGCCGCCCTGGCCGGTCGCGGCGATGTTGACCGACGAATCCTTGAAGTCCGGCATCGCGCCGATGCCCCACAGGAAGCCCTGGCCCTTGGCCGCGCTCTCGCGCAGCCACTGCGCGACCGACGCGCCGTCGCGCAGGCCGTCGATTGCGGCGAGCTGGTCCTGCAGCGGTGCCAGGCCCTGCGCCTCGATCGCGGCCTCGTCCATGCCGGTGGCCCAGAAGTCGCCGACCAGCTTCTCGATGCCGGTCGCATCGCTGTGTTCGGCCGCCTGCTGCGCGAGCTGGTGCTGGACCGCGGTCGAGCGCTCGTCGAGCATCTCGAACGCACCCCAGGAGCTGCGGTCGCCGGGAATCGGGTTGGCCGCCAGCCACTTGCCGTTGACGTAGCCACCGAAGTCGGCGCAGGCGTTCTTGGTCGTGTCCAGGTCGTCGATCAGGAAGCGGTTGTAGGGCGGCAGCGAGGCCTCGTCGAGGTGGAATGCCGGCGCCTGGGCCGTCTGCGGTGCGTCGGCGGCGGGGGCCGCGGCATCCTGGCCGCCCGAGCAGGCGGACAGCGCGAGCACGACGGCGCCGGTCAGCAGCAGGCGCTTGGGAACGATCGCAATCAAGGGAATCTCCGGGGAACGGCGCCGGACGGCGCCCTGTGAGCGCGCACTCTACGCCTGCCCCCGGGCACCTGGGGGTGTCGAAGGTCATGCGGGCGCAGGCTGCCGTGGCGGACCGGCGTCGGCAAGCATTCGCGCGCGAGCGCGCTCCTACAGGCGATGGGATGGGCTTCCGAGCCCGCTCCGCCGCGAATGCAGGTCGCGCACAAGCGCGCGCCTACGGGCGATCCGGTGTGGTCCGGTCTTCCGGCGTCCCGGCATTCAACGACCGGCCCTCGCGGCGGGGGCGGGTCAGGGGTGTCGGCTTCGGGCCCGGTACGTCGGTGTTCTTGATCAGCAGCGGGATGCCGGCGCGCGTGTCGTTGTCCGCGGTCTCGAGCTCGAAGCGCTCGGCGTCGAGCCGGCGCACCTGGGCGGCGATCGCGTCGGCCTCGTCGTCGTCGACGCCGAGCGCGCGCAGCGCGGCGGCGCCGAACACCACGGCCGATTCGAAGGTCTCGCGCACCTGCACGTCGACGCCTGCGTTGACCAGCTGCAGCGCGTGCTCGCGGTCGTAGGCGCGTACCAGCAGCCGGGCCTGCGGGAACTCGTGGACGGCGAGCTCGACGATGCGGTCGGCCGCGTCGCGGTCGTCGACGCAGACCGCGATCGCGCGGGCGTCGCGCGCGCCCGAGGCATGCAGCACGTCGAGCCGGGTGCCGTCGCCGTAGTAGACCTTGAAGCCGAACTCAGCCGCGCTGCGGATCATCTCGATGTCGGTGTCGATGATCGTCACGTCGACGTCGCGGGCCAGCAGCGACTGGCTCATGACCTGGCCGAAGCGGCCGAAGCCGATGATCAGCACGCTGCCGGTCTGGTCGGCCACGGCCTCGACGCCGTCGAGCGACGGGCGTTCGCGGCGCGCCGTCCAGCGCCCGGTGGCGAGCACGGCCAGCGGCGTGAGCGCCATCGACAGCACGACGACGGCGGTCAACGTGGCATTGACCCGCGCCTCGATCAGGCCGCTCGCGGCCGCGGCGGCGAACAGCACGAACGCGAACTCGCCGCCCTGGGCCATCAGCACTGCGCGCTCGAGCGCTTCGCGGTGCGCGCTGCGGGTGACGCGCGCGACGACGTAGATGCACGCCGCCTTGGTTGCCATCAGCGCGAGCACGGCCGAGACGATCAGCGGCCAGTCGTCGACGACCACGGCCACGTCCAGCGCCATGCCCACGCCGAGGAAGAACAGGCCCAGCAGGATGCCGCGGAACGGTTCGATGTCGGCCTCGATCTGGTGCCGGAACGCGGACTCGGACAGCAGCACGCCGGCCAGGAACGCACCCATCGCCATCGACAGCCCGCCCAGTTGCATCAGCAATGCCGCGCCGAGCACCACGAGCAGCGCGGCGGCGGTCATCACCTCGCGTGCGCGGGCCGCGGCGAGGATGCGGAACAGCGGGTTGAGCAGGAACATGCCGGCGACGACAAGCGCGACGAGTGAGCCGATGCCGATCGCGACCGCGGTCCAGCGCGACGGTGCGTCCGCCGCCGCCTCCGGGGTCGGCGCCAGGAACGCGATCAGCGCCAGCAGCGGCACGATCAGCAGGTCCTCGAACAGCAGCACCGAGACGATCTTGCGGCCGTGCGGCAGCGCGATCTCGCCACGCTCCGACAGCAGTTGCATGACCACGGCGGTCGAGGTCATCACGAAGCCGGCCGCGCCCACGAACGCGACCGGCCAGGCGAAGCCGAACGCGTGCGCGGCGAGCGTGAGCATCGCGATCGCCAGCAGGATCTGCAGCGCGCCGAGCCCGAAGATCTGGCGGCGCAGCGCCCACAGGTGCGAGGGCCGCATCTCGAGCCCGATCACGAACAGGAACATCACCACGCCCAGTTCGGCGACGTGCAGGATCGCCTGCGGATCGGAGAACCAGCCCAGGCCGAACGGACCGATCGCCAGGCCGGCGGCGAGGTAGCCCAGCACCGAGCCGAGCCTGAGCCGGCGGAACAGCGGCACCGCGACGACCGCCGCGCCCAGCAGCGCGACGATCTGCACCAGCTGTCCGGTGGCGTCGTGGGCGTCGGCCGCCATCGGCTATCTCCGGGGCGCCATCGCCGACAGCAGCAGGAAGCCGCCGGCCAGTCCGAGGTGCTGCAGGAACTGGAGCATCTGCCCGGTGCGGGCGGCGGCGCGCACGGCCCAGAACGGGTGCGAGAGCACCGCGTCGAGAAGCACCAGCGCCGCGGCCGCCAGCGCGGTCCAGCGCAACTGCCAGCCGGCGACGATGAGCACGCCGGCCAGCAACTGGGCGAGGCTGAAGGCCAGCGTCGTGTCGGAAGTGGGCGCGCCGCGCAACGCGGCCCACAGGCGCAGCGCGCCGGCGACGACGAAGACCGCGGCCAGCAGCCAGCGACCGAGCGTGACGGCGCCGCCCTGGGCGCCGGAACCAGAGGCCATCGGAAACTCCATGAACGGGAACCCGACGGAGCGTGCCATATGCGCCGCGGAACGCACAGGTGCGGGCCGCAGCGATGGCGCGGGGCACCGCGGTGCCCTAGAATGCGCGGGTCCTGCAGCGCGGTCGCCCACCCAAGGTCCCCGGACCCGGTCACGATCCTGGTATGCCGCCGGCGCTTCGCGCCGCCCCGGTCCTTATCCCGCACGTCTTTCGTCGCGCAGACACGGCCTCCGGTTTCCCGGTGCCGTCACATCGGATCTCGCAGCGCGGTTTACGGATAGCTCCGGGTCCATCGCCATCGCCACGGCCTTCGGCTGTCGCCCGCTCGCGCGGGCCGCCGGGACGCGGCCTGGCCAACAGGAGTCCACGCATGACCACGTTCGAAACCCTCGGGCTGTCGCCCGCGCTGCTGCGCGCGCTGTCGGAAACCGGCTACACCACGCCCACGCCGATCCAGGCCGAGGCCATACCGCTGGTGCTCGGCGGCCACGACGTCCTGGGCGGCGCGCAGACCGGCACCGGCAAGACCGCGGCGTTCGGCCTGCCGCTGCTGCAGCGGCTGGCCAAGGAGACGCCGGCCAAGGGGCCGCGCAAGCCGCGCGCGCTGATCCTGGTACCGACCCGCGAGCTCGCGGTGCAGGTGTCCGACAACCTCAAGGCCTACGGCCGCCACCTGCGCATGAACGTCACGACGATCTTCGGCGGCGCGGGCATGCAGCCGCAGATCGACAACCTGCGCCGCGGCGTCGACATCCTCGTCGCCTGCCCGGGGCGCCTGCTCGACCACATGGACTCGGGCCACGCGAAGCTCGACGCGGTCGAGCTGCTGGTGCTCGACGAGGCCGACCGCATGCTCGACATGGGCTTCCTGCCGCAGATGAAGCGCATCCTCGGCCGCGTGCCCAAGGAGCGCCAGACGCTGCTGTTCTCGGCGACGTTCGAGCCGCGGATCAAGGCGCTGGCGCTGGAGTTCATGCGCGATCCCAAGCAGGTGCAGGTCGCGGCGAACAACACGATCGCCGACACCATCGTCCATCGTGCACACCCGGTCGACAACGGGCGCAAGCGCGACCTGCTGGTCGAGCTGCTGGCGCGCCGCCACACCGACCAGGTGCTGATCTTCGGCAAGACCAAGCACGGCTGCAATCGCCTGGCCGAGCAGCTGGCCGAGGCGGGCCTGCCGTCGGTGGCGATCCACGGCAACAAGAGCCAGGCGCAGCGGCAGAAGGCGCTGGACGCGTTCAAGGCCGGGCGTGCGCGCATCCTCGTCGCGACCGACGTCGCGGCGCGCGGGCTCGACATCCCGAACCTGCCGCTGGTGATCAACCACGACCTGCCGATGGTCGCCGAGGACTACGTGCACCGCATCGGCCGCACGGGCCGCAACGGGGCCTCGGGCGAGGCGCTGTCGCTGGTGTCGCCGGAAGAGGGCGGGCTGCTGCGGCAGATCCAGCGCATGCTCAAGGCGGAGATCGCGATGGAGACGGTCGAGGGCTTCGAGCCGAGCCAGCCGGTGCGGTTGGACGCGCCGATCCCGAAGAACGGCGGGGGCCAGCGTCGCCAGCCGGCGGGCGGGCGTCCGGGTGCGCGCATGGGCGAGCAGAAGCCGGGCGGACAGCGTCCGCCGCGCAAGCCGGCCGCGCGCGGCCATGGCAAGCCGCAGGACCGCGGCGCGCATGCGCACGCCGGTCCCAAGCAGCACCGCCAGGGCGCGGGCAGGCCGCAGGGCGCACGGCGCGACACGCGCGCCTGATCCACCGGCGCGCGCTCGAACCCCGCTTCCGCTTGCGGAGGCGGGGTTTTTTGTGGCCCCGGTTTGCAGGGGGCGGTTTGAACGTCCCGGTTCGGCGCGTGCGCCTGCCGGGTACCGTGCCCAGTCGCGGCCCGATATCCGCTTGGTGGTCCCGGCACCCGACAGGCGCTGGACACGTTGCGGCGGCGGGCCGGAAAGCGGACGCATGCTGCGGGCCGGTTGCGGTCCTGGGAGTTGGGCGCGGTGATCGAGCGCTGGTGGGTCTGCGCGTGCGCCTGCCGGGTACCGCGCCCAGTCGCGGCCCGATATCCGCTTGGTGGTCACGGCACCCGTCAGGCGCTGGACACGGGGCGTCGGCGGATCGGAAAGCGGAAGGCGCCGGTGCACGTCGCCGCCTGATGCCTGGGAGCGGCATCAGGCGCGCGAGCGGACGTCAGGCGGCCTTGCCCTTGCGCTTGCGCGGTGCCGACGGCTTGTTTCGTGCGGCGGGCAACGTTGCCGCGGGTGGCGCGGCGTGTGCGGCGATGAAGTCGCGCACCTGGGGATAGACCTGGTTGCGCCAGCGGCGGCCGCTGAAGATGCCGTAGTGGCCCGCGCCCTCGACGGTGAGGTGCGCGCGCTCGGCCTCGGCGACACCGGTGCACAGCGTGTGTGCGGCGCGGGTCTGGCCCTCGCCGGAGATGTCGTCGAGCTCGCCTTCGACCGTCAGCAGGGCGGTGCCGGTGATCCGCGACGGATCGACGGACTCGCCGGCGACGACCCAGCGCCCGCGCGGCAGCAGGTGCTGCTGGAACACCACGCGGATCGTGTCGAGGTAGTATTCGGCCGGCATGTCGAGCACGGCGTTGTACTCGTCGTAGAAGCGACGGTGCGCCTGCGCGTCCTCGAGGTCGCCCTTGACCAGGTCCTGGTAGAACGTCCAGTGCGATTCGAGGTGGCGCTCGGGATTCATCGCCATGAAGCCCATGTGCTGCAGGAAGCCCGGATAGACCAGGCGACCGCGTCCGGGGTAGTTCATCGGCACCGGATGGATCACGTTGTGCTGGAACCACGACAGCGGCTTCTCGGTCGCCAGGTTGTTGACCGCGGTCGGCGACTGCCGGGTATCGATCGGCCCGCCCATCATCACCAGCGAGCGGGGCGTCGCCTCGCCGCGTGCGGCCATCAGCGAGACCGCCGCCAGCACCGGCACCGTCGGCTGGCAGACGCTGATCACGTGCAGGTCCTCGGCGCCGATGTGGCGGATGAAGGCCTCGATGTAGGCGACGTAGTCGTCGAGCGAGAACGCGCCGGCCTCGGTCGGCACCATGCGTGCGTCGACCCAGTCGGTGATGTAGACCTTGTGGTCGCGCAGCAGCGTGCGCACGGTGTCGCGCAGCAGCGTCGCGTGGTGGCCCGACAATGGCGCGACGACGAGTACGCGGGGCTGGGCGCGGATGACGTCGAGGTGTGCCGGGTCGTCGGTGTAGCGCTTGAAGCGCAGCAGCTTGCAGAACGGCATGTCCAGCTCGTCGAGCTGCACGACCGGGTAGGTGCGCCCGTTGTGCTCGACCGAATGGATGTCGAACGCCGGCTTCTCGTAGTCCTTGCCGATCCGGTACAGCAGCTCGTTGGCGGCCGAGACCTGCTCCGCGCCGGCCAGTTGCGACAGCCAGGTGCCGCCGGGGCCGTAGGCCTTGGCGGTGGCGTCGGCCAGCAGCGTCCACGGCTTCATCCACGCGCGGCCGAGTTCGTGCAGTTGGTAGAACAGCATGGGCAGGGGTCCGGGCGGTCTGTTGCGATGCAACATATTGTAGGCCGCATGAACCGGTCCTGCCGGCCGGGTCAGACCGGGCCCGGCAGCTCCAGCGCGGTCGCCGCGTCGGCCAGGGCCGGCGAGAGCCAGCAATGCGAGCCCAGCGGCCGGAAGCCCACGGCCGCGAAGCGGTCGCGGTAGAAGCGGGCGGGGCGCCGGCGGAAGCCGTCGTCGTCGCCCTCGGCGCCGTCCTCGCGGGCGAACGTCTCCAGGAAGGCGACGCCGCCGCACAGTTCGGCCAGGCCCGGCAGGCCGCGATCGAGTTCGCGCGCATCGAGGTAGTGCAGCACGTCGCTGCACACCAGCAGGTCGACCGGGGCACAGGGCCGCAGCATCGCGAAATCGCCGAAGCGGGCGAGGTGCAGGTTGCGCGCGCGGCCGTAACGCCCGACGGCGTACGCGCTGGCGTCGAAGCCCAGGTACTGCGCGCGGGGCCGCAGCTTGAGCAGTGGCGCGCGCCATGCGCCCTCGCCGCAGCCGACGTCGAGCACGCTGCGCAGCGGCCGTTCGAGGTGGTATTCGGCGGTCGCGACCGCGAGCGCGACCTTGCGCGCCAGGCGCGCCGGACCGCCGATGTCGCCGGCGCGGTACCAGCGGTCGAAATAGGCGCGGTCGTACTGCTTGGTCATCGGGTCGGGCCTGGGGATGGGGGGCTCATCTTATGGACCCTGTCCACGAAACTGTAGGCGCGGCCCGTGGCTGCGAGGGCTTTCCGGGGCAGGCGCTCTTCGCGCGCGAGCGCGCTCCTACGCGGGGCGCTGCGTCCGCTGTAGGAGCGGCCTTGGCCGCGAGGGCTTTCCGGGGCAGGCCTCTTCGCGCGCGAGCGCGCTCCTACGGGTGATCGCAGTCTCCGTAGGAGCGGCCTTGGCCGCGAGGGCTTTCTCTGGGCAGGTCCATCGCGCGCGAGCGCGCTCCTACGGGTGATCGCAGTCTCCGTAGGCGCAGCCTCGGCCGCGAGGACCTGGATGCGGCATCGCGCGACGGTCCGGCGCGGCCCGGCCCATGCGATCCTATGCGCCAGCCAGAGGAGCCAGCGCGCGATGCAAGCCTATCTGTGGGTCAAGACCTTCCATCTCGTTTTCGTCATGGCCTGGGTCGCCGCGGCGTTCTACCTGCCCCGGATCCTGATCAACCTGGTCGAGGCCGGCGGGCGTGGCGAGGTCCACGAACGGCTGGTGCTGATGGGACGGCGCCTGTACCGCTTCGGCCACGTGATGGCGGGCCTGGCGGTCGCGCTGGGCCTGGTCCTGTGGCTGGGCTACCGCGTGCTGCCGGACTTCCCGACGATGGTCGGCGGCGCGGGCTGGATGCACGCCAAGCTGCTGCTGGTGGTGCTGCTGTTCGCGCACTTCGTGGTCGGCGGGCGCTGGCTCAAGGGCGCCGGGCGCGGTCGGCCGCTGCCCTCGACCGGGGCGCTGCGCTGGTTCAACGAGGTGCCGGTGCTGCTGCTGGTGGGCGTGGTGTACCTGGTGATCGCCAAGCCGTTCTGACGCCCCTGCGCTGCAGGATTTCTCACTGCATGGACCACCCGTGGCTGACCGTCAGGCTCTGGCCGGTCAGCGCGTTGGTCTCGAACGCGGCCAGCATCAACGCGACGTTGGCGACGTCGTCGAGCGTGGTGAACTCGCCGTCGACCGTGTCGCGGAGCATGATCTCGCGCACCACCGCGTCTTCGCTGATGCCCAGCGCGCGGGCCTGTTCGGGGATCTGCCGCTCGACCAGCGGCGTGCGCACGAAACCCGGACAGACCACGTTGGCGCGCACGCCGTACTCGGCCCCTTCCTTGGCCACCGCGCGCGCCAGCCCGAGCAGGCCGTGCTTGGCGGTGACGTAGGGGGCCTTGAGCTTCGAGGCCAGGTGCGAGTGCACCGAGCCCATGTAGACGATCGCGCCGCCTTCGCGGCGCCGCGCCATGTCGCGCAGGCACTCGCGCGTGGTCAGGAACGCGCCGTCCAGGTGGACCGCGAGCAGCCGCTTCCAGTCGGCGAAGTCGAAGTCGACGATCGGGCTGACGATCTGGATGCCGGCGTTGGCGACCAGCACGTCGATCCGGCCGTAGTGCGCGATCGCCCGGGCGATGCCGTCCACGACCTGCGGCTCGTCGGCGACGTCCATCGCCACCGGGAAGGCATCGCCGCCGCTGGCCCGGATCTCTGCGGCCACTGTCTCCGCGGCGGCGTGCGCGAGGTCGGCGACGACCACCCGGCCGCCGGCCGCGGCGTAGACCTCGGCGATGCGCCGGCCGATGCCGCTGGCCGCGCCGGTGACCACGCAGACCTTGCCGTCGAGACGATTCATGGACGCCGCTCCGCTCCGAATGGGATGCGGTGAGCTTAGCGGGTCGAGGCGACGGTTCGCATCGCCCCCTCCTGCAAGATGCTGCGTTGCTGTAGGAGCGCGCTCGCGCGCGATCGGGCTGTTCTGGAAAAGCCCCATCGCGCGCAAGCGCGCTCCTACGTGGGAATGGCCGGCGTTGGCTGCCGTCAGTCGGTGCGCGCCTGCGACACGACGGGCACGCCATCGGCATTGCGCTGCGTCGCAGCTGCGCTCGGGATACCGCTCTTGTAGGAGCGCGCTCGCGCGCGATGGGGCTGTTCCGGAAACGCCTGATCGCGCGCGAGCGCGCTCCTACGGGGAATGGCCGGCGTTGGCGGCCGTCAGTCGGTGCGCGCCGGCGCGTCGACGGGCGCCATCGCCGGCAGTTCGACCGGCACGCCGTCGGCATTGCAGTGTCCGCCCGCGCACAGCTGCGTGCGCAGGGCCGGCGTGGCCTGCACGAGGATGTGGTAGATGGCGTTCTGCTCCATCGTGCCGCGGATCGCATCGCTGCCGGGGCCGCGCGCCCAGATACCGACGTCGTCGCCGCCGTGCGATTCGCTCTTCATCGGCACCAGCGCTTCCTGCATGAAGTCCGGATGTTCGGTGTCGACCTCGCGCAGGTCGGGGCGCCCGTTCGCCGGCTCGAAGCTGGCGGGCGTGTGGTGGTGGGTCTTGGGCCCGGCCGGCTGCCGGTTGCTGGCGCCGGTGTAGCCCGGGCCGTTGGCGTAGACCAGCGTGGTGTAGGTCAGGCCGGTCGCGTCGAGCGCGTAGGCGGTCGGGTCGCCTTCCTCGCCGGCGCGCCCGCGCACCTTGCCCAGGATCGGGTTGCCGCGCGCGGGATAGCCGACGAAGTTCAGCGTGTGCGAATGGTCGGCGGTGACCAGGATCAGCGTGTCGTCGGCCGAGGTGGCCTCGACCGCGGCCTGCACCGCGCGCGACATCGCGACGGTCTCGTCCAGCGCGCGGAACGCGTTGCCCTCGTGGTTGGCGTGGTCGATGCGCGCGCCCTCGACCAGCAGCACGTAGCCCTTGCCGCCCTTGTCCAGCCGCTCGATCGCGAAGCGGGTCATCTCGGCCAGGTCGGGCTCGCCGTCGTCGCCGCGGTCGCGGTCGTGCTCGTACTGCATGTGGTCGTGCTCGAACAGCCCGAACACCGCGTCGGCGTCGCGCGCAGCGCGCAGCTGCGCGGTGTTCCAGACGAACGCGCCGCCCGGGTGGGCCGCGCGCCATTCGGCGGTCAGGTCGCGGCCGTCGAGGCGCTGGCCGACCTTGTCGTCGTACTCGGGGTCGCGCATGCCGGCCGGCAGGAACATGCCGCGGCCGCCGCCCAGCAGCACGCGCGGGCCGCGCCCGGGCGCGAAGTCCAGCAGCTGCTGGGCGATGTCGCGGCAGCCCGCGGCGCGGGCCTCCTCGGGCAGGTCGGCGTCGTTCTCCCAGTTGCGGTCGGGCACGTGGGCATAGGTCGCGGCCGGGGTCGCGTGGGTCAGCCGCGCGGTCGTGACGATGCCGGTCTCCAGGCCCGCGTCGCTGGCCAGCCGCAGCCACGACTGCACGTGGCGCTGCCGGCTGTCGGCGCAGTCGAAACGGTCGCCGGCCGAGACGCCGATCGCCCCCATGTGCGACTTCACGCCGGTCGCGACCGCGGTCATCGTGCCGGCCGAATCGGGCGTCTGCGAATCGGTGTTGTAGGTCTTGCTCAGCCCGGTGTGCGGGAAGCGCTCCCAGCTCAGCTGGTGCTCCTCGCCGCTGCCGCCGTTGCGCTGGCCTTCGAGGATGCGCGCCGCGGCGACCGTGGTCAAGCTCATGCCGTCGCCGAGGAACACGATGACGTTCTTCGCGTTGCCGGCCATCGCGCCGTTGCCCGCCGCGCGTGCGGCGCCGCTGCGGTACCACCACTGCGCGGTCTCGTCGGCGCGGCCGGCGGCGGCCGGGACGTCGACGTGGACCACGGTGCCGGCACCAGCCGGGGCGGCAGGATCGACGGAGGCGCAGGCGGCGCAGAGCAGGGTCAGGGTGCAGGCGAGGGCCGCGGAGGAAACGCGCATGGGCAGTCGGACCGGAAGCGGAAAATGCGGCGCATAGTATGCCCGCCCGTGATGGCAGCCCGATGTCAGCCGCGGTGGCGCGCTACCATCGGCGGGTTCCGGCGGGGCGCCCCCCCACGCCTGCCGGTGCGGGACGACGACGATGACGCTGACCATTGCGCTGCTCGAGGACGACGACATGTTGCGCGACCGCATCCTGCTGCCGCGCCTGGCCGACTTCGGCTTCCAGATCGAGGGCATGGCCAGTGCGGCCGAGCTCGAGGCGCGCCTGCGTCGCGGCGTCCCGGACATCGTCGTGCTCGATGTCGGCCTGCCCGACGCCAGCGGCTACGACGTCGCGCGGGGCTTGCGCACACGCCATCCGCGGATGGGGATCGTGATGCTGACCGCGCGGCGCGACACGCCCGACCGCGTGCGCGGGCTCAACGAGGGCGCCGACGCCTATCTGGCCAAGCCGGTCGAGATCGACCTGCTCGCCGCGACGCTGCACAGCCTGGCCCGTCGCCTGCACGGCGATGCGCCGTCGCCGGCACCGGCCGATGGCTGGCGGCTGGCCGACAATGGCTGGAGCCTGGTCGGGCCCAGCGGCCACGGCGCCGCGCTGACCAAGTCCGAGCGCCGGATGATGCAGTGCCTGGTCGACGCGGAGGGCGAGACGGTCGCGCGCGACCGCCTGATCGCCGCGGTCTCCGACAACGTCCACGACTTCGACCCGCATCGCCTCGACACACTGATCTACCGCCTCCGCCGCAAGGTCGCCGACGCCTGCGGCGATGCGCTGCCGCTATCGGCGGTGCACGGCGAGGGCTACGTGCTGACCTCGCTGCGCTGAGCGGCCGGCGCCTCGGGCGCACGCGGCAGGCGGATGCGGAACGTCGTGCCCGCACCGGGGGCGCTGTCGACGTCGATCGTGCCGCCGGCGCTGGTCACCAGGCTGTGCACCACGGCCAGGCCCAGGCCGGTGCCGCTGCAGGTGGCCTTGGTGCTGAAGAACGGTTCGAAGATCCGCCGGCGCACGGCCTCGCCCATGCCGTGGCCGTCGTCGCGCAGCACGATCTCGATCGCGCCGTCGTCGGATTCGCCCGCATCGATCGCGAACGTGCCGCCGTCCGGCATCGCGTCGCGGGCGTTGGAGGCGAGGTTGAGCAAGGCCAGGTCGAAGTGGTGGCGGTCGATGCGGATCGGCAGCGCCGCCTCGCCGCGCGGCACGTGCACGCGCACGTCGGGGCCGAAGGTCTGCCGCAGCATCGGCGCCAGCTCGGCCAGCGCGCGGCCGACGTCGATCGTCTCCAGCGCGGCGGGCTGCGGACGGGCGAAGGTCAGCAGCTTGCGCGTCAGCGCCATGCCGCGCTGGGCCGCTTGTTCCACCCCTTCGAGCGCCTGCGCCAGCGCCTCGGCGCGGGCGTGCGCGTCGGCGCCCGGGTCGACCCGGTGCCGCTCGCCGGAGAACGCCGCCATCAGCGCCAGGATGTTGTCGAAATCGTGCGCCACACCGCTGGCCAGGCGGCCGGTGGCCTCGAGCTTCTGCGCCTCGATCAGCTGCGCCTGCGCGCGTTCGCGCTCGCGCATCTCGTTCTCCAGCCGCGCGCCGCGCGCCTTCGATTCGGTCAGCGCCTCGCGCAGCGCCGCGATGCTGCGGTCGAGCACCAGCGTGATCACCAGGTAGCTCATGAAGAACGACGGCAGCAGCACCGCCGCGCGCGTGAGCGCCTGCTCGGCGCGCACGTTCGGCACCAGCGCCACGCCCACGCCGATCAGCACCACGCCCAGCAGCATCAGGAACACCGTCCACAGCGCGCGGCGCCCGAGGATCAGGCCGGCGATCACCAGCGTGAGCATCTGCGCGGTCTGGTCGATCAGCACGCCGGTGGTCGCGTAGCCCACGCTGGCCGCGCCCAGCTGCGCGGTCACGAACAGCGCGATCGCGCCGCGCAGCGCGCCACGTCGGATCATCCACCAGCACACGAAGCACAGCAGCGCAGCGACGATGTCGGCGGCGATGAACGGCCGGAACTGCGGCGCGAGCATGCCCACCGCGATGTGCCGCCACCAGTTGAGCGGCACGGTGACGCCCAGGAACAGGAACAGCACCTGCAGCGTCGCCGCGTTGCGGCGGTCCATGGGCTCGTCGAGCGGCACGCGCTGGAGCCAGTCGGGGATGCGCCGGAGCTGGGACGCGGTCCGACGAAGCAGGCGGGGGAGCGGGCGCGACGGCATGGACCTGGCCGTCGGCGGACGGAATGTGAGAAGTCGTGATCATCCGGCCAGATTCGGAGTGTGACAAGTCACGCGACTGACACTTAGTGTCGGGGCCTGGCCGCAACGGCCACTGCCCCGCCGGACGGTGGGGCCCGTCGACGGGACTCGACATGCAGCAATGGCACGACGGACGCGGCAGGGGGGCCGCGTTCGTGGACGTGTCCACCGACTTCGTCTCATTCCAGGGGTTAACGCAATGAACAGGATCTACAGGCTGGTCAGGAACCGCACGACCGGGCGGCTCGTCGTCGCCTCCGAACTGGCGCGTCGCGGCGGCCGCGCCGGTACCGCGACCGCGGCCGGGACGCTCGCGCTGGTCGCGGCGCTGGGCGCACTGCCGGGCGCGGCGTTCGCCGACGACGATGCCGCAGAGCCGGATGCCGACGCCGCGGCGTCGGTCCCGTACTTCGCCGCGGTCGGTCGCGAGAACCCGGATGAGGACGCGGGGGCGTTCGCGGCCGGCGAGGAGGCCACCGCGGCCGGCGAGACCGCGACCGCGATCGGCTACGGGGCCTCGGCCTACGGCGCCGGCGCGACCGCGTACGCGAACGGCACGATCGCGGTCGGCCACAACGCGCTGGCGCTGGCCGAGAACGCGCTGGCGCTGGGCGCCAATGCCGAGGCCGGCAACCTCAACACGATCGCGATCGGCACCGAAGCGACCGCGCTGGGCGACCAGAGCGTCGCGATCGGCCTGGGCGCCTACAGCGACGGCCCGGCGAGCATGGCGGTCGGCGCGCACAGCAGCGCCGAGGGCATGTGGGCGACGGTGTTCGGCTACAACGCCAGCGCGAACGGCGAGATGGCGCATGCACTGGGCACCGGTGCCGGGGCGAGCGGCTACAACGCGACGGCGGTCGGCGGCAGCGCGCAGGCCTACGAGGAAGGGTCGACGGCGCTGGGCGCGGGTGCGAGCGCGCGCGGCGGCTACGCGACCGCGGTCGGCAATTTCAGCTTCGCATCCGGTTTCCGGTCGGTGACGCTGGGCAACGGCGCCTATGCCAACAGCGAGGCATCGATCGCGGCTGGCTTCCAGGCGATCGCAGAAGGCGACGGCGCGCTCGCGCTCGGCACCTGGGCCAACGCCGGTGGGTTCCGCCCTTGGGAACTGGGCGGCGGTCCTGGCGGGCGCGAGGCGGCGCCGTATGCGGTCGCGCTCGGCGGGTTCAGCACCGCGCTGGGACGCAACGCGCTGGCGCTGGGTTTCCAGTCGCTGACGCTGGAAGAAAACTCGGTCGCGCTGGGCGCCGGCTCGCTGGCCGACCGCGGCAACGCGGTGTCGGTCGGCGCCTCGCAGGCGTGGACGAACATCAACGACGGCACGATCAATGAGGCCTTCACCCGCCAGATCATCAACGTCGCCGCCGGCACCGAAGATACCGACGCGGTGAACCTCGCCCAGCTCAAGGCGGTCTCCGGCGACCTCGGCGAACTGGCCGAAGGCGTGGTGCGCTACGACGGCGCCGACAAGGCCCGGGTGCGTTTCGAAAGTGCCGACGGCACGGTGCTGGACAACGTCGCCGTCGGCCGGATCGCCGCCGACAGTCGCGAGGCGGTCAACGGCAGTCAGGTGCACGCCGCGCTCGGCAGCGTGGCCGACGCGCTCGGCGGCGGCGCGACCGTCACTGCGTTCGGCACGGTGTCCGCGCCGGCCTACGTGCTGCAGGGCGTGCAGTACACGTCGATCGGCCAGGCGCTGGGCGCGCTCGACGCGCACATCAGCCGGATCGACGAACGCATCGGCGCGGTGGAAGGCGCCGGGCGCGGGATCGCGATCGGCGGCGACGGCGAGGCCAGCGTCGGGCCCGACAGCCCGAACGGGGTCGCGGTCGGCAGCGGCGCGACCGCCAACGGCGAGAACGGCGTGGCGGTCGGCGGCGGCGCGTACGCGCACGGGCCCAACGACACCGCGGTCGGCGGCAACGCGCAGGTGCACGCCGACGGCAGCACGGCGCTGGGCGCCAACACCACGATCTCGGCCGGTGCCACGAACGCCGTGGCCGTGGGCGAGGGCGCATCGGTATCGGCCGCCTCGGGCACGGCGATCGGGCAGGGCGCCTCGGTGACCGCGGAGAACGCGGTCGCGCTGGGCCAGGGCTCGGTGGCCGACCGCGCGAACACGGTGTCGGTCGGCAGCGCCGGCAATGCACGACAGGTCACCAACGTCGCCGCCGGCACCGCCGCGACCGACGCGGCCAACGTGGCGCAGCTGCAGGCCGGCGTGACCGAGGCCAAGGCGTACACCGACACCACCGCGACCAAGACGCTGTCGTCGGCGAACGCCTATACCGACCAGCGCTTCGCGGCCTGGAACGACGACTTCACCGCCTACCGGGGCGACGTCGAACGGCGCTTCAGCGACGTCGACCGCCGGCTCGACAAGCAGGGGGCGATGAGCGCGGCGATGCTCAACATGGCGACCAACGCCGCCGGCACGCAGAGCCCGCGCGGGCGCGTGGCGGTGGGTGCTGGCTTCCAGAGCGGCGAGCGCGCGCTGTCGGTGGGCTACGCCCGCAAGCTCGGCGACCGCGGCTCCTTCAGCCTGGGCGGTGCGTTCAGCGGGGACGAAGCGTCGGCCGGCATCGGCTTCGGCATCGACCTGTGATCCCCGGCCGGCGGTCGCCGCAGGCCGTTCCCCACTGCCCGGTCCCGACGGCGCGACGCGCGACCGCGGGACCCCGATCCAATCGAGGAATTCGACCATGAACAAGACATCCATCAGCGTGGCCCTGGCCGCGATCGTGGCCGGCGCGTTCGGCGCGCAGGTCGCCGATGCCGCCCGCACGCCCGCCAGAATCGTGTCCCGCATCGATACGGCGACGCCGGCCGATGCCGCGTCCGACCGCATCGTCGTGCGCTACGCGCAGACGCGGCTCGCCAGCACCGACCGCGGCGGCAAGCTGCAGGTCGCGACGGCCGCGATCCGCCGCGCCGGGCTCGAGCGTCCGGCCGCCGCGGGGCGCGCGGCCAAGGCGCTGCCCGCGCTGCAGGTCGGCCACCTGCGCACGACCGCGGTCGGCTTCGACGTGCTGCGGCTCTCGCGTCCGCTGCCCGCCCGCGATCTCCAGGCGCTGGTGACCGAACTGGCCGCCGACCCGGCGGTGGCCTCGGTGCACGTGGAGCGGCGCATGCGTGCGACCGGCGTGGAGAAGCGCGCGGTCTCGCCGCAGTTCACGCCCAACGACGAGTTCTTCGCCAGCCACCAGTGGCACCTGCAGGGCTCGGCGGGGGCGATCAACGTCGCCAACGCCTGGGACCGCGCGACCGGTGCCGGCGTCGTGGTCGCGGTGCTCGACACCGGCATCCTGGCCGAGCATCCGGACTTCGCCGACAACATCCTGCCCGGCTACGATTTCATCACCGACCCGTTCGTGTCGCGGCGCGACACCGCCGACCGCGTGCCCGGCGCGCTCGACCGCGGCGACTGGAACCCGGAGGCGGGCGAGTGCTACAGCGGCTCGCCGGTGCTCGACAGCAGCTGGCACGGCACCCACGTGGCCGGCACGGTCGCCGAGGCGACCCACAACGGCATCGGTGGTGCCGGCGTCGCGCACGATGCGCAGGTGCTGCCGGTGCGCGTGCTCGGCCGCTGCGGCGGCTACCCGTCCGACATCGCCGGCGCGATCGTCTGGGCCTCGGGCGGCGCGGTCGAGGGCGTGCCGGCCAACGCGCATCCGGCCGAGGTCATCAACCTCAGCCTCGGTGGGCAGGGCGCCTGCGACGCGATGACCCAGGCGGCGATCGACGGCGCGGTCGCGCGCGGCAGCGTGGTCGTGGTCGCGGCCGGCAACTACAACGACAACGCGCAGGGCTACTCGCCGGCCAGCTGCAACAACGTGATCACGGTCGGCTCCAACCGCATCAACGGCGGGCGCGCGTACTACTCGAACTTCGGCGCGGTGGTCGACGTCGCCGGTCCCGGCGGCGGTGGCGAGTTCGATCCCGGCAACAACGGCTGGAACGGCTACGTGCTGCAGACCGGCTACGACGGCAAGACCACGCCGACCTCCGGGCAGTATCTCTACACCGGGCTGATGGGCACCTCGATGGCGTCCCCGCACGTGGCCGGCATCGCCGCGCTGGTGCAGAGCGCGCTCGTGGCCCAGGACCGCCCGCCGCTGACGCCCGCCGAGCTCGAGACGCTGCTCAAGCGCACCGCGCGCCCGTTCAACGTGCCGCCGCCGGCCAGCACGCCGATCGGCGTGGGCATCGTCGATGCGACCCGCGCGCTCGACAAGGCGCTCGAGACGCCCTGCGATCCCGCCACCGAGACCTGCGAGGTCGGCACGCAGCTGTTCAACGGCGTCGACGTGACCGGCCAGGCTTCCAACGGCGAGGGCGCGCTGTTCCGCTTCGAGGCCCAGGCCGGCCGCACGCTGACGTTGATGACGCTGGCCGGCCGCGGCGACGTCACGCTGCACGCGCGCTACGGCGCCCCGCCGACGGCGACCGACTACGAGTTCCGCTCGGCGCGCGCGGGCAGCAACATCGAGACCATCCGCATCACCGCGCCCAAGGCCGGCACGTACTACCTGCAGCTGAGCGGCAGCTACACCGGGCTGACCGTCGTCGCCCGCCAGTAGGCCCCGGCCAGCACGCCCGGCGGCGTTCCTGCGTCGCCGGGCGTTGCATGCATGGGACGCTGGCGTCGCGGCGGGGGCATCGCCAACACCCATGCGCTCACGTATCGTCGCGGTTCGACGTTTCGGGCAGGCCGCAATGAACGCAGTGGCGTGGTGGTTCAGGATTCCGTTCTGGCAGCGCGTGCTCGGCGCCTTCGTGCTCGGCGCGCTGGCCGGCTGGCTGCTCGGGCCGGCGGCCGGCACCTGGCTGCAGCCGCTGGGCACGCTGTACGTCAACCTGATCCGCATGATCGCGGTGCCGCTGGTGTTCTTCGCGGTCATCAACGCGGTCGCGGCCCTGCACGGCCAGCAGTCGATCGCGGCGCTGGGCGGGCGCACGTTCGGCTGGTTCGCCGCGACCGCGGTGCTCGCGGTGGGCATCGGCTTCGCGGTCGCCTACACCTTCAATCCCGGGCTGGGCGTGGAGCCGGGTTCGCTGACCGCCGCCGCCGACTACACCCCGCGCGAGGTGCCGACCCCGGTCGAGGTGCTGCTGGGCGTGGTGCCGACCAATCCGTTCGCGGCGCTGTCGGAAGGGCGGATCCTGCAGGTCATCTTCTTCGCCGGCCTGCTCGGCTTTGCGATGGTGAAGCTGGGCGAGCGCGTGGCCGCGCTGCGCACGCTGGTCGGGCAGGCGTCCGACGCGATGATCCAGGTCACGCGTTTCGTGCTCGAGATGACCCCGATCGGCACCTTCGGCCTGATCGCAGCGCTGGTCGGCACCTACGGCTTCGAGAAGCTGCTGCCGCTGGGCAGCTTCGTGATCGCGCTGTACGTCGCGTGCGCGGCGCACATTCTCATCGTCTACAGCGGCCTGCTGCTGGCGCACGGGCTCAACCCGCTGAAGTTCTTCCGCGGCGCCGCGCCGGGCATGCAGGTCGCGTTC
This sequence comes from Luteimonas sp. FCS-9, assembly GCF_001014645.1. Taxonomy (GTDB): domain Bacteria; phylum Pseudomonadota; class Gammaproteobacteria; order Xanthomonadales; family Xanthomonadaceae; genus Luteimonas. Next base: position 145,130 of record NZ_LASZ01000004.1, on the reverse strand, counting down.
GTCAGCTCGTCGAGCCTGGCCTCGATGCCGGTCGCGCTGCGCGCGGTCACGCACAACCTGGGGGTCAACCGCGACTACGCGGCGTTCGCGGTGCCGCTGGGCGCGACGATCAAGATGGACGGCTGCGGCGCGATCTATCCGACGCTGGCCTCGGTGTTCATCGCCCAGTACTTCGGCATCGAGTTGAGCTTCGCGCAGGTCGCAGCGATCCTGCTGGCCTCGGTGCTCGGCAGCTTCGGTACCGCTGGCGTGCCGGGCACGGCGGTGGTCATGGCGACGGTGGTGCTGTCGGCGGCCGGCCTGCCGCTCGAAGGCCTGGGCCTGCTGCTGGCGATCGACCGCATCCTGGACATGATGCGCACGATGACCAACGTCACCGGCCAGATGCTGGTGCCGGTGCTGGTCGCGCGCGAGACCGGCCTGCTGGACCGCGAGGTCTTCGAGGCGGCGAGCAGCAACGTCGGGCTCGACGACGCGGGCGCCGGCGAGCCGCGGTGACGCGGGCCGCGGCGCCCGGTGGCGCCGCGCTCAGCGATGCAGGAAGCGGTTGAGCGGCGCGTTCGGGCGCGGCTCGAACATCGGCACGACCTGGCCCTGCAGCGGCGTGCCGGCCGCGTTCCAGACCGCGGTCTTGTCGGGGAAGTCCTCGCTGCGGGTGATCGTGTCGACGACCTGCACGAGTGCCTTCGCCGAGGCCGGCACATCGGGATTCCACGTGAAGACGCCGTAGCGCGGGTAGAACGCGACCGCCGCGCCCTCCAAGCGCCGGTCGGGGCACAGCACCGCGCCGTGCTCGGCCAGCACCCGCAGCGCGCCGACCGGCACCGCGCGCACGGTGGGGCTGGTGCGTTCGTTCGCGTGCCCGGGACAGACGTCAGCGGCGGCGGCGATCGCGCGTTCGGCGACCTCGCGGTCGCTCCGGGCGTGTGCGGCGGTGGCGGCGAGCAGCAGCGGCAGCACGAGGGCGGGGCGCATGGCGGATTCTGTCGGGACGGGGCCGCGATCATCGCGCGCCGTCGGACCGCAAGTGTTAGCCGCGCGTTCACGCCGGCGCATGACCCGTGGCACGGCGGGGCGCCCGCGAAGCGGCCTATAGTCGGGCTTCGTGCCCCGGGAGCGGGGCGGCCAAGGGGATCGACATGAGACGACTCGCAGGACTGGTGGGCGGCGCATGCATGCTGCTCGCGATGCTGGCCGCGCCGGCGGCCGCGCAGCAGACCGACTGGCAGCTGCCGATCGAGACCCGGCGCCTGGACAACGGACTGACCGTCGTGGTGTCGCAGGACCGCAGCTCGCCGACCGTCGGCGTCAGCGTGGTCTACCACGTGGGCATGCGGCTCGAGCCCGAGGACCGCACGGGATTCGCGCACCTGTTCGAGCACCTGATGTTCCAGGGCACGCCGACCGCGCCCAAGGGCGTGTTCGACCGCGTGATCCAGGGCGGCGGCGGCCGGCTCAACGGCTCGACGCGGCCCGACTACACCAACTACATCGAGACCGCGCCGGTGTCCGCGCTCGCACCGATCCTGTGGCTGGAAGCGGACCGGATGAAGACGCTCGACTTCTCGCCGCAGAACCTGAAGAACCAGCAGGACGTGGTCAAGGAGGAGATCCGCGTCAACGTGCAGAACCAGCCCTACGGGCTGTTCTTCGTGTTCGACATCAACCGCCTAGCGTTCGACAAGTGGGCCAACGCGCACGACGGCTACGGCAGCTTCGAGGATCTGGAGGGGGCGACACTGGCCGACGTCGAGGCTTTCCATCGCGACTACTACGGGCCTAACAACGCGGTGATCGGCATCGTCGGCGACATCGCGCCCGACGAGGCGTTCGCGATGGTCGAAGCGTATTTCGGCGACATCCCGGCCCGGCCCACGCCCGCGCGACCCGACGTCTCCGAACCGCTGAACACCGAAGGCCGGCGCGAGGCGCAGGCCGATGCGCTGGCGCAGGTGCCGGCGCTCGCAGTGGGCTGGAAGATGCCGCCCCGCGGCCATGCCGACCACGCGCCGATGGCGGTGCTGGCGCAACTGCTCGCCGGCGGCGACGCCTCGCGCCTGTACCAGGGGCTGGTGAAGGGCCGCGAGCAGCTGCTCAACATCGACGGCGGGCTCGGCTGGCCGCTGGGCCACGCCTGGGACTACGACGGCCCGACGCTGATGACGCTGTTCGCGCTCTACAAGCCCGACGTCGCGCCCGACGCGGTGCTCGGCGCGATCGACGAGGAGATCGCGCGCATCGTCGCCGAGGGCGTGCCGGCGCAGACGCTGGCCGCGGCCAAGACCAAGCTGCTGGCCGACTACGTCGATGGTCTCGAGCCGTTCATCTCGCGCGCCGACGAGCTGGCCAAGGCGCAGCTGCTGTGGGGCGATGCGAAGACCCTCAACGCGGTGCCGGGCTGGGTGCGGGCGGTGACCGTGGCCGACGTGCAGCGCGTCGCGAGGACCTACCTGACCGACGGCAACCGCACCGTCATCGATCGCGTACCGGCCGCCCTGGCGCCCGCGCGCGGCATTGCCCCGCCGGCCGCGCCGGCCCCCGTCGCCCCCGCGCAGGACTGAGGAGACCGCCATGGACATCCCGAACTTCGCACGCGCGCTGCGCCCGTTGACCCTGGCGCTGGGCGCCTGCCTGATCGCCGCCGCCGCGCACGCGCAGTCGCCGGCCGCGCCCGGCGCGCCGCCGGCCGAGGCGCCGCCGACCACATTGCCCGCCGGCCTGCCGGCGTACGGCGCCGACCGGCCGCTGCCCGAACTGGGCCTGGTCGAGCATCGGCTCGACAACGGCCTGACGGTCTGGATCGTGCCGCGCAAGGGCGGCCTGCCGAAGGTCGACTACGTGCTCGCGGTTCGCGGCGGGCTGGCGAGCGACCCGGCCGCACTGCCGGGCATGTCGAACCTGCTCGCCGGCCTGCTGCAGGAGGGCACCGCGACGCGGACCTCGGTGCGGATCGCCGAGGAACTCGAACGCCTGGGCGCGTCCATCTCGGCCAGCGCGAGCAGCGACGGACTCGTCGTCGCCGCGTCCGGCCTGTCGTCGTCGGCGCAGCCGCTGGCGGCGCTGTTCGCCGACGTGGTGCGCAACCCGGCCTTCCCCGACAGCGAAGTGCAGCTGGCGAAGACCAACGCCCTGCAGGGCCTCAAGGCGATACAGGCCCAGCCGGCCTACCAGGCCAACCGCGCGATGGGGCGCGTGCTGTTCGGCGACCACCCCTACGGCAACACGCTGCCGACCGAGGCCGGCATCGCCGGCACCGACGTCGCGGGGCTGCAGGCCGCGCACGCCGCACGCTTCCGGCCCGACCGGGCGCTGCTGGTGATCGCCGGCCCGCTGTCGGGCGACCATGCGCTGGCGCTCGCGCGCGACGCGTTCGGCGACTGGCGGGGCCGCGGCGACGCCGTCGCCGCGGTGCCCGCGCCCATGCCCGCCGACCGGCCGCAGTTCGTGCTTGTGCCGCGCGCCGGCAGCGTGCAGTCGGCGGTGCGGATCGGCCGGCCGGCGTTCGCAGCCGACGACGCGCGCGCGATTCCCGCCGCGCTCGCCAGCACCATCCTCGGCGGCGGCTTCGACAGCCGGCTGATGCGCAACCTGCGCGAGGACAAGGGCTACACCTACGGCGCGGGCAGCAGCTTCGGCCTGCGCGCGATGGGCGGCGCGTTCCAGGCCCAGGCCGACGTGCGCAACGAGGTTACCGGCGCGGCGATCGGCGAGTTCCTCGCCGAGTTCGAGCGGATGCGTGCGCGCCCCGTGCCCGAGGACGAACTGCAGCGCGCCAAGCGCTTCACCGCCGGCACCTACCTGTTCCAGAACCAGCTGCAGGGCGCGGTGGCCTCGGCGTTGGCCACGAACTGGCTGCTGGGGCGGCCCGCCGACTACCTCAGCCGCTACGTCGCGCAGGCCGACGCGGTGACCGCGGCGCAGGTGCAGGCGGTCGCGCGCGAGTTCTTCGATCCCGCGCGGCAGAGCATCGTGGTCGTCGGCGATGCGGCGGTCGCCGAACAGTTGGCGCCGTTCGGCGCGTTCCGGGCGGACGACAGGCCCTGAGGCACGGGGACGCCGGCCGTCGGCCGGCGCCCGTCAGCGACGCGGCGCGGCGCCGGCCAGGCGCCCGCCGCACCAGGCCAGCGGCAGCGCGCCGACGGCGTCGAGCAGCGTCATCCACAGCGGGTGGGGCAGCAGCCAGGCGTTGAGCAGCACGCTGGCCAGGATCAGCGCGCCGACCGTCAGCGCCATGCCCATCCGGCGGCGGCGCGCGATCCGCGCGGCCACCCAGCCGCCGCACAGCGCGGCGGCCAGCCAGCCCAGCGCGACCAGCACCAGCGTGCCGGTCGGCGCGACCGCGATCAGCTCGGCGGGCGCGGCATCGGCCGGCAGCGCGCCCGCCGGCAACGGGAACAGCCGCTTGCCGACGAACTCGAATCCCAGCGCCACGGTCGTGGCGGCCAGCATGCCGAGCATCACCGAGCACATCGTACGGATCACGTCGCCTCCCCAGGCGCTGGACGAGCCGCAGCATGGCCGCGCGTGCCGCGGCCCGCAAGCCGTTGCAGGCCGCGCGCGTGCGGAGCGGCCCGTGCGTGCGGGGTCAGCCGGCCGTCGGCGCGACCCGGGCGGCCGGCTCGAACGGAATCGTGTCGGGCGCGACCGCGCCGCCGGAGATGATGAAGCTCATCGCCTGGTCGACCGTCCAGTCGGTCGGCGTGACCTTCTCGAGCGGCACGATCTCCAGGTAGCCCGAGGTCGGGTTGGGCGTGGTCGGCACATAGACCGCCGCGAGTTCGCGCCCGGTGCCCTGTTCGCGGATCACCCGGGTGACGAAGCCGACCGACTTCATCTCCGCGTGCGGGAAGTCGATCAGCACCACGCGCTGGGTGCCGTCGGGCTTGGTCTGCAGGATGTCGAGCAGCTTGCGCGCGCTCGAATAGATGATGTTCGCCAGCGGAATGCGCCGGACCAGCGCCTCCAGCCACGCGAGCATGCGCTGGCCGACCACCCGGCGCGCGAGCCAGCCGACGGCCAGGATCAGCACGATCGTGGCCACCATCGCGACCGTCGCCTGCACCGAGGCGACGTTGACCCAGCCCAGCGCGGGGAACGCGGCCGACAGGCGCTGCGCCAGCGGCACCACCCATGGCGTGCTGATGTCCGACAGCAGCACGAACACGAACTTGACGACGATCCACGTCAGCCAGATCGGCAGCAGCGTCAGCAGGCCGGTGAGGAACAGACGCTGCAGACGTCCGCCCAGGGAGTGGGAGCTCATGGAAGACCGGGGGAGCGGGGGAGGAGGGGCATCATAGGCCCGCGCGGTCACGGCAGATGAACCAGCCGGAAGCCGACGTCGTCGTAGCCGCGTCGCGGATCCAGCGCGCGGCTGTCGAGGTCGTCGCGGCGGCTGCGCCCGGCGGCGACCCGGTCCTTGCAGGCGGCCGCGCAGTCGCTGCGCCATTCGGCCGGACCGTCGGCGGCGGTCGGCGCGGCCGCGCCCTGCGCGGTGGAGGCGACGACGATGCTGCGGCCCTCGCGTTCGCTGCGCCAGCGCGCGTAGTCGACCGCGTCGTGCCACGACACGCAGACCACCGGATCGCCGGGCGCCTGGTCGAAGCCCGGCGCCTCCCAGTCGCGCGGAGCGAGCGCGCGCAGCACCGAACCCCGCGCGCGGCACGGCGCGGACTTGCGTCCGGTCGCGGCGACGAAGGCCGCGTACTCGTTGCGGCTGACCGGCGCGCTGGAGATCGCGAACACCGCGTCGCCGCTGCGCACCACGCGCGCGCCGCCGGCGATCCGTGCGGCCAGCGCGTTGAGGTCGGGGATGGCCGACGCCCCGCGGCGCAGGCGCGCCTTCGTCGCGGCGTCGAGCCCGATCGCGTCGGCCCCGGCCAGGCTGGCGACCGCGTCGTCGCGATCCACCGCGGTCACCGCATCGGCGATGCGCGCCTCGATCGCGTCGGCGACCTTCGCGCGCACCGGTTGCAGCGCCGCGATCTCCGCGGGTGCGACGGCATGCGCGCGCGCGGCCTGCAGCAGGTCGGCGGCGGCGCCGTCGTCGCGGCGCGCGATCAGCGCGGCGGCGCGGGTCCCGACCGCGTCGAACACGCGCGCGGTCAGCGCCGGCAGCCGCAGGTGCTGGGCATCGGCGACGCGCGCGCGATCCAGCCGTTCGAGCGCGTTGTCGTCCGCCGGCGCGGCCAGCCGGCCGGCCTGCAGCAGGCGCTCGGCGGCGGCGAGATGGCGGTCGGCTTCCGAAACCGGCGCGGCGCGCGGCGCCTCGATCCCGGCGACCGGGGTGGCGTCCGGCGCAGCGGCCGGGCCGGCGTCGTCGGCGCCGGCGTCGGACGAGGCATCCTGCACGGGAGGCGGTGTCGCGGTCGCGACCGCCGCGGCCGGTGGCGCGTCGTCCGCCGGCGCGGGCGCGGCCTCGCGCCGGTCCAGCCAGCGCCACGTGCCGAGGCCGGCCAGCACCACCACCGGCACCGCCAGCCACGGCAGCAGGCGCCGGCCGCCGCGGCCGATCCGGCGGATGCTGCCGGTGATCCGGGGCTCGCCGTCGCGCTGCGGCACCTGCGCGAGCGCATCGAGCATCTGCGCGGCGTCGGAGAACCTGCGCTTGGGCGATTTCGCCAGCGCCTGGTCGATGAACCGCTGCCAGTGCCGCAAGGCCGGCGGCAATCGCGGCACCGGGTTCTGCACGTGCGCCAGCGCCATCGACAGTGCGTCCTCGCCCTCGAACGGCAGCGCGCCGGTCAGCATTTCCCAGGCCAGTACGCCGACGCTGTAGAGGTCGGCGCGGAAGTCCACCTGCTGGCCGCGCGCCTGCTCGGGCGCCATGTACGCGGTGCTGCCGACCGCGAGGCCGACCATCGTCATCCGGGTGCCGTAGCCGCGCCGCAGTGCGATGCCGAAGTCGGCCAGCAGCGGACGGTCGGCCTCGTCGAACAGCACGTTCTCGGCCTTGACGTCGCGGTGGATCACGCCGCGCGCGTGCGCGTAGGCCAGTGCGGACAGCAGCGCGTGCAGCACCGCGCGCACGCGCGCCTGGTCGCCGCGCAGGTCGCGCTGGCCCAGGTGGCCGTGCGGCAGGTGGGGCATCGCATACCACGGCAGGCCGTCGTCGGTGCGGCCGACGTCGTGGATGCCGACGATGTGCGGGTGCTCGAGCCGGGCGATCGTCCGGGTCTCGTTCTCGAACCGGCGCCGGCTGACCTCGTCGGCCAGCGCCTCGGGGCGCATGACCTTGATCGCGACGTCGCGGCCCAGCGACAGCTGCGTGCCGAGATACACCGTCGCCATGCCCCCGTGGCCGATGACGCGCACGATCCGGTAGCCCGCGATCCGCGGCGGCGCGGGCGACTCGTATCCGATCGTGGTCTGCGACATGCACCTTCCCCGTGGCCGCACAGCATACCGACTGGCCCGTGCGTGTGCGGTGCGGAATCGCGCGCAGCTGCCGGCGCGGCGATGGCGCGGTCGCGCTTGTGGCGCATGTCGATCTGCTTGCGCACTCGCGAGACCGGCCCGCTGGCGGCATCGACGACGTCGATCGAGAACCAGCGCAGCTGCGTGTCGCCGCCTCGAGATCGAACGTTGCGTGCATGATGCCCGGGAAGCACGAACTCGTTCCCTTGGCCGTGTCCCGGACCACCTGGTCCCGGCCGGATGGTGTCCGGTTGCTGGACGTCTCCCCGCACCGCCCCCAGACGGCGGGCAGGCGCCCGCCCCGGCGACGGTCAGAACAGCAGCGAGGCCATCTTCCTGCGATAGCGGCCGACGAGTTCGGCGTCGTCGACGATGCGGAACGCGTCGATCAGCGCCTGGCGCGGCAGCCCCTCGTCGAAGCCGCGATCGCGGCGCAGCATCTCGATGAACTGCGCCAGGCCCGCCTCGGCGTCGCCGGCCACGACCTGGCGCACGCCCAGCAGGTGCCGCGCGCGCAGGTCCGCGGGATCGGCGTCGATCGCCGCCTGCAGCGCCTCGGCCGGCGGCGCGTCGGCGAGCAGCGCGGCGAACCCCAGCCGCGCGCGCGCCTTGACCGCGCGGTCGTCGGTGGCCAGGTTGGCCGGCAGCCCGTCGAGCAGGCCCTCGGCCTCCTGCGCGGCGCCGGTCTGCAGCAGCGCCAGCGCCAGGTCGAGCCGCAACTCGGCCTTGTCGGGCTCGGCGGCGACGGCTTCGCGCAGCTGCGCGACCTCGGCCTGCGGGTCGAGCGGCGCGGCGTCGGCGGGCGCGGCGTCGCCGCCCTCGGCCGGCACGATGCCGTGCCGCTGCAGGAATTCGCGCAGCTGCCCTTCCGGCAGCGCGCCCGGGAAGCCGTCGACCGGCTGGCCGCCGGCGATCAGGAACACCGTCGGCACCGAGCGGATCTGGAACGCCGCGGCGATCTGCGATTCCTTGTCGACATCGACCTTGGCCAGCACGAACGCGCCGTTGTACTCGGCGGCGAGCTTCTCCAGCACCGGGCCCAGGGTCTTGCACGGCCCGCACCACTCGGCCCAGAAATCGACCAGAACCGGCACCTCGAGCGAGGCCTGCAGCACCGCGGACTCGAAGGTCTCGGTGGTGACGTCGACGACATGGGGCGAGCGTTCGGGGGCGGGGGACTGGCCGTTGAGGAGCATGCGGAATTCCGGTTGCGGTCGGGGAGCCGCCGGGGCGGCCCGACTAGAGGTGGCGGCGGTTGCGCAGGATACAACCGGGGACGAACGTTTCCCGCGGCGCGGCGGCGATACGTCGCCGTGCGCGGCCGCGCCTATCATGCGGCCCCGGACATGATGGAGCGGCGCGATGGCGGGAACGACGCGGGGGTGGACGACGGCGCTGGTGGCCGCCGCGCACGCCATGACGTGGCTGGCGATGTTCGGCTTCGCCCGCGCCGCGGCGCTGCCCCAAGGACTGCCGCTGGCGCTGCCCGGCGCGACCGGCCTGGCGCACGCGCCCGCGTTCAACCTGCTCGCATTCGGCGCGCCCGGCCTGGCGGTCGCGGCCGTCGCCTGGCGCGCGCGCGCGTGGGCGCCCGGCGCGGGCCTGGTCGCCGGCGTCGCGCTGCGCCTGTGGCTGCTGGCTGCGCTGCTGTTCGCGCTGCAGGGCGCGCTGCCGTTGGATGCCGGCGAACTCGACGGCGGCGGCAGCCGCGCACACGCGACCGCCTGGCTGCTGTGGGCGCTGGCGTTCGGCGCCGGCGCGGCGCTGGCCGCGGTCGCGCTGCCGCGGGTCCGGATCGCTTCGCTGCTGGCCGTGGCCGCGGTCGCGACGGCGCTGGCGTTGCCGGCGATCGCCGCGTCGGGCGCGGCCGACCGCGTGCTGCTGCTCGCCTGGTGCGGCTGGACAGGCTGGTTGGCGTGGCGCCTCCCGCCAGCGCGCCGAGGGCGGGAACACCCGTAGGAGCGCGCTTGCGCGCGATGCGGCTCCGCCGATGCGCGCATCGCGCGCCGGCTTCAGTCCTGCATGGCGCCTGTCGCGTCCGGCGCGCGATACACGCGACCGGCCTTCATGACGAAGTCCACGCCCATCACCGCATCGATGTCGGCGACCGGGTCGCCCGGCATCGCGATGATGTCGGCGCGGCGGCCGGGCTCGACGACGCCCTGGTCGTCGACGCCGAGCACGGTCGCGGCGTGCAGCGTGGCCGACTGCAGCGCGTACGCCGCCGGGATGCCGGCCTCGACCATGTAGACGAACTCGCGCGCGTTGTCGCCGTGCGGGCCCACGCCCTGGTCGGTGCCGAACGCGATCGGCACGCCGGCGCGGTAAGCGCGCGCCGCGGTGTCCTGGATCTGCGCGCCGATCGTCGCCGCCTTCGGGCGCACGACCTCGGGGAAGTAGCCCGGTTCCCGCGCCTTGTCGGCGACGAAGCGCCCGGCGTAGATCGTCGGCACGTACCAGGTGCCGCGCTGCTTCATCAGCCGCATGACCTCGTCGTCCATGTGCGTGCCGTGCTCGATGCTGGTCACGCCGGCCAGCACCGCGCGCTTCATGCCCTCGGTGCCGTGGGCGTGCGCGGCGACGCGGTAGCCGTAGTCCTTGGCGGTGTCGACCACCGCCTGGATCTCGTCGACGGTGAACTGCGGCGCGTCGCCGGACTTCGCGTAGCTGAGCACGCCGCCGGTCGCGGTGATCTTGATGACGTCGCTGCCGTCCTTGTAGCGCTGGCGCACGGCCTGGCGCGCGTCGTCGATCGAGTTGATCACGCCTTCGGTCGGTCCGGGCGGGCCGAGCAGGTGCGAGAGCATCGAGTTGTAGCCGTTGCTGGGATCGGCGTGGCCGCCGGTGGTGGCGATCGACTTGCCGGCCGCGAAGATCCGCGGGCCGCGCACCAGGCCCTGCTCGATCGCGTCGCGCAGGTGCGGGGCGACCTCGCCGCCGAGGTCGCGCACCGAGGTGAAGCCGGCCAGCAGGGTCTTCTCCGCATAGCCCACCGAGCGGTAGGCGAAATCGACCGGGTCGAGCCGGAAGCCTTCCGAGTAGCTCTGCGGACCGGACTGCGAGCCCAGGTGCACGTGCAGGTCGGTCCAACCGGGCATGCAGGTGCGGCCGTCGAGCGCGATCGTGCGCGCCTCGCCCGAAGGCGCGGTGCGCCCCGCCGTCACCGATTCGATCCGGCCGTCGGCGACCACGATCGTGTGCGCGCCGAGCACGCGGCCGCTGCGCGCGTCGAACAGGCGTTCGCACTGCAGTGCGGTCCGGTCGGCGGCGTTCGCGGACGGGGCGAGCAGGGCGGCGGCGAGCAGCGAGGCGGACAGGACGCGGACACGGCGGCGCATGCGAATCTCCGGGCGGAAGCGGTTCCGGATTGTAGCCACAGGGATGGATGCCGATCGGATGTCGAATCAGCACCCTTCCCGTTAGGAGCGCGCTCGCGCGCGATGGGCTTTCGTGGGCAACCCCATCGCGCGCGGGCGCGCGCCTGCGGAGAAACGCGTGCTTCTGGATTCAGGCGGTCTGCGAGGCGTGCAGCACGCGGTTGCGGCCCTCGGCCTTGGCCCGGTAGAGCGTGGCGTCGGCGATCTGCAGCAGCAGTTCGGGCGTGGTGCCGTTGGCGGGGAAGGTCGCGATGCCGATCGACAGCGTGACCGGGCCGAGCGTCTGGCCCATGTGCTGCACGCTGGAGATCTCGATCGCCTTGCGGATCTGCTCGGCACGAATGCGCGCGCTGTCCGCGTCCAGCTCGGGCGTAACCACGGTGAACTCCTCGCCGCCGTAGCGGCAGGCGATGTCCTCGGTGCGCACGCCGGCCTGGATCAGGCGGCCGACCTGGCTGAGCACGGCGTCGCCGGCGGCATGGCCGTGGGTGTCGTTGAAGCGCTTGAAGTGGTCGACGTCGAGCATCATCACCGACAGCGGCAGGTTGCGGCGCTCGCAGCGCTGGAGCTCGCGCGCCAGGCTGACCTCCAGGTAGCGGCGATTGAACAGCGAGGTCAGCGGATCGCGCAGCGACTGCGTGCGCAGCGTCTCGCGCAGCTGCAGGTTGGCCAGCGCGGGCGCCATCTGCTCCGACAGCGAGGCGAGGATCGCGGCATCGTTGTCGCCGACCGAGGTGTTGCTGGGCGCGCTGACATGCAGCATGCCCAGCGACTGGCCCTGGGCGATCAGCGGGATGCACAGCGTCGACATGCCGTCGAGGGGGGCGTCCCCGTCGATGTGCGCGCAACGCAGGCCGCCGCTGCGGCCGCGCAGGTGGTGCGGCTGGCCACGGCGCAGCGCCCAGCAGTCGTCCTGGGTGACCGTGTCGTCGTGGCTGATCGGGTGGTCGCCGAAGGTGCCCGCGCTCTCGAGGAAGTTCTGCGACGGACGCGCCAGGTAGCAGCGGCCGCTCGCGCCGGGCACCAGCTCGACGACTGCGCGCGTGGTCAGCGCCACGATCTCCTCGCGGGTCTGGCAGCTCTGCAGCATGCCGGCGTACTTGCTCTGGGCGTGCCGCTGCTCCGACAGCGCGTGCAGGTCGTGCAGCGCGTTGCGCGCGTCGAGTTCGAGCCGTCGGCTGCGGCGGTTCTCGCGCCACAGGCCCCACAGCATGAAGACCAGCAGGCCCAGCGCGACGACGAAGGCCAGCACGATGAACACCACCAGCAGCGTCGCCCGGTGCTGGCTGGTGACCTGGCGCTCGCCGAGCAGCCGCGTCTCCTCGTCCATCATCTCCCGGCGCAGCACCGACATCGACGCCGCCCGGCGCACGTTGTCGCTGATCCGCCGCTGGCGCTCGTCCTCGGGCAGTGCGGCCATCTGCACCGGGTCGAGCAGGATCTCCATCGTGCTCAGGTGCCGCTGCACGTCCGCGTCGAACGTCCGCGCGAGCGCCTGCTGGGACGGGTTGTCGGCGGTCAGCTCGATCAGCCGCCGGCTGTGCTGGCCGGCGCGGGCCACCGCATCGCCGTACTCGGGACGGAAGCTCTCGCGCCCGGTCAGCCGGTAGCCCCGCGCCTTCGACTCGGCCTCGTGCAGCGCGGCCTCCGAGGACACCAGCAGGTTGATCACCAGATAGCTGTGCTCGAGCAACCGGTTCGCCCGTTCCAGGCCGCGCACCCCGACGATCGCCGCGGTCGCCGCGCCCAGGAGCAGCACGAACGCCAGCAGGACCGCCGGCAGGCGCAGGTGTCTGGCATGGGATGATGTCTTAGACATCAGGGGAGTCTAGCAGGCGGCGCCCGGCAGATCCCGCCGCGCCGCGGCGCCCGCATGGCGGACGCGGGGGCGCTGGGGTAGGCTTGCCGGCTGTCCTCCGCAGCCAGAAGCATCCGTGTCCAGCGATCCCGCCGCCCCGTCGTCCAACGCCTACCAGCCCACCCGCGTCGAGGCCGACGCCCAGCGTTTCTGGACCGGCACCGGGGCCTTCGAGGTCGTCGAGCGCAGCGACCGGCCCAAGTACTACTGCCTGTCGATGCTGCCGTACCCGTCCGGCGCGTTGCACATGGGCCACGTGCGCAACTACACGCTCAGCGACGTCATCAGCCGCTACCAGCGCATGACCGGCAGGAACGTGCTGCAGCCGATGGGCTGGGACGCGTTCGGCCTGCCGGCCGAGAACGCCGCGATCAAGAACGCGACCGCGCCGGCGAAGTGGACCTACGCCAACATCGACCACATGCGCGGCCAGCTGCAGGCGCTGGGCTACGCGATCGACTGGAGCCGCGAGTTCGCCACCTGCAGCCCGGACTACTACGTCCACGAGCAGCGCATGTTCGTGCGGCTGATGAAGAAGGGGCTGGCCTACCGCCGCAACGCGGTCGTCAACTGGGATCCGGTCGACCAGACCGTGCTCGCCAACGAGCAGGTCATCGACGGCCGCGGCTGGCGTTCGGGCGCGGTCGTGGAGAAGCGCGAGATCCCGCAGTGGTTCCTGAAGATCACCGATTACGCGCAGGAACTGCTCGACGGCCTGGACACGCTCGATGGCTGGCCGGACTCGGTCAAGACCATGCAGCGCAACTGGATCGGCCGCAGCGAGGGCCTGGAGATCGCGTTCGCGGTCGATGGCGAGCCGACCCCGCTGACCGTCTACACCACGCGCCCGGACACGCTGATGGGCGTGACCTTCATCAGCATCGCCGGCGAGCATCCGCTGGCGCTCAAGGCCGCGCAGGACAATCCCGAGCTGGCCGCGTTCCTCGCCGACCTGCGCCAGGGCGGCGTGTCGGAAGCCGAGCTCGAGGCCCAGGACAAGCGCGGCATGGCGACCGGCCTGTGGGCGATCCATCCGGTCACCGGCGAGGACGTGCCGATCTACGTCGCCAACTTCGTGCTGATGGGCTACGGCACCGGCGCGGTGATGGCGGTGCCGGCGCACGACCAGCGCGACTGGGAGTTCGCCAAGGCCTACGGCCTGCCGGTACGGCCGGTGGTCGTGCCGCTGGCGGTGCGCGACGCGCTGCGCGAGGTGATCGGCGACGTCGCCCACGACGCCGACCCGTTCCAGGCCGCGCTCGCCGGCGGCTCGGTCGATGCCTACGACACGTCCGCCGCGGTCGCGGTGGTGCGCGACTACCTCGACGCGATCGAGCAGCAGGGCGCCTACACCGAGCGCGGCGTGCTGATCAATTCGGGCGAGTACGACGGCCTGGACTTCGACGGCGCGTTCGACGCGCTGGCCGCGCGCCTGGAGGCGCAGGGGCAGGGCGCGCGCAAGGTCAACTTCCGGCTGCGCGACTGGGGCGTGAGCCGCCAGCGCTACTGGGGCTGCCCGATCCCGGTGATCTACTGCGATGCCTGTGGCGCAGTGCCGGTGCCCGAGGACCAGCTGCCGGTGCTGCTGCCCGAGGATGTCGAGGACGCGTTCTCCACGCCCGGCGTCGTGCTCTCGCCGATCAAGGCCGACCCCGCGTGGCGCAGGACCACGTGTCCGAACTGCGGTGGCGCGGCCGAGCGCGAGACCGACACCTTCGATACCTTCATGGAGTCGAGCTGGTACACCGCGCGCTATACCTCGCCCGGCGCGCCGGACATGGTCGACGCGCGCGCCGACCACTGGATGCCGGTCGACCAGTACATCGGCGGCATCGAGCACGCGATCCTGCATCTGCTGTACTTCCGTTTCTATCACCGCCTGATGCGCGACGAGGGCCTGGTGCGCGGCGACGAGCCGGTGCGCAACCTGCTGACCCAGGGCATGGTGATCGCCGAGACCTTCTACCGGGAGCTCGACAACGGCGGCAAGGACTGGATCAATCCCGCCGACGTCGAGGTCGCCCGCGACGACAAAGGCCGGATCGTCGGCGCGGTCTCGCGGCTCGACGGCCAGCCGGTGCGGATCGGCGGCGTCGAGAAAATGTCCAAGTCCAAGAACAACGGCGTCGACCCGCAGTCGATGATCGCCCGCTTCGGCGCCGACACCGTGCGCCTGTTCTCGATGTTCGCCGCACCGCCCGAGCAGTCCCTGGAGTGGAACGAGGCCGGCGTCGAGGGCATGGCGCGCTTCCTGCGCCGGCTGTGGACGCAGGTCCAGCGCCACGTCGAGGCCGGCCCGGCCGGGACGTTCGACCCCGCGGCCGCCACCGCGGCGCAGCGGACGCTGCGCCGGCAGCTGCACGAGACGATCCAGAAGGTCGGCGACGACTACGGTCGCCGCCACAGCTTCAACACCGCGATCGCGGCGGTCATGGAGCTGCTCAACCACGTGCAGAAGTTCGACGCCGACGACGCCAACGCGCGCGCGCTGCGCCAGGAGGTCTTCTCGACGATCGTGCTGCTGCTCAATCCGATCACGCCGCACATCGCGCACGCGCTGTGGCAACTGCTGGGCCATGCCGAGACGCTGCTAGAGGACCAGCCGTTCCCGCGCGCCGACCCGGCCGCACTGGCCCGCGAGGCGCTGACGCTGGCGGTGCAGGTCAACGGCAAGCTGCGCGGCACGATCGAGGTCGCCGCAGACGCGGCCAAAGACGCGATCGAGGCCCAGGCGCTGGCCGAGCCCAACGTCGCGCGGTTCCTGGCGGAGATGACCGTGCGCAAGGTCATCGTCGTGCCCGGCAAGATCGTCAACATCGTCGCCGCCTGACCGTGCCGGCAACGGCGCGCCCGCGCGCCGCTTGCCGGTCCCGACCGCCTCGTCCAGACTCCGCCCATGAGCATCCGCCGCCCGTTCTCCCTCCGCCTGGCCGCCGCCGTGGCCGCCGTCGCGCTGACGCTGTCGGCCTGCGGCTTCCACCTGCGCAATGCGCTGTCCCTGCCGGCGGAACTGGGACCGGTGGAGATCGCCTCGTCCGATCCCTACAGCCGGCTCGCGCGCTCGGTCGAGCGCGCGCTGGCCGCGGCCGGCGCCCAGATCGCCGCCGAGGACGCGGTGGACGTCGCCGTGCTCGACATCCGCTCCGAGCGCTGGGCCTCGCTGCCGGCGAGCCTCGACGCGCAGGGCCGCGCGCAGGAGTACACGCTGCGCTACGCGGTGGTGTTCTCGATGCGCGACGCCGACGGCCGCGACATCGTGCCGCAACAGGCGATCGAACTCGCGCGCGACTATCTGGCGCTGCCGACCGACTCGATCGGCGCCGATTCCGAGCGCGAGCTGCTGTCGCGCGAGCTCGAGCGCGAGATGACCGCCTCGATTATCCGCCGCATCGACGCGGTGTTCCGCAACCCGCAGGAACGCGTGCGCGAGTGACGGCACGGCCCGACAGCGGCGTGCCCACGCCGTGGAACTGACCCCCGAGCGGCTGCCGGCACAGCTGGCGCGCGAGCCGCTGCGGCCGGCCTACCTGATCGCCGGTCCCGAGCCGCTGCGCGTGCTCGAAGCGGCCGACGCGGTGCGCGCCGCGGCGCGCGACCAGGGCGTCTCGGAACGCGAGGTGTTCGAGCCCGAGGGCCGCGACGTGGACTGGAACGCGCTCGAGGCGACGTTCCATGCGCCGAGCCTGTTCGCCAGCCGGCGGCTGGTCGAGCTGCGCCTGCCCACGACCAAGCCCGGCAAGGAGGGCGCGCAGGTCATCGCCGGCTTCTGCGCCGATCCGCCGGCCGACGTCACGCTGCTGATCACCGGCGGCGAATGGAGCCGCCAGCACGGCGGCAAGTGGAGCGAGGCGGTGGCCGCGATCGGCCACGTCGTCGTCGCCTGGCAGGTCAAGCCGCACGAGCTCGAGGGCTGGATCGAGGCGCGGCTGCGCAGCCGTGGCGTGCCGGCGGACCGCGCGGCGGTGCAGATGCTGGCCGAGCGTGTCGACGGCAACCTGCTCGCTGCCGCCCAGGAGGTCGACAAGCTGGCGCTGCTGGCCGACGGTCAGCCGCTGGACGCGGCGCGGATGCAGGCCCTGGTGGCCGACGCCGCGCGCTACGACGTGTTCCGCCTGCTCGACGCCACGATGAACGGCCAGCCCGCGCAGGCCGCGCGGATGCTGGCGGGGCTGCGCGCCGAGGGCGCGGCGATCCCGGCGCTGATGGGCATGATCGTCATGGAACTCGCGCGCGCGGCGAGCCTGGCGCAGGTGCAGGCGCGCGGCGGCAACATGGCCGCCGAATTCAAGGCCCAGCGCATCTGGGACGCGCGCCAGGCCGGCTACCGGCGGGCGCTGCAGCGGCATCCGGCCGCGCGCTGGGAGCGCTTCGTGGCCGAGGCCGGCCGCATCGACCGCATCGCCAAGGGCCGCGGCCGGCCCGGGATCGACCCGGCCGACGCCTGGCTCGCGCTCGAGCGGCTGCTGGTGGCGGTCGCCGACGCCCGGGCCGGCGCGCTGCTGGCGGCCTGACGCCGGCGATGCTGCATCTCGTCTACGGCGGGACGTTCGATCCCGTCCACTGCGGGCATCTGGCGATCGCGCGCGCCGCGCGCGACGCGCTGCGGTGCACCGTCCGGCTGATGCCGGCCGCCGACCCGCCGCATCGCGCGCCGCCCGGCGCCGACGCTACGCAGCGCGCAGCGATGATCGCGCTGGCGATCGACGGCGAGCCGGGCCTGCTGCTCGATCGCGAGGAACTGCTGCGCGGCGGCCGCAGCTACACCGTCGACACGCTGGCCGGCCTGCGCGCGCGGCTGGGCGATGCGCATCCGCTGGCATGGCTGGTCGGCGCCGACAGCCTGCTGGGGCTGACCGGCTGGCACCGCTGGCGGGCGCTGTTCGACCTGGCGCACCTGGTCGTCGCCGAGCGCCCGGGCAGCGGCCTCGACGGGGCCTTGCCGCCCGAACTCGCGGACTGCCTCGCCGGCCGCTGGACCGACGACCCGGCGGCGTTGTCGGCGGTGCCGGCCGGGCGCGTGCTGCGCCTGCGCCAGCCGCTGCATGCGGCCTCGGCCACGCAGGTCCGCGCACGGGTCGCCGCCGGCGCGCCGCTCGACGGGCTGGTGCCCGCTGCGGTCGCCGCATTCATCGAGGAGAAGGCGCTGTACCGGGCGCACCCGGTCGCTCCGCTATAATCCACGCCGCACTTTCCGAGTCCCGCCCCTTTGTCCGATACCGCCCACGTCATCAAGACCCGTCTGCCCGAGCCGCCGCCGCCGGCCGACGTCCTGCTCCGGACCGCGCTCGACGCGGTCGACCATCTCAAGGCCGTCGACGTCGTCGACATCGACGTGCGCGGCCGCAGCAGCGTCTGCGACTTCATGGTCGTCGCCTCGGGCACGTCCAGCCGGCACGTGAAGTCGATCGCCGACGAGGTGGTCAAGCGCGCCAAGCAGCTCGACTGCCAGCCGCTGGGCGTCGAGGGCGAGCGCGAGGCCGAATGGGTGCTGGTCGACCTGGGCGATGTGGTGGTGCACGTCATGCTGCCGCGCGTGCGCGAGTTCTACGCGCTCGAGCGCCTGTGGACCGTCGGCGACCAGCCGCCGGGCGCCGGCGAGCCGCGCAGCGACGGGTGAGCCGCCGGTCGGCCGTGCGCGACGCACGCCTGGACATTCTTTCTGCATGAAGGCGCGTCTGGTCGCGGTCGGCGAGCGCGCGCCCGGCTGGGTCGCCGACGGCTTCGGCGAGTACCGCAAGCGGCTGTCGCACTGGCTGCCGCTGGACCTGGTCGAGGTCGAGCCGGGCCTGCGCGGCAAGGGCCGCGACACCGCGCGCGCGATGGCCGACGAGGGCGCGCGCGTGCTCGCCGCGCTGCCGCGCAACGCGCTGGTGGTGGCGCTCGACGGCCGCGGCCGGATGCATTCGTCCGAGGACCTCGCGCAGCGGCTGGAGCACTGGCGCGCGCAGGGGCGCGACCTGGCCTTCCTGATCGGCGGTCCGGAAGGCCATGCCGACACGGTGCTGGCACGCGCCGACGAGCGCTGGTCGCTCGGCCCGCTGACACTGCCGCACATGCTCGTGCGGCTGGTGCTGGCCGAGCAGCTCTACCGCGCCGCGGCGATGCTGGCCAACCATCCCTACCACCGCGCCTGACCGTGCGCCTTCGCGACGATGCGTTGAGCCCTGATCCGTAGGGGCGCGCTTGCGCGCGAGGGCTCTCCCTGCACAGCCCTCGCGCGCGAGCGCGCTCCTACAGGGGTGTCCGTGTGCCAGGACTGAAGGGCGATGCGCGCCGCCGCCCACGCGCACCGTTCGTGTGCAACGTCCCCGTAGGAGCGCGCTTGCGCGCGAGGGCTTTCCCTGGACGGCCTTCGCGCGCAAGCGCGCTCCTACGGGGGTGTTCGGGTGTCGGCTCAGAAGGGCGAACGGTTTTTCGGGGCCGCATGTGCGGACGGGACCGCGGGGACGCGCGAGGCCGCATCGATGCGCGCGCTGCGGCTGCGGCGGCGGCTGCGGCGGCGGTCCGCCGCAGTCGCGAAGACGTCAGCCCCGGTCGAGGTCGAACGCGATCGGCACCAGGCCGATCGCCTCGACCGGCTGGCCGTCGCGCAGCGCCGGCTGGAACCTCCAGTGCCGCTGCACCTGGCGCAGCGCGGCCTGGTCGAGGTCGCGATGACCGCTGCTGCGGTGCACGCGCACCGACAGCGGCCGGCCGTCGACGCCGACGTGGACCTCGAGCTGCACCACGCCGGTGTTGCCGGCGCGCAGCGCGTCGCGCGGGTAGGCGGGGGCGGGCGCGGCGGCGTACTGCAGCTGCACCCCGCTCGCGGGCGCGGTCATGGTCGGCGGCGCGACCTCGGCGGGCGCAGGCGCCGGTTCGACGATCGGCCACGGTGCGGGATCGACCGCGGGCGCGGCCTCGACGGCCGGTGCGATCGCGACGGGCGCAGGCTTCGGTGCGGGCGTCGGCACCGGGTGGGGCGCGGCGATCTCGACCTGCTCGGGCGGACGCGGCGGCGTCGGCGGCGGGGGCGTGAGCCAGCGGAAGTCGAGCGAGGGCGCGGCATCGGGCAGCGTGGGCGGGTCGCCGCCGCCGGCGGGAACCAGCAGCATCGACAGCACGACGGCATTGAACGCGAGCGTGCCGGCGATGCCGACGATCCGGACCGGGTCCGGACGGCGGTCCGGGTGTTCGAAGCCCCGCGTGCGGGGAGCGGTCTGCTGCAGCACCATGCGCCACCTCCTGTCGTGCCGGCCCGGATGGCCGGCGGAAGCGTGGCGATCAGCGCGTCGGCAGGGCCGGGCGCGATCGCCGTTGCTGTCTGCACGCTGCGCAGCGATCGGGACGGGAGGCAAGAGGCGGGCGACAGGCGGTCGCTATCGGCGGACCGGCGGTCGAACCGCCGAACCGCGCGCCGGATGCGCGCGGCCCGTTGCCGCGGGCCGGGCTATTCGCCGGGCATGCCCTCGGGCTCGCGGTCGAGCCCGCCCTCGTCGGGATTGCGCTTGCGCTTGGGGTCGGGTTGCCGCGCGTCCTCGTGGTCGCGCGGATGGTTCTCGGAATAGCCGGGCGTCTGGCCGGGCTTGGGCGGGGCGGTGGGCGGCGTGTCCTTGGGGGTCATGTCAGCGTCCGAGTTCGAAGACGACGTCGAGGTTCGCGGTCAGCGTGGTCTCGCCGGGCGACACCGGCGAGGAGGCGTCCTGCGCCACCGCGCGCATCGCCAGCATCGGGCGCGGCGGCTGGAACCCGCCGTTTTCGCTGATGCTCACGATGCGGCGCACGCGCATGCCCAGCGACGCGGCATAGACCTCGGCGCGCTGCTGGGCCTTCTTCAGCGCCGCGGCGCGGGCCTCGTCCTGCACGGCGTCGGCGTCGTCGATCTCGAACGTCGGGCCGTTGATCTGGTTCGCGCCGCTGGCGACGAGGGCGTCGAGCACCGCGCCGAGGCGGCGGACGTCGCGGACCTTGAGGTTGACGCTGTTGCTGGCCTGGTAGCCGGTGATCGCCGGCGGCTGGTTCTCGGCGTAGCGGTACTGCGGGCTGAGGTTGATGCCCGAGGTC
The DNA here is from genome assembly GCF_001014645.1 of Luteimonas sp. FCS-9. Taxonomy (GTDB): domain Bacteria; phylum Pseudomonadota; class Gammaproteobacteria; order Xanthomonadales; family Xanthomonadaceae; genus Luteimonas. The sequence goes on along the minus strand of NZ_LASZ01000004.1, from coordinate 124,436 downwards.
TGCACGTCGCGTTCGGCGATGCCTGCGGCCTTGATCGCGGCGGTGAGACGGGTCATCTGCTCGGCATTGGCGCGCATCGCGCCGTTGGCGTCGGCGGCCTGGGTCACCACGCCGGTCGACAGCGTCGCGATGTCGGGCACGCGGCTGGCCTCGGCGCTGGCCGAGATCGACAGCAGGGTGCCGTCGGTCGTGGCGGCGTGGGCGTGGCGGTCCTGGGCGGTGGCGGTCATCGAAACGGTCCCGAGGGCGAGGCTGCAGGCGAGCAGCAGGGGGCGGAGCGGGGTGGGGCGCATGGTGGTCTCCAGGGACGACGGAACAAGGGTCGTCACGGGGCGGTGAACGGGTCGTGAGCCTGAACGGGGTTGAGGCGATCGGTGCCGGCGGTCAGGACGGCGACGCACGGTATCCTTGCCCGATGCTGCATCTCGCCTCGCAATCCCCCCGCCGCCGCGCCCTGCTGACCCGTCTCGGACTGCCGTTCGGCCTCGTCGACGTCGACGTTCCCGAGTGCCGGGAACCCGGCGAGCCGGCGCTCGACTACGTGCGCCGCGTCGCGCGCGAAAAGGCCGGCGCCGGGCTGCTCGCGGTGGTCGCGGTGCCAGGCGCGGTCGTGCTCGGCGCCGACACCGAGGTCGTGCTCGACGGCGAGGTGTTCGGCAAGCCGCGCGACGACGCCGAAGCGGCGTCGATGCTGCGCCGGCTCTCGGGGCGGACCCACGAGGTGGTCTCGTCGGTGGCGCTGGTCGGCGCCGATCGCGAGGCCCAGGCCACGGTCGTCACCGAGGTGACATTTGCGGCGCTCGACGCGGCCACCATCGCCGCCTACGTCGCCAGCGGCGAGCCGCGCGGCAAGGCGGGCGGCTACGCGATCCAGGGCGGCGCGGAACTGTTCGTCGAGCGCCTGGCCGGCAGCTACTCGGGCGTGGTCGGGCTGCCGCTGCAGCAGACCGCGGCGCTGCTGCGGACCTTCGGACTGGACCCGCGGCCGTTCGCCGCCGATGCGCAGGAGGCCTGAGCCGGCATGTCGGAAGAGATCCTGATCAACGTCACCCCGCGCGAGACCCGCGTGGCGGTGGTCGAGAACGGCATGCTGCAGGAGCTGCACATCGAGCGCGGCTGGCGGCGCGGGGTGGTCGGCAACATCTACAAGGGCCGGGTGCAGCGGGTGATGCCGGGCATGCAGGCGGCGTTCGTCGACATCGGCCTGGAACGCGCGGCGTTCCTGCACGCCAACGACGTGATGCGCGCGCCGCAGGCCGCCGGCGACGGCGACAGCCTGTTCCCGCCGTCCGGGCCGACACTGCCGGTCAACGAGTTGCTGCGCGACGGCCAGGAGATCGTGGTCCAGGTGGTCAAGGACCCGATCGGCAGCAAGGGCGCGCGGCTGACCACGCAGATCAGCATCCCGTCGCGCTACCTGGTGCTGCTCCCGCAGTCGCGCGCGGTCGGCGTGTCGGCGCGGATCGAGGACGAGGCCGAGCGCACCCGGCTCAAGACCCTGGTCTCCGAGCTGGCCGCGGCCACCGGCGGCCACGGCTACATCGTGCGCACCAACGCCGAGGGCCAGAGCGCCGAGGCGCTGGCCGAGGACATCGCCTACCTGCAGCGGGCCTGGGCGCTGATCGAGCACACCGTGGGCGAGGCGCGCGTGGGCAGCCGGGTCTACGAGGACCTGACGCTGCCGATGCGCGCGGTGCGCGACCTGATGCGCCGCGACGTCGACAAGGTCAAGGTGGACTCGCGCGACACCTACGAGAAGCTGTGCGTGTTCGCCGCGCAGTATCTGCCCGCGCCCGGCCCGGCCGAGCAGGCCCGGCTGGTCGACCGGATCGAATGCTACGGCGGCGCACGGCCGATCTTCGACCTGTACGGGGTCGAGGACGAGATCCAGCGCGCGCTCAACAAGGAAGTGCCGTTGAAGTCCGGCGGCACGCTGGTCATCGACCAGACCGAGGCGATGACGACCGTCGACGTCAACACCGGCTCGTTTCTTGGCCAGCGCAACCTCGAGGAGACGGTGTTCCGCACCAACCTCGAGGCGGCGCAGGCGGTCGCCCGGCAGCTGCGGCTGCGCAACCTGGGCGGCATCATCATCATCGACTTCATCGACATGGCCGATCCCGAGCACCGCCGCCAGGTGCTGCGCACGCTCGAGAAGTCGCTCGCGCGCGACCATGCCAAGACCACCGTCTACGACTTCTCGCCGCTGGGCCTGGTCGAGATGACCCGCAAGCGCACGGTCGAGAGCCTGCAGCGCCAGCTCGGCGAGTCGTGCGGCGCCTGCGGCGGCCGCGGCATCGTCAAGACGGTCGAGACCGTGACCTACGAGATCTTCCGCGAGATCGTGCGCGCGGTACGCCAGTTCGACGCCGACCGGCTGCTGGTCATCGCCTCGCCGAAGGTCGTGGCGACGATCACCGACGAGGAATCGGCCGCGGTCGTGGAGCTCGAGGAGTTCCTCGGCAAGTCGATCCGCTTCCAGTCCGACGACCAGTACCTGCAGGAGCAGTTCGACGTTGTGCTCCTGTAACCGCAGCCGGCGCACGCGACGATGACCGCGGCGTGGGCGACCCGCCTGCGCCGGGCGCACCTGGGCGCGTGGTACGTGGCGGCGCTGACGCTGGTGCTCGTCGCGATCGGCGCAGTGGCGCTGGCGCAACTGGCGCTGCCGTGGGTCGAGCGCAATCCGCGCACCGTCGAGCGCTGGCTCAGCGAGCGCGCCGGCCGGCCGGTCGCGTTCGAGACGCTGCGCACGCAGTGGAGCCGGCGCGGGCCGCTGCTGCGGGTGACCGGGCTGCGGATCGGCGAGCCGGCGACCGCGGTGCCGATCGACAGCGCCGAGATCCAGGTCGCGCCGTACTCGGGCCTGCTGCCGGGCCGCTCGCTGACCGAGCTGCGGATCCAGGGACTGGCGCTGACGCTCGAGCGCGACGACGCCGGCGGCTGGCACGTCCGCGGGCTGCCGGGCAGCGCGACGCCCAGCGACGATCCCCTCGCCGCGCTCGAGGGCCTGGGCGAGCTGCAGGTGATCGGCGCCCGGCTCACGATCGATGCGCCGTCGCTGGCGCTGCGGCACACGCTGCCGCGCGTCGACCTGCGCATGCAGGTCGACCGGCGCCGCGTGCGCGCCGCCGCGCGCGCCTGGGTCGAGGTCGACGGCGCGCCGCTCGACCTGCGGGTCGACCTGCTGCGCGCCGGACTCGAGGGCCGGGCCTACATCGCGATGCCGCGCAACGACCTGCAGGTCTGGTCGCCGCTGCTGGCGCCCAGCGGCGTGGCGATCGGGGAGGGCCACGGCCGCGTTGCGGCCTGGCTCGACCTGCGCGAGCGTCGGGTGGTCGCGGCGACCGCCGACATCGCGCTCGACACGCTGTCGCTGCGTCGTGCGCGCGCGCCTGCGAGCGGCGACGCCGCGCCGCGTGCGGTCGCCTTCGACGGCGTGCGCGCACGGCTGCGCTGGGAGCACGAGGACGCCGACTGGCGGCTCGACGCCCCGACGCTGCGGGTGGTCCAGCACGGGCGCGAGCAGACGCTCGACGGGCTGGTGCTGGCGGGTGGCGCGCGCTATGCGATGAAGGCCTCACGCGTTGAGGTCGCGCCGCTGCTGGCGCTGGCCGCGCTCGGCGACGGCCTGTCGCCGCGACTGCGCGACTGGCTGCAGGCGGCCGCGCCGCAGGCGGTGCTGGCCGACGTCGAGTTCGCCGCGGTGCGTGGCGGGACGGCGCGCGTGTCGGCGCGGATCGAGGACCTGGGCTTCGGGCCGGTCGGTACCGCGCCCGGCCTGCGCGGGTTCGCCGGCACGCTGGCCGGCGACGCCGACGGCCTGGTGTTCCGGCCCGATCCGGCGGCCCGGCTGGTGTTCGACTGGCCCGAGGGCTTCGGCGTGCCGCACCCGCTGCGGCTCGAGGGCGAGATCGCGGCCTGGCGCGAGGACGGCGGCTGGCACGTCGAGACGCCGGCGCTGCGCGTGGAAGGCGAGGGCTACGCGGCGCATGCGCGCGGCGGGCTCGCGTTCCAGGGCGACGGCTCCCGGCCGCGGCTCGACCTGGCCGCCACCGTCGATCCGGCGCAGGTGCCGGTGGCGAAGAAATTCTGGGTCCGGCACCAGATGCCGGCCGCGGCGCGTCAGTGGCTGGACATGGCGCTGGTCGCCGGCACGGTGCGCGACGGGCGCGCGATCGTCTCCGGCGATCTCGACGACTGGCCGTTCGGCCCGGCCGGCGGCCGCGACCGCAAGGGCGTGTTCGTCGCCCACGCGCGCATCGACGACGCGACGATCCGGTTCCAGGACGACTGGCCGGCGCTGGAGCGGATGAGCGGGCAGGTGCGCTTCGTCAACGACGGGTTCTCGGTCGAGGACGCGCACGGCGAACTGGCCGGCGTGCCGGTGCGCACGATCGACGCCGGCATGCGGCACTACGCCGGCAGCCCGGTCGAGGTGCGCGCGGCCACCGAGGCCGACGCCGCCGCGCTGCTGGCGCTGATGCGGCGCAGCCCGTTCCATGCCGAGCACGCCGAGACGCTCGATAACCTCGAGGTCGCCGGGCCGACCCGCGTGCAGCTTTCGCTCGCGGTGCCGCACGGCGCGCCGGTGCGGCTCGACGGCAGCGTCGCGCTGGAGGGCGTGTCGGCGCGCGAACGCCGTTTCTCGCTCGACTTCGCCGACGTGCGCGGACGGGCACGCTTCGACCAGAACGGCTTCGCCGGCGAGCGCCTAGCGGCGCGCACCGAGGGCCACGCCGGCACGCTGGCGCTGCGCGCAGGCGACGGCCACGTCCGCGACCGCGCGCAGGCGTTCGAGGCCGAGCTCGACGCCGCGCTGACGGCCGCCGACCTGCTCGCCCGCGCGCCGGACCTGGGCTGGCTGCGGCCGCACGTCGACGGTGCCGCGCCGTGGCACGTGCAGGTCTCGGTCGCCCGTGCGCCCGCGCCGGGGCAGGCGCCGGCGCGGCTGCTGCTGCGGTCCGATCTCGTCGGCACCGCGCTGCGGCTGCCGGCACCGCTGGCCAAGCCGGCCGGCGAGGCCCTGCGCACGACGATCGAGGCGCCGCTGCCGTTCGACGCGGGCGATATCGCGGTCGGCTTCGGCGACCGGCTCGCGGTGCGTGCCCGCGCGCGAGACGCGGGCACCGGCGTACGCCTGGCGTTCGGCAGCGGCCGCGTGGCCGAGGCGCCGCCGGCGGCGGGCATCGCGATCGGCGGGCGCACCCCGGTCGTCGCGCTGGTCGACTGGATCGGCCTTGCGGCCGGCGGCGACGGCGACGGCGCCGCGCCGCGACTGGTCGGCGTGGACTTGACCGCGCTCGACCTGCGCCTGCCCGGCGCCAGCCTCGGCCAGACCCGGATCACCGCCGTGCGCCAGGGCGCCGGCACCAGCCTGCGCTTCGACGGCGCCGCGCTGGCCGGCGGCGTGCGCGTGCCCGATGCCGACGGCGCGCCGATCGTCGCGACGCTGCAGCGCTTGCACTGGCCGATGTCGGCGCCGGCCGGAGGGCAGGTGCCGCCGCCGTCGCCTGCGCCGAAGCCGCGCGACGACGCCGACACGATCGATCCGGCGACGCTGCCGCCGATCCGGCTGGCGGTCGAGGACCTGCGCGTCGGCTCCCTGCCGCTGGGGACCGCCGACGGCAGCCTCGTGCGCGTGCCGGGCGGCGTCGCGCTCGATCGCCTGCGCGTGCAGTCGCCGCAGCACCGGATCGATCTGCGCGGCCGCTGGACGGGGCGCGGCACCGGTGCGCGGACGGTGCTGGAGGCCGACCTGGAGAGCGACGACTTCGGCCGGTTGGCCTCGGGCCTGGGCTTCGCCGGCAGCATCGTCGGCGGGCAGGGCCGGGTCGATTTCGACGCCGCCTGGCCGGGCGCGCCCGACGCGTTCGAGGTCGCCTCGCTCCAGGGCGCGTTGCAGCTGACGGTCAAGGATGGGCAACTGGTCGAGGTCGAGCCCGGCGCCGGCCGCGTGCTGGGCCTGCTGAGCGTGGCCGAGCTGCCGCGCCGGCTGATGCTCGACTTCCGCGACTTCTTCAACCGTGGCTTCGGCTTCAGCCGGATCGGCGGCGAGATCCGCTTCGGCGACGGCGTGGCCCGCAGCGACGGGGTGACGATCGACGGCCCGGCGGCGGAGATCCGCATCCGCGGCACTGCCGACCTGCAGGCGCGCACCCACGACCAGGACATCGAGGTGCTGCCCAAGACCGGCAACCTGCTGCCGGCCGTCGGCGCGCTGACGGCGGGTCCGGTGGGCGCGGCGGTCGGCGCGGTCGCCAACGCGGTGCTGCGCCGGCCGCTGGCCGAGATGGGCGCGCGCAACTACCACGTCAGCGGCCCCTGGCAGGACCCGAAGGTCGAGGTCGTCGAGCGCCGCGACGGCGGGACGCCACCTGTGCCTTCGCCGCCGCCCGGTCCCTGACGCGTCGCCCGCCGCGCTGCGGCCGGCGGCGCGCCGCGGGTTGCCATTCGCGTGCCAGCCCCCACACTGCAGGGATGACCGACCTCTCCCCCGTGACCGGCGACACGCTGGCGCTCGCGCAGTCCCGCCTGCTGCTGCCCGCCGGCCTCGACGGCGCCCACCTCGACCGCACCTTCTCCGCGCTGCTCGGCCCCGGCATCGACTTCGGCGACCTGTACTTCCAGCATGCGCGCCGCGAGAGCTGGTCGGTCGAGGACGGCATCGTCAAGAACGGCGCGCACGCGATCGAGCAGGGCGTGGGCGTGCGCGCGATCAGCGGCGAGAAGACCGGCTTCGCATACTCGGACGACCTCGATGCGACCGCCCTGCTGGGCGCCGCGCGGTCGGCCCGCGCGATCGCCCGCGACGGCCGCGCACAGGCGCCGCGGGCGCTGGTGCGCGCGCACGCGCATGCGCTGTACCCGTCCGACGATCCGATCGACGCACTGGGCAGCGCGGAAAAGGTGGAGGCGCTGCGTCGGATCGATCGGCTGCTGCGCAGCGCCGATCCGCGCGTGCAGCAGGTCACCGTCGGCCTGTCGGGCGGGCTGGACACGATCCTGGTCGCGCGCAGCGACGGTGTGCTCGCCGGCGACGTGCGGCCGCTGGTCCGGCTCAACATCCAGGTGCTGGTCGAACAGGACGGCCGCCGCGAGTCGGGCTACGCCGGCTACGGCGGGCGCTATTCCTACGCCGAACTGCTCGGCGACGGGCGGCCGGAGCATTTCGCGCGCGAGGCGCTGCGCCAGGCGCTGGTGAACCTCGAGGCGGTCGATGCGCCGGCCGGGGTGATGCCGGTCGTGCTCGGCGCCGGCTGGCCCGGCGTGCTGCTGCACGAGGCGGTCGGCCACGGCCTGGAGGGCGACTTCAACCGCAAGGGCACCAGCACCTACGCCGGCCGCGTCGGTCAGCGTGTCGCCGCGCCGGGCGTGACCATCGTCGACGACGGCACGCTGGCCGGTCGCCGCGGGTCGCTGAACATCGACGACGAGGGCACGCCGACCCAGTGCACGACGCTGATCGAGGACGGCGTGCTGACCGGCTACATGCACGACACCCTCAGCGCGCGCCTGGGCGGCGCGGCGCCGACCGGCAACGGCCGGCGGGAATCGTTCGCGCACCGGGTGATGCCGCGGATGACCAACACCTACATGCTGGCCGGCCGCGACGACCCGCAGGACATGATCCGGTCGGTATCGAGGGGCCTGTACGCGGTCAACTTCGGTGGCGGCCAGGTCGACATCACCAGCGGCAAGTACGTGTTCTCGGCGACCGAGGCCTACCTGATCGAGGACGGCCGCATCACCGCGCCGGTCAAGGGCGCGACGCTGATCGGCAACGGCCCGGAGACGATGCAGCGCGTGCGCATGGTCGGCCACGACATGGCGCTCGACGACGGCGTGGGGATCTGCGGCAAGGACGGCCAGAGCGTCCCGGTCGGCGTCGGCCAGCCGTCGCTGCTTATCGACGGGCTCACCGTGGGCGGCACGCGCGCCTGATGGCGAGCCATCAGGTGCGCGGGAAGGGGCATCGGGGATCAATGATTCGGAATGGCGTGTCCGCGCAGGGTGCGCGCGCTTTCCGATCCCGGGGCCCGTCTCCCGGATCCCCGCTATTCGGGCTGTTCGGTCTTCTGCGCGACCGTGTCGCGCAGCAGCCGGAACAGTTCCCGGAACGCCGCCGGCGGCTTGTTCCTCGCCCGTTCGGCCAGGGCATTGCGCACCAGTTGGCGCAGGCGCTGGCGGTCGGCCTGCGGGTAGGTTTCCAGCAGCTCGGCGAGCGCCGCGTCGCCCTCGTCGAGCAGGCGCGTGCGCCAGGCTTCCGCGCGGTGCAGCATCGCGGTCTCGATGCGCGCGGCCTCGCCGCCGGCGTCGAGCGCGTCGCGGATCGCCTCCAGCGTCTCGTCCTCCTCGCGGCGCATCTGCTTGGCCAGGAACGCCATCTGCCGCTTGCGCGCGATGTGCGAGGTGATCCGCCGCGTCTCGGCGATGTGCGGCAGCAGCGTGTCGGGGACCGGCAGTTTCGCCAGCCGGCCTTCGGGCAGCGCCACCAGCGCCTCGGCCAGCGCCAGCACCTCGAGCGCCTCGCGGCGCTGCTGCTTGCGGCTCGGGCCCAGGTATTCGCCGCTGTCTTCGTCTATGCCTCTCATCGCAACAGGATAAGCCATTGACCATGTCCGCATCGCAGATCGCCGACGTCGTGCACGACGACGATTCCGCCGCCCGGCTCGACGCGCTGACCGCGCTGTCGCAGCGCCTGCTCGAGCGCTGCCGCGCCCAGGGTGCGACCCAGGCCGAGGTCGCCTGCTCGGAGGATGCCGGCCTCAACGTCGACGTGCGCATGGGCGAGGTCGAGACCGTCGAGTCCACCCGCGACCGCGGCATCGCGGTGACCGTGTACTTCGGCACGCGCAAGGGCAGTGCGAGCACCGCGGACCTGCGCGAGGACAGCCTGGCGGCGACCGTCGACCAGGCCTGCGCGATCGCGCGCTTCACCGAGGACGATCCGGCCGCGGGCCTGGCCGACGCCGCGCTCATGGCCCGGCCCGGTCCAGAGGGGCGCTTCCCCGAGTTCGACGCCTGGCACCCGTGGGCGCTCGATGCCGACCGCGCGGTCGACCTGGCGCTCGCCTGCGAGACCGCCGGCCGCGACGTCGACGCGCGGATCGGCAATTCCGACGGTGCCTCGGTCTCGACGGCGCGCGCGCTGCACGTCTACGCCAACAGCCACGGCTTCGTGGGTGCCGAGCGCGGCAGCCACCACAGCATCGGCTGTGCGTTGATCGCCGGTACCGGCGAGCGCATGCAGCGCGACGGCTGGTACAGCGTGGCGCTGGCCGCCGACGATCTGGAACCGGCGAAGGCGGTGGGCCGCCGCGCGGCGCAGCGTACGCTCGCGCGGCTCGATCCGCGGCCGGTGCCGACCGGCCGCTATCCGGTGCTGTTCCAGGCCGATGTCGCCCGGTCGCTGGTCGGCCACCTGCTCGGCGCGGTCTCGGGCGGCGCGCTGTACCGGCGCGCGAGCTTCCTGCTCGACAGCGCGGGCACGCAGCTGTTCCCCGACTGGTTCTCGATCCACGAGCGGCCGTTCCTGGCGCGCGGCTTCCAGTCCGCCGCGTTCGACGCCGAGGGCGTGGCGACCCGCGAGTCGTCGCTGGTCGAGGCGGGCGTGCTGCAGCGCTACATCCTCGGCGGCTACTCGGCGCGCCGGCTCGGGCTGCAGACCACCGGCAACGCCGGCGGCGTGCACAACCTGGAGATCGCCGCCAATGCCGGCGACCTCGACGCGCTGGTGCGCGACATGGGGCGCGGGCTGCTGGTGACCGAGTTGATGGGGCAGGGCGTCAACGCGGTCACCGGCGACTACTCGCGCGGCGCGGCAGGCTTCTGGGTCGAGGGCGGCGAGATCCGCCACGCGGTCGACGGGATCACGATCGCCGGCAACCTGAAACAGATGTTCGGCAGCATCGAGGCGGTGGGCGCGGACGTCGACCCGCGCTCGCACGTGCGCACCGGCTCGATCCTGGTCGGCGCGATGACGGTGGCGGGCACGGATTGACGTATGCTCGCACCGCCAGCCGCGGCGGCGTCCTCGCCCGGCCCAGCGATCCTTTTTCCATTTCGCCCTGGGGAACCCCGCCATGAACGATTTCGACCCGGCACCGGCCGGCGCCACCGCCACCACGCAGGACGACCGCACGTTCGCGATGCTCACGCATCTGTCGTGCATCATCTTCGGTTTCATCGTGCCGCTGATCATGTGGCTGGTGCACAAGGACAAGCCAGAAAAGGCCTTCGTCACCGACCAGGCCAAGGAAGCGCTGAACTTCCAGATCACGCTGACCATCGGCTACGTCATCGGCATGGTGCTGACGATCATCCTGATCGGCGGCCTGATCAACATCGTGCTGTGGATCCTGTGCGTGGTCTTCAGCATCATTGCCGCGCTCAAGGCAAAGGACGGCGTGGCCTACCGCTATCCCTTCGCGCTGCGCCTGATCAACTGACCGGCGCGTACCGCGGTCTCCCGAACCCCGGCCCGCGTGCCGGGGTTTTTTATGGTTCTTCGCCGAAGTCAGGGGAATCCTGCTTCTGCTTGCTCGATCACGGCGCTCGTCTCCGGAGAGCGCGTCGCGCCGGCCGGGGACTGCTCATCGGCTCGGTCAGCCATCCATGGCTGACTCGCCGCCGCGGGCCATCCCTGGCCCGCTATCGCAATCCCCGGCCGACACGACGCACTGAGACCGAAGGCGCATGACTTCTTCTAGCGGGGGGGCTCTGTGGCCTTGACCGAGAGGGGAGAGAGCGGCTTCCGGCCGGCCGGCTGCTGCCCGTCCGAAGCGAATCGCTGTATCCCGCAATCCCAGACGATGCCCAGTGGTCGCTTCGCCCCCCTGCCATCGGTTGGGTGCCATCGGTTGGCTTGCGCCGCCGTCGCCCGGCGCCATCATGGACCGGTCCCTCGCCGCTTCCCGGAAGACCGCGCATGCATGCCTCGATGCTCCCCCAGTTGCCGCCCGCCGTCGCCAGCCGCCAGTGGGCGACCGCCACGCACGTCGGCGCGCTGGTGCTCGCGCTGCTGACGAGCTGGATGTCCGGGCTCGCCGGCGTCCTCGTCGCCGGTACCGTCTACCTGGTCAAGCGCGACGACGATGCGTTCGTCGCCGGCCATGCGCTGGAGGCGCTGAACTTCAACCTGAGCATGTTCCTGTACGCCTGTGCGCTCGGCGCCGCCGGCGTCGCGCTGTTCGGCGCCACCGTGCTGACGCTGGGCATCGGTGCGATCGTTACGCTGCCGCTTGGCCTGCTGCTGGTGGCCGGCGCCTGCGCGCTGGCGGTGTTGTGGCTGGTGTGCGGCATCGTCGCCGCGGTCAAGGCGTGGAACGGCGAGACCTACCGTTACCCGCTGTCGTTCCGCCTCGTCGGCGGCTGAGTTCTTCGGTCGGCGCGCTCGCGCGCGACCAGCGTGCCTGGGACAGCGCCATCGCGCGCGAGCGCGCGCCTGCAAGCGCGGCTCAGTGATCGCGTTCGATGGCCTGCCGGCCGAGTTCGGCAAGCGGCGCGGCGGCATCGCCGAACGGCGCGAGTGCCTCGCGCATGCGCGAGGCGAGTTCGGCCAGCCGCGCGCGCGAGGCGTCGGCGCCGATCAATGCCGGGAACGTGGCCTTGTCCTGTGCGACGTCCTTGCCCGCGGTCTTGCCCAGCGTCGCGCTGTCGCCCTCGATGTCGAGCAGGTCGTCGCGGATCTGGAATGCGAGGCCAAGCGCGGTCGCGAAATCGTCGAGCCGTGCGCGCGTCGCGGCATCGACGTTCGCCGCCAGCGCGCCCAGCGCGACCGCGGCGCGCAGCAGCGCGCCAGTCTTGAGCGCATGCAGGCGTTCGAGGCCGGCGATGTTGAGCGTGCCGCCATCGCCGGTCGCGGCCAGGTCGATCGCCTGGCCGCCGCACATGCCCAGCGCGCCCGATGCCGTGGCCAGCCGCGCGACCATCGCCAGCCGCGTCTCGGCCGCTAGTGGCGCCTCGGCCAGCACCGAGAATGCCAACGTCTGCAAGGCGTCGCCGGCGAGGATGGCGGTGGCCTCGTCGAAGGCGACGTGCACGGTCGGCTGGCCGCGACGCAGCGCGTCGTCGTCCATCGCGGGCAGGTCGTCGTGGACCAGTGAGTAGGCGTGCACGAGCTCGACCGCGACCGCAGGCGCGTCGGCGTGCGCTGGCGGCGCGCCGAACGCGGCCGCGGTCGCGTGGACCAGCAGCGGGCGCATGCGCTTCCCGCCGAGCAGTACCGCGTGGCGCATCGCCGCGTGCAGCCGCGGCTCGCCACCGGCCGCACCGTCGAGCGCGTGCTGCAGCGCCGCGTCGGTCCGGGCGCGCCAGTCGCCGATGCGCGCGGCGACCTCGCCGGCGGGATCAGGCATCGGGATCGTCGGCCTGCTCGTTGCCGAACGGCTGGCCACGCTCGGGCGCGGCCGGGTCGCTGAGCAGGCGTACGCGCTGCTCGGCGTCCTCGAGCGCCTGGCGGCAGCGGCGGTACAGGCCGACGCCGCGCTCGTAGGCGCCGAGGGATTCCTCCAGGCTCAGCTCGCCGCCTTCCATCCGTTCGACCAGCGCCTCGAGCTGGCCGAGCGCGTTCTCGAAGTCGGCGACCGGGGACGGATCGTGGGCGGGCGGGGTGGACGTGGAAGCGGATCTGGCCATGGACGGATTCTAAGCGATGACGCCCGGGCGGGGGCCGCCCGTCGCGATCACGGCGGCGGGCGATCGCCTGTCGACGGGGCCGCCTTCTCCCCGGCCTGTGCGGCCGCGCGCTCCCAGCGCAGCCTGAAGCCGCCGTCGCGCAGCCAGGCTTCGAACGCCGCGTCGAGAACGACGTCGCCGGCCGCGAGCAGCCGGCCGTCGGCATCGACGACCAGCGGAAGCCGCGCGCGGATCCAGGGCGGCACCGCGCGGTCCTGCAGCACGTGCTTGGGCGCGTGCGAATGCGTCCGCCCGGGCAGCACGACACGCTCGCCGCCGCGCCGCGCGCGCACGCGCCAGCGCTGCGGGGCCTCGGGCGGCGGGCCGAGCAGACGCAGCCGGTCGCCGCCCGGCAGTGCGAGTGGCCCGCTACCGGTCCAGTCGAGATCGAGATCGCGCGGCAGCGACGGGCGCTGCGGTCCTGCGTGCAGCAGGTCGCGCCAGCGCTGCAGCCGGCAGCCCGCCCAGTCGAACTGGGGGATGCGATCCCCGGCAGGCGTCTGCAGCGCGGCCTCACACCAGGCGCTGCCCTGACGCGGCAGCGGCGGCAGGTCCAGTGCCGCGATCCAGCGCCGCAGCACGCGGGCGCGGCGCGCGGGCGGCAACGCGCGCAGCGGATCGACGCCCAGCGTTGCCGGGTCGGGCGTGCGTGCCTGCGCCAGCGCTGCGGCATCGCCGTCATCGAGCAACGCGACGCTCGCGCGCTGCAGCGCCGCGACCTCGGCCAGCACGCCGTCGGCCTGCGGCCAGCGCGTGCGCAGCAGCGGCAGCACGCGGTTGCGCAGGAAGTTGCGGTCGGCGGCGTCGTCGGCGTTGCTCGGATCCTCGATCCAGCACAGCCCGTGCCGTGCGGCATAGGCGAGCAGGTGCGCACGCGGCACCTCCAGCAGCGGCCGCCACAGCCAGCCCGCGCCGAACGCGCGCAGCGACCGCATCGCCGCCAGGCCGTCGGGACCGGACCCGCGCAGCGCGCGCAGCAGCACGGTCTCGGCCTGGTCGTCGCGGTGGTGGGCGAAGACCGCGACCGCGCCCGGCGGCAACTGCGCCCGCAGCGCGGCATGGCGGGCCTCGCGCGCCGCGGCCTCCAGGCCCCGGCCGCCATCGCGCACGACCGTCACGCGCAGCACCTCGCAGCGCACGTCCAGCGCGGCGCAGGCCGCTTCGCAATGCGCGGCCCAGGCGTCGGCCTGCGGCTGCAGGCCGTGGTGCACGTGCAGCGCGATGAGGCCGCGCGCGCGGACGCGCGGGTCGTGCGCGAGCAGATGCAGCAGTACGGTCGAGTCCAGGCCGCCGCTGAAGGCGACGCGCAGCGGGCCGTCGCCGGGCGGCGCGGGCAGCGTCGGATCGGGAGACGGCGCGGGCATCCGCGCATGGTGCCATGCGACCGGAATGCTGCGATCCGGCCGCGCGGTCGCCGGTCCGGCGCGCAGGCCCTACAGTCGCGGGCCCGCCTGCAGGAACCTGCGATGTCCGAGCTGTTCTCCCCCCTGGCGCAGCGTGCGCTGACGCTGCGCAACCGCATCGCGGTCTCGCCGATGTGCCAGTACAGCGCGGTCGACGGGTTGCCCGACCACTGGCACCTCGTGCACCTGGGCAGCCGCGCGGTCGGCGGGGCCGGCCTGGTGATGGCCGAGGCGGCCGCGGTGCTGCCCGAGGGCCGGATCTCGCCCGAGGACGTCGGCCTGTGGAACGACGCGCAGGCGCAGGCCTGGGCGCCGATCGCGGCGTTCGTGCGCGCGCAGGGCGCGGTGCCGGCGATCCAGCTGGCGCACGCCGGGCGCAAGGCCAGCACCCATGCGCCGTGGCGCGGGCATGGCGCGGTGGCCGAGGCCGATGGTGGCTGGCAGGTCGTCGCGCCGTCGGCCTCGGCCTACGGCGAGCGGTACCCGTCGCCGGTCGCGCTCGATGCCGACGGCATCGCGGCGGTCGTGGACGCGTTCCGCACGGCCGCGCAGCGCGCGCTCGCCGCCGGTTTCGAACTGGTCGAACTGCACGCCGCGCACGGCTACCTGCTGCACCAGTTCCTGTCGCCGCTGTCGAACGCGCGCGACGATGCCTGGGGCGGCGGCTTCGAGGGCCGCACGCGCTTGGTGCTGGACGTTGTCGACGCGGTGCGCGCGGTCTGGCCCGAGCGGCTGCCGCTGTGGCTGCGGCTCTCGGCGACCGACTGGGTCGAGGGCGGCTGGGACGTCGAGCAGAGCGTCGCGCTGGCGAGACTGCTGGCGCCGCGCGGCGTCGACCTGGTCGACGTGTCGTCGGGCGGCCTGTCGCCGGCGCAGCGGATCGATGCGGTGCCCGGCTACCAGGTGCCCTTCGCACGCCGTATCCGCGCCGAGGCCGGCATCGCGACCGGTGCGGTGGGACTGATCACCACGCCCGAGCAGGCCGAGCGCATCGTCGCCGACGGCGACGCGGACGTCGTGCTGCTGGCGCGCGAACTGCTGCGCGACCCGTACTTCCCGAGGCGCGCGGCCCAGGCACTGGGCGCGACGATCGAGGCGCCGGCGCAGTACCTGCGCGCCTGGTGAGGGCGCGCCGCGCGCGCCGTCGCCCGAACGGACCGGGGCGGGCCCGGAACACCGGCCCCGTCCCGACGGCGCTCACGCCGCCTCGTAGGCCCCGTAGCTGCGCAGGCGCTCGTAGCGGCGCTGCAGCAGGGTGTCGACCGGCAACTGCTCGAGCTGGTCGAGCTCGTTCATCAGCACCGCCTTCAGGCGGGTCGCGGTCTGGCGCGGATTGCGGTGGGCGCCGCCGATCGGCTCGCGCACGACCTTGTCGATCAGGCCCAGCTGCTTGAGCCGCTTGGCGGTCAGGCCGAGCTGCTCGGCCGCGTCGCGGGCCTTGGACGCGTCCTTCCACAGGATCGACGCGCAGCCCTCGGGCGAGATCACCGAATAGGTGCTGTACTCGAGCATGACCGTGCGGTCGCCCACGCCGATCGCCAGCGCGCCGCCCGAGCCGCCTTCGCCGATCACCGTGCAGACGATCGGGGTGCGCAGCTCGGCCATCTCCATCAGGTTGCGCGCGATCGCCTCCGACTGCCCGCGTTCCTCGGCACCGATGCCCGGGTACGCGCCGGGCGTGTCGATGAACGTCAGCAGCGGCAGCTCGAAGCGCTCGGCCATCTTCATCAGCCGCAGCGCCTTGCGGTAGCCCTCCGGACGCGGCATGCCGAAGTTGCGCCGCACCTTGGTCTTGGTGTCGCGGCCTTTCTGGTGGCCGATGATCACCACGCTGCGGCCGTCGATCCGGCCCAGCCCGCCGACGATCGCGGCATCGTCGGCGTAGGCGCGGTCGCCGGCCAGTTCCTCGAACTCGTCGCAGAACGTGCGGATGTAATCGTTGGTGTAGGGGCGCTGCGGATGGCGCGCCAGCTGCGAGACCTGCCACGGGGTCAGGTCGCGGAAGATGTGCGCGGTGCGCTTGCGCAGCTTGTCGCGCAGCGTCGCCAGCTCGGCGTCGATGTTGACCGCCGGGCCGTCGCTGGCCTGGCGCAGTTCCTGGATCTTGGCTTCCAGGTCGGCGATGGGCTGCTCGAAATCGAGGTAGTTCGGGTTCATGACGCGCCGTCAGGTGACGTGGGGGGGAAGTGTAGCCGACCGGCCCTGGGCGCCCCGTACGGCGGGGTGCGGCGGGACGGCCGGACGCGTGGCCGGCACCGGGCCTAGCGGGGCAGGACCAGCGCGCCGGCGCCCATCAGCCGCCCGTAGCGGTGGATGACATCGTTGTAGGCCTGGTTGTCCTCGGGGCTCTGGTCGACGTGCAGCATCGCGGTCGCGCCGGTGATGGCCATCAGGGCCTCGTGGGAACGCTTGCGCACCGCCTCGCAGTCGGCCGCATCCTGGACCTGAAGGCGCTGCGCGTAGGACTCGCGCAGCGGCGCCGAGTGGGGCTCGAAGGCCGGAGGCAACGGCGGCAGTTCGGCCGGCGCGGTCTCCAGCGCCCGTGCCGGCTGCACGTCGCCGCCCGGATGCCGCTGCGCGAACGCGCCCTGGCGGTCGTCGGCCGTCTCGACGTAGTCGATGAACGCCTGCGGGGTGAACAGCTTGGTGCTGATCTTGCCGCCGTTCTCCGGAATCCGCGCCACGGTCTGTTGCCCGGGGAACGCCTCGCGGACGCCGAAATCCCAGGTCCTGTCGATGAACAGGCCCGTGACCTGTTCGAAGGGGCCTTCGTAGGTCGCGTCGCCGAGCTGCACGGTGGCGGTCACTGCGCCGAAGTTGCGCAGCTTGGACGCGTCGGCGACATAGATCTCGCGCGCCAGCACGTAGTCCGACAGCGTCGGGTTGATCAGGGTGCCGCGCTCGGCGCCGCAGACCGAGATCCGGACCTCGCCGGTGCGCGCGGTGGCCAGCGTGTGCGGTCCGGCGTCGAGCTCCAGTGCCGTGCTCGCGCCGGCCGCCACCTCGAGGGTCTTGCCGTCGATGGTGACCTGGACCGGCGCGTCGGTGGGGTTGTCGATCTCGAACGCAGGCGAGGACGGGCCGCAGGCGGCGAGCAGCGACACGGCGCTCGCCGCGGCGAAGGATCGGATCATCGTCGTCTCTTCTGGACAGGGGGTGGGCCGGGCCTGTGGGCGGGTCAGTGCGCCCAGGGCTTGCTCATGTCGAGCCGGGCCACGCGCACGCCCGGCTGCGCGCGCAGCGTGCCGGGCAGCTCGGCATCGGCGCGTACGCCGTGGCTGCCGTTGACCTCCAGCGTGCCCGCCGCGCCCGCGGGCAGCAGCAGGTCGAGCCGCAGCGCGGTCTTGCCGGGGCGGTGCTGGGCCAGCACCTGCTCGATGCGTGCCATCGTGCCGGGCACACGCAGGTCCAGGCGCAGCGACAGCCGGCGCGCGTGCTCGGGGCAGACGGCGTGGAAATCCCAGCAGCGCTTGACCCGCAGTGCGAAGCCGCCGCTGAACTCGTCCTCGCGCAGGCCGCCCTCGACGATCAGGATGCGGTCGCGGGTCAGCAGGTGCGCGTACTCGGCGCTGGCGTCGGAGAAGAACCCGCACTCGAGCCGGCCGCGGCCGTCCTCGAGCAGCACGAACGCCTGCGCGTCGCCGCGCTTGCGCATCGACGACACCTGGCCGGCGACGATCACCTGGGTCTCGGGCCGCCAGCTGTTGCCGCCGCCCTTGGTGTCGCGCGCGGCCCACAGGCTGTCGAGCTGGCCCAGGTCGGTGCCCACCAGCGCCTGCAGTTCCTCGCGGTAGGGGTCGAGCGGATGTCCGCTCAGGTAATGGCCGAGGGTCTCGCGTTCGCCGTCGAGCTTCTGCCGCAGCGGCCATTCCTCGCATTCGGGCAGGTCGATGTGCAGCACGTCGTCGCCGCCCATGGCGCTGCCGAACATGTCGACGATGCCGGCGCTGCGGTTGCGTGCGAGCTGGTCGGTGGCCTTGATCGCCTCGGGCAGTTGCAGCATCAGCGAGGCGCGGTTGCGGCCCAGCGCGTCGAGCGCGCCGGCATTGATCAGCGCCTCGAGCGTGCGCTTGTTCAGACGCTGGGAATCGACGCGTCGGCAGAAGTCGAGCAGGTCGGTGTACGCGCCGCCGCGCTCGCGCGCCTCGACCACGTTCTCGCAGGCGCCGCGGCCTACGCCCTTCACCGCGCCCAGGCCGTAGCGGATGGTCTTCGGATCGATCGCTTCGAACATGTACGCCGAGGCGTTGACGTCGGGCGGCAGCACTTCCAGCCCCATCGTGCGCGCCTCGGTCAGGAAGCCGGTGACCTTGTCGGTGTTGTCCATGTCCGAGGACAGCACCGCGGCCATGAACTCGGCCGGGTAGTGCACCTTCAGCCACGCGGTCTGGTAGGCGACCAGCGCGTAGGCGGCCGAGTGCGACTTGTTGAAGCCGTACTCGGCGAACTTCTCCATCAGGTCGAAGATCGACGTGGCGACCTTGGGATCGACACCGTTCTCGGCCGCGCCGGCCTCGAACTTCGCGCGCTCCTTGGCCATCTCCTCGGCCTTCTTCTTGCCCATCGCGCGGCGCAGCAGGTCCGCGCCGCCCAGCGAGTAGCCGGCCAGGACCTGGGCGATCTGCATCACCTGTTCCTGGTAGACGATGACGCCGTAGGTGGGCGAGAGCACCGGCTCGAGCGAGGGGTGCGGATAGGTCACGTCGGTGCGGCCGTGCTTGCGGTCGACCCATTCCTTGTCCATCCCCGAGCCCAGCGGGCCCGGACGGAACAGCGCGGCGAGCGCGATGATGTCCTCGAAGGTGTCGGGCTGCGCGCGCTTGAGCAGCTCGCGCATGCCGCGCGATTCGAACTGGAACACCGCAACCGTGTCGCCGCGCGCGAACAGCTCGTAGGACGCGACGTCGTCGAGCGGCAGCGCGGCGATGTCGAGCGCGTCCTCGCCCGCGGCCGCGCGCCGCCGGTTGATCGCCTTGACCGCCCAGTCGATGATCGTGAGCGTGCGCAGGCCCAGGAAGTCGAACTTCACCAGGCCCACCGACTCCACGTCGTCCTTGTCGAACTGGGTGACCGGGTTGCGGCCGCGGCCGCCCTCGTCGTGTTCGGCGAACAGCGGGCAGAAATCCGACAGCGGCGAAGGCGCGATGACCACGCCGCCGGCGTGCTTGCCGGCGTTGCGGGTCAGGTCCTCGAGCTGCAGCGCCAGGTCCAGCAGGTCGCGGACGTCGTCCTCGTCGTTGTAGCGCGCGATCAGCTCGTCCGAGCGCCAGGCGTCGTCGCTGCGCGACTTCTCGGTGCGGCCCAGCGCGTCGTCCAGGCCGATGCCCAGCGTCATCGGCACCAGCTTGGAGATGCCGTCGACCATGCCGTAGGGAAAGCCGAGCACGCGGCCGGTGTCGCGCACGACCGCCTTGGCCGCCATCGTGCCGTAGGTGATGATCTGGCTGACGCGGTCGCGGCCGTACTTGGCGGCGACGTAGTCGATGACCTCGTCGCGCCGGTCCATGCAGAAGTCGATGTCGAAGTCGGGCATCGACACGCGTTCGGGATTGAGGAAGCGCTCGAACAGCAGGTCGTAGGGCAGCGGGTCGAGATCGGTGATCTTCAGCGCCCAGGCCACCAGGGAGCCGGCGCCCGAGCCGCGGCCGGGGCCGACCGGGATGTCGTGCTCCTTGGCCCACTTGATGAAGTCCGAGACGATCAGGAAGTAGCCCGGGAACCCCATCTTGCAGATGACGCCGAGCTCGACCTCCAGCCGCTCGAAGTAGCTCTCGCGCGTGTGCCCCGGCGCCAGCGGGTATTTCGCCAGCCGTTCCTCCAGTCCCTCGCGCGACTGCACGCGGATCCAGCTGTCGAGCGTCTCGTCGTCGGGTACCGGGTAGGCGGGCAGGTAGTAGGTGCCCAGGCGCAGCTCGAGGTTGCAGCGCTGCGCCAGCGCCAGCGTGTTGTCGATCGCATCGGGCGCGTCGGCAAACAGCGTCGCCATCTCGTCGGCCGACTTGAAGTACTGCTCGCGCGTGTAGAGCCTGGGCCGGCGCGGGTCGTCGAGCACCCGGCCGGTGGCGATGCACACGCGCGCCTCGTGGGCGTCGAAGCCCTCGGCGTCGAGAAAGCGCACGTCGTTGCCGGCCACCACCGGCAGCGACAGGTCCGAGGACACCTGCAGCGCGAGCGCGTTGTGCACGGCCTCGTCGTCGAAGCCGCAGCGCGTGAGCTGCAGGAACAGGCGCTCGTCGAACACCTCGCGCCATTGCGCGTACCACTGCCGCGCGAGGTACTCGCGCCCGCCGGCCAGCAGCCGCGCGGCCGGGCCGTGGCGGCCGGCGATCGCGAACAGGCCGGTGTTGCAGTCGCGCAGCCAGTCGGGCCGCACGACGACGCCGTCGGTCCGGTGGCCCTCCATCCACGCTCGCGTGAGCAGCCGCGACAGCGACAGGTAGCCGTCGTGGTCGCGGCACAGCAGCGTCAACGTGGAAGCCGGCTCGTCGCCCTCGGCCAGCGAGATGTCCGCGCCCATGACCGGCTTGATGCCCGCGCCCTCGGCCGCGCGGTAGAACTTCACCAGCGCGAACAGGTTGTTGCGATCGGTCAGCGCGACCGACGGCTGGCCGAGCTCGGCGCAGCGCTTGACCAGCGCCTTGATCCGGATCGTCGAATCGGCGAGCGAGTATTCGCTGTGGACGTGGAGATGGACGAAGCGCGCGGGCATTGCGGGGGCGTGGCGGCCGGAGCGTCAGGGTAGGGCCGGGGCCCGGGCCGGACAAGGCTTGACAGCCGGACGACCCCGCCGCGAAGCCGCTCGACGCCCGCCGCCGGGCGGCCGGCGTTCAGGCCAGGGCCGGCGCGTCGAACAGGTCCGGCAGCGCGGGCGCCTCGGGCGCCGGCGCCAGCAGACGGGAGACCGGTGCGAAGCTGCGCCGATGGTGGACGCAGGGCCCGTGGCGCTCGAGCGCGGCGAAGTGCGACGGTGCGCTGTAGCCCTTGTGCCGGTCGAAGCCGTAGGCCGGGAACTGCGCGTGCAGCGCGACCATCGCCCGGTCGCGCGCGACCTTGGCCAGGATCGAGGCGGCCATGATCGCCTCCTCGGTGGCGTCGCCGCCGACGATCGCCCGGGCCGGGCAGGGCAGGCCGGGCGGCAGGCGGTTGCCGTCGACGAGCACGCGCTCGGCCGCCGGCGCCAGCGCCCGCACCGCGCGGGTCATGCCGGCGTGCGTGGCGTGGTAGATGTTGATGCGGTCGATCTCCTCGACCCCGACGAACTCCACGCGCCAGGCCAGCGCGCGTTCGACGATCTGCGGGTACAGCGCCTCGCGGCGCTTCTCGGTCAGCTTCTTGGAGTCGTCGAGCCCGTCGATCGGCCGGCGCGGGTGCAGCACCACCGCCGCGACCACGACCGGGCCGGCCAGCGGCCCGCGTCCGGCCTCGTCGACGCCGGCCACGCGCAGGCGCCGGGTCATCGCGGCGCCGCCTGCGGGGCCGGCAGTGCCGGCGGCGCGAGCTGCGCGACGGCCTCGGCGGCGGTCGCCGACGCGCCCTGGCGCAGTTGCAGGTGCAGGTCGCGGTAGACCGGCTGCAGCGCCGCGGCGGCCGCCGGGTCGCGGAACCAGCGCAGCACCGCGGTAGCGAGGTTGTCGGGCGTGCAGTCCTCCTGGATCAGCTCCGGTACGATCGCGCGGCCGGCGAGCATGTTCGGCAGCGAGTAGCGGTCGACCTTCATCAGCTTCAGCAGCCGCACGACGAATGCCGTGCTCGGCGCGATGCGGTAGCCCACGACCATCGGCCGCTTGGCCAGCAGCGCCTCGAGCGTCGCGGTGCCCGAGGCCAGCAGCACGACGTCGGCGGCGACCATCGCGGCGCGTGCCTGGCCGTCGAGCACGCGCACGTCGAGCGCGGCGAAGCGCGGCTGCGCCAGCAGCGCGTCGATCGCGGCGCGGCAGCCGGCGTTGGCCGCGGGCACGACGACGCGCAGCCCCGGCAACTCGGCGGCGACACGTGCGGCCGCCTCGAGGAACACCTCGCCCAGCCGGGCGATTTCGCCCAGCCGCGAGCCGGGCAGCACCGCCAGCACCGGCGCACTCGCGTCGAGCGCGAGCGTGTGGCGCGCCGCGGTGCGGTCGGGCTCGAGCGCGAGCATCTCGGCCAGCGGATGGCCGACGAAGCGGGCGTCGACGCCGTGCGCGGCGTAGATCGGCGGCTCGGTGGGGAACAGGCACAGCACCCGGTCGGCGCTGCGCCCGATCTTCGCCGCACGCCCCTGGCGCCAGGCCCAGATCGACGGGCTGACGTAGTGCACGGTGCGGATGCCGTGGCGCTTGAGCGCGCGTTCGAGCCCGAGGTTGAAGTCCGGCGCGTCGATGCCGACGAACACGTCCGGCCGCCAGGCCAGCAGCCGGGTCCGCAGTTCGCGGCGCAGCCGCAACAGCCGCGGCAGGTGCCGCAGCACCTCGCTCAGCCCCATGACCGCGAGTTCCGAGGCGTCGTGCCACGTCGTCATGCCGGCCGCGCGCATCGCATCGCCGCCCACGCCGACGCACTCGATGTCCGGGTGGCGCGCCCGCAGCCGCTCGATCAGCCCCGCTCCGAGCAGGTCGCCGGAGGCTTCGCCGGCGACCAGGGCCACGCGAAGCGTGGCGCTGGTCGGGGGATTCGGGATTGGGGATTCGGGATTCGGCAAAGCGGAGTCGCGTGATCGATCAGGTCGAAGCATTGTGCGCTTCCCAATCCCGAATCCCCAATTCCGAATTCCGAATCCCTGCGCGCATCAGCGCGCCAGCGGCCGCTCGCCGGCATCGATGAACGCGAGCATCGCGCGGACGTCGTCGCTGTCCTGCGCCAGTTCGGCCAGGCGGGCGCGGGCGGCGTCGAGCGGCTCGCCGGAGACGTACAGCGTGCGGTAGGCGCGCTTGATCGCCGCGGTGCGGCCGGCGTCGAAGCCACGGCGCTTGAGGCCCTCGGCGTTGATGCCGCGGGGCCGGCCGTAGCCGTCCTGGGCGACCATGACGAACGGCGGCACGTCGCCATTGACGAACGCGCCCATGCCGATGAACGCATGCGCGCCGATCCGGCAGAACTGGTGGATGCCGACGAAGCCGCTGAGGATCACGTGGTCGCCGACCTGGACGTGGCCGGCGAGCGTGGCGTTGTTGGAGAACACGCAGTGGTTGCCGACGATGCAGTCGTGGGCGACGTGGGTGTAGGCCAGCAGCCAGTTGTCGTCGCCGATGCGGGTCGCGCCGCCGCCGTCGCCAGTGCCGCGGTTGATCGTGACGAACTCGCGGATCGTGTTGCGGTCGCCGATCGTCAGCTCGACGCGTTCGCCGCGGAACTTCTTGTCCTGCGGCTCGCCGCCGATCGCGGTGTGGCCGTGGACGCGATTGTCGCGCCCGATCGTGGTCGGGCCGTGGACGCTGCAATGCGGCCCGATCACCGTGCCGTCGCCGATCTCGACCTCGGGGCCGATGATCGTGAACGCGCCGATGCGCACACCGGCGCCGAGCTTGGCGCCGGGATCGACGACGGCCGTGGCGTGGATCGCGGCCTCGGTCATCGTCAGTCCTTCACTTCCGCGCACAGGATGTCCGCGCACGCGGCCTGCTGGCCGTCGACGCGGGCGACGCCGCTGTAGAGCGTCATGTTGCGGATCTCGCGCTTGATGCTCACGTCCAGCTCCAGCCGGTCGCCGGGCACCACCATGCGCGAGAACTTGGCCGCGTCGACCTTGACCAGGTACGACAGCGCGCCCTCGCAGGTGCGGCTGCGGCTGAGGTGGCTCAGGATGCCGCCGGCCTGCGCCAGCGCCTCGATCACCAGCACGCCCGGCATCACCGGGTGGTCGGGGAAATGCCCCTGGAAGAAGTGCTCGTTGGCCGAGACGTTCTTGTAGCAGAGCACGCGCTTGCCCGACTCGAACTCGACCACGCGGTCGACCAGCAGGAACGGGTAGCGGTGCGGCAGCAGCTTGCGGATGCCGCCGATGTCGATCGGCAGCGTCAGGTCCAGCGTCATTCATCCCCCTTTGCGCGCGCGCCGATGCGGCGGGCGAGCGAATCGAGCTGGCGGATCCGCACGGCATTCTTGCGCCATTCCCGGGTGGGCTGGGCGGGAATGCCGGACGAGTACTCGCCCGGCTCGGTGATCGAAGCCGACACCATCGTCATCGCGTGGACGACGACCTTGTCGCAGATTTCAAGATGGCCGGCCACGCCGACCTTGCCGGCCAGCATGCAGTAGCGGCCGATGCGGGTGCTGCCGGCGATGCCGACGCAGCCGGCGATCGCGGTGTGCGCGCCGATGCGCACGTTGTGCGCGATCTGGATCAGGTTGTCCAGGCGCACGTCTTCCTCGATGACGGTGTCCTCGAGGGCGCCGCAGTCGATCGTGGTGTTGGCGCCGATGTCGCTGTCGTCGCCGACCACCACGCCGCCGAGCTGGGGCACGTTGAGCCAGCGGCCGGCCTCCATCGCCAAGCCGAAGCCGTCGGCGCCGAGCACCGCGCCCGGATGCACGGTCACCCGCGCGCCCAGTCGCACGCGCTTGACCAGCGTGACGCGGGCGACCAAGCGGGATCCCTCGCCGACGACGCAATCCTCGCCGATCGTGCAGCCCGGGCCGACGGTCGCGCCGGCGCCGACGACGCTGCCGGCGCCGACGGTCGTCAGCGGGCCGATCGAGGCGGTCGGGTCGATCGTCGCGGTCGCGTGGACCACGGCGGTGGGATGCACGCCCACCGGCACGTCGGCGACCGGCGCGAACAGCGCGGCGATCTTCGCGTAGGCGACGTAGGGATCGCGCGCGACCAGCGCGGTGCCGGCGTAGCCGGCGGCGTCGGCCTCGCGCAGCACGACGATGCCGGCGGCGGTCTGCTCGAGCTGCGGGCGGTAGCGCGGATTGGACAGGAACGCGAGCCGGTCGGGGCCGGCGGCGGCCAGCGTGGCGACGCCGACGACTTCGACGTCGGCATCGCCGTGGACGGTCAGCGCGAAGCGGTCGGCGAGCGTCCGGGCGGTGTGGCGGGCATGGGCGGTCATCGGGCCGGGCGGATCAGAACGCGCCGCCGAACGTGAACTGCAGGCGCTCGAGCTCGTCGCCGCCGCGGATCAGTTCGCCCGAGCCGCCGCGGACCTCGTCCTGGCTGCGCAGCGGGTACGCGTAGCTGATCGAGATCGGGCCGACCGGCGCGCGCCACATCAGCGCCACGCCCGCCGAGGCGCGCAGTTCCTTGGCCTCCCACGAGTCGACGTCGCTGAAGACGTTGCCGAAGTCGACGAACGCCGAGATACGCGCGGCCGGGGACTTGATCAGCTGCGGGAAGAACATCTCGAACGAGCCGACGGTCTTGACCGCGCCGCCGATCGGCTGCAGGTAGCTGCTGGCGAACGCGGTCTCGCGCGGGCCCAGCGTGTTGTCGCGGAAGCCGCGCACCGAGCGCGCGCCGCCGGCGTAGAAGTTCTCGAAGAACGGCAGGCCGCCGCCGGTGACCGTGCGCACGTAGTCGGGCGAGCTGGGCTCGCACGGCGAGGAGGGCGTGGGATTCGGGTTGGCCTCGGTCGACGCGGTGTAGCAGATGTTGCGCACCACGTCGTCGCCGTAGCTGTCGCCGTAGCCGATCTCGGCGCGCGTGTTGAGCACCAGGTGGCGGTTGATCGGCCAGTACTTGGAGATCTCGTAGTTGAGCTTGAAGTACTCGGCGGTCGAGCCGGGCAGCGTGGTCTCCAGCGAGACGCGCTGCATCATGCCGCGGGTGGGCTGCAGGTAGTCGTTGCGGGTGTCGCGGGCCCAGGCGAGCTCGCTGCGCCAGGCGTGGAAGGTGCGCGAGCCGAACGCGTCGATGTAGTCGACGATCGACTCGGGCGAGGACCCTCGCCAGGCGAAGATCTGGTTGCGGTCGGCGCCGAACAGCAGCGAGATCGAGTCGTTCTCGGTCAGCGGGATGCCCAGGATCGCCTGGCCGGCGGCGCTGGTCGAGGAGTACTGCGCGGTGTTGAATTCGGAGTTGTCGAACTCGCGCCACCACAGGTTGTAGCCCAGCGACATGCCGCCGTCGGTGAAGTACGGGTTCATGAACGAGAACGAGTAGCGCTGCAGGTAGACGTTGCGCTGCGCCTCGACCGACACGCGGTTGCCGCTGCCCAGGAAGTTGTTCTGCGACAGCTGCACCGACGTGGTCACGCCGGCCAGCTGCGAGTAGCCCAGGCCGAACACGAAGCTGCCCGACGTGGTCTCGGTCATGTTGAACACGACGTCGACCTCGTCGTTGCTGCCCGGCACCGGCTGGGTCTCGACGTTGACGCTGCCCGACTCGAAGTAGCCCAGGCGCTGCAGGCGGACCTTGGAACGGTCGATCGCCGCCTGCGAGTACCAGCTGCCCTCGAACTGGCGCATCTCGCGGCGGATGACCTCGTCGGAGGTGCGGTTGTTGCCCTTGAACTGGATGCGGCGCACCTGCACGCGCGGGCCGGGCACGACCTGCAGGTTGATCGCGACGGTGCGGTTCTCGCGGTCGACCTCGGGGATCGGGTTGACCTGCGCGAACGCGTAGCCGATGTTGCCGAGCGTGGCGGTGATCGCGTCGGAGCTCAGCTCCAGCAGCGCGCGCGAGAACACCTGGTCCTCCTTGACGAACACGCGGCTCTCGATCTCCTCCTTGGGCAGCACCGTGTTGCCGGTGATCTGCACGTCCGACACCTTGTAGATCTCGCCTTCGGTGATGCCGGCGGTGATGAACATGTCGGCCTTGTCGGGGCTGATCGAGACCTGGATGCTGTCTTCGCTGAAGTCGATGTAGCCGCGGTCGAGATAGAAGTTGTGCAGCTTCTCGCGGTCGCCCTCGAGCTTCTCGCGCGAGTACTGGTCGTCGCGGCGGTACCAGCTGAGCCAGTTCGACTCGCCCGATTCCCAGTTGTCGGTCAGCGTCTCGAGGTCGTAGACCTCGTTGCCGACGATGTTGATGTGGCGGATCTTGGCCGCCTTGCCTTCCTCGATGTTGATCGCGATGTCGACGCGGTTGCGGTCGAGCCGCGAGACGGTCGGGGTGATCTTGACGTTGTACTTGCCGCGGTTGTTGTACTGGCGGACCAGTTCCTGGGTCACACGGTCGAGGTCGAGGCGGTCGAAGGTCTCGCCTTCCGACAGGCCGATATCGTTGAGGCCCTTGGTCAGGTCCTCGGTCTTGATGTCCTTGTTGCCGGTCAGCGTCAGCCGGTTGATCGCCGGGCGCTCGGTGACCGTGAACACCAGGATGTCGCCCTGGCGCGCGACCTGGATGTCCTCGAAGAAGCCGGTGCGGTACAGCGCGCGGACGGCCTCCGACACCCGGGTCGGGTTGACGGTGTCGCCGCGCTCGACCGGCAGGTAGGTGAACACGGTGCCCGCGCCGATGCGCTGCAGGCCGTCGACGCGGATGTCGCTGACGGTGAAGTTGCTGGCGGCCGGCGGCGCGAGCGGCGGCAGTGCCGCCGCCTGGGGCGCGGGCGCGTTGGCCGCCGTCTGGGCCCAGGCCGGAGCGGCGATCACCGCGGCGAGGGCGAGGGCAAGCAGGCGGCGGTCGGGCATACGCGTCATTCTTCGGGTCCGGGTAGGGGAGGGGTTCCGGCGCGTCGGCGCGGCGGAATCCGGGTCGGGGCGGTCGTCTAGCGCACCAGCTGCAGGATGTCGTTGTAGAACGCCAGGCCCATCAGGCTGGCCAGCAGGGCCAGGCCGACGTACTGCCCGGCCACCATCGCGCGCTCGCTCACGGGGCTGCCTTTGACCAACTCGATAAGGTAATACAACAGGTGTCCCCCATCCAGCAGCGGGATCGGGAGCAGGTTCAGGATCGCCAGGCTCAGCGACAGCAGGGCGAGGATCGTCAGGTACCAGGCCGCGCCCTGCTGGGCGTAGGTGTTGGCCGCCCGGGCGATCGTGATCGGGCCGGCGACGGTGTTCTCGATCGCCACCCGGCCGGTGAACGCGCGGCCGATCATGCCCACCAGCTGGCCGGTCAGGTGGCCGACCTCGCGCACCGCGACCGGGGCGGCCGCGAACACCCCGTAGCGCTGCATCGCGTCCTTGGGCGGCAAGGGCAGGTTGCGCGGCGGCGCGATGCCCAGCGCCCAGTAGCGGCCGCTGCCGTCGGGCAGATCCATCTGGCCGGGGGTGATCTCCAGCGCCAGACGCTCGCCGTCGCGGGCGACCTCGATCATCGCCGCGCCGCCGCGCTCGCCCAGCCGCTGGACCAGCGGGCCGATCTCGTCGAACGCGCGCACCGGGCTGCCGTCGACCGCAGTCACGCGGTCGCCCTCGGCCAGGATGCCCCAGGCGGCGCTGTCGGGCTCGACCCGGCCCACCAGCGGCGGTAGCAGCAGGTGGCGCGGCAGCAGGCCGATGGCGTGGGTGAAGCGGCGCTGGTCGAAATCGTCGGGGAGCTGCGACAGCCGCAGGTCGCGCACGACCTGCCGGTCGTCGGCGTCGGTGACGTGCACCGCGATGTCGCGGTGGTCGAGCGCGGCCGGCAGCAGCGCCTGGTGGACCTCCGACCAGGTCGGCGTCGCCCGGTCGCCGACCGCGTCGACGCGGTCGCCCGGGCGCAGGCCCGAGGCCTCGGCGATGCCGGCGCTCTGGCCGATCACCGGCGCGTAGTCGGGGCGGCCGATCACGAACATCGCCCACAGCAGCGCCACGCACAGCACCAGATTGGCGACCGGCCCGGCGGCGACGATCGCGATGCGCTTCCACACCGATGCGCGGTTGAAGGCCTGGCCGACGGTCTCGGGCGGCACCGGGCCCTCGCGCTCGTCGAGCATCTTCACGTAGCCGCCCAGCGGCAGCATCGCGACCTGGTAGACGGTGCCGTCGCGGCCGCGGCGCGACCACAGCGGGCGGCCGAAGCCGATCGAGAAGCGCAGCACCTTGACGCCGCAGCGGCGTGCGACCCAGTAGTGCCCGAACTCGTGGAAGGTCACGAGCACGCCGAGGCTGACGATCAGCCACCACACCGAGCCGAGGAATTCAGACATCGCGCACGCTCAATGGACCGAACCGGAATCGATCGCCTGCCCGGCGGCGCGCCGGGCCTGCGCATCGGCGTCGCGCAGCACGTCCAGCGTATCGGCGGGGAGGGCGGGAAGCGCGGCGAGCACGTGCTCGACCAGCGCCGGGATCGCTAGAAAACGAATCCGTCCCTGAAGAAAGGCTGAAACGGCCACTTCGTTGGCCGCGTTCAGCAGCGCCGGCGCGGTGCCGCCTGCCTCCAATGCCGCGCGCGCCAGCGCCAGGCAGGGAAAGGTGTCGGTGTCCGGTGCCTCGAAGTCGAGGCGGCCGTGCTGCAGCAGATCCAGGCCCGACACGCCCGAGGCGATGCGCTCCGGACCGCCCAGGCCGACCGCCAGCGCGGTGCGCATGTCCGGCAGCCCGAGCTGGGCGAGGGTGGAACCGTCGATGAACTCGACCAGCGAGTGCACCAGGCTCTGGGGGTGCACCAGCACGTCCAGGCGTGCGGACGGCGTGGCGAACAGGTGGTGGGCCTCGATCAGCTCCAGTCCCTTGTTCATCAGCGTCGCCGAGTCGACCGAGATCTTCGGGCCCATCGACCACTTGGGGTGCGCGACCGCCTGGGCCGGGGTCACCTGCGCGAGCGCGGCGCGGTCGCGGCCGCGGAACGGGCCGCCGGAGGCGGTCAGCACGATCCGCGCCACGCCGCTGCGGTCGCCGTCGGCGGGCAGGCACTGGTGGATCGCGTTGTGCTCGCTGTCGATCGGCACGATGGTCGCGCCGGCCTCGCGTGCGGCGCGCATCATCAGGTCGCCGGCCAGCACCAGCGACTCCTTGTTGGCCAGCAGCACCCGCTTGCCGGCGCGCAGCGCGGCAAGCGTGGAATCGAGCCCGGCGGCACCGACGATCGCCGCGACCACGGTGTCGCAGGCGTCGGGGTCGGCGGCGGGCGCGTCGAGCGCGGCCATGCCGGCGTGCGCCTGCGTCGCCAAGCCCGCCGCGCGCAGGCCCGCGCGCAGCGCGTCGAGGCCGGCGGGGTCGGCGATCACCGCATGCTCGGGCCGGTGCGCAGCGCACAGCGCGACCAGCGCGGGCACATTGCTGCCGGCCGCCAGCACGCTGGCGCGCAGCCGCTGCGGATGCCGGGCGATCACGTCCAGCGCCGAGGTGCCGATCGAACCGGTCGCGCCGTAGACGGCGACGCGGCGGGTCATCGGGCGCCGGCCCGGCGGGGCAGGGTGCGGCGGAGGGCGGTCATCGTGCTCAGAAGCCGAGCCAGATCTGGCCGAACGCGAACACCGGCAGCGCGGCG
Organism: Luteimonas sp. FCS-9; assembly: GCF_001014645.1. Taxonomy (GTDB): domain Bacteria; phylum Pseudomonadota; class Gammaproteobacteria; order Xanthomonadales; family Xanthomonadaceae; genus Luteimonas. The sequence continues at coordinate 94,076 of NZ_LASZ01000004.1, read as the reverse complement.
AGCACGCTGTCGATGCGGTCGAGCACGCCGCCATGGCCTGGGATCAGCGTGCCCGAGTCCTTGGCGCCGGCATGGCGCTTGAGCAGGCTCTCGAACAGGTCGCCGACCACCGAGGCCAGCACCGTCAGCGCCGCGACCGCGGCCACCAGCGGCAGCTGCGCGACCTGGGCGCCGGCCAGCGGGGCGAAGGCCACCGCCACGACGATGCCGGCCACGATGCCGCCGGCCAGGCCCTCGACGGTCTTGTTGGGGCTGATGCGCGGCGCCAGCTTGCGGCGCCCGAAGCGGCGGCCGGCGAAGTAGGCGCCGGTGTCGGTGGCCCAGACGATCGCCAGCGCCAGCAGCAGCCAGCGGTTGCCGTACGCGCCGCCCTCGTTGGCGTGGATCACGCACAGCGCGGCCCAGGCGGGGATCACCGCCAGCGTACCGGCGGCCAGCTTCAGGATCCGGCCCTTTGCGTCGGGTGCGGCGGCGAAATCGTAGCGGCGCAGCCACAGCGCCGCCGCCAGCCACCAGGCCACGCCGACCATCGCCAGCATCTTCAGCAGCACCAGCGAGCCGCCGCCGGTGGCCGAGGCCCAGACGACGGCGACCATCAGCAGCAGGTTGAGCAGCAGCAGCGCGGTGCGAGAGAGCGTGTCCTCCACGCCGGCCAGGCGCAGCCATTCCCACAGCGCGGCCAGGAACACGATGGCCGAGACCGCGGCCATCCACGGGGTGTTGAGCAGCAGCACGGCGGCGATGGCGACCGGGGCCATCAGCAGCGCGGCGAGGATGCGCGTGCTTGTCATTCGATGCTCTCCTTGTGCGGCGCGCCGGCGGCGATCTGCTCGCCGGTCAGCCCGAATCGACGCTCGCGCGTGCCGTAGGCGGCCAGCGCCTGCTCCAGTTCCGCCACGCCCAGCTCGGGCCACAGCGTCTGCGTGAACCACAGTTCGGTGTAGGCCAGCTGCCACAGCAGGAAGTTGCTGATGCGCAGGTCGCCGCCGGTGCGGATGAACAGGTCGGGCGCCGGCAGGTCGGCCAGCGCGACCCGCGCACCGACCGCGGCCTCGTCGATGTCCTCGGGGCGCAGGCGGCCCGCGGCGACGTCCCGGGCGAGCGACTGCGCGGCCATCGCGATGTCCTGCCGGCCGCCGTAACTGGCGGCCACGTTCAGTGCCAGCCGGGTGTTGCCCGCGGTCTGCGCCTCGGCCGCGGCCATGCGCGCGCCGAGCGCCTCGCCGAAACGCGTGCGCTCGCCGATGAAGCGCAGTCGCACGCCGCGGCGGTGCAGTTCGCCGACCTCGCGGTCGAGCGCGCCGAGGAACAGCTTCATCAGCGCCCCGACCTCGTCCTCGGGCCGGCCCCAGTTCTCGCTGGAGAACGCGAACAGCGTCAGCGCCCCGATGCCGCGCTCCAGGCAGAAATCGATGCACAGGTTGACCGTGCGCGCGCCCGCGCGGTGCCCGATCGCCCGCGGCCGCCGCCGACGCGCCGCCCAGCGGCCGTTGCCGTCCATGATGATGGCGATGTGCCGCGGCACAGCGCCGGGATTCGGGATTCGGGATTCGGGATTCGGGCGCGCGGAATCCTGCAGGGTGGGGGCATCAGTCAATGGTGGCTTCTCTGGCTCTGGCTTTTCGCCAATCCCTAATTCCGAATCCCCAATCCCGTCTCTTGATCAGACCGCCATCAATTCCTGTTCCTTGGCCTTGACCACGTCGTCGACGTCCTTGATCGCCTTGTCGGTGATCTTCTGGATCTCCTCCTCGCTGCGGCGCACGTCGTCCTCGGAGACGAGCTTCTCCTTCAGCAGCTCCTTGACCTGCTGGTTGGCGTCGCGGCGGATGTTGCGGATCGCGACCTTGGCGTCCTCGCCCTCGCCGTGGACGACCTTGGTCAGGTCGCGGCGGCGTTCCTCGGTCAGCGCGGGGATGTTGAGGCGGATCGTGGTGCCGGCGGTGTTGGGGGTCAGGCCGAGGTCGGAGCCCAGGATCGCCTTCTCGACCGCGCCCACCATCTGCTTTTCCCAAGGGGTGATCGTCAGCGAGCGGGCGTCGGTCACGGTGACGCTGGCGACCTGCGTCAGCGGCATGTCCGAGCCGTAGTAGTTGACCTTCAGGTGGTCGACCAGCGCGGTCGAGGCGCGGCCGGTGCGGACCTTGACCAGCGCGTGCCGCAGGGCCTCGACGCTCTTGGCCATGCGGGTCTGGGTGTCTTTCTTGATGTCGTTGAGCATGCGCGCCCCCGGTCCGTGTGCAGAATCGGGGGATTATAAGCGGACCGGCCGGCCCATCGGGCGGCGATCGCGGTCGGCACCGGAGGCGCGGGGCGCGCAGGGGCGCCCCGCCGCCTTGGCGGTGCCCGGCGGCCCTCAGCCGCGGCCCTGGACCAGCGTGCCGATCGGTTCGCCGCGCAGGATCCGCAGCAGCACGCCGGGCTGGCCCATGTCGAAGATGCGCAGCGGCAGGTCGGAGTCGCGGGCGAGCGCGAAGGCCGCGGTGTCCATGACCTCCAGGCCCTGGCCGAGCACCTCGTCGTAGGTGAGCCGCTCGTAGCGCTTGGCGCCGGGCACCTTCTTGGGGTCGGCGTCGTAGACGCCGTCGACCTTGGTCGCCTTGAGCAGCAGGTCGGCGCCGATCTCGATCGCGCGCAGCGCCGCGCCCGAGTCGGTGGTGAAGAACGGCGTGCCGACGCCGGCGGCGAAGATGCCGATGCGCCCCTTCTCCAGGTGGCGGATCGCACGTCGGCGGATGTAGTCCTCGCAGACGTCGTTGATCTTGATCGCGCTCATCACGCGCACGCGCGCACCGCGCTTCTCCAGCGCGTCCTGCATCGCCAGGGCGTTGATGACGGTGGCCAGCATGCCCATCTGGTCGCCGGTTACCCGGTCCATGCCGCCGGCGGCCAGGCCGGCGCCGCGGAAGATGTTGCCGCCGCCGATCACCAGGCCGAGCTCGGCCCCGGCCTTCTGCGCCTCGATGACTTCCTCGGCCAGCCGGCCGATGACCTTCGGGTCGATGCCGTAGTCCTCGTCCCCCATCAGTGCCTCGCCGGACAGCTTGAGCAGGACGCGGCGATAGGCGAGGGGTGAGGTCATGACGGACTCCGGGGGATTGGGGGGCGCGTGGATTCTAGAAGATCGACGCCGCTCGCGCTCATGCGGCGGCCGCGTGCGTTGCGCCCACCGCGTCCCGACGACGGGTGTGCGTTCGCATGTCCTTGATCGGCGGCTTGCTATCGCAGGCGTTCGTCCATCCGTGGGAGCGTTCCATGCCGGAGAAGAAGACCACCGCGCGCGCCGCGAAGGCCAAGCGCGAAGGCAAGTCCGCCAGCACGCAGGCCGGCGAGTTCGTCCGCGAGGAGATCGAGCACGTGCGCGAAGGCAAGCACGGCGCCAAGTCGACCAAGCAGGCGATCGCGATCGGCCTGTCGAAGGCACGCCGTGCAGGTGTCGACGCCAAGCCTTCGAAGACCGCCTCCAAGGCCACCAAGAAGAAGGCGGCCCAGGACTCGGCCAAGGCCGGCACGGCCAAGGAGCCGTCGGCGACCCGCTCGCGCGGCGCGAAGAAGGCGCTCAAGACCGCGAGCAAGAAGACGCCGGCCAAGAAGGTCGCGAGCAAGCAGGCGCTGTCGACCCAGGCCAAGAAGGCGGCCTCGAAGCGGACTGCGGCCAGCCGCTCGGCCGCCGCGAAGAAGGCGGCGAAGACCAAGGGCGCGGCGGGACGCAAGGCGGCGGCGAAGAAGGCGGCGCGGACGCGCAAGCAGGATTGAATGCCATGCCGGTGGGTCCGGCGGCCGGCGGCGGCATGCCGCCGCCGGCGCGGGGGCGGACGTCGGCTCAGCCCCGCGACGGCGCGTCGTCGTCCGCGGGCGCGTCGGGCCCGCCCGACTCGACGGTGCCGTCCGGGTTCACGCGGCGCACGAACGTCGGGCCGGTGATCAACGCCGGATCGTTGCCCTCGGCCGAAGGATTGTTGTCGTGCGCGTAGTCGGCGCCGCGCGCGGCAATCCGGTCGTTAACGGCGACGTTGTCGGCCTGTTGCGGCTGGTCGGAATGGGTGGCAGAGCCTGCGTCGTGCTTGCGGGACATGGAGGCGCTCCATCAGGGGGAGCGCCGATGTTGAGAGATCCGGCTGCGGTGTCGCGTGAATCCGATATCGCCCACCTGTGTCGCAGACCGTGGTGCGTGTATCGGGGAGCGTGACGCGGCTCACGCTCCGCTCGCGCGCACCGTCGTATCGTGCGACTCGCCGTGTCGCGTGGTGCGGGCCGTCGTTGGACGCACGATGCAGAGCGCGGGATCAGCTGCAGGGGGAAGCGGAATGCCGAGGGGGCGGGCCAGAAAACGGGTGGCCGAGCGCTGGGGCTCGGTGGCGACGGTGCGCGCGATCGGCGTCGCGCTGGGACTTGCCATCAGCATCGGCCTGATCGTGCTGCTGGCGCTCGACCGGCAGACGCGGATGCAGGCGGCCGACCGCCAGAGTCTGGCGATGGCGATCGGCGTCGACCGGCTGCTGCACCTCGAACTGCGCAACGTCGAGCGCACCTTGCGCGGCATCGCGTCCGATCTGGATCGCGAGATCGCGCCGTATCGCGCCGGCGACGACGTGCGGCTGCAGGCATTGATCGCGGGGGTCGTGGCGCGTTACGACGAGCTCGCCTCGATCGTGCTCTACGACGCCCACGGCCGGGCGCTCTCGGCGGGCGCCGACGTGCCCGACCTGCGGGCGTGGACGATGACCGCACCCGGACCTGCCTCCGGGCCGGGCGTGATGCGACTGGGCGACCTGCATCGCGGCGATGGCGGCTGGGAACTGCCGCTCGTCCTGCCGGACGGCCGCGGCCACTGGCTGGTCGCCAACCTCCTGACCCGGGAGCTGGACGCGATGACCGAAGGTTTCGACATCGGACGCGACGGCAGCGTGGTCATCTACACCCACGACGGCGAGGTGATCTCGCGTTTCGGTCGCGGGCGCTCGCAGGTCGGCCGCAAGGTGACGCTGCCGGATCCGGCCGTTCACGATGGCGCGCGTTTCAATGTGCGACGCGTCAGCCAGCTCGACCACGTCGAACGCGCGATGGGCTTCAGCCGCACCAGCGACTATCCGCTCGTCGTCAGCGGCGGCCTCAGCGTCCGCGAGGTCCTCGCCCCCTGGCGCGTGTACGCCGGCACTGCGCTGGCGCTGGTCGTGACCTACTGGATCGCGCTCGCCGCCGTGGTGGGCCGGCTGCGTGCCAACGAACGGGCGCAGGTCGGGCTGATGGCCGAGATCGACACCCAGGCCCGGTGGCTGCGCCAGGCACAACTGGCCTCCCAGATCGGCGTGTGGCGGATCGAGGAGGGCGATGATCGCGTGCGCGTGACCGACGAGATGGCCGCGTTGTTCGGCCTCGTCCCGGAGCGGGGCACCATCCCGCTCGACGCGTTCTTCGAGCGCATGCATCCCGACGATCGCGCGCGGACCCTGGCGCAGTTCGAGGTGCTGCGCCGGCGCCGGGAGGCCTACGAGCAGGAATACCGGGTGCGGTTGCCGGACGGTCGCATCCGCTGGTTGAAGGGCAACGGGGCGACGGTCGTCGACGGCGGTCGCGAGGTCATGACCGGCACCGTCATCGACGTGACCGAGCGCCGCGACGCGCAGCTGCGGGTCGAGCGCGCGGAGATGCAGTTCCGCAACCTGTTCGATCGCAACCCGCTGCCGGCCTGGGTCTACGACGTGGACACGCTGAACGTGCTGGCGGTCAACGAAGCGGCGATCGAGGTCTACGGCTACCGCCGCGAGGCCTTCGTGGGCATGCGCGTGACCGAGCTGATCGCACCGGAGGATCGCGATGCCGGCACCGAGGTGATCCTGCGCTGCGGCGAGGGCAGCGCCGAGCGGACCTGGACCTTGCTCACCCACGACGGCCGGCGCATCGACGCACGGGTCCACGCACGCGACATCGAGATGCACGACGCACGTGCGCGCCTGGTGCTGGCCGAGGACATCGGCGCGCGCCTGGCCTACGAGCGCGATCTGGCCTGGCGCGCCCACCACGATCCCGATACCGGCATGCTGACGCTCGCGGCGCTGGCCGAGCAGCTCGACGCGCACTGCGCCGCGAACGCCTGCAACGGCTTCGCGGTCGCCTACGTCCAGCTGCGGGATCTGGAACTGATCGCGCCCACGCTGGGGCGGCGTACCGGCGAGGCGGTGCTGCGCGAGGCCGCGGCCCGCTTCGCGCGGATCGCCGAGCGCTACGGCCTGGGCGGCTACGCGCCGCCCGAGACCTTCGCGATCGCGGCGTTCGACCGCGCCGCGCTGCCGTCGCTGGTCCAGGCGCTGGTGGCGGCCAGCGACGTGCCGGTGGAGGCCGACGTCGGCATGTTCCCGCTCGAGGCCTGGATCGGGCTGGCCGACGGGCCCTGCGACGACGGCGGCGCCGAACACGTGATCGCGCACGCCGCGCTCGCGGCGCTGCAGGCGCGTCGCGAGCGTACTGCGGTCGTGCGCTACGACGAGGCGATGGCCGCGCAGGCGGCCGAGCGCCTGGCGCTGGTGCGGCGCCTGCGCAAGGCGTTCGACCAGCGCCAGTTCGAACTCTTCTACCAGCCGATCCACCGCCTGCGCGACGGTGCGGTGGTCGCGTTCGAGGCGCTGCTGCGCTGGCGCCAGGAGGACGGCAGCTTCGTGCCGCCGGCGCAGTTCGTGCCGCTGTGCGAGGAGTCCGGCCTGATCGTGCCGATCGGCGCCTGGGTGATCGAGGAGGCGGCGCGCGCGAGCCGGCGGCTGTCGGAGGCCGGGTCCGACGCGGCGATCGCGGTCAACGTGTCGGCGGTGCAGTTCGAGGCCGGCCTGCCGGTCGACACGATCCGCGCGCTGCGCCAGGCGCATGCGCTGCGTCCGGGCGCGCTGCACCTCGAGCTCACAGAGAGCGTGCTGCTGCGCGATCCCGATGCGGTGCGCGCGCAGATGGGGCGGCTGCGCGACGAGGGCGTGTGCCTGTCGATCGACGACTTCGGCACGGGCTTTTCGAGCATGGCCTACCTGCGCGAACTGCCGCTCGACCACCTGAAGATCGACCGCGCCTTCGTCCGCGATGTCGTCGACGACGCGCGCAGCGCGGCGATCTGCCGGGCGCTGATCGGGCTCGGCCACGGCCTGGGCCTGTCGATCATCGCCGAGGGCGTGGAAGACGCGGCGCAGCGCGACTGGCTGGTGGCGCACGGTTGCGACCAGGCGCAGGGGTTCCACTTCGGTCGTCCGCAGCCGTTCGACCAGGCGCTCGCGCTGTTGCGGGCCCACTGATCGCCGCGGCGGTGTCGCCCGCCTCGCCGCGTGCGCAGGCGAGGCCGCAGGCCGCGCGCATGCAACGCATTCGCATCTCCCTGCCACGCCCGTGCGGGGGCGTCGATCCACGGCGGGTGCGGGGTCGGCACAACTGACGTGCTCGGCCCACCGGCGGTTCCGCGTTCTGCACGGTCCCGCCACATCCTCGCCGCTAGCGTCGGTGTGTTCGCTCACCGGCTACCCAGGGAGAAGTACCAAGATGGCCAAGTCCCCCAAGCAACCCCCTTCGGCCGACGCTGCCGCGCAGCAGGTGTCCGCGGCGCGCGCGTCCGACAGCGCGGCCTCGCACGCACCCGCGCCGGGCACGGGAGATCTCCAGGCCGATCAGGCCGCCGACACCGAGTTCCTCGCGGCCGAGTTCACCCACAACGAGAACAAGGCGTCCGAGTACGGCCGCGACGAGGCGACCGCGCCGCGGCGCGGCCGGCAGGTGGCGCCGCCGTCCGACCTGCCGACCGCCAGCACGCTGGGCGAGTCGAACACGTCGGCCAAGGTCGGCTCGCGGCCCGCGCCCGGCGCCAACCCGACCGTCGAGTCGCTCGACCGCGTGCGCGTCGACGCGACCGGCCGGCGGCTGACCACCAACCAGGGCGTGCCGGTCGCGAACAACCAGGACTCGCTTAAAGCAGGCCTGCGCGGCCCGGCGCTGCTCAAGGACTTCATCCTCCGCGAGAAGATCACCCACTTCGACCACGAGCGCATTCCCGAGCGCATCGTGCACGCGCGCGGTTCGGGCGCGCACGGCTACTTCGAATGCTACGACGCGGTGCCGTCGCTGACGTGCGCGGCGCCGTTCCAGGAAGCCGGCAAAATCACGCCGGTGTTCGTGCGCTTCTCGACGGTCGCCGGCGAGCGCGGCTCCAAGGACACCGCGCGCGACGTGCGCGGATTCGCGGTGAAGTTCTACACCGACGAAGGCAACTGGGACCTGGTGGGCAACAACATCCCGGTGTTCTTCATCCAGGACGCGATGAAGTTCCCGGACCTGGTGCATGCGGTCAAGCCCGAACCGCACCACGCGATGCCGCAGGCCGCGTCCGCGCACGACACCTACTGGGACTTCGTCTCGCTGATGCCCGAGTCCACGCACATGCTGCTGTGGCAGATGTCCGACCGGGCGATCCCGCGCAGCTACCGCATGATGCAGGGCTTCGGCGTGCACACCTTCCGCTTCGTGACCGCCGAGGGCGTGTCGTCGTTCGTGAAGTTCCACTGGACGCCGGTGCTCGGTACGCACGCGCAGCTCTGGGACGAGGCTGTAAAGACCTCCGGCTGCGATCCGGACTTCCATCGCCGCGACCTGTGGGATGCGATCGAGGCGGGCGAGTATCCGGAGTGGGAGCTGGCGGTGCAGGTGTTCTCCGAGGAGGATGCCGAGCGGTTCTCGTTCGACGTGCTCGATGCGACCAAGATCGTGCCCGAGGAACTGGTTCCGCTGACCCCGCTGGGCCGGATGGTGCTCAACCGCAACCCCGACAATTTCTTCGCCGAGACCGAGCAGGTCGCGTTCTGCACCGCGCATGTGATTCCCGGCATCGACTTCACCAACGATCCGCTGCTCGCCGGGCGCATCCATTCCTACGTCGACACCCAGATTTCGCGGCTCGGCGGCCCCAACTTCCACGAACTGCCGATCAACGCGCCGATCGCGCCGGTGCACAACAACCAGCGCGACGGCATGCACCGGCAGGCGATCCATCGCGGGAAGGTTGCCTACGAGCCCAATTCGCTGGGCGGCGGGTGCCCGTTCCAGGCGGGCAAGGCCGGTTTCGTGCCGTTCCCCGAGCCGGTGGCGCAGGACGAGGTGCGCGGCAAGCCCGAGCGCTTCGCCGAGCACTTCAACCAGGCCACGCTGTTCTACAACAGCCAGACGCCCGTCGAGCAGGCGCACATCGTCGCCGCGTTCCGGTTCGAGCTGTCGAAGGTGACCGTGCCGGCGATCCGCGAGCGCGTCGTCTCGATGCTGCGCAACGTGTCCGACGATCTCGCCGGCAAGGTCGCCGAGGGGCTCGGCATGCCGTTGCCCGAGCCGATGCCGCGCGTGCTGCCCGATCCGCCGGCCCCCGAGGTCGAGGTGTCGCCGGCGCTGTCGATGCTGGCGCGTCCGGGCGAGGCGGGGATTCGCACCCGCAAGATCGCGATCCTGATCGGTGAGGGCAGCGATGCCGACCAGGTCGCCGCGCTGCAGAAGGCGTTGCTGGCCGAAGGCGCGGTCGGTCGCCTGGTCGGCCCGCGCGTCGGTGCGTTCACCGCCGCCGATGGCGCGAGCCTCGATGCCGATGCGTCGCTGGAGAACGAGCCGTCGGTGCTGTTCGACGGCGTCGCGATCCCGGGCGGCGAGGGCGCCGTGCGCCTCACCCGCGACGGCCGCGCGGTGGAGTTCGTCAGCGACCAGTTCCGCCATTGCAAGGCGATCCTGGCGCTGGGTGACGGCGCCGACCTGCTCCAGGAAGCCGGCATTCCGCTCGACGACGACGCCGCTCTGATCGTGGCGGACGACGGGGACGACGGATCGATCGGACGCTTCGTCGAGGCGCTGGCGCAACATCGCAACTTCGACCGCGAGCGCGACCCGCCGATGATCTGAGGCGCCGCTGGCGTCCCCGTGGGCCACCGCGCCACGTCGTGCACGCGGCGCGTGCGGTCCCGGGGCGCGGCACCGCCCCGGTCGCCGCACTCCGCTTCCCGAAAAGGAGAGGCCATGAGCACTGGCATCACGCGTCCGGTCTGGCTCGACGATTCCGAGCCGACGGCGGACAGGTTCACCGAGAAGAATCCCAGCCGCGAGCAGGATGTGGTCGTGGTCGGTGCCGGCGTGGCCGGCCTGACGGCAGCCGTGCAACTGGCGCGCGCAGGACGCGACGTGCTGATCGTCGAGCGCGACGACGTCGGCGCCGGCGAGACGCTGCGCACCACGGCGCACCTGGCATCCGCCCTCGACGACCGCTTCTTCAACCTTGCGCGCCATCACGGCGAGGCGGGCGCGCGTCTGGCGGCCGCGAGCCATGCCGCGGCGATCGACTGGATCGAGGCGATGGCGCGCGACGGCATCGACTGCGATTTCCGGCGCGTGTCGGGCTACCTCTTTCCGCACGATGAAGACGTCTCGGACATCGAACGCGAGTACGACGCGGCGCGCCAGGCCGGACTCGACGTCGAGCGGCTGCCGGGCCTGGATGCACTGCCCGCGCTCGGCGGGCCGGTGCTGCGCTTCGCCGGACAGGCCCGCGTCGACATCGGCCGCTACATGCAGGGTCTGGCGGAGGAGGCGCGGGTCGCCGGCTGCCGGTTCCACCGCGCCGAGGTCGACCGCGTCGAAGGCGGGGACCGGCCGACCCTGACGCTGGGCGAGCGCACGCTCCAGGCGCGCGCGGTCGTCGTGGCGACCAACGTGCCGTTCCATCCCACCGGCGCCACGTTCCACAAGCAGGCGCCGTACCGCAGTTTCGTCGTCGCCGGCGAGATCGCGGCCGACGCGGTGCCCGACGGCCTGTACTGGGACGATGCCGATCCCTATCACTACGTACGCCTGCATGCGCGCCGCGACGGGACCTGGATGCTGATCGTCGGCGGTGCCGACCACAAGACCGGCCAGGACGACGATCCGGAGGTCTACGCACGGCTGCAAGCGTGGGCGCGGGCGCGGTTTCCGGGTCTGGGTACGTTCACCCACGCCTGGTCGGGCCAGGTGCTCGAGCCGGCCGACGGACTCGCGTTCCTCGGCGCGGATCCCGCCAACGAGAACGTCTACCTGGTCACCGGCGATTCGGGTAACGGCATCACCCACGGCACCCTTGGCGGGCTGCTGATCGCCGACCTGATCCAGGGACGCGACAACCCCTGGATCGAACTCTACGATCCGGGTCGCAAACCGTTCCGCAGCGGCGGCGCCTGGATGCGCGAGAACGCCAACGCCGCGCTGCAGTTCCGCGACTGGATCAAGCCGGCCGACGCCGCTGCGCCCGACGACATCGCGCGCGGGACCGGCGCCGTGCTGCGGCGCGGGCTGCGCCGCGTCGCCGTCTATCGCGCGGGCGACGACAGCCTGCACGCGCACGATGCGCGCTGCCCGCACATGGGCTGCGTCGTGCGCTGGAGCACCGAGGAGAAGAGCTGGGACTGCCCCTGCCATGGCTCGCGTTTCGATGCGCGTACCGGGGCGATCCTCAACGGGCCGACCGACCGCCCGCTGGCACCGTGCACGCTCGACGGCGAGCCGGTGGAGCAGTGAACGGCGCGGCCTGGGCCTATGCCGGCTACCTGGCCTGGCTGGTCGCAGGACTGGGCGATTTCGTGTGCCATCGCCGGCAATGCCTCGCACAGACGTCCGGCGTCGCCGAATCGACGATGCACCTGCTGCAGTTGGCCTTGCTGGGGGCGGCCGTGATGATCTGGCTGGCATTCGGTCCGTCGCTGGCCGCACTCGGCTTCCAGGTCCTGCTGGTGTGCGCGCACGCGGCGGCCGGCTACGTCGACACGCGGATCGCGTACCGCACCCGCGCGATTCCGCCGGTCGAACAGCATCTGCACAGCGTGCTCGACATGGCGCCGTGGATCGCGCTGGCGGTGCTGTTCGCATCCGAGGGCGCGCAGGCGTGGCAGGCGGGCTGGACGCTGCCGGCGCGCGCGTTCGCCGTCGATCGCGTACAGGTCTGGGGCCTGGTGCTGGTGCCGCCGCTGCTGCTGTGCGTGCTGCCTGCGGTGCTCGAGTTCCGGCAGGCCGCGCGCGCCGCCCGCGCGCGCGACGCGGACATTTCTTCCGTTCGCATCCCGGGCCCGCGATGACGGCTCACGTCGGTCCGACGCCCGCGACGGCCCAATGGCGTCTCGACATCAACGAGGAGACCCGGGATGACCAAGGCGAACGAGAAGCGCGTGCTGGAGTGGCTGTCGGATGCGCATGCCATGGAGAGCGAGGCCGAGACGATGCTCAAGGGCCAGGCCTCGCGGCTGGAGCATTACCCCCGGCTGCGGCAGCGGATCGAGCAGCACGTGGAGGAAACGCAGGGACAGGCGCGGCTGCTCGAAGCACGCATCAAGGCGCTCGGCGGGTCGACGTCGACCGTCAAGGACGTCATGGGTTCGGCGACGGCGGCAATGCATGCGGCCGGCAATTCGATGATGAGCGACGAGGTCGTCAAGGGGTCGGGCCTGAGCTACGCGTTCGAGCACCTGGAGATCGCCACGTACCGCGCGATCATCGCGGCCGCGCGCAAGGTGGGCGATCAGGAGACCGAGGCGGTCTGCCAGGAGATCCTGGCCCAGGAAGAGGCCATGGCCGAATGGCTGGCCGCCAATCTCGACGAGACCGTGCTCACGTATCTGGACCGGGACGAGACCGAAGGGCAGACGGCGAAGCGTTGATGCCGGTGGCTGCGGCCTCAGTGCGTCCCGTTGGCGCCTGCGCAGGCCGGGGCGCGCATGGGTCCTGAACTGATCGGCTGGGCGGCCTCGGCGATCCTGCTGGCCACGCTTGTCCGGCAGATCGTCACGCAACTGCGCGACGACAGCGCGCGCGGCGTGTCGAAGTGGCTGTTCGTCGGCCAGATCGCGGCCTCGACCGGCTTCGTGACCTACAGCGCGCTGGTCGGGGACTGGGTGTTCATCGTCACCAACGCCTGCATCCTCGTCACCGCGATCGTCGGCCAGGTCGTGACCTGGCGCAAACGGCGACGCGCGGGCGCCTAGGGCGCCTGCGCCCGCGCACCTGCCGGAGGACGATGGGCGCACCGGGTATTGCGCGGGCACGGCCCCGGGCATTGCGCCCGGGACCGGGGTCCGACGTCGCGCTCAGACGACGTCGGGCTCGCTGAACGCCTCGGGCGCGTCCTCGGCCGAGCCGACCGGGATGCAGCTGCAGAACACGTTCTTGTCGCCGTGCACGTTGTCCACGCGCGCGACCGGCGGCCAGTACTTGGTCTGGCGCAGCGTTTCCAGCGGGAACGCGGCCAGTTCGCGCGGATAGGCGTGGGTCCACTCGCTGGCGGCGACCTGCATCGCGGTGTGCGGCGCATGCTTGAGCGGGTTGTCCTCGCGGTCCAGACGGCCGTCCTCGACGCTGCGGATCTCGTCGCGGATCTGGATCATCGCGTCGATGAAGCGGTCGAGTTCGTGCAGCGATTCGCTCTCGGTCGGCTCGACCATCAGCGTGCCCGCGACCGGGAAACTGAGCGTCGGCGCATGGAAACCGAAGTCGATCAGGCGCTTGGCCACGTCCTCGGCGCTGATGCCGGTCGCGTCCTTGATCGGGCGCAGGTCGAGGATGCATTCGTGCGCGACCAGGCCGTTGCGGCCGGTGTAGAGCGTGGGGAAATGCGGCGCGAGGCGCTTGGCGACGTAGTTCGCGTTGAGCAGCGCGACCTGGGTCGCGCGACGCAGGCCGTCGGCGCCCATCATCGCGATGTACATCCAGCTGATCGGCAGGATCGAGGCCGAGCCGTGCGTGGCGGCCGAGACCATGCCGACCTCGCCGTCGGCGCCGAGGCTTCGGGGCAGGTAGGGCGCGAGATGCGACCTGACCGCGCACGGGCCCACGCCCGGGCCGCCGCCGCCGTGCGGGATGCAGAAGGTCTTGTGCAGGTTGAGATGGCTGACGTCCGAGCCCCACTTGCCCGGCTTGGCCAGGCCGACGAGGGCGTTCATGTTGGCGCCGTCGGTGTACACCTGACCGCCGTGGCGGTGGACGATGTCGCAGATCTCGACCACGTCCTCCTCGAACACGCCATGCGTGGACGGGTAGGTGATCATGATCGCCGCCAGCCGGTCGGAATACTTCTCGGCCTTGGCGCGGATGTCGTCGACGTCGACGTTGCCGTCCTTGTCGCAGCGGGTCACGACCACGGTCATGCCGACCATCTGCGCAGACGCCGGGTTGGTACCGTGCGCCGATTCGGGGATCAGGCAGATGTCGCGATGGCCCTGGCCCTGCGCGCGCTGGTAGGCGCGGATCGCGAGCAGGCCGGCGAATTCGCCCTGGGCGCCGGAATTGGGCTGGAAGCTGACGGCGTCGTAGCCGGTGATCTCGACCAGCATCTTCTCCAGGCCGTCGATCAGCTCGGTGTAGCCGGCGGTCTGGTCGGCAGGTGCCAGCGGGTGGATATTGGCGAACTCGGGCCACGTGACCGGAATCATCTCGGCGGTGGCATTGAGCTTCATCGTGCACGAGCCCAGCGGGATCATCGTGCGGTCCATCGCCAGGTCGCGGTCGGCCAGCGTGCGCATGTAGCGCAGCAGCTCGTGCTCGCTGTGGTGGGTGTTGAACACCGGGTGCTGCAGGAAGCGCGTGCTGCGGCGCAGCGCCTGCGGCAGCGCGTCGGCCGTCGCGGCATCGAGCGCGTCGATGTCGAGCCTGTCGGCGGCTGCTCCCGGCATCCTGCCTCCCGCGGCGCTCGCGCCTTCCTGCGCGTCGCCGAAGAGCCCGGCCAGTGCCACGACCTCGTCGCGCGTCGTGGTCTCGTCGAGGCTGATGCCGACCGACGCGGCGTCGATCGCGCGCAGGTTGAAGCCGGCCGCACGCGCCTTGGCGTGCAGCGCGCCGGCGTCGACGCCGGTCACGTGCAGGGTGTCGAAGAACGCGTCGCCGACCGCGACGCCGGCCTGGCGCAGCGCGGCGGCCAGGATCGAGGCGAAGCGGTGCGTCCGGCGCGCGATGCGTGTCAGGCCTTCCGGGCCGTGATAGACGGCGTACATCGAGGCCATGACCGCCAGCAGCACCTGCGCGGTGCAGATGTTGGAGGTCGCCTTCTCGCGGCGGATGTGCTGCTCGCGCGTCTGCAGCGTCAGCCGGTAGGCCGGGTTGCCGGCGGCGTCGACCGACACGCCGATCAGGCGGCCGGGCATCGAGCGCTTGTAGGCGTCGCGGCAGGCCATGTAGCCGGCGTGCGGGCCGCCGAAGCCGAACGGCACGCCGAAGCGCTGTGCGCTGCCGACGACGATGTCCGCGCCCCAGGCGCCGGGCGCCTCGATCAGCGCCAGCGCCAGCAGGTCGGCCGCGACCGCGACGATGCCGCCGCGCGCGTGCACCGCCTCGGCGACCGCGGCGTGGTCGTCGATCCGGCCGAAGGTGTTGGGGTACTGCAGCAGCACGCCGTAGCTGTCGGCGGTCGCCGCGTCGGCGGCGGGACCGACCTGCAGCGCGATGCCCAGGCCGGCGGCGCGCGTGCGCAGCACGTCGAGCGTCTGCGGGTGCACGTCGTCGGCGACGTAGAACACGTTGGACTTCGACTTGGCCGAGCGCTTGGCCAGCGTCATCGCCTCGGCCGCGGCGGTCGCCTCGTCGAGCAGCGAGGCATTGGCGATGTCCATGCCGGTCAGGTCGGCGACCATCGTCTGGAAGTTGATCAGCGCTTCCATGCGGCCCTGCGAGATCTCCGCCTGGTAGGGCGTGTACGCGGTGTACCAGGCCGGGTTCTCGAGGATGTTGCGCAGGATCACGTTCGGCGTGTGGGTGCCGTAGTAGCCCTGGCCGATGACGCTGCGCAGCACCGTGTTCTTCCTCGCGACGTCGCGGATCCTCGCCAGCGCCTCGACCTCGGTGGTCGCGGTCGGCAGCGCGAGCGCGGCGGGCGACCGGATGCTGCCGGGCACGATCGCGTCGGTCATCGCATCGAGCGACGCGTGGCCGACGACCTCGAGCATGTGGGCGATCTCGGCGTCGTTCGGGCCGATGTGGCGCTCGACGAAGGCCGAGGGGTGTTCGAGGTCGCGCAGGGGCGATGCGGTCATGGCGGGCATCCGGTAGGGCGGCTGGGGGCGGAGGGCCGACGGCATGCCGCGCCGCGCCGGGGAGGGCATGCGGCGGCGGAAGGCGCCGGCCTTCCTCGTGCCCCTCTGTCCTTTTGCCTGAGAGTTCGGGGGGTGACGCGTCCCCATGCACCTTCGGCGCCGGATCGAACCGGTCTCTCCAGAGTTTTCCCGCCGGCAGTACGTGGGCCTGAGCGATTACGGGCGTTGCGCCTTCGGCAGCGGGCGGACCCGCTTCTCCCACCGGTTGGTTGCAGCGCGCCGATTATACCGCCCCCGCGCGGCCGGCCGGGCCGGGCCGTGACGCGGGCTCCATGGCCGGGCGGCGATGCTCGTCCGTCCCGCTTTCGCGCCGCCCGTCCATGCCCGAAGACCCGCCCCCGTGCACGCTCGTCCAGCTCTTCCTGCCGCTGCGCGGCGCCGACGGCCACCCGTGGCCACGCACGTTGTTCGACGGGGTGCGCGACGAACTGACCACGCGCTTCGGCGGCGCCACCGCGTTCCTGCGCGCGCCGGCCGCCGGCGCCTGGGAGGATCCGGGTGGCGAGGTGCAGCGCGACGAGGTGGTGCTGGTCGAGGTCATGACCGACGGGCTCGATCGCGCCTGGTGGGCGGACTACCGCGCCTCGCTGGAGACGCGCTTCGCGCAGCAGGCGGTGCTGATCCGCGCGATGGCGGTCGAGCGGCTCTAGCGCCTGCGGTCGCCCGTGTCCGGGTCCGCGGTGGCGTCGCGGACCCCCGGGATCGGCGTGGCGTCCGGGAAATGCGCGCGCAGTGCGTCGACCCCCGCCTGCGGTCGCGCATCGGTGCGCAGGTCCTCGCGCGCCCGGCGCCGCTGCGCACTGTCGATGCCGGTGCGCTGGTCGCGCGCCGCAACGAGCGCCGGATCGACCTCGCCGTCGCGGTTGAACGACCACGCCAGCGTCGCGGGGCCGAGCGGCAGCGCATCGCCGGCCGCGATGCCGTGGCGCGAATGCCAGGTGTGCCAGGTCTTGCCGTAGCTGTTGATCTTCTGGCGCATCAGCGCGCGCTCGGCGACCTCGGGCAGGCCCGGCGCGACCAGCTGCCCGGACAGGATCTCGCCGTTGTGCGGGTGCCAGTACGCGCGTTCGTCCTCGGGCAGCTGCGCGAACAATCGCTCGGACACGATGTACTCGATGCCGGTGAGGTTGGCCTCGACGGTGTCGCCGTCGAACAGCGCGCACTGCGCGAAGTCCTCATTGACCTGGCGGCAGTAGTGGTGGGCCTCCATCTGCATCGTCGGGTCGTCCTTCATCGGATGGAAGCCGACGATGTGGATGTCCATGTCGCGCAGCGGCGCGGTGCCCTGCAGCGCGCGGGCACCGGCCTCGAGCGTGCGCGTGGCGGCCGTTCCCGATGCACCCGGCGGGTCGACGGCCGGCGCGGTGGGGGCGGTGCCGCCGCAGGCGGCGAGGGCGGCGCCCAGGAGCGCGGCGGCGAGGGAGCGGGACAAGAATGGCATGGCCCGCACCGTGGAGCGCCGCGCGTGCACGAACGGTCGACGCGGCGTAGCGATCGCTCGCCGGCCCTGCAGCGATCGCGCTGCGCCGCGGCAACGCACCGGACTGCGGCCCGGGGAACGCTGCGTCCGTCCCGGCGTGCATGGACGCGTTGCTATGCTGCGCAGCCCCCGCACCGAGCCCAGCGCATGCGTCCATGTCCCAACGGGGCCGGTCGACGATGACCGTGACCCCGCCACCGCAGGTCCCGATCCGCCTGCTGACCCTGCTGCTCGCCGGCCTGGCGATGTTCGGGCCGTTCTCGATCGACACGATCTTCCCGGCGTTCCCCGCGATCGGCGCGGACCTGGGCGCGGATGCGGTCGCGATGCAGCAGACGATCTCGGTGTATCTCGTGGCCTACGCGCTGATGAGCGTGGTGCACGGGCCGCTGTCGGACGCGCTCGGGCGGCGGCGGGTGATCCTGGGCGGGCTGGCGGTGTTCGTGGTCGCGTCGGTCGGCTGCGCGCTGTCGACCAGCCTCGGCACGCTGCTGGCGTTCCGCGCGCTGCAGGGCCTGTCGGCCGGCGTGGGCCTGATCGTCGGGCGCGCGGTGATCCGCGACGTGCTGCACGGCGACGACGCGCAGCGATTGATGAGCCAGGTGTCGATGATCTTCGGCATCGCGCCGGCGATCGCGCCGGTGATCGGCGGCTGGCTGCTGGGCTGGGGACGCTGGCCGCTGATCTTCTGGTTCCTGGTCGCGTTCTCGCTGGTGCTGCTGGCGGTGTGCTGGGTGCGCTTGCCGGAGACCCATCCGCCGGCGGCGCGCATCTCGCTCGCGCCCGGGCGCCTGCTGCGCGGCTATGCGGCGATCGTCGCCAACCGGCGGTTCCAGCGGCTCGCCGCGGCGGGCGCGTTCAACTTCTCGGCGCTGTTCCTGTACATCGCCTCGACGCCGGTGTTCGTCGTCGACGTGCTGCGCCTCAACGAGCGCCAGTTCGGCTGGTTCTTCGTCCCGATGATCACCGGCATGATGCTCGGCGCCTGGCTCTCGGGTCGGGCGGCGGGGCGGATCAGCGGCCCGCGGTTGGCGAACATCGGCTTTGCGTGCAGCGGCGTGGCGATGGCCGCCAACCTCGGCTACAACCTGCTGGTGGACCAGCCCGAGGTGCCGTGGGCGGTGCTGCCGATGATGCTCAACTCGTTCGGCATTGCGCTGGTGTTCCCGATCCTCACGCTCGCCGTGCTGGACATGTACCCGCGCCAGCGCGGATCGGCGTCGTCGCTGCAGGCCTTCGTCGGCCTGGTGCTCAATGCGGTCGCGGCCGGCGTGCTCTCGCCACTGGTCAGCCATCATCCGCGCGCGCTTGCGCTGACCTCGGCCGGCTTCATGCTGGTCGGCTGGCTGTTCTGGCGCGCCGAGCTGGCGCGCGGCGCGCCGCCCCCGACCCCCGCGCGCGATGCCGCGCCGGTGGCCCCGACCGATCCGCTGTAGCCGCCGCTCGGAGGCGTTGCCGTGGGGGCGATGAATGGTCTTTACCCGAGCTAGCGAGTCCTGCTTCTGCTTGCTCGATCAGGGCGTTCTTCTTCGGAACGTGCGTCGCGCCGGCCGGGGACTGCTCCCCGGCTCGGTCAGCCCGCTCCGCGGTCCGGCCCGGCGAAGCACGCCGGGCGTTCGTGCGGGCTGCGCGGCATGCCGCGCGAGCAGCCCACACTCACCCATGGCTGACTCGCCGCCGCGAGCCATCCATGGCCCGCTATCGCAATCCCCGGCCAGCACGACGCACCGAGGCCGACAACGCGCGACTTCTTCTGGCGGGTGACTCTGTGTCCACCCGAAGTCGGGATGCAAACGGCTGTGGCAGCGGACTGACAGCCGGTGGCCGCGTCGAGCGCGCCATGGGTGAACCCGCTCTGCCTGCGCGGCATGCCGCGCGAGCGGGCGAACGCCCGGCGCGCTGCGCCGGGCCGGACGCGGAGCGGGCGCGCGCCCGAGTCAAGGCAGGGTGAGCATGGATGGCGTGCGCGGCACTGCCGCGCATCCATGCGAACGCCACGCGCGCTTCGCGTGGCCGGACCGCGAAGCGGCCTTGACCGAGGGGGGAGCGCCTTCCGGCTGGCAGGCTGCTGTCTGTCCGAAGACAGCTCCCATCCCGCAGTTGTAACGAGTCGGCCTGGAAAGGCCGCGGTGCTTCAAAGGCCGCTCAGCCCTTTGCAGGCGTCGCGGCCGGAGCAGGGGACTGCGCCGAGGCCGGTGCGCTCCAGCCGCAGCTGCGGCCTTCGTTCTGCTGCTCGAGCCAGGTCTGCAGGGGTGCGAAGTACTCGAGCACCGGCGCGGCGTCCATCGTCTCGCCCCCGGTCAGCGCCTTGAGCGTCTGCTGCCACGGCTGGCTGTTGCCCTTCTCGAGCATCGCCCAGAACTTCTCGCCGGCCGCCTTGTTGCCGTAGAAGCTGCACTCGTACAGCGGGCCGGTGTGCCCGGACGCGTCGCACAGCGCCTTGTAGAACTGGAACTGCAGTACGTGGGAGAGGAAGTAGCGCGTGTAGGGCGTGTTGCCCGGCACGTGGTACTTGGCGCCGGCGTCGAAGAACTCCTCGCCGCGCGGTGTCGCCGGGGCCACGCCCTGGTACTGCGCCTTGAGCGACCACCACGCGGCGTTGTAGTTGTCCGGCGTGATCGAGCCGTCGAACACGCCCCAGCGCCAACGGTCGATCATCAGCCCGAACGGCAGGAACGACACCTTCGCCAGCGCCATGCGCATCTGCGAATTGACCAGCGATTCCTGCGACTGCTGCTGTTCGCCGACCAGGCCGATCGACTGCAGGTACTTGGGCGTCATCGCCAACACGATGGTGTCGCCGATCGCCTCGTGGAAGCCGTCGTGCGCGCCGGTCTGGAACAGCGGCGGACGACCGTTGTAGGCGAGGTAGTAGTAGACGTGCCCGAGCTCGTGGTAGATCGTCGTGAAGTCTTCCTCGTTGGGCTTGGTGCACATCTTGGTGCGCACGTCCGGCTGGCCGTTGATGTGCGCGCCCATGTCCCAGGCGCTGGCATGGCAGACCACGTCGCGGTCGCGCGGCTTCACGAACTGCGTCCTGGTCCAGAAGCTCTCGGGCAGCTTGGGCATGCCGAGCGAGACGTAGAAGTCCTGCGCGCGCTCGTTCATGCGCTTGGCGTTCTCGACCTGCGCGGCGTGCGCGATGTCGGCGCGGCGATCCGAATCGATCAGCGCGTTCTCCTTGACCATCCGCTCGTTGAGCAGCGCCTGGTAGTTCTTCTCCAGCGCGCCGGTGATGTCGAGGTCCCCGGCGTTCGGGTACGGCTGCAGCACGTCCCACAGGTTGCCCCAGTCCTGTTGCCACATGTTGCCCATCAGGTGCGCGGGCAGCAGGCCGCCGTCGACCGTGCCGCGGCCGGGATAGCGTGCTTCCAGCCGGCCGCGCGCGTAGCAGTGCAGTTGCTCGTAGAGCGGCTTGACCTGGCCCCACAGCCGGTCGGTCTCGGCGGCGAGCTCGGCCGGCGGCATGTCGTAGCCCGAACGCCAGGCCTCGCCGGCGTCGGCGAAGCCGAGGTCGCGCGCGCCCTCGTTGACCAGCTCGACGAAGCGCGTGTAGTCGGGGCGCATCGGCTGGGCGATCGTGTGCCAGCCCTGCCAGGCGTCGGGCTGCGCGTCGTAGTCGCGGCTGCTGCGCAGCACGTCCTCGAGCTGGCCGAGCTGGCGGCAGCGGCGGGCCTCGCCTTCGCCGGTGCAGTACTGGCCGGCGCCGTAGGTGCCTTCCATCTTCGACGCCAGTGCGGTGAGCTCGGCCAGGTGCGCGGGATCGCGCGGCGGCGGCATCGACGCGCCGAGCTTGAGCAGGTTGATGGCGCGCGCGGTCTCGGGCGACATCTCCTTGCCCTCGAACCGGCGCGCCTGCTCGATCCAGGTGTTGAGCTGGGCCAGGTAGCGCTCGTTGTACTTGGCGGCCAGCAGCTGGCTGTCGTCGTTGATGTAGGTCGCCGACAGCCACTGCGAGGCGGTCAGTTCCGGCATCAGCGTGCGCATCTCCTCGTTGACGCGCGCGATGAACTGGTCGGCCGTCTCGTCGGCGGGCGCGGTGGACGCGGCCGGCGCGGTCGCGTCGGGCGAGGGCGAACGGTTGCAGCCGGCGAGCGTCAGGCTCGCGGCGACCGCGAGGGCGAGCAGGGCATGGCGATGGGTCACGACGGCGTCCGGTGTGCAAGGGAACCGGGAGGCTAGTGCGGCGGTTGCGACGCCGCAAGTGACGATGCGCGCGCGATGCGCCGCGTCGCACGCATCCGACCGTGCCGATGCGGCGCGTCGATGCCCGCCGTCAGCCGGCCGCGGGCACCGGCAGCAGGCCGCGCGCGACCAGCCAGGCGCGCGCATCGTCGGCGTCGCGCTCGAACCAGGCGCGCGCCGAGCCCAGGCGGAAGGTGTACCCCCAGGCGTCCATGTCGGCCATCAGCCGCGCGCTGCCGACGCCGGGCAGCGCGTCGGCGAGCACGATCTGGAGGTAGCAGGTCGCGTCCTCCTCCTCGACCGAGTCGGTGGCGTCGGTGTGCACGGCGGCGCGGCGCTCGGGCGGCAGCACGATCAGGTGGCAGGCCTCGTGCAGCAGCGAATGCACCGGGGTGTCGTCGCGCGCATGCACGTCGGTGCCGATGATGCCGGCTTCGCTGTCGCCCCAGTAGCTGCCGGGAATCGGCTGGCCGGGGGCGACGCGATGCGGCCGCAGCCCGTAACGCGCGAGCAGGGCGGTGGCCGGTTCGAAGCCGACGTCGGCCACGCGCAGCACCGACGCGGACGCGTCGTGCGGCGCGTCCGCGGCGGGCGATGCCGGTGCGCCGGGGAGCGGGGGCACGTCGGCTCAGGCCGGCGTGATGCGCTCGTCGGGCAGCGCGACCGAGATGTCGAGCACGTCGTGCTCGCCCTCCTTGACCAGGTCGACCTTGACCGCCTCGACGTCGATGCTGACGTACTTGCGGATCACCTCGAGCAGCTCGCGCTGCAGCAGCGGCAGGTAGTCGGGCGCGTCGCGGTTGGTGCGTTCCTGGGCGACGATGATGCGCAGGCGGTCCTTGGCGATCGTCGCGGTGTTCTTCTTGGGCTTGAGAAAATCGAACAGGGCCATCGTCAACCTCCGAACAGCTTGCTGAAGAAGCCCTTCTTCTCCGTGGTGGTGAAGCGCAGCGGGCGCTCCTGGCCGAGCAGGCGCGCGACCGCGTCGTCGTAGGCCTGGCCGGCGGTCGACTGGGCGTCGAGGATCACCGGCTCGCCCTTGTTGGACGCGTTGAGCACGTCGCCCGATTCGGGGATCACGCCGATGGTCTTCAGGCCCAGCACCTCCTCGACGTCGGCGATCGAGAGCATCTCGCCGCTTTCCACGCGCGACGGGCTGTAGCGGGTCAGCAGCAGGTGTTCCTGCACGCGCTCGCCCTGTTCGGCGCGCCGGGTCTTGGACTGCAGCAGGCCGATGACGCGGTCGGAGTCGCGCACCGAGGAGACCTCGGGGTTGACCACGACGATCGCGCGGTCGGCGAAGTACATCGCCAGGAACGCGCCCTTCTCGATGCCGGCCGGCGAGTCGCAGACGATGAAGTCGAAGCCGTCGTCGGCCAGTTCCTTGAGCACGCGCTCCACGCCGTCCTTGGTCAGCGCGTCCTTGTCGCGCGTCTGCGAGGCGGCGAGCACGTAGAGGTTGTCGAAGCGCTTGTCCTTGATCAGCGCCTGCTTGAGCGAGGCCTCGCCCTGGACGACGTTGACCAGGTCGTACACCACGCGGCGCTCGCAGCCCATGATCAGGTCGAGGTTGCGCAGGCCGACGTCGAAGTCGACGACCGCGGTGCGCTTGCCCTGCCGGGCCAGCCCGCTGGCGATGCTGGCGCTGGTGGTGGTCTTGCCGACGCCACCCTTGCCCGAAGTGACCACGATGATTTCAGCCAAAACACGTCTCCTGGGGTGTGCCGCCGTCACTCGAGTGCGGCGATCTTCAGTTCTTCATGCTCCAGCCAGACCTGGACGGCCTTGCCGTGGAGTTCTCTTGGGATATCTTCCAGCACCTTGTACTGCCCCGCCACGGCGACGAGCTCGGCGTGGAAGCTGCGGCAGAAGATGCGGGCGTTGCGGTTGCCCTGGGCGCCGGCCAGCGCGCGTCCGCGCAGCGGGCCGTAGATGTGGATCGAGCCGTCGGCGATGACCTCGGCGCCGGCGCCGACCTGCGACATCACCGTCAGGTCGCGGTTCTTGGCGTAGAGCTGCTGGCCCGAGCGCACCGCCGAGGTCTGCATCAGGCCCGGTTCGGGCGCGGCCGCGGCGGGTGCGGGCGGTGCGGCGGCCGGCGGCGGCGCGGCACGGGTGGGCGCCGCGGCAGACGGCGGCACGGCGTCGGCGCTCTCGTACTGGGCGCGAAACTTCGACAGCAGCGGCAGGCCCAGCGCCTGCGCCAGCACGGCGTTGTCGCTGCTGCCCCAGGCCAGCGCGACCGGCAGCGCGCCGGCGTCGCGCAGCGCATCGATCAGCGCCTGCGCGGTCGCCGGGTCCGGGCTCGCGGGCAGGCCGCCGAAGTCCAGGATCACCGCCGCCCGCTCGAACAGCTTGGGCGCGCGCGTCACGCGGCTGCGCATCTCCTCGCCCAGGCGGGCGACGTCGAGGGTGCGGATGCGCAGGTTGGCGATGCCGACCTGGCCGATCTTCAGTTCGCCGGCGGGCTCGAAATCGGTCGCCGGGGCGGGGGCGGGCTGGCCGGCCATCAGGCGCGGGCCCCGGCACTGCCATCGGTGGGCACCCGTGGGCGCCCGAGCCACGGCGCATCGGGCAGCCGGCCGCCGTAGGTGTCGCGCACCCACGGATAGCTGCACATGTCCTTGACCAGCATCGAGGCGCGCAGGTCGGTGCCGGGCATGACGTGCTGGCCGACCTCGCGGAAGCCGAAGCCGCCGTGGAACAGCCGCACCGGATCGTTGTCGTGCTCGACGAAGACCTCGCAGGTCAGCAGCGGGTAGCGGACCTCGGCGTAGCTCTGCACGTCGGCATAGAACGCCCGGCCGACGCCGCCGCCGCGTCGGCGGCTGGCGACCACGATGCGGTCGATGTAGAAGAATTCGGGGTAGTGCGCGCCGAACCAGGCGTAGTTGCTGCTGTCGTGGCCGCTGCCCGAGCCGAAGCCGATCAGGAAGCCAACCATCGCCTCGTCGCGCTCGGCGACGCGGAAGTATTCGGCGGTGTCGTGCAGGCGACGGAGGCGGGCCGCGTCCAGCGGCAGGATCGACGGGCCGGCGGCGTTGTTGAGTTCGAGGATGGAATCCAGCTCGTGCTCGCGCACGTCGCGGACGACGAT
The DNA here is from genome assembly GCF_001014645.1 of Luteimonas sp. FCS-9. Lineage (GTDB taxonomy): Bacteria > Pseudomonadota > Gammaproteobacteria > Xanthomonadales > Xanthomonadaceae > Luteimonas. The sequence continues at coordinate 69,214 of NZ_LASZ01000004.1, read as the reverse complement.
CGACATTCCAGACTCCATTGAGACGGCAGACACACGAATCGACGGCATGCGGCAGCTTCCGCCGCTGTGCGTCGCAAGCGCGGATTATTGCATGCCCGTCGCGGGCGGGCGAGGCGGTGCGCGGGTGCGGGCATGACTTCAGGCCCGCGGCGCCAGGCCCCGCGCGCGTCTACCATGGGCCATGATGCGCACCCTGAACCACAACCGCCTGCTGCGCGTCGCCGGCCTGTTCACCTGGGCGGTGATCGGGCTGCCGCTGCTGATGCTGTCGCTGGCGCCGGCGGACCAGCTCGCCGAGGGCGGTGCCCGCGTGGTGCTCGACAGTTGGCGCTCATGGCTGGCCTGGGCGGTGTTCGGCACCAGCTACGCCTGGCTGACGCGCGGCCTGGGCGAGCGCCGGATCGGCCTGTTCGACCGGCTGTTGGTGCTGGTGCTGGCCGGCAGCGCGATTGCGATCAGCTACTACAGCCAGAGCGGCCTGGGCAGCATCCTGCTGATGGTCGTCGCCTGCGTGTTGCCCTGGCTGCTGCCGCTGTGGGTCGGGGTCGCGCTGCTGGTGGCCTGCGAGTTCGTGATCGTGCCGGTCTACGTGCGCGGGTTCGACTTCACCCTGGCCGAGGCGGTGCTGCAGGCGGCGCTGTACGTGGGCTTCACCGGCTTCGCGTTCGTCACCGGGCTGGTCGCGCGGCAGCAGGCGCAGGCCCGCGAGGAGCAGCGCCGCCTCAATGCCGAACTGCGCGCCACGCGCGCGCTGCTGGCCGAGAGCGTGCGCGTCAACGAGCGCACGCGCATCTCGCGCGAGCTGCACGATCTGCTGGGCCACCACCTGACCGCGCTGAGCCTGAACCTGGAGATCGCCAGCCACCTGGCGAGCGGCCAGGCCCAGGAACACGTGGGGCAGGCGCAGACGCTGGCCAAGCTGCTGCTCAGCGACGTGCGCGAGGCGGTCAGCCAGCTGCGTGACGACGACGCGATCGACATGCGCGCCACGCTGCTGCCGCTGGCCGAGAACGTGCCGAGCCTGCGCATCGACATGCAGATGCCGCAGCAGTTCCTGGTCGACGATCCCGAGCGCGCGCACGTGCTGCTGCGCTGCACCCAGGAGATCATCACCAATGCCGTGCGCCACTCGGGCGCGGGCCTGCTGCGCCTGCGCTACGTCCAGGACGCCGGGGCGATCCGCCTCGACGCGCGTGACGACGGCCGCGGCGCCGACGGCGCGCGCGCCGGCAACGGCCTGACCGGCATGCGCGAGCGGCTGGCGGCCTACGGCGGCGGCCTGCAGGTCGAGACCGCGCCGGGCAGCGGCTTCGTGCTGCGCCTGGAACTGCCGCTGGCGGACGATGCCCGCCTGCGCGATGCTGCACCCCGCACCGTCGCGTCCCCGCCGCCGTGAGTCCGCATCCGATGGGAGGCCCCATGATCCGAGTCTGCCTGGTCGACGACCAGACCCTAGTCCGCCAGGGCATCCGCTCGCTGCTCGCGCTCGACGGCGGCATCGAGGTCGTCGGCGAGGCCGCCGACGGCCGGCAGGCGGTCGATCTGATCCCCGGTCTCAAGCCCGACGTGGTGCTGATGGACATGCGCATGCCGGCGATGTCCGGGCTCGATGCGCTGCAGTCGCTGGCCCGCGCCGATGCGCTGCCCCCGACGATCATCCTGACGACCTTCGACGACGACCAGCTCGTGCTGGCGGGGCTCAAGGCGGGCGCCAAGGGCTACCTGCTCAAGGACGTCTCGCTCGAGCAGTTGGTCGGCGCGATCCGCACGGTCGCCGACGGCGGATCGCTGGTGCAGCCGGCGGTGACCCAGCGCCTGCTGACCGGCCTGGAGCAGATGCGCAACGAGTTCGTCAGCCTCGACCGGCCCGACCCGCTGACCGACCGCGAGACCGAGATCCTGCGCCTGATGGCCGGCGGCTTCTCCAACAAGGAGATCGCCAACTCGCTGGGCGTGGCCGAGGGCACGATCAAGAACCACGTGTCCAACATCCTGTCCAAGCTCGGCGTGCGCGATCGCACCCGGGCCGTGCTCAAGGCCTTCGAGCTGCAGCTGGTCTGATCGACAGGATGGCCGGCCCGCCGCAGCGCGGCGGGCGTTCGTCCACCCGCGAGGCGATGCCTCGCAGGCCGGGCGTCCTCACCCTGTCCAAGCTCGGCGTGCGCGATCGCACCCGGGCCGTGCTCAAGGCCTTCGAGCTGCAGTTGGTCTGATCGACAGGATGGCCGGCCCGCCGCAGCGCGGCGGGCGTTCGTCCGCCCGCGAGGCGATGCCTCGCAGGCGGCCGTCCTCACCCTGTGCAGGCCTGACGTGCGCGACCGCACGGCCGTCCCGCCCGCCGCATGACGACACCGGTGTCGCCGGCGGCCGTGGGGCGGGACGGGCGGCGCGCCAGACGCGATGCGACGGGGCGATCGCGCACGCGAATCGGACGACAAGTCAGGCTCGCCCGCAGTCACACAATCTTGCTACGATTGCCGGTCTGTGCCGCCTCAGGCCGGAATTGGTCCTGGAGAACCCTGAATGACCCGTCTGCTCGAACTGCTGATCTCTTGCGTCATCGTCGCCGTGCTGTTCCTGGTGGTGGCCGTGCTGCTTCCGTCCAGCCGCACGTTGACCGAATCTGTCGAGACCAACCGTCGGCAGTCGATCGTGTTCGACACGATCAACAGCGTCCGTCGCTTCAAGGACTGGTCGCCGATCCCCCGTTACGACCCCGCCGTCCAGCTCAAGGTTTCCGGCCCGGATGCCGGCGTCGGCGCCCGCGTCGACTACACCTCCCAGGACGAGCGCGTCGGCCAGGGCCACTGGGAGATCACCGAGTCCGAGCCGGACACCCGCGTGGTCTACGCGCTGGAGAACCCGCAGCGCGGCGACAACAAGAAGATGACCTTCTCGCTGAAGCCGACCGGCCGTAACAACCGCAACATCGAGATCACCCAGACCTACAACGTCGACTATGGCTGGGACCTGCTGGGCCGCTTCGCCGGCCTGTACGTGAGCCGCAACGTCGGCGACGACATGAAGCTGGGCCTGGGCCAGATGGGCAACCTGCTCGCCGCCGTGCCCAACGTCGACTACCGCGTCGAGGGCAGCTCGCTGTCCGACCTGGCCGCCGTCGACCGTCCGGCCGAGAACCTGCTGGTGGTCAGCGCCGGCGCGGTGGAGCGCAACAACCAGGTCATCCAGGACTCGATGAAGGCGAACCTGGAGTGGATCAACCGCACGATCGCCGCCAACGACCTCGAGGCCGCCGGCCCGCTGCGCATCATCACCACCGAGCTCGGTCGCGAGACCTACACGTTCGACATCGCACTGCCGGTCCGCGTCAAGGGTACCGGTCCGGCCGCGCCGGCCGCTGCCGAGGGTGAGGGCGAAGGCGAGGGCGACGCTGCCGAGCAGACCGCAGCCGCTCCGGTCGAAGCGCCTGCGACCGATGCCGCCGAGCTGTCGGATCTCGAGCTGCTGGGCCCGGTGAAGTACGTGCACCAGCCGCGCGGCCGCGTCGCCAAGGCCAACTACAAGGGCTTCATGGCCGAGCTCGACAACGTCCGCAACGCGGTCCGCGCCTGGGCGCTGACGCAGGGCTACGAGGTCACCGACCGTCCCTACGAGGCCTACCGCAACGGTATCGAGTCGGCGTTCACCGAGAACGGCGAGTTCGAGGTCTTCTGGACGCTGCGCCAGCAGCCGTAACGGTCGCCTTCGTACATCGACGAGACCCGACGCACGCCGCATCCCCTGGATGCGGCGTGTTGCGTTGGGGAGCCGGCGCCGCGACGGCGCGCAGGACAGGGGAAGCGGTGATGCGCAGGAATGAGGGCAATGCCTCGGGACTGGCGGCGGCGGGTGCGCTGCTCGCCGGGGTCGCGGTCGCGCTGGCGGCCTACGCCAGCCACGGGGTCGAGGGCGATGCGCGGCCGGCGCTGCAGTCGGCGGCAGTGTTCGCGTTCGGGCACGGCGTCGCACTGGCCGCGCTCGCGCGCGGCGTGCGCGATCCGCTGGCCAAGCTGGCGCTGCTCGCGCTGCTGGCCGGGACGCTGCTGTTTTCAGGAGCGGTCGTCTCGCGCCACCTGCTGGGCGGACCGTCGACGTTCGCCCCCTGGGGCGGCGGGCTGACGATGCTCGGCTGGCTGCTCTACGCGGTCTCGGCGCTGCGTACGCCGCGGCGCTGACGGCCGCATCCCGCGCGCACGGCGCCCGGTGCGCCGGCGCTGCGCGCGCTCAGCGGTGGCGCCAGTGCCATGGCTCGTAGACGATGCCGTGGGGATTGTCGCGCGGGTAGCTCATCGAGAAACCGTGGTCGCCGGCGTGGCGCGCCAGCCACGCGAATGCCGGCGTCGCCTCGAACGAGGCCTCGGCGCTGGGCTCGCCGGGCGTGCCGATGTCGAGCGCGCTGCCCGCGTGGTGCTCGCTGTAGCCGGGCGCGGCATTGACCGCGAGGATGGCGTCCACGGCAAGGCCGCGGGCGCGCTTGCGCTCGAAGATGCCCAACTGGTAGTCGTGGCTGCGGTAGCCGGAGATCGCCTCGAGCGCGACGCCGTCGCGCAGCGCCGCATCGCGCATCCGCGCCCAGGCGCGCGCCGCGCGGGCCTCGAGCCACAGCGGGCGGCGGTAGCGGTCGACGCCGGCGAACGCCAGCCATGCCGGCTCGGGCACCAGGGGCAGCCCGGTGCGGGCGGCGTAGTCGTGCGCATCGATGCCCAGGCCGTCGAGCCGCGTCTGCAGCCGCGCGACCGGCAGCGTGTCCGGCGCCGCCGACGGCGGGCCCGACGGCATCGTCTCGAGCAGACCCAGTGCCTCGTCCACGCCGGGCGTGCGGCGCCAGCCGGGCAGCAGCGGCATCAGGCCCTCGGGCAGCAGCGCGGCGAGATAGCGGCCGTCGCGTTTGCGGCGCAGTACACGCTGCGCGCGCGCCAGCACGCGGGCGTCGCGATTGGCGCGGGCGCGCAGCAGCGCGGCCGGCCACAGCTCGATGTCCGGCGTGTTGATCAGGATGGCGGAGGCGGGGCGGGGCATCGGCGCAGCTTAGCGACCGGCGGCCGGCCGCGCACGGCCGACTGCGACGGTCAAAGGACCGTCTGCGGCGTCAGCAGCGGCATCAGCACGTGCAGCACCAGATCGGCGGCGAAGTGCGCCACGATCGCCATCTCCAGTCCGCGCTTCCAGTACAGCCAGCCGAAGGCGATGCCGGCGATCGCGTTGAGCAGCACCGTCCGCGCCACGACGCCGGCATCGAGGTCCCACACCGCCGCGGCCGCGGGCAGGTGGCCGGCGCCGAACAGCAGCGCCGCGCCCAGGATCGCGAGCCACGCGGCGGCCGGCGGCAGCGTGCCGTCGAAGCCGCGGGCGCGTCGCAGCAGCCACGTCGCGGCCCAGGCCAGCAGTGTCATCAGGAACAGCCGCAACTGCAGTTCCTCGACGATGCCGCCGTAGAACGAGGCGAGCAGCCCGTAAAGCGCGCTGCGCGCGCCGTCGACGTCCTGCATCGCGACCTTGGCCGGCGGCAGCAGCAGCGGATCGAGCAGTGCCGACAGCGCCAGCACCGCCACCGCGGCGGCGGCGCCGAGCCCGGCCGCGCGCCACGGATGCAGCGGCGCCGGTCGTGCCGCGCCGTGGCGGTTGAGCCAGCGTTGCAGCAACGGGCTGCCCAGACCGACCCGATGGCCCATGCGCAGGCCGGCCCACGCCAGCAGCGTCGCGAGCACGAACATCTGCATCGCCTGGATCGCGATCAGCGCCGGCAGCGGGACCGGCGACGACGCGACGCGGCCGGGCGCGAGCTGCATCAGGTACGGGAACACGGCGACGGTGGACAGCGCGGCCGCGGCGGCCAGCGCCACCGCCACCCGCAGGTCCTGGCGCACGCGCGGCGCGGGAGCGGCGCTCATGCGCGGCGCTTGAGGAACAGCAGCACCGGCTGCCAGGGCGCCGTCTGCACGACGTCGACGAGCTCCCAGCCCTGCTGCCCCAGCGTCTGCAGCTCGGCCTCGACGACACCGGCCTTGAGGCCGAACATGCCCGGTTTGATCTCCTGCACCTTGTAGTGCCAGCGCTCAGTCATCGGATGCTCCTGCGGATGTGGATGGGGTCGGATCGGCGTCGGGTGCAGTGGGCGGCGGCAGCCGGCCCGCACGGCGCAACGCGTCGCGCAGGACATATTCGATCTGCGCATTGGCGCTGCGCAGTTCGTCGTCGGCCCAGCGCTGCACCGCCGCGAGGATCGCGGCGTCGATGCGCAGCGGATAGGCCTTGCGGGCGCTCACCCGCGCCCGCCGCGCGCCCGCCGCCTGCTGCTCGCGACGACGTAGACGAACGCCGCCGCCAGGCCGTTGACCGCGAGCACCATGACCACGACCAGGATCGACAGCCGGCGCTCGTCGTCGCCCCACGACGCGATGCCGGCAGCGGTGGCCAGCGTGGCGAGGCCGACCATGCGCATCAGCCGCGCCAGCCGGCTGTCGAGCAGTGCCTTGTCGCGCACCGTCATGCCGCTGCCGCCCGCCAGCGGCAGCCGGCCGTCGCCGAGCCAGCGCGCGAACACGAATGCCGGCAGCGCGAACACCGCGAACACCAGCGCCATGACGTGATGGGACGCCATCAGTACAGCGAGCCGGTGTTGACCACCGGCTGCGTGCCGCGGTCGGCGCACAGCACGACCAGCAGGTTGCTGACCATCGCTGCGCGCCGCTCCTCGTCGAGCTGGACCACGCCGCTCTTCTGCAGCTCGGACAACGCCATTTCCACCATGCCGACCGCGCCGGCGACGATCCGCGTGCGCGCCGCGATCACCGCGTTGGCCTGCTGCCGCTGCAGCATCGCCTGCGCGATCTCCGGCGCGTACGCCAGGTGGCTGATGCGTGCCTCGAGCACGTCCACGCCGGCCGCGGCCAGGCGCTCGTCGAGGTGCTCCTTGAGCCGGTCGGAGATCTCCGCCGGGTGGCTGCGCAGCGAGATCTGCCCGTCCTCGTGCTGGTCGTAGGGGTAGCTGGTGGCCATCGCGCGCAGCGCGGCCTCCGACTGGATGTGCACGAAGCTCTCGTAGTTGTCGACGTTGAACACCGCCTCGGCAGAATCGACCACCCGCCAGACGATGACCGCCGCGATCTCGATCGGGCTGCCGTCGAGCTCGTTGACCTTCAGCCGTCCGCTCTCGAAGTTGCGCACGCGCAAGGACACCTTCTTCTTCGTCAGGAACGGGTTGTTCCAGCGCAGCCCGTTCTCCTTGGCCGTGCCGACGTAGCGGCCGAACAAACTCAGCACCGCGGCCTGGTTGGGCTCGACCATGTACAGGCCGACCGCCGAGAACGCGACCAGCAACGCGACGACGACCGCCAGCACCGGCAGCGCGCCGCCAGTGGTCAGCATCAGCCATGCGCACACGGCGATCGCGGCCAGCTGCAGCAGTACGACCGGGATGCCGGGGAACGATCGGATCGGATTCTCTTTCATGGGCCATCTCCCTGGAGTTCGCCAAGTGATATCTTCGTGATATCAGTCTGTCAAGCGCAATCACGCGCACCTGCCGACCGCCCGGGCACCCTACGGGCGACCCGCGACCCACTGGAGCCTGCATGAGCCGCCCCCGCCATTTCTCGATGCTGCGCGATTTCCACCTCGCCGACTGGTTCACGCTCGCCAACGCCTTCTGCGGCACCGGCGCGGTGTTCGCGGCGATGCGGTTCCTGCAGGACGGCGGCGTACGCGACCTGCTGACCGGCATGGCGCTGATCCCGCTGGCGTTCGTGTTCGACGCGCTCGACGGGCGCATCGCGCGCTGGCGCAAGGTCGCCTCCACGCTCGGGCGCGAGCTCGACTCGCTGGCCGACGTGATCTCGTTCGGACTGGCGCCGGCGGCGCTGGCCTACGCCTGCGGCATGCAGGGTGGCTGGGACTGGATCGTGCTGAGCTTCTTCGTCGGTTGCGGCGTCAGCCGCCTGGCGCGCTACAACGTCACCGCCGAGACGCTGGCCGACGGCGGCGACAAGGTGAAGTTCTTCGAGGGCACGCCGATCCCGACCAGCCTGCTGCTGGTCGTGGTGCTCGCGGTCGCCGCCTGGCAGGGCCGGATCGGCGACGCCCTGTGGCTCGGCGAGCTGCACCTGGGCCCGTGGCAGCTGCATCCGCTGGTGCTGATGTTCGCGCTGTCGGGCTCGCTGATGATCAGCAAGACGCTGCGCATTCCCAAGCCCTGAGCGGTCCGAAGCGTCGCCCGGCTGTTGCTATGATCGGGCCACTGCGGCGGGAGCGGACGATGGCCAACGGTGGATGGGACCCGGCGGCGCCGGGCGCGGAACTCGAGCGGCTCGCACGCCGGTACTGGGACGCCTGGCAGTCGGCCTTGCAGCGCACGATGCCCGGCGCGCCGCCGTCCGGATTCGCCGCGGGTCTGCCCGGCTTCGCGCCGGACGGGTCGGCGTGGTCGGCTGCGCCGTGGCGCGCGGTCGCCGATGCCTGGACGCAGGCGCAGGCGCCGGGTCCGTCCGCTGCCGACGACGTCGTGCAGCGGTTCACGCGGCAGGCCGGCGACTGGTGGGCGCGGATGCAGGCGGTGGCCGAGCGGTTCGTCGGCCAGAGCGCCTCACCCGACGCGGTCGTGCGCGCGTGGCGCGAGGCGCTGGGCGGCGAGGGCGCCAACCCGTTCGCGCAGATGCTCGGCGGTCTCGGCGGTCTCGGCGGTCTCGGCGGTGCCGGCACCGAGGGTTGGGACGGCTGGCTGCGCGCGCTGCAGCCGATCCTCGATGCGCTGCGCGGCGACAGCCGCGATCCGTGGACGTGGCCGACGTTCGGGCCGGCGCGCGAGCACCAGGCGCGCTGGCAGGCGCTGGCCCGCGCATTCGCCGAATATCCGCAGACCCAGCAGGCCTACCACGGGCTGCTGCTGCAGGCCTCGCAGTCCGCGTTCGCGGTCTTCGAGCGGCGGCTTGCGGCGCTGGACGCGCCGGGGATGCGGATCGAATCGCCGCGCGCGCTGTTCGACCTGTGGATCGAGGCGGCCGAGGAGGCCTATGCCGAGGTCGCGCTGTCGCCGGCGTTCCGCACCGCATACGCGGAGATGGTCGCCGGGCAGATGCGGCTGCGGCCGGCGCTGCAGCGCGAGATCGAGCACGCGTGCAGGCTGCTCGACCTGCCCACGCGCAGCGAACTCGACGGCGCGCACCGCAAGATCGTCGAGCTCGGGCGCGCGCTGCGCGGGTTGCGCGATCGCGTGGAGGGCCTGGAGGGGGCGCCGCGCGACGACCGCGACGATATGCCGTCCGCCGCAGCGACCGAGCCGCCGCGGCGGCCGGTCGGCCCGACGCGCGTCGTCGTCGCGGGCGCCAGTGCGTCCGTGCCAGCCGAGCGCACGACTGCGACTGCCGTGCAGAAGGCTGCAACGAGGAAGACCGCATCGAAGAAGGCGGCATCGAAGCAGGCCGTGCAGAAGAAGGCTGTGCTCAAGAAGGCTGCGCAAAAGAAGGCCGGGGCGAGAACATCCGCGACGAAAAAGGCGGCGTCGAAGCGGCCCGCAGCGAAGACGGCCGCAGCGACGCGCCTCGCACGCACGCCGGTCGCCAAGCGCGCGACTGCCGCGCCGCCCGCGACGCGGCGCACCGACAGGCGCGCCACGACGAAGCGGGGGGCCCCGGCGCCGGCATCGACGAAGCGGTCGGCGTCGAAGCGGGCGCCGACGAAGCGAGCGGGGGCGTCCACCGAAGGCGCGCAGGCGCGGGTCCCCCGCGGCCTGGCCACCGCCGCGGCGACATCGCGCCGCGACGACCGCGCCGGCACGGTGCGGCGCGCGGTCGCGTCGCCCGCCGCGCGCAAGCGCGCCGCCGCCCCCGCGCGGACCGCCCGCCTGCCCAACCTCGGCTTCGTGTCGCCGATCCCGCAGGCGCCCGAACCCCTGACGTCCGCCAGGTCGCGGACCCGGAAGCGCTGACATGAGCGGACCCCTGCATATCACGCCCGAACGCGTCGCCGAGGACGCGCTGCACGTGCAGCGCAAGCTCGCCGCCGGCCTGACGACGCTGCGCGAGGTCGGCGACGTCGACTACGGCGCGACGCCGCGACAGGAGGTGTGGCGCGACGGCAAGGTGGTGCTCTACCGGTTCGTGGGCGACCGCGCGCCGACTGCGCGCACGCCGCTGCTGATCGCCTACGCGCTGGTCAACCGTCCGTACATGGTCGACCTGCAGGCCGACCGCTCGATCGTCGGCGGGCTGCTCGCGCGCGGCGAGGACGTCTATCTGCTCGACTGGGGCTATCCCGACCGCTCCGACCGTTTCCTCACGCTCGAGGACTACATCGAACGCTTCCTCGGCGGGGCGGTCGACCACCTGCGCCGGCAAGCGGGCCTGGCGGCGATCAACCTGCTGGGCATCTGCCAAGGCGGCACGTTCGCGCTCAGCTACGCGGCGCTGCACCCGGGGCGCGTGCGCAACCTGATCACGATGGTCACCCCGGTCGACTTCCACACCGAGGGCAACATGCTCGCGCACTGGACGCGCGAACTGGACGTCGACCTGTTCGTCGACACGCTGGGCAACGTGCCGGCCGATGCGATGAACGCCTGCTACCTGACCTTGAAGCCATGGCGGCTGCTGGTTCAAAAGTACGTCGGGCTGGTCGACATCCTCGACGATCCCAAGGCGGTCGAGGATTTCCTGCGCATGGAGAAGTGGATCTTCGATTCGCCCGACCAGGCCGGCGAGGCCTTCCGCCAGTTCGTGCGCCAGTTCTACCAGGACAACGGTTTCGTCGCCGGGACCGCGAGGATCGGCGATCGCCCGGTGGACCTGGCGCAGGTGACGATGCCGGTGCTCAACATCTACGCCGAGCAGGACCATCTGGTGCCGCCGGACGCCTCGCGCGCGCTGCGCGGCCTGGTCGGCACCGAGGACTACGCCGAACTGTCGTTCCGCGGCGGACACATCGGGATCTACGTCTCCGGCCGCGCGCAGGCGCAGGTGCCCGCGGCGATCCACGACTGGCTCGCGCAGCGCGACTGACCCGCGCCGCCTTCCGCTTCCCGTTCCGGAATCCGCCGATGTCCATGCCCGCCCCGAGCCTCAGCCGTTCCCGCAGCGACCGCGTCCTGGCCGGCGTGCTCGGCGGCGTCGCACGCCGTTTCGACTGGAACCCCACGCTGGTCCGCGCGTCCTACGTCGTGGTGTCGGTGCTCTCGGCCGCGTTCCCGGGCGTGCTGGTGTATCTCGTGCTGTGGCTGCTGATGCCCGAAGGCGAGCCCTGGGCGCGATGGCGCGCTGGCGACGCGTGCCGGCACCGCTGCGCGGGCTGCTGCTGGCGCTCGGCGCCGTCTGGACGCTGCCCAACACCGCGATCGGCCTGGCCGGCGGGCTGGCCGGATTGCCGTTCGGCGCACGGCCGCATTGGCGCGCGCGCGACCGCGCGCTGGTGTTCGAACGCTGGCCCTGGGGGCCGGGCGGGGCGATCACGTTCGGCAACACGATCCTGCACACCGGCGCATCGCTGGATCGGACGTGCGCGACGTATGCGCATCGCGCAGGGCTGTGCGTCGACGCGCCGATCCGGCTGGACGACCACGAGCGCGCGCACGTCTACCAGTACATGGTGCTCGGGCCGCTGTTCCTGCCGCTGTACCTGCTGTGCGGCGGCATCGGCGTGCGCAACCGCTTCGAGCGCGCGGCCGACCGCTACGCGCTGACCGGCCGCGGCTGGTGGCCGTGGCCCGCGCCCTGAGCGCGCGCCTGCGGCCTCAGCCGTCCAGCCGCACGCGGGTCGAGCCCGCCGGCGCGCCGCCCGGGTCGAAGCGCCGTTCGGCGAACACGATGTCGCGGGCACCGGCGAGCACGACGGTGCTGCTGCGTGTGCCGTAGACCGGATCCTCGATGAAGGGCGGCGACAGGCGCCGCTCCAGCGCCAGGCCGACGCCGGTGTCGGGCAGCCGGGCGTCGTCCGCGGGCCGGACGTCGCGCAGGCCCGCGAACAGCGGGTCGAGGTCCGCCGACGCGTCGGGCGACGTCGTCAGCCAGTTGCGCAGCGTGCGCGTGGCCGCATTGCTCTTGGGCCAGGGCGCATCGAACGCGCCGTTGGACATCGCATGCAGCCCGGGCGCGACCGGCGCGATCGCGAACGCGGGGTGGTTGGTGGCGAACCACAGCGCGTCGCCGTCCCACAGCAGCAGGTTGAAACGGCCATGGCACGCGGCATCGTCGGCGAGCGCGCGCGCGAAGCGCTCGGCCGACAGGTCGCCGCGCACGAAATCGCGCACCAGCCAGCCGCGCGAGCGCGGCGCCGTCTCCGGCGCGAGCCCGGCCCGGACGTTGGTCACCGCCGCGAGCCGGCGCCGGGTCGAGACCTGCAGCCAGCTGCCGCCCGACTGCAGGTCGCGACCACCGAACACCTGCGGGGCGTCGGGATCGACGTCGGCGGCCGCGGTCGGGCGCGCATGCGCCTCGTCGCGATTGGCGATCAGCGCCAGCGGCAGGTCGGGACGGGTGTTCCAGGCGACGGCGATCAGGCACATGCGCCGATGCTAGCCGATGGCGCGCAGCCGGCGTCGCGGCCCGGCCGAGGTGCGGATGCGCGAGCCGCTCAGGCAGGCATCGCGTCATCGAGCATCGCGATCGGCGGCTCGGCGATGACAGGCCCGGCCGGGGCCGGGGCGGGCACGCCCGGAAGCGCGGCCGATGGTCTGCGGTAGCCCTGGGCTTCGGCGATCGCGGTCAGCCTCGCCAGCCCGGCGTCGACGAACGCGCTGTCGACCGGGCGTGCAAGCCGCTCGACCACCTCCTCGCGCTCGTGCCAGTAGCTCCAGAACTCCTCCGCGGACGGGTCCGCCTCGAAGACGAGCGCGAGCTCGGCTTCCCAGGCATCGAACAGGTCGGCGGGGGTCCTGCGGGGCATGGCGATGGCTCGAGGTGCGACGGATCGACGCACAGGGTAGTCGATGACCCGGGGCGTCGTCGTCAACGCCCGCGGCCCACGGCCGTCACCTCGCGGCACCGTTGGGCTCGCGTTCGGGTGGAGCGCGCAAGCGACCACGCGAGGAGCGTCGGCCGGGCCGGCCGGCATACGGTCGGCGACCGCGACGGGCCTGTGCGAACGTGCGCCGGCGGTCTGCACGGCGGGCTGCATCCTTGGCCAGGTCGCTGGTACCGGAGGCGGGACTCGAACCCGCACGCTTTTAAAGGCGGCGGATTTTGAGTCCGCTGCGTCTACCATTCCGCCACTCCGGCGCGGAGGCGGAGTATAGCGGATCGCCCCGGCGCCGCGGCAGGGACCGGCCTGGCGTTCGCGGTATCCGAACATCGGCTCTGGCACGATGCGCGGGCCGGCGCGTGGCCGGGCACAGCAGGAGAACCGGCGATGGGCGACAGGCACAGCATTTCCGAGGCCGGACACGGCGCCTGGCGGCGGCCTGTGCGCGTCCCGGCCGGCCTCCTGGTGCTGTTCCTGGCCGCGTGCGCGACCTCCGGCGGGCACGCACCGGTGGCGGCCGAGCCGGTCGGCGAACGGGTGCTCGACCCGGCCGTCGATGCGTCCGCCCGGGTGCCGTCCCAGCCCTCGGGCCAGGTCCGGCTGGCGCAGGGCGTGTTCCGCGTGCACCTGAGCAACATCCGCTGCGTGCGCGCACCGTGCCCCAACGGTTACATGGTCTCCGACGTCGAGGGCCGACCGGCCGCGCTGCGCGCCGACGTGCCGCAGCCGGTCGCCCGGCTGCCGCAGCAGGTCCGCTTCGATGCCGCATCCGGCGGCGCGGTCGACGACCGGCTGGTCGACCGGGCGCACCAGGGCGAGGGCATCGTCGTGCAGGGGCGGGCGTGGCTCGTCGATGGCGGCCGGACGCTGCGCGTGGAGGTCGAGCGGCTGCTCGACTAGTCCGGGCGCGGACGTCGCCGACCTCCGGCGTGCCGGTGCCCGAGTCCGAGGCCATCGAGCGGCGCCGGGTGCGCGCGGCTAATCCTGCGGGCCGACCGCGTCGGTCTGCATCGCGGCCTCGCGCCGCAGATACCATTCGTCGCCCTGTGGGACGAACTGCGCGCAGCGCAGGATCGGCGCCTGGTAGATGTGCAGCGAGACCGCGACCACCGCCGGATCGGCATTGCGGATGACGTGGTACTCGTGCGGCGGGATCAGGCTGCCGGCGCTGCCCGTCTGCGCCTGCACCGCGACCGCGGGCCGGAAGCGATAACGCGCGCCGGCCTGCTCGAGCCGCTCGTACTGCACGATCTCCAGTGCGCCGTGCCACACGCCCTCCACGCACCACAGTTCGTCGTGGTCGTGCAGCGGCGTGCCCTGGCCCGGCGCCCAGGTCATCGCGACGATGCTGTAGCCGTGGCGCGGACTGCGGTAGAGCTCGCGGCGCGCGTAGTGGCCATCGACCGGCGCGTACACGCACGGCGGCAGGCGGACTGCGGGGTCGCGGATCAGCGCCTGCATCGCCTCGCGCAGCGCGGCGGTGACGGCCTGCGCATCGGGGTGCGCGACCGCCGCGTCGACCGCGGCGACCAGCCGGTCGCGGCCGGGGTGGCCGATGTCGGGCAGCGGGGGCGTGGCGGTGGGCATGCGGCCAAGTCTAGCCGCCGCGGCGGCCGGGCCGCGTGGCGGCGGCGCGCTCAGGCCGGGAGCGCGTCGAGGAAGCCGCGCAGCGCCGGTCCGAAGCGCGCGATGTCGACGAGGAACGCATCGTGCCCCTGCGGCGACTCCAGCGGCAGGAACTGCGCATCGACGCCGCCGGCGCGCAGGCCGTCGGCGATCTGGCGCTGCTGCTGCAGCGGAAACAGGATGTCGGTGTGCACGCCGATGCTCAGCGCGCGCTCGACCCGCAGCGCCGCCAGCCCGGCGTCGGTGTCGCCGCCGCAGTGGTCGCCGATGTCGAACCAGTCCATCGACCGGCTCAGGTAGAGGTAGCAGTTGGGGTCGAAACGACGCACGAAGCGGCGCGCATGCCCCTCGAGGTAGCTCTCGACCTCGAACTCCAGCCCGAACGGATCTTCGTCGTCGCGCCGGTCCGAGTCCAGACGCACGCGGCCGAAGCGGCCGTCCCATTCGAGCGCCGAGCGGTAGGTGATGACGCCGAGCTTGCGCGCCATGCGCATGCCGCTCTCGGGATAGGCGGCGTCGTCGTAGTCGCCGCCGTTCCACATCGGATCGAGCCGGATCGCCTCGCGCTGCAGCGAGCGGATCGCGATCGAGAACGGCAGCGCGCGCGCGGCGCCGCAGATGTTGACGTGCGCGCGCGCCAGGCCAGGGTGCCGCGCCAGCAGCGACAGCGCGGTCATGCCGCCCATCGAGTTGCCGATCACGCAGGCCAGCCGCCCGATGCCGAGCGCGCGCACCACGTGTGCGGCGGCGTCGGCGACGTCCTCGATCGACAGTTCGGGAAACGCCAGCCGGTACGGCGTGCCGGTGGCCGGATCGGGCGAGGCCGGGCCGGTCGAGCCCTTGCAACTGCCGAGCGAGTTGACGCAGACCACGAACCAGCGGTCGGTGTCGATCGGCCGGCCGGGGCCGATCATCGCCTCCCACCAGCCCGGGGCGGGGTCGTCGTCCTGCGCGGCGGCATGCGCATCGGGCGAGAGCCCGGTGACGATCAGGATCGCATTGCCGGCCGCGGGGTCGAGCGCGCCCCAGGTCTCGTAGGCGACGCGTGCGCCGTGCAGCGCGCCACCGCGCTTCATCGGGAACGGCGAGGGCAGCGCGACGAAGCGGCTGCCCGGCGGGACGAATTCGGTCATCGGAAGGACGCGCCGCGAAGGCGCGATGGCGGGCCGGTGGCGCGGGCGTTGCATGATCGCGGTTCGACCGGCGAAAAGCCATCGCCGGCGCCGGGTGAGCGGGCGCCGGCGCGCCGCTAGCGGCGTGCGGCGTCGATGACCAGTTCGATCGTGTCGGCGGTGGGCAGGGTCACGCGCACCGGCGCCGATTCCAGGTCGTCGGGGCTGCGGTCGGCGATGCCGCGCGCGGCGATCCGGGCCACGACCTCGACCTCGTCCAGCGCCGACAGCGGCTGGGTCGGCATCGGGCTGTCGCCGTCGTCGAGCACGATGTCGAGCGGCAGCTCGGACAGGCGGTGGCGTTGCGCGGCCACCGGCATCGGCGGACCGCCGGGCTGGCGCGCCATCACGAAGACGCCGGCCTCGGGCGGCAGTCGCGCGGCCAGCGCCGCGGCGTCGCCCTCGATGCGCACGCGCACCCGCAGCGCACGTGCCGGTGCTGCCGGCGCGCCGGTCGCGGGCGGCGTCGAGGCCGGCATGCCGGCGGCCTGGCGCGCGACGTCGATCTGCTCGCGCAGCGTCGCCGCGGTCTCGCCGTCGAGCTGGGCCAGCAACGGTTCCCAGGTCGCGACCGCGCCGGCGTCGTCGCCGGCCTGGCGCTGGGCGATGCCGAGGAACCAGCGGGCGTGCTGCTGCGCGGGATCGCGCGCCAGCACCTCGTGCAGGACGCGCACCGCGGTCTCGTCGAAGCGACGCTGCGGATGCGCCTCCGCGCGCGCCTTGGCGTACTCGACCTGCAAGGCGTCGTCGTCGGGCACCAGCCGGGCCGCCCGCTCGATCGCGTCGCGCGCCTTGGCCGGCTCCTGCATCGCCGCGTAGGTGCGGCCGAGCAGCAGCCAGCCGTCGGGCTGGCGCGGATCGCGTTCCAGGCTCGCCTGCAGGCGCGTGACCGCTTCCTCCAGCGACCCGGGCGCGCGCAGCGACTGCGGGTCGAGCGCGGCCGGGGTGCCGACGATCGTGTACAGCCCGCCGACCAGCACCGGCACCAGCACCGCGACCGCCAGCGCCACGCGCGGCGCGCCGGGGCGCAGCGCATGGACGAGCATGGCGACGGTCGCCAGCGTGATGCAGATCGCGATCGCAACGAAAACGGCCATCACCACTCCTGGGACTCGTCGGACGGCGGCATCGGCTCGCGACGACGCGCGGCCACGATGCGCCAGATCACCACGCCGCCGGCACCGAGCACGACGAGCGGGCCGAACCACAGCAGCCACGTCGCCGGCCCCACGCGCGGGCGGTAGAGCACGAACTCGCCGTAGCGCGCGACCAGGTGCTCGCGGATCTGCGCATCGCTCCGGCCGCGGCGCATCAGCGCGAGCACCTCGCGGCGCAGGTCGTGCGCGATCTGGGCGTTGGAATCGGCCAGCGACTGGTTCTGGCACATCACGCAGCGCAGTTCGAGGATCAGGCTGCGGAAGCGCTTCTCCTCGGCGGCGTTCTCGAACGTCAGCGGCGCCGGGTCGACGGCCGCCTGTGCGCGGGCCGCCTGCGGCCAGGCCAGGCACAGCGCCAGCGCGAGCAGCAGTGCGCGGATCATGGCGCCTCCAGCCGTTCGACCTGCGGCAGCAGCTGCGTGTGCAGCACCTCGGTGGTCATCGGCCCGACGTACTTCCAGACGATGGTCCCGTCGCCGTCGACCAGGAAGGTCTCCGGCGCGCCGTAGATGCCCCAGTCGATCGCCGCGTGGCCCTCGTAGTCCACCAGCACCAGCCAGTACGGATTGCCGAACTGCTCGAGCCAGCGCATCGCATCGCCGTGTTCGTCCTTCCAGTTGTAGCCGATCACGCGCACGCGCTTGGTCTTGGCGAACTCGCTGATCACCGCGTGTTCCTCGCGGCAGCCCGGGCACCAGCTGCCCCAGACGTTGAGCAGGTACGGCTCGCCGCGCAGCTCGGCCGAGGTCACCATCCGGCCCGGCTCGTGCAGCACCGGCAGGCGGAAGTCGGGCGCCGGCTTGCCGATCAGCGGCGAGGGCAGGGCGTCGCGGTTGGGGTTGCGGCTGAGCCAGACGCCGGCGGCGAGCAGCACGGCGATCGCGCCGAAGACCGCCAGCGGCAGCCAGCGGCCGTGCGAGCGGCGGGTGGGGGGCGGCGTCATGCGGATGGCTCCTTGCGCGGCGATGGCGGACGCCGGAACCGGCGGTCGGCGGCGACGACGAACGCGCCCAGCGCCATCAGGAACGCGCCGGCCCAGATCCAGCGCACGAACGGCTTGACGTGCACGCGCAGCGCCCAGGCGCCGCCGCCGAGCGGCTCGCCGAGCGCGACGTAGACGTCGCGGGTCACGCCGGCGCGGATCGCGCTCTCGGTCATCACCTGGCCGCCGCTGACGTAGGCACGCTTCTCGGGGTGCAGCGTGGCGACCAGGCGGTCGTCGCGCAGCATGCGCACGGTGCCGCGGTCGGAGGCGTAGTTCGGCCCCTCGTGGTGCTCGACGCCGTCGAGCACGAAGGCATCGCGCCCCATCTCCAGCGTCTGGCCCGGCGCCAGCGCGACCTCGCGCTGGACGTTGAGCGCCTCGACCAGCAGCGCGCCGACCAGGAACACCGCGATGCCCAGATGGCCGAGCAGCATGCCGGTCATCTCGGGCGTGAAGCGCTTCGAGCCGGTGCGCAGCCGCACCCAGACGAAGCGCAGCGTGCCTGCGGCGACCCACACCGCGCCGGCGATGCCCATCGCCACCTTCCACGGGCCCTGCGGGGCGACGTAGAAGCCGACCGCGCCGAGCACCAGCGCCAGCACCGCCCACGGCGCGAGCATGCGCAGCGGCCGGGCGGGGGCGTCGTCCTGCCAGCGGGTCAGCGGACCGAACGGCAGCAGCAGCACCAGCGGCGCCATCAGCAGCACGAACAGCAGCGAGAAGTACGGCGGGCCGACCGAGATCTTGCCCAGGTCCAGCGCGTCGGCCAGCAGCGGATACAGCGTGCCCAGCAGCACCATCGCGCAGGCGGCCACCAGCAGCAGGTTGTTGGCCAGCAGCAGCGTCTCGCGCGAGGTCGCGGTGAACGGCTTGCCGCCCCGGCCGTCGGGCGAGCGCAGCGCGTAGAGCAGCAGCGAACCGCCGACGACGATGCCCAGGAACACCAGGATGAACAGTCCGCGCGCCGGATCGGCGGCGAAGCTGTGCACGCTCGTCAGCACGCCCGAGCGCACCAGGAACGCGCCCAGCAGCGACAGCGAGAACGCCGCGATCGCCAGCAGCAGCGTCCAGCCGTGGAAGCTGCCGCGCTTCTCGGTCACCGCCTGCGAATGGATCAGCGCCGCGCCGGCCAGCCACGGCATGAAGCTCGCGTTCTCGACCGGGTCCCAGAACCACCAGCCGCCCCAGCCCAGTTCGTAGTACGCCCACCACGAGCCCAGCGCGATGCCGATCGTCAGGAACGCCCAGGCCACGTTGGTCCACGGCCGCGTCCAGCGCAGCCAGCGCGCGTCGACGCGGCCGTCGAGCAGCGCGGCGATCGCGAACGCGAACGGCACCATGAAGCCCGAGTAGCCGATGTAGAGCATCGGCGGGTGCACGATCATCCCTGGGTCCTGCAGCAGCGGGTTGAGATCGCGGCCGTCGAGCGGCATCGGCAGGATGCGGTCGAACGGATTGCTGGTGAAGATCAGGAACGCCAGGAAGCCGAAGCAGATCGCGCCCATGACCCCGAGCACGCGCGCCAGCACCAGGTCGGGCAACGCGCGCGAGCCCCAGGCCACCGCGCCGTTCCAGCACGCCAGCAGGAACACCCACAGCAGCAGCGAGCCCTCGTGCCCGCCCCAGACCGCGGTGATGCGGTAGACCATCGGCAGCAGCACGTTGGAGTTCTCGGCGACGTAGCGCACCGAGAAGTCCTGGACCATGAAGGCGACGGTGAGCAGCACCCAGGCCGCAAGCAGCAGGATCCATTGCGCGTAGGCCGCCGGCCGCGCGGTCTCCATCCAGGACGCGATGCCGCGGCGTGCGCCCAGCAGCGGCAGCAGCGTCTGCAGCAGCGAGGCGACCAGCGCCAGCAGCAGGGTGATCTGGCCGAGTTCAGGCAGCATCGGTGCGCTCCGGGCGCAGCCCGAGGACCGCCGCCGTCATTGCGCGCCCTCGGCCGGCGTGGCGACGCCGTGCTTGTCGTGGGCCAGGCCCATCTTGTCGGCCACTTCCTTGGGCACGTAGGTCTCGTCGTGCTTCGCGAGCACCTGCTCGGCGACGAACACGCCGTCGGCCATGCGCCCGGTCGCGACCACCGCCTGGTTCTCGCGGAACAGGTCGGGGAGGATGCCGGTGTAGCTGACCGGCAGCTCGGCGTCGCCGTCGGTGACGCGGAAGCGCGCCTCCATCGAACCGCTCTCGCGGGCGAACGAGCCGTCGGCGACCATGCCGCCGAGGCGGAAGCGCGCCTCGCCCGAGGCGACCGCGGGGCCTGCGGTCCCGGCCAGCACCTCGGCCGGCGTGTAGAGATAGGAGACGTTGCGCTGCAGCGCGAACGCGATCAGCGTGGCCGACAGCGCACCGGCGGCGGCCAGCGCGACGACAAAGCCCATGCGGCGGCGGCGGGTCGGGTTCATCGGGTCAGCTCCGTGTCGGGGGCGGGAACGGCGGCGGCCGCGCGGCGGCGCGCCTCCAGGGTGCGCACCGCGCGCAGCGTCTGCGCGATGCGCACGCGCGGGGCGACGAAGTCCCACACCAGCACGGCCGCGAACACCGCGTAGGCGGCGACGACGTATTCCAGGTAGCTCATGCGCGTTCTCCCGGCGCGCCGGCCATCCGGCGCACCCAGTCCTTGCCCGCCTCGCGGCGGAGATTGTCGGCGCGCGCGCGCGCCAGCAGCGACCCGACGAACCAGAACTTGGTCGCCACGATCATCCACAGCAGCGGGCCGACCATGCTCGCGTCCATGCTCGACTCGCCGAACACGCGGATCGTCTGGCCCTGGTGCAGCGAGTCCCACCACACCACCGAGTAGCGGATGATCGGCAGCAGCGCGACGCCGACGATCGCCAGCAGCGACGCCGCGCGCGCCGCGGTGCGCCGGTCCTCGATCGACTGGTAGAGCCCGATTACGCCCAGGTACAGGAACAGCAGGATCAGCTGCGTGGTCAGCCGCGGGTCCCAGTCCCACCAGGTGCCCCACATCGGCTTGCCCCAGATCGAGCCGGTCGCGAGCGTCACCACGGTGAAGGCGGCCCCGATCGGCGCGCAGGCCATCGCCAGGATCTCGCACAGCTTGATCCGCCAGATCAGCGCGATCGCGCCGTAGAGCGCCATCAGCGCGAACACCGCCAGGCTCATCCACGCGCTCGGCACGTGGATGTAGAGGATCCGGAAGCTGTCGCCCTGCTGGTAGTCGGCCGGGACCTGGAACAGCGCGCCGTACAGGCCGACGGCCATCGTCAGCAGCGCCAGGCCGTACGCCCACGGCGCCCAGCGCCGTGCGAAGCGGTCGAACGTCGGCGGCGAACCGAGCTGATGGAACCAGAGGACGATGGGATTCATGCGGGCGGACGTGCTGGCGTGAACGGGCTGGCGGGATCGTGCGGCGCGGCATCCGGCCGCGGGCGGAACGGTGGCGCGGCGGTGGCGGTCGGTCGCTGCATGCGGTCAGGTCAGCGCGATGCGGATGGCGGCGGCGGCGGCGACCGGCGCCAGCACCACGGCGGCGGCGAGGCCGGCGCCGAGCAGCAGCAGGCCGCCGGTGGGATCGTGGCCCTGGGCCGAGATCGCCACGCTGCCGGCCCCGAACACCAGGACCGGCACGTACAGCGGCAACGCGAGCAGCGCCAACAGGATACCGGAACGGCGCATGCCGATGGTCAGCGCGGCCACCACCGCGCCGAGCAGGCTCAGCAGCGGCGTGCCCAGCGCCAGCCCGGCGAGCAGCACCGGCAGCTGCGCCCGCGGCAGGCCCAGCAGTTCGGCCAGCAGCGGCGTGGCCAGCAGCAGCGGCAGCGTCGTGGTCGCCCAGTGCGAGACCGTGCGCACCAGCACCAGCCAGGCCAGCGGCACCGGTGCGAGCATCCACTGCTCGAGCGAACCGTCGTCGGCGTCGCCGCGGAACAGCGTGTCGAGCGCCAGCAGCCCCGACAGCAGCGCCGCGACCCACAGCACGCCCGGCGCGACCCGCGCCAGCATCGCCGCGTCGCTGCCCAGCGCCAGCGCGAACAGCACGATCACGATCAGCGCGAACAGCGCCGGCTGGAACGCATCGCCGCGCCGGCGCCACAGCAGGCGCAGGTCGCGCGCGACCAGCGCCCGCGCGCTGCCGGCGAGCGTGGGCAGCGGCGCGCTCACGCGGCCGCCTCCAGGCACAGCTCGCGGGTGCGCACCGGCGGCGCGGCATAGGCGCCGTGCGTGGTCACCAGCGCCGCGCCGCCGTCGTCGAGCTGGGCGCGGACCATGCGGTTGACCAGCTCGATGCCCTGCAGATCGAGGTTGGCGTAGGGCTCGTCGAGCAGCCACAGCGGCGCCGGCGACATCCACAGCCGCGCCAGCGACAGCCGCTTCTTCTGCCCGGCCGACATCTGTCGCACCAGCAGGTGCGCCTGCGCGGCCAGCCCGACGACGCGCAGCGCGCGCTCGGCGGTCTGGGTGGGCCGGCAGCCCTGCAGGCGCGCCAGGAACGCGAGGTTCTCGATCGCGTCCAGGTCGGCCTTGAGCCCCGGCAGGTGGCCCAGGTAGGCCATCGTGCCGGCGCGCATCGCGCGCGCGACCGGGCGGCCGGCGACCTCGACCGTGCCGCCGTCGGCCTCCAGCAGCCCGGCGAGCACGCGCAGCAGCGTCGTCTTGCCGACGCCGTTGCCGCCGCGCACCAGCAGCGCTTCGCCGGCCTGCACCGCGAAGTCGAGCGGGCCGAACACCGGGCGCTCGTCGCGCGAGAAGCGCAGGCCGCGGGTGGCGAGCAGGGGGGGGACGGCTGCGGACATGGGGAGCGGTCGGCGGGCGGGAGGGCCGCGTCGGACGTGCATTCTAGGGATTGCCGCCGGTCGCGGCATTGCGCAGGGTCAATGCCGCCAGGCGATGCGCGGATCGTTCATGCGCCAGGCAGGTGCGGACGCGGCCAGCCGCAGCCGCACCGGCTCGCCGCGCGGCCACCACAGCGTGCCCAGCTGGCCGAACCGGTCGGCCAGCGCGTCGAGCGTGCCGGCATCGACGTCGACCAGCAGCCGCCCGGGCTCGAGCCAGCCGCCGTCGGGAGCGTCCGCGCACGAGGGATGGCGGCGAATGCCGACCGCCTCGAGCGCGGCGTCGAGCGCGCGGCCGGCGCGGCGGTTGTCGACGCCCGCGCAGGCGCGCCCGCCGGGATTCCAGGCGGTGACCACGCCGAAGCCGGCCGCGCCGGGATGCAGGCGCTCGAGTGCGGCGGCGCGGCGGCCGGGGGCGAGCGGGTGCCAGCGGCGGTCGGGCGCGCGCCAGCGGTAGCGCGCCTGCAGCCAGGCCTCGAGCAGGTCGGGATCGAGCTGCGCGCGCGGCGCATCGACGGCATCGGTGGCGGTCCGGCGTTGCACGGTCGCGGTTTATCCCCGGCGGACGGGCCCGTACACTCGGGCCCCTTTCAGGACGGACGCAGGCCAGATGACCCGGACCAAGCTGCCCAAGGTCGGCACCACGATCTTCACCGTGATGTCGCAGCTGGCCGCCGAGCACGGCGCGGTCAACCTCGGCCAGGGCTTCCCCGACTTCGACGTCCCGCAGCGCCTGGTGGACGAGCTCGCCGCGGCGATGCGCGCCGGCCACAACCAGTATGCGCCGATGACCGGCATCCCGGCGCTGCGCCAGGCGATCGCCGACAAGACCGCGCGCGTCTACGGTCACGCGCCCGACGCCGAGACCGAGGTCACCGTGACCAGCGGCGCGACCGAGGCGCTGTTCAACGCGATCCACGCGGTCGTGCGCGCCGGCGAGGAGGTGATCGTGCTCGATCCGGCCTACGACAGCTACGAGCCGGCGATCGAACTGGCCGGCGCGGTCGCGGTCCACGTGCCGCTCGACCCGGCGACCTTCGCGCCGGACTGGCAGCGCGTGCGCGAGGCGGTCACGCCGCGCACGCGCATGCTGATCGTCAACAGCCCGCACAACCCGTCGGGCGCGATGTTCGATGCCGGCGACATGCAGGCGATCGCCGACATCGTCGCCGACACCGGCATCTACCTGCTGTCGGACGAGGTCTACGAGCACATCGTTTTCGACGGCGCGCGCCATGAATCGGCGTTGCGCTATCCGGCGCTGCGCGAGCGCGCGTTCGTGGTCTCGAGCTTCGGCAAGACCTACCACTGCACCGGCTGGAAGCTCGGCTACTGCATCGCGCCGCCGGCGCTGAGCGCGGAGTTCCGCAAGGTCCACCAGTACAACGTGTTCTGCACGTTCGCGCCGGCCCAGCACGCGTTCGCGGCGATGCTGCGCGAGGAACCCGAGCACTACGAGCAGCTCGGCGCGTTCTACCAGGCCAAGCGCGACGCGTTCGCCGCGCAGCTGGCGACCACGCGCCTGCGGCCGCTGCCGGTGCCCGGCGGCTACTTCCAGCTCGTCGACTATTCGGACGTCAGCGACCTCGACGACGCGGCGTTCTGCCGCTGGCTGACGATCGACAAGGGCGTGGCCGCGATCCCGCTCTCGCCGTTCTACGCCCGGCCGCCACAGGGCCAGCGGCTGGCGCGGCTGTGCTTCGCCAAGAATCCGGCGACGCTGGACGCGGCGATCGCGCGGTTGCAGGCGCTGTAGCGCCGCGCAGGCCACGGCGCGGCGTCTCTCGCGCCGCGTCGCAGGCGGGCTGCGACGATCGGTCGCAACCGGGGCTTCAGCGGCGAGCGCCTAGAATCGGGGATCGCCGCGCGCGATCGCGGCGCCGTGTCCCGTTTCCCGGAAAAGAACAGCGTGTCCCTGCGATCGTCGTTGCCGTCCGTCCTCTGTCTCGCCCTGGCGCTGTCGGCCTGCACGGCCGCGCCCACCGGCCCGTTCCATGGCACCGACCTGTCGGGCGTGTCCTACGGGCGCAGCCTGGCGCTGCAGGGCACCGACGGCCAGCCGCGCGGCCTGGGCGACTTCCGCGGCGACTACGTGCTGCTGTCGTTCGGCTACACCCATTGCCCCGAGGTCTGCCCGACCAGCCTGGTCAAGGCGACCCAGGTGCGCCGCGCGCTGGGCGAGGACGGGGCGCGGCTGCGGATCGTCTTCGTCACCGTCGATCCGCAGCGCGACACCGGCCCGGTGCTCGACGAATACGTGCGCGCATTCGGTGACGGCATCGTCGCGTTGCGCGGCGACGAGATGCAGACGCGCCTCGCGGCGCAGGCATTCCGCGTGACCTACCGCCAGGTGCCCACGCGGTCGTCGTACGCGATGGACCACACGATGGTGAACTACGTGATCGGTCCGGACGGGCGACTGCGGCTGGCGTTCCAGTACGACCAGCCGGTCGCGCAGATGGTCGACGACCTGCAGGTGCTGATGACGCGCGAGCGCGGGCCGGGCTGACGCGGCGGTCGGAGTTCTCCGACTTGCGGCGACCGCGATGCAACGCTTAGCCTCGTCCTGGGGAATACGACGGGGCAGCAGGGATGAAGATTCGTGTGTTCATGGTCGACGACCATGCGTTGGTGCGCACCGGCATGCGCATGATCCTCGACGGACAGTCGGACATCGAAGTGATCGGCGAGGCCGAGAGCGGGGAGGATGCGTTGCCGCAGATCCGCCGCCTCAAGCCCGACATCGTGCTGTGCGATCTGCACCTGCCGGGCGTCAGCGGACTGGAGGTCACCGAGCGCATCGTGCGCGGTGGGTCCGCGACGCGGGTGATCGTCGTGTCGATCCTCGAGGACGGCCCGATGCCGCGGCGGCTGATCGAGGCGGGCGCCTCGGGCTACGTCGGCAAGGGCGGCGATGCCGGCGAACTGGTGCGCGCGGTGCGTGACGTGGCCCGCGGCAAGCGCTATCTGGCCAGCGCGATCGCCCAGAATCTCGCGCTGTCGGGCGTGGACGGCGACGGCACGCCGTTCGACGCGCTGTCCTCGCGCGAGCTCGAGGTCGCGATGCTGTTGCTGCACGGCCTGCGCCAGGAGGACATCGCACGGCGCCTGAGCCTGAGCGCGAAGACCGTCAACACGCACAAGTCGCGGCTGTTTGAAAAGCTGCAGATCCAGGACGCGATCGCCCTGGCCCGGCTCGCGAGCCAGTACGGCATCGCGCCGCCCGACATGGCGGTGTAGGGCCTGCGAGCCAGCCCCGGGCGCGTCGCGCGGGCGATCGCGAGCCTGCGCCCGGATGGCGTGGCGGGGCCTCTGCTGCGCGGCGCGCTCCGGCGTGCACCTGGCATGCAGCGCACATCGATTGCGAAGGTCGCGCCGCATCACCCGCCGTCCCGTATCCCGCTTTCCGGTCCGTCGTCGCATCCGTATCCAGCGCCTGTCGGGTGCCGCGACCACCAAGCGGATATCGGGCCGCGACTGGGCGCGGTACCCGGCAGGCGCACGCGCGGACGCCTGGCCGAGCCGACTTCGGACAGGCTTGCGCGAAAAAAAGCCCCGGACTTGCCGGGGCTTTTTCGCATCGCTCAGGCCTCGCGGGTCGGCCGCGGGTCCGGGCGCTCGTCCGGCTCGGCCCCGGTACCGGCTGCCGGGGACGCGGGTTTCGCGGACCCGGTCGCGGGCGCGGCAGCATCCTCGGACTCGGACTCGGACTCGGACTCGGCCGGCGTGCCGGGCTCGTCCACGTCTGCCGGCACTGGGACGGCCTGCGACGGCGGCGTGGCGGCAGCATCGGCGCGGGCCGTGTCGGCCGTGTCCGTATCCTGCCGCGCGTCGTCGACCACCGCGACCTGCTCGACTGCTTCGGCCGCCGGGTCGGCGGGCGTCGGCGCATCGAACAGGCCCGGAGCGGCGTCGCGTCCGACGGCCTCAGTCGCCGGGCGCTCGACCGGCGATGCGGGCGCGGCGGCATCGGCGTCGGCCTGCGCGACCTCGACCGCCGACGGCGTCGACAGCGTCGCGGACGGATCGACCGGGTCCGCGCCCTGCGCCTGCGCCGGAACGGCTGCGTTCGCCGCGTCCGTGGTCACGTCCCCATCGGCAGCCGGCTGCCGGTCCCCGGTGGTCCCGGTCGCCGGCAGGGCCGGTGCGGTCGTCGGTGCCGATGCGGACACCGGCGCCGACGGCTCGCGTGCGATGTCGGCACGCGCCGGCGCCTCGGCGTCGGTACCGGTCGCGTCCACCGCAGCGGCTGCGTCCGTTGCCGGGACCGTGGCTGCGGCGGGCGTGGGCGCAGGTGCCGACGTCGGTGCCGGGACGGCGGGCAGGTCGTCGAAGTCGAACTCGGGCTGCGCGCGGTCGGACGGGACGATCCCGTGGTCGTCCGCGGCCTCGTCGTCGTCCTGCTGCAGCTCGTCGCCGGTGGCGTTGCCATCGCCGGCCTTGCCGCGACGACGGCGGCGACCGCCGCGGCGACCGCGACGGCGGCGGCCGTTGCCGGCCTCGTCGTCGTCGCCCGACGCGGCCTCGTCGCCCGTCCGCTCCTCGTCGGCCTGGTCGGCATCGACCGTGGCCGGCGCGACCGGAGGCTGCGCAGCGTCGACCGCCGATGCGGGGGCGGGGCGCTCGGCCTCGACAGGCGCCGGGGCCTCGGCCTTCGGCGATTCGACCGTGGCCGGCGCGACCGGCGCCGTCGCAGCGACCTCGGCCCGTGCGGCCGGTGCGGCCTGGGCCGGCGTCGTCGCGACCGCGGCTGCGGTCGTCGCCGCCGCGACGGCGGGTGCCGTCACCGTTTCAGCGGCATCGGCCTCGCCCTTGGGCGGGCGGGGCGCTCGCGGCTGCTTCTGCTTCTGGCGACGCTCCTGCGGACGCTTGTCCTGCGCGGCCTGCTCGCGGCGCGGCTCACGCTGGGGCGCGGCGGCCTGTTCCTCGCGTGCGGGCGTCACCGCCGCGGCCGGCTGCGCGGCCTGGCCGCCCTGGCGCGACCCGCGGCGATCGCGGCGCTGGCCATTGCGGCCGTTGCCACGGCCTTCGCCGCGCGGCTGGCCGTCGCGCGCCTGGCCTTCGGGCCTCGGCGCACGGGCGTCCGGGCGTGCCGGCTGCGGCGCTGCCGGTGCCGGCGCGGCGAACAGCGTCTTGAGCCAGCCGACGAAACCGCCCGAAGGGGCCGGTGCCGGCGGGGGCGGCGGTGCTGCGACCGGCGCGGGGGCCTGCGCCGGCGCGGGGACGGGCTCCGGCCTGGGTTCGCGGACCGGCGCCGGCTGGGCCGGGCGCACGTTGGTCACGGCCGGCGGCGGCACGTTGAGGTTGCCCTTGCTCAGCGCGATCGTCGCCACGCGGCGCGGGGTGCCGCGCTGGTAGCTCGGGCGGCTGGTCTCTTCGCCGAGCTCGTTCTCACGGATGCGCGAGACCTCGTAGTGCGGCGTGTGCAGTTGCTCGTCGGCGACGATGATGATCGGCGCACCGTGGCGCTTCTCGATTTCGGCCAGCGCGCTGCGCTTCTCGTTGAGCAGGTAGTTGGCGATCTCCACCGGGGCCTGCACCAGCACCTGTCCGGTGTTGTCCTTCATCGCGTGCTCCTCGGCAACGCGGATGATCGACAGCGACAGCGACTCGATGCTGCGCATGCGGCCATGGCCCTCGCAGCGCGGACAGACGATCTGGCTGGACTCGCCCAGGCTCGCACGCAGGCGCTGGCGGCTCATCTCCAGCAGGCCGAACTTGGAGATCCGGTTCTGCTGCACGCGCGCGCGGTCGTACTTGAGCGCGTTCTGCAGGCGGTTCTCGACGTCGCGCTGGTGCTTGTTGGACGACATGTCGATGAAGTCGATCACCACCAGGCCGCCCAGGTCGCGCAGGCGCAGCTGGCGCGCCACCTCGTCGGCGGCCTCCAGGTTGGTGTTGAACGCGGTCTCCTCGATGTCGCCGCCCTTGGTGGCGCGCGCCGAGTTGACGTCGATCGCGGTCAGCGCCTCGGTCTGGTCGATCACCAGCGCACCGCCCGAGGGCAGGCGCACGGTGCGCTCGTAGGCGCTCTCGATCTGCGACTCGATCTGATAGCGGTTGAACAGCGGGACGTCGTCGGTGTAGTGCTTGAGCTTGCGCAGGTTGTGCGGCATCACCTGCTCGACGAAGTCGCGCGCCTCGGCGTACATCTCCGGCGTGTCGACCAGAATTTCGGCGATGTCGGCGCGCATGTAGTCGCGCAGCGCCCGGGTGATCAGGCGCGATTCCTGGTAGATCAGGAACGGCGAGGGCTTGCTGAGCGCGGCCTCGGCGATCGCCCGCCAGATGCTCAGCAGGTAGTCGAGGTCCCACTGCAGTTCCTCGGCGTCGCGGCCGACGCCGGCGGTGCGGATGATCACCCCCATGTCGTCGGGGATGTCCAGCGCGTCCATCGCCTTCTTCAGCTCGGCGCGGTCCTCGCCCTCGATCCGGCGCGAGACGCGGCCGGCGGTCGGCGAGTTGGGCATCAGCACCATGTAGCGGCCGGCCAGCGAGATGAACGTGGTCAGCGCGGCGCCCTTGTTGCCGCGCTCCTCCTTGTCGACCTGGACGACGACCTCCTGGCCCTCGCGCAGCAGCTCCTTGATCGAGCCCTTGTTGGGGTCGACGCCGGACTGGAAGTAGTCGCGCGAGACCTCCTTGAGCGGCAGGAAGCCGTGGCGGGCGGCGCCGTATTCGACGAACGCGGCCTCGAGAGAAGGCTCGATCCGGGTGATCCGGCCCTTGTAGATGTTGGACTTCTTCTGTTCCCTGGACGGCTGTTCGATGTCGATGTCGTACAGGGTCTGACCATCGACGATCGCGACGCGCAGTTCTTCTGCCTGCGTCGCATTGATGAGCATGCGCTTCATGATTGCGTTCCTCAACGCGCTCTCACGCGCGGAACGTCGGGGCGTTTCGCCTGGATGAAGCCTGAAGCCGCCGCGCAAGCGCAGCGACGAACCGGATTTTCCAGCGCTACGACACCACGGCGGGCCGCGGGAGCGCTCGTTGTTGTCTGGGTGTTGCGGGCCGCGGGCCGCTCGCGGCCGGTCGTTGGACCGGTGCGGGCGCCGCGCGGGACGTGTTCAGCGCCGATGCCAGGCATCGGGCGATAAGCAGCGTTGCCGTCCAGCCGCTAACATGGCCGCCCCTGGGGCGGTGGCCGCGCACTGTCCGGAGACCTTCGGAAGGTGGGCTTTTGGCCCGTGATCTTCCAGGGAAATCAGCACCTTATATCGCGACCCGAGTGTAGCAGATAAATAAGCGACGATGACCGACAACGATTCCGGCCCCGCCGGCGGCGGCGTACGGCTGGTCCGGGTGGCGGACGACCGCGCCGGCCAGCGCCTCGACAACTTCCTGCTGGGCCAGCTCAAGGGCGCGCCGCGGTCGATCGTCTACAAGATCGTGCGCAGCGGGCAGGTCCGCGTGAACGGCGGCCGCGCCAAGGCCGAGCGCAAGCTCGAGGCCGGCGACGAGGTCCGGATCCCGCCGGTCCGGCTGGCGCCGGCCGGGGAGGCGGGGACGCCGTCGCGCGGACTGCTGGCGGCGATGGACGCGAGCATCGTGTTCGAGGACGCGCGCCTGCTGGCGATCAGCAAGCCGACCGGCATCGCCAGCCATGGCGGCAGCGGGATCGGCTTCGGGGTCATCGAGACCTTGCGCGCGCTGCGCCCGAACCAGTCGCTGGAACTGGTGCACCGGCTGGACCGGGACACCTCGGGACTGATGGTGCTGGCCAAGAAGCGCTCGGCGCTGACCCAACTGCAGGCGCTGATGCGCGAGGACCATGGGGCGGGCATCCGCAAGCGCTACCTCGCGCTGTTGGCCGGGCGCCTGCCCGACGGCACGATGAGCGTCGACGCGCCGCTGCACGTGGGCCTGCGCCAGGGTGGCGAGCGCCACGTCCAGGTCAACGCGTCGGGCAAGCCCTCGCTGAGTCACTTCCGGATCCTGGAGCGCCGCGGCGGTCAGTCGTACTGCGAGGTCCGGATCGAGACCGGCCGCACGCACCAGATCCGCGTGCATGCCCAGCACATCGGCCACCCGGTGGCCGGCGACGACAAGTACGGCGATCCGGCGGTCAACCGGCGCCTGCGCGACCAGATCGGGCTGCGGCGGCTGTTCCTGCACGCCGCGTCGCTGGAGTTCGCACTCGACGACGGCGAGGCCTACGTGCTCAACGCGCCGCTGGCCGCCGACCTGCGCGAGGCGCTGGACCGGCTCGGCTGAGCCGGGCGGACGGCCGGAAACTCCTGCGCGCTACGCGGCGGACGGCCCGACGAGCCGGTCGGCCTTGGCCGCGCAGATGAAGTCGTTCTCGCTCAGCCCGCCGACGTCGTGGGTCGAGTAGCGGACCTCGACACGGTCGTAGTGCACGCCCAGGTCCGGGTGGTGGTCCTCGCGGTGGGCGACGAACGCCAGCGCGTTCACGAACGCCATGGTCCGGTAGTAGTCGTCGAAGCGGAACGTGCGGGTCAGCGCGCGGTCGTCCTCGGCGAGCGTCCAGCCGGGCACCTGCGGCAGCAGCTCACGCACCCGCGCCTCGGGCAGCCGGTGCTCGGCGCCGCGACGGGGGATGCAGTGGGCGTCGGCAAGGGGAATCAGGTCGGACATCGGCAGCTCCTTCGGCAGCGGCGACCGGTCGCGCCGGCCGTTCATGCGACAGATGGCGACCGGCACGTTCGCCGGCCCGGGCCCGCTAGAATACGCCCATGATCAACATCTCCGAATCCGCACAGACGCATTTCCGCAAGCTGATCGAGCGCGAGGCGCTGCCCGGGCTGGGCGTCCGCCTGGCCGCGGTGCATGCGGGCACCACGCGCGCCGACGTGCGCCTGGAATTCGCCGAGCCCGGCGACCTGGAAGGCGACGAGTGGGCGATCGACTGCGAGGGCTTCACGCTGTGGCTCGACGCGCCCAGCGTGCCGTACCTCGACGGCGCGCAGATCGACTACGAGGCCCGCGCGACCGGCGGTCAGCTGCAGATCCGCGCGCCGAAGATCAAGGGCGAAGCGCCGCCGGAGGCCGCCTCGCTGGTCGAGCGGGTGCACTGGATCGTCGAGAACGAGGTCAATCCGCAGCTGGCCCAGCACCGCGGCAACGTGGCGGTGCAGGAAGTCACCGCCGAGGGCGTGGTGGTGCTGCGTTTCGGCGGCGGCTGCCACGGCTGCGGCCTGGTCGACGTGACCCTCAAGCAGGGCATCGAGAAGACCTTGATGGAGAAGGTGCCCGGGGTGACCGCGGTGCGCGACGCGACCGACCACGGCAGCGGCAGCGCGCCGTACGTGCCGCGCGACGCGGCCTGACCCGGGCCCGGCAGCCGGCGGCCACCGACGGATGTTCACCTCCGCCGACCTGATCGAGGCGCTCCGCCGCAGGCGGCGGCCGGTCGGATCGGCGGACGCCGCGCCGGCGTTTCCGCCGGGCTGGGCCGACTGGCTCGCGGCCATGCGCGTACGGGCCGGGGCGGTGACCGGCGCCGCCGCCGGGGCGATCGTCGCGCTGCTGGCGGGCCGGCCGCCGCGGCCGAGGCGCCGCGTCGCGCCGCCGCGCAATGCGCTGGCCGCCTGGGCGAGCCTGGCCTATCCGTTGTGGGAGCCCGATCCGCGCGACGAACGCGGCCTGCGCATCGTCTCGGTGGCGACGACGCTGCTGGTCCAGCTGACCTGGCTGGCCCTGTTGCTGCTGCTGATGCAGGCGCGGTTCCTGGCGGCGACCGAGGCCGCCGCGCGCGGCGAGGAACACGTCGTCGAGGCGGTGTTCGTCGGCGACGGCACGCCCGAGGACGCCGGCGGCGGGGCGGGCGAGGTGCAGGCGCCTTCGACGCCGGTCGCGGCGGCCGCGCCGGCATCGCCCGCCGATCCGGCGCCCGCGCCGACAACGACGCCCGCGCCCGCGGTACCGCCCCCCCCGACACAGGATCCGGCACCCGCGCAGTCGGTGGCCGATGCCGACGCGGCACCGGCGCAGGACGTGCTGCAGGTCACCGAGACGCCGATGCCCGACATCGCGTTCACGTTGCCGCCGCCGCGTCCGGCCGCGTCGGTGCCGGAGGTCGCGGTGCGCGAACGCCCGGTGCCCGACGCCTCGCTGCAGGCGGTCGAGATCCCGGCCGTGCGCGCGCCGCAGCGCGTCGACCTGGCGCCGCCCGAGCCGGACACGCCGGTGGTGCAGGTCGAGGTCCGCGAGCGGGCGGTGGCGCAGGCGACCGAGACGGTGCGACTGCCGACGGCGCCACGACGCGAAGTGACCGTCGAGACGCCGGCGCCAGCCGCGCGCCCGGCGCCCGAGGTCGCCGCACGCGATCGTGCGGTGCCCCTGCGCGATCCTGCGCCGGCCCCGGCCAGCGAAACGGCTGCACCCACGCCCGCACCCGCTGTCGCGCAGGCGCCGGCCCGGCCTGCGCCGGGCGGTGCCACCACGCCGGCACCCGGTGCGGGCGACCGGACGCCCGCACCAACGGCCGGACACGGGTCCGCTGCCGCGGCCCCGCCCGGCGCCGCGCCGTCGACCCGTGCCGCCGACGACTGGGGCGACGCCGCCATCGCCCGCGACGGCGGCCGGCCGGGCAGGCCCTCGGGCCTGTTCGGCGCCGACGGTCGCCCGCGCTTGGCCGATGGCGGGCGCGTGGGCGGCGGACTGCCGCCGGGCACGATCACCGAGGATTTCGAGAAGATCGACCGGATGGGCACGTGGCTGCGCCGGCCGGCACCGGGCTACGAGTCGACGCGCTTCGACCGCTACTGGGTGCCGAGCGAGTCGCTGCTGGAGGAATGGGTGCGGCGCAGCGTGCAGACGGTGCTGATCCCGATCCCCGGCACCAGCAAGACCATCCAGTGCAACGTCGCGCTACTGGCCTTCGGCGGCGGCTGCGAGATCACCGATCCGAACATGCAGGACGTCGAGACCGATGGCCGACCGCCGCCGGACGTGCCCTGGAAGCCGGAACTGCAGGAAGATCGCGACAGCCTGGGCGGTTGAGGGCGCGTCTTCAGCGAGAAACGCATCGCCGCATCGGCGCATCCAGGCGCATCGCGCGCGAGCGCGCTCCTACCGATCGCCGCGCCAAGCGAATGTTCCCGGGCGGTGCCCGTAGGAGCGCGCTCGCGCGCGATACCGGCCCGGGAATGCCCTCGCAGCCACGGCCGCGCCGACATGCCTGCAGGGCTCGCCCCGCGATATCCCGGGGCGAGCATCCTGCGAATCCCGAATCCCGAATCCCGAATCCCGAATCCCGAATCCCCCCTAGTCGTGCACTCCGCGCAGGTCGCGCAGCTGGCTCGGCTGCGCGGCGAAGTAGGCCGCCAGGTCGGCGATCTGCTGGTCGCTCAGGCCCGCTGCCTGCTGCGACATCAGCGCGTGCTCGCGCGTGCCGTCGCGGTAGGCCTGCAGCGAGTGGGCGAGGTAGTCTCGGAACTGCCCGCCGATCTTGGGGTAGGTCGCGTCGAGCGGCGCGTTGCCGCCGGCGCCATGGCAGTCCAGGCAGGTCTGGCCGGTCGCGGCGCTCTTGACGTTCGCCGCGCGCTCGCCGGCCTGGATCGAGCCGTCGGGCAGGCCGGCCGAGGACGAGCCGTGGCCACCGTGCGCCGATTCGTCGGCCGACGGGCCGCCGCAGGCGGCGAGCAGGCCGGCCAGGGCCGGAATCAGGATCAGGGAGGTCCGGTTCATGCCGCTCACTGGGTCAGCTCCGAAAGGAAGGCGGCGATATCGGCGATGTCCTGGTCGGAGAAGCTCTGCGCCTGCGCCTGCATCGTCGGGTGCCGGCGCGTGCCGCGCTTGTACTCGTTGAGCGCGTTGACCAGGTACTGGCGCGACTGCCCGCCGATCCGGGGCACGTGGTAGTGGGGATAGACGTTGCGGTAGCCCTCGACGCCGTGGCAGCCCTGGCAGGTGTAGGTCAGCGTGCGGCCGTTGCCGGCGTCGCCCGCGAGCGGCGCGTTGGGGGCGTCCGCGGCCGGCGGGGCGGCGGTCTGCGCCAGGACCGGGAGAGAGGCCGTCGCGGCGAGGGCGAGGCAGGTGGCGAGCAGCAGCGGTCGCGTCATCTTGGTAATCCGCAATCCTGAGTGGCTGGAACGGCTGTCGGGGAAGCGTCGGACGTGGCCTGCGGGCGGTCGCTGAACCGCGGGCAACCGGTCCAGTATAGCCACGGCGTTTCCGCAAGCCCAACGGCCCGTGGAGACTGCCGCGACGCGGGAGGTCACCATGACCAATGGCGGATGAAGCCACATGTTCGGGTGAACTACATTGCTACCACACCGTAGGGGCTCCTTCATTCCAATGTCGACACTGCATGTTCGCGCGTCCTCCGGGCGCATCCTCGCCAGCACCGTCCTGCTGGCCGCCGTCGTGGGGCTGGGCGCATGCAAGGGGGGCGGGGGCGATGCCCAGGCCAAGCCCGGCGACGCGGCGCAGGCGCCGGTCCCGGTGGAGACCGAGGCGGTGACGCGGCGCAGCGTGGCGGCGAGCTACGTCGGCACGGCCTCGCTGGACGTGCCGCGCGGGGCCGACGTGGTCGCCAAGACCTCGGGCATCGCGCTGGAGGTGCTGGTCGAGGAGGGCGACACGGTCCGCGCCGGCCAGCCGCTGGTGCGGCTCGACCCCGATCGCGCGCGCCTGGCCGTGCAGCAGAGCCGGGCGACGATGGGCAAGCTGGAGAACAGCCATCGCCGCGCGCAGCAGCTGGTCGGCCAGCAGATGATCAGCGCCAACGACCTGGACCAGATCAAGTTCGACCTCGACACCGCGCGCGCGCAGTACGAAATGGCCCAGCTCGAGCTGTCCTACACCACGGTGACCGCGCCGATCGCCGGCGTGATCTCGCAGCGCATGATTCGCACCGGCAACTTCGTGCAGATCAACACGCCGATCTTCAGCATCGTCGACAACGCGCGGATCGAGGCCACGCTCAACGTGCCCGAGCGCGAACTGCGCGTGCTCCAGCGCGGCCAGCCGGTGCGGCTGCAGGTCGATGCACTGCCGGGCGAGACCTTCGAGGGTGTGGTCGAGCGCGTGGCGCCGGTCGTCGAGTCGCGCAGCGGCACGTTCCGCGTGGTGTGCGCGTTCGCCGGGGACGGCACGCTGCGCGCCGGCATGTTCGGCCGCATCCGCATCGACTACGACCAGCGCGCCGACGCGCTGGTGATCCCGCGCACCGCGCTGCTCGACGACGGCGACGAGGCGGCGGTGTTCACGGTCCGCGACGGCAAGGCGGTGCGCGTGCCGGTCGAGCTGGGCTACGTCGACGGCAACCTGATCGAGATCCGCAGCGGGCTCGACGACGGCGCGCCGGTGGTGACGGCAGGCAAGGTCGCGCTGCGCGAGGGCAGTCCGGTGCAGGTGATCGGCGAGGCGCCCGTCGCGGCCGCCGGGCCCGCCGGCGACGCCAAGGGCGACGCGCAGTAATGGCCGGCGACCCGCAGCACGGCCCCGCCGGCGACGGCCCGGCCGTGGATCCGCACGCCGCGCCGCCAGGACGCTTCGACCTGGTCGAGTTCTCCACGCGCCGCCGCGTCACCGTGTGGATGGTCGCGATCAGCCTGATGCTGTTCGGCCTGATCGCACTGACCAACCTCAAGGTCAACCTGCTGCCCGATCTGAGCTATCCCACGCTGACCGTGCGCACCGAGTACACCGGGGCGGCGCCGGCGGAGATCGAGACGCTGGTCAGCGAACCGGTCGAGGAGGCCGTGGGCGTGGTCAAGGGCGTGCGCAAGCTGCGCTCGATCTCGCGCACCGGCCAGAGCGACGTGGTACTGGAGTTCGCCTGGGGCACCGACATGGACCAGGCGAGCCTGGAGGTGCGCGACAAGCTCGAGACGCTGTCGCTGCCGCTGGAGGTCACGCCGCCGGTGCTGCTGCGCTTCAATCCCTCGACCGAGCCGATCCTGCGCCTGGCATTGACGGCGGGCGACAAGGGCGACGCTGTCGACGAGCTCACGCGCATGCGCCGCTACGCCGACGACGACCTGAAGAAGAAGCTCGAGCCGGTCGTCGGCGTGGCCGCGGTCAAGGTCGGCGGCGGCTTCGAGGACGAGGTGCAGGTCGATCTCGACCTGCAGCAGATGGCGCGCATCGGCCTGCCGATCGAGAACGTGATCCAGCGGCTGCAACAGGAGAACATCAACCTGTCGGGCGGCCGGCTCGACCAGGGCACGCAGCGGTATCTGGTGCGCACGGTCAACCAGTTCGCGACGGTCGAGCAGATCGGCGAGATGCTGGTCGCCACCCAGACGGGCGGCGACGACGCGGCCGCGAGCGCAGCGCA
This sequence comes from Luteimonas sp. FCS-9, assembly GCF_001014645.1. Classification (GTDB taxonomy): domain Bacteria; phylum Pseudomonadota; class Gammaproteobacteria; order Xanthomonadales; family Xanthomonadaceae; genus Luteimonas. The sequence goes on along the minus strand of NZ_LASZ01000004.1, from coordinate 32,282 downwards.
GCAGATGGCCGCGATCGCCGCGGCCAGCGGTTCGCAGGCGGTGCTGGCCGCGGCTGCGTCGGTGCAGAGCGCCTCGGGCGGCGACGGCACGACGATCGCCGGCGGGCGCGCGATCCGGCTGCGCGACATCGCCACCGTTCGCCAGGGCTTCAAGGAGCGCGAGAGCATCATCCGGCTCGGCGGCGACGAGGCGGTGGAACTGGCGATCTACAAGGAAGGCGACGCCAATACGGTGGCGACCGCCGACGCGATCCAGGCGCGGCTGGCGGTCATCCGCGAGGAGCTGCCGCCGGACATGACGCTGACCGTCGTCGACGACCAGTCGAAGTTCGTGCGCGCGGCGATCCACGACGTGCGCACCGATGCGCTGATCGGCGGCACGCTGGCGGTGCTGATCATCTTCCTGTTCCTGCGCAACGGCTGGAGCACGCTGGTCGTGAGCCTGTCGCTGCCGGTGTCGATCATCACCACGTTCTTCTTCATGGACCAGCTGGGGCTGAGCCTCAACGTCATGTCGCTCGGCGGCCTGGCGCTGGCGACCGGGCTGGTGATCGACGACTCGATCGTCGTGCTCGAGAGCATCGCCAAGGCGCGCGAGCGCGGGCTGGGGGTGCTCGAGGCGGCGATCAGCGGCACGCGCGAGGTCGGCATGGCGGTGGTCGCCTCGACGCTGACGATCATCGCGGTGTTCCTGCCGCTGGTGTTCGTCGAGGGCATCGCCGGGCAGCTGTTCCGCGACCAGGCGCTGACGATCGCGATCGCGGTGGGCGTCTCGCTGCTCGTCGCCGTGACGCTGATCCCGATGCTGGCGTCGCTCAAGGGCCGTCCGCCGCTGGCGTTCCCGGAAGAAGCCCCGCACCCGCAGTGGCGCCCGGAGCGCCGCTGGCAGAAGCCGTTCGCGGCGGCCGGGCGCGGCGTGGGCGCGGGCATCCGCGGTGCGCTGTTCGGCATCGTCTGGGTGGTCGTGCGGGCCTGGCGCGGCGTGTCGCGTGTCGTCGGCGGCGTCATGGGCCGGGCCAGCGACCTGGCGATGGCGCCCTACGCACGCGCCGAACGCGGCTACCTGCGCGCGCTGCCCGCCGCGCTGGCGCGGCCGTGGCTGGTGCTCGGCGCCGCGATGGCGGTGTTCGCGGTCAGCATGCTCGCCGTGCCGTTGCTGGGCACCGACCTGATTCCGCAGCTGGCGCAGGACCGCTTCGAGATGACCGCCAAGCTGCCGCCGGGCACACCGCTGCGCGAGACCGACCGCATCATGCGCGAGGTGCAGCAGGCCCATGCCGGCGACGACGGCGTCGAACTGCTGTTCGGCGTGAGCGGCAGCGGTACGCGCCTGGACGCGAACCCGACCGAGAGTGGCGAGAACATCGGCCGGCTGAGCATCGTCATGAGTGGCGGCGGCAGCCGCGAGTTCGAGGCGCTGCAGACCGAGCGCCTGCGCGAGACGATGCGCCACCATCCCGGCGTCGCCGTCGATTTCGCCCGTCCGCAGATCTTCAGCTTCTCCACGCCGCTGGAGATCGAACTGCGCGGGCAGGACCTCGACGGGCTGGCGAAGGCCGGCCAGCGGATGGCGGAACTGCTGCGCGCCAACCCGCACTACGCCGACGTCAAGAGCACGGTGGAGCAGGGCTTTCCCGAGATCCAGATCGTGTTCGACCAGGAACGCGCCGGTGCGTTCGGCCTGACCACGCGGCAGATCGCCGACGCGGTCGTGCGCGCGGTCCGCGGCGAGGTGGCCACGCGCTACAACTTCCGCGACCGCAAGATCGACGTGCTGGTGCGCGCCCAGGAACGCGAGCGCGATTCGGTGGACCGCATCCGCAACCTGATCGTCAATCCCGGCAGCGGCGCGGCGGTGCGGCTGGATTCGGTCGCCGACGTCGTCGCGACGATCGGCCCGAGCGAGATCCACCGCGCCGACCAGGTGCGCGTCGCTGTCGTGTCGGCCAACCTGCGCAGCATCGACCTGGGCGCGGCGATGGCCGAGGTGCGGCAGATGGTCGCCCAGAACCCGCTCGGACCCGAGGTCGGCCTGCACATCGGCGGCCAGGGCGAGGAACTCGCCGAGTCGATGCGCTCGCTGCTGATGGCGTTCGCGCTGGCGATCTTCCTGGTCTACCTGGTGATGGCCTCGCAGTTCGAATCGCTGCTGCATCCGTTCGTGATCCTGTTCACGATCCCGCTGGCGATGGTCGGTGCGATCGGCGCGCTGCTGCTGACCGGCAACACGATCTCGGTCGTGGCCTTCATCGGCCTGATCCTGATGGTCGGCCTGGTGGTCAAGAACGCGATCATCCTCATCGACAAGGTCAACCAGCTGCGCGAGGCCGGCGTGGCCAAGCGCGAGGCGCTGGTCGAGGGTGCGCGCTCGCGCCTGCGCCCGATCGTCATGACGACGCTGTCGACGCTGTTCGGCTTCCTGCCGCTCGCGCTGGCCTTCGGCGACGGTGCGGAAGTGCGTTCGCCGATGGCGATCACGGTCATGGGCGGCCTGGCGGTGTCGACGGTGCTCACGCTGCTGGTGATCCCGGTCGTCTACGACCTGCTCGACCGCAAGTCCGATGCCCACTACGCCGAGCGCGGCAGGCGTGCGCGGCTGGGCGCGGCGGCGGATCGTCCGGACGCGGAGGCCAGCGCGTCATGAGCATCGCCGAGCTGAGCCTGCGCCGCCCGGTCACGACCATCATGTGCTTCGTGTCGATGGTCGTGATCGGCCTGATCGCCGCGGTGCGGCTGCCGCTGGAGGCCTTGCCGGACATCTCCGCGCCGTTCCTGTTCGTGGAGCTGCCCTATGCCGGCTCCACGCCGGCCGAGGCCGAGCAGAACCTGCTGCGGCCTGCCGAGGAGACGCTGGCGACGATGAGCGGCATCAAGCGCATGCGCGGGCAGGCGAACGCCGATGGCGCGTTCGTGTTCCTGGAGTTCAACGACTGGGACCGCGACATCGCGATCAGCGCCTCGGATGCCCGCGAACGTATCGACGCGATCCGCGGCGACCTGCCCGACGACTTCCGCCGCTATTTCGTGCACAAGTGGTCGAGCAGCGACGAACCGGTGCTGCGGATGCGCCTGGCGGCGAACGTCGACCTGTCGGGCAGCTACGAGCTGATCGACCGCCAGCTCAAGCGCCGGCTCGAGCGCGTGCCCGGGGTCGCGCGCGTGGAGATCAGCGGCGCGCCGCCGAACGAGGTCGAGATCGCGGTCGATCCCGACCGGCTGACCGCGCACGGTATTGAGCTCAACGCGCTGGCGACCCGCCTGCGCGCGATGAACTTCTCGGTCTCGGCCGGGCAGATCCTCGAAGCCGGCCAGCGGCTGCGGGTGCAGCCGGTCGGCGAGATCGACGACCTGCAGCAGCTGCGCGACCTGGTGATCGACCAGAAGGGCCTGCGCCTGTCGGACATCGCCGACGTGCGCTTCAGGGCGCAGCGCATGGACTACGGCCGCCGCCTGGACGGGCGCGCGGCGGTGGGCCTGGAGATCTACAAGGAGCGCGACGCCAATCTCGTCGACGTCTCGCGCACCGTGCTGGCCGAGGTCGAGGCGGCGCGCAGCGAGCCGGGGCTGGAAGGCATCGACGTCAAGATCACCCAGAACATGGGCGAGGAGGTCACCTCCTCGCTGCTGGAGCTGGTCGAGGCCGGCGCGATCGGCCTGGTGCTGTCGATCGTCGTGCTGTACTTCTTCCTGCGCCACTGGCCCTCGACGCTGATGGTGACGCTGGCGATTCCGATCTGCTTCGTCATCACGCTGGGCTTCATGCACTTCTTCGACGTCACGCTCAACGTGCTGTCGCTGATGGGCCTGCTGCTGGCGGTCGGCATGCTGGTCGACAACGCGGTGGTCGTGGTCGAGAGCATCTACCAGGAACGCGAGCGCATGCCCGACCAGCCGTGGTTGGCCTCGGTGCTGGGCACGCGCCACGTCGCGATCGCGCTGTCGGCCGGCACGCTGTGCCACTGCATCGTGTTCGTGCCCAACCTGCTGGGCGAGACCAACAACATCAGCATCTTCATGACCCAGCTGGCGGTCACCATCTCGGTGTCGCTGCTGGCCTCGTGGCTGGTCGCGGTGAGCCTGATCCCGATGATGTCGGCGCGGATGAAGACGCCGCCGGCCGTCGCCCGTCCCGATGGCCTGATCCCGCGCCTGCAGCGCGGCTATGCGCGGCTGCTGCGCTGGTCGCTCGAGCATCGCGGCTGGAGCGTAGCCGGCATCGTGCTGGTGATCGCGGTCAGTCTTGTGCCGATGACGCAGACCAGGTTCGACATGTTCGGCGACGGCAGCGGCGGCAAGGAGATCCAGCTCTACTACCAGTGGAAGGGCAGCTACAACCTGCAGCAGCGCTCCGACGAGGTGCGCCGGTACGAGACGTTCCTCGACGAACGCCGCGAGCAGTACCGCATCCGCCAGATCTATTCGTGGTTCGGCGAGGGCGGCGACTCGGGGACGATGATCACCTTCGAAGACTCGGTCGGCGACACCAAGGCGCTGACCGAGGCGATCAGCCAGGCACTGCCCAAGTCCGCGCGCGCCGACGTCGGGGTGGGCGGCGGTGGCGGACCGGGCGGCGGCGGTGGGGGCGGGACGGGGCAGGGCGTGCAGGTCCAGCTGGTCGGCGACTCGACCCAGGTGCTGCGCGAACTCGCCGACGGCGTGATCCCGATGCTCGCCGCCAATCCGGCGCTGCGCGACGTGCGCGTGGAGGCCGGCGACCTCAACCATGAGCTCGCCATCCGCGTCGACCGCGACCGCGCGGCGGCGTTCGGCTTTTCCGCCGAGCAGGTGTCGAGCTTCGTCGGCCTGGCGCTGCGCGGCAGCCAGCTGCGCGAGTTCCGGCGCGGCGAGGACGAGGTGCCGGTCTGGGTGCGCTTCGCCGGCGCCGAGCAGTACAGCCAGGCCGACATCGCGAGCTTCATGGTGCGCGCGCCCGACGGCCGCAGCGTGCCGCTGACCAGCCTGGTCGACATGCGCGTGGAACCGGCCGCGAGCCGCATCGCCCGCGCCAACCGGCAGACGTCGCTGACGCTGCAGGCCAACCTCGCGGGCGACACCACGATGCCCGACGCGCGCAAGGCGCTCGAGCGCACGCTCGACACCGTCGCGTTCCCGCCCGGCTACGGCTACACGTTCTCCGGCAGCGGTTTCGAGGACGACGCCGAGGCGAGCCGGCAGATGCTGTTCAACCTGCTGATCGCGGTGATCATGATCTACGTGGTGATGGCCGCGGTGTTCGAGTCGCTGCTGTTCCCGGCGGCGATCATGAGCTGTGTGCTGTTCTCGGTGTTCGGCGTGTTCTGGCTGTTCTGGCTCACCGGTACGGTGTTCACGGTGATGGCCTTCATCGGCATCCTGGTGCTGATGGGCGTGGTGGTGAACAACGGCATCATCATGGTCGAGCACATCAACAACCTGCGCCGCCGGGGCATGCCGCGCCTGGAGGCGCTGGTGGAGGGCAGCCGCGAACGGCTGCGCCCGATCATGATGACGATGGGCACGGCGATCCTGGCGATGATCCCGATCTCGCTCAGCGACACCGTCGTGCTCGGTGGCCTGGCCTATTCGCCGATGGCGCGCGCGGTCGCCGGCGGTCTGGCGTTCTCGACGGTGGTCAGCCTCCTGTTCCTGCCGACGATCTACGCGATCCTCGACGACCTGCGCCACGGCTCGGCGCGCATGCTCCGGCGCGCGCAGGGCGTGCCGGCACCGGAGGCCGCGACGGCCGGCTGAAGACGACGTCGACCATCCTCATGGGGCGGAGCCCGTAGGAGCGCGCTTGCGCGCGATGGGGCCGGCGCGGCAATGCCCATCGCGCGCAAGCGCGCTCCTACAGGGCGCTGCATCCGCGGTTCCGGCACGTAGGTTCCGAGGGCTGTCGCCCGGTCAGGCGAACAACGTCCGCGCGATCCGCAGCCCGGCGACCCACACCCCGATGCTCGAGCCGACATTGGTCAGCATGAAATTGAGGATCGTCCGCGAGACTCGGTTGCGGTACCACCCGCGGAACGTGCCCGCGTCGTCGCGCAGCGCGAGGAAGTCGCCGTAGGCCGGCTTGCGCATGTGCGCTTCGATCAGCGCACTGAACAGGCCGGGCGAAACGCCGGGCGGGCGGAACGGCTTGAGCGGGGCGGCGATCGCCGCGGCCAGGATTCCCAGCGGGTGCGCGGCGGCGGCGAGCGCGCCGAGCGCGGCGAACGCGGCGGTGATCAGCACCCATTCCTGGAGCAGCTGGCGACCGACGTCGACGCCGCCGTGCCAGTAGCCCCAGCCGATCATCGCCAGGATCAGCGCCATCAGCAGCGTGGTGAACCACGGGAAGCGACGCTTGCCGGGCGCCTGCTCGAGTTCGGCGCGGATCGCCGCCGGCGCCTGGGTGTCCTCGCCCAGGTGGCGCGCGATGCCCGCCAGATGCCCGGCGCCGACGATCGCCAGTACCTCGCGCGCATCGCCGACGTCGCCGCGCAGGCGCGCGGCCATGTAGCGGTCGCGCTCGGCGATGATCGTCTCGTAGAGCTTCGGATCGCTGCGGGCGAAATCGCCGAAGCTCGATTCGAGCATGTCGCCCTGCTTGAGCTTCTCGATCTCGTCCTCGCCCATCTCCTCGCTGGTCAGCAGGCCCGACATCAGGCTGCCGCCGAGCCGGAGCTTGCCCATCAGTCCGAGCCGGGCGGAGGTGCGGCGGAACGTCAGGCCGACGTCGCGGTCGATCAGCGCGACCGGCAGCCCGTGCGCGTCGGCGAGCGCGACCGCGCGCTTGAGCTCGGCGCCCGGTTCGATGCCGAGCTGCTCGGCGAGCCGGCGCTGGTAGGCCGACAGCGCGAGGTTGGCCGCGAACAGCGCGACGCGACCCTTGCGGATCACGTCGACGAGGTTGGGCTTGCCCAGCGCGTCGGGGTCGGTGATCGCCTGCAGACGCTGCGGATCGAGCTCGACCGCGACCGCGTCGAACGCGCCGCTGCCGATCGCGTCCTCGACCGCCTCCACGCTGACCTTCGAGACGTGGGCAGTGCCCAGCAGCGTGTAGCGCACGCCGTCGCGCTCGACGATCGCGTGCGGCTGCGTCTGCCAGGACGTGGAGGCGGAATCGGTCATCGGGTCATTCGTCTTCGGGAGGAGTGGTCGCGCCGTCGCCGAGCGCGCGCTGCATCAGGATGGTGTCGAGCCAGCGGCCGTGCTTGCGGCCCGAACCGGGCAGCACGCCGACGGTCTGGAAGCCGAGGCGCTCGTGGAAGCGCACGGACGGGCCGCCCTGCGGCGGGCCGATCACCGCCATCATCTGGCGGAAGCCACGCTGCGCGCAGGCGGCGATCAGCGCCTCCATCAGCACGCGGCCGACGCCGTGGCCGTGCAGCGCATGGGCGACGTACACCGAGCTTTCGACGGTGAAGCGGTAGCCGATGCGCGAGCGGAAGCTGCCGGCGTAGGCGTAGCCGGCGAAGCGGCCGTCGAGCTCGGCGACCAGGTACGGGTAGCCGGCCGTGCGCAGCGCCGACCAGCGCCGGCGCATCTCGTCGGTGTCGGGCGCGTCGTACTCGTAGGTGGCGACGCCGTCGCGGACCTCGCGCGCGTACAGCGCGGCGATCGCGTCCAGGTCGCCGTCGTGCGCGTCGCGGGCCAGGACGCCGGGGGCAGGGGCGGCCACCGGCGGTCAGTCGATGTAGCGCTTGAGCAGATCGCCGTAGGCGTCGATCCTGCGGTCGCGCAGGAAAGGCCAGATCCGGCGCACGTGCTCGCTGCGGTCCAGGTCGACCTCGCAGGTCAGCAGCGTCGGGTCGCCGCCCGCCTGCGCGAGGAACTCGCCCTGCGGCCCGAGCACGTGGCTGTTGCCCCAGAAGTCGATGCCGGCCGCGCCCAGCGGCGAGGGCTCGTGCCCGACCCGGTTGCACGAGAGCACCGGCAGCCCGTTGGCGACCGCGTGGCCCCGGTGGCTGAGGATCCAGGCGTCGCGCTGGCGGGTCTTCTCGGCGTCGTCGTCGGTCGGGTCCCAGCCGATCGCGGTCGGGTACAGCAGCAGGTCCGCGCCGGCCAGCGCCATCAGGCGCGCGGCCTCCGGGTACCACTGGTCCCAGCACACGAGCAGGCCGAGCCGGCCGACCGAGGTGTCGATCGGCTTGAAGCCGATGTCGCCGGGCGTGAAGTAGAACTTCTCGTAGAAGCCCGGATCGTCGGGGATGTGCATCTTGCGGTACTTGCCCGCGAGGCTGCCGTCGGCATCGAAGACCACGCCGGTGTTGTGGTACAGGCCCGCGGCGCGGCGCTCGAACAGCGAGCTGACCACGACCACCCCGTGCTGCTTCGCCAGCGCGGCCAGGCGCTCGGTGCTCGGACCGGGGATCGGCTCGGCGAGATCGAACGCGTCGACGTTCTCCTCCTGGCAGAAGTACGCGCCGTTGTGCAGTTCCTGCAGCAGCACCAGCCGCGCGCCCTGGCGCGCCGCCTCGGCCACGCGCGACTCGATGATCGCGAGGTTCGCATCGGCGTTGTCGGCGCCGCGGTCGATGATGGCGCGCTCCTGGATCAGCGCGACGGGCAGCGTGGTCTTGCGGGACATGGATTCGGGCCCTCAGAGGGAAGACGACATGCTAACGCGACGACATGGTGGCGCCGGCGCCCCGGACAAGCGCCACGCGCCGCACGCGTGGCGTGCGTACAGGTTGCGCCCGCGGCGCGCGCCGGACGGGCGGGGCGCCCGCCGTCAGGCCAGCAGACCGGCCGGCAGTTGCATCGTGATGCAGTGCAGGCTGCCGTTCTGCCAGATCAGCGGCCGGCACGGGACCTGCACGATCTCGCGCCCGGGATGCGCCTGCGCCAGCACCGCGGCGGCCGCGTCGTCGGCGGGGTCGCCGTACGCGGGCATCAGCACCGCGCCGTTGAGGACCAGGTAGTTGGCGTAGCTCGCGGCGAGCCGGCGGCCGTCGTCGAGGATCGGCTGCGGCCACGGCAGCGGGAACAGCCGGTACGACGCGCCGCCGGGCGTGCGCAGCGCGGCGATCTCGTCGGCCATCGCCTGCAGTTCGGCATGGTGCGGATCGTCGACGTCGTCGCACGCCTGGTAGACGATCGCATCGCCCGGCGCGAAGCGCGCGAGGGTGTCGATGTGCGCGTCGGTGTCGTCGCCCTCGAGGTAGCCGTGGTCGAGCCACAGCACGCGGTCCTGCACCAGCCAGTCCGACAGCCGCGCCGTCAGCGATTCGCGCGTCGCGTCGGGGTGGCGCTCGTGCAGGCAGCGCCAGGTCGTGAGCAGCGTGCCGGCACCGTCGGTCTCGATCGCGCCGCCTTCGAGCGCGAAGTCGAGCTGCCGGCGCTGCGCGCCGCCGGCGAACACGCCGGCCTCATGCAGGTGCCCGACCAGCCGGTCGTCGCGGCTGGCGTCGAACTTGCCGCCCCAGCCGGTGAAGCGGAAATCGTTGAGGCGGAACGCGCCCTCGGCCGTCGCCGTGCCGGCGGCGTCGCGCGATACCAGCGTGATCGGGCCCGAGTCGCGCAGCCAGGTGTCGTCGTAGGCGGCCTCGACGAAGCGCACCCGGTCCATGTCGACGCGGTTGGAGGCCAGGCGCACGTAGGCGTAGCTCTGCACGTCCTCGTCCGGCACGCAGACCACCACCGGCTGGAACCGGGTGATCGCCGCGACCAAAGCGATGTAGGTGTCCTCGACCTCGCCCAGGCGGTCGGCCCAGTCGGTGTCCTCGGTGGGCCAGGCGATCAGGATCGCGGACTGGGGTTCCCACTCCGCGGGGAAGCGCAATGCGGTTGTCGTCATGGATTCAACGGATGGCGGGCTAGGGGCCGATCTCGGACGCGGTCGCGCGGTTGGCGACCGTGTCCACGACCCGGTTGCGCTCGAAATAGACGGTGAAGGCGGGATAGACCCAGCGATGGATCGTCGGCCATTGCCGCTTCTGGCCGCCGCGCGGCTCGAGCCGCTCGGACGGCACGCCGAAGCCGGCCTCGACCTGGGCCATGGTCATGCCGCGCGCGGGTACCGACAGCCCGGCCGGCTGCCGGGTGCGATCGACCAGCAGGGTGTCGGCGGACGCGCTGGGCGCGCCGAGCAGCAGCGCCGCGCCGAGGGCGGCGCCGACGAGGACCGTGACGGGGGATCGCGACATGACGTAGCTCCTGGTCTGCGGACGGGGCGAGCGGCCGATGCGTGTCGGCGGCGTCGCGGCTATGTAGCAGAATAGCTGCGACGGCACTGCATGCGCACGGCGCCGATACGACGAAGGGCCGCATCGCTGCGGCCCTCGCGTACCGCGCCGTCCCTGGGAGGGCAGGCGCAGGATTCGGGATGCACGGGCGCCGGGCGCGCGTGCTCCCGCCTCGCTCTCAGCGCTGGCGCGCCTTGAAGCGGGGATTGGACTTGCAGATCACGAAGACCTTGCCGCGGCGACGCACAACCTTGCAATCGCGGTGGCGGGTCTTCGCCGACTTCAGGGACGACAGGACCTTCATGACAAACCTCTGGGATGGGATACGGACGGCAAGCCGGCTATTCTAGCGGTTGATTTCCACACGATTCAAGCGCTTGGGTCCTCCGGGGCCGCAGCGCCGGGAGATGCGAATGACGGCCGAGGTGCCGGTGTTGACGATCGACGGGCCTTCGGGCTCCGGCAAGGGCACGATCAGCCGCGCGGTGGCGCAGCGGCTGGGCTGGCATTATCTCGATTCGGGCGCCCTGTACCGGGCGGTCGGCGTGTCGGCCGGCTGGGCCGACCTGGACCTGGGCGATGCCGGCGCGCTGGTGCGCTGCGCGTTCGACACCACGATCACGTTCCGCGACGACGCCGGCGGCGAGCCGCGCGTGATCGTCAACGGCCACGACGCGACCGACGAACTGCGGACCGAGACCGCGGGCGCCGCGGCGTCCGCGATCGCCGCGATCCCCGAGGTGCGGGCCGCGCTCAAGGACCGGCAGCGCGTATTCAGGCAGCCGCCGGGCCTGGTGGCCGACGGGCGCGACATGGGCACGGTGATCTTTCCCGACGCCCGCTGGAAGGTGTTCCTGACCGCGAGCGCCGAGGAGCGCGCCGATCGGCGCTATAAACAGTTGAAGGGCAAGGGGGTTTCGGTGACAATGGACGGTCTGCTGCGCGAGATCCTCGCGCGTGACGCCCGCGACGCCAGCCGCGCGGTGGCGCCCTTGCGGCCGGCCGAGGATGCCGTCCGCATCGACACCACCGGCCTGGGCATCGAGGCCGTCGTGGGGCAGGTGCTGGCGCTGTTGCCGGCGCGCATGGGCTGACATCCCGTCCCTCGCGCGCCGTCCGGCGTCGGCCCGAACCGGCAGTCGCGTGTCCCCGAACGGAGCGTCCGGCCCGGCGCGCCGCTCCCGCAACACCGCGTCATCGCTCCAACGGTTCCGGCACCGCGCGCAGGCGCGGCGCCGGGTGTCATCCACGCCAACACTCACGGCCCTGCAATCCCGCGACGGCCGATCAACGGGTGGACCACCGGCACCGCGCGCTCCGTCGCCGGCCGGCCCGGTCCGACATCAACCAGGTATTCACCAAATGACCGAATCATTCGCAGAACTGTTCGAACAGAGCCAGACCAACCTGGCCAAGCTCAAGCCGGGCGCCATCGTCTCGGGCGTCGTGGTGCAGGTCCGCACCGACGTCGTCGTGATCAACGCCGGCCTGAAGTCCGAAGGCATCGTGCCGATCGAGCAGTTCCGTAACGAGGCCGGCGAGATCGACGTGGCCGAGGGCGACACCGTCAAGGTGGCGCTGGACTCGCTCGAGAACGGCTTCGGCGAGACCGTGCTGTCGCGCGAGAAGGCCAAGCGCGCGATGGTGTGGGACGAGCTCGAGGAAGCGCTCGAGAAGAACGAGACCATCACCGGCCGCATCAGCGGCAAGGTCAAGGGCGGCTTCACCGTCGACATCAAGGACGTCCGCGCGTTCCTGCCCGGCTCGCTGGTCGACGTGCGCCCGGTCCGCGACCCGGTCTACCTCGAGGGCAAGGAACTCGAGTTCAAGCTGATCAAGCTCGACCGCAAGCGCAACAACGTCGTCGTCTCGCGCCGCGCGGTCGTCGAGAGCGAGCACTCCGAGGAGCGCGAGGCGCTGATGGAGAAGCTCGTCGAGGGTGCCGTGCTCAAGGGCGTGGTCAAGAACCTCACCGACTACGGCGCGTTCGTCGACCTGGGCGGCATCGACGGCCTGCTGCACATCACCGACATGGCCTGGAAGCGCGTGCGCCACCCGTCCGAGGTCGTGGAAGTGGGCCAGGAGCTGGAAGTGCGCGTGCTCAAGTACGACCGCGAGCGCAACCGCGTCAGCCTCGGCCTCAAGCAGCTGGGCGAGGATCCGTGGGACAACATCTCGCGCCGCTACCCGTCCAACACCCGCGTGTTCGGCAAGGTCTCCAACGTCACCGATTACGGCGCGTTCGTCGAGATCGAGCCGGGCGTCGAGGGCCTGGTGCACGTGTCGGAGATGGACTGGACCAACAAGAACGTCAACCCGTCGAAGGTCGTGCAGGTCGGCGACGAGGTCGAGGTCATGGTGCTCGACGTCGACGAGGAGCGTCGCCGCATCTCGCTGGGCATCAAGCAGGTCACCAGCAACCCGTGGGAGACCTTCGCCGCGATCCACAAGAAGGGCGACAAGGTCGACGGCCAGATCAAGTCGATCACCGACTTCGGCATCTTCATCGGCCTGGACGGCGGCATCGACGGCCTGATCCACCTGTCGGACATCGCCTGGAACTCCACCGGCGAGGACGTGGCCCGCAACTTCAAGAAGGGCGACACCCTCGAGGCCGTCGTGCTGGCGGTCGATCCGGAGCGCGAGCGCATCTCGCTGGGCGTCAAGCAGCTCGAGCAGGATCCGCTGGGCCAGTTCATGGCCAACAACCCGCGCGGCTCGAAGGTCTCGGGCACCGTGAAGGAAGTCGACGCCAAGGGTGCGGTCATCGACCTGGGCGAGGGCGTGGAAGGCTACGTGTCGGCGCGCGACATCAGCGACCAGCGCATCGACGACGCCAGCCAGCACCTGAAGGTCGGCCAGGAGATCGAGGCCAAGTACTTCGGCATGGACCGCAAGACCCGTTCGCTGCAGCTGTCGATCCGCGCCAAGGACGAGGCGGAGACCGCCGAGACCCTGGCCGAGTACAACAAGCAGGCCTCGGACGCCTCGAGCGGCACCACCAAGCTGGGCGCGCTGCTGCGCGAGCAGCTGGGCAACAAGTCGGAGTAATGCGTTCGACGCCGGTCCGGGCTCCGTCCCGGGCCGGCGTTCGCGCATCTGCAAGAACGAGACATGACGAAGTCGGAACTCATCGAGCTGCTGACCCAGCGGCAGGCCCATCTCAAGGGCGAGGACGTCGACCTGGCGGTCAAGGCCATGCTCGAGATGATGGGCGGCGCGCTGGCGGCCGGCGACCGCATCGAGGTCCGCGGCTTCGGCAGCTTCTCGCTGCATTTCCGCCCGCCGCGTACCGGCCGCAATCCCAAGACCGGCGACGCCGTCGCGCTGCCGGGCAAGCACGTCCCGCACTTCAAGCCCGGCAAGGAGCTGCGCGACCGCGTCAGCGACGTGCAGCCGCTGCCTGCGGACGAGTGAGCGCGCCAACGCGCGCCGTTTCCTGTTCCCGTGGCGCCGCCGTGCGTGGTTGGCGCCGCCGATCCCCGAGCGGTTAGGATCGACGACGGCTGCCGGCCGTCGCGCGATGCCGTGGCCGCGTGTCCGGTCGCGCCCGCCGTCGCGCGGATGCGGCGACCTTCCTGATGGAGCGTGATCCATGGCGTTTGTCACCGAGTGGTTCTGGTTCTTCCTCCTGCTGCCGATCGCGGCGCTCAGCGGCTGGGTGATCGGGCGACGCGGCGGCGAGCGGCACAGCGACACCCAGGTCAGCCGGCTGTCGACGACCTATTTCCGCGGCCTCAACTACCTGCTCAACGAACAGCCCGACAAGGCGATCGAGCTGTTCCTGCACATCGCCGAGCTCGACAAGGACACCTTCGAGACGCAGGTCGCGCTCGGCCACCTGTTCCGCCGGCGCGGGGAGGTCGACCGCGCGATCCGGCTGCACCAGGGCCTGGTGCAGCGTCCCGACCTCAACGACCAGCAGAAGGTGCAGGCGCTGCTGGCGCTGGGCGAGGACTACATGAAGTCGGGCCTGCTCGACCGCGCCGAGACGGTGTTCACCGACCTGGCGCGCATCGACCAGCGGGCCCCGCACGCGCTGCGGCACCTGATCGGCATCTACCAGGCCGAGCGCGACTGGGCCAAGGCGATCGAGAACGCGACCCGCTACGAGGCGGCGACCGGCGAGCCGATGGGCAAGCTGATCGCGCAGTTCGAATGCGAGCTCGCCGACCGCCATCGCTCGGCGGGCAATCCCGACGAGGCGCGCGCCGCGGTCGCGCGCGCGTACGCCGCCGACTCGGGGTCGGTGCGCGCCGGCATCCTCGAGGGCCGGATCGAGATCGACGCCGGCAACGACGCGGCGGCGATCCGTGCGTTCGAACGCGCCGCGCGCCACGATCCCGACTTTCTGCCCGAAGTCCTCGGGCCGCTGCTCGCCGCCTACGAGCGCGTCGGCGACACGCCCGGCGCCCGCAACTTCCTGTCGCAGATGACCGAGCACTACCGTGGCGTGGCGCCGGTGCTGGCGCTCACCCGGCTGGTCGAGCAGGAGGAGGGCGTGCACGCGGCGCGGACCTATCTTGCGCGGCAGCTCAAGGACCGCCCTTCGGTCCGCGGCGAGGCGGCGCTGATCGACCTCACGCTGGCCGACGGGGTCGACCATGTCGGCACGCTGCAGGAACTGCGGCTGATCACCGAGCAGCTGCTGGTGCGCAATCCCAGCTACCGCTGCAAGCAGTGCGGGTTCGGCGCACGCAGCCACCACTGGCAGTGCCCGAGCTGCAAGGAGTGGGGCACCATCAAGCCGCTGCTGAACTACGCCGTGGTCTGAGTGGGACCGCAGGCCCTCATCGCGCTCGCCTTCGTCGCTTTCGTCTCGGCCTCGGCGGGTACCTGGCTCGCGCGTCGCTACGCGCTGGCGCGCCGGCTGGTCGACGCCCCCGGCGAGCGCCGCAGCCATGCGGTGCCGACGCCGCGCGGCGGCGGCATCGCGATCGTCGCGACGATGCTGGGCGCACTCGCCTGGACGGCATGGCGCGCTGCGGCGCCGTGGACGGCGCTGGCGGCGCTGGCCGGACTCGCGCTCGTCGCCGGCATCGGCTGGGTCGACGACCACCGGCCGCTGTCGCCGTGGTCGCGGCTGGGGGTGCACGTCGTGGCGGCCGCGCTGCTCGCCGCCGCGCTGATCCACGCCGGGCAGCCGGCGTGGTGGGCCGCGGCGGTGTTCGCGCTGGCGGTCGGCCTGGTCAACGTCTGGAACTTCATGGACGGCATCGACGGCATCGCCACGACCCAGGCGATGCTGGCCGCGCTCGCGGTGCTTGCGGTGGCCGGTCCCTGGGGCGCGTCGGGTACGCTCGCGATCGCGCTGCTGGCCGCCTGCGGCGGGTTCCTGCCGTTCAACTGTCCGCGTGCGAGGATCTTCCTGGGCGACGTCGGCAGCGGCAGCCTGGGCTACCTGCTCGCGGGTCTGGTCGCGTTCGCCTCGCTGGAGGTCGGCACGCCGCCCGCCTGGGCGCTGCTGTTCCCGCTCGCGCCGTTCCTGGTTGACGCCTCGTTGACACTCGTTTCACGCATGCTCCGCGGCGAACGCTGGTGGACGCCGCACGTGCAGCACGTCTACCAGCGCGCGGTACAGGCCGGACACGCGCACGCGACGGTCGCCGGCGCCTACGCGGTGCCGGCGCTGGTCGCTGTGGCGTTGTGCGGATCGCTCGCCGGGCGCGGATCCCCGGTTATCATCGGAGCCTTGGTTGCGTGGTACTTGCTCATTGTCTCCGTCTGGTTTGCGGTTCGCGCCCGGCTGGCTCGCCGGGCCGCGTCGACGTCAAGGATGAATTCCGATGCATGATGTGAGGACACGGCTCGGTGTCCTGGGGCCCCGCGTCGCGGTGGTCGTGCACGACCTGGTCATGGTCTGGCTGTGCTGGATCGGCCTGCACCAGTTCCGCCATTCGGTGATGGTCCAGGCGCCACCGTTCTCGCTGCTGTCGGTCGAGGTCGCGCTGATCCTCGCGGTGCAGGGGCTGATCTTCTGGCGCGTGGGCCTGTATCGCGGGGTCTGGCGCTTCGCCAGCATTCCCGACCTGCTGAACATCGTGAAGGCCTCGGTGCTGGGCCTGCTGGCGATCCTGCTGGTGCTGTTCGTCTACAACCGGCTCGATCTCGTGCCGCGCAGCGTGCTGATCGTCTACCCGCTGCTGCTGGCCGCGCTGCTGGGCATGCCCCGGTTGCTGTACCGCGCGTGGAAGGACCACGGCAGCGTGCGGCTGGACCAGACCGCCACGCGGGTGCTGATCCTCGGGGCCGGCCAGGCCGGCGAGACGCTGGTCCGCGACCTGCGCCGGACGGGCGCCTACGACCCGGTCGGCTTCCTCGACGACGCGCCGAAGCTGCGCGGCAGTCAGCTGCAGGGCGTGCCGGTGCTCGGGCGCGTCGAGGACGTGGAACGGATCGCGCCCGAGACTGCCGCCAAGCTGCTGGTCATCGCGATGCCGTCGGCCGATGCCGCGGCGATGCGCCGCGTGGTCGCGGCCTGCGAGCGGACGGCCCTGCCGTTCCGCACCGTGCCGCGGCTCGACGACCTGCTGGAAGGGCGTTCGCTGCCCGGCGAACTGAAGGAGGTCGCGATCGAGGACCTGCTCGGTCGCAAGCCGGTCCTGCCCGACTGGAAGGCCATCCGCGGCTGGCTGCGCGGCCGCAGCGTGCTGGTGACCGGCGCCGGCGGCTCGATCGGCTCGGAGCTGTGCCGGCAGTGCGCGCGCCACGGCGCCGCGCAGATCGCGCTGGTGGAGATCGACGAACTCGCGCTGACCCGGATCGAGGCCGAGCTGCGCCGCGATTTCCCGCACATCCAGGTGACCCCGGTGCTCGGCGACTGCGGCGATCCCGCGGTCACCGACCATGCGATGCGCCTGTCGTCGCCGGATGCGGTCTTCCACGCCGCGGCCTACAAGCAGGTGCCGGTGCTCGAGCAGCAACTGCGCGAGGGCGTGCGCAACAACGTACTGGCCACGCGCAACGTCGCCGGGGCGGCCGTCGCGCACGGCGTCGGCACGTTCGTGCTGATCTCCACCGACAAGGCGGTCGACCCGGTCAACGTGCTCGGCGCGACCAAGCGCCTGGCCGAGATGGTCTGCCAGGATCTCGCCGGCACCGGCGGTACCGGGTTCGTGACCGTTCGCTTCGGCAACGTGCTCGACTCGGCCGGCAGCGTGGTGCCGCTGTTCCGCGAGCAGATCCGGCGCGGCGGCCCGGTGACCGTGACCGATCCGGAGGTCACGCGCTACTTCATGACGATCCCCGAGGCCTGCCAGCTGATCATGCAGTCGGTGGCGATCGGCGCGTCGCAGGCGGTCTACACGCTCGACATGGGCGAGCCGGTCTCGATCCGCCTGCTGGCCGAACAGATGATCCGCCTGGGCGGCAAGCAGCCCGGGCGCGACGTCGCCATCGTCTATTCCGGGCTGCGCCCGGGCGAGAAGCTGCACGAGACGCTGTTCCACGCCGACGAGCGCTACCGCCCGACCGTCCACCCGAAGATCCTCCAGGCCGAGGCGCGCGCGGTACACGCCGAGAAGCTCGCCGCATCGCTGGCGCGGCTGAGCGACGGCGTCTCGCGCTACGACCTCGAACTGCTGTCGGCTGCGCTGCGCGACGCGGTGCCCGAGTTCAAGCCGCTCGATGCCGCGCCTGCGACGCAGCGCGCCACGACGGCGACCATCGTTGCATTTCCCCCACGACACGCGAGACAACCATGACGCAGAGGATTCGAAAGGCGGTATTTCCCGTTGCCGGGCTCGGAACGCGGTTCCTGCCCGCGACCAAGACGGTGCCCAAGGAAATGCTGCCGATCGTCGATCGCCCCCTGATCCAGTACGCCGTCGACGAGGCGATCGAGGCCGGCTGCGACACGCTGATCTTCGTGACCAATCGCTACAAGCACGCGATCGGCGACTATTTCGACAAGGCCTACGAGCTCGAGGACCGGCTCGAGGCGTCGGGCAAGCACGAGCTGCTGGAGAAGGTGCGCCGGCCGCTGCCCGACGGCGTCCAGGCGATCTTCGTCACGCAGGCCGAGGCCCGCGGCCTGGGCGACGCCGTGCTCTGCGCCAAGGCGGTGGTCGGCGACGAGCCGTTCGCGGTGCTGCTGCCCGACGACCTGCTGTGGAACCGCAACGGCGACGGCGCGCTCAAGCAGATGGCCGACGCGCACGCGGCGACCGGCGCGAGCATGATCGCCGTTCAGGACGTGCCGCCGGAGAAGACCGCCAGCTACGGCATCGTCGCCACCGACGCGTTCGAGGGCCGGCATGGCCGCATCCACTCGATGGTCGAGAAGCCCAAGCCCGAGGACGCGCCGAGCAACCTGGCGGTCGTCGGCCGCTACGTGCTCGATGGCCGGATCTTCCCGCTGCTCGAGCAGACCCGGCCGGGGGCGGGCGGGGAGATCCAGCTCACCGACGCCATCTCCGACCTGCTCGGCGAAAAGCCCGTGCACGCCTACCGCTTCCGCGGTACGCGCTTCGACTGCGGCACCCACATCGGTCTGATCGAGGCGACGATCCGCTACGCGCTCGACAACGAAAAGCTCAGCGAGCCGGCCGCGGCGTTGATGCGCGACGCGCTCGACGAACTGGGCGTGCGCGACCTCGACTGAATCGAGGAATCGGAACCGTGCCGCCTTCGGTGGCGCGGTTCGGCAATGCCGGCGCGCTCGGGTTCGACGGGGAGCGCATCCCGAGCGCGACGTGATGACCGCGGGGAGAGCGGCCCGGGGGCCGCAGGCCGCTGCCCATCGAAGTGAACGCCCGTCCCCGCACCTGGGAGACGGGCAGGAACCAAAAAAAAGCACGCCCGCAGGGGGCGTGCTTTCCTGTCGCCCTGCCGCGTCCGACGAAGGACGCGGCAGCGGATGATCAGGCTAGGCCGGCCTGCTTCATCACTTCGGCGGCGTAGTCCTCGACGACCTTCTCGATGCCTTCGCCGACGGCCAGGCGCTTGAAGCCGACGACGTCGGCGCCGGCGGCCTTGAGCGTGGCCTCGACGGTCTTGTCGGTGTCGAGCACGTAGGGCTGGCCGTAGAGCGTGACCTCGTTGACGATCTTGTTGAGCTTGCCGCTGATGATCTTCTCGAGGATGTCGGCCGGCTTGTTCTTGTCCTTGTCGGACATCTTCGCCAGCTCGATCTCCTTTTCCTTCTCGATGAACTCGGCCGGGACGTCGGCGGCCTTGTTGTGCGGCGGGTTCATCGCCGCGACGTGCATCGCCAGGCCGCGGGCGAGGTCGGCATCGCCGCCCTGCAGCTCGACCAGCACGCCGATGCGGCCGCCGTGGACGTAGGCGGCGAGGTTGTTGCCGCTCTCGACGCGCACGATGCGGCGCACCTGCACGTTCTCGCCGATCTTGGCGATGACCGCGGCGCGGGCTTCCTCGACGGTCTCGCCGGTTTCGATCTTCGCGGCCTTGAGCGCGTCGATGTCGGCGGCGCCGGAGGTCAGCGCGGCCTGGGCGACGGCGTCGGTGAAGCGCAGGAAGTTGTCATCCTTGGCGACGAAGTCGGTCTCGGAATTGACCTCGACCAGCACCGCGGCGGTGTCGTTCTGCGCGGCGGCGATGCGGCCCTCGGCGGCGACGCGGTCGGCCTTCTTGTCGGCCTTGGCCAGGCCCGACTTGCGCAGGGCCTCGGCGGCGGCGTCGATGTCGCCGGCGGTCTCGCTCAGTGCCTTCTTGCACTCCATCATGCCGGCGCCGGTGCGCTCGCGCAGTTCCTTGACCAGGGATGCGGTGATTTCCATGGATGACCTCAGATGTTCTGTGGATTCGGCGGCCGCGCGGAGGCGCGGCCGGTCGTTGGCGGTCGCCGCCGCGCACGGGCGGCGGCATCGCGCCGGCGGAGGTGCGGCTGCGCAGCATGGCGCAGCCGCGTGTCGCGGCGATTACTCGGCCGCGGCGTCCTCGGTCTTCTTGCCGCGCGGGGCGCGGCCGGACTTGTCGCCGCCTTCGGCGAACTCTTCCTCGCGCACGGTCGCCGCGCTCGGTGCGGCGGCCTTGCCCTCGAGCACCGCGTCGGCGGCGGCGTTGGCGTACAGCTGCACGGCGCGGATCGCGTCGTCGTTGCCGGGGATCGCGTAGTCGACCAGGGCCGGGTCGTAGTTGGTGTCGACGACGGCGATGACCGGGATGCCGAGCTTCTTGGCTTCCTGGATCGCGATGTTCTCGTGGCCGATGTCGATGACGAACAGCGCGTCGGGCAGGCGGTTCATGTCCTTGATGCCGCCCAGCGAGGCCTCGAGCTTGTCGCGCTCGCGGCGCAGGCCCAGCACCTCGTGCTTGACCAGCTTCTCGAACGTGCCGTCGGTCTCGGCCGACTCCAGTTCCTTCAGGCGCGACACCGACTGCTTGACCGTGCGGAAGTTGGTCAGCGTGCCGCCGAGCCAGCGCTGGGTCATGTACGGCATGCCGCAACGCTCGGCCTCTTCCTTGATCGCCTCGCGCGCGCTGCGCTTGGTGCCGACGAACAGGATCATGCCGCGCTTCTGGGCGATGCCCGAGATGAAGTTCATCGCGTCGTTGAACAGCGGAACCGTCTTCTCGAGGTTGATGATGTGGATCTTGCCGCGGGCGCCGAAGATGTACGGCGACATCTTGGGGTTCCAGTAGCGCGTCTGGTGGCCGAAGTGGACGCCGGCTTCCAGCATCTGGCGCATGGTGATCTGGGGCATTGGATACTCTCTGGATGGTGGAATCGGGCGGCACCCCCGCTTTGTGGACAGTCCGCACAGGCATGGGCGGGCTGCGACGAAGGGACTCGCGTCACGATTCCGGGGTTGGGCCTCCCTGTCGCCTCCGTGGCCGAACCTCTTGCGAGGCACCCCGGCACGGGTCGATGCGACAGGTGTGTATTCGCCGATGACGCCCGGCGTCGCGTGCCGGGCCCGGTGAGCGGGCACGGCAAGCGCGGGATTCTAACCCGCCGCGGCGGGCGGGGCAATCGGCCGGTCCGCGGTGCTCAGAAGCGGACGTCGACCCGGATCGTGTCGCGGTAGACGCCCGGCGTCGGCGTCGGCTGGGTCGGGTCGATCAGCGCCCGGTACGTGAAGCCCTGCACCGCCGCGCCGGTATGGACGCCCGGGTTGAGCTCGGCGGTGGCGCTCGCCCGGCGCGCGCCACCGACGCTGCCCCAGCGCTCGCCCGATGCCGCGCCCTTGTAGAGCTCGTAGCGCAGGAACTGCGTGGGCACCAGGTCGTCGCGCATGCGCCGCCAGCCCGCCGAGAAGTACTGGCCGTCGTCGAGCCCCACCGAATACGCGGCGCCGGCGCTGCAGCGGATGGAGATCTGCTGGACGACCGGGCCGAACGCGCCGGCCAGCGGCGCGCTGCCGAAGTCCAGCGGCGGGGCGGTGATCGCGCAGTCGTTCTCCAGTCGCAGCACGACGTTCACGGTCGCCGGGATGCCCGTGCCCCAGTTGATCGGCGTCAGCAGGCCCGGACGCTGGAAGCCCGGGCTCTGCGAATAGGCGCACACCGGCCCGATCCCGAGGGTGCAGATCGAGAAGAACCAGCGCAGGTTGACCGTGCCGGTGTAGGTGCCCGCGCGCAGGCCCGCGGTCGGCGTGGTGCGGATGTACAGCGGCAGGCTGCCGCCGGGCCCGATGAAGAGGTTGAGGATGTTCAGCGCGGAGAAGTCGAACTCCTGGCCCTGGCCGATCTGCGGCCCGGTGGCCTGCGCCAGCACCGCGAACGGGACAGACGGCCCGCCGCCGTCGTGGACCAGCCGGAACGTCGAGCTCTCCAGCCGCACCTTGATGTACGAGGTGCTGATCAGCGCCAGTGCGCTGCAGGCCAGCCCGCCGTTGCCCGCCGCCTGCAGCGAACCGTCGGCCAGCGCCAGCGTGCCGGTGGTGCCGAGGTTGGCCTGCGCGCTCGCCACGGTGCACGAGCCGGTGTCCTGGGCGTGCGCACCGCCGGCGACGAGCAGCGCGAAGACGAGCGCCAGCAGGCGCAGCAGGTCGCGGCTGCGCGGGGGCGGGACGGGGCGGGCGCGCGGCCGCATCACCGGCAGGCCAGGGGGCCGATCCGCGCGACCCCTTCGTAGGCGGGATCGACCGCGAAGCGCACGGTGCACGGCGGGCGGCCGGCCGGATGCGCGGTGAGGGTGTTGTCGGGCGCCAGCGCCGACAGGTAGACCAGCCCGTCCCAGCCCACGTGCGCCGTCTCGCCCTGGTCGCTGGTCACCGGCGTGCCGGGCGGGAGGACCGCGCCCTGGGCGTCGTGCAGCGTGACCAGGGCCGCGACGGCGCGTTCGACCGGGAAGCGCATCACGTAGCCGCTGCCGCGCCGGACCGCGACGCGTTGCTCGACGACCGGCGTGTGCACGTGCGCGGGCAGTTGCAGCGGGTCGATCTCGAATTTCGCCGCATAGTGCGCGCCCGACCACGGCACCAGCAGGCGGCCATGGCGGTCGGTCGTGCCCACGGTTACGTTCTCGTAGCGCACCGGGATGCTGGGGAAGCCGTTGGTGTCCACCACCACGAAGGCGTCGGAGATCCGGTTCGACAGGAAGGTGCCGCCGTCCATCCGCACGATCGCGCCGGCGGCGTTGGCCCACAGCGTGTGGGCGCCGGCGGCGCCGCGAACGCCGCCGCCGAACTGGACGTGGCGGCCGCGCCACAGCGCGTCCAGTTGGACCTGGTCGTCGCCCGCGTCGAAGCGGCTGTAGCCCAGCCCCAGGCCCAGGCCACCATCGGTGGGGACCGGGCGGGTGTAGCGCAGCCGATGGGCGCCTGCGCGATCGCGCGAGCGGTCGTGCGTCGCGGTGATGTTGCCTTGCTGCAGCGATACCACCAGTTGCGCGACCGCCGACCAGTCGCCGGTGTCGATGTCGCGATTGCCTGACAGGTACACCCCGACGTCCCGCCATGGCGACACGCTCCACGACAGGTTGACCAGCCGGGTCCGCGTGTCGTCGGCGTTCTCGACCGCGAAATGGCCCAGTCCCAGGCTGCCCCAGCGTCCGAGCGCCACGCTGCCGGCGACGACCGTCGTCCGCGGCCGGAACGGCAGCGTGGTGCGGGGGTCGTAGCGGGCGAGGTCCACGAAGTCGCGGTCGCCGCGCTGATGCTGCGCCGACAGCGTGAACCCGCGGCGGGCGTACTGGTAGCCGACGTCGAACTGTCCGCCGGTCCGGCCGCGCGATGCGCTGCGGCTGTAGGCGGCATTGACCACGCCCAGCATGCCGATCCGGACCACGCCGCCGGCACCGACCCGGGCCAGGTCGCCGGCCGCCTCGCCGAGCGCCTCGACGGTCAGCACGTCGGTGAGGCCGCGGCTGTAGGCGGCCGAGGCCACGACCGGGCCGTAGGCGAAGTCCTCGACGCCGTACTCGCGGCGCAGCGCGCCGGCCGCTAGCGCGAAGTCGCTCAGGCCCGGCGCGAGCAGACGGCTGCTGACGTAGAACGGGACGGTCGTGGCGACCTGCCGGCCCAGCGCGTCGGTCACCACCACCACCGCCTCGCCGGCGCCGTTGATGAACGGCACGTCGGTCAGCGCGAAGGGGCCGGGATCGACGCGCTCGCGTGCGGCGAGGCTGCCGTTGACGAACAGGTCGACCGCCGACGGGACGCCGGCCTGGCCGGAGAACGCCGGCAGCGGGTAGGTGACGATGTCGGGCCGGAGCGAGAAGTCGCGCGAGAACTGCACGCCGCCGATCCGGACCGGCGAGGTCCACGTCGGCCCGCGCGTGATCAGGTCGCCTGCCTCCCACAGCCGCACGCGCGCCTCGTCGACGCGCTGCCATCGCGTGTCGTAGCGGACGAACGACCGCCCGCCGGCGCCGCCGTGGCGCCAGGCGCCCGACGACGACACCGTGCCGGCATCGCCGAACAGGCGCACGTCCGTCCACAGCGAGGTCGCGGTGGACGCGTGCGGCGCCCGCGTGGCGTAGAGATCGTAGTTGAGCAGCATTCCACGGCTGGCGCGCGAGGGGTGGCGGGCGGGCGCGGCGCCGCTGTCGAAGTGCTGTGCCGGCAACCAGTCGGCCGGCACCTGCACGAGCAGCCGCAGGTTGGCGACGTCGTAGCCGACCTCGACGCCCGGCAGGCGGTCGACCGCGACGCGACCGTCCCCGTCCGGCGCGTCGGCGGCGTCGACGCGCACGTGCAGCGCGCGCAGCGCGGCCGCGTCGACCAGGTAGTGGCCGTCGCGCAGCTCGACCGGCACCACGCGCCCCGACCCCAGCCCGTTGACGACCAGTTCCAGGTGCACCACGCCCTCGCCGGCGGCGTCGGCGGCCCGCGGAGGCGGCGGCAGGCCGCCGGGCGGCGCCGCCAGTGCAGGCGACAGCCCTGCGCACAGCAGCGCCGAGGCCAGGCACGCGGGGGCGGGGCGGGGCATCAGCGCCCCGGTGCCTGCACCGGCGGGATCGTGCGGGTGCGCCGGTGGTCGTCGACGTGCGCCTCCAGCGCGCCGTCGGCCTGCGTGGCATTGGCCAGCGGCCAGCGTGCGAAGCTGCCGGCGAGCACGTAGCCCAGTTGCGCGTTCTCCAGCGGGACATGCGCTCCCCCTGGGCGGCGGAAGCCCAGCCCGGTCAGCCGGGCGTGCCGCGGGCCGCGGTTGTGGACCACCAGGAAGGTCCCGCTGTCGCGCTGCTGCAGCTCCCAGGCCAGTTGCGGTCCATCGCGTCCGGCGGCCTCGCCGCGGACGAACAGCGGGATCGAGTAGCGGAACTGGAAGCGCACGCCGACCGGCGTGCCGGCCGGCGCCTCCTCGGCGGCCTGCACCGGGATCTCGTCGACGACGATCCGGTAGGCGAGTTCCCGGGCGACTGGTGTGGGGGTGGTCCGGGTCAGGCGGACCAACTGCCGCTGGCCCGGCGCGATCCGGGTCATCGGCGGCGAGCCGACGACGTCCTGTTGCGGGCGGTAGTCGTCCTCGCCGTCGACCTGGTGCCATTCGAACACCCGCAACTGCAGGTGTGCGGTGGTCCGGCCCTGGTTCTCGATCCACAGCGCGGTGGCCTGTTCGCCGTGCCGGATCGTCGGGTTGACCGGCCAGATCAGCAGCGAGTTGGCGGCCGGAGCCGCCGTCGTCGCCAGCGCCAGCCCCGCGGCGAGCAGCCAGCGGCGCACGTGGGCGAACGGGGGGAGGCGGCCGGGGAGCGGGGGCATGACGTTTCCTTGTCGATGGCGGATCGGGCGGCCTCACCAGTCCAGCGTCACGGTGACGGTGTCGGCGTAGACGCCCGGCAGCGCGTCGCCGGGCAGCGCGAGCCGGCCGTGGATCGGCAGCACGATGCCGGGCGTGCCGGTGCCGGGAATGGTGATCGCCTGGGCCTGGTCGATCCCGATCTCCTGGGTGAAGGCCGCATCGCGGTACAGCCGGTAGGGGAGGCGGCGATCGGCCGAGGCGTGACGCAGCTGGCGCGTCCCGCCCGCGGCGTGCGCACCGCCGTCGATGCGCATGCGCATCACCACGCCCGCGGTGCATCGCAGCGTGACCGTCTGCGCCGCGGCCGCGTCTGCGGTGCGCACCGCGGTCGAGAGCGCGCTGTCGCTGCCGAAGTCCAGCGTCGCCAGCAGCCCGGCCGCGCCCTCGCTGCCCAGTCCGTCGATCGCGCAGCCCGGGATCACCGTGGCCGAGACCGGGAAGGTCGCCTGGGTGTCGGCCTGCAGACCGCACGGCGCCGCTGCGAGCAGGCAGGCGAGCAGCGCGCCGGCGGGGCGCAGGCGGCCGGCGTCGACCGGGCGTGCGCGGACCACGGTGCGGTCAGAGCGTGATCACGACGCCGATGACATCGGTGTAGGTGCCCGGCAGCAGGGCCGCGCCGCCGAAGGCGCGGCCGTAGACGTTCACCGTCTGCGCCGTGCCGTCGGCCGGCAGGGTCAGCGGTTCGCCGTCGGCGATGACCGCCGAGCGGCCGGCATCGGAGTACAGCTCGTAGCTGATGTAGCGCGTGTCCGCGCCGCCCTGCAGCGCGAGCGCACGGCTGCCGTCGCCGTCCGGCGCCGCGCCGGGGTTGAGACCGCCGTCGAAGGCGATGGTCGGCGCCACGCCTTCCGAACAGCGGATCGTGATCGCGCTGCCGGCGCTCTGCACCTCGGCATCGGCCTGGTCGAACACGGTGGTCTCGGTGCCGAAGTCGAGCGTGCCCAGGGTGCCGAAGGCGGTTCCGTCCGGGGTGTCGACGCCGTTGATGACGCAACCGGCCTGCAGCGTCATGGTGGCGTCGACCTGGCCGGTGATGTCGGCGTGGGCGCTGCCGGCGAACAGCGCGAGCAGCGTGGCGGCGGTCAGCGGGATGGTGCGCATGGAGAATCTCCGTCCTGTGAGATCGAAATGGCATGCGGGTGACCCGGCCGGGGCGGCATCACGCCCCATTCAGCAGCCGGGAGGCCCATCTGTCGCGAGTGTGGAATCGGCGCCGGTGACGGCCTCGTGACCCGGCCGTGAAGTCGCCGCCTGCCATGTGCAATTTCTCACCTGTTCCCGGGCCCGCGCGGGGCGCAGCCGGCAAGGCGATGCCGATCTGGGCGATAATGCCGCGATGAGCATTCAGACCAAGACGCCCGACGAGATCGAGAAGATGCGCGTGGCCGGCCGCCTGGCCGCCGAAGTCCTGCAGGTCGTCGCCCCGTACGTGAAGCCCGGGGTGACCACCGACGAGCTGGACCGCATCTGCTACGACCACATCGTCAACGTGCAGGGCGCGATCCCGGCCAACGTCGGCTACAAGGGCTATCCCAAGACGACCTGCATCTCGGCCAACAACGTCATCTGCCACGGCATTCCGAGCGATGCCAAGGTGCTCAAGGATGGCGACATCATCAACATCGACGTGACCGTCATCAAGGACGGCTGGCACGGCGACACCAGCCGGATGTACTTCGTCGGCACCCCGTCGGTGATGGCGCGGCGGCTGGTCGAGGTGACCCGCGAGGCGATGTGGCGCGGTATCCGCGCCGTGCGGCCCGGCGCCACGCTCGGCGACGTCGGCCATGCGATCCAGAAGTACGCGGAAGCCGAGCGCTTCAGCGTCGTGCGCGAGTACTGCGGCCACGGCATCGGCAAGGTCTACCACGACGAGCCGCAGGTGCTGCACTACGGCACGCCGGGCGCCGGTGTCGTGCTCGAGGCCGGCATGACCTTCACGATCGAGCCGATGATCAACGAGGGCACCCGGTTCACGAAGGTGCTGCCCGACGGCTGGACCGTGGTCACCAAGGACCGCAAGCTCTCGGCGCAGTGGGAGCACACGGTCGCGGTCACCGCCGACGGCGTCGACGTGCTGACCCGGATCCCGGGCGACGACAACGACGCGTTCCTCTGACGTGGGCGAGCGCGCCGCCGCCACCGCACCCGCAGCCGAGGACGGCGACGCGGCCTGGGTGGCGGAAGCGCGCGAGGCGCTCGCCGCGCACGACGCGCGGCTGGTCCAGGGCTTCGACGCCGGCCAGCACATCGACCGGCTGCTGGCCGCGCGCGCCAACGCCGTCGACGGCTGGGTCCGCAAGGCCTGGGCGCGCTGCATCCCCGGCGAGGCCGCGCTGGCGCTGTTCGCGGTCGGCGGCTACGGCCGCGGCGAGCTGTTCCCGCATTCGGACATCGACCTGCTGGTCATCGGCGAACCGCAGGTGCAGGCCGCGCATGCGCAGTCCCTGAGCCGGATGCTGGCGCTGCTGTGGGACCTGGGGCTGCCGGTCGGCCATGCGGTGCGCAGCTTCGACGAATGCACCGAGGCCGCCGCCGACGCCACCGTGCTGACCGCGCTGCTCGAGGCGCGCCCGCTGCTGGCCAACATCGGCGAGGTCCGCGCGCTGATGGACGCGATCGCCGATCCCGGCGTCTGGCCGGCCGCCGATTTCTTCCACGCCAAGCGTCGCGAGCTCGAGACCCGGCACGCGCGCTACGGCGACACCGCCGACAACCTCGAGCCGAACATCAAGGACGGCCCCGGCGGCCTGCGCGACGTGCACAACCTGCGCTGGATGGCGCGGCGCGTGCTCGGCATCTACGGCCTGGAGGAACTGATCGCGCTCGGCCAGCTCGGCGTCGACGAGCACGCCACGCTCGAGCGCGAACGGCGCACGCTCTCACGGCTGCGCTTCGGCCTGCACCTGGTGGCGGGCAAGGCCGAGGAGCGGCTGCGGTTCGACTACCAGAAGGCGCTGGCCGCGCGGCTGCACCACGTCGAGCAGGCGGACAACCCGCTGGTCGAGAAGATGATGCAGGAGTTCTACCGCAGCGCCTCGGTGGTGCAGCGGATCAGCGAGCGCATGCTGCAGCGCTTCGAGGAGCAGATCGAGGGCGAGGGCGAACTGCGGCCGCTCGATGCCGAGTTCGGCGTGCAGCGCGGCTACCTGGTGGCCCGCGACGACGTCTGGCCGGGCGGCGACATCGCGCGGGTGTTCGACCTGTTCGCGATCTGGGCCGACCACCAGGCCCTGCGCGGCCTGCACTCGCAGACCGCGCGCGCGCTGGCCGAGTCGCTGCATGCGCTGCCGTCGTGGCGCAGCGCGTCGCCGGCGCTGCGCGAGCAGTTCACGGCCTTGCTGCGCGGGCCCACGCCGGTGCGCACGCTCGAGCGGATGGCGCGGCTCGGCGTGCTCGGCGTCTGGATCCCCGAGTTCGCCAACGTCACCGGCCGGATGCAGTTCGACCTGTTCCACGTCTACACCGTCGACCAGCACACGCTGGCGGTGCTGCGCAACATCGCCAGCTTCGCGTCCGAGGCGCCCGACGAGCGCTTCTCGACCGCGCATGAAGTGTGGCCGCAGCTGCGCAAGCCCGAGCTGTTGCTGCTGGCCGGGCTGTTCCACGACATCGGCAAGGGCCGCGGCGGCGACCATTCGGAACTGGGCGCGGTCGATGCGCGCGCGTTCTGCGAGGGCCACGGCCTGGGCGAGGCCGACACCGCGCTGGTCGAATGGCTGGTCCGGCGCCACCTGCTGATGTCGACCAGCGCGCAGAAGCTCGACATCTCCGACCCGGCGGTGATCCACAAGTTCGCCGCCGAGGTCGCCGACCGCGAGCGGCTGGATTACCTGTACCTGCTGACCTGCGCGGACATCGCCGGGACCTCGCCCAAGCTGTGGAACGCCTGGAAGGACCGGCTGCTGACCGACCTGCGCATCGCCACGCGGCTGGCGCTGCGGCGCGGGCTCGAGCATCCGGTCGCGGCGATCGAGCGGATCGCCGAGGCGCGCGACCGCGCGCGCGGCCTGCTGTCGGCGCACGGCGTGGACGATGCGCAGGCCGACGCGCTGTTCTCGCGGATCCCGCAGGAGAGTTTCCTGCGCGGGCGCGCCGACCAGGTGGTCTGGCAGGCGCTGGCGCTGCGCGACAGCCCCGAGGGCGGACTGGTGGTGCGCGTGCGCCGGCTCGCGGCCGGCGCGCAGGCGCTGGAGGTGTTCGTGCACTCACCCGACCGCGACGGCCTGTTCTCGGCGATCGTGATCACGCTCGACCGGCTGGGCCTGGCGATCCAGCAGGCGCGCGCGCTCGACGGCCCGGGCGGCACGATCTTCGACGTCTTCCAGGTGCTGCCGATGGACGCGCGGCATCCGCTGGAACTGGTCGCGATCGAGCGCAAGCTCGCCACCGTGCTCGGCGGCGCGCTCGATCTGCGCCCCGCGCGCCGCGCCCAGCCGCGCCATCTGCGGCATTTCCGCGTGCCGCCGCGGATCGAGTTCAATCCCGGCGCCGACGGCCGGCATACGGTCTTCAGCCTGGTGTGCACCGACCGGCCCGGCCTGCTGGCCGACGTCGCCCACGTGCTGCGCCAGCACGGCGTGCGCGTGCACGATGCGCGCGTGGCGACGTTCGGCGAGCGGGTCGAGGATGTGTTCCGGCTCGTCGGCGGCGACGGCCGGCCGCTCGACGAGGCGGCACAGGCGGCGCTGCGCGCCGCGCTGCTCGCGTCGATCGATGGCGACATGGCACGATAGCGCCCCCGTTTTCCCCACGAAGACCCGCCATGACCCATGCCCTGCAGACGTTGATCGAGGACGCGTTCGCGCGTCGCGCCGAGCTGACCGCCGCCGAGATCGGCGACGTCGTCAAACCGGCGGTCGAGCAGGCGATGCAGGGCCTGGAATCGGGCGAGCTGCGTGTCGCCGAACCTGATGGCAACGGCGGCTGGCAGGTCAACGAGTGGCTCAAGAAGGCCGTGCTGCTGTACTTCCGCAGCAACGACATGGCCGTGGTCGACGCGCAGCCCGCGCCGTTCTGGGACAAGGTCGAGGCGCGCTTTGCCGGCTTCGATGAGGCGAGGTTCAAGGCCGCCGGCGTGCGCGTGGTGCCGGGCGCCGCGGTGCGCCGCGGCACCTACTTCGGCCGCGACGTGGTGCTGATGCCGAGTTTCGTCAACATCGGCGCCTACGTCGGCGAGGGCACGATGGTCGACACCTGGGCCACCGTGGGCTCGTGCGCGCAGATCGGCAGGCACGTGCACCTGTCCGGCGGCGCCGGCATCGGCGGCGTGCTCGAGCCGCTGCAGGCCAGCCCGACGATCATCGAGGACCACTGCTTCATCGGTGCACGCTCGGAGGTCGTCGAGGGCGTCGTCGTCGGCCACCACAGCGTGATCGGCATGGGCGTGTTCCTGGGCCAGTCCACGCGCATCTACGACCGCGCGACCGGCGAGATCTCCTACGGCTATGTGCCGCCGGGCAGCGTCGTGGTCTCGGGCCAGTTGCCGGCGAAGGACGGCTCGCATTCGCTGTACTGCGCGGTCATCGTCAAGCAGGTCGACGAGAAGACCCGCAGCAAGACCTCGGTCAACGAACTGCTGCGCGGCCTGGCCGACTGAGCGGCCCGGGTCGTGGCGTGCTGCGTCGCGTCCCGCGCCGATGTCCCGCCGAACCGCTTCGGCGCTCCATTGGAATTCCCATGACGACGATTCACGGCCTGAAGAACTGCGACACCTGCAAGAAGGCGCGCAAATGGCTCGACCGCTTCGGTGTCGAACACAGGTTCGTCGACTATCGCGACGACAAGCCGACGCCCGAGACGCTGGTCGCGTGGGCCGGCCAGCTCGGCGGCTTCGAGGCGATGGTCAACAAGTCCTCGACCACGTGGCGGCAGCTGCCCGACAACCGCAAGGGCGCGGCCAGCGACGCGGAATGGAAGCTGCTGCTGCGCGAATACCCGCAGCTGATCCGGCGCCCGGTCGTCGTCACCGACGACGGCACGGTGACGCAGGGATTCAGCGACAACGGCTTCAAGAAGCGCTTCGGCATCGCGTGAATGCCGCTGTAGGCGCGCGCTCGCGCGCGATGTGGCGCCACCGGGAACGCGCCATCGCGCGCGAGCGCGCTCCCACGGTTTCCAGAGGGTTCCATGTCCGACGTCCTCGACCTCACCCGTGACCTGATCGCGCGGCCCTCGGTGACCCCCGACGATGCCGGCTGCCAGGCGCTGATCGCCGCGCGGCTGCAAGCCGCGGGCTTTTCGATCGAGTCGATGCGCTTCGGCGCGGTCGACAATCTCTGGGCCACGCACGGGAACGGCGGGCCGGTGCTCGCGCTGCTGGGCCACACCGACGTGGTGCCGAGCGGGCCGGTCGAGGCATGGCGGTCCGATCCGTTCGTGCCGCAGATCCGCGACGGCGTGCTGTACGGGCGCGGGGCGGCCGACATGAAGGGCAGCGTCGCGGCTTTCGTCGTCGCCGCCGAGCGCTTCGTCGCCGCACACCCCGACCATCCCGGCACGCTGGCGCTGCTGCTGACCTCCGACGAGGAGGGCGCGGCGATCGACGGCGTGCGCCGGGTCGCGCGCACGTTCGCCGAGCGCGGCACGCGCATCGACTGGTGCATCACCGGCGAGCCGTCGTCGACCCGGCGCCTGGGCGACCTGCTGCGCGTGGGCCGGCGCGGCAGCCTGTCGGCCACGCTGACCGTGCGCGGCGTGCAGGGTCATGTGGCCTATCCCGACAAGGCGCGCAACCCGATCCATCTGCTCGCGCCGGCGCTGGCCGAGCTCGTCGGCCGCCACTGGGACGACGGCTTCGAGTCGTTTCCGCCGACCAGCCTGCAGGTCAGCAACATCGCCGCCGGCACCGGCGCGACGAACGTGATCCCCGGCAGCGCGACGGTGCAGTTCAACCTGCGCTACAACCCGCACTGGGACGCGCCGCGACTGGAGGCGGCAGTCGCCGCGCTGCTGGACCGGCACGGCCTGGACCACGTGATCGAC
>NZ_LASZ01000003.1 GCF_001014645.1 Luteimonas sp. FCS-9 | reverse complement strand
GACAAGTTCGGTCGGAAGAAAACATTTCTTGTTGGGCAGGTGCCTTTCATTTTGTTCTGCATCGCGATTACCGTTTCTGACAGCTTCGCGGGTTTGGCGTTTGCCATGTTTCTGTCCGGGCTCTCGACCGCAATGACATCCGGGACAATGGATTCAATATATGTCCAGTCTTACAATCAGCAAGCGCAACATGAAACTTTGCAAGCCAAGCTAGCGAAGCTCGGTCTTTTCTCCATATCGGGAACGCTGATCGGTGCGCTTTTAGGTATTGCACTTGGACTTATTGTGGAGCATTCGAGTTATAGGATTTTCGTCGCAGTGCAGGATCGAATTTTCCTCTTGGTAGGGTGCTTCTCGATGCTCATGGCATTTTACGTGGCGAAGCGCGTTGTCGAACCACCGTTCCCGCCTCCGGGGAAGGCCTCGCAGCGGAGATCTGCGGATATTCGAGAGCTATTTAACGAGTCTGTTACAGTTTTCTTTCGTAGCAAGCACTTGCTCGTGATCAACGCCACGAGCATGGTCGCGGCTGCGGCTTACATGTGCTTTGAGAAGTTCTGGCAACTGCAGGTCGACAGTCTTACTGGAGATAGCATTTCAAAGACGGTATTTTACTACTTCTTCTGCGGTGGTCTGGTTGTTTCTATTTTCGGTCAGCGTTTTTCGATCAAGCTTTGTGAGATCTTCAATCAGAATCTAATTTACCCCCTCGTTGTTACGAGGTTGGTTTTGATCGCGGCGTTCATCCTGCTCGCCTATAGCTCCAGCATGGCGGTCTTCATCGTCTGTTTTGTTCTGATCTATCTAGCATCTTCGAGCTCGGCTTCGCCAGTAATAGCTTTGTTTCACAGGTATGCGTCCGACGACCTGAGGAGCAGCATGCTCTCGATCCGATCAGTTTCGGTGCAGGTGGGCGCGACCCTCGGGGTGCTGCAAGCGGGTTATGTATCTCACTATTACTCGATCAATCTCGCATTCTTGAGTTCTGCGGTTCTCTATGTGGCGTCAACCGCGATCATTCTATTCTCAGCGCACCTTTTCCAGCCCGGCTATAAAGAGGAGCATCAAGATGCTTGATGCTCGTTATCAGGGGCTTACCGAAGTGGTCTGTGACACGCGTAGAGACATCGTGGGAATTTTTGAAAGCCTGCTGCGGGAGAATGAGTATCCCAAAATTTTGCAAATGCGGCTTTTGGACCTGTTTCCTGGATTGCCTGCTAGATTTAGCATAGGTATGCTCGCTGAGCGCGAGAAATCGGTTTTATTTAATTACAGTTTGGCGCTCATCGTTGCGCCCGTGAACGATTGTGTATTGTCGGTTGTTCGTTGTGGCCGTAGCGACGGAAAGGAACTCAGTGAAACGCGTCTGACCGTCGGGTGTGACGCACTGTTCGTTTCCGAAGATGGACCTGGATCGATCAAGGTTGAAGTCGTGGAGCCGGGTGTCATCGTTACCTGCTCTGTAGGCCTAGACGCCAAGTCTCCGTTTGGCTTAGGTTCGGCGTCGATGCCGACTTTTCCGCTGGACGAGGTTCGATCTGAGATGCGTCGCGACGCCTCCTTTTGGGCCAAGTCTCAGCGAGGGGCATGAGATGAGGCTTATAAAGAGAACGGACTCTGTGGAGAGTCAAAGTGCTATGTCTCTCACCACTTTTTGCAGCTTGTGCGAGGAGGTGGGGCGATTTGAGTCTGAGGATGATTTTCTGAAAGTCGTTCCTGCGCTACAGAAATTGATACTGAACCAGGATCTTTTAGAGGATCACTTCAAATCTTTGGAGTTGAATGGAGCGCCTGGAGTTAGTCAGTCTATTATGCTCGCGGCTAGGGAGCATTTCTACGTGCGCGCGATGATCTGGCCCGCGATTCCGGCCTCCGAGATGAGCGCCGCTAACCTTTTCAAGTATGCCTACTGTGTACCCCACGATCACAACTTTAGCTTTCTGACAATTGGATACTTTGGGCCGGGTTATAGGACTAAGTTCTTCCGATCTGGTCGTGGAGCTAGAGAGGTGGCAATTTCGGATAAAGTGTTAATTGAAGAGAGTGAGGAAATCGTCCTAGAGCGCGGGGATTGCGCGATTGTTTATGAATACGATGATGTGCACGTTCAGTATCCCCCCTCATCGCTGTCGATATCCATAAACTTGGTTCCCCGGAGTAAGTTCAAGTTTAAGCAGGCCTTTATGACGCATCAAGGTGAGGTGGTGACTGCACTAGATGCGAGCAGTCAGAGGGATTTCCTGAAGGAAATGGCAAACTTCATCGGATCGGATCGGCTGGTGCAATCCGTAGACGCCTATTACGACTAGTCGCCCAGAGGCATGCCCAGGTGCTCGCTTAGAGTCTGAATGGTGAATGCCTTGCTCCACGCTAGTATTTGCGCTTTACGAGTGTGATGTTCGTCTGTTGGGTGGGCCGCGAGCATTCAAATGTAATGACCCAGTGATTTCCTGCTCAGGTATAACCTTTTCAAGGAGACACCGATGAGCGCGGTAATGGAGGAAGAAATCAAACGCTGGACGGCACGCCGGAAGTCGGCGTTGGTGCTGGAGATCATCCAGGGCAAGACCACTGTGTCGGAGGCGAGTCGCCAGTTCGACCTGCCGCCTTCCGAGATCGAGGGTTGGGTCGATGACGGCAAGCGCGGGATGGAGAACGCGCTGCGTGCCAAGCCCGAGGACGTGCGCGAGCAGTACGAGCGGCAGCTCAAGGATCTGCAAGAGGCGTATGGCGAGGCGATGCTGGAGCTGCGCGCTCAAAAAAAATTGGCGTCCCTGCTGGGCAAGGACGAGACCTGATGGTCACGATCCAGCAGGGACTGCGCGATGATGGCGTGGTGGTCTCGATGGCGCAGTTGTGCCGCTGGTTCGCGGTGGCGCGACGGACGGTCTACTACCGGCCGGTGAAGGCGGCGCCGGTGGTGCGGCCGGAGCTGGCTGGCCGATCAAAGAGTTGATCGAGGCCGAGCCGTCGTTCGGGTATCGCACGGTCGCCGGCCTGCTCGGCATGAACAAGAACACGGTGCAGCGGATCTTCCAGTTGAAGGGCTGGCAGGTGCGCAAGCGTTCGGTGGGCATGCGTCCCCGCATCCAGGCGCTGCCCTCGGTGGCGTCGGCACCGAACCAGCGCTGGGCGAGCGACCTGTGCCGGATCTGGGGCGGCCGCGACGGCTGGCTCACCCTGGCGCTGGTGATCGACTGCCACACCCGACAACTTCTGGGCTGGCACCTATCGCGAACCGGCCGTGCGACGACGGCCGCGGCGGCTCTGGCGCAGGCGCTGATCACGCGTTTTGGCACGCTCGGCCGCATGCCCGAACCGTTCCTGCTGCGCTCGGACAACGGATTGGTCTTCACCAGCCGCCACTACACGCGCCTGGTGCGCGGCTATGGCCTGCAGCAGGAATTCATCACGCCGCACTACGCACAGCAGAACGGCATGGTGGAGCGCGTCGTCCGGACGCTAAAGGAGCAGTGCGCACACCGACACCGCTTTGAAAGCTTGCAGCATGCGATGCGCGTGATCGGAGACTGGATCCAGTTCTACAACCACCGGCGGCCGCATCAGGCGCTGGGCATGAAGACACCCGCCGAGGCATACGCTTCAGCGCCCTGACCTGTGCAGGAAGGGCTGGGTCATTACAGGACTGCAGATCGTTTGCGCATCCAAGAGAATCAAGCGTGGAGTTGTGCTACAACCCCAACGCGATTACGCATACATGGAGCGATGCAAAATGGAAACGAAGCCCTCTGATCAGGCAAAGGGACAGATCGCGGTCAAGGAATCACTTCTCACAGCCGTGAGAGTTGCTGAGATCATTGTTCTGATCAAGGAAGTGCTGGGACTAGCGGCCAAGGCGCATGCGGCGGTGATTGCGCAATATCCGACTGCTGTCGATACGGCGGAGAAAATTGTAGCTGGTGCAATCAAGGTGCTCGGGCTCTCTTTCCTGCACGCCCAAGCTACCGATAGGCCACTACGCGTGGAAGATATCTCGGCGGCGTTCCATGCTGCGATCAATGCACCTGCGCGCCAAGAGCGGGTGTTCGTTGCGCTTAGTCAGAAGTTCGCAGAACTCGAAAGAGACACTTATGAACTTCCCGACGAAATCATCGAAGGCCTTACTCGCGCGATTGCAACATCTTCCAGCGATGATGAGTTCGATCAGATGCTTCGAGCGACCCTCTTGAAGTTCCAGCTTGAACTGAATCTTGCGCAGGCTGACCTGCCCCCAGTAGCCGTACCACCAGTTACTGGGAGAGCCCGGGGTTGAAGGGTACTTTGGGTGGATGGGGTTGGGCACGGTGGTTGGCAGCGAACTGGGCGGGCGGAATGCGCCCACAGCTGCTGTGCGGTCTTACCTCGTTGTAATCCCGACGCCACTCGGTGATGACGGCGTGGGCCTGGGCAAGTGACGTGAACCAGTGCTCGTTCAGGCACTCG
The DNA here is from genome assembly GCF_001014645.1 of Luteimonas sp. FCS-9. Lineage (GTDB taxonomy): Bacteria > Pseudomonadota > Gammaproteobacteria > Xanthomonadales > Xanthomonadaceae > Luteimonas. The sequence goes on along the minus strand of NZ_LASZ01000003.1, from coordinate 316,236 downwards.
TCCCGGAACTTGCCGTTGAAGCTCTCGATGTAGCCGTTCTGCATGGGCCGGCCGGGCTCGATCAGCAGGTGTTCGATGCCATGTTGCTGCGCCCATGCGATGAAAGCGCGACTGGTGAACTCCGGGCCGTTGTCGGTGCGCACAGCCTTCGGGTAGCCGCGGAACCTTGCGGCCTGATCGAGCACGCGGACGACGTAGGTGCCGCTGATGCCGTGGTCGACTGTGATGTCCACGCACTCGTGGGTGAAGTCGTCGGCGACCGTCAGGCTCTTCAGGCGACGACCATTGGCCAGCGCGTCGCTGACGAAGCCATGCTCCACACCGCATTGGGCGCGGCTGTAGCCGACAGTGCTTGGCGTTCGCTCGGTGGCCTGCGGACCTTCTTGCGGCGACGCACTGCCAAATTCGCCTCGCGATAGAGGCGATAGACCTTCTTGTGGTTCACAGCCGGGTACTCCGAACGCAGCAGGTCGTGCAGGCGGCGATAGCCGAACCTGCGGCGCACTTGCGCCAGTTCGATGATCCGCGCCGACAGAACCTGCGTTGCAGGCGCCTGTTCGGGCGGATGGCGGAAAGCATCGCGGGACAGCCCCGCAAGGCGGCAGGCCCGTCGCTCGCTCACTGTGGTCGCTTCGAGCATGCGACGGACCGCCTCGCGCTTGCGTTGCGGGGCTAGCGTTTTACCCCGAAGCCCACCTTGAGCGCCTCAATGTCCAGGTGCGCCTCGGCCAGCAATCGCTTGAGCCGGGCGTTCTCGGACTCGAGCTCCTTCAGCCGCTTGGCGTCCTCAGCCTCCATGCCGCCGTACTTGGCGCGCCAGGCGTAGAAGCTGGCCGGGCTGAAGCCGTGCTGCCGGCCCAACTCCGATACCGCCATGCCGGCCTCGGCCTGCTTGATGAAGCCGATGATCTGTTCCGTCGTGAAGCGACTCTTGCGCATGTCCGTCCTCTCTGGGTGACAGACTCTACCTAGCTTTTAGTGGTACGGCTCAGTGGGGGCAGGTCACTGCTGCCAAGTATCAAAGTCGTTCTGCTGCCAGACGTGCAGCGCGTGTCGATGCCATTACTGCGGGCGAGGTGGACTTTCGTCTTGACCGGAGCGAAAGACGGCTCACAGTGACGGAGTAGGTCGTAGAGGCGAATTGCAGCTCCTTCTGTTCGTGCGTATTGATGGTCTTCGTGATCAGTCCGTCTCGTGCACCGATGCGGCTCTGAGAGAGATGGACTCCTCGCCGAAGAGCTTTCCAGCGAGCTAAGCGGCACAAAAGCGAGTGCCGTAATCGAGCTCGGCCTTCATCGAAGCTGCTTCGTCATTGAGGAAAGTCGCGACGTCAGGTGCATCGTCTCGGCTAAGCCGCGTTATGCAGTCCTCACGCGCTAGACGCTTTCCAATGTAGGTATCGACAACCTAGACGTTCGCGATAAGTTGAAGCCGATACGTGGATCCTGCCTTCACGAAGGCCCAGCGCTGTGTGCTGGTACTCACCACGAGCTTTCCTGGCCCATGCTTAGCAGCGACATCGGCTGGGCTCTGAATGCGGTTTTGCATGTAGCTGTCCGCATCGGCCAGGCCTGTGTCCACCGCGCGCACCGTTAGTGAGGTGAGCTCGCCTAGGCGCGCTGCAAGCAGGCTTGAAATCAGCAGGGCCGGGTCATCAATGCCGAATTCAGCGCGGTAGCCTGCCGCCTCGTTGGCCGCCTTCGCGCCGCCAGTCTACCCGAGGATCGACAAAGGGCCAAATTCGGACATGCGGCTTGTCTGTATTGCCATTTTCGGCGTGATGTCAGTTGTCGAGATGATTTCGGAATGTGCGCCGGGCAATCCCGCGGGATCAGGCTTGGCTTTGCGGAAGCGGAGAAGGCGACGGTTGTCAGTCCGAGCGTCAGTGCCAGGAGCAGCAGGGCGATCTTCATTGATCCAGGGTTTCTAGGGCGGCGCGCATCGGGTAGCTTCATGATCCAGGCCGCTCAGGACGAGCCCGTTGATCGCGTTTTGGCGTTTGGTCTCTCGGGAGATGGATGTCGTCATGGCCGAGTTGGAGGCCAAAGAGGCTGTCCGTCGTTCGCGACGGACAAACAATTCGACTCAGCGATAAGGGGTCACCCAACCCTGCGGAAGTCGCACGCGTGTCACGCTCTTGTGCGTCGGGATCTTCGAGGTACACCTTTGTTGCGTCAGATGCACACGTTAAGTGCGTACGCGGGGCACTCGTAAGTGCGGTGCCCACCAACGTCGCAAGGTGCCGCGCTACGTCACGTCGAATCCGTCGCAGAATTTCGCATAATGTACATTATGTAAGATTTGCGGCTTGGTAGCCGGAGTACGCCCCACATCACAGACCCGGCCCCTTTGCGCTGGCTATGGTCTGGAAGCCCGTCGTGGGCATCAATGGATGGGTCACATCATGACGATGAAATCACTGCTGGTCGGCATCGTTGGCGGCGCAGCGCTGGCTGCAGCTGGTCTCGCTACTGCCCAGAGTTGCGGCGCGCCGCATTGCTGGGATCGCTATGTCGCGTGTCTCGCCGATCCGGCGACGACGACGATCGGCTGCGAACGCATGTACGACCGCTGCATCGCGGAAGCTTGCGCCTAGATCTCGATCTATTTCCACGAGGCCGCTCATCGAGCGGCCTCGTGGCATACGTTATCGTGACTAGTGGACGCAGCGTCCCGCCCCCCTCAGAACCAGGTCCTGACACCGATCACCCAGCGCGTCTCGCGCCCGCTGCCGCCATCGGCCTGCTCGAGCGCCCGAGTCTCGCCGAAACTGCGCTCGTGGACGATGCCGACGTACGGCGCGAAGCGCCGGGTGAACTCGTAGCGCAGGCGCAGGCCGGCTTCGATCCCGCCGAGGCCGCTGCCGATATGGCGGGCGGGATCCGACTCGCTGGCGGCCGAAATCTCCAGGGCCGGCTGTAGGATCAGCCGGTTGGTCAGCAGCATCTCGTACTCGACTTCCAGTTCAGCGAGCACGCGGCCACCGCCGTCGACATGCGCCATCGCCGAGACCTCGAACAGGTACGGCGCCAAGCCCTGTACGCCGACGCTGGCGTAGGTCTTGGCACGACCCGGCGCGAAGACGTGATGCGCACCGGCCACGACATCCCACCACGGGGACACGCTGCGACCGTAGAGCGCGTCGAACGAGGCGTCGTGGGTCCGGCCGCCCACGCGCTCGCCGCCGGTCTTGAGCCACAACCGATGGACATCTCCGCCGATCCAGCCGTCGACTTCCCAGCCGAGGCCGCGGCCATGGTCGGCTTCGAAGCCTTCGAGCCGGTCGACGCGCACGAAGCTGCGAACGGCCGAATCGCCCATCGCGTGCGGATGGAGTGCCGGAAATGCGGCCGCGCGATCGGCATCGGTGAGCGCGGGAATCGGGTCGCGCGGCGGCGCATCCGTGGGCAAGTCGGTCTGGGCTGTGGCTTGCCCATGCCCGGCGTGACCGGGTACCTGCGTAGTTGCGTGCCCGGACCCATGGTCCATGCCCGAGTGATCCATCCCCGAGTGATCCATGCCCGAATGATCCATCGCCGCATGGTCCGTCGCGGCTTCGGTGGTATCCGCAGACTGCATTTCGGCCGGTGTCGCGGGATCCTGCGCATGCCCCGAGTGCCCGGCGTGAGTGGCGTGAGTGGCGTGGCCAATCCCAGCATGCCGACTGGCCTGTCCTTCAGCCGCACGATGGTCGCCCTTCCCCTCGTGCGTCGACCCGGCGGGCGGATGCTGGCGATGCGCGGACGATCCATGCGCCGCCGATGGCGCCTGCCCATGCGATGTTTCCGCATGCGCCTGACCACCATGTCCATGCTCATGGCCGTGCGCATGATTCTGCGCATGCGCGCCACCCGTAACGGACAACGCGATGGCGAGCAACGACGGCGCGGACCTGAAACGAGTTGTGACGGCGCTCATTCGACCACCTGCACTTCGCGGAACATGCCCGCCTCCATGTGGTACAGCAGGTGGCAGTGAAACGCCCACCGCCCGAGCGCGTCGGCCCGCACGCGGAAACTCCTGCGGGTGCCCGGCGGCATGTCCACGGTGTGCTTGCGAAGATGGAACTGCCCTGCTTCGTCCTCGAGGTCGCTCCACATGCCGTGCAGGTGGATGGGATGGGTCATCATCGTGTCGTTGACCAGCACGATGCGCATGCGTTCGCCGTAGTTGAGGCGCAGCGGCGCGGCGTCGCTGAACTTGATGCCGTCGAACGACCAGGCGAACTTCTCCATGTGGCCGGTCAGGTGCAGCTCGACGTCGCGCGACGGTGCGCGGCCGTCCGGATCGTCGAACAGGCTGCGCATCGCGCCATAGGTCAGCACCGTACGGCCGTTGTCGCGCAGGCCGATGCCGGGATCGTCGAGCTTCGGCGCCGGCGTCATGGTCTGCATGTCGACGAGCGGGTTGCCGCGCTCGCTGTCGGGATGCGCCTGCATCGGTGCGGCGTCGTGCCCCATTGCGGCGTGATCGTGGCCGCCGCCGTGCGCGGACGCGGGGGCGTGACCGCCCTGCCCCGCGCCGTGATCCATACCGTGCATGCCGCCGTGCCCCATGTCGGCCATGGTCAGGATTGGCCGCGGATCGACCGACGGGACCGGGGCACGCAGGCCCTCGCGTACGGCGAGCGTGCCGCTGACGAACCCGGTCCGGCCCATGTCCTGCGCGAAGATCGTGTAGGCATCCTGGCCGGATGGCTCGACGATCACGTCGAAGGTCTCGGCGACGGCGATGCGGAACTCGTCGACCGTCACCGGATGCACGTACTGGCCGTCCGCCGCCACGACGGTCATCTTCAGGCCCGGGATCCGGACGTCGAAGTAGGTCATCGCCGAGCCGTTGATGAAGCGCAGGCGGATCTTCTCGCCGCTGCGGAACAGCGCGGTCCAGTTGCCCGGCGACGTGGTGCCGTTCATCAGGTAGGTGTAGGTGTGCGCGTTGACGTCGGAGATGTCGGTCGGCGTCATCCGCATCTGGCCCCAAGCGCGGCGGTCGGCAAGCGTGGCGCGCCAGCCGTCGCGGCGCACGTCGCGGGCGAAGTCGCCGGCAGTGCGCTTGTACCAGTTGTCGTGCTCGGCCATCTTCTTGAGCCGCGCGAACAGCGCGTGCGGGTCGAGGTCGGTCCAGTCGGTCAGCAGCACGACGTAGTCGCGGTCGTAGGCGAACGGCTCGGGCTCGATCGGGTCGATGATCAGCGCGCCATACAGGCCGGCCTGTTCCTGGAAGCCCGAATGGCTGTGGTACCAATAGGTGCCGCCCTGGCGCACGTCGAAGCGGTACTGGAAGGTCTCGCCGCGATGGATGCCGTCGAAGCTCATGCCCGGCACGCCGTCCATGTTCGCCGGCAGCAGGATGCCGTGCCAGTGCACGGAGGTCATGTCGCCGAAGATCGAGCCGGCTGGCAGCGCGTTGCGCACGCGCAGCGTCACCGTCGTGCCCTCGCGCCAGCGCAGGATCGGCGCCGGCAGGCTGCCGTTGACGGTCGTGGCCGGGCGGGTACGGCCGGTGACGTTCACCAGCGTCTCGCCGACCACCAGGTCGAAGTCGGTGCCGGCCAGGATCTGGCTTTGCGGGGATTGCAGCGCCCAGGACGGGCGCGGCCAGCCGCCCAGGCCGGCGGCCAGGCCGCCGAGCGCCAGGCCCTGGACGAAACGGCGGCGCGCGGGGTCGACACCGCGGCCTGCGGAAAAATCGGAAGTCATCGTCACTCCATCCGGATGCGGCCCGGACACGGGCCGTGCGCCCTGCCCCACGGAGGCGTGGGCGGGCGGTCGATACCGATCAGGAGGCGGCGATGGGAGGTCGGATCGGTTGCACCGGCCAGGGGCCCGCGCGGGCGTGCAGCACCGTGCCGTCGTGGTGCATCGGCCGCAGCCCGGTCGGCAATGGCCGGTCGGGGATCAGCCCGGTGCTGCAGCCGTGCAGGCACAGGCAGCCGCCGTCGCCGCAGCAATCGGTGTGGTGCCCCGCCCCCGCATCGTGGTCCGCAGCGGTCGCGACATCGCCCGCGTCGTGACACGGCGGCACGTCGGCCCCGGCCGCATCGCCAGCATGGTGCGCGTGCGACGCCGCCATCACCGGGGTGGCCGCGATCGCAGTGCCCGCGAGGTCGAGCACGAGCAGCGCGATCAGCAGGACGCGGACGGCGGTGGCGAGGACGCGGGGCATCGCCGCGATTATAGCGAGCCGGCCTGTCCCAGATCGGCGACGGGCCGGGACGATGGCGGCGCGGGCTCGCACGGCTCGGGCGAACGTCCGGCGTGGCGGTGCACCAGCGCGGCCAGCGCGTCCGGCGCCAGCGGCGGGGAGACGTGATAGCCCTGCGCCTCGTCGCACTGCCATTCACGCAGCATCGCCAGTTGCCCGGCGGTCTCCACGCCCTCGGCGACCGTGCGGTAGCCCAGCTCGGCCGACAGCTTGATGAGGGTCCTGACCAGGCGCGCGCGCCGCTCGCTGGTCTCGATGCCGACGAGCAGGCCGCGATCGACCTTGATCGTCGTGGCGGGCAGTTCGTTGAGATACGAGAAATTGCTGTAACCGGCGCCGAAGTCGTCGATGGCGATGGCGAACCCCTGCGCCTGCAGCGTGCCGAGCTGGGCGGCCACGCTGCCCTTGTCCAGCAACCATTCGCCTTCGGTGACCTCGAGCTCCAGTCGCGACGGCGCGATGTCGAACTCCCGGGCCAGATCGGCGATGTAGCGCGGCAGCTGGCCATCGCGGAAATCCGCGCCGGACAGGTTGACCGAGAGGTCGAGCACGATGCCCTCCCGCTCCCACGCCCGCATCTGGCCGAGCGCCTGGCGCAACACCCAGCGGGTGACCAGCGGCATCAGGGTCGTGCCCTCGATGACCGGGATGAACTCGTCGGGCGCGACGTTCCCGTACTCCGGATGCCGCCAGCGCAACAGCGCCTCGGCCGAACGCAGCCCACCCGACGACAGACACTGCCTGGGCTGGTAGACCAGCGCGAACTCGTGCGCGGCCAACGCGCGCTCGACTTGCGTGGCGAGGCGGTAATGCCGCTGCAGGCGCAGGTCGCGGTCGGCGTCGTAGTCGCACCAGGCCGAGCCTGTCTCCAGCGCGGCGTGCATCGCGGTCACCGCCTTGCGCAGCACATCGGCCGAGTCGTGCACCGCGAACGGGGCCACGCCCGCGTGGAAGCCGGCCTCCAGCGTCAGGCCACTGCTCATCACCGGCTCGGCGAGTTGCCCGCGAAGTCGCTCGAGCGTCGCTTCGACCGCATCGCGCGAGACGTCCGTCAGCACGAACGCGAACCGGGTCACGCCCACGTGATACACCTGCGTCGCGTCGTCCAGCGCGTCGGCCAGGCGGTAGCCGAGTTGCCGGATGATCGATTCCACCGGCGCCACGCCCAGCGCCTGGGTCAGCCGATGGGCGCTCGGGACATCGAGCACATCGATGATGCACAGGAACGACGACCCCGTGGCCGGCGCGGGGAGCGTGCGCTGGGATTGCCGCAGGTCCCATGCGAGTTGCTGACGGTTCGCCAGTCCAGTGACCGGGTCGCGCCGCCCCATCGATCGCAGCAAGGAGATCTGGCTGACCACGAGATAGGCGAACGAACGTAGTTGCTCGCGCTCGGTCTCGTCCAGGAAACGCGGCGCATAGTCGATCAGGCAGATCGTGCCGACCTTGTAGCCGCTCGACAGCACCAGCGGCGCGCCGGCGTAGAACCGCATGTGCGGCGATTCGGTGACCAGCGGGTTGGCCGAGAACAGCGGATCGGCGGCGAGGTCGGGGACCTCGTAGATATCGTCCTGATCGATCGCGTGGGTGCAGACCGAGATCTCGCGGCGCGTCCCGCGCAGGTCGGTGCCCACGCAGGCCAGGAAGTGCTGGTCGAATTCCTCGACCAGGGAGATCAGCACCGTCTTGACCCGGAAGGCGAAAGCCGCCAGTTCGGCGATCCGGTCCAGCTCGGGATGCCCCGCCAGCGAGAGCAGGTCAAGACTGCGGATCAGCGCGATCCGGTCGGCCTCGTACATCGTCCTCACGTCGGTTTCCCCTGGGCTGTGCGCAGCACGCTACTCCTGTCCCGTCGACAAGTCATGACGACCATGCCGCCCGCTTCAGCGGCACGCAAAGGAAAACGGACAACTTCGCTTCGAAGTTGCCCGTTTCGGATACGACGTGAGTGGCGTCCCCACGGGGATTCGAACCCCGGTGTCCACCGTGAAAGGGTGGTGTCCTAGGCCTCTAGACGATGGGGACGCAGAAGTCTGCATCGTGTCGCGTACCGGCCTCTGGTCCGCGACTGAATTGTGGTGGAGCCAGGCGGGATCGAACCGCCGACCTCCTGCATGCCATGCAGGCGCTCTCCCAGCTGAGCTATGGCCCCACAGTGGAAGCGCGAAATTGTAGGGATGCCGTTGGGCAACGTCAACAAGTTTTCGCTTCCTCCCGATCGCAACCTGGTGCGCCTGGGAGGCGCCTCAGCCGAGCAGTTCGGCTTCGCTGCGAGCGAGGCGCGCATCATCCAGATTCGGACGCAAAGTTGCAACCCCATGTCCCTGCTCCACCAGAAACTGGAGCCACTTGCCCAGGAAGGTGTTCATGCGCAGGCGGTGGTCGACCACCTCGGCCGGCGGCGGGAACATGCCGATGACGTCCTGCCAGCGCCGGCCGACATAGCAGTGCGTGGCCTCGACCTGCCCCGCGTCGCGGTACAGGCGCAGGTGCGCGGACGGGTCGGGCTCGCCGGTCAGCGGATCGAGCATGGTGTAGCTGAGCCGCAGTTCGGTCGTGTAGCGGTGCTGCGCCACGACGTCCAGCTGCACGGTCGGGGTGCCGGGCACCTCGGACAGGTAGCGCCCCGGCGACAGGTCGCCGGGATGGAACAGCCGCGTCAGCCGGACGTGGTTCTCGGCATACAGCGCCATCAGCCAGCCGAAGCGGCCGAGCCCGGGCATGCGGACGCGAGGGGTGTGGACGTTCACCATGCCACGATCCTACACGTCGCGGAGTGAACCGCCGGGCATCGGGCGCGGCGCGCGGGCGTCAGTACATGACCCGCTCGATGCCCAGCGTCGACATCACCTTGCTGGAGATCTCCTCGATCGAGGTATGCGTGGTGCTGAGCACCGGGATGCGCTCGGCGCGGAACAGCGATTCGGCCGCGCCGACCTCGTGGCGGCAGGTCTCGAGCTTGGCGTAGCGCGAGTTCGGCCGGCGCTCCTGGCGGATCTGCGCCAGCCGCACCGGATCGATCGTCAGCCCGAACAGCTTGGCCCGGTGCGCGCGCAGCCGCGGCGGCAGCCGGTCGTGCTCGAGATCCTCGTCGGTGAGCGGGTAGTTGGCCGCGCGCACGCCGTGGTGGAGCGCGAGATAGATGCAGGTCGGCGTCTTGCCGGCGCGCGACACCGCGACCAGGATCACGTCGGCCTCGTCGTAGTTCACCGACATGCCGTCGTCGTGGGCGAGCGCGAAGTTCATCGCGTTGATGCGGCGGTGGTAGGTCTCGAAGTCGACCATGCCGTGCGCGCGCCCCACGCGCGACTCGCGGGCCTCGACCAGCTCGCGCTCCAGCGGCTCGATGAACGGCGCGAACACGTCGAGCACCAGCGCCCCGCTCTCTTCGAGGATCGTCGCCAGGCCCGGATCGACGCAGGAGCTGACGACGATCGGACGCGCGCCCATCGCCTCGCCGCGCGCGCGGATCAGCGCGGCGACCTCGTGCGCGCGCTCGGCGTTGTCGACGAACGGGATCCGGTTGGTGCTGAACTGCGTGCCGCTGAACTGCGTCAGCAGGCTGTGGCCGATGGTCTCGGCAGTGATACCGGTGCCATCGGAGACATAGAACACGGGACGGGGGGTCGGCATGGCTGGTCCGCCGCTGCGGCGAGCGCCGCGGCGCCCGGGATGGCTAAAATAACCGTTCCGTGCCGGACCCGCCGGTCCGGCCGTCCCCCGATCACGCGACACGGAGCCTTCATCTTGAGCGCCAACATCCTGTGGCTGCACGACCTTCGCCTCACCGACCTGGCCCAGGTCGGCGGCAAGAATTCCTCCCTCGGCGAGATGATCGGCAACCTGGCCAAGCTCGGCGTCTCGGTCCCCGGGGGCTTCGCCACCACGGCCGACGCGTTCAAGGCGTTCATCGCCCACAACGACCTGCACCAGCGCATCTTCGACCGGCTCGCGCCGCTCGACGTCGAGGACGTCGGCGCGCTGACCGCCGCCGGCCGCGAGATCCGCGGCTGGGTCACCGAGGCCCCGCTGCAGCCCGAGCTGGACGCCGATATCCGCACCGCCTACGAAAAGCTGGCGTCGGAGAACGGCGGCGGCGACATCGCCGTGGCGGTGCGCTCGTCGGCCACCGCCGAGGACCTGCCCGACGCCTCGTTCGCGGGCCAGCAGGAGACCTTCCTCAACGTCACCGGCGCCGACGACGTCGTGCACAAGATCAAGGAGGTCTTCGCCAGCCTCTACAACGACCGCGCGATCGCCTACCGCGTCCACCACGGCTTCAAGCACGAGGACGTGTTCCTGTCGGCCGGCGTGCAGCTGATGGTGCGCTCGGACATCGGCGCCTCTGGCGTGCTGTTCACGCTCGACACCGAATCGGGCTTCCGCGACGTCGTGTTCGTGACCTCGAGCTTCGGCCTGGGCGAAATGGTCGTCCAGGGCGCGGTCAACCCCGACGAGTTCTACGTCTACAAGCCCACGCTCAAGGCCGGCAAGCCGGCGATCCTGCGCCGCTCGATCGGCGCCAAGCAACTGCGGATGGTCTACTCCGACGTGCCCGGCGAGCGGGTGCGTACAGAGGACACGCCCGCCGAGCTGCGCGGCACCTTCTCGCTCGACGACGAGGACGTACAGGAACTCGCGCGCCAGGCGCTGATCATCGAGGAGCACTACCAGCGCCCGATGGACATCGAGTGGGCGAAGGACGGCGCCAGCGGCAAGCTGTTCATCGTGCAGGCGCGCCCGGAGACGGTGAAGTCGCGCGCCAAGAACACCCAGATCGAGCGCTTCTCGCTGGAGCAGCGCGGCGAGGTGGTCTGCGAGGGCCGCGCGATCGGCCAGAAGATCGGCGCGGGCGTCGCGCGCGTCGTGCGCCGGCTCGAGGACATGGACCGCGTGCAGCCCGGCGACGTGCTCGTCGCCGACATGACCGACCCCGACTGGGAGCCGGTGATGAAGCGCGCCTCGGCGATCGTCACCAACCGCGGCGGCCGCACCTGCCACGCGGCGATCATCGCCCGCGAACTCGGCGTGCCCGCCGTCGTCGGCACCGGCAATGCGCTGGAGACGATCGAGGACGGCCAGGACGTCACCGTCAGCTGCGCCGAGGGCGACACCGGTTACATCTACGCCGGCAAGCTGCCGTTCGACCGCACCACGACCGACCTGACCTCGATGCCCGAGGCGCCGCTGAAGATCATGATGAACGTCGCCAACCCCGAGCGCGCGTTCGACTTCGGCCAGCTGCCCAACGCCGGCATCGGCCTGGCGCGCCTGGAGATGATCATCGCCGCGCACATCGGCGTGCATCCCAACGCCCTGCTCGAGTACGACAAGCAGGACGCCGAGACGAAGAAGAAGATCGACGCCAAGACCGCCGGCTACGGCAGCCCGGTCGACTTCTACGTCGACCGCCTGGCCGAGGGCATCGCCACGCTCACCGCGTCGGTCGCGCCCAATCCGGTCATCGTGCGTCTGTCGGACTTCAAGTCCAACGAGTACGCCAACCTCGTCGGCGGCACCCGCTACGAGCCCGAGGAAGAGAATCCGATGATCGGCTTCCGCGGCGCCAGCCGCTACGTCGACCCGTCGTTCTCCGAGGCGTTCGCGCTCGAATGCCGGGCGGTGCTCAAGGTCCGCAACACGATGGGCCTGGAGAACCTGTGGGTCATGATCCCGTTCGTGCGCACGCTCGACGAAGGCCGCAAGGTCGTCGAGGTGCTGGAGAAGAACGGCCTGAAGCAGGGCGAGAACGGCCTGAAGATCATCATGATGTGCGAGGTGCCGTCCAACGCGCTGCTGGCCGACGAGTTCCTCGACATCTTCGACGGCTTCTCGATCGGCTCCAACGATCTGACCCAGCTCACGCTCGGCCTGGACCGCGACTCGTCGATCGTCGCGCACCTGTTCGACGAGCGCGATCCGGCGGTCAAGAAGCTGCTGTCGATGGCGATCCAGACCGCCCGCGCCAAGGGCAAGTACGTCGGCATCTGCGGCCAGGGCCCGTCCGACCACCCGGACTTGGCGCAGTGGCTGATGGAAGAAGGCATCGAATCGGTATCGCTCAACCCCGACACCGTGGTCGACACCTGGCTCAAGCTGGCCAAGTCGAAGGCCCGCGCCGGCGGCCGCACCGAGCCCGGCGCCGCCTGACACGACGCGGGGCGGGTCCATGACCCGCCCCGCCGCCGTTCAAGCCCAATCTCCCGCAAGAGCGCGCCTGCCTCCTGTAGGAGCGCGCTCGCGCGCGAAGGCCGTCAGACGAAATCCCCATCGCGCGCAAGCGCGCTCCTACGTATGCCCCTCCGCCCCTACCCCTGCGCCAGCGCCGCCATGTGCCGCCGGTAATGCCGGAGCTCGTCGATCGAATCATGCACGTCGCTCAGCGCCGTGTGCGCCGAGTGCTTGGTGAAGCCCGACAGCACCTGCGGCGCCCAGCGGCGCGCCAGTTCCTTGAGCGTGCTGACGTCCAGGTTGCGGTAGTGGAAGAACTTCTCCAGCGCCGGCATCTGCCGGTGCAGGAAGCGGCGGTCCTGGCAGATCGAGTTGCCGCACATCGGCGACCGGCCCGGCGTCACCCACTGCTCCAGGAACGCCAACGTGCGCGCCTGCGCCTCGGCCAGCCCAACGCCCTGCTCCACCGAACGCGTCCACAGGCCCGAGCGCTTGTGCTGGTTGCGGTTCCAGTCGTCCATCGCCTCGAGCACGTCGAGCGGCTGCACGATCGCCAGTTCCGGCCCCTCGGCCAGCACGTTGAGCTCGCCGTCGGTGACCACGGTGGCGATCTCGAGGATCTGGTCGTGGTCGGTATCCAGCCCGGTCATCTCCAGGTCGATCCAGATCAGCCGGTTGTCGCTGTGCCTGTCGGCATTCATGGGCGCATTCGCATGTCCTGTCGTGGCGCGCATGATATCGCAGCGCCCGGACGGGCCGTTCAGCGCGGCGGCAGCCCGCGCTTGCGGCGGAAATAGTTCGTGAGCATCGGGCCCGCGACCTCGGCCAGCACCCCGGCGGTCACCGCCACCCGGTGGTTGTGCCGCGGATCGCCCAGCACGTCGAACACGCTGCCCGCCGCCCCGGTCTTCGGGTCGAACGCCGCGAACACCACGCGCCCCACGCGCGCATGCACCATCGCCATCGCGCACATTGCGCAGGGCTCGAGCGTGACCACCAGCGTGCAGCCGACCAGCCGATGATTGCCCAGCGCACGGCCCGCGTGACGCATCGCGACGATCTCCGCGTGCGCGCTCGGATCGTGCTCGGCAATGTTGCGGTTCCAGCCCTCCCCGAGGACCTCGCCTTGCGGCGACACGACCAGCGCCCCGACCGGAATCTCGTCGTCCTCGACCATCGCCCGCTCCGCGAGCATCAGCGCCCGGCGCATCCACACCGCATCGGTGTCGACGGCATCGATCACATAGGGCGCGCGCGGCCTGGACATGCCGCCATTATGTCGCGCAAGGGCCTGGTCGTCTTCCGGCGAGGCTGCAGGTGGCGTCGACCTGCGCTCGGTGTGGATGGATCAGCACCGGAGCGTCTGCACCTTCTTCCGCTACGACGCCTGCTCGCCGAGTGTCCTTGCGGCCCGCTCGAGCCCGCCCAGGATCGTCTCGGCGACGCGCGGCGAGAAGTCCCGTGGCAGCTCGGCCTGTACCTGGGCAATCGCCGCTGGCGTCCGTGCCAGCAGCGCCTCGACGATCGGCTCTGCAGTGGCTGCATATCCGACCAGTTTCGCGGTGCTGTCGAAGTGCCTGCGCTGGATACCATGCATGGTGTAGTGGCGGTTCTTGCCGAGCAACGCCATTGCCAGCTTGATCTCATGCGGCGACCACTGGTTGGGGCCGTCGCCTTGTACCGGATATGCCGACATCACGTCGTACAGCGGCGTCAGCTGGAAGCGACCGCGCGGCAGAAGCCGGATGCTGAAGTTCTTGGCATGGCCATCAGGCGCGCGCAGCAGCCAGAACAGCACTTGCGCTGCCATCAGCGTCTTCATGTCCGCCTCGGCGTTCACCGATTGCCGCAGCGTGGCGAACAGCGCCTTGAGGCCAGGGCCGCCCTCGTTCTCGTACTTGCGCAACGGCGAGCAGCCCTCGACCTGGCAGAAGTCTTCCTGCGGCAGGCGCATCAGCCACCGGCCATCAGGCGCCAGGCGGCGGTCGAAGCGCTCCACCACGAGGACCCGTTGATGGCCGAAGGTCGCGATGCGCGCATCGGCCACGGGCAAGCCGTAGGCCTTCAGCAACCGCAGGCACAGCCACTCGTTGTCGACGGACATGCTGAAGTCTGCCCGCCGGCCACCCACCAGTCCGAGAGGAAGCTTGAAGATATGGCTCGTCGGCGTGGCGCCGCGGGGCGCGCGCCATTGCCCATCCCACCACAGGAAGGCCGTCTTCTCCTGCGCACCCGCCAGCGAGATGCGAAAGTCCGCATCGGGATGCCGGCCTGCGGCGAAAGCGTGCGACGAGACGGCGTCGACCAAGTGCCGCTCGATATCGTCCTCGGACAGCCGCACGCCTTCGATCCGGTCGAAGCCTTCCGGCACTTCGTCCTCATCCAGGATCTGCACGGCGCCCACGCAGTCGCGCCCGATCGCCCGGAGAAGATCGAACGGCTCGGTCGATCCCGTGCCGAACCGCTCGGCGGCACGACGACGGATCGTATCGCTGTCTGGAAGCAGGTTGTCGAAGTAGTTCGCGACCTTCGCGCCCTTGAGCGGCCGGTTGTGCAGGTTGAACGGGAGCGACAGCGACAGCGGTCGACCAACGTCGGCCCGCGTCCAATCCACGTCGTAGTGCAGTTCCATCTCTCCGCGAGCGAGGATCGTCCATCGTCCGACGCGGACGCCGTTGGTCCAGAGGGACAGGCTGCGGCTGTGCGATCGACGCCCCATGTCACCAGTCCGGCGTGGACGCGGTAGAGGACACGAGGCTACCGCCTGCCCCAACAGCCAGTTCCAGGCCCAGCGCTGCGCACCATGCAAGGAGTTGCCCCACACTCAGTTCGTGGGCATTGGGCTCCAGGTGGGAGATTCGCGACTGGCTCAGCCCGATACGGGCCGCCAGCGCCGATTGGGTCAGCCCCTGCGCCTTGCGCGCGGCCTGCAGCGTTGCTCCCAATTGACCACTGGTGACCAGTAGATGTGGTGTCGTCGCCATTGCGGTACCCGGAATCCAAGTAAATTTAGTTTAGCTGGATTAAGGGTAATTCGGAAATACCTGAAATTCAACTATCCGAGGGCAGGCCGCAAGCATCCGAACCGCGGCACAGGGCCTCCAAGGCCACAAGCACCTGTTCGATGCCAAGGTCATGTTCTCTGCATGCTCGATCAGCAACTGACCATATCCCTGGCGGATCGCAGGGACGGGATAGGCGGAAAGCCAAACGCGATCATCGGGCTCAAGGTCTTCCAGCGGCAACTGGGCGGCGGACAAGGCGCAGTAGCCGAGTACGCGCCCGGGCGCGCTGTCATCGAAGAGGACATGCGTAGTCGCGATGCCGTCCCGGTGGTGCTGACTCGCCTGCCGGCGCAGGTAGTCATCGAGCGAGGGGACAACGCATGACAACCCACTTCTGTCGTGCAACCGCTTGTCGAGCAGCGCAAGACCAAGTGCGATACGCCGTCAGCGCCGACCCGTCAGGCGGGCGGCGCTCTCATGGCCTTCTGCAAACGGTCGTTGGGTTAAAAAGATCACTCATAGTGATCTTTTTCTGAAGAATTCAAACCCCGGGCTGACTGCCAAGCGAGCCCAGCAAGGTCACCATGCGCTCTTTTCGTCACGAAACCGGGCCGAGCGCCGGGACCGACACGTCCTCCGGCACCAGCTTGGGCACATGCGTACGCCCACCGAGTTGAGCAGCGTGGACGCGGTGCGCGGCAGGTCGTGCATCCGGGTCGAGACCGGCCCAGCAAATCGTATGGCAACTGCGCCCAGCAGGCGGACGCGGTCGTCCGCTGTGTGATCGCCGAAAGCGCAGCGGCAGCGTCCGGACGGCACTGCCGGTCGCACGATCACGCCTGTTCGCTCGAACACGTCACGCGCCCGCGGTGTTGCAGCGCTGTCACCGAGCGGTAGTATCGACCCAGGGAGAAAGGGAGCAAGCAGCCACGGAGGACAGCAATGATGATGGGGACCCTTCCGAAGGTCTGGGACGCGTGCGACAAGATCAGGCACGCTATCGTGCGCGGGCGATTCGTCCCAGGGCAGCGTTTGGAACCGGCCATATTGGCCGATGAGCTCACCACCAGCCTCACCCCGATCCGGAACGCGCTGTATCGGCTGAGCGGCGAACGCCTGGTCGATGCGCATTCGCGAGACGGCTTCTACGTGCCCCTGCCTACCGAGGCCGCCCTGCGCCATCTCTACGAATGGATGGAAGAGCGGCTGCTGGCGTGCCTGGCCCGTGGCGCCTCGCCCAATGGTCGACCGTACAAGCGCCCCGCCCCGCACGACGGCCCCGCCGAGGCGACGTGGCAGCTGTTCGACACCATTGCGCGCCGGACACGCCAGCCCGAGCTGCGGCACGCCGCCCAGTACGCCAACGACCGGCTCGCGCCCATCCGCATCGCCAAGCGCGCCCTCTTCCCCGATGCACACGCCGAACTCGACGAGCTGATCTCCGCCTGGGAAGGCGCCGAGATCACGCGCCTGGGACGCGCCCTGCGCGCCTACCACGCCCGTCGCCTACCGCGGGTGCCGGCCGTCGTGGAGCTGTTGAACGAAACGCGCGATGCGCGGCACTGAGCGGAGTGCGCGACGCACCGCGATTTGGGGGGGGCGCGCATCACACTTCCAGGTAATTCCCGAAGTACACAACAAGAATCAATTGAAAATTCAAAAGGCGCGCTTCGACACTGGCTGCGTCATGGGACGTCCATGACGCAAAGAGAGGAAACCGTGATGAACGCGAACGACAACACCCGTGAAGCCGCGGCGGACGACGTGATCGTGCTGGGCATCGCCAGCATCGAGACCCAGGGCATCGACCTGGGCTTCGAGCCGGTCGGCCGGACCCCGATGGCGGGGATCTCTGAAGAGTGAGCGATAGAGGCGCACCCAACGGTGCGCCTCTTTGCTCGAGGGGGGTCTACGATGGCGCTTCATCTGCGCAGTGATCTGTCCCACTGCCAAGTCGATGGCAAGCTGGTTTTTCTCGATGTAGGGAAGGACCACTACTTTCGTTTGTCGGAAGCACTGGAGCGACGCTTCCTCGCCTATCTCCGTGACGATTGCAGCGCCGCCGATACGGCAAGACTGGTGGATGCGGGTCTACTCATTGTCGGCGAGGCGCCTGCATCGTCTGAACTAAAGTATTCTGCATCCCCCGTCAGACGAAGCGCGATGGAACAGGCGCAGTTCGTTCTGCGTGCGACCGTACTGGAACGACTGGACACAGTGCGGACCGTGACCATCTCCCAGCTGGCCCTAAAGACGCAACCTTTCGCCTACGTGCTATCGGCGCTCGAAGTCGAACGTGAGCGACGGATGGTCCTTATCCCAGCCTCTCAACAGAATCGAGATGACGAGGCGTACATCAAGGCAACGGCGGCTTTTCTGGCGGCCCGGCCGTACGCACCGATCGAAACCCGCTGTCTCGTCGACTCGATTGCTCTCATCCGATTCTTGGCCAAGCGCCGCCTTCCTGCGGACCTGGTGTTTGCCGTGACCGGCACGCCATTTTCGGCACACTGCTGGGTCCAGGTCGGCGACCTAGTGCTCAACGAGACCCTCGGCAACACGCAGGCCCACACGCCAATCCGGGTGGTGTGATGAGCTTCCGATTCCTAGCAGTGGTCGATCCCGGCGGCGGCCTGAGCACGGAGGCCGTGATGCAATGGGAAGCAGCGCTTGGTGATGCCCATATGCATCGCCAACTCGTGTCGGCAACCCTGGTCGTCCTCGCGTCCGAGCGAACACCTTCCATGCTGCTTCCTGATGGCAGCCTACTTTTCGGACACGTGTTCTCGAAGGAGGGATTGCGCATCCAGGATGCGCGCCAGTTTCCAGCCTTCGAGGACGCGACGGAGGCACGGGGGCACCTCATCGCACGTTGCTGGGGCCCCTATCTGCTGGTGCAACCGGCTGACGAACGTGGCGGCGTCACGGTGCTGCGCGAGCCCTCACCGCACAGCGATGTGACCTGCTTCTACAGCCTGCAGGACGGCGTGGGCTTCGTGGCCTCGGATATCGCCTTGCCGGAACGCCTCGGCCTCTATCGTCGCCAGATCGACTGGGACGCAATTGCTCATCGTCTGGCGTTCCCGCAACACAAGAGCGTCCGCACCGCGCTTGCCGGCGTCCACGAGCTTCTGCCAGGTCAGGCCCTGCGCCTGCGAGGGGCCGAAGCCACCACGTCACAGCTGTGGTCGCCATGGAACTTCGTGACGTCGAATGCGAGGCACCGCAATGCAGACGACGCGGCGGCGGACGTGCGACAGACCGTGTCGACCGCGACAAAAACGTTTGCGAGCATTGATCGCGCCATCCTGCTCGAACTGTCCGGCGGCCTCGACTCGTCCATCGTCGGCACATCCCTCCGAGGCACCAACACCGCGATCGTCTGCACCTCCCTGGTCACGACGGTGCCCGGGGCGGATGAGCGCGCGTATGCGATGCAGATTGCAGATCAACTTGGCGTCGAGCTTCATACCGAGACACTCCACATCGACGACGCCCGGTTCGAATTCGATGTGCATCCGCAATGCATCGTGCCCAGGGTCGGCGTGCTCCAACATGCCGTGGACCGGGTGATGCTGGCGGCGGCTGCACGCCACGGCATCGACGCCTTCTTTTCTGGCGGCGGGGGCGACACCATCTTTTGCGCCCTGGACACGGCGGCCCCGGCTGCCGATGCCATGCGCGTGCGGGGCCCGGCTGCCGGCATGGCCGCCGTACGGGATCTGGCGACGCTACATCAGTGCACGCTATGGAAGGCCGGCCGCCTGGCACTGCGGAAGCTCCGGCGCGCTGCTAGCGCAGATCGCCCGCCCGACCACAGCTTCCTGCCGCCAGGCATCGATACACCGAACACCGGCCCCCATCCCTGGGCAGTCGCCCCGCCGGACGCACTACCTGGGGATAGGGAACGGATTCGCAGCCTTGCCATCTGCCAGGCCTATCGCGACAGCCTGGCGCGCGGCGAGGCACTCACGATGCGGATGCCCCTGCTCGCGCAGCCGGTCGTGGAGGCCTGCCTGCGCACACCGACCTGGATGTGGTTCGCGGGCGGCAAGAACCGCGCCGTTGCGCGAGCGGCATTCGCGGATTGCCTGCCGGCCGACATCCTCCACCGTCGCAGCAAAGGCACCTTCATGAGCTATCTGGGCGCGGTGTACAGACGCAATCGAGCGCCGATGCGCAACTTCCTGCTGCAGGGCCGCCTGCAGCAAGAAGGCCTGCTGGATACGACAGCAATCGCCGAGTTCATGCGCCACGACAGCCCAGAACGCGGAGAGGCCTTCACCCGCATCTTCGACCTATGCATGGTCGAGAACTGGGTCCGGCATCAACCCTAACCGCCATCATCGCGCTTGGCCGCGACCGGCGACCCAGCCTTCATCGCCCGCCAGTGTGCGTACTGCGCGCGCTTCGCAGGGTTCGGGTCCTCCACACCCCGTAGCCAGAAGCGGAACCAGTCCAGATTGCGCTCGTACACCGCCAGTTTGTGCTTGGGCTGGAACTTCTGGTGCGGCTCGTGCGGAAAGACGTACAGGTCCGCCCGACCCTCGCGCATCAGCGGCACGGCATAGTCCAACGAATGAATGTACTCCTGCTCCGGCAGCTGCATCAGGATCGGCGCATGGATGCGGTCCAGGTTGAACAATGGCGAGAACTGACGCCACCGCTCCGGCGTTTCTTCCGGTGCCCCCAACTGCCACCCTGCTTGCAGGCGCGTTGGGAACGCATCGCCAAAGTTGCTGAGCAGCAGGTGATACAGCGGCGATAGCCCCAGGGAACTCACTGAGGCCGCGGTCAGCACCTGCGAGTGCATGACCGTCCACATGGTGATCTCCGACCCCAGGCTCAGCCCGCCCATGCCCACGCGTTGGGGATCGATCTCGCCTTGAGCCGCCAAGAGCGCGACCACGCTTTCCACGGCAGACCGCCCCTGCTCGTACTGCTCGACCCCGTCCTCCCTCGACGGCGCCAGGGTGATGCACAGCGCAGCAATGCCGTCCTGCGCCAGTGAGGCGAAGGGCAGTTCCTCACCCAGACCGCCGCGCACGAATCCCTTGCACCAGTAGTAGCTGACGAACAGCGGCGGCCGTCCCGGCCCCGGATGACGCGCCGGATAGAACTGCCCCGTGAATTCCTGGCCATTGGCATCCGTCCACCGCAGCAGCCGCACCCGCGTGGCGGCCATGTCGGCCGTCAATGCGGGATTGGGGTCGAACAGTTCCACGCGTACGCCGCTGTCGATATCGATCCGTTCCAACCGGGGCGGCCGGTCCGGTTCGGCCACCACGCAGGCCAGGGTTCTTGTGGAGACGCCGCAGTCGCTGGGCATCAGGCGCACCCCGCCATTCACCAACCCCCGGCTGCGCACGACCGGGTGCACCGCCCCTGTCTCCACATTCCAACGATGGATGGATTGCGCATGCCCCTCGCTGGGCGCCTCCACGGTGAACAGCACTTCTTCCGTTCCCGGGCGCCATTGCACCGCATTGATCGCCCCGCTGGTGCAGGCTTCCGCTTCGCACAGGACCGGAGTGCGCGCCCTCGCGTGCGGCAGCACGGCCAGCACTGTCCCCGGCCTGTCGCGCAGGCCGTTGCGCTCGCCTGTGCGTGTGATCAACGCGATGCGGCGGCCCGCAGGCTCCGGCCACACCATCTGGACATCGCCATACCCAGGCGCGAGTTCCACGTTAACAAGCGACGCCGGCGACATGCGGCCGGGCTCGAGGTCGCGCCGCTCACGCGTGATCAGGTCCAGCGCCGTCCAACGATCCGGCACATCGTCGAGCAGCGGGTAGCGGAGGACTTCGTTGTCTTTGAGGCGCTGCGTGGCCAGGCGCCCATCCACATAGCCGGACCGGAACAGCGGCTGGCCCAACGGCACGGTCCGATCGATACGGATGCCCCGCTCGTATTCCGCCTGCTCCGCTGCCAGCACGACCTCGCGCGGCGCGCCCACGCTGTAGTGCAGTTCCCTGCCATCGGCGCTTAGCGAGAAGGCACGGACGTCCGCAGGGCCTTGCGTCAGCACCTCGGCACCGGAACCATCCGCAGCGGCGCGCCACACGTCGACCCGTCCGTCCAGCAACGCCCGGTAATAGATCCAGCGCCCATCGGGCGACCACACCGGAGGCACCGGGATCGACAGCCCGGCTTGCTCCCGCAGCGGCGTGCCACCGTCCGCGACCCGCAGCGGTGGCGAGGCGGCATCCATGTCCTGGACGAACCAGACCGAATCGTAGGTGTTGCGCTCTACCGTGGGTTGCTCGATCCGGTAGGCCACGGATCGACCATCGGGCGAGACCGTGACACCGCTGAAGTCCGCGACCTCCACCAGCCGACGCGGCGAGATTGCATCGGCCGGCGCAGCGACTGTCCAGGCAATCAGCACAGCCACCACCGTCCACACCCATCGGCGTACTGCCGGCCCTGTGCAAGGCGTCCGACACGCGTTGTGCAAGTGCATCGTCGTGCCGACCATTACCAATGCCTCGATACGGAAACGTTGAAGTACCGGCCGATCGCCGAGAAGTTGGTCGCGTCGTAAGGCGGCACCAGATAGGGCGTGAGCACCGTGGTGTCATGCAGCGGCGGCGGCCGGTTGAACAGGTTCTGCACGGACACGCCGAGCACCCAGTCACGAAGGAGACGGCCCTCTCCACTCGGCGCGTAGCGCAGCGTGGTGTCCACCGTCGTGAACGAAGCCGTCTTTTCAAAGGCCGCCACGTTCTCTACGCCCTGCCGGTAGTTGGCGAAGACCGAAGCGGACAGGCCGCCGCGCACCCAGACCGTACCGACCCTGCCCGTCAGCTTCGAGGGGTTGTGGAGCGTGCCCGCCAGGTCGAACTCGGCGCCGGTCGTCTGCTGGGTGCTGGAGAGCCAGCTGGCCGCACCGCGCACCGTTAACCGCCCACCGCCCAGGTCGAATCCGTAAGACCCGGACAGGTCCAGGCCGCGGATGCGCTGGCGGGAAACGTTCGTGTAGTACGCATGCACCAGCGCCACGACGTTGCTCGGGTCGTACGGCTGGCCGATGTAGTTCAGGAACGTGCTGCCGGCAATGGCCGCCGCCTGCTGCTCTACGCTCGGCGCATAGGTGACGAACTCCGCGAACGCCGGATTGCGCAACGCCTGCGAGGTGGGCGTGATGGGGGCCACCACGCGGTCGGTGTAATCGATGTCGAACCAGGTCAGCTCGGCTTCCAGCCCAGGCACCGCGGCTGGGTGGAACGCCAAGGATGCGGTCCAGGTGCGGGCGCGCTCTGGACCGAGATCCGGATTGCCGCCATCCAGCAGCAGCACGGTGGCGTTCGGGGCATATCCGCTGCCGCCATAGGCTGCCGCGTAGCTGTAGCCGGCCATGCGCTGCCGGTTGAGCTGGAACAGCGTTGGGGCCTTGAACGAACGCCCCCACGAAGCCTTGAGCGTCACATCCGCGACCGGGCTATAGATCGCGCCGAGCTTCGGCGTCAGTACACTGCCGAAGCTGTCGTAGTCCTCGTAGCGCGCCGCGCCCGTGAGCGCCAAGCGCTGGCCCCGGCCGTCCCCACCCAGCACCGGCACTTGCAGTTCGGCATAGGCGAACTTCGCGGCCTCATCGCCCTCGATCGCAGCGACATGCGTGATCTGGTTGTACTCGAGGAAGCTGTTCTCGCGCCGGCCCGCGCCGATCGCGACGCGTACATCACCTGCCGCCAACGCCACCAACGGGCCCTCAACGCCCACCTCGTAACTGCTGCCTTCATTGCAATAGCAAAGCTGCGTGCGCTGCAACACTGCGTCGGTGTCCGGCCAGGTGATGGACTGCGCGTGATCCAGCCGGCTCTTTGACCGGGTCGCTCCGACTGATAGCGTCCAGTCCTTCGGCAAAAAGACATCGAGCCTGGGTGACAACAACGTGGCCGTGGACTCCGGCGCGGCCTGGATGGACACGTTGCTGAGGTTGTCCTGCGCCCCATACGCCTGGCCCCGCTCAGTGCGGAACGCGTCCACGCGCAACTCCGCACGACCGCCCACCGCCTGGGACAGGCTGACCAACCCGCTGCGCAGATCGCTGCCCGGGTACAGCGTGTACGGCTCGCGAAGCAACTGCGTGTAGGCCCGCTGCCGGGCGTAGATGGGACCGGCCGTCACGTCCTTGTAGGTGACGATCACCCCGCCAGTGGACCACACATGGCCGGCAGTCGCGCTGTACTCGCGCGTGGAGAGTCCCCCATCATCCGCCGTCCCATAGCCGGCCCCGACGGTGACGCCCTCGAAGTCCCGGCGAAGAATGACGTTGCCCACGCCGCCCACCGCGTCGGACCCGTAGATCGCTGACGCGCCATCGGCCACGACCTCGATGCGATCCACCGCCTCCACCGGAATTGCGCTGATATCCACCGCCTGCGAGATGCCGTCATAGGCCATGCGGCGACCATTGAGCAGCGTCAGCGTGGCATCCGCTCCCAGCCCACGCAGATTCAACGCCGAGCCACCGCTGAGGTTCGTGTTCTGGGCACCCGCACCGGACACCGTGAACGGGATGACGCCCGGGTTCTGCCCGCCCGAGAAGTTTTGCGGGTTGCTCCGGATGACTTCGCCTAGGTCCTTGAAGCCCTCCTCCCGGATGCGCTCGATGCCGATCGTGACCACCGGCGAAGGCGTCGTGCCGCCGCGGATGCGGGTGCCGGTGACCTGGATGGTGTCGAGCTGCGTCGGCGGCGTCTTTTCGTTCTCATCTCCACGCCATCGCTCGCCGGACTCTTCGACCTCGGCCTCCTGCGCCCATACCTCAAACACCGGTGCTGATAGAACAACAATGCCTACACAAGCTAATGCCAGTCTCATGGCAGGAAGATGTCCCAAGCGCCCCGTTTGCTCGGTCCCACTAGACATGTACGTGGTAGAGCTCAACCTGGCAGCGTCCCGCTCACTGTCGGAGAGCTGCTGCCATTCGCTACATTTAAGGTAGCATTTTCGACAAAAGTACAGCGACCGCTTCATGGGCTCTGATCCTTCTCAGATTTGGTTCGCCCTTACGTCACGAGCAGGTGCGGCGTGTAGACGCCAGTTGCTACATATGTTGTAGCATACATGACGCGGGGAAGGAAGCCATCCTGTACGCGGTACAGGAACGGCTTCAAAGGCTCATGACACCTCGCATCAGGATCATGTTCGCAAAGCGGCTCAAAGAAGCGCGCTTGGCCCTTGGTATCTCCCAAAGAGAACTTGGAAGAAGAATCGGCCTGTCGGAGGATGTCGTGTCCAGCAGAGTCACAAGGTATGAGCGCGGAACTTCCGAGCCGGACTTTGAGACAACGAGCAAGCTGGCAAAGGAGCTCGGCGTTCCGCTCGCGTACCTCTTGGCGGATAGCGAAGTGCTGGCGGATATCATCCTCGCCGCAGCAAGCCTTCCGCCCGGCGAACAACGGAAGCTCGCCGCGGAGCTGAAATCGAAAGGCAAGCGCTAAGCCGCGGTATGTGCGGACTCAGTCTTTATCAAGCTTCTCTTTGATCCAGGCAGCGAGATCCTTCCGCTGCTTGACTGAAAGCGAGGAGAGCGACAGGACGATGTCGGCCGTGGCCTCATCCTCAGCAACCAAATAGGCCATGGGCACCTGCAGCGTGTCCGCAAGCTTGGCCAACCCTTCCAAGTCGACTCCGCTCGACTCCCTTTCGTAGCGATTGATTCGACTGCTGGCGCGATCCTTATCTAACCCCATCATGAGACCCAGTGCGCGTTGGCTCTTGATGCCACGCAGCTTCCGCGCCTGCTTGATGCGGGCGGAAAAGATAGCGCGAGGCGAAGCTTTTGGCACGTGAGCTGAGGTTTAGAACAGAGGTTACCAGCATGCCTTGCTCCGTTACCGTGAGACAGTCTCTTCATGAAATGTAGCAGCTTGCGTAGACGGTAGGGCTTGGAGAGACAACGCAGGCAACATGGCCACTCACTTGTCCGCCTCCTCCACCAATGCGGTCGCCACCACGCCGTACCGCCTACCGGTCCTACACCGAGTGGTAGAAGTCCGACGGGCTACTTCTATGCCGAAGACGATGATCTGTTTACCATTCCATACGGAGTCGATATCGATACGGAGCCATGACGCCAGAAGTCAACGCCAGAGGCCTCATAGACGCCAAGTTGCAAGCAGCAGGCTGGGTTGTTCAGGACGTGAAGCAGGTAAACCTGGGTGCAAGTTTCGGCGTGGCGGTTCGAGAGTACCCCACCGATACCGGACCGGCCGACTACATCCTGTTTGCTGAGCGCCATCCTGTTGGTGTGATCGAGGCTAAGCGAGACGAGGCCGGAGGATATCTCCACGTGCACGAAGCGCAAACCGAGCGATACGCCCACGCGGCGCTTAGGTGGCGCAAAGGCAACCAGCCCCTGCGCTTCCTCTATGAAAGCACCGGGCAGATAATCTTTTTCACCGACAGCGCCGACCCGGCTCCCCGAGCCCGCGAATTGTTCCACTTCTTCCAGCCACGGACTCTGTCCGACTGGGCAGCCAAGCCGGACACCCTTCGCCGCCGCCTGAACCATATGCCCGCGCTCCCCGAGCGCAACCTGCGCGACTGCCAGATCAGCGCTGTCACCGGCCTGGAGCAGTCGCTTGCCAAGAACCGGCCGCGCGCACTGGTCCACATGGCCACCGGCGCCGGCAAGACCTTCACGGCCATCACCTCGGTCTATCGCCTGCTCAAGTTCGGCGGCGCCAGACGCATCCTGTTCCTGGTCGACACTCGCAACCTCGGCAAGCAGGCCCACCAGGAGTTCATGGCCTACACGCCGCCGGACGACGGCCGCAAGTTCACCGAGCTGTACAACGTTCAGCGCCTGTCCAGCAGCCATATCGACCCGCATGCGCAGGTGTGCATCAGCACCATCCAGCGCATGTACTCAATCCTGTCGGGCACCGAGTTGGCCGACGCCAGCGAGGACATCTCGCTCAGCGAGCTTGGGCAGGCCGAAGCTCAGGCGCGGCTGGTGCAGTACAACCCCCAGGTCCCGATTGAGACCTTCGATTTCATCGTCATCGACGAGTGCCACCGCAGCATCTACAACCTGTGGAAGCAGGTGCTGGACTACTTCGACTCCTTCCTGATCGGCCTCACCGCCACCCCGGACAAACGCACCTACGGTTTCTTCAACGAGAACGTGGTGGCCGAGTACAGCTACGAGCAGTCCGTGGTCGATGGGGTCAACGTCGGCTACGACGTCTATGAAATCGAGACCGAGATCACCGCCAAGGGCGCCGAACTCAAGGCCCGTGAATGGGTGGACCACCGTGACCGCGAAACCCGCGCAAAGCGCTGGGCACAGACCGAGGAAGACACCGAATACGGCGCCACCGACCTCGACCGGTCCGTGGTCAACCCGAGCCAGATCCGCCAGGTGATCCAAGCGATGAAGAACGCCGTCGAGACGACGATCTTCCCGAACCGCAAGGAAACGCCCAAGACCCTGATCTTCGCCAAGACCGACAGCCACGCCGACGACATCATCCGCACCGTGCGCGAGATCTACGGTGAGGGCAATGCGTTCTGCAAGAAGGTCACCTACCGTGCCGGCTTCGACCCGGACACCGGCAAGCCAGTGCCCGGCGACGACGCCGACAGCGTGCTCGCCAGCTTCCGCAACGACTACAACCCGCGCATTGCCGTCACCGTGGACATGATCGCCACCGGCACCGACGTCAAGCCGCTGGAAGTGCTTCTGTTTATGCGCGACGTGCGCAGCAAGGGCTACTACGAGCAGATGAAGGGCCGCGGCGTGCGCAGCCTCGACGCCGAATCGCTGAAGAAGGTCAGCAACTCCGCCGAGGGCGCCAAGACCCACTTCGTCCTGATCGATGCCGTGGGCGTGGAAAAATCCCTCAAGACAGAAAGCCGGCCGCTGGAGCGCAAGCCCGGCGTCAGCCTCGACAGCCTGCTCAAGGGCGTGGCCGTGGGCGCACGCGACGAGGACACGGTGCTGAGCCTTGGCAACCGCCTGGTCCGGCTGGTCAAGCAGCTGGACGACAAAGCCTTGGCGAAGATCAGACAGGCCAGCGGCGGCACTGGCCTGCAGGACCTGGCGCGCGGCCTGGTGCAGGCACTGGACCCGGACCGGGTGGCGGCCGACGCCCTGGACGCCGCCAAGGTGGCCGGCATCACCCGCAGCGAGGACACCCTGACGCCTGACGAACTGGAAGCCGCCCGCCGCAAGCGGGTGGATGCGGCCTGCCAGCCTTTCGACGATCCGGCGCTGCGCGAACTGATCGAGTCCGCCCGGCGCGAGCGCGAACAGCTGATCGATCACCTCAACCTCGATTCGGTGACCCGCAGCGAGTTCGCGGCGCAGGCGCAGGCCAATGCCGAGGCCGCGGTCGGCCGCTTCCGCGAGTTCCTCGAAGCCCATCGCGACGATATCGCCGCCTTGGGCTTCTTCTACGCCCAGCCCTACCGTCAGCGCGAGCTGACGCTGGACATGATAGAGGAGCTGCACGACACCCTGCAGCGCCCGCCGCTGATGTTGACCACCGAGAAGCTGTGGTCCGCCTATGCCCGCGTACAGGAGAGCAAGGTGCGGGGCGGCGGCGTACGCCGGCAGCTGACCGACCTGGTCTCGCTAGTGCGCTTTGCCTTAGGCGTGGACGAGGAGCTGCGGCCATTCGCCGAACACGTGGACAAGCGCTTCCAGGACTGGATCTTCCGGCACAATGCCCGCCGCGCAACAGCGTTTACGCCTGAACAGATGGAGTGGCTGCGGCTGGTCAAGGACCATATCGCCGGCAGCTGCCGCATCGAGCACGACGATTTCGACTACGCACAGCTGGCCGGCAAGGGCGGGCTGCAGAAGGCGTGGGCAGTATTTGATGGCCAGCTGGACGAGCTGCTGGTCGAGATGAATGAGGAGCTGGTGGCTTGAGTGATTTGCCAACAAACTGGTGCTGGGCCCGTTTGAGCGAAATCTGCGGCCGAATTGTAGACGGCTCGCACAATCCTCCTAAAGGAGTTGATGGAGGGTATCCGATGCTTAGCGCGAGGAATATCGTCAACGGACAGATTGTCTTTGACAACTTTCGTTGGCTGGATAAGGCTAGCTTCGAGGCCGAACACGCGCGAACAAAAGTCACTCCGGGTGATGTGCTGCTAACTATCGTCGGGACAATTGGTCGAACTGCCGTGGTCCCCGAGGCTGTAGAGCCCTTCGCTTTGCAGCGCAGTGTTGCAGTTCTCAAATCAGACGCTGCGGAATCTCGTTATCTGGCGTACGCGCTCGATGCACCAGAACAGCAGAACTGGTTGATTGAGAATGCTAAGGGCACAGCTCAGAAAGGCGTATACCTCAAGGTGCTCGGTGAGGCCCGCATTCCGTTGGCTCCTTATGCTGAACAGGGTCGCATCGTCGAAAAGCTGGAAGAACTGCTTTCCGATCTCGACGCTGGCGTGGCGGAACTGAAGGCCGCGCAGCGCAAGGTGGCGCAGTACCGCCAATCGCTGCTGACGGCTGCGGTGGAAGGCGCCCTGACGGCCGATTGGCGCGCTGCCCGTGGCGAGGCCGAGGAAACCGGCGCTGAACTCCTGCAACGCATCCTCGCCGAACGCCGCGCCCGCTGGGAGCAGAAGCAGCTCGCCCAGTTCGCCGAGCAAGGCAGGCCACCGCCCAACGGATGGCGAGCCAAGTACCCCGAGCCCGTCACCTCCAATTTAACGCACCTACCGCAGCTACCTGAAGGGTGGGCCTGGGCAACCGTCGACCAATGTGCCATTGATGAAGATGGAATCACGGACGGTCCATTCGGCTCGAACCTGAAGTCTGAGCACTACACTGAATCGGGTCCCCGAGTAATCCGCCTTCAGAACATAGGCGACGGACATTTTCAGGATGCACGCGCACACATTTCCGTGAAGCACTACGAGAAATTGAAGAAGCACGCGGTGATTGATGGCGATGTTGTTGTCGCAATGCTGGGCGAGATCTTGCCCCGTGCATGCTCCGTACCGCCAGGCACTGCCCCTGCAATCGTGAAGGCAGATTGCGCAAGAGTTCGAATCAATGCTGCGCTTGTTCCGGCAGAGTATCTGGTAGCAGCTCTCAACTCAGAGCCGACTCGAAAGCGAGTGGAGCGACTGATAAAGGGCGTCGGGCGGCCAAGAATAAATCTTGGCAACATCCGCTCGATTCCAGTTCCACTGCCGCCGAAAGCCGAGCAGCTTCAAATACTCAGCATGCTTTCGGAATCACTGGAGTCTTGCGACGTCCAGAGGTCAGCAATTGAAATGGGCTTCTCACTCTCAGCCGCACAACGCAAGAACATTCTAAAGGCTGCCTTTGCCGGTCAACTAGTTCCGCAAGACCCGAGTGATGAACCCGCCGGCGCGCTTTTAGCTCGTGTCCGTGCTAAGCGAGTGATGCATGAGAAGCGACCGAAGGGACGCAAACGAAAGCAGCAGAAGGAGATTGCCGTGGTACGCAAACTGATAGACGTGCTCGTCGAGGCGGATGACTGGATGCCAGCACAAGAGCTCTTTCGCCGCTGCGGTGTGACCGATGGCGCACAAACAGACCAAGTTGAAGCCCTGTATGCAGAGCTGCGCAGCCTTGAAAAGGCAGGGCGTCTGGCAGTGGAAGCGGTAGCCGATTCAGAGGGCCGCAAGCTGTACGACCGACTTAAACTGCAGGCTGCTTAACCGTGCGCCTGGACAAATTCACCATCGGCAGTGCCAAGGACAGCCCTACGCACCAATTCAAAAACCTGAAGAACGTCACGATCGACTTCGATCAGGATCATTGGGTGACAGTGGTGATTGGGTGGAACGGCACCGGCAAGTCCAATGTGCTTGAGGCGTTGGCCATTATCTTCCGCGACCTGATTGCCCGGAAGCGAGTTCCGGCCTTTGCCTTTCAGTTGGCCTATCGCATGGGGGCTGGAGATAGTCTCCGGCACATCCATATCGACGCGGATCCAGACCGAAACAATGAACCACTCCTCATTCATGTCGCCACGGATGCGCAAGCCAGAGGCGAAGGTACGCTGATTTCCCTCATCGAGGGCGAGCCGGAGGTATCGGCATTACGAGGTAAGCGCATCAAGCTGACGCCTTTTTTGGCTGACGACGGGCTCCATTTGCCGCGGTACGTCTTTAGTTACTACTCGGGCGAAAGTACGCGCATGCACGAGGTGTTTCGTCCTTACCTGGAAGACTTCGATGGGAAGCTGCGAAATGGCGAAGACCCCGGTCTCAAACGCCTGTTCTATGCCATGCCGGTGCATAGTCAATTCGTGTTGTTAGCATTCCTGATTCACCAATCAGAGGTAGTGCGGACATTTCTGGACGATCATCTTGGCCTAGATCCCTATGAAGGAATCGAATCCGTACTGTTCGTACTCCGGCAGCCGCCATGGAAGTCAAAGGCGATCGATGGTGATCCTAGATTCTGGAATGCGCGCGGTGTTGTAAGCAACTTCCTGTCGCGTCTATACGATATAGCCTTGGCTCCAGTTGACATCAGTCGCCGCGTTTCGACGTCGCTATGGAACAAGCAAGCACTTCAGTTCAAGTATCTGTACGTCAAGGACATTGATGCGCTGCGCCGTTTGGTGGGAGATCAAGCCCCAGCCCAATTTTTTAGGGACTTGGAGAGCACCTACGTGTCAGAACTGATTGAAGAGGTGCGGATTCGGGTGCGTCTAAGGAAGAATGACGGCAGCGTGACCTTTCGCGAGTTGAGTGAGGGCGAGCAACAGTTGCTAACGGTCCTTGGGTTGCTGCGTTTCACCGCGGAAGACGAAAGTCTGTTCCTGTTGGATGAGCCGGACACCCATTTGAATCCTCGATGGAGTGTGGACTACATCTCTTATCTTAAGAAGTTCATATCGACGGAGGGAGGCTCACAGGAGACCAGTCATGTCCTGCTAACCACGCACAACCCGCTTGCTATTGCAGAGCTGGACAGAGAACAGGTGCAGATTCTTCGGATGACTCAGTCTCAGAAAGGCGAGCAGCGGCGCATAGCCGCGTGCTATCCAGAAATGTCGCCACGTGGCATGGGCTATGCCGCGATTGTGACAAGTGACATGTTTGGAATTGCCTCCACCCTTGATCGACCAACTCAGCTCCTCTTAGAAATGCAGCGTGCCTTTTCTGCCAAGGAAGCCCTGACGGAAGACGAGCAGCGAGAGTTAGACATGGTCAATGCGAAACTGGATCGCCTCGGGTTTAGATTTTTTCACCCTGACGATGAGTTCTCGAGATACATCCGGCTCCGCAACGAAGCATTGAAAGCTCGCTTCAACCTGGTCCATCCGGTCGCTGTCGCAACGGCGGCAGTTGATATGGGTCGCGAAGAGCGCGAGGAACTCGCCGAAAAGCTTATTGGGGAACTGCTTGCGGAAGGCCAAGAGCAAGTGGATGTGCTTGGCCAATGAGGTATATCGATCACGATGAGTTGGAATTGCCTGAGGGCTGGCTAGAGCGTGCGGCTCAGGCGGCCGACCTTGTGGCGGCCGGCGCAGATCCAAACGATCACGCCGAGGTCTGGCGTGAGCTCAAGGATTGCTTGGCTGCGCTGTTTCCCGAAAAGAAGTGCTGGTACTGCGAATCGCCGGTCGATCGTTCCGATAATGCCGTCGACCATTTCCGCCCAAAGGGTCGCGTAAGTGATGCCGCCTCCCCGCATAGCGGATATCGATGGCTGGCGTTCTGGCAGCGGAACTTCCGCTACGCGTGCACCTTCTGCAACAGCCGCCGTAGGGACCTGGCGAACGGAACGGCCGGAGGCAAGGCGGACAGATTCCCTTTGGTAGTGGAGGGCAGTCGTCTATACGGACCAGGGCCACTGAGCCAAGAGGCGCCGACGCTGCTCGATCCTTGCGAGCTGCACGATTGGGAACTGCTTGGCTGTCGGCAGGAGAACGGGAAACCTTGCCCTACTAGCTCGGATCAAGCTGAACGTCTTCGGGCGGAAGAGTCGATCGGCATATACCATTTGGACTACGAGCCGACCTGCAAGCAACGGCACGCGACAGCAGTGCGATTAGTTTCTGATGTCGAGCAAGCCAAGCGCTTGTTTGGACAGCCTGGTATGGACGAAGAGTTCTCATCCGTCGCTAGAAAGATCAAACGTGCGATAAGTCGCAAAGCACCCTATAGCGGGGAGATGATTTTCCTCCTGAGGGGACAGCGACACACCGACCATCCTTGGATTCAAAAGTTGTTGGAAGCCTGAATTGAACGCATCAACCCTAGTTCAGAAAGTCTGGAACTTCTGCCACACCCTGCGCGACGACGGCGTAGGTTACGGCGATTACCTGGAGCAGCTCACATCGCTGATTTTTCTCAAGTTAGCGCATGAGTATTCGCAGCCGCCTTATAACCGCGAATTGAAGATCCCCAAGAAGTACGCCTGGGTCAGTTTGAAGAGCAAGACCGGTCCCGTTTTAGAGTCTCACTACTTGGAGGTCCTGCAAAAGCTGGGTGAAAAGCCTGGCATGCTTGGCGCCATCTTCTTCAAGGTCCAGAACAAGATTCACGACCCTGCGAAACTTTCCCGTCTTGTTCAGATGATCGATTCGGAGAGCTGGCTCAGTCTCGAAATCGACGTCAAGGGCGACATGTACGAGGGGTTGCTGCAGAAGAACGCTGAAGACACTAAGAGCGGTGCCGGCCAGTACTTCACTCCGCGCGTCCTGATTCAGGCGATGGTCGAATGCGTGCAGCCCGAGCCCGGCAAGACTATCGCCGACCCCGCCTGCGGCACGGGCGGCTTCTTCCTCGGCGCCTATGAGTGGCTGACCCGCCCGGGCACGCGTCTGGACAAAAGGCAGCAGAAGTTTCTGAAGCACGAGACCTTCTTCGGCAACGAGATCGTCGCTGCTACCCGACGCCTCTGCCTGATGAATCTGTTCTTGCACAACGTCGGCGATCTCGATGGCGAGCCGACAGTGGAGCGAGCGGATGGTCTTTTGACCAAACCGGAGAAGACGTTCGATTACGTGTTGGCCAACCCGCCCTTTGGCAAAAAGAGCAGCATGACCATCACCAACGCGAACGGCGAGGAAGACCGCGACGCGTTGACCTACGAGCGCCAGGACTTCTGGCAGACCACCTCCAACAAGCAGTTCAACTTCCTCCAGCACATCGTCTCGATGCTCAAGACAACCGGCCAGGCCGCCGTGGTGCTGCCGGACAACGTGCTGTTCGAGGGCGGAGCGGGCGAGAAGATCCGCCGCAAGCTGCTGGAAACCTGCGACGTCCACACCCTACTGCGCCTTCCTACCGGCATCTTCTACGCGCAAGGCGTCAAGGCCAACGTGCTGTTCTTCGACGCCCGGCCCAAGGACGGCAAGGTTCAGACCAAGGGCGTGTGGATCTACGACCTGCGCACCAACAAGCACTTCACCCTAAAGACCCGGCCGCTGCGTCGCGAGGACCTGCAGGAGTTCGTCCAAGCGTACAACCCATCCAACCGCTACAAGCGCGAGGAATCGGAGCGCTTCCGCTACTTCGCCTACAAGGACCTGATCGCCCGCGACAAGGCCAGCCTGGACATCTTCTGGCTCAAGGACGACAGCCTAGATGATATCGACAACCTGCCGCCGCCGGATGTGCTGGCGCAGGAGATCATCGACCACCTCGAGGCCGCGCTCGTCTCGTTCCGCGACGTGACAGCGGCACTGCCCCGCTCCACCAGCTGACCAAACCGTCCCGCGACTGGAGATCCTGCATGGCGCTGTATACCTACCACCACGACGCAGCGACGATCACGGCGGCCGGTCGCCAATGGGTACAGACCTGTTTGGTCGGCGACGGCAGTGTCCTGGGCGGCGGCACCATCAGCACGGCGGCGAACTACGACGCCTTGGATCGCTACTTCGTCCAGCGCCTCGACGTTGGCGACGGCGGTTTCTACGAGAAGCTGCGAGCCCAGCTTGCGGATGCGTCACCGGATGCCCGCAAGCTGATGGCGGAACTGCTATGGGCGCTGTTCCTGTTCCCCAGCAACATCGGCGAGGACACCAAGCGCGAAGGCATCTTGGAGGTCTGGAGCTGGTCGGGCGACTCGCTTGATCCGGCGCACCCCATGCTGTCCAGCAAGCTGCTCGACGGCATCGGATCCGGAGGTATGGGCGTCAACAGCAATCGCTGGCGCGAGATGATCTATCTCGTCCGGCTGGGGCAAGCGATCAAGGTGGTACCAGCTGATGAGCGCGCCGGCATTTTCAGCGAATACGACCGGTTTCTCGACTGGATCGAAACGCTTCCGGACAGCGGCGACCGCCAGTTCCGCCACATGCTGCGCTACTTCCTGTTCCCCGACCGCGTCGAGCGCATGTCCAGCAATGGCGACCGCCGCAAGGTGTTGGCCGGGTTCGGCGTGGCGCCGATCAAACATACCCGACGCTGGTCCGACCGGCAGCTGGACGACGCGCTGTTTGAACTGCGCGGGAAACTTGAACAGCGCTACGGGGCAGCGGATCTCGATTTCTACCTGGAGCCACTGCGGGACCAGTGGAAGAAGCCTAACGAGCCGGACGATCCAGTGGCGGACGACGCCGAGGTCGAGGACGCTCGAGTCGAGGTCCGGGAATCCCGATCCAGCTACGCGAAACGCATAGGCTCCGCTCGTAACCTGATCCTGTACGGGCCACCCGGAACCGGTAAGACCTGGAAACTTCAACAGCTGTTTGCCCGCTACACCGATCAGCCCGCCGACATCGACAGGTCCACCTGGGAGCTGGGACTGGTCGCCCGGTTCGGCTGGCGTGCGGTGATTGCCGCAGCCCTTGCCGACTCGGGGCGGGCGGTCAAGGCAACTACTTTGGAACAGCATGCGCTGGTCAAGGCCAAGGCCGCGCAACGCAAGCGAAGCAATGTGCGGGCAACTCTATGGGGCTACATGCAGAGCCACACGTCTCCAGAGGTCACGACGGTCAACGTGGCTGACCGCCGGCCGCCCTATCTGTTCACCAAGAACGATGAATCCGATTGGACCGTTGTCCCGGGTTGGCGGGACGCTGATTCGGAAGCCGCGGAGCTGCTTGACGCCTGGCGGGCGGGGCCTGAAGTCGCCAGCCGCGCCGTGCCCCGCTATCGGGTGGTGACGTTCCATCCCTCCTACTCCTACGAGGATTTCGTCATCGGCCTGCGTCCGGTGGTCGCGGACAGCAGCGGAGATGCGGCAGGTTTCCGCATGGTCGACGGCGTGTTCAAGCAGATCTGCGCAGAAGCCCGGGCGAACCCCGGCAAGCCCTACGCGTTGTTCATCGACGAAATCAATCGCGCGAACATCGCCAAGGTCTTCGGCGAACTCATCACGCTGATCGAGCCAGACAAGCGTGCGCACTACGATGCCGCCGGGAACCTGCTGGGTGGCATGGAAGTGCAGCTGCCGGGTACCGGTGACGACGAGGGGGAGGCGGAGCGGTTCGGTGTGCCGGAGAACCTGGACATCTACGGCACCATGAACACGGCCGACAGGTCGATCGCCCTGCTGGACATCGCCCTGCGGCGGCGCTTCGAGTTCGAGGAAATGCCGCCGGACTACAAGGTGCTGGAACGTCGGATCGAAGGAGTGGACCTGGCGCGGCTGCTGCAGGCGGTCAACCAGCGGCTGGAGTTCCTGGCCGATCGCGACCGCCTCATCGGGCACGCCTACTTCACGCGCGTCGGGAGCCTCGACGATCTGCGTGTCGTCTTCCGATTGCAGGTCATTCCGCTGCTGCAGGAATACTTTTTCGATGACTGGAGCCGGGTTGCCCTTGTGCTGGCAGCGCGCAACGGCAGCTCTCCCTTTCTGCGCGCCGAGACTCTGGATGCGGCGGAGGTGTTCGGCAGTCTGGCGGATGTCGGCACAGGCGAGCGCGTGCGCTACACGCTGACGCCGGCATCCACTTGGACCGGCGAGGCCTTCCGATCCATCTACGAGTCCGCTGAAGCGCTGGCCTGAGAAATGCAGGCGCGCACGGTCACCGCGATCGAGCACCAGGTAATGCCGGTCGCATCGGGCGGCGCTGCGCTGTCTCCAGCGGAGGCTGAGCGCCTCGCAGCGCTCGGCCTGCAGCGTCGCGGGTTCTGCGTCCTGGGGCACCGGTCGCTCCGGCTCTCCCAGTTCGTCGGGCTGGTGAGCCTGGGCAATGGACGCGTCCTGGAGATCCTGCCCAAGGTCGGGGAGCAGATCGATCCCGCGCGGGCGCGAGGCACATTGCTTCGGCTGCTGCGGTGGGCGTACGACCTGCCCTCCTTCGCAGGCGGGGGCGTGGACCACGGCCTTCAGCAGCGGGAACTGCTGGATGTGTTCGTGCTGGCGTATCTGCGTGCACTGGTGCCGCTGGTGCGTGCCGGACTCGTCCGGCGATACAGGAGCCGTGAGAAGGATCTCGGCGTGGTCCGGGGGCGACTGCTCCTGAAACGGCAGGTCGCGGTGCACGCGATGCGGGTCGACCGGATCGCATGCCGCTTCGATGATCTGACCATCGACAATCCATGGAATCAGGTGCTGAAGGCCGCCCTGGTTGCGGCGAGACCGTGGGCGCGCGGCCTGGAATCGGGTCGCCTGTGGTTTGAGATGGCGGCCGCGCTTGATGAGGTTCATCTGCGCAGCGATGGCCTCTCCTTGCATCGCAGTCTGCGCTCGGATCGGCAGGTCAATCATTACCGCCCTGCCCTACGATGGGCCGGCTGGATTCTGCAACTCTTGTCTCCAGACCTCCGCAGCGGTTCCAGTTCGGCGCCCGAGCTGTTGTTTGATATGAACCGGGTTTTCGAGCTGGCGGTGGCGGCAAGGCTTCAGCGGCGTGCCGACGCTCTAGGGCTTCGACTGCATTCTCAGCACAGGGGTCGCCATCTGGCCTATGACACTGCAGACCCGCATCGACACTTTTTCGGCCTACGCCCTGACCTGGTTCTAAGTCGCGGCGATGAAATTCTTGCCGTGGCGGATACGAAATGGAGTCGTCTTGCCACGGACAAGCGCGGGTACCTTATTCCCACTGACGCGCATGCATACCAGCTTCATGCCTACGCGAGTGCATACCTGTGTGACGAAGCCTTACTGATTTACCCGTGGCACCAGGCCTTAGGCGATGCACGGATGTCAGGCTATGGCCTCCCCGACGCCGGCGACCGTCAGCCGGTCCTCCACGTCGTCTGCGCAGATGTGGAAAACGAGGACCTACCTTTGCACTTCGTTGATCCGCGATCGCATTTTGCAGGGCTGGCTCGCTGATTTCTCGCAAGAAGGCCTTACGCGCAGCGACGCGCGTCGCTGTTTCTCACCTTTGGCGCACTTACGGCATGCGACTACGACATTTCGGCCAACGCCTGACGCGTGACTTTGGTCACTCCCACTCAATCGTCGCCGGAGGCTTCCCGCTGATGTCGTACACCACGCGCGAGACGCCGCGCACTTCGTTGATGATCCGGTTCGAGACCCGGCCCAGGAAGTCGTACGGCAGGTGCGCCCAGTGGGCGGTCATGAAGTCGATGGTCTCGACTGCCCGCAGCGAAATCACCCACTCATACGCCCGGGCATCGCCGACGACGCCAACGGACTTGACCGGCAGGAACACCGCGAACGCCTGGCTGGTCTTGTCGTAGAGGTCCGCCTTGCGCAGCTCCTCGATGAAGATGTGGTCGGCGCGGGCCAGGATCTCGGCGTATTCGGCCTTCACTTCGCCCAGGATGCGCACGCCCAGGCCGGGGCCCGGGAACGGGTGGCGGTAGACCATCTCGCGCGGCAGGCCGAGTTCCACGCCCAGGCGCCGCACTTCGTCCTTGAACAGTTCGCGCAGCGGCTCGACCAGGCCCAGCTTCATGTGCTCGGGAAGGCCGCCCACGTTGTGGTGGCTCTTGATGACGTGGGCCTTGCCGGTCTTGCTGCCGGCCGATTCGATCACGTCGGGGTAGATGGTGCCCTGCGCCAGCCACTTGGCATTGCTGAGCTTGCCGGACTCTTCGTCGAAGATCTCGACGAACAGGTTGCCGATGATCTTGCGCTTGGCCTCGGGGTCGCTGACGCCGGCCAGCGCCTTGAAGTAGCGCTCGCGCGCGTCGATGCGGATGACGCGGATGCCAAGGCCATGCGCGCTGGAGGCATCGGCGAAGGTCGCCATCACCTGGTCGCCTTCCTGGAAGCGCAACAGGCCGGTGTCGACGAACACGCAGGTCAGCTGGTCGCCGATGGCTTTGTGCAGCAATGCGGCGACGACCGACGAGTCCACGCCGCCGGACAGGCCCAGGATCACCTCATCCTGGCCCACGGTCTCGCGCACGCGCGCGATCTGGTCGTCGATGATGTTGGCCGCGGTCCACAGCGTGGCACAGCCGCAGATGTCGACGACGAAGCGGCGCAGCAGCGCCTGGCCCTGCTTGGTGTGGGTGACTTCGGGGTGGAACTGCACGCCGTACCAGCGCTTGGCATCAAACGCGAACGCGGCCACGGGCACGCGGTCGGTGCTGGCGGTGACGGTGAACTCAGGCGGCGCCTCGGACACGTGGTCGCCGTGGCTCATCCACACGTCCAGGCGCTGGCTGCCGGCGTGGTCGGTCAGGCCTTCGAACAGGCGGTCCTGGGCGACGATCGCGACTTCCGCATGGCCGTACTCGCGCGCGTCGGCGGCTTCGGTCTCTCCGCCCAGCTGCTTGGCCATTGTCTGCATGCCGTAGCAGATGCCCAGCAGCGGCAGGCCGCTGTCGAA
The DNA here is from genome assembly GCF_001014645.1 of Luteimonas sp. FCS-9. GTDB lineage: Bacteria > Pseudomonadota > Gammaproteobacteria > Xanthomonadales > Xanthomonadaceae > Luteimonas. Next base: position 277,190 of record NZ_LASZ01000003.1, on the reverse strand, counting down.
CACCTGCTGCGGGGCGCGCGGCGATCCGTGCTCGGTCGTCGATTCGGGGCCGCCGGACAGGATGATGCCCTTGGGCGCGAACGCGGCGATCTGCTCCGGATCGTGGTCCCAGGCCCAGATTTCGCAGTAGACGCCCAACTCGCGGATGCGGCGGGCGATCAGCTGCGTGTACTGCGCGCCGAAGTCGAGGATCAGGATCTTGTCGCGGTGGAGCGGGGATTCGGAAGTCGGGAGTCGGGATTCGGAAACGCCGGTCATGTGTGCCTCAGTTCAATCTGATGTGTGTCGAATCACGGCGTGCTTCACCGTCAGCACTGGAAAGCACCACCGTCATGGGAAGCGACGAGCGGCGCGATCCCGCCTTTCCGAATCCCCAATCCCGACTCCCCAATCCCGCCAGGCCGGCCTCAGCCGGCCTGGTAGTTCGGCGGCTGCTTGGTGATCGTCACGTCGTGGACGTGGCTCTCGCGCTGGCCGGCGCCGGTGATCTTCACGAACTGCGGCTTGGTGCGCATGTCCTCGATCGTCGCGCAGCCCACGTAGCCCATCGTGGCGCGCAGGCCGCCGGCGAGCTGGTGGACGATGCCGGCCAGCGGGCCGCGGTACGGCACGCGGCCCTCGATGCCCTCGGGCACGAGCTTGTCGGCGTCGGACGAATCCTGGAAATACCGGTCCTTGCTGCCCTGCTCCATCGCGCCCAGGCTGCCCATGCCGCGGTAGCTCTTGTAGCTGCGGCCCTGGAACAGTTCGACCTCGCCGGGCGATTCCTCGGTGCCGCCGAACAGGCCACCGATCATCACCGTCGAGGCGCCGGCCGCGAGGGCCTTGCCGATATCGCCCGAGTAGCGGATGCCGCCGTCGGCGATCAGCGGGATGCGGTCCTGCAGGGCTTCGGCGACGAAGTCGATCGCGGTGATCTGCGGCACGCCGACGCCGGCAACGACGCGCGTGGTGCAGATCGAACCGGGGCCCACGCCCACCTTCACCGCGTCCGCGCCGGCGTCCTCGAGCGCCTTGGCCGCGTCGCCGGTGACGATGTTGCCGCCGATGACCTGGACCTTGGGATAGGTCTTCTTGACCCAGTTCACGCGGTCGAGCACGCCCTGCGAGTGGCCGTGCGCGGTGTCGACGATGATCACGTCCACGCCCGCGGCGACCAGCGCCTCGACGCGCGCCTCGGTGTCACCGCCCACGCCGACCGCCGCGCCCACCAGCAACTGCTCGTCGGCGTCCTTGGCGGCGTTGGGGTTGTCGTGGGCTTTCTGGATGTCCTTGACGGTGATCAGGCCGCGCAGCGCGAAGTCGTCGTTGACGACGAGCACCTTCTCGATGCGGTGCTTGTGCAGCAGCGCCAGCACCTCGTCCTCGCCCGCGCCTTCGCGCACGGTGACCAGGCGGTCGTGCTTGGTCATGACGTTGCGCACCGGGTCGTCGAGCTTGGTCTCGAAGCGCATGTCGCGCCCGGTGACGATGCCGACCAGCTTGCCGCCGTCGACCACCGGCACGCCGGAGATGTTGCGGGCGCGGGTCAGGCGCAGCACTTCGCCGATGCTGGTGTCCGGGCCCACGGTGAACGGCTCGCGGATGACGCCGGCCTCGAAGTTCTTGACCCGGGCCACCTCGGCCGCCTGGCGTTCGACGCTCAGGTTCTTGTGCACGATACCGATGCCGCCCATCTGCGCCATCGCGATGGCCAGGCGTGCCTCGGTCACCGTGTCCATCGCCGCCGAGACAATCGGCAGGTTCAGGCGCAGGTCGCGGGTCAGCCGCGTGGCGAGGCGGACGTCCTTGGGCAGGACGATCGAGTGGGCGGGAACGAGCGAGACGTCGTCGTAGGTGAGTGCTTCGGCCTGGATGCGCAGCATGCGGGGTGCCGGGGAGGAGGAAGCGCGCCATTGTAACGCCCGGGATTGGAGATTGGGGATCGGGGATTCGGGATGGCGCGTTCCTCCGGTCGCCTCCCGACCGGCCCCGGGTCCCGAATCCCTACTCCCGAATCCCGGCCGCGCCAGCGGCCTCGGCCGCCTCGATGGTGTTCTGCATCAGCGTGGCCACGGTCATCGGGCCGACGCCGCCGGGCACCGGCGTGATCCAACTGGCGCGCTGCGCGGCCTCGGTGAAGCCGACATCGCCGACGAGGCGGCCGTCGTCCAGCCGGTTGATACCGACGTCGATCACGACCGCGCCGGGCTTGACCCAGTCGCCCGGGATCAGGCCGGGACGGCCGACCGCGACGACCAGGATGTCGGCCTCGCCGACGTGGCGGCGCAGCACGTCCGGCGGCGTGAAGCGGTGGCAGGTGGTCACCGTGCAGCCGGCGATCATCAGCTCCAGCGCCATCGGCCGGCCGACGTGGTTGCTGACGCCGACGATCGTCGCGCTGGCGCCGCGCACCGGGCGGTCGGTGTAGGCCAGCAGCGTGGTGATGCCGCGCGGCGTGCACGGGCGCAGGCCGAACTGGCGCAGCGCCAGGTGGCCGACGTTGGCGGGGTGGAAGCCGTCGACGTCCTTGCGCGGGTCGATGCGCTCGATCAGCCGGCTGGCATCCTCGATGCCCGGCAGCGGCAGCTGCACCAGGATGCCGTGCACCGCCGGGTCGGCGTTGAGGCGGTCGATCAGCGCGACCAGCTCGGCCTCGGTCGTGCCGACCGGCAGGTCGAAGTCGAAGGCCTGGATGCCGACGATCGAAGCGGCACGGCGCTTGTTGCGTACGTAGGACTGCGAGGCCGGGTCGCTGCCGACCAGCACCACCGCCAGGCCCGGGCGCGTGCCGCCGTCGGCGATCCGCGCGTCCACGCGCACGCGCAGCTGGTCGAGCAGGGTGTCGGCAATGCGCTTGCCGTCGAGGATGCGGGCCGGAACGGGATCTGCGGCGGTCATGCGGGGCGATTTCAGTGGTACGGGGCGTCGTATTGTCGCCGATTCCGTCGAACCGCACCCCCCTGTAGGAGCGCGCTCGCGCGCGATGAAGCGTTCCCGGCAAAGCCCGATCGCGCGTCCCCGAAAAGGGGATGCGAGCACAAGCGCGCTCCTACGGTTGCGGGCACGGCGCTGCACGCCGATCCTGTCGCCCTGCCCCGCATCCGGAGATTGCCATGGCCGACGCCACCACCGCCCTGTCCGACGACGCCCGCCTCCGCGCCGAGGCCGCCGCGTTCCGGCGACTGCGCAAGCACCTGCTCGAGTCGCGGCCGGAGGTGCAGAACATCGACCTGATGATCCTGGCCGGCTTCTGCCGCAACTGCCTGGCCGACTGGTACGGCGATGCGGTGCGCGCCGAGGGCGTGGACCTCGACAAGGCCGCCGCCCGCGAGGCGTTCTACGGCATGCCGTTCGAGGACTGGAAGGCCCGCCACCAGCGCGAGGCGACGCCCGAGCAGCAGGCCGCGTTCGCCGCGACCCACCGCCCGCACGCGGGCTGAGCGCCGCGCGTCAGGGACAGCGCGGCAGGCCGTCGCCGACGCTGCACTCGACGCAGCACATCGGGGCCGATGGCTGTCCGGGCGCCTGCCCCGGCGTCGGCAGCAGCGGCGCCGGCGGGGTCGCGGCGACGATCGGCGGCGCGGGCCGCAGCTGCGCCAGGTCCTGCGCAGGGCGCAATTGCAACAGCACGGCCCAGTCCTGCCGGTTCGCGTTGCACGCGGCCGGGTTGTCGGGCGTGCACGGCGCATCGTCGAGCGTGCGCGCCGGCAAGGCGGCGAACCGGCCGCCGGTCGACAGCGGCAGCATCCGCATCGTGACGCCGTCGAGCACGTTGCCGCCGACGAGATACGCCGCCGCGACGCCCTCCCCGGCCGCGGCGACGACGATGTCGCAGTGCATGCCCAGGCCGCCGTCCTCGCTGCTGAGCAGCGTCGCCAGGCCCGGGAACCCGAACACGCGGTTGGCCGCGCGCACGTAGCACATCATGTCGCCGCGCGCCGGGCGTGCGGTGGCGGGATCGGCGACGCGGTAGGCGCTGGTCTCGGGATTGCGGTAGGCGTCGCGCACGTAGTCGACGTGGCTGGGCGAGCCGTCGAAGCCCGGCAACGCCGCGCGCCGGGCGCTCCAGGAGACGAAGGCAGCCGACCACGGCACGTCGACCAGGAACGCGCGACACGCGGCCGACGGCGTACCGCCGTAGCCGGCGTATGCACAGTCGCCGGCGCCCGGACGATGCTGCAGCCGGGGCAGCAGCCCGGCGCCGAGCCAGTAGCCGGCGACGCGGCGCCAGGCCTGTTCGCCGTTGGTCAGCAGCGCGGTCTCGGCCTCGCGCACGGTCGAGCCGGCGTAGCGCCCGTCGACGTCGATGAAGGGCCGGTGCCAGAGCTGGTGCTCCTCGCACGCGACCGCAGCCAGGCGCGTCGCCGGATCGGTGGCCTGGACCTGCGCGCGCAGCAGCGGGCACGGATCGGCGGCGGTCGCCAGCAGCGGCGACAGCGCCAGGCACGCAGACAGGACGAGGCGGGACCATCGCGACATTCGGCTGCTCCGCGGCCGTGGGGGATGGCCGGCATCGTGCCGGGCGCGGCGTGAAGGCACCGCCGCAGGTGTGCGTGCCGTCAGCCGGCGCAGAACGCCGCGTAGTCGATGTAGCCGGGAAACGCGCGGCCCGGTGCGCACAGCGGGCAGTCGGGATCGGCGCCCAGCCGCGTCTCGCGGAAGCGCATGCGCAGCGCGTCGAACTGCAGCAGGCGTCCGCGCAGCGGTTCGCCGATGCCCAGCAGCAGCTTGAGCACCTCGGTCGCCTGCAGCAGGCCGATCACGCCGGGCAGCACGCCGAGCACGCCGACCTCCGAGCAGTTGGGCGCGGCCTCGGCCGGCGGCGGCTCGGGGAACAGGCAGCGGTAGCAGGGGCAGCGGCCACGCGCACGGCCGGCGTCGAACACGCTGACCTGGCCCTCGAAGCGGTGCACTGCGCCGTAGACCAGCGGCGTGCGGTGCAGCAGGCAGGCATCGTTGAGCAGGTAGCGGACCGGGAAGTTGTCGGCGCCGTCGAGCACCACGTCGACGCCGTCGAGCAGCCGGTCGATGTTGGCGCTGGTCACGCGCTCGGCGACCGCCTCGATCCGCGTGCGCGGATTCAGCGCGCCGAGCGTGGCGGCGGCCGAGGCGACCTTCGGCTGGCCGATGCGGTCCTCGGCATGCAGGATCTGCCGCTGCAGGTTGCTGCGGTCGACGACGTCGTCGTCGACGATGCGCAGCCTGCCCACACCGGCGGCGGCGAGGTAGTACGCCGACGGCGAACCGAGCCCGCCGGCGCCGACGATCAGCACCGTGGCCTCGGCGAGCCGGCGTTGGCCGTCCACGCCGACCTCGGGCAGGCGCAGGTGCCGCGAGTAGCGGTCGTGGAAGTCCAGGTCGATGTCGCCGTCGGGCAGCACCGTCGGCAGGCCCTCGGCCTGCCAGCGGCTGGTGCCGCCGGCGACCGAGGCGAGGTCCGTGTAGCCGGCGGCGGCCAGCGCGTGCGCGGCCTGCAGCGAACGCCGGCCGCTCTGGCAGATCAGCAGCAGCGGCGCGCCGGGATCGGGCACGTGGGCCTGCGGGGCGGATTCGAGCGTCGCGCGGTCGATGCCCTCGGCGCCCTCGGCCATGCCGGTCGCGCGCTCGTGCGCCTCGCGCACGTCGATCAGGCGCACGCCGGCGCGCAGCCGGCGCAGCGCCTCGTCGGGAGAGATCTCGGGAATCGTCATGCGGGGATTATCGCGCGTGGCGGAACCGGGAGACCCACTGCCGACGCAACGGCGTGGTGCACACCGGAAAAGCCGCATCGCGCGCGAGCGCGCTCCTACGTGAGCGATCGGCGAACCGGGGACCCCTGTCGGTGAGGCCTTCCGCGATGCCCTCGGGCGTTCAGTACGGGACGATCTCGACCACGTCGCCCGCGGCGTACGCGCGCGCGCCGGCCTCGAGCACGATCAGCACGTCCGAATCGGCCGCGGCCTGCATCCGGTGCGAGCCGTCGGCCGGGTTGGGCTCGACGCGCGACACGCCATCGTCGTCGATCGACCAGCGGCCGCGCAGGAACTCCAGCCGCTCGTGCTTCTTCGTCCACGCGCCGCTCAGCCGCGCGCGGCGGGTCGGGCGCGGGGCGCGCCGCTGCATGCCGTCGACCAGCCGCCGGCCGACCGCCAGCCAGGTCGCGAGCACCGAGACCGGGTTGCCCGGCAGGCACAGGAACAGCGCCGGCCCCAGCGTGCCGCCCTCGGCCAGCAGCAGCGGCATGCCCGGCTTCATCATCGTCTTCCACACGCGCACCCTGCCCCGGCGCTGCAGCAGTTCGGGCAGGTGGTCCTTCTCGCCGGCGGACACGCCGCCGCAGGTCAGCACGATGTCGAAGGCCTCGCCGGCGTGGCGCAGCGCGGAGGTGATCTGCGCCGGGTCGTCGGGCAGCGTCGGGAACGCGACCGGCTCCAGCCCCTCGGCGCGCAGCAGGCCCATCAGCTGCTCGCGGTTGGAGTTGTAGATCTGGCCCGGCCGCAGCGACGCGCCCGGCTCGACGAGCTCGTCGCCGGTCGCGAACACCGCGACGTTGGGCCGGCGCACGACGTCGAGCTGCGCCAGGCCCTGCGAGGCGGCGAGCGCGATCCGGCTGGCGGTCAGCACCTCGCCGGCATGCAGCAGGCGGTCGCCGACCTGGGAATCCTCGCCGGCGCGGCGCACGTGCTGGCCCGGCCGCGGCGGCACCAGGATCTCGACCCGGTCGCCGTCGAGCCGCGTGTTCTCCTTCATCACCACGGTGTTCGCGCCCTCGGGGATCGGCGCGCCGGTGGTGATGCGCAGGCACTGCCCGCGCGCGATGTGCAGCTCGGCGCTCGGGCCGGCGAACTGCTCGCCGACCAGTTGCAGCACGACCGGACCGTCGCCGGCGAGATCGTGGTGGTGCAGCGCGAAGCCGTCCATCGCCGAGTTGTCGAACGGCGGCTGCGGCAAGGTCGCGACCACGTCGCGCGCCAGCACGTGGCCGTGCGCGCGGCTCAGCGACAGCGTCTGCGCCTCGAGCGCGCGCTCGGCGGCGACCGCATCGACGATCGCGCAGGCCTCGTCGAACGGAACGCGGTACGGAAAGGAGGGCGCGGCGTCAGGAAGCGGCGATTCCGGCATCGATCAGGTCGTCTGGCGTGTTGAGGTTGCCGAAGCGTACACCTTCGAGCCGGACCACCCGCACGCCCAGCCGGCGCTGCAGGCCGCGGACGGCGTAGTCGCCGCGCGCCAGCGCATCAGCCGCACCGGCGCGCAGCGCGGCCGTCGGCCACAGCGCGACCAGCGGCTGCACGCCGTCGTCGTCCTGCGCGCAGGCGCCGGTCTCGCCGGCCAGCAGGGCCAGCATCGGCAGCAGCCGCGCGTCGGCGTCGCGCAGGTCGACCGGCAGCGTCAGCAGCCAGGGCGTGTCGGCGGCCGCGGCGAGCGCGTCGAGCCCCGACATCGGGCCCGCGTCCGGCGTGCGGTCGACGACGGTCTCGATGCCGCAAGCCGCATAGCGTTCGAGGCTGCGATTGGCGCTGACCACGAAGCGCGCGGCGTGCGGGGCGAACCGCGCGCGCCAGCGCAGCACCTGCGGCATGCCGTCCTGTTCCAGCCAGGCCTTGTCGAGGCCGCCCAGGCGCGAACCGCGGCCGCCGGCGATCACGCCGACGGTCAGCGACGCCGCGGTCGGCGCGACGATCACTTGCGCTTGACGTGCCGGATCAGCCGCTTCTTCTTGGCGACCTGGCGTTCGCTGAGCACGTTCTTCTTGTCCTTGTAGGGGTTGTCGCCCTCGCGGAACACGAAGCGCACCGGCGTGCCGACCAGCTTGAAGCGCTTGCGGAAGAAGTTCTCCAGGTACCGGCGGTAGCTGTCGGGCAGCGTCCGCAGGCGGTTGCCGTGCACGACGATCGTTGGCGGGTTCTCGCCGCCCGGATGGGCGAAGCGCAGCTTGGGCGCGTGCCCGCGCACGACCGGCGGCGGATTGCTCTCGGTGGCGATCTCGAGCGCCCGGGTCACGTCCGCGGTGCCGAACTTGTAGTTGGCCGAGGCGTGCGCGCGGTGGATCGCGGCGAACAGCTCGCGCAGACCCGAGCCGTGCTTGGCGCTGATGCGCACGGCCTCGGCCCAGGGCACGAACGCGAGCTTGCGCGACAGCAGCGCTTCGGTCTGCTCGCGCTGGTACTCGCTCAGCCCGTCCCACTTGTTGACCGCGACCACGAGCGCGCGCCCCGAATCGAGCACCGCGCCGAGCACGCTCGCATCCTGGTCGGTGACGCCCTCGCTGGCGTCGATCATCACCACCGAGACCTGCGTGGCCTCGATCGCCTGCAGCGTCTTGATGATCGAGAACGTCTCCACGGCCTCGTCGACCTTGGACTTGCGGCGGATGCCGGCGGTGTCGACCAGGCGGTAGCGGCGACCGTCGCGCTCGAGATCGACCTCGATCGAGTCGCGGGTGGTGCCGGCGACCTCCGAGGCGATCATCCGCTCCTCGCCGAGGATACGGTTGACGAGCGTCGACTTGCCGACGTTCGGGCGGCCGACGAAGGTCACCCGGATGCGCGTGGGATCGGTGTCGGGCTGCTCGGCTTGCCCCGCCTCGGGCAGCCTGGCCAGCACGTCGTCGACGAGCTCGTCGATGCCGTGCCGGTGGGCCGACGACACCGGGTGCGCGTCGGCGAAGCCGTAGCGCGAGAAGTCGGCGATCGCCGCGCGCGCGTCGAGGCCGTCGGTCTTGTTGACGATCAGGAACGTCGGCTTGTCGAGCTTGCGCAGCCAGCGCAGCAGCTCGTCGTCGAGCGCCGAGGCGCCCTCGCGCCCGTCGACGACGAACAGCACCAGGTCGGCCTCGGCGGCCGCGGCGCGCGACTGCTTGGCGGTCGGACCGGCCAGGCCGCCCTCCTCCAGGTGCACGTTCTCGCCGGCGATGCCGCCGGTGTCGACCAGCGCGAACGGCCGCGCGCCGAGCCGGCAGATGCCGTAGTGACGGTCGCGGGTGACGCCCGGCTCGTCGTGGACGAGCGCGTCGCGGGTACGGGTCAACGCGTTGAACAGCGTCGACTTGCCGACGTTGGGGCGGCCCACGAGGGCGACGAGCGGAAGCATGCGACGGGATCCGGAACGAGAAACGGAAGAAGAAACGGCGCGCCGTGGCGGCGGCCGGACAACGAACGGCCCCGGGCGGCGAGACCGCCCGGGGCCCTAGTGTCGCATCCGCGGGGCGGAAACCCTACTGGGCGAGGCGCCAGGCGCTGACGTCGCCGTCGATCGTCTGCACGACCAGCACGCCGTCGACGACGACCGGTGCGCCCTTGATCGGGTCGCGCCCGGCCCGCTGGCGCGCGGCGAACTCGCCGTCGTCCAGGCGCAGCCAGTGCAGGTAACCCTCGAGATCGCCGACCACGGCGTAGTCGCCCTGGATCGCAGCGGCGCTGAGGTTGCGGCGCGCCAGCGCCGGCTGCTGCCAGGCGGCCGTGCCGCTGAACTTGTCCAGCGCCCAGACCGTGCCGTTGGCGTCGGTGACGACCACGCGGTGCGGCGACAGGCCCGGGCGGTTGGAGCCGCCGTGCTCGCTGACCCACAGCGGGCGGCCGCTCGGGCCTTCGAGCGCCATCGTGCGATGGCGGTAGCTGCTGGCGAACAGCACGGCCTCGTCGAGCACCGGGGTGCCGTCGACGTCGGCCATGCGCTCGAGCTCGGTGCGGCCGTCGGGCTGGGCGACCGCCTGCTCCCACAGCGTGCGGCCGTCGGCCAGCGCGAGCGCGGCGAGCGTGCCGTCGTCGTTGCCGACGAACACGAAGCCCGGGCCGAGCACCGGCGCGTCGTTGCCGCGGACGGTCAGCGACGGCAGTTCGCGGACCCAGAACCAGCGCCGCTCGCCGCTGGCGGCGTCGAACGCGGTCACGCGGCCGTCGTTGGAGCGCACCAGCACCAGGCCCTGGCCGATCGTCGGGGCTGCGATGATCTCGTTGGTGACCTTGGCGGTCCAGCGCTGCTCGCCGGTCGAAGCGTCGAGCGCCAGCACGTCGCCGTCGAGGCTGCCGACGACCACCAGGCCATCGCCGACCCCGGGGCCGCCGCTCAACCGCAGGTCCGACTCGTGGCGCCAGACCGAGGCACCGCTCTGCAGGTCGAGCGCGCGCACGCCGCCCTTGATCGCCGCGACGTAGACGCGCCCGTCGGCCACCGCGGGCCCCTGGCGCACGCCCAGCCGGCCCTCGCCCTTGCCGGCGTTGGCCGTCCACAGGCGCGAGACCGTCACCGACGGGGTGATGTCGGTCAGCTCGGCGGGCTCCGACAGCGCCTTGGCGTCGGCCTTCTCGCTGTTGCCGAACCAGCCGCGGACGGTGCTGCAGCCGGTCACCGCGACCGCGCACAGCGCGATCGCCGCGATCCGCAGCGCGCGGGACGGAACGGGAGAAGCCGCGGCGGGGGCCGTGTGCTCGGTCATCAGGATTCAACCTCGGGTTCGTCGGGCGCACCGCCGACTTGGGAAAGCTTGAGTTCGAGCAGCCCGCGCTGCGGCGCTGCGCTGTCGAGGCCGCGCAGCGCGGCGGCGTAGTCGGCGCGGGCCTGGTCGGCGCGGTCGAGCGCGAAATGCGCGTCGCCGCGGGCCTCCAGCGACACGGCGTCTTCGGCACCGGCGAGCAGCGCGACCGCTTCCTCGCCGCGGCCGGCGTCGGTCAGCAGCCGCGCCAGGCGCTGGCGCACGACCGCGGCCACGCCGGGCTCGGCGCCTTCGACGCCCTGCAGCGTGGCGATCGCCGCATCGCGGTCGCCGGCATCGAGCTGGGCCTTGGCCAGCTGCAATGCGGCCAGTTCGCCGTAGGTGGAATCGGGCAGCGCGGCGATGCGTTCGCCGGCCTTGTCGAGCGTGCCCGACCGGATGTCGAGCAGTGCGCCCTGGTAGGCCTCGTGCTGGGCCACGGCCTGGCCGTGGGTCCGCTGCTTCCAGTACTGCCAGCCGCCGATCAGGACCACACCGACGATGACGCCGCCGATCAGTCCCAGACTGTTGTCGCGAAGCCAGGCCTTGACCCGCTCCCCCTGTTCGCGCTCGTCCAGCAGCTCGTCAAGTGCCATATGTTCTCTGCGCCCGCCGATGGCGACGGGTCATTGCGAATGGAAAACGACGGCCGGCAACGGCGCACGGGGCGCCCGGCCGGACCGGGATGCGGGCGCGGGCCGCCTATTCGGCGGCGGGCGCGAAACCGCGTTCGGAGGATACCTCAAAGCGCGCGACGTTCGACCGGCGGAACTCGGACAGATCCTGAACGACGCCGTCGCGCAGCACCTCCACCGCACCGGCGTTGCCGAGCACGACGCGGCGCACGTCCGCGGTCGCGAACTCGCGCTGCTCCCCGCCCGGGATCTCCGCCGATTCGATCCGCTGGCCATCGTGGCCGACCACCTCGACCCAGCTCGGGCCGTTGAAGCGCAGCGTCAGCCGCCCGGCCTGCTCGCGGGGCGCGGCCTCGGCGGGCGGCGCGACCACCGCGGGCCGCTTGGGCAGCGCGCCCAGCGATGCGGTCACGGGCCGGGGCCCGGCCGGCTGGGCCGGGGCGTCCTCGTCGCCGGCCACGCCGAGCGAGGCGGTGATCTCGCTCGCGCCATCGACGTGCTGGCGCGTCGCGACCCACACCGGGACGACGATCAGCGCGGTGATGACGACGTAGACCGCCCGCCCCATCGCCTTGTCGAGCAGCCGCTGCATTGGCGGGGTGAAGGTGCGCGGGGTCAGTTCCGGCGGCCGCACCTCAGTCGCCTCGGGCACGCTGTCGGCCAGCGCGTCCGGCAGGCCGAGCAGGCGCAGGTAGCTGCGCAGCTGGCCGCGCACGAACACCTGCGCGCCCAGGCGCCCCCAGTCCTCGGCCTCGAGTGCCTCGACCACGCGCACCCGCATCCGCAGCCGCGAGGCGACGTCGGCGACGCCCAGCCCGGCCTGCTCGCGCGCGACGCGCAGGCGCTCCCCGACCCCAGACGTGGTCTCTGGCATGGCCTGGTGCGAAGAACTCATGGCGGACTGGTTTCCCTTGGCTGGAGTCGCGGCGCGTCCGGAAATTCGATTTCCAGGCGCTGCAGAAGACGTTCGGCGGCGGCACCGTCGCCGAGCCCCTGTTCGATGCGGGCCGCCAGTTGCAATGCTGCCGCAGTTGCGGGGGCCACGGCAAGCCGTCGTTGCGAAAATGCGCGCGCATCGAACCAGCGCTCCCGGCCCGCGAGGTAGCGGGCCATGGCGTCGAGCGCCACGGCACTCTCGGGTTCGAGCTCGAGCGCGGCGCGCAGGTCCGGTTCGACCCGCGCCAGGTCGCCCGCATCCAGCGCGCAGGCGCCGGCGTTGGCCAGCGCGCCGGCGCGGTCGCCGTAGGCCGGGTCCTGCAGCGCGGCGTCGAAATGCGGCAGCGATTCGGCGGCGCGCCCGCTGCGGCACAGCCAGGCGCCATAGTTGTTGAGGGTGGCGCCGCGACCGGGCGCGCGCTCGACCGCGGCGCGGTAGAAGCCCCCGGCCTGCGCGTGCCGGCCCTGGCGCTCGCTCAGCAGCGCCAGCAGCGTGTTCGCATCGGCGGCGGTCTCGGCGTTGCGCAGCGCCGCACGGGCATCACGCTCGGCGGTCTTCTCGTCGCCCAGCTGGAACGCGCGCATCGCCAGCGCGAGCTGGTCGCGCGCGGCGTCGGCGCGGCGCGACTCGGCGGTGCCGCGCGTCTGGTAGGTCGGGCGCTCGGGGCGGAAATCGCTCTTGGCGCTGGGTTTGACGAAGTCGAGGCGCGAACAGCCGGCGAGCGCCAGGCCGAGCAGCAGCGGCAGCAGGACGGCCTCAGGCCGCCGCATCGACACCGTCGCCACCCTCGGCCCGCAGCCGCTTGAGGTGCTCGGCCTGCCGCCGCGTGCGGTCGGCGACCTGCCCCTTGAGCTGGCCGCAGGCGGCGTCGATGTCGTCGCCGCGGGTGCGGCGCACCGGCGCGATGCGGCCCGATTCGTTGAGCAGCTTCTGGAACCGGCGGATCGCCGCGTCGTCCGGGCGCTCGAAGCGGGTGCCCGGGAACGGATTGAACGGGATCAGGTTGACCTTCGCCGCGTCCTTCATCTGCAGGCGGTTGTCGAACTCGCGCATCAGCCGCACCAGCTCGCGGGCGTGCTGGGGCTGGTCGTTGACGTCGCGCATCAGCGTGTACTCGAACGTCACCGACTCGCCGCGCTTGCGCTGCGCGTAGCGCACGCACGATTCCATCAGCTCGGCGATCGGGTACTTCTTGTTGAGCGGCACCAGCTCGCTGCGCAGCGCGTCGTTGGGCGCGTGCAGCGAGACCGCCAGCGACACATCGCTGACCTCGCCGAGCTTGTCGATCATCGGCACCATGCCGGCGGTCGACAGCGTGACGCGCTTGTTGGCCAGGCCGTAGCCCAGGTCGTCGCGCATGATGCTCATCGCGCGCACGACGTTGTCGAAGTTCATCAGCGGCTCGCCCATGCCCATCATGACCACGTTGGTCAGGCGGCGCTGCTTGTGGGGCACGTTGCCCAGGTGGCGGGCCGCCACCCAGACCTGGCCGATGATCTCGGCGGTCGACAGGTTGCGGTTGAAGCCCTGGGTCGCGGTGAAGCAGAACTGGCAGTTGAGCGCACAGCCCACCTGCGACGACACGCACAGCGTGCCGCGCCCCTTGTCGGGGATGTAGACGGTCTCGATCGCGTTCAGGCCGTCCATCGCCAGCAGCCACTTGTGGGTGCCGTCGGCGGAGGGCTTCTCGAACTGGATCTGCGGCACGCGGACTTCGGCGTGCGCCTCGAGCTTGGCGCGCAGCACCTTGCCCAGGTCGGTCATTTCATTGAAATCGGTGACGTAGCGGTGGTGGATCCACTTCATCACCTGGTGGGCACGGAAGCGCTTTTCGCCGAGGGTCTCGGCGAAAAAGCGCTCCAGTCCCTCGCGATCGAGGTCGAGCAGGTTCTGCTTGGCGACGGCAACGTCGATGGCGGCCCCGGTCACGATGGCATCACTCAGCGCGAGACGACTTCGTCGTTCTTGAAGAAGTACGCGATCTCGGTCTGCGCGTTCTCGACCGAGTCCGAGCCGTGGGCGGCGTTGGCGTCGATCGAGTCGGCGAAGTCGGCGCGGATCGTGCCCGGCGCGGCGTCCTTCGGGTTGGTCGCGCCCAGCAGCTCGCGGTGCAGGGCCACGGCGTTCTCGCCTTCCAGGGCCTGGATCATCACCGGGCCGGAGGTCATGAACTCGACCAGCGCGCCGAAGAACGGACGCTCCTTGTGCACGGCGTAGAAGCCCTCGGCCTCTTCGCGGGTGAGCTGCTTGTACTTGGCGGCCACGATCTTCAGGCCCGCCTTCTCGAAACGGGTGTAGATCTCGCCGATGACGTTCTTGGCAACGGCATCGGGCTTGACGATGGACAGGGTGCGCTCGAGCGCCATCTGCGAATTCTCCGGACAAAGGGACGACCGCCCCAGCGGAACGGTCGAAGTTAACATGGAAAAACCCGCGTCAGGGCGCGGGTTGAGCCGATACGGCTGCCGCGATTCTACCGCATCGCGGACGACTTCCGCATCGTGGGATGCGCCGCGGTCATTGACGCGTCAGCCCCGCGCCCTCTAGCATCAAACAAGCGTTTGATTCACCTCGGGAGGAACGGATGGCGGGAACGCGGCAGTTTTCCACGAAGGACAAGATCCTCGGCGCAGCCGAGGAGCTGTTCGCCGCCTACGGGTTCACCGGCACGTCGCTGCGGCAGGTCACCAGCCGCGCCGACGTCAACATCGCCGCGGTCAACTACCACTTCGGCAGCAAGGAGAACCTCGTCAACGAGGTGTTCCGCCGGCGCATGGACCAGATGAGCGCGCAGCGCCTGGCCCAATTGCGCCGGGCGCTGGCCGAGCAGCCCGGGCAGATCGAGCCGATCATCGCCGCGTTCGTCGACCCGGCGCTGGACATGGCGATCGGGCGCAACGGCGGCGGCGGCTTCGTCCGCGTCATCGCACGCGCCTACGTCGAGAAGAACGATGCGCTGCGCAAGTTCCTGTCCGAGCAGTACGGCCACGTGCCGCGGGAGTTCGCCGCCGCGCTCGCCGCCTGCCTGCCCGACCTCGGCAAGGCGGAGCTCTACGGCCGCCTGGATTTCCTGGCCGGGGCCCTGACCTACGCGATGGCCGACTTCGGTCTGATCAAGCGCCCGCCCGGCACCACCGAGACCGAACACCGTACCCGGATCGCCGCCGAGCTGATCCGGTTCTCCGCCGCAGGCTTCCGCGCCTAATCCATGCCCGGGCTGCGTCCGGGTTCCTGCAAAAACAAAGGGATGGAACACATGTCAGAGAAACTGCTTGTACGTCGTGCCGCGGTCCTGGGCGCCGGCGTCATGGGCGCGCAGATCGCTGCGCACCTGACGAATGCCGGCATCGACACCGTGCTGTTCGACCTGCCGGCCAAGGACGGCGACCCCGACGGCACCGTGCGCAAGGCGCTGGCGAACCTGGGCAAGCTCAGCCCGGCGCCGCTGGCCGCGCGCGGGCTGGCCGAGGCGATCGTCCCGGCCAACTACGAGACCGGCCTGGCCCAGCTCGAGGACTGCGACCTGATCGTCGAGGCGATCGCCGAGCGGATGGACTGGAAGCAGGACCTGTACCGCAGGATCGCCCCGCACGTGCCGTCCCATGCCGTACTCGCAAGCAACACGTCAGGCCTTGGAATCAACAAGTTGGCCGAGGTTCTTCCAGAAGAACTTCGCCATCGCTTCTGCGGCGTGCACTTCTTCAACCCGCCGCGCTACATGCACCTGGCCGAACTGATCCCAGCCAGGACCACCGACAAGGCCGTCCTCGAAGGGCTCGAGGCCTTCCTGACGACGCAGCTCGGCAAGGGCGTGGTCTACGCGAAGGACACGCCGAACTTCATCGGCAACCGGATCGGCGTGTTCTCGATCCTGTCGACGATCCACCACACCCAGGCGTCGGGGCTGGGCTTCGACGAGGTCGACGCCTTGACCGGCCCCCTGCTCGGCCGGCCGAAGTCGGCGACCTACCGGACCTCGGACGTGGTCGGGCTCGACACGATGGCGCACGTCATCAAGACGATGGCCGACACCCTGCCCGACGATCCGTGGCACGACTACTTCGCCGCGCCCAAGTGGCTGGCGGCGCTGATCGACAAGGGCGCGCTCGGGCAGAAGGCCGGCGCCGGCATCTTCCGCAAGGCCGGCAAGGACATCACCGTATTCGATCTGGAGACGCAGGAGTACCGGCCGGCCGACCGCAAGGCCGCCGACGAGGTCGTCGAGATCCTCAAGACCCGCGACCCGGCCGAGCGCATGGCCAGGCTGCGTGGCAGCGAGCACCCGCAAGCCCGGTTCGTCTGGGCGATCCTGCGCGACCTGTTCCACTACAGCGCGGTACACCTGGAGGACATCGCGCAGACCGCGCGCGACGTCGACCTGGCGATCCGCTGGGGCTACGGCTGGCAGCAGGGGCCGTTCGAGCTGTGGCAGGCCGCGGGCTGGAAGCAGGTCGCCGACTGGATCGCCGAGGACATCGTCGCTGGCAAGACCATGAGCAGTGCACCGCTGCCCGACTGGGTGTTCGACGGCCGCGAGAGCGTGCACGCCGCCGAAGGCAGCTACAGCCCGGCGCAGAACGCGAAGCTGCCGCGTTCGTCGCTGCCGGTCTACCGCCGCCAGCGCTTCCCCGACCCGCTGCTCGGCGAACGTTTCGACCCGGGCGAGACCCGGTTCGAGAACGACGGCATCCGGCTGTGGACCGATGGCGACGACATCGGCGTGATCAGCTTCAAGACCAAGATGCACACCGTCTCCGACCAGGTGCTCGACGGCATCCAGGAGGCGATCGGCATCGCCGAGAAGAACTTCAAGGGCGTCGTGATCTGGCAGCCGAAGGAGCCGTTCTCGGCCGGCGCCGACCTCGCTGGCGCGCTGGGCCTGCTGCAGGCCGGCAAGGTCGACGCATTCGAGGCGATGGTTGCCAACTTCCAGGCGACCAGCCAGCGCATCAAGTATTCGCTGGTGCCGGTGGTCGCGGCGGTGCGCGGGCTGGCGCTGGGCGGCGGCTGCGAGTTCCAGATGCACAGCGCGCGCACGGTCGCCCACCTGGAGAGCTACATCGGCCTGGTCGAGGCCGGGGTCGGCCTGCTGCCGGCCGGTGGCGGCCTGAAGGAGCTGGCGGTGCGCGCATCGAACGCAGCCGGTCCGGGCGGCGACGTCTTCGCCGAGCTCAAGAAGACCTTCGAGACCGTCGCGATGGCCAAGGTCTCGACGTCGGCGGTCCATGCGAAGGAGCTGGGGTTGCTGCGCGCCGACGACGTGGTGACGTTCAACGCCTACGAGCTGCTGCACGTCGCCCGCCAGCAGGCGGCTGCGCTGGCCGAGTCGGGCTATCGCCCGCCCCTGCCCGCGCGCGCGATCCGCGTCGCCGGCGACGTCGGCATCGCGACGTTCAAGATGCTGCTGGTCAACATGCTCGAGGGCCGTTTCGTGAGCCCGTACGACTACGAGATCGCCGAGCGGATCGCGACCGTGCTGTGCGGCGGCAATGTCGACCGTAACGCGCTCGTCGACGAGGACTGGCTGATCCGCCTCGAGCGCCAGCACTTCGTCGAGCTGGCGCAGCAGGAGAAGACCCAGGCCCGCATCGCGCACATGCTCAAGACGGGCAAGCCGCTGAGGAACTAGCGTTCCGCGGGATTCGGAATTGGGGATTCGGGATTCGAAGAAGCGAATTCCGGATCCCTCCAACTCAACATTCCGCCGGAGGCGGGGCCACGTTCGGGCATCGGGATGCGCTTCATCGAATCCCGGTTCCCGAATCCCCAATCCCGGCGTTCGGAGAACGCCATGACCAAGCAGATCCAGGACGCCTACATCGTCGCCGCCACGCGCACCCCGGTGGGCAAGGCGCCGAAGGGCGTGTTCCGCAACACCCGCCCCGACGACATGCTCGCGCACGTGCTCAAGGCCGTCGTGGCGCAGGCGCCGGGCATCGATCCGGGCCGCATCGACGACGCGATCATCGGCTGCGCGATGCCCGAGGGCGAGCAAGGCATGAACGTGGCGCGCATCGGCGTGCTGCTGGCCGGCCTGCCCGACACGGTCGCCGCGCAGACGGTCAACCGCTTCTGCTCGTCGGGCCTGCAGGCCGTCGCGCTGGCGGCCAACGAGATCCGGCTGGGCAACGCCGACCTGATGCTCGCCGGCGGCACCGAGAGCATGAGCATGGTGCCGATGATGGGCAACAAGGTCGCGCTGTCGCCGTCGGTGTTCGAGGACGACCATGTCGCGATCGCCTACGGCATGGGCATCACCGCCGAGAAGGTCGCCGAGGAATGGAAGGTCTCGCGCGAGGACCAGGACGCGTTCGCGCTGGCCTCGCACCAGAAGGCGATCGCGGCGATCCAGGCCGGCGAGTTCAAGGACGAGATCAGCCCGTACGAGATCCTCTCCCACCAGCCCGATCTGGCCGGCAACACCGTGCAGCTGAAGAAGCGACTGGTGGATACCGACGAGGGGCCGCGTCCGGACTCGTCGATCGAGGGGCTGGCCAAGCTCAAGCCGGTGTTCCGCAACGGGCAGTTCGGCGGCTCGGTGACGGCGGGCAACAGTTCGCAGATGAGCGACGGCGCGGCGGGCATCCTGCTCGCGTCGGAGCGGGCGGTGAACGACCACGGACTCAAGCCGCTGGCGCGCTTCGTGAGCTTCGCGGTCGCCGGCGTGCGGCCCGAAGTCATGGGCATCGGGCCGATCGCGGCGATTCCCAAGGCGCTGGCGCAGGCGGGGCTGACGCTCGACGACATCGACTGGATCGAGCTCAACGAGGCGTTCGCGGCGCAGGCGCTGGCGGTGATCCGCGACAGCAAGCTGGACCCGGACAAGGTCAACCCGCCCGGGGGGGCGATCGCGCTGGGGCATCCGCTGGGGGCTACGGGGGCGATCCGCACGGCGACGATCGTGCACGGCATGCGCCGGCGCAAGAAGCGCTACGGGCTGGTGACGATGTGCATCGGCACGGGCATGGGCGCGGCGGGTGTGATCGAGGCGCTGTAGCGGCGCGTGCAGCGCGGCCTCCGATCCAGGAGGCCGCGGTTGCGCGTGTGGTGGTGCGACGCGGTCTCTGTGTCAGGCGCTGCGAACGAGGCTAATGGGCGCATGCGAGAGGGTGCGGCGTGGGCGCCTGCCGGGTACCGCGCCCAGTCGCGGCCCGATATCCGCTTGGTGGTCGCGGCACCCGACAGGCGCTGGACACAGGTGCAACGGCGGGCCGGAAAGCGGGATACGAGGGAGCTTGTGCGATGCGGTCTCGGGGCGGGCGCCGCAATCGAGGCTGATGGTGTGTCGTGGGCGCCTGCCGGGTACCGCGCCCAGTCGCGGCCCGATATCCGCTTGGTGGTCACGGCACCCGACAGGCGCTGGACACAGGTGCGACGGCGGCCCGGAAAGCGGAATACGAGGAGCTTGCGCGATGCAGCCCCGATGCCGTGCCGCGATCGAGGCTGATGGTGCGGCGTGGGCGCCTGCCGGGTACCGCGCCCAGTCGCGGCCCGATATCCGCTTGGTGGTCACGGTACCCGACAGGCGCTGGAGACGGGTGCGACGGCGGGCCGGAAAGCGGATTATGGAAAGCCAGTGCGACACGATCTCGGTGTAGGTCGCCGCGGATGGCGCGGCGCGGGCCCCTGCCGGGTACCGCGCCCAGTCGCGGCCCGATATCCGCTTGGTGGTCACGGTACCCGACAGGCGCTGGACACGGGTGCGACGGCGGGCCGGGAAACGGGATACAAGGGCGCTTGTGCGATGTGGTCTTGGTGAGGGCGCCGCGATCGAGGCTGGTGGCGTGTAGGAGCGCGCTTGCGCGCGAGGCGCTTTCACGACTACCTGTCGCGCGCGAGCGCACCTCTACAGATGCGCTGCGGCATGCCGTGCAACGAAAAGGCCCCGGCGATGCCGGGGCCTTCTTGTTGCACGATCGCGTCGCGATCAGGACTGCAGTGGCACCACGCGGACCTCGACGCGGCGGTTGGCCGCACGGCCCTGCTCGGTGCTGTTGTCGGCGATCGGGCGGGTCTTGCCGAAGCCGACGATCTCGAAGCGCTGGCGCAGCAGGCCCTGACCGATCAGGTAGTTGCCCACGGCATTGGCGCGTTGCTCGGAGAGGCGCTGGTTGACGGCGTCGCTGCCGACGCTGTCGGTGTGGCCGGAGATCTCGACGATCGTCTGGTCGTACTCCGACAGCGTGCGGGCGACGTTGTTGAGCGCAGGATAGAACTGCGACTTCAGGTCGGCCTTGCCGAAATCGAACGTCACGCCGTCGGGCAGGTTGAGCTTGATGACATCGCCTTCGCGGTCGACCTGGATGCCGGTGCCCTGGGTCTGCCGACGGAGCTCGGCTTCCTGTCGGTCCTGATAGGCACCGACGGCGCCGCCGGCGAGGCCGCCGACACCGGCGCCGACGAGGGCGCGCTGGCGGCGTTCGGTCGCGTCCGAGCCGCTCAGCAGGCCGGCGACCGCGCCGATGCCGGCGCCGATCAGGGCGTTGTTGCGGGTGCGGTTCGGATCGTCCGGAGCGCTGGTCTGGCCGGTGTAGCTGGCGCAGCTGCTCAGCAACAGGACGCCGGCGATGGCGGTGGTGAGGCCTGCGGTGCTCAGTTTGCGCATGTCTTGGATCTCCTGGCGTTGGGACGGTTCGCGTCCGCGGATGGTGAACGCGGCCGACAGTAGCGGCTGCAAAATGCAAAAGGGGTGATGGCCCCGCAGTCGGTCCAAGGCCCGTTCAGCTTTCGCGGGTCGCCGCGCGCTTGCCTCGTCGAGCCGCTCGCGACTGCCTCAGCGGGCCGCGCGATAGGCGGCCAATGCGGCCTCGCGTCCGGCCTCGAGATCGACCATCGGCCGGCGCGGATACGCCGGGGCCAGTTGCGCCAGCCGCGACGGCTCGGTCCACGGCGCGAACAGCAGCGGCGTCGGCACGTCGGCCAGTTCCGGGACCCAGCGCCGGATATAGCGGCCGTCCGGATCGAAGCGTTGCGCCTGCGCGACCGGGTTGAAGATGCGGAAATACGGGGACGCATCCGCACCGGTGCCGCCGATCCATTGCCAGCCGAGCGTGTTGTTGGCCAGGTCGGCATCGACCAGCGTGTCCCAGAACCAGCGGGCGCCCTCGCGCCAGTGCACGCGCATGTGCTTGCACAGCCAGCTGCCTACGATCAGCCGCACCCGGTTGTGCATCCAGCCGGTCTGCCAGAGCTCGCGCATGCCCGCATCGACGATCGGCACGCCGGTGCGGCCGTGGCGCCAGGCGTCGAGGCGGCCTGCATCGGGCCGCGCCCAGCGGAAACGCGCGAAGCGGGAATTGAGGTCGCGGTCGATACTGTCCGGGAAGTGGTGCATCAGGTGATGGCCGAACTCACGCCAGCCGAGCTGGCGGACGTAGGCGTCGATCTGCGGCGCGGTCGCGGCGCGCCGTTCGGCCTCGAGCGCGGCGACGATCCGCCACGGGGCGATCTCGCCGAAATGCAGGTGCGGCGACAGGCGCGAGGTGCCGACCTGGTCGGGGCGGTCGCGGCCGCTGGCGTAGTCGCGCAGCGCGCCGTCGACGAAGACCTCCAGTGCTTCCCGCGCGCCGTCCTCGCCCGGCGTCCACGACGACCAGAAGCCGGTGGACCAGTCGGGCACGGGCGCGAGCTTGAGGTCGGCGAGCGCGACGCCGTGCGGTCCGGTCTCGGCCGCGGGCAGCAACGGCGGCGGCGACCACGTCGGGCGCATCGGCCAGTTCGACAGCGCCTTGCGCCAGAACGGGGTGAACACCTTATAGGGGCCGCCCTGCCCGGTCTGCAGCGCCCAGGGTTCGAACAACAGCGCACCGTCGTGGCTCTCGGCCCGCAGGCCGTCCTCGCGCAGCGTCCGCTTGATCTGCGCGTCGCGCCGCTCGATGGCCGGTTCGTAGCGGCGGTTCCAGAACACCGCCTCCGCGTCGCAGGTCTCCACCAGCGTGCGCAGGGTCGGCAGCGTCGGACCATGGAACAGCCGCAGGCGTGCGCCGTGGCGGCGCAAGGCCTGGTCGAGTGCGGCCAGCGACCGGTGGCGCCAGGCGTTAGACGCCGCACCCGGCGCCCAGTCGCCCTCCTCGTCCTGGGCGTGGATGTAGACGCACACCGGCGCGAAGCCGGCCTCGAGCGCGGCGTGCAACGCGGGATTGTCGTCGAGTCGGAGATCGTTGCGGAACCAGACGATCGCGTTCGCCATGCGCTCCTCCTCGCGCGTCGGCGGCCAGCCTAGCCGACGCCGATGATGGCGGCGAGAAGGCCGCCACGTCCCCTTCGCATGCTTTTGCTTCAAACTAGTGCGCTTCAGGCCCGCAGTGCGGCGCCGCCCGTTGCCCGACGTCCTGCACCGTGACCGATTCGCCCTTCCCGCTCGAAGCCTCGCCCGAACAGGCGCAGCGCGCCATCGCCGACGAATTCGCCTTCTTCGGCGACTGGTCGGAACGCTACCAGTACCTGATCGACCTCGGCCGCAAGCTGCCACCCTTCCCCGACGCGGACAAGACCGAGGCCAACCGGCTGCACGGCTGCCAGTCGATGGTGTGGATCGTGCCGTCGGGTGACGCGAGCCGGCTGGACTTCGCCGCCGCCAGCGACTCGGCGATCGTCTCGGGCCTGATCTATCTGGCGTTGCGGGTGTACTCGGGCCGCAGCGCCCGCGAGATCCTGGATACCGACGCGGACTACATCGCCGACATCGGCCTGGCCCGGCACCTGTCGCCCACCCGCAGCAACGGCCTGGCCGCCCTGCTCGCCTTCATCCGCGACCGGGCCCAGTCCGCACTGGCGTGAGCGCGACTGGCGACAAGGACCCGGC
This sequence comes from Luteimonas sp. FCS-9, assembly GCF_001014645.1. Classification (GTDB taxonomy): domain Bacteria; phylum Pseudomonadota; class Gammaproteobacteria; order Xanthomonadales; family Xanthomonadaceae; genus Luteimonas. The sequence continues at coordinate 254,379 of NZ_LASZ01000003.1, read as the reverse complement.
CGACAGCCGGGCGGCACCGCTGCGCAACCCCGGCTTCCGCGCGTTGCTGGGCTACCGCATCCTGACGATCCTGTCCTACCAGATCGTCGCGGTCACCGTCGGCTGGCAGATCTACGCCGCGACCCAGAACCCCTGGATGCTCGGCCTGGTGGGCCTGGCCGAGGTGCTGCCGTACTTCTGCGTGGCGCCGTTCGCCGGCTACCTCGTCGACCACCTGCCGCGGCGCAAGCTGGGCATGGCGGCGGCTGCGGGCCTGGCGATCACGCCGCTGCTGCTCGCACTGATGGCGCTGGACGTGCTGGGCGGCAGCATCTGGCTGATCTACCTGCCGATCATGCTCACCGGCATGGTGCGGGCGTTCCTGGGGCCGGTCTACAACGCGCTGTTCGCGCGCGTGCTGCCGCGCGAGCAGTTCGCGCGCGGCGCGAGCCTGGGCAGCATCGCGTTCCAAAGTGCGGTGGTGGTGGGGCCGGCCATCGGCGGCTTCGTCGTCGGCTGGGCCGGCGAGCCCAGCGCGTACGTGCTGGCCTCGGTGCTGGCGCTCGGCGTCATCGTGTTCCTGGCGCGGCTGCAGGTGAGCGAGCCGCCGCGCCCGCTGCAGCGCGCGCCGATCTTCGCGAGCATCGCAGAGGGCGCGCGCTTCGTGTTCGGCCACCAGATCCTGCTCGGCGCGCTGGCGCTGGACATGTTCGCGGTGCTGTTCGGCGGCGCGATCTCGCTGGCGCCCGCGTTCATCCACGACATCCTGCACTACGGCCCAGAAGGCCTGGGCATCCTGCGCGGCGCGCCCGCGCTGGGCTCGGTGGCGATGGGCATCTGGCTGGCGCGCCACCCGATCCAGCGCAATGCGGGCCGCATCCTGCTGTTCGCAGTCGGCGGGTTCGGGCTGTGCATGATCGGCTTCGGGCTGTCGACCGCGTTCTGGCTGTCGGCGTTCTTCCTGCTGTTGTCGGGCATGTGCGACGGCGTGTCGGTGGTCATGCGCTCGACGATCATGCAGCTGGCGACGCCCGACCACATGCGCGGGCGCGTGTCGTCGATCAACGGCCTGTTCGTCGGCTCGTCCAACGAAATCGGCGCGTTCTACATGGGCTCGATGGCGCGCCTGCTCGGTCTGGTGCCGGCCGTCGTGCTCGGCGGGTTCATGACGATGGGCGTCGTCGCGACGACCGCCTGGAAGGCGCCCCGGCTGCGCCGTCTGGACTTGCGCGAGCTGCATTGAGGGCCGTGATCGGCGACTGGGGGCTCGGGAGGGCGGCGTCCGGCACGAAAAAGCCCGCCGATGGCGGGCTTTTTCCCGGGAGCGCCTGACAGTCGAGGCGATGGTTCTTCGAATCTCCCATCACCTGCGACGGATCATGGCGTCGATCAATCCCCCATCTGCTTCTGCAGATGTTCCCAGCGCTCCTGCTCGTCGATCGTGCGCTCGGCGGTCAGACGGGCTTCGAGACGGTCGAGACCGATCTCCTCGCCCGAGTCCACGCTGTAGCCGTACTCGCCCGAATCGACGCGCTTGAGCGTGCTGTCGATCTTGCCGATCAGCTTGCGGTAGCGGTCGCGGGTGCGCAGCTCGAGCGAGTTCTCGGTCTCGCGCGTCGCACGCTCGGCCTCGTCGCCGACGTCGCGGACTTCGTCCTTGAGGTTCTCGATCGTCTGCTTGGATTCCTCGACCAGGTCCGCGCGCCACTGCAGCAGGCGCTGGCGGAAGTATTCGAGCTGCAACGGACTCATGTACTCCTCGTCGGCCGTGGGCTTGTAGCCCGCCGGGAGGATGGGGCGACCTGTCTCTTCATCGGTCTTGTACTGCACGACCTTCACCTTCGTTCTGGGCGCCGGCTCCGGCTGGCGCGCCACGACCGCGACGGCGACCTTGCCGGCCGGACGCGGACGTGTTGTGGGAGTGGAAGCCGGCACCGGCTTGGGTGCGGCGGTTTTCGCCGAAGCCGACGCCGTCTTCGACGGCGCGGACTCCGGTTTGGCGACGGGCTTGTCGGTGACCGACTTCGCCGGCGCTGCCTTCTTGGCGACGGGCTTGGCGACCGCCGCCGGAGGGGCGGTCCTGGACGTCGTCGCCGGCTTCGGCGCCACGGTCTTCTTCACCGGGGCGACCTTGGCGATCTTCTTCGTGGGCGTCTTCGCCGGCGCGGCCTTCTTCGCCGGGACCTTGGCGACCGGCGCCTTCTTGGCCGCGACCTTCTTCGCGGCGACCTTTTTGGCCACGGGCGCGGACTTGGCCGCCTTCTTGGAGACCGGCGCCTTCTTCGCGGGAGCAGACTTCTTGGTCGCAGCCTTGGCAGGAGCCTTGGCGGCGGGCTTGACGGCCTTCTTGACGGCCTTTTTCACGGGTTTCTGGGCTGCCACGAGCTGCGATCCTTGTCATTCCCTTGGACGGGGAAGCGGGCTGTTATACCCTGCAAACCCTGCAGCGGCAACCGGACCGGCCGCCGCGTTCATCGCCCCCGCCGACCTGCCGTGATCGAGCGTTTTCTCATCGTCCTGCTGCGCGGCTACAAGCGGTTCGTCAGCCCCCTGCTCGGCCCGCGCTGCCGCTTCCATCCCAGCTGCTCGCAATACGCCATGATCGCGATCGCGCGGTTCGGCGCCTGGCGCGGCGGCTGGCTGGCGCTGCGCCGTCTGTCGCGCTGCCATCCCCTGCACCCCGGCGGGCACGATCCGGTGCCCATGCCCGAACTGGATTCCAAGCCATGACTCAGACCCTGATCCGCAACGCACGCCTGGTCAACGAAGGCCGCATCGTCGAGGGCGACCTGCGCATCGATGCCGACGGCCGCATCGCCGCGATCGCGGGCGAACTGTCCGCGCGCCAAGGCGAGCACGTGGTCGAGGCCGGCGGACGGTGGCTGCTGCCGGGCATGATCGACGATCAGGTGCATTTCCGGGAGCCGGGCCTGGAGCACAAGGCCGACATCGCCAGCGAGTCGGCCGCGGCGGTCGCCGGCGGGCTCACCAGCTTCATGGACATGCCCAACACCAGCCCGCCGACGCTGAACGCGGGCGCGCTGCAGGACAAGTACGACCGCGCGGCGGGCCGCGCGCGCGCGAACTACGCCTTCTACATGGGCGCGAGCAACGACAACCTCGACCACGTGCGGCGGATCGACCCGCTGACCACGCCTGGCGTCAAGGTGTTCATGGGCGCGTCGACCGGCAACATGCTGGTCGACGATCCCGACACGCTCGACGGCATCTTCCGCGAGACGCCGGTGCCGATCATCACCCACTGCGAGGACACGCCGACGATCGACGCGATCCAGCGCGAATACGTGGCAAAGTACGGCGACGACATCCCGGCGCAGTGCCACCCCGACATCCGCTCGCGCGAGGCGTGCATCAAGTCGACGCGGCTGGCGCTGGCGCTGGCGCGTCGTCACGACACCCGGCTGCACGTGCTGCACATCTCCACCGCCGACGAACTGGCGCTGTTCGAGGCCGGCCCGCTGGTCGACGCGGACGGACGCCTGCGCAAGCGCATCACCGCCGAGACCTGCATCCACTTCCTGCGCTTCGAGCGCGCCGACTACGCGCGGCTGGGGCACCTGATCAAGTGCAACCCGGCGATCAAGGACGCCTCCGACCGCAGCGCGCTGCTGGCGGCGCTGGCCGACGACGTCATCGACGTGCTCGCCACCGACCACGCGCCGCATACGCTGGCCGAGAAGCACAACCCCTACACCCGTGCGCCCAGCGGGCTGCCGCTGGTGCAGTTCGCGCTGGTCGCCGCGCTCGAATGCGTCCACGAGGGACACTTCGACATCACGCGGGTGGTGCAGAAGTTCGCGCACGCGCCGGCGCAGCTGTTCGACGTCGCCGGGCGCGGCTTCCTGCGCGAGGGCTACTTCGCCGACCTGGTGCTGGTCGAGGACGCTCCGTTCACCGTACAGCGCGGGCAGGTGCTGTCGAAGTGCGGCTGGTCGCCGTTCGAGGGTACGACGTTCCGCTCGCGGATCGCGTCGACCTGGGTCAATGGCCGGCTGGCCTGGGACGGCACGCAGCTCGTCGGCGAGCCGGCCGGGCAGCGGCTGGCGTTCGCGCGTTGAGCCGCGCGAGGTCGCGCGCGTCGTGCCACCGCGCCTTCATGTCCGCCGGCCTACCCTGCGCGGCCCTTCGGTTTCATTGCGTCCCATGATGCCCAGACGTTTCGCATTGCTGCTGTCCTGCGCCCTGCTCGCCCTGCCGCTCGCGGCCCAGGACAGCGGCGCGCTGCGTTTTCCCGAGCGCGTCCAGCAAGGCAGCCTGGTCGTCGGCAAGGTGCCGGCGGGCAGCCAAGTGCGCTATCGCGACCGTGCGCTGCGCGTCAGCGGCTACGGGACGGTGGCGCTGGGCATCGGCCGTGACGAGACCGGACCGGTGCAGGTCCAGGTCGTCGACCCCGAGGGCCGCGCGCACGTCGCCACGATCGCGGTCGCGCCGCGCGACTGGCCGGTCGAACGCGTCAACGGCGTACCGCCGGCCACCGTCAACCCGCCGCCGGCGATCGCCGAGCGGATCCGACGCGAACAGGCGCAGGTCAGCCAGGCACGGGCGCGCGACGACGCGCGCGTCGATTTCGGCGGCAGCTTCGTGCGACCGGTCGAAGGCCGTATCAGCGGACGCTTCGGCCGCGCGCGTTCGTACAACGGGCAGCCGGGCGCGCCGCATTCGGGCATGGACATCGCCGCGCCGAACGGCACGCCGGTCAAGGCGCCCGCGGCCGGCATCGTGACGTTCGCCGCCCCCGACCTCTACCTGACCGGCGGCACGCTGCTGCTCGATCACGGCCATGGCGTGAGCTCGAACTTCCTGCACCTGTCGCGCATCGACGCCAAGGTCGGCGAGCGCGTGGAACAGGGCCAGGTGATCGGCGCGGTCGGCGCCACCGGGCGCGCGACCGGGCCGCATCTGCATTGGGGGATGAACTGGTTCGACATCCGCATCGATCCGCAACTGGTGTTGGAGCGCTGAGATGGGTGTCCACGTCGTTTGCCCTCCCCACGCGCGGCGGCGCGTTCGTCAGCGCCGCAATGTGGGGATCATGGAGGCGCGGTGCTGGAGCGCTGAGATGGGTGCCCACGTCGTTTGCCCTCCCCACGCGCGGCGGCGCGTTCGTCAGCGCCGCAACGCGGGGATCATGGAGGCGCGGTTCGACGTCCGGATCGATCCGCAACTGGTGTTGGAGCGTTGAGATGGGCTTGTGCGGCACCACGAGGACAAAAGGCACGCTCTGCGCGGCACTCCTGATGCTGCCAGCCGTGTCCGGGTGCGTGGACAAGCCGATCATGCGTGCATCGAGCTCCGTGGTCGAACGCGACGCGGCGCACACACCTGCATTGACGCAACCCGGTCGGGAAGTGGCAGGCTCCCGGGTGCGCTTTCCGCTCACTGCGGTTCGAGGCACGAGCATCGAGGGCCTGGCGCCCCCGGGCAGCAGGATCCAGACCGGTGCCGACATGGTGGTGGTCGGTCACGACGGCCGCGTCGTCCTGCGGACACCCGACAGCACCGGGGACTGGACGCTGCAGGTCCATCGCCCAGGCCACCAACGCACGTTGCCGATCCGCATCCACGTCCTGGCGGACGAGTGAGCGGAAGTGAGGCGCAGGTGACGTCGCGCATCTTCATCCCGGGTTAGGATTGATGAACGTCCGCTGGATCGAATCGATCCGCGGCGGCGTCCGTTCCAGTCAACTCAGGGAAAGCAGCATGACTCGAAGCAAGGCCGTTCCATCCTCCCGCAAGACGCGCATGCCGCGCTCACGTCTTGCCGTTGCCGTTACTGGCGCCCTCCTCGCGCTCGTCGCCCTGCCGGGCGCAGCGCAGACGACGCCGTCCGATGGCACGGATCCCACGGTCGAGTCCGCGATTTCGCGGGCTTTTTCGAATCGAGAGGCCGCCGCGATCCAGGTGCAGCCGGCGTTGTTCGCCGATGGCTTCAGCGCGCGCTGGCGTCTGCGCAATGCCGCGCCGGCCCAGCCTGCCTCGGTCGGCGTCGCACACGCGCTCGTCGCCGCCGATACGCCTGTGCAGCCCTCGGATCCGACGTCGTGGGTCACCGAGGAATTCCAGGCCGATTGGGGCCTGGAGGTCATCAATGCCCATCACGCCTACGCGCGCGGACTCAGCGGCGCCGGCGTCCGGCTGGGACTGCTGGACTCGGGCGTGGGGTTCGACCATCCTGAATTCGCGGGCAAGGATCACCGTGGGATCGCGATGGCCGACGTGCTCGACGACGGCTCGCTGTGCACCCAGGAGGGCACCCTCGGCGGTCCCGATGCCTGCTTCCATACGAAGGGCGACGAGGCCGCTGTCAGCGGTCTGTACATCGACGAATCCCTGCGACCGTTTCTCAATCCCGGCTTCGAGGACTGTGTCGGCCAGGTCTGCTACAGCTACGAGAGTCACGGTACCCATGTCGCCGGCACGATGGCGGCCAACCGTGATGGCTCGGGCATGCACGGCGTGGCCTGGGGCGCCGATCTGAGTTCCGCCCGCCTGTTCTCCGACAGCTACGAAGAGATTCCCGACCTGCTGTGCGGGTTCTTGGGCATCGGCTGCGTTTCGCTGTCCATGGGGGCATCGACGTCGGCACTCGTCGGCATGTACGACCAGGCCATCGCGCACGGCGTGCGCGCGATGAACCACAGCTGGGGCTGGGGCTACACCATCCGCGACAATGCCACCGTGCACGAGTTGCTCGACGGCCTCGAGGACAGCGATCCGGGGATCTACGAGCAGTTGGCGGCAATGGCGGAGGCCTCCCGGCAGTCGGGCATGCTGCAGGTCGTTGCGGCAGGCAACACGAACGCGCCTGGCGACACGCTCGAGGAACAACCGATCACGACGATCCCCGGAATGACGCCCTATCTGTTTCCGGACATCGAGAAGTACTGGGTCGCCGTGGCCAATCTCGATGAGGACGGCGTGCTGTCCGCCAGCTCGATGCGTTGCGGTGCCGCGGCGCAGTGGTGCATCGCCGCGCCGGGCACGAACATCACATCCTCCGTGCTCGATGGCAGCCCGACCGGCACCGACATCGTCGTCGACGATGCCGGCAACGTGCGCTACGAGTTCGAGGATCGCAACGGGGGTGTGGAGTACGCGTATGCCGACTACACCGGCACCTCGATGGCGGCGCCGCACGTGACCGGCGCGCTCGGCCTGCTGTTCGAGCGTTTCCCGTATCTCGAAGGCCACCAGATCCGCGACGTCATGCTCACCACCGCCACCGACCTGGGCGAGGAAGGCGTCGACGACATCTACGGCTGGGGCCTGCTGAACCTCGAAGCGGCGATCGAAGGCTATGGCCAGCTGCGCGTCGACACCGACATCGTCATGGACCAGGCCGCCGGCGGCACCAAGGTCTGGGAGGGCGATGCCTGGGACGACTGGACCAACGACATCGGCGGGCCGGGCCGGCTCGGGTTCCACTCCAATGCCGGCGGCTGGCTGCGCCTGTCGGGCGACAACAGCTTCAACGGCGCCACGGTGACCGGCGGCACGCTGGAGCTGGCCGGCCGCAACGCGCTCGCCGACGACGTGCTCGTCCAGGGCGGTCGCCTGCTGATCGCCGAGGACGGTCGCCTAGAGGACACCGCGCTGACGGTGACCGGCGTCGTCGACGCCGACACCGGCGCGATCCTAGGACGCGGCGTCGCCGTCGTAAATGGCGCGGTCGAGGGCGGGCAGACCCGCGTCGAGACGCTCGGCACGCTGGGCGGCAGCGGCACGCTCGGCGACACCTGGGTGGCCGGTACGATCGCACCCGGCAACTCGATCGGCACGCTGGTCGTCGACGGCGACTACGTGCAGACGGCGGACGCCACGCTGGTCGCCGAGCTGCAGCCGCCGGATCTGGCCGACCTGCTGTCGGTCACCGGCTCGGCCACGCTGCTCGGCGGCACACTCGTCGCCAGCCGCCTGCCCGGCACCTACCTGCTCGGCCAGGAGTACCGCATCGTCTCCGCGCAGGGCGGTGTGACCGGCACCTTCGACACCGTCGATACCAGTGCGCTGTCGCCGTTCCTGTCGCTGTCGCTGCTGTACGGACCGAACGCCATCGACGTGGGCGTGGTCCGCGGCGCGGCGCTCGCCACCGCGGCGCAGACCGGCAACCAGCGTGCCACCGCGGCGGCGCTCGATGCGCTGCCCGACGACCAGGGCCTGCTGGTGCCGCTGACCCAGCTCGGCGAAGCCGGCGCGCGCAATGCGTTCGACCAGCTCTCGGGCGAGATCCACGCCAGCGCGCAGCAGATCCTGATCGACAGCGGGCGCTTGGTCCGCGATGCCGCCCTCGCCCGCGCCTCGGCCGGACACGACGGCTTCCGCGGCCAGCGCGACGCCGACGCGAACACCGGCGCATGGGTCGAGGTGCACCGCCAGGGCGGCCGGGTCGGCGGCGACGGCAACGCCGCGCGCGCGCAGTACAACGGCACCGCGGCGCTGGTCGGCATCGACCGCCAGTTCGACGGCGGCTGGCGGGTCGGCGCGTTCGGCGGCGTCGGCAGCACGGACTTCGACGTCCGCGGTCGCGCGTCCAAGGGCGATGCCGACACCCGCCACGTGGGCGTCTACGGCAGCCAGGCGTGGGACGGCCTGGGCCTGCGCGTGGGCTACACGTACGCGTGGCACGAGCTGGATGTCGAGCGCGACGTCGCGTTCGCCGGCTTCGCCGACGGCGTGCACGGCCGCTACGACGCGAACGCGTGGCAGGCCTTCGCCGAACTGGGCTACCGCTTCGGCAACGAGCGCTGGGAACTGGAGCCGTACCTGCAGTACGCCCACGTCGAGCTCGACCACGACGGCTTCGTCGAGGACGGCGGCGCCGCGGCGCTGGCCGGTCGCGACGGCGACACCCGTGTCGACCTGAGCACGGCCGGCGTGCGCTTCAACGTGAACCTGCGCGGCACCGCCCAGGACCAGAGCTGGCTGAGCCTGCGCGGCAACCTGGGCTACCGCTACGCCGGTGGCGACCAGGTACACGACACGCAGCTGTCGTTCGACGGCAGCCGCTGGTACGGGGTGACCAGCCCGTCGATCTCCGACGAGGCGACGCTGGTCGAGCTGGGCATCGCCGCCCGGACGTCGGCCAACAGCCTGCTGGAGATCGGCTACAGCGGCGCGCTTTCCGACGACGCCCGCGACCACGGCGCCAACGCCCGGTTCTCACTGCAGTTCTGAGCGCACCGGGTCGGCGTTCGCGGACGGGGCGGCTTCGGCCGCCCCGTTCCGTTTCCGTTCTGTAGCGGCCCGGATGCCCGCGGCATTCTTCACTCCCGTAGGAGCGCGCTCGCGCGCGATGGGGACTTCAGCGGGAAAGCGTCATCGCGCGCGGGCGCGCTCCTACGGAAGATTCGCGGGCGCCCCGATCGGCGGGCGCGACCGGAAGGTCGCCCTCGTCGAAGCGACAGGCCTCAGCCGCTGACGCGGGCGACGGCGTCGTGCGCGTGCAGGCTCTCGAAGTGGGCGACGGTCGCCTCGAACCGCGCCACGCGCGGATCGGCCGCCAGCACGGCGGCGACGCGACGGGCCGCGTCCTCGCAGAACATCAGGTTCTCGGCGTTGAGCGCCGCGAATGCCTGCTCGTCCTCGCGCTTGACCGCGGTCTGGACCGGCGTGCCCAGCGCCAGTTCGAGCGCATCGACCAGCGACAGCACCGGCAAAGCGTCGACGTCGGGCGCCAGGCGCAGCCGCACCGTCGCCCGGCTGCGCTGCGCGTGCGGGGTCGCGGCCAGGCCGCGCGGCGAGGCCAACCAGTCGTGCACGGCGTCGAAGCCGGGCGCGCTGCCTGCGAAATCGGTCGCGAACCGCGCCGCGTTGAGCTGCCGCGACAGCGCGGCCGAGGCCGGGCACGTGCTGGAGTACTCGACCGAGAGCGTCAGCGTCAGCGCCAGGCCGTCGGGCCCCAGCACCGCGTCGATCTCGACCGGGTATGTCTTCCAGCCGCTGTGGTCGCTGGCCAGCGCAGGGCGACGCAGCAGCTGGCCGTAGCGCAGCGTCAGCTGCACGCGGTCGGCCAGCCCGCGCTGGGAGGAGATGCAGTCGGCCAGCACGCGTGCGAGCGTGTCGCGCCCGAGCGTCTCGCGCACCAGCGCGTCCTGCAGGTGCAGGTACAGCCGCGACATGTGGATGCCGCGCGCATCGGGATCGACCAGGTTGACGCCGATGTCGGCGCGTGCCGGTACCGTGACCGCATGGCCGTCGCCGTCCTCGATGCGCAGCGGCAGCGCGATCTCCGCCATGCCGACCCAGTCGAGCAGGCGCGCCGCCTGGGCCTGGTCGCCGGCGACATCGGGAAGGACGGGGTGACGGACTGGATCGCTCAAGGGTTCGCTCGCGGGGGACGGAACGACGCCCGGTCGGGCGTCGGCCACGCAGTTTAACGGCTCTCCCGGCCGACGCCCTGCAACGCAGCGTGTCGTGCGGGCACGCGTGGCGGCTCAGCCGCGGGCCGCGCGCCAGCCCAGCCAGAGCAGCGCCAGGCCGTTGGCCGGTCGCACTTGCCCGTGCCGGGCCAGCGCCCGCAGCCGGGCCGCGACGATCGCGTTGCCGATCCGCCGCGGCCGGGTGCCGCCGTCGCGCTGCGGCCACCGTGCCAGCAGGTGCGCGGCCAGCGCCTGGTCGCCGCGCAGCATCGCCTGCGGCGCGAGCAGCGGCGCCGCGGTGATGCGCCCGTCCCCGCTGTCGCGGCCGCCGTCGCCGAACAGCGCCATCTCGCACGCGGCCACGGCCAGGGCGAGATCGTGCAGCCGCTCCAGGTGCGCGCCCGGCTCGGCCGCGGGCTCGCGCGTGGCCGGAAGCAGCCGCAACGCGAGCGCCAGCGTGCCCCAGAGCGCGGCCTGCCGATGCAGGTGGACGGCCAACGGATGCCGGCGCGCGCCCTTCTCCCAGCCCTGCAGTTCCTCCTGCCACCAGGCCAGCTTGGCCAGTCCGGGCGTCGGGTCGCTGCCGCCCCAGGCGGCCTCGCCGAACTCGTCGAGCAGTGCGAACCAGGCCTGGACGCGCTCGCGCAGTTCCGGCGCGACGAATGCCAGACCGATGCGCCACTCCGGCCACCGCGCCTGCCACTTGGCCAGGAAGTCGTCGTCGTGCGGGGACGCGCTCATGCCGGGCGCGGCCATGCGGCGGGCTGCAGCAGCGCTTCGGGGGCGTCAATCATGACGTCGCCCTGCCAGGCGATCGGATCGTCGTCGTCGAGGCGATAGCCCCACAGCGCGACGACCGACGGCATGCCGGCCGCGCGCGCGGCGAGGATGTCGCGCGCATCGTCGCCGACGTAGACGCAGTCGCATGCGGGCACGCCGATCGCCGCCGACGCGTGCTGCAGCGGCAGCGGATGCGGCTTGCGCTGCGCCAGCGTGTCGCCGCCGACCAGCACCGCGCAGCGGTCCTGCCAGCCGAGCTGCGGCACGATGCGCCGCGCCAGGTATTCGGGCTTGTTGGTGACGATGCCCCACGGCGTGCCGGCGGCCTCGAGCGCGGCCAGCATCGTCTCCACGCCGTCGAACGGACGGCTGTGGCGGCCCAGTTCCTCGCCGTAGACGGCCAGGAACTCGGGGACCAGCGCGACGACGCCCTCGGCATCGCGTTCCGGGAACGCGACCGCGGCCATCGCCCGCGCCCCGCGCGAGACCACGGGGCGGATGTCGGCCAGCGCCAGCGGCGGACGGCCGCGCGCACCCCGCATCCGATTGACCGTCGCGAGCATGTCCGGCGCGCTGTCGAGCAACGTGCCGTCGAGATCGAACAGCACGCCGGCCGGGAACGTCACCGCCACCGGCGCTGTCGCCGCGCCGCTCACTTGGGCTTCCGCGCCCAGGCGACGTAGTTGACGTCGGTGCGGCGGACCAGCCGGGCCGCGTTGCGCCACGGCTCGTACATCAGGCCGCTGACGTCGTCGAGCTGCAGGCCCGCCTCGCGCAGCCAGCCGGCGAGCTCGGACGGCCGGATGAAGCTCTCGTAGCGATGGGTGCCGCGCGGCAGCAGCCGGGCGACGTACTCGGCGCCGACGATCGCCAGCGCGAACGCGGCCGGCGTGCGGTTGAGCGTGGACACGAACAGGTGGCCGCCGGGCCGCAGCAGCGTCGCGCAGGCGCGCAGGATCGCCGCCGGATCGGGCACGTGCTCGAGCATCTCCATGCAGGTCACGACGTCGTAGCTGGCCGGGCGCTCGGCCGCCAGCGCCTCGACCGACTGCACGCGATAGTCGGCCTGCACCCCCGACTCCAGGCCGTGCAGGCGCGCCACCTTGACGAGGTCCTCGGCGAGGTCGATGCCGGTGACCTTGGCGCCGACCCGCGCCATCGCCTCGCTGAGCAATCCGCCGCCGCAGCCCACGTCGAGCACGTCGGCGCCGTCGAGCCTGGTCCGCGCGCGCACGTACTCCAGGCGCGCGGGATTGAGCGCATGCAGCGGGCGCTGCGGACCGTCGGTGTCCCACCAGCGGCTGGCCAGCGCGCCGAACTTGTCGAGCTCGGCCTGATCGTAGTTGTCGTGTCGCGCGTTCATGCGGGCCTCGTCATGCGCCGGTGCGGAGCGTGGAAATGCGATCCCGCCACTGGCGGGCATTGGCCGCGATCGCCTCGAGGTCGAATCCGACCAGCGTGCGCTCGCGCAGTTTGGGCTGCCCCGCGATCCAGACGTCGGTGACCTGGTGGCGGCCGGTCGCGTAGATCAGCTGCGAGACCACGTGGTGCAGTGGCTGGGTCTCCACCGGCGACAGGTCCACGCAGACGAGGTCGGCCTGCTTGCCGGCCTCGATCGAGCCGATCCGGTCGCCGAACCCGATCGCGCAGGCGCCGCCGAGCGTCGCGGCGCGCAGCGCGGTGAACGCGTCGAACCCGGCCGCGTCGCCGGCGACCGCCTTGGCCAGGATCGCCGCGGTGCGGGTCTCGCCGAACATGTCCAGGTCGTTGTTGCTGGCGACGCCGTCGGTGCCGATCGCCACGTTGACGCCCGCGCGCTCGAGCGCGCAGGCCGGGCAGAAACCCGAGGCCAGCTTGAGGTTGGACTCGGGGCAATGCACGACGCTGACGCCGCGCTCGGCGCACAGGTGGATCTCGCCCTCGGTGAGCTGGGTCATGTGCACCGCGATCAGGCGGTCGTTGACCAGGCCCAGCCGGTCGAGCCGCGCGATCGGCCGCTGCCCGTACTGCTGCAGCGACTGCTCGACCTCCTGCGCGGTCTCGTGCAGGTGCAGGTGCACCGGCACGTCGAGCTGGTCGGCGAGCATGCGCACGCGCTCGAAATTGGCGTCGTTGACCGTGTACGGCGCGTGCGGCGCGAACGCGGTCGCGATCAGCGGATCGTCGCGCCACTGGTCGTGGACCTCGCCGGCGCGGTCGAAATACTCGTCGTCGCTGCTGGCCCAGGCGGTCGGGAAATCGATGACCGGCAGGCCGATGCGCGCGCGGAAGCCGTGCCGTCGGTAGACCGCGGCCTGGACGTCGGGGAAGAAGTAGTTCTCGTTGACACAGGTGGTGCCGCCGCGGAGCATCTCGGCCAGCGCCAGCGTGACGCCGTCGGCGACGAACTCCGGGCCCATCACCGCGCCCTCGGTCGGCCAGATGTGCTGCTGCAGCCAGACCTTGAGCGGCAGGTCGTCGGCGATCCCGCGCAGCAGCGTCATCGGGTTGTGCGTGTGCGCATTGACGAGGCCGGGCAGCAGCGCCGAGTGCGGGCGCTGGACGGCCTGCGCCGGCGCGAAGCACTGCCGGGCCTCGGCGACCGGCAGCACCGCGACGATCTCGCCGCGGTGCACCGCGACCGCATGGTCGTCGAGCACGACGGCATGCGGCTCGACCGGCACGACGTGGCCGGCCTCGATCAGCAGGTCGATGGACCGGGGAGCGGTGGTCTCTGTCATGCGGTACCTCGTTCGATGCGCCCGATTGCCGTCACTGCGCAGGTCGCGCGGCCGCCGGTCCCCGCCTGTGCGGGGACGAGGGATCCGCGCCGCGATGGCGCTGCGGATCGATCACTTGACGCGGCTGACGTACTCGCCGGACCGGGTGTCGACCTTGATGACCTCTTCCTGGCCGACGAACAGCGGCACGCGGACCACGGCGCCGGTCTCCAGCGTCGCCGGCTTGCCGCCGCCGCCCGAGGTGTCGCCGCGCACGCCCGGATCGGTCTCGGTGATCTGCAGCTCGACGAAGTTCGGCGGCTGGACCGCGATCGGGGTGCCGTTCCACAGCGTCACCACGCATTCCTCCTCGCCCTTGAGCCATTTTTCCGCGCCGCCCATGCCGGCCTTGTCGGCCTGCACCTGCTCGAACGATTCGGGGTTCATGAAGTGCCAGTACTCGCCGTCGCTGTAGAGATACTGCATGTCGGTGTCGAGCACGTCGGCCGCCTCGACCGAGTCGGTGCTCTTCATCGTGATTTCCTGCACCCGGCCGGTGCGGATCTGACGGTACTTGACCCGCGTGAACGCCTGGCCCTTGCCCGGCTTGACGTATTCGGTATCGGTGATGACCGCGGGCTCGTTGTTGACCAGGATCTTCTGGCCGTTCTTGACGTCGTTCATGCCATAACTGGCCATCGCTCGCTCCTGCTGGGCCGGCATCGCCGGCGGCTACACTATGGGATTCCCCGGCAGCGGTGCACGCGGCCGGCTCGAATTGGATCGCAGTCGCACATGATACCCGCAGCCCCCCTCCCGACGCAGCCGCGCCGCTGGCAGCAGCTCTGGCGCGATGCCGTACGCGATCCGCGCGAGTTGCTCGACCTGCTCGACCTGCAGGCGCACGCGCCGGCCATGTCGCCCGAGGCGGCCGCGCAGTTCCCGCTGCGGGTGCCGCGCAGCTTCGTGGCGCGGATGCGCCGGGGCGACCCCCACGACCCGCTGCTGCGCCAGGTGCTGCCGCTGGACGAGGAACTGCGCCCGGCGCCTGGATTCGGCCTGGACGCGGTCGGCGACGGTGCGGCCAAGGCCGGCCACGGGGTGATCCGCAAGTACACCGGCCGGGCGCTGCTGGTGGCCACCGGCAGCTGCGCGATCAACTGCCGCTACTGTTTCCGCCGGCATTTCCCCTATGCGGACGAGACCGCGGCGGCCGGCGGCTGGGGCGCGGCGCTGGCGGCGATCCGTGACGATCCGTCGATCGAGGAGGTGCTGCTGTCGGGCGGCGATCCGCTGTCGCTATCGACCGCCAAGCTCGTCGAACTGACCGATGCGCTGCGCGGCATTCCGCATGTGCGTCGCCTGCGCATCCATACCCGGCTGCCGATCGTGCTGCCCGAGCGGGTCGACGCGGAACTGGAGGCGTGGCTGGCTGCCCTGCCCTGGCCGCTGGTGGTCGTGGTCCACGCCAACCACGCCAATGAGTTCGACGGCGAGGTCGACGCGGCGATGCGCCGGCTGCGCGCCGCAGGCGCCCTGCTCCTCAACCAGGCGGTGCTGCTCAAGGGCGTCAACGACCGGGTCGAGACGCTGGCGGCGCTGGCCGAGCGCGGGCTCGCGGCGGGCGTGCTGCCCTACTACCTGCACCAGCTCGACCGCGTCGCCGGCGCGGCCCATTTCGAGGTCGACGACGCGACCGCCCTCGCGCTGCACGCCGCGCTGGTCGCCAGGCAATCGGGCTATCTGGTGCCCCGGCTGGTGCGCGAGGTCGCCGGCGACGCCTCCAAGCGCGCGCTCGCGCATCCCGATGGACGCGCGGTGCCCACCGTGGCATAAGGCGCTGTTTCCCGGAGGCCCGCCATGCCCGACAGCAACGTCGATTCCGCGCTGCGCCTGCTGATCGTCGACGAGCGCGTCGAGGATGCCGAGGCCGTCGTCAGCGGCCTGCGCAACGCGGGCATCGCGGTCCGGCCGTTGCGCGCGGAGTCTTCCGACGAGCTGGGCCGCATGCTGACCGGGCAGATCGTCGACGTGGCGATCGCCGCGCACGCGGCGGCCACGCTGCCCTTCGCCCAGGCGATGCAGTGCATCGCCGACAGCGGCCAGGACGTGCCGGTGATCGCGCTGCTCGACCGGTTCGAGGAGGCCGACTTCGTCGACGCCGTCGTCAGCGGCGCGCGGACGGTCGCGCTGCGGCACGCGCCGCAGCAGTTGCTGGCCAGCGTGCGCGACGCCTGGGCCGACCGCAAGGCGCGGCGCAGCCTGCGACGGCTCGAGGCGCGCGTGCGCGAGAGCGAGCGCCGCTGCGACGCGCTGATCGACTCCTCGCGCGACCCGATCGCCTACATCCATGAAGGCATGCACATCCGCGCCAACGCCGCGTACCTGGAGATGTTCGGCTACGGCGACTTCCAGCAGATCGAGGGCGTCTCGCTGCTCGACATGGTCGCGCCGCAGCACGTCGATGCGTTCAAGGCCCTGCTCAAGTCGCTCAGCCGGGGCGAACCGCCGCCGCCGCGGCACGAGATCGAGGCGCGCGACGCGGACGGCCACGCGTTTCCGGCCGCGATGGAGTTCACCGCCGCGCAGTACGAGGGCGAGCCCTGCCTTCAGGTCGTGTTCCGGCGCCGGGAGCTGATCGATCCGGAGCTGGCCCACGAACTCGAGGCGCTGCGCCAGCGCGACCACGTCACCGGCCTGCTGAACCGCCCCGCCTTCCTGCGTGCGCTCGAGGACGCGGTCGACGATGCCGCACGCGGCGAGTCGCGGCACGGCTTCCTGATGATCGAGCCTGACCGCCACCAGCTGCTGCTGGCCGACATCGGCCTCGACCATGCCGACGACCTGCTCGCGGCCGTGGCCGCGCGGCTGGCGTCGCTGCTCGATCCG
Organism: Luteimonas sp. FCS-9; assembly: GCF_001014645.1. Classification (GTDB taxonomy): domain Bacteria; phylum Pseudomonadota; class Gammaproteobacteria; order Xanthomonadales; family Xanthomonadaceae; genus Luteimonas. The sequence goes on along the minus strand of NZ_LASZ01000003.1, from coordinate 237,653 downwards.
TCCGCGATCGCCGCGCGCTACGGCGGCAACACGTTCGCGGTGCTGCTGCGCGACGGCGACTACCACGCCACCGCCGCACTCGCCGAGCGCCTGCGCGCCGGGTTCGCCGGCCACGTCTTCGAGATGGGCGACCGCTCGAGCGTGGTGACGCTGAGCATCGGCGGCGTGCAGATCGGCGAGAGGAGCGCGAACGTCGCGCAGGTCCTGGCCCGGGCGACGCAGGCGCTGGAATCGGCATCGGGCACCGGCGGCGATCGCAGCGACGTGTTCGACCCGGGCGCCGCCGACCGGCTCGAGGAGGAGCGCGTGCAGGCCTGGATCGCACGCCTGCGCGGGGCGCTCGAGCACGACGGCTTCGTGCTGCACTACCAGCCGGTCATCAATCTGCAGGGCGACACCGCGCCGGTCTACGAGATCCTGCTGCGGCTCGACGGCGGCGACGGCGAACTGATCGCGCCCGGCGCGTTCCTGCAGATCGCCGAGGACAACGGCATGCTCGCGCAGATCGACCGGTACGTGGTCGCGCGCGCGATCGCGGCGATCGCCCGCCGCCTGCGCGAGGACCAGCCCACGACGCTGCTGGTGAAGGTCAGCCAGGCCTCGCTCGACGGCGACGCGCTGGCGGAATTCATCGGTGAGCTACTTGCGCACCACCAGGTGCCGGGCGAATACCTGGTCCTGCAACTGCCCGAGTCCAAAGTGTTCACGCACCTCAAGGCGGCGCAGGCCTTCGCGGCGCACATCGGCCGCTTCGACTGCCGGTTCGCGCTCGAGCAGTTCGGCGCGGGCCTCGATTCCTTCCAGCTGCTGGCCCACCTGCAGCCGCACCTGCTCAAGCTCGACCGCAGCTTCACCCAGGGGTTGCCGGCCAACGCCGACAACCAGGCCCGGATCGGCGAGATCGCCGCGCGCGCGCGCCAGATCGGCATCCGCACGATCGCCGAGTTCGTCCAGGACGCGGCCAGCATGTCGATCCTGTTCGCCGCCGGCATCGACTACGTGCAAGGCAACTTCCTCGCGCCCGCCGGCCCTGGCATGCACTACGACTTCGAGTAGTTCGCCGGTCTCGTTCAACCCGGGAGCACGCCGAGATCGTGTAACAGCTTTGGGCGAAACAATCCTCGCTCATTGAGCACAGGTGACCGTACTCCCGACCCCCGCGGCTCCAGCGAGACTGGGAGTCTCGCTTCGCTGGGTGAGTCCACGTCCGACTTCGGATGGGCATCGGCCCGCCGGCCGGAAGCCGCTCTCCCCTCGGCAGGCCCGCTTCGCGGCCCGGCCACGCGAAGCACGCGTGGCGTTCGCATGGATGCGCGGCATGCCGCGCACGCCATCCATGCTCACCCTGTCCTGACTCGGGCGCGCGCCATCCATGGCGCGCTTGGCGCGGCCACCGACCGTCAGTCCGCTGCTGCGGACGCTTGCAACCCGACTTCGGTAGACGCGGCGAGGTCCGCTGCAAGAAGTCGCGCCCCTTCGGGCCCAGTGCGTCGTGCTGGTCGGGGATTGCGATAGCGGGCCATGGATGGCCCGCGGCGGCGAGTCAGCCAGGGATGGCTGACCGAGCCGGGGAGCAGTCCCCGGCCGGCACGACGCGCTCTCCGGAGAAGCACGCCATGGTCTAGCAGACAGAAGCACGATCCCCCGACTTCGGTAAAAAAAAGCCCGCCGAAGTGGCGGGCTTTTCGTTTCACCGCAGCGCGGGGCTCAGGCGACGACGCCCTGCCGGACGCTGCTGCCGTCGAGGTTGGCGTTGCGCAGCGCGGTGATGCGCTCCTCGAGCGGCGGATGGCTCATCAGCAGCCGCTTGAGGCCGCCGCCGACGCCGCCGCTGATGCCGAACGCCGCGACCTGCTTGGGCAGCGTGCTCTCGCCGTAGGTCTGCGCCAGCCGCTCGAGCGCGGCGATCATCTTCTCGCGGCCGGCCAGCTGCGCGCCGCCAGCATCGGCGCGGAACTCGCGATGGCGCGAGAACCACATCGCGATCATCGACGCGAACAGCCCGAAGATCATGTCCAGCACGAACACGATCGCGAAGTACGCAATGCCGCCACCGCCGTTGTCGCGCCCGCCGCTCAGATAGCCGTCGATCGCGCGGCCGACCACGCGCGCCAGGAAGATCACGAACGTGTTGAGCACGCCCTGCAGCAGCGTCATCGTCACCATGTCGCCGTTGGCGACGTGGCTGACCTCGTGCGCGAGCACGGCCTCGGCCTCCTCGCGCGTCATCGCGCGCAGCAGGCCGGTCGATACCGCGACCAGCGAAGCGTCGCGGCGCGCACCGGTCGCGAACGCGTTGATCTCCGGCGCATCGTAGATCGCGACCTCGGGCATGCCGATGCCGGCCATCTGCGCCTGTCGCTGCACGGTCGTCAGCAACCAGCGCTCGGCCTCGTTGCGCGGCTCGGTGATGACCTGCGCGCCGGTGAAGCGCTTGGCCGACCACTTGGAGATCGCCAGCGTGAAGAATGCGCCGCCGAAGCCGAACAGGGCTGCGAATACCAGCAAGCCGGCGTAGGTCGACGGATTGATGCCGAGGACCGCCATGACGATGCTGACGAGCGCCAGCACGGCGAAGTTGGTGGCGATGAGGAGGGCGTAGCGCTTGAGCATCGGGGGCCTTTTCGGGGTCTGCTGCGTCTGGCGGGATCGGTGTGCGAAGAATCTGCGCACGGACGCCCATGATTTCAATTCGCGAGCGGCGATGCCACAGTGTGCACCACGTGACAGTTCATGTTCGAGACAGTTCCGGCGCGATGCCGTCCCCTCCGCTCCCCGCCCTGCCCTGCGGTCGCTTCGCGCCCTCGCCCACCGGCCCCTTGCATCCCGGCTCCCTGGTCGCGGCCCTGGGCAGCTGGCTGATGGCGCGCCGGGCCGGGGGGCAGTGGCGCGTCCGCATCGAGGACGTGGACCGGGCGCGCGAGGTCGCGGGCGCCGCCCGGGCGCAGCTGGCGATGCTGCGGGCCTGCGGGCTGGACTGGGACGGCGAAGTCGTGCGCCAGAGCGCGCGCGACGCGCACTACCAGCGGGCGCTCGATCGCCTGCTGGCCGACGGCCACGCGTTCGTCTGCCACTGCAGCCGCAGCGCACTGGCGGCGGTCGGCGGCGTGCATCGTGGCCCCTGCGTCGCCACCGGCCCGCGGCCGGACCCGGCGATCCGCCTGCGCGTGGCGCCGGGGACGCGGATCGCCTTCGACGATCGGCTGCGCGGCCGGATCGAGCAGGACCTGTGGGCCGACGTCGGCGACTTCGTGCTGCGACGCGCCGACGGACTGTGGGCGTACCAGCTCGCGGTCGTCGTCGACGATGCGGACCAGGGCGTGACCGAGGTGGTCCGCGGCGCCGACCTGCTCGACTCGACGCCGCGGCAGATCCTGCTCCAGCGCCTGCTGGGGCTGCCGACGCCGCGCCATGTGCACCTGCCACTGCTGCGCGACGCCGCCGGCCGCAAACTGTCGAAGTCGCTGGGCGCCGCCGCGCTGGATCCGGCCGAACCACTGCCGGCATTGCGCGCCGCCTGGCACGCATTGGGACAGGCGCCGCTGCCCGCCGACGCGCTCGAGACCTGGCGGGCGCAGGCGCTCGCGCGCTTCGATCCGGCCCGCATTCCCACCGACGACGCCCCGTGGTGCGTCGCACACTGGACGCGCTCACCGGCATGACTAGACTGGCCTGTCGTCGCCATCGGGGCGACGCGCACATCGCAACGGGAGGGCGGCAATGAACGCACGCGTGGCACTGGTCACCGGCGGGACCGGCGGTATCGGGACGGCCATCGTCAGGCGGCTGGCCGACAGCGGCTATCGCGTCGCCACCAACTACCGCAACGCCGAAAAGGCGCAGGCCTGGCAGCGCCAGCTGCGCGAGGACGGCTACGAGGTCGCGATCGCGCCAGGCGACGTCTCCGACCACGTCGAGGCCGAGCGCATGGTGCGCGAGATCGAGTCGCAGCTCGGCCCGATCGACATCCTGGTCAACAACGCCGGCATCACCCGCGACGGCACGTTCCACAAGATGCAGCCGCAGCAGTGGCAGGACGTGATCGGCACCAACCTCAACTCGGTCTACAACGTCACCCGCCCGGTGATCGAGGGCATGCGCGAGCGCAAGTGGGGCCGGATCATCCAGATCAGCTCGATCAACGGCCTCAAGGGCCAGTACGGCCAAGCCAACTACGCCGCCGCCAAGGCCGGCATGCACGGCTTCACCATTTCGCTGGCGCGCGAGAACGCCAAGCTGGGCATCACCGTCAACACCGTCTCGCCCGGCTACGTCGCCACCGACATGGTGATGGCGGTGCCCGAGGAGGTCCGCGCCAAGATCGCCGCCGACATCCCGACCGGCCGCCTGGGCCGACCGGAGGAGATCGCCTACGCGGTCAACTTCCTCGTCGCCGAGGAGGCCTCGTGGATCACCGGCTCCAACCTCGACATCAACGGCGGCCACCACATGGGCTGGTAGCCCCGCGCGGTTTCGCGCAGGCGGCGACCTCGCCGCGCATGCAGGCCCGTCCATACCGCGGCGGGCGGTCCGCGGCGCATCCGGATGCGGCCGTATTCATGCCTTTCGTCCAGTTGCGCCCTCTTCCACGCTGCGCCATGCTGCGCGGCATCAAAGACTTGAGTACCGGCTTCATGGGCGCCACGCGCATCATCAAGAAGTACCCGAACCGTCGGCTCTACGATACGGAAATCTCCAGCTACATCACCATCGAGGACGTGCGCCAGCTGATCGTCGACGGCGAGAACTTCGAGGTGCGCGACGCCAAGAGCGGCGAGGATCTGACCCGCTCGGTGCTGCTGCAGATCATCGCCGACCAGGAATCGGACGGCGAGCCGGTGCTCTCGACCCAGCTGCTGAGCCAGATCATCCGCTTCTACGGCGATTCGATGCAGGGGTTCATGGGCAGCTACCTGGAGCGCTCGATGCAGGTCTTCCTCGACCAGCAGCAGCAGTTCCGCCAGCAGATGGGCGGCCTGCTCGGCCAGACGCCCTGGGCGATGATGAACCAGCTCACCGAGCGCAACCTGGAAATGTGGAAGGAATTCCAGAAGACCATGATCGGCGGCGTCCGCGACGAGCGGCCCGGCGACAAGCGCGGCCGCTGAGCCGCGCCGCCCGCGCGGTGCGCCGGTGCGCGCCGCGTCCCTTCCGGACATGGAGTCTTCCCGCATGACGCCTTCTCCGAGGATCGCGCTGGTCACGGGCGGCCTGGGCGGCATCGGCCGCGCGATCTGCGCGCGCCTGGCCGCCGACGGCTGCCGCGTGGTCGCCGCCGACCTGCCGCCCGATGCGGCGCGCCTTACGGCCTTCGCCGACGACCCGGCGACGCGGCAGGTGACGGTGCTGGCGCTCGACGTCGGCGACTTCGACGCCTGCGCGGCGGCGGTCGCCGATGTCGAGGCCCGGCACGGCCGGCTCGACATCCTCGTCAACGCCGCCGGCATCACCCGCGACGCCACGCTGCGCAAGATGTCGCGGGCGCAGTGGGACGACGTGCTGCGCATCGACCTCGACGGCGTGTTCAACCTGTGCCGCCACGCGGTCGAGGGCATGACCGCGCGCGGCTTCGGGCGCATCGTCAACATCAGTTCGGTCAACGGCCAGACCGGCCAGTTCGGCCAGACCAACTACGCTGCCGCCAAGGCCGGCATGCACGGCTTCACGATGGCGCTGGCGCGCGAGACCGCGCGCAAGGGCGTGACCGTCAATTCGATCTCGCCCGGCTACATCGACACCCCGATGGTGCGCGCGATGCCCGACGCGATCCGCGAGGGCATCGCCGCGACGATCCCGGTCGGGCGCACCGGCGCGCCCGACGACATCGCGCGTGCGGTCGCGTTCCTGGCGGCGGACGAGGCGGGCTACATCACCGGGGCCAACCTGCCGATCAACGGCGGGCTGTTCATGAGCTTCTGAGGCGGCGGGCGCGCCGCAGCAGCGCCGCGTCCAGCGCCCAGACCGCGAGCATCGACAGGCCGACCAGCGGGAACAGCAGCCCGCCGACCGCCAGCAGCGCGGCGACCGTGCGCATCGTCCCCGGTGCCGGCACCGGCGGCACGCCGAGCCCGCCGCGCGGGCGCCGCTTCCACCACGCGACCGCGCCGCTCGCACACAGCACGACGATGCCGGCGCACGCGACCAGCAGCACCAGCTGGTTCGCCAGCCCGTACTGCTGGCCCAGGTGCACGTTGATCGCCCACTCCAGGCCGCGGCCGAGTGGCCCGTAGTCGGCGTAGCCCATGTCCAGCAGTACCCGTCCGCTGTACTGGTCCAGGTGCACGACCCGCTGGCGCGCCAGGTCGGCCGGATAGACCGAGGCGGTGTAGACGCCGTCGCGGCCCGACGGCAGCGAGATCGCATAGCCCGGCGCGAGTCCGAGCGCGTCGAAGCGCGCGACGGCCGCGTCGAGGCCGATCGCACCGGGCTGGCCGGCGAACCCGGCCGCGCCCCCGCCGCCGTGTCCGGCGTGGCCGTCGGTCGAGCGCGGCAGCCGCGCCTGTTCGAGCGACCACGCCGGCCGGGTGGTGTCGGACAGACGCTGCCCCGACATCGGCACCTGAACGCGCACGCCGGCCGGGTAGCCGAAATCGTGCCCGTTCGCCCACTCGTTGACGGTCTTGCCCCACACGGCCGACCACGGCATGCCGGTCGCCGCCAGGAACGCCAGCGCGCCGCCGAACACCAGGCCCGACACGGCATGCAGGTCGCGCCAGAACAGCCGCGACGCAGGCCGGCCCCGCACGCTCACCACGCCGCCCCGGCGCCCGCGCGGCCACCACAGGTAGAGGCCGGTCGCCGCCAGCAGGATCGCCCAGCCGGCGGCGAGTTCGATCGCGAGGTTGGCGAACCGCCCGAACCATTCGAGGCTGTGCAGGCGCCGGATCGTCAGCGACGCGGTGCCCTCCTCGAGCAACTGCCCGAGCACCCGGCCATCGTGCGGATCGACGTAGACCACGACCCGCCGCCCGTCGGCGGCGACGATGCCCACCGCCGCACTGGCGTCCGGCCGTGCCGGCGCGACGTAGCGGAAAGCCTCGCCGGGTTGCCGTGCCAGCGCCGCGGCCACCGACCGCGAGACCGGCACCGTCTGCGCCGATGGCGCGACGACCATCAGGGCACGGTGCACGGCACGGTCGATCGCCTGCGGGAACAGGTACGCCGCGCCGGTCGCCGCGAGCCAGACCAGGCACGGCAACACCAGCAGGCCGGCATAGAAATGCCAGCGCCAGACCGCGCGATACAGGCGCGCGGCCTGCGGCCGCTGCGCCTCTCCGCCCCCGGACGCGGCGCTCACAGTTCGCGCCGCCAGCTCAGCGACAGCGTCCTGCCCTCGCCCGGCGAATAACCGCTCGAGCCGCTGTCGTACCACGCGTAGACGTGCCGGCGGTCGGTCGCGTTGCGCAGCTGCAGCGCGAGTTCGTCGGCATCGCCCAGCCGCCATGTCGCGCCGAGGTCGAGCAGTGCGCGCCCGCCGGTGCGGCCCAGCGTGTTGCTGCGCTCGAGGAAGTAGTCGCCCTGCGCATGGCCCCAGGCCGACAGCCGCAGCCGGTCGCCAGGCTGCCACTCGATGCCGGCGGTGGCGAGCCAGCGCGGCACGTTCTCGACCTCGCGCCCCTGCGTCTGCGGCGCCGCGGGATCGGCCACGACGATGCGCGCCTGCTGCCGCGCGAACGACAGCCAGGCCTGCCAACGCTCACGCAAGGCCAGGTCGAGCCGGGCGTCCCAGCCGTGGCGCCGCGTGCGGCCGACGTTGCCGACCTCGCCGGCATCGACCGTGCCGTCGACGCCGAGGATCGTCGCGACCTCGCCCGAGGCCCGCTGCTCCCAGTACGCGAGCCGTGCCTGCGCGCCCGTCCACGGCGCGAACTTCAGGCCCGCCTCCCAACCGTCGTTGAGCGACGGTGCCAGGTCGCCGGCCTGCATCCGGTAGGCGGCGTTGCCGGTGCCGATCTGGAACGTCCGGCCCCAGTTCGCGTAGGCGACGGTGCCCGGCGCGAGATCGTAGGCCATGCTCAGCTTGGGCTGGCCGATGCTGCCGTACCGGTGCACGGGCGCGCGCTGGCCGCTGGCGACGTCGAGGAAGTCCCCGCCGATCCGGTCGATGCGGTAGCCGGGCACGAGCTTGAGCCGCGCCACCGGCCGCACGATGGCCTGCACGTAGGCGCCCCGGGTGTCGAGCGCGAAGTCCCAGTCGCGCAGCGTCGCCAGGCGTTCGCCGGCCTGCGTGCGGTAGCGGCGCGAGGCGTTGTCCTGCCACTGCCCGTCCACGCCGAACTCCAGCGCGAACGCGTTCGGACCGAATGCCGCCGGGCGCCAGGTCGCGGTGGCGAGCAGACCATGGTGGCGCTCGTCGCTGTCGCGCTCCTGCTGCGCGCCGGCGGCGGTGAAGCGCACCAGCCGGACGTTGCGGTAGCGGTTGCCGTAGGCGGTGGCGGTCCAGTCGAGCGCCGCGCCCAGGCGGCCGTCGGCATGCAGCGCGAGCTGGGTCGTCCGTCGCCGGCTGCGATCGTCGCGGGCGTAACCGGGCGAGCTGCGCGGCGCGGTGCGCGCGGTCTCGTAATCGAGGTAGCCCGCCTCCAGCGCCTCGTGCTCGAACAGGCGCAGGCTGGCGCCGACGCGCCAGCGCGCGTCGGCGCCGGAGACGTACCACTTGCCCGAGGCGCCGCGCTGGATCGAGTCGGCATGGTCGCGCTCGCCGTCGCTGCCACGCCAGAACGCGGCGTAGTTCTGGGTGACCCCGCCGCGCTCGATGCCGTGGACGGCCTGCAGCTCGCGCGTGTCGAAACTGCCCACGGTCGCGGCGATCCGGCCGCCATTGCCGCCGGTCCTGGTGAGCACGTCGACGCTGCCGGCGATCGCATGCAGGCCGTGGCGCGCATCGTTGGTGCCGCGGACGATCTCGATCGCGTCGATCTCCAGCGGGAACACCGCGTCGAGATACGGCATGCCGCCGGCGTTGTCGTTCGCCGGCACGCCGTCGATCAGCAGCTTGACCGCATTGATCCGGCCCTCGCCGTTGAAGCCGCGGAACGAGAAGCGCCCGGCGTCGGTGCCCATCGCGAACCGGGTCACCTGGACGCCCGGCGCGCGTGCCATCAACTCCCAGCTGTGGGCGACGGGCGGATCGTGCAGCACGTCGGGGGCGAGCACGTCGACCGACGACAGCACGGTGCTCGCGTCCAGCGCGCGGCGCGTGGCATCGACCCGCACGCGGCCGAGAGTGAGGACCGGATCGCCGGCATCGACGGGGGGCGGCGCATCGAGGGCGGAGGCCGGCGACGGCGCGTCGGCGGCATGGAGGACACTGCACAGGCACGCGCACAGGCACGCGCCGAACGTCGCCGCGGTGCGCGGCGATCGTGGGAGGCGACACATGGTGGGTGGATCTCCGGATCGGGGGCCCGCGGCGGGCCTGTCGGCGCGCCGCGGTGGTGTCCGGTCCCGCACCCGTGCGCCGGCGTTCGTCCGCGGACGGCGTCGGCGATGCGCGCACCGCCGGCCGGGCCGGCAGGCGGGCATGCAAGGAGCGAAGGCGGAACCGGGCTCGGCCGCGCGTCGCGGCCAGCGCCTCAGGCCGCCAGCGGCGGTCCCCGCACCGGATGGGCCGGCCAGGGGGCGCGCCCGGCGACCGGCGCCGCGGCCCGCGCCACGGCCGGGGCCGCGGCGGGGCACGCCGCCAGCAGCACCAGGCAGGCCAGCAGCGGCAGCAGCCGGCCGACCAGGGCGCAATAGCCGCACGCGGCCTCGTCGCCGTGCCCATCGGGGTCGCAATGGGGATCCCCGGCCGCGTCATCGCGTACTGCCCCGGGCCCGGCGCGATCGTGGCCGTGGCCGTGGCCGTGGCCGGACGCCGCATGCGCACCGTGGTGCCCGGCCGGCGCGGCGACCTCCGTCATGCCGTGGGACGTCGCCGCCAGCCAGCGGCTGGCCGTCGGCGCGAGCGCCAGCAGCGCCATCGCCGCGAAGGCGAGGCACCACAGGGCCGATTGCAGGGGTCCCCGACGTCTCACCGCGTCATTGTCGCCAACGCACGCGACGCGCGCCCGCGACCATCGGTCGCAGGCCCCGCGTCAGCGGGCCGCGGTCTGTGCGTCCTCACAGAACTTCGCCCGGTACTCGAGCGCCTTGGGGATCAGCGCTTCCAGGTTCTGGATGCGGGTGCCGGGATTGGGATGGGTCGACGCGAACTCCGGCGACGACTGTCCACCGCTGGCCTCGCCCATGCGCTGCCACAGGGGCACCGCCTCGCGCGGGTCGAAGCACGCCGCCGCGGCGAGCATCAGCCCGACCACGTCGGCCTCGGTCTCGTGCTTGCGCGCGTACGGCAGCAGGTAGCCGTAGCCCATCGCCGCCATGACCATCTGCTGCTGCTCGGGATCCATGCCACTCATCGCGCCGGCGGTCTGGCCGATCTGGGTCAGCCGCTGCTGGGCCATGCGCTGGGCACCGTGGCGCAGCAGCGCATGGGCGATCTCGTGGCCCATCACCACCGCCATCGCGTCGGCGTTCTGCGCCACCGGCACCAGCCCGGTGTAGACCGCCATCTTGCCGCCCGGCAGGCAGAAGGCGTTGGCCTGCTCGGAATCGATGACGTTGACCTCCCAGTCGAAGGTCTCGGAGAAACGCGTCGGCGCCAGGCCGTTCTCGCGCGCCAGCTCGGCCTCGACCACCTCGACCTTGGCGATCAGCCGGTCGGCGATCGTGCGCACGTCGCGGGCGACCTGGCTGTCGGGCGCCACCGGACGCTCCTGGCCCAGGATCTCCTGGTAGGCCTGCAGGCCGAGCGCCTTCTCGTCGTCGACGCTCAGGGCGCGGTCGATCAGCACCGTCTCGCCGGTGACCGGATCGACCGACCGGTTGGAGACGTAGTAGTACGCGCCGTAGAGCCCGAACAGCAGCAGGATCACCCACCGCAGGTTGAAGCCCCGACGCGGCGCACGGCCCGGCTGCTGCCGGCCGCGCCCGAAGGGATCCTGTCTCATCTCGTTCTCCAGTGCCGGTGGCCGGCGGCGGTCAAAGGTCGCGGACGACGCGGAAGCCGATTCTGGCATTGGTCGTGTCGACGGATGCCAACGCGCGCCAGCTGGCGCGGGTCTGCGCCGGGGAACTGGCCCACGAACCGCCCCGGATCACCTGGTCGCGGCAGCCCGGGTTGAGCCAGGCCGAGCCGTCCTCGGGTGCGCGGCGGTAGGTCGCGTGCCAGCAGTCGGCCATCCATTCGCTGACGTTGCCGGCCAGGTCGTACACGCCCCAGCGGTTGGGCGGGAAGCTGGCGACCGGTGCCGGCCCCCAATGGCCGTCGCCGTAATCGGCGAAGGCATTGCCCCAGGTGCGACCCGACGGCGATCGGTCGAGCGCGCCGGTGACGTTGCCGGCCTCCTCGGGCGGCGTTCCTTCGCCCCATGGCCAGTGCTCGCTGGTGCCGGCGCGGTAGGCGTACTCGAACTCCGCCTCGCTCGGCAGCCGGTAGCGCTGCCCGCTCTGCGCCGACAGCCAGTCGACGTAGGCCTGGGCGTCCTTGGCGCTGACGTGCAGCACCGGCATCGTGTCGCCGGCCGGCCGGCCGACGTAGTCCGAGCGCCAGTCGACGTTGCTGCGGCGCAGGAAGTTGCCGGTCCGCTCGTCGTAGACCATCGAGAACCCGCGGCGCACCGCGCGGGTCTGATGACCGGTCGCGTCGATGAAGCGACGGAACTCGCCGACGCTGACCTCGCGCACGCCGATCGCGAAGCCACGCTCGAAACGGACCGCGTGCCGCGGCTTCTCGTTGTCCTCGGCGGTCTCGTCGCCGGGCAGCGCGCCCATCATGAAACCACCGTGCGGCAGCACGACCATCTGTGGCCCGCGCGCCCCGCCCTCCAGCGCATCGGTGAACACCTGCCCGGGCCGGAAATCGCCGTAGTGGACCGCGCGGTCGATGCGCTCGCGCAGGTCCAGCGCCACCGGGTCGCCCGGCGAGGCGATCGCCAGGATCTCGGCGAGCCGCGCGCGCGCCGTCGCCACGCCGTTGATCTTCGGCAGCGCCTCGACGCCGGCATCGCGCAGCCGCTGGATGCGCACCGCGCGCATGTGCGCGATGCGCCGCTCGGCGTCGGGCACGGTCGCAAAGCCCGGCCGGATCGTCGTGGCATGCGCCAGCCAGCGCGCGGCGGTACGGAAATCGCCCTGGGCGCCGGCGTCCTCGGCCCGGCGGATCAGCGCGCTCTCGACCGCCGCCAGCCCCTGCAGCGCACGCGGCTGTCCCGGCCGCAGCGCCGCGGCCTCGCGGAAGCCCGCCAGCGCGCCACCGCCCGCCTCGCCCAGTTCGCCGGCGCCGAGCGCGCGCTCGGCCTCGCGGTTGAGGTCCCAGAGCCGGTCGCTCTCGTCGACGCGCTCGAGATAGCGGACCACCGTCTCGTCGTCGGCGTCGAGATAGCGCGCGACCGCCGCGAACTCGTGCGCGGCGCGCAGGCCGGCGATCGAGTCGCGGTTGTCGGCCTCGTCCAGCGCGCGGTCGCCGAGCGCGAGCAGCCGCGCCTGCGACCGGCGCAGCCCGTTGCGCGCGGCCCGCTCCTGGCCGGGCACCTGGCCAAGTGCCAGGTACAGCGGGATCGCCGAGTCGGCGGTCGCGTACAGGTCGTCGGCCGCGAGCGCCTCGGCGGCGCGGCGACGGGCGTCGTCCGCGTCGTCGGGTGCGATCTCGACCGGCGGCGGTTGCCAGTTGAGCTCGCCGGCGATCCGGTCGTCGCCGCTGATGGTCACGCTGCCGTCGCCGCCCGCCGCCGCGTCCTCGCGCGGCATGTCGCGGTCGCAGCCGGCGGACAGCGCCAGCAACGCACCCAGCACCCCGACGACGACACGTGCGCGCAACCCTGGCTCCCATGACCGCATCGCGTCAGATTAAGCCATCGCGGCTGCGGGCACGACGTCACGGTGCGTCGCGATTGCCGCCTCCGCGCCCCGCCGTTAGGCTGTCGCGCATGGCTTCTTCCAATGCGTGCTGGATCGACGATCCGGCGATCCTCCGGACGCGACTCCAGGCCGCGTCCGCCCGTGTCGGCCTCGACACCGAATTCATCCGCGAACGGACCTTCTGGCCGCAGCTGGCGCTGGTGCAGGTCGCGCTCGAGCGCGAGGACGGCGGCATCGACGTGCTGCTGGTCGACCCGCTGGTCCCCGGCATGCTCGATGCGCTGCGCCCGCTGCTGGCCGATCCGGCCATCGTCAAGATCATGCACAGCGCCAGCGAAGACCTCGTCGCGCTGGGCCATGCCTGCGGCGTGCCGCCGTCGCCGCTGTTCGACACCCAGATCGCCGCGGCACTGGCGGGCACCGGCAGCGGCATGGGCTACCAGCGGCTGGTGCAGGAGACGCTCGGCATCGCGCTGCCCAAGGGCGAGACGCGCCCGGACTGGCTGCGGCGGCCGCTGTCGCCGACCCAGCTCGAGTACGCCGCCGACGACGTCGAGCACCTGTTCGCATTGCACGAGACGCTGGCCGCCAAGATCGCCGTGCTCGGACGCGAGACCTGGCTGCAGGAGGACTGCGCGCGCCTGGTGGCGACGGCCGGCAACATGGAAGGCGAACGCTGGCCGCAACTGGGCGGACGCACCGGGCTGTTCCTCGACGCCGACGCGCAGCGCCGCCTGCTGCGCCTGCTGCGCTGGCGCGAGCACTACGCCCGCAGCCACGACCGTCCGCGCAGCTGGATCCTCGACAACGAACTGGCGACGCTGCTCGCCCGCGACCCGCCGGCCGATCCGGCAGCGCTGCAGCGTCGGCTCGACGCCCACCCCAAGGCGCCGCGCAAGCTCGGTGCCGCGATCTGGGAGGCGCTCAGTACCGAGATGCCCGACGAGGCCGAAGCACCGATCGCGCGCGCCGAGGAACCGGACCGCAAGCGCCTCAAGCAGTTGCAGCAGGCGGTCGCCGCGCGCAGCGTCGAGCTCGGCCTGCCCGACGGCGTGCTCGCCTCGCGCAAGTGGCTCGAAGCGCTGGTCGAAGGCGCCGACTGGCCCGGCGCACTGTCGGGCTGGCGCCGCACCCAGCTCGAGCCCGCGCTCGCGCCGTTGCTAGAAAAGGCTGGCGGGTTCGCCGAACGCTCCGTATAATCGCGTCCATCGTGGGGCGGTAGCTCAGCTGGGAGAGCGTCGCGTTCGCAATGCGAAGGTCGGGAGTTCGATCCTCCTCCGCTCCACCAAGTCATTCCCGGTTCGAAACGAAGGGTTGGACGGTTCGCCGTCCAACCCTTCGTCGTTGTGGCGCGGGCGAACACCCGCACCTCGTGGCAGGCCGCGGCCTACTTGCCCAGATGGCGACGCACTGCGACGGCGGTCGGCCCCACGGCCGCGACCGCCTCGCGCAGCTGCTCGGGCGTGACGTCCAGCGCCTGGGTCCAGTAGCGAAGCTCGTAGTCCTCATCGACGTTGATGCGGTCGCGATCGGGGGAACCGGTCTTGCGCTTGTCGTCCGACATGGCGGATCTCCGAAAGGCTGAGGTGGCGCCACCATCCCCCCGCGCGTGTGGGCCTTGCGTGAACCACGCCGTCAGCCGGCCGCGATCTCGATCCAGGTGGGCGCGTGGTCGCTGGCGCCGGGCTCGAGCCGCAGCCAGCGGTCCACGCCCGCCTTGCGCAGTCGATCGACCAGCGCCGCGTTGACCAGGAGGTGGTCGATGCGCAGGCCGCGATCGCGCTCGGCATGCTGCCGGAAATGGTCCCAGAACGTGTAGAGCCCTTCGGTGTCCCCGAGCACGTGACGCAGCGCATCGGTCCAGCCCTGCGCCAGCAGCCGCTCGAACGCGGCCCGCACCTCGGGCTGGATCAGCGCATCCTTGCGCCAGGCCTTGGGATCGTAGACGTCCTGGTCGGTCGGGATGACGTTGTAGTCGCCCATCAGCACGACCGGGTGCGGCAGTCCGGCCAGCGTGCGGGCGTGCCTGGCCAGGCGCTGCATCCATGCGAGCTTGTAGTCGAACTTGGGGCCGGGCTGCGGATTGCCGTTGGGCAGGTAGAGCGCGCCGACCACGATGCCGTGCACCGCGGCCTCGATGTAGCGGCTCTGGTCGTCGTCCGGGTCGCCGGGCAGGCCGCGCCGGCTCTCGACGGGCACCGTATCGCGCCCCAGCAGCGCCACGCCGTTCCAGGCCCGCTGCCCCTGCCAGATCGCCCCGTAGCCGGCCGCCTCCAGCGCCTGTGCCGGGAACGCGGCATCGGGCGCCTTGAGCTCCTGCAGCGCGACGACGTCGGGGCGCGCCGCCTCCAGCCAGGCCAGCAGGTGCGGCAGCCGCTTGCCGATGCCGTTGACGTTGAACGTGGCCAGCTTGAGGGTCTTCTTGCGCGCCATCGCGCCGGGCTCCGGTGACGGGACCGCGTGCGTGGCCGATGCGCCGGACGACCGCCCGCGGTGGGCCCCGACCATAGAACCGGCGCGATGGCCGGCGGGTGAAAAGGTTCTTCGACGCACTGAGCACGAAGCGCGCGACTTCTTCTAGCGGGCGAAGCTGCCGCCGAAGTCAGGCAGCAAACGTCCGGAGCAGCGGACTGGCGGCCGGTGGCCGCGTCGAGCGCGCCATGGATGGCGCGCGCCCGAGTCAAGGCAGGATGCCTTGCCGAGGGGAGAGCGGCTTCCGGCTGGCAGGCCGCTACCTGACCGAAGCGAAACTCCCATTCCGCGGTTGGGAGAACAAGTTGGAAAAAAGCGGAGGCTGGCACTGTGTCGCCGGCTTCGCCCCCGCCCACTGCCTGACGGACACGCCCCTCGCCAACCCGGGCCGGAATGTGTACAAATGTACACCATGTCTTCGCTCCCGCCCCAACGCGCCGCCGTGCTGGCCTTCGTCCGCGACCGCATCCGTGCCGGCCGGCCGCCGAGCCTGGCCGAGATCGCCACGCACTTCGGCTTCGCTTCGCGCAGCGCCGCGCACAAGCACGTGCAGGCCCTGACCGCGATCGGCCTGCTCGAGGCGCGCCCGCACCACAAGCGCGGCCTGGCCCTGCCCGGCGAGGACGCGCGCCCGCCGCTGCTGGCACTGCCCGTGCTGGGCCGGGTCGCGGCGGGCGTGCCGATCGGGGCCGACATCGGGATCGACCGCCAGCTGTGGCTCGACCGCGGGGTGTTCTCGCTGCGGCCCGACTACCTGCTGCAGGTCCAGGGCGACTCGATGATCGACGACGGCATCCTCGACGGCGACCTGGTCGGCGTGCACCGCAGCGCCGATGCGCGCGACGGGCAGACCGTCGTCGCCCGGCTCGACGGCGAACTGACGATCAAGCGGCTGCGGCGCGACGCCGACGGCATCCGCCTGCTGGCGCGCAACCCGGCCTACGCGCCGATCGTGGTGCCGCCGGGCGCCGATTTCGCGATCGAAGGCCTGTTCTGCGGACTGGTGCGGCAGGGCTGATGGGCCAGGTCCTGCCCCTCGACGCACTGCTGGCCGCACGCACGGTCTGGCACGCCGGCCGCGGGACGGCGGCCGCCGGCGACGGCGAGCCGAGCGGCGTACCTGCGCTCGATGCGGTGCTGCCCGACCGCGGCTGGCCGCGCGGCGCGCTGACCGAACTGCTGCTGCCGGCCGACGGCGTCGGCGAGATCACGCTGCTGCTGCCGGCGCTGGCACGCATGACCGCCGCCGGCGGGCGCGTGGTGCTGGTCGATCCGCCCTACGTCGCCTACGCGCCGGCCTGGCAGGCTGGCGGCGTCGACCTGGCCCGGCTGGAGATCGTCGCCGCGCCGCCGCGCGACGCGCTGTGGGCGTTCGAGCAGTGCCTGCGCAGCGGCGCGTGCGCGGCGGTGCTCGGCTGGCCGCGGACCGCCGACGACCGCGCGCTGCGCCGGCTGCAGGTCGCGGCCGACGCGGGCGACTGCTGCGCCTTCGCCGTGCGCGACCGCCGGCACGCGGTCAATGCCTCGCCCGCCGCGCTGCGGCTGGAATACCTGCCCGCCGACGAGGCCTGGCAGGTGCGCAAGTGCCGCGGCGCGCAGCCGCCGGCACGCCCGATCCGGGTGGCACACTGATGGCCCCGCGCCCGCCCGTGCGCCGCGCCGTCCCTGCCGCGCGGCCGCATGTCCTGCCGGTTCCGTGCGCGACACAGCGCGCCACGTCCTGCGCCCAGGCGTGAGCCGGCCATGCTCTGGACCTGCCTGCTGTTGCCGCAACTGGCGCTCGACGCCGTCCTGCGCCGCCTGGACGATCCCGATGCGCCGCTGGCGCTGGTCGAGGGCCCGGCGCAGTTGCGGCGCCTGCACGCGGTCAACGCCGCTGCGGCCCGCGCCGGCCTGAAACCCGGCATGCGGCTGTCGGCGGCGCACGCGCTGCTGGCCGATGTGCGCACCGAGGACCACGATCCCGGGGCCGAGGCCCGCTGCCAGCGCTTCCTCGCCGCCTGGGCCTATCGCCACAGCTCGCTGGTCAGCGCGCAGTGGCCGCGCGCGATCGTGCTCGAGGCCCGGGCGAGCTTCCGCCTGTTCGGGCCGTGGCCGACGTTCGAGCACCGGCTGCGCCAGGAACTCGACACGCTCGGCTTCCGGCACCGCATCGCACTGGCGCCGACGCCGCGCGCGGCGCGCGTGCTCGCCGGGTTGCGCGACGGCCTGGCGGTGACCGAGCCGGGCGCGTTGCGGGCATTGCTCGACCGCGCCCCGGTGCGGCGTGCTGCGTTGCCCGACGACGCCGGCGAGCGCCTGCACCGCATGGGCCTGCGCCGGCTCGCCGACGTGCGCGGCCTGCCGCGCGATGCGCTGCGGCGGCGCTGCGGGGTCGCGGTGCTCGACCACCTCGACCGGCTCTACGGCGACGTCGACGATCCGCTCGACTGCTACGTCCCCCCCGACCGCTTCGATGCCCTCGTCGAGCTGGGCTACGAGGTCGAGAGCCACACTGCGCTGCTGTTCCCGCTGCGCCGGCTGACCGGCGACCTGGCGACCTACCTGTCGATCCGCGACGGCGGCGTGCAGCGCTTCACGCTCCGGCTCGAGCACGCCAGCGGCCGGACCGAGGTCGAGGTCGGCCTGCTCGCGCCCGAGCGCGACCCGGCACTGCTGTTCGAGCTGGCGCGCAGCCGGCTCGAGCGCACCGGGGTCGACCGCCCGGTCGTCGCGCTGGGCCTGGTCGCCCGTCAGTTGCCGCCGTTCGTGCCGGCCAGCCGCGACCTGTTCGACCCGCGCCCGCAGCAGGCCGTGGACTGGCCGCAGCTGCGCGAGCGCCTGCGCGCCCGGCTCGGCGACGATGCCGTGCATCGCGTCGCGCCGGCCGGCGACCCGCGCCCCGAACGCGCCTGGCGGCGCGTGGCCGGCGACGACGTCGCCATCGAGACCGCCCCGCCCCGGCCGCCCCGCCCGGCCTGGCTGCTGCCCGAGCCCGTCCCGCTGCGCGATCCGCGCCTGCGCGTGCTCTCCGGGCCCGAACGGCTGGAAAGCGGCTGGTGGGACGATGGCGACGCGCGCCGGGACTACTACTGCGTCGAGACCTCGAGCGGGCAGCGCGCCTGGGCGTTCGTGCCCGTCGGCGAACGCGAGGGCTGGATGCTGCACGGATGGTTCGCATGACCGGCACGCCGGCTGCGTTCGGCCTGTCCGGCCCGGCCGATGCGCCGCGTGTGCGTCGACGCGCCACTTGCGGCCCGCCTCCCGGGCGCAGGCCGGTGCGCCGGGGACGACCGCGATGACCCCGATCGACGGCGTCGACCGCGACACGCCCGGCGGCCAGCCGCCGCGGGCGTGGTCGGTCGCGCACCGGTTGCGCGAGGCGGCCAACGACGCCGTCGCCCCCGATGCGCGCGATGCCGGATCGCCGCCGTACGCCGAGCTGCACTGCCTGTCGGATTTCTCGTTCCTGCGCGGCGCCTCCGATGCCGAACAGTTGTTCCGGCGTGCGCTGCACTGCGGCTACGAGGCGCTGGCGATCACCGACGAATGCTCGCTGGCCGGGATCGTGCGCGCACTCGAGGCCTCCGAAGGCACCGGCCTCAAGCTGGTCGTCGGCAGCGAGTTCCGGCTCGTCGACGGCCTGCGCTGCGTGCTGCTGGTCGAGACGATCGCCGGCTACCGCACGCTGTGCGCGCTGATCACCCGGGGGCGGCGCGCCGCCGGCAAGGGCCGCTACCGGCTCACGCGCGAGGACGTGGCCGACGTGCTGCAGGGCGATGCCGAGGGGCTGTTCGCGCTGTGGCTGCCGGGCGAGACGCCCGATCCGGACGAGGGCCGCTGGCTGCACGCGACGTTCGGCGCGCGCGCCCATCTGGCCGTGGAGCTGCACCGCGAGCGCGACGACGCCGCGCGCCTGGACGCGCTGTTGGCGCTGTCGCGCGCGCTCGGGCTGCCGGCGCTGGCCAGCGGCGATGCGCACATGGCCACCCGGCGCGAGCGCATGCTGCAGGACACGATCACCGCGATCGCCCGCAACACCCCGCTGGCCGACTGCGGCGCGCACCTGTTCCGCAACGGCGAGCGCCACCTGCGCACGCGGCGCGCGCTGGGCAACATCTACGGCGCGGCGCTGATGGAGGCGGCCGCGGCACTGGCGGCGCGCTGCACCTTCGAGCTGCGCAGCATCCGCTACGACTACCCGGTCGAGCTCGTCCCCGACGGCCACACCCCGACCACCTGGCTGCGGGCGCTGACCGAGCGCGGCATCGTTAACCGCTGGCCCGACGGCCCCACGCCCCAGGTGCGCGACCTGATCGAATTCGAGCTCGCGCTGATCGCCCGCAAGGGCTACGAGGCCTTCTTTCTGACCGTGGCCGACATCGTCGCGTTCGCCCGCGATCGGCAGATCCTGTGCCAGGGCCGCGGCTCATCGGCGAACTCGGCGGTCTGCTACGCGCTGGGCATCACGTCGGTGAATCCCGACGAGACCCGGCTGCTGATGGCACGCTTCCTGTCCGAGCACCGCGACGAGCCGCCCGATATCGACGTCGACTTCGAGCACCAGCGGCGCGAGGAAGTCATCCAGTACGTCTACGCCAAGTACGGCCGCGAGCGGGCCGCGCTCGCGGCGACGGTGATCAGCTACCGCGGCAAGAGCGCCGTGCGCGATGTCGCCAAGGCCTTCGGCCTGCCCGACGACCAGATCGCGCTGCTGGCCACCTGCTACGGCTGGGGCAACGGCGACACGCCGATGGAACAGCGCATCGCCGAGGCGGGCTTCGACCTGCACAACCCGCTGATCCGCAGGATCCTGCTGGTGACCGAGCAGTTGCGCGGCCATCCGCGGCACCTGTCGCAGCACGTCGGCGGTTTCGTCATTTCCGATGCCCCGCTCTCGCATCTGGTCCCGGTCGAGAACGCGGCGATGGCCGATCGCACCATCATCCAGTGGGAGAAGGACGACCTGGAAACGATGAAGCTGCTCAAGGTCGACTGCCTCGCCCTGGGCATGCTGACCTGCATCCGCAAGACGCTCGACCTGGTGCGCGGCCATCGCGGACGGGACTTCGCGCTCGCGACCCTGCCTACCGAGGACGACGCCACGTACAAGATGATCCAGATCGCCGACACCGTCGGCGTGTTCCAGATCGAATCGCGCGCGCAGATGGCGATGCTGCCGCGGCTCAAGCCGAAGTGCTTCTACGACCTGGTCGTGGAAGTGGCGATCGTGCGCCCCGGTCCGATCCAGGGCGACATGGTGCATCCCTATCTGCGCCGGCGGCAGGGCCGCGAGGCGGTCGACTATCCCAACGACGAGATCCGCAGCATTCTCGAACCCACCCTCGGCGTGCCGCTGTTCCAGGAGCAGGTCATGGAACTGCTGATGAAAGCGGCCAATTACACCGACAGCGAGGCCGACCACCTGCGGCGCTCGATGGCGGCCTGGCGGCGCGGCGGCGACATGGAGCAGCACCGGGTGCGGGTGCGCGAGCGCATGCTGGCGAAGAACTATTCGCAGGCATTCATCGACCAGATCTTCGACCAGATCAAGGGCTTCGGCTCCTACGGCTTCCCGCAGAGCCACGCCGCCTCGTTCGCCAAGCTGGTCTACGCCAGTTGCTGGCTCAAGCGCCACGAGCCGGCCGCGTTCGCCTGCGGCCTGCTCAACGCCCAGCCGATGGGCTTCTATTCGCCCAGCCAGATCGTGCAGGACGCGCGCCGCGGCAGCGCGCAGCGCGCCCGCATCGAGGTGCTGCCGGTCGACGTGCTGCACAGCGACCACGACAGCACGCTGGTCGGCGGCCGGCCCTGGCGCAGCGACACCGATCCGGGCGTCCAGCCGGCGATCCGGCTGGGCCTGCGCCTGGTCGCGGGGCTGCCCGAGCCGGCCGCGCACCGCATCGTCGGCGAACGCGCCCGGCGCCCGTTCGCCGACATCGCCGACCTGGTCCTGCGCGCCGGCCTCGACGCCAAGGCGCGCCAGGCGCTGGCCGAGGCCGATGCGCTGCGCGGCCTGGCCGGCCACCGCAACGCCGCGCGCTGGGCGGTCGCCGGCATCGAGCAGCGGCGCCCGTTGCTGCCCGGCAGTCCCGACGAGGTCGACGTCGCCCTGCCCGCGCCCGCCGCCGGCGAGGAGATCCTGTCCGACTATCGCGCCCTGGGCCTGAGCCTGGGCCCGCACCCGATGGCGCTGCTGCGCCCGCAGATGGCCGCGCGCCGGATCATCGGCCTGCGCGAGCTGCAGGCCCGGCGCCACGGCAGCGGCGTCCACGTCGCCGGCCTGGTCACGCAGCGCCAGCGCCCGGCCACGGCCAAGGGCACGATCTTCGTCACCCTCGAGGACGAGACCGGCATGATCAACGTCATCGTCTGGCCGCACCTGGCGATCCGCCGCCGGCGCGCCCTGCTCGAATCCCGGCTGCTCGCCGTACGCGGCCGCTGGGAGCGGGTCGACGGCGTCGCCCACCTCATCGCCGGCGACCTGCACGACCTCAGCGACCTGCTCGGCACGATGCCGCTGCCCTCCCGCGATTTCCACTGAGCGGCGGCACCTGAGCGAAGATCTTCTCCCAGGCGTGTGATGTCCGCCGCCATGGCGCGAACCATCCTGCATGCCCGACACCATCGACCCCGCGATGCCCCCGCTTCCGACCGCGCGGCCCCAGGACGATCGCGATCGGTTCGCCGAATCGTTCGACGCGCATCGCAGCATCGTCGCGACCATCGCCGCGAGCTACTGTCGCGATCCGGACGACCGCGCCGACCTCGCGCAGGAGATCGCGACCCAGGCGTGGCTGGCCTGGCCGCGGTACGACCCGGCGCGGCCCTTCCCCACGTGGCTGTACCGGATTGCGCTCAACGTCGCGATCACGCGCGTCCGGCGCGTCGGGCTGCGCAGCCGCCATGCGGTGCCGTTCGACCCGGCGCTGCACGACATCGCGGACCCGAACGCCGCCGATCCGCAGGCCGAGCAGCAGGTCCGCGCGCTGTACCGCTTCATCCATGCGCAACGGCCGCTCGACCGCGCGTTGCTGTTGCTCTACCTCGACGGCCGCAACCACCGCGAAACCGCCGAGGTGCTCGGCCTGACCGAAACCAATGTCGCCACCAAGATCGGCCGGCTGCGCCAGCGCATCCGCGACGAACTCTGACCCGGGAGCCTGCGATGGAACACGATGACCTCAAGACCGCCTGGCAATCGCTCGAACGCCGCCTGGCCAGGCAGGAGCGCATCCAGCTCGACCTGCTGCGCGACGACCGGCTGCGGCAGGCACGTCGCGGATTGCGTCCCCTGCTCGTCGGCCAATGGCTGCAACTGGCGCTCGGGGTCGCGCTGGCGTGGCTCGGCGCCGCCTGCTGGACACGCCAGTTCGATGCGCCGGGCTTCCTGGCCGCGGGCCTGGCCGTCCACGGGTTCGGCGTCCTGACCTTGATCGGCGCCGCGACGACGCTGTCGCTCGCCGCTGCCATCGACTACGACGCGCCCGTGGTCCGCATCCAGAAGCGGCTCGCGCAGTTGCTGCGCGCACAGACGCTCAACATGGTCGTGTGCGGCACGCCGTGGTGGATCGCCTGGGTGCTGGTCGTGGTCGCGATCGCAGGCCTGCGCGCTAGCGGCGCAAACGCGCCGACCGCGGCCTGGGTCTGGGCCAGTCTCGCGATCGGCGCGATCGGCCTGATCGCGACCTGGGCCTGGATCTGGCGCTCGGCGACCCGGATCGCCGGGCCTGCGTCCGAGGGTGTCCGGGAACGATGCGGCGACGGCATGCACGCGATCCGGCGCAGCCGACAGTTGGTCGCCGAGGTGAAGCGGTTCGAGCAGGACTGACCGCCCCTCCCCCACCCGCGCTTTGGAATCCGCCCCGCGCATGCGAAAATCCCGGACCGCACGGCCCCGTAGCTCAGCTGGATAGAGCATCCCCCTCCTAAGGGGAAGGTCGCACGTTCGAATCGTGCCGGGGTCGCCAGTTCCGCGACCATCCCCCAGCGACCGTCGTGCCGCGTCGCGTCCCGCTTTCTCGCCATCGCCGCCCCGCGCGGCGCCGGCGCATACCAGGAGCTTTCCGCGATGTCCCATCCCGTCCTCACCGCGCTCGGCCTCGATGCCACCGAATCGGGCACCTACCTTGGCAACGGCGAATGGGCGCAGGGCGCCGGCGCCGGCACGCTGTCGCCGGTGAACCCGGCCAGCGGCGAGTCGCTGGCGCAGGTGCTGGCGACCTCGCAGGCCGACTACGAGACCCTCGTGACCCGCGCCCAGGCCGCATTCCGCGAGTGGCGCGCGACGCCGGCCCCGCGCCGCGGCGAGGCGATCCGGCTGTGCGCCGAGGCGCTGCGCACGCACAAGGACGCGCTCGGCTCGCTGGTCGCGCTGGAGATGGGCAAGTCCAAGCCCGAGGGCGACGGCGAGGTGCAGGAGATGATCGACATCGGCGAGTTCGCCGTCGGTCTGTCGCGCCAGCTCTACGGCCTGACGATGCATTCCGAGCGCCCCGGCCACCGCATGTACGAGCAGTGGCACCCGCTGGGCCTGGTCGGCGTGATCAGCGCGTTCAACTTCCCGGTCGCGGTCTGGGCCTGGAACAGCTTCGTCGCCGCGGTCTGCGGCAACGTCACGATCTGGAAGCCGTCGCCGAAGACGCCGCTGTCGGCGATCGCGTCGATGAAGATCTGCAACGAGGCGCTCCGCGCCGGTGGTTTCCCGGACATCTTCTTCCTGTTCAACGACGCCGGCAGCGACCTCGCCCAGGCCTTCGTCGACGACCGGCGCATCGCGCTGGTCAGCTTCACCGGTTCGACCCGGGTCGGCCGCATGGTCGGCGAGCGCGTCGCGCGTCGCATGGGCCGCTCGCTGCTCGAGCTCGGCGGCAACAACGCGATCATCGTGGACCCTTCCGCCGATCTGAAGCTGGCGATCCCGGCGATCGTGTTCGGCGCGGTCGGCACCGCCGGCCAGCGCTGCACGACCACGCGCCGGCTGTTCGTGCACGCCTCGATCTTCGACGACGTGCTGGCCAAGCTCAAGACCGCCTACGCGCAGGTCGAGTCGCGGATCGGCGATCCCACCGACGCGGCCAACCTGATGGGCCCGCTGAACTCGCGCGAGGCGGTGGAGGCGTATCTGGCGGCGATCGAAAAGGCGAAGGCCGCGGGCGGCACGATCGAGAGCGGCGGACAGGCGCTCGACGACCGCAAGGGCTTCTTCGTGCTGCCGACGATCGTCACCGGCCTGTCGAACGACGCCGAGGTCGTGCAGACCGAGACCTTCGCGCCGATCCTCTACGTCATGAAGTACGAGAACCTCGACGAGGCGATCGACATGCAGAACGACGTGCCGCAGGGCCTGTCGTCGGCGATCTTCACCAACGACCTCAAGGCGTCCGAGCGGTTCCTCTCGGCACGCGGTTCGGACTGCGGCATCGCCAACGTCAACATCGGCACCTCGGGCGCCGAGATCGGCGGCGCGTTCGGCGGCGAGAAGGAGACCGGCGGCGGCCGCGAATCAGGCTCCGACGCCTGGCGCGCCTACATGCGCCGGCAGACCAACACCATCAACTACTCCGACGCGCTGCCCCTGGCCCAGGGCATCAAGTTCGACCTGTGAGACGGACCAGCCCCCTGGCGGTCACCAGCCTGGTCTGCGGCCTGCTGGGCTGGAGCCTGCTGCCGTGGCTGGGCAGCCTGGTGGCCGTGATCACCGGCCACCTGGCCCGCGCGGAGATCCGCCGCACGCCCGAGCTCGACGGCGACGGCATGGCCGTCGCCGGCCTGGTGCTGGGCTACGTGCAGTTCGCCGCGACGCTCGTCGGCATCGCGGTGCTGCTGCTATTCTTCGGCGGGCTGGTCTGGCTCGGAACGGCGAGCTGACATGTACGGACTCGCACGCCCGCTGCTGTTCCGGCTCGATGCCGAGCGCGCCCATGGCCTGACGCTGGCCGCGCTCGATGCCGCGCACCGCGCCGGCCTGACGTCGATGCTCGGCGGCGCGCCGGCGCCGCTGCCGACCGAGGTCTTCGGCCTGCGCTTCCCCAACCCGGTCGGCCTGGCCGCCGGGCTGGACAAGGACGGCGCGCACATCGACGCGCTGTTCGCGCTGGGCTTCGGCTTCGTCGAGATCGGCACGGTCACGCCGCGCCCGCAGGACGGCAACCCGAAGCCGCGGATGTTCCGGCTGCCGCAGCACCGGGCGCTGATCAACCGGCTGGGCTTCAACAACCGGGGCGTCGATGCGCTGGTCGCCAACGTCGGGCGCGCGCAGCGCGACGGCGTGCTGGGCATCAACATCGGCAAGAACAAGGACACGCCCAACGAGGCCGCCGCCGACGACTACCTGTTCTGCCTGGAGCGGGTCTACCCGCTGGCCGACTACGTCACCGTCAACATCTCCTCGCCCAACACCGCGGGCCTGCGCGAACTGCAGGAGGAGCAGGCGCTGCGACGCCTGGTGGGCACGCTGCGCGAGGCGCAGGAACGGCTGGCGGCGCAGCACGGGCGCCGCGTGCCGGTGCTGGTGAAGATCGCACCCGACCTCGACGACGGCGACATCGAGGCGGCGGCCCGGGTGCTCGGCGACCTGTCGGTCGACGGCGTCATCGCGACCAACACCACGATCTCGCGCGCCGGCGTCGAGGCCGACGCCACTGCCGGACAGGCCGGCGGCCTGTCGGGCGAGCCGCTGATGGACCGGGCGACCGCGGTGCTGCGCAAGCTGCGCACGCGGCTGCCCGAGCGCATCCCGCTGGTCGGCGTGGGCGGCATCGTCTGCGGCGCCGACGCGGCCACCAAGATGGCGGCCGGCGCGTCGCTGGTCCAGGTCTATTCGGGCCTGGTGTACCGCGGCCCGGCGCTGGTCGGCGAATGCGTCGAGGCGATCCGCCGGCGCCGCGAGGCGCCCAGCCGCGGCACCGTGTCCGATCTCTGAGTTGCCGATGTCCATCCCCTTCTGTCTGCGCGAACGCGTCGACCTGCGCACCCGCAACACTTTCGGCGTCCCGGCGCAGGCACGCCGGCTGCTCGAGGTGGACGACGTTGCGGCACTGCCGGAGGCGCTCGCGGCGCTCGGCCCGGCCTGCCCGCTGGTGCTCGGGGGCGGCAGCAACCTGCTGTTCGTCGACGACGTCGATGCGGTGCTGGCGATCGCCGACGCGCGACGCGCGATCGTCGCCGACGACGGCGTCGCCGCGCACGTGCGCACGGCGGCCGGCGCCTCCTGGCACGACGTGGTGATGTGGACGCTGGCGCAGGGCCTGGGCGGCCTCGAGAACCTGGCGCTGATTCCCGGCACCGTCGGCGCGGCGCCGATCCAGAACATCGGCGCCTATGGCGTCGAAGTCGCCGACCGCATCCATGCGGTCGAGGCCTTCGACCGCCAACGCGGCGCGCCCGTGTCGCTCGACGCGGCCGCCTGCGGGTTCGGCTACCGCGACAGCGTGTTCAAGCAGACGCCCGACCGCTGGATCGTCACCGCGGTCACGTTCGCGCTCTCGCGCCGGGCCGCACCGGTGCTCGACTACGCGGGCATCCGCGACGCGCTCGCCGCGCGCGGTGTCGCCGCGCCGACGCCGTCCCATGTCGCAGAGGCGGTGATCGCGATCCGGCGCAGCAAGCTGCCCGACCCGGCCGTGATCGGCAACGCCGGCAGCTTCTTCAAGAACCCGATCGTCGATGCCGCCACCGCGGCGGCGCTGCGCGAGACGCATCCCGACCTGCCGGTGTTCCCGGTCAACGACGGTCGCCGCAAGCTCTCGGCCGCCTGGCTGATCGACCGCTGCGGCTGGAAGGGCCACCGCGACGGCGACGCCGGGGTCTCGGCCGGCCACGCGCTGGTGCTGGTCAACCACGGCCGCGCGCATGGCCGCGACCTGCTGGCGCTGGCCCGGCGCATCGCGGACTCGGTCCAGGCGCGCTTCGGCGTGGCGCTGGCGCCCGAACCGCGCATCGTGGGTGCGGCATGGTGAGCGGCGCGGCGCGACGCTGGCAGCCGTCCTCGGCATCCGGCCAGGCAGCGCTGCTGATGCTTGGCAGCACGTCGGCCTTCGCGCTGATGGCGATCGCGATCCGTTTCGCGTCGGCGACCGTCCCGACGACCGAGGTCGCGTTCTTCCGCAACTTCTTCGGCCTGCTCGCGCTACTGCCGATCCTGCTGCACGCCGGTGGCGGCATCCCGCGCACGCAGCATCTCGGCCGCTACGTGGTGCGCACGCTCGTCGGCCTGGGTTCGATGCTGTGCGCGTTCTGGGCGATCGGCCACCTGCCGCTGTCGCAGGCGATCTCGCTGTCGTACGCCGCGCCGCTGTTCGCCACCATCGCCGCGGTGCTGTGGTTGGGCGAGATCGTGCGCGTGCGGCGCTGGATGGCGGTGTCGGCGGGCTTCGTCGGCGTGCTGGTGATCCTGCGCCCGGGCGTGGCGTTCTCGGCGCCGATGCTGATCCCGGTGCTCGGCGCCCTGCTCGCGGCGCTGGTCGCGATCCAGATGAAGCAGCTGTCGAAGATCGATCCGCCCGACACGATCGTCTTCTACACCTACCTGCTGTGGGTGCCGCTGTCGCTGGTGCCGGCGCTGTTCCAGTGGGTGTGGCCCGACCCGGTCGCCTGGCTGTGGCTGCTGGCGACGGGCGTGCTCGGCACCCTCGGTCAGTGGCTGTGGACGCGGGCACTGCGCCTGGGCGAGGTCTCGGCCTTGCAGCCGATCAGCTTCGTGCAGTTGCCGATCGTGGTGCTGTTCGGCTGGTGGCTGTTCGGCGAGACGATCGATCTGTGGACGATGATCGGCGCGGCGATCGTGTTCGGCGCCAACGGCTACATCGCCCACCGCGAAGCGGTGCTCGCGCGCCGCGCCGCCTCGCAACGTCCCGCCCAGGCCGCCAAGCCCAGCGAGTGAGGCGTGCCGGGACGGGGTGCGCGGGTCCGCCCGACCAAAACGCCACACACCGTAGGAGCGCGCTTGCGCGCGATGGGGCATCGCCTCACAAGCCCATCGCGCGCAAGCGCGCTCCTACGATTCTGCGCCTGCGTATGCGCAGGCGAGGTGCTGGGCATTCCCGGGTCGACCGCATCGCGCGCGAAGCGCGCGCCGACCAATGCCGTGTCAGGACAGGCCGGCCCGGTCGACTTCGCGCAGGCGGCCCTGGTGCAGCTCGAGCACGCGGTCGAGCCTGGCGGCGAGCCGCCGGTCGTGGGTCACCAGCACCAGGCTCGTGCGCTGGGCGCGGTTGAGCTCGAGCATCAGTTCGAACACGGTCGCAGCGGTGCGCTCGTCGAGGTTGCCGGTCGGCTCGTCGCCGAGCACGCAGGCCGGACGGTTCACCAGTGCACGCGCGACCGCGGCGCGCTGGCGCTCGCCGCCCGACAGTTCGCCGGGCTTGTGGCCCAAGCGGTGGCCCAGCCCGACCGACTCCAGCAGCCCGCGCGCGCGCGGGTCGCGTCGGTATCGCTGGCGCCGTTGAGCACCGCCGGCAGCATCACGTTCTCGAGCGCGGTGAACTCGGGCAGCAGGTGGTGGAACTGGTAGACGAAGCCCAGCGCCCGGTTGCGCAGCGTGCCGCGCGCGGCGTTCGACAGCGCGCTCATGCGCTGGCCGGCGACGTAGACCTCGCCGCTGGTCGGCACGTCGAGCCCGCCGAGCAGGTGCAGCAGCGTGCTCTTGCCGGCGCCCGAGGCGCCGATGATCGCGACGGTCTCGCCCTCGGCCACGCGCAGGTCCAGGCCCTCGAACACCGGCGTGCGCAGCTTGCCCTCGGCGTAGGTCTTGCCCAGCCCCTCGGCACGCAACACCTCGCCGGCCGCGTCCGCGGGCGACGGCGCCGAACCCCGATGCCCCGATGCCGAATCCCGCTCACTCATAGCGCAGCGCCTCCGCCGGTGCGGTGCGCGCAGCGCGCCAGGCCGGGTAGATCGTGGCCAGGAACGCCATCGTCAGTGCGACGCCGGCGATCATCGCCACGTCGCTGACCTGCAGGTCGATCGGCAGTCCGGTCACGTAGTAGACGTCCTCGGGCATCAGCACCACGCCGAACAGCCGTTCGAGCGCGCGCAGGATGTGTTCCAGGTTGAAGGTCAGCAGCAGGCCGCCGGTGATGCCGAGCACCGTGCCGATGACGCCGATCATCGTGCCCTGCACCATGAACACCTGCATGACGCCGCCGGGCGTGAGCCCGAGCGTACGCAGGATCGCGATGTCGGCCTGCTTGTCGGTGACCAGGCTGACCTGCGAGGCGACGAGGTTGAACGAGCCCATCACGATGATCAGCGACAGCAGAATGCCGATCATCGTCTTCTCGAGCTTGAGCGCGCGGAACATGTTCGCGTTCTCGCTGCTCCAGTCGCTGACCCGGTAGACGCCGCCCAGGCGGTGCACCAGATCGCGCGTGACCTGCTGCGCGAGGTCCATGTCGTGCAGCTTCAGCCGCACGCCGGTCACGCCGTCGCCGATGCGCAGCAGCCGCTGCGCGTCCTGCAGGTTCACCACCGCCAGCCGGCGGTCGAAGTCCTGGTAGCCGGCCTCGAACAGGCCGCTGACGGTGAAGCGCTTGAGCTGCGGCACCGCGCCCATCGGCGTGACCTGGAAATCGGTGGTCACGATGACGCTGTCGCCGACCCCGACGCCCAGCCACAGCGCGAGTTCGCGGCCGAGCACGATGTTGAAGCTGCCCGGCTGCAGGTCCGACAGCTGGCCGACGACCATCGAGGTGGCCAGGTCGGACACCTCGCCCTCGTCCTCGGGCGAGATCGCGCGCACTGCCGCCGGTTCGTTGCGGCGCCCGCGCAGCAGCGCCTGGGTGTCGACGTAGGGCGCAGCGCCCGCCACGCGCGCATCCTCGCGGGCGACCTCGACCGCGCGCGCCCAGTTGTGCAGCGTGTCGCCGTCGGCACTGATCGTCGCGTGCGCGACCATGCCGAGCATGCGGTCGCGGATTTCCTTCTGGAAGCCGCTCATCACCGCGAGCGTGGTGATGAGGACGGTCACGCCGATGGCGATGCCGAGGATCGAAGCGAGGGAGATGAAGGAGATGAAGCCGTTGCGCCGTTTCGCCCGCAGGTAACGCAGTCCGATGGCGGCGGGTATGGGTCTGAGCATGGGCGTCCGTCGATGGATGCGGGACGTCCGCGATGTCGCCATCGCCATACCCGTCCCGCCGGGCAGCGGCTATGGTGCCATCGATTCCGCCCGGCGTGGCTGTGCCGGTGACGCTGCGGCCAGACGCAGTTCACGGCGCTGCGGCGCGCGCAGCGTATCGGGCCACCACAGCAGCGAATGCGTGCGCCGGCCCTCGCGCCAGGCCAGGCGCACGATCGGGCCGCGCCATTGCAGGCACGGCGCTTCGAGCGGCCGACCGTCGAGCAGGATGCGTCCCGGGGCCTGCACGACCACCTGGCGCGGCGGGCACCGCGACTCGCGCACGAGCGCGCGGACGCCGGCAGCCAGTACGCACGCGATGCCCAGCCAGCACGCCGGTCGAGGCAATTCCGCGAGCAGCAGCGACAGGCAGGCCGCCGCCGTGAGCAGCGCCAGCGCCGCCCGCAGCAGACAGGACGGCCGCCAGTGCAGGCGGGCCTGGAACTCAGGGATCGGGCGGGAGGGCCCGGATCGATTGGACGAGGGCGTCGAGTTGCGCATCCGCGGAACGCTCATGGCCGAGGAACCACTTCCACAGCCTATCGTCCTCGCATTCCAGCAACCGTCGGAAAACCGCCCGCTCGGCCTCGGAAGACGCCGCCCAGCAACGGTCGAGCCAGCGTTCGAACAGCCGGTCGAGCTCGCGCATGCCGCGGCGGCTGCGCCAGCGCAGGCGTCGCAGTTCGGTGGTGTCGTCCTGAGCGGTCATCGGCGCGCTGCTTGGCAGGCCCGGGCCGATCGGTCGGGGGCGGCTCCGGAACGGCCGGCTTGCATACCCATGTACGGGAACTCGCGAGCTTGGCGCTCCCATTTCATGAGGAAATTCCCATGCCATCCATGGCGGGGCATCGCCGGCGCCGGAGCGGCCGGTCCGCACTTCCGTGTGCGGGCGTTCGCGAGCGCAACCGACGCTGAGGCGTCGGTTTGGCGCGCTCGCTCACCCATGCCGCACGAGCATCAGGCGCTTGATCTCGCCGATCGCCTTGGCCGGATTCAGCCCCTTCGGACAGGTCCGCGCGCAATTCATGATCGTGTGGCAGCGGTAGAGCTTGAACGGGTCTTCCAGGTCGTCCAGGCGCGCGCCGGTGTCCTCGTCGCGGCTGTCGATGATCCAGCGGTAGGCCTGCAGCAGGATCGCCGGGCCCAGGTAGCGTTCGCCGTTCCACCAGTAGCTCGGGCAGCTGGTCGAGCAGCACGCGCACAGGATGCACTCGTAGAGGCCATCGAGCTTGTCGCGGTCCTCCGGCGACTGCAGCCGCTCGCGATCCGGCGGCGCCGCGCTCTGCGTGCGGATCCACGGCTGGATCGAGGCGTACTGCGCGTAGAAGTGCGTGAGATCGGGCACCAGGTCCTTGACCACGCTCATGTGCGGCAGCGGGTAGATCGGCACCTCGCTCTTCTTGCAGTCGTCGATCGCGCGCGTGCACGCCAGCGTGTTCGTGCCGTCGATGTTCATCGCGCACGAGCCGCAGATGCCCTCGCGGCAGGACCGGCGGAACGTCAGCGTCGGATCGATCTCGTTCTTGATCTTGATCAGCGCGTCCAGGACCATCGGCCCGCACTTGTCGAGATCGATCTCGTAGGTGTCGGTACTCGGCGTTTCGCCGGAATCGGGATTCCAGCGGTAGATCTTGAACGTGCGCGTGCGCTTGGCACCCGGCGCGACCGGGAAGTGCCGGCCCTTCTTGATCTTGGAGTTCTTCGGGAGCGTGAATTCGGCCATGTGGGGTCTCCCGGCTCAGTAGACGCGTGCTTTGGGGGGCACGACCTCGACTTCGTCGTCGAGCGTGTACATGTGCACCGGACGGTAGTCGATCTTCGTGTTGCCGGCGTCGTCCGCCCAGCACAGCGTGTGCTTGTGCCAGTTCTCGTCGTCGCGGTCGGGATAGTCTTCGTGGGCGTGCGCGCCGCGCGATTCCTTGCGGTTCTCGGCCGAGACGATCGTCACCAGCGCCTGGCCCAGCAGGTTCTCCAGCTCGAGCGTCTCGATCAGGTCGGAATTCCAGACCATCGAGCGGTCGCTGACCTTGACGTCGGCGAACGAGGCATGGATCTCGCGGATCTTGTCCACGCCCTGCTTGAGCGTCTCGCTGGTGCGGAACACCGCCGCGTCGTTCTGCATCGTGCGCTGCATGCGGTCGCGGATCACCGCGGTCGCGGTGTCGCCGTTGGCATTGCGCAGCTTGTCCAGGCGGGCCAGCGACTTGTCGCAGGCGTCGGCCGGCAGCGGCTTGTGGCGCGCGTCGGGCTTGATCGTCTCGGCGCAGCGGTTGGCCACCGCGCGGCCGAACACCACCAGGTCGAGCAGCGAATTGGAGCCCAGGCGGTTGGCGCCGTGCACCGACACGCAGGCCGCCTCGCCGATCGCGTACAGGCCCGGCACCACGGCATCTGGGTTGCCGTCCTTCAACTGCACGACTTCGCCGTGGTAGTTGGTCGGGATGCCGCCCATGTTGTAGTGGACGGTCGGGATCACCGGGATCGGCTGCTTCTCGACGTCGACGCCGGCGAAGATCCGCGCGCTCTCCGCGATGCCGGGCAGCTTCTTGTGGATGTCGGCCGGGTCGAGGTGGGTCAGGTCGAGGTGGATGTGGTCCTGGTGCTCGCCGACGCCGCGCCCCTCGCGGATCTCCATCGTCATCGAACGGCTGACCACGTCGCGCGAGGCCAGGTCCTTGGCGTTGGGCGCGTAGCGCTCCATGAAGCGCTCGCCGCTGGCGTTGCGCAGGATGCCGCCCTCGCCTCGGACGCCCTCGGTGATCAGGCAGCCCGCGCCGTAGATGCCGGTCGGGTGGAACTGCACGAACTCCATGTCCTGCAGGCCGAGGCCTGCGCGCAGCGCCATGCCGCCGCCGTCGCCGGTGCAGGTGTGCGCCGAGGTCGCCGAGAAATAGGCGCGGCCGTAGCCGCCGGTCGCCAGCACCACGCCCTGGGCGCGGAACAGGTGCAGCGTGCCCTCGGCCATGTCGAGCGCAAGCACGCCGCGGCAGGCGCCCTCCTCGTCCATGATCAGGTCGAGCGCGAAGTACTCCACGAAGAAGCGCGCGTCGTGCTTGAGCGACTGCTGGTAGAGCGTGTGCAAGATCGCGTGGCCGGTGCGGTCGGCGGCCGCGCACGTGCGCTGGGCGATGCCCTGGCCGTAGTGCGTGGTCATGCCGCCGAACGGGCGCTGGTAGATCTTGCCTTCCTTGGTGCGCGAGAACGGCACGCCCTGGTGCTCGAGCTCGATGATCGCCGGGATCGCCTCGCGGCACATGTACTGGATGGCGTCCTGGTCGCCCAGCCAGTCCGAGCCCTTGATCGTGTCGTAGAAGTGGAAGCGCCAGTCGTCCTCGCCCATGTTGCCGAGCGCGGCCGAGATGCCGCCCTGCGCGGCGACGGTGTGCGAACGGGTCGGGAAGACCTTGGTCAGGCACGCGGTCTGCAGGCCCTTGTGGGCCAGGCCGAAGGTCGCGCGCAGGCCGGCGCCGCCGGCGCCGACGACGATCATGTCGTACTTGTGTTCGGTAATCGGGTAAGCGGTCATCGCGGACTCAGGCAGTGAAGGCGATGCGGGCGATCGCGTACAGCGAGGCGATGGCGCCGAGCCCGCAGAGGAAGGTCACGAGCAGCTGGAGGGCCAGCTCGATGGACCGCTTGTGCACGTAGTCCTCGATGACCACCTGCAGGCCGAGCTTGGCGTGCCAGAACAGCGTGACCAGGAAGATCGAGAACAGGATCGCGTTCCACGGCCGCGCGACGATCGCGCGCGCCGTCTCCAGCTCCGCGCCGACCAGCGACAGCAGCGTCAGCACGAACCAGACGACCAGCGGCACCAGGATGATCGCGGTGACCCGCTGCTTCCAGAAGTGCGCCGTGCCCGACTTGCCCGAGCCCAGGCCCTGGGCGCGCTTGACCGGCGTGCGCAGCGGCACCGCGCGCGAGGTCTCGCCACCGCCGCCGCTCATGCCGCACCCCGCAGGCCGACGAACCAGATGAGGCCGGTGATCAGGAAGCCGACCACGAACACCGCGTAGCCCGAGGCGTACGCCTTCGGAATCTCGAAGCCCCAGCCCGCATCCCACAGCAGGTGCCGGATGCCGTTGAGCAGGTGGTAGATCAACGCCAGCGTGAAGCCGAACAGGAAGATCAGGCCCATCGGCGAGGCCCACTGCCGGGAGGCGAATTCGTAGGCTTCGCCGCCTGCGGCGATGGACATCAGCCACCACACCAGGGAAATGCCGCCGACCGCCAGCGAGACGCCGGTGATGCGGTGGAGGATGGACATGGTCGAGGTCATCTGGGGTCGATAGACCTGCAGATGCGGCGACAGAGGACGGTTGGGATGTGCCATTGCTGGCTGGTCTCCTCGCTGGCGGCGTCGCGCCGCGTGGCTGGTGGTACACAGGGCCGCTCGCGCCGATGCGATGCGGCGGCGATCAGAAATCGATGCAGCGGCCGTTCTTTTCCCAGTCGCCGTAGCGGGTGGGATCGAGGCCGTCGCGGCCCCCGATCTCGACCGCGGGCTCCGGCTCGGGTGCCGGAACGGGCGTGACCGCCGGTTCCGGCCGCGGCGTTGCCGCGTCGTCGCCTATGATGTCCGGGGTGATCATTCGTTCAATTTTAGTTCCCACACCCATGGTAGACAAGCCGCATTCCACTCCCGACGCAGATTTCGCCCTTTCCGGCCTGCACGTCCTGCGCCTTTCGGGACGCGACGCGCTCGCGTTCGCGCAGGCCCAGTTCATGAACGACGTCGCCGTCCTCGCCGACGGCCACTGGCAATGGAGCGGCTGGCTGACGCCCAAGGGCCGCACGATCGCGCTGTTCGCGCTGCTGCGACGCGATGCACAGACGCTGGACCTCGTCCTGCTCGATGCCGAGCCCGACGCGTTCGCGGCCGCGCTGAAACGATTCGTATTCCGCAGCAAGGTCGCGATCTCGATCGAGGATGCCGTGGTCACGGGTCGCTTCGCCGCGCCGTCGGCGGCGAGCGGCGCCCGCGCGGCGTTCGACGGCGAGGCGGCCGAACTCGACCTCGGCGTGCCGACGCAGCCGCGCACGCTGCGCCTGGCGCCGCGCCGACCGGACGCACCCGATGCCGCGCCGACCGCTGCGACGGCGGTCGAGGCCGAAGCACGCTGGCGCGCGATCGACCTCGCCCATGGCCTGCCGCGGCTGCCGGCCGGCGAGGCCGAGCGCTGGACGCCGCAGCAGCTCGGGCTCGACCGGCTGCGCGCCTACAGCGTCAGGAAGGGCTGCTACCCCGGCCAGGAGATCGTCGCGCGCACGCACTTCCTGGGCCAGAGCAAGCGCGGCCTGGTCGCACTGCACGGCGCATCGACCGCGCAACCCGGCCAGGACGTGGTCGCCGACGGGCAGCCGGCCGGCCGGATCGTCGCCGTCTCGACGGACGTCCAGCTCGCGGTACTGCCGCTGGATACGGGCACCGTGACGATGACGGTCGACGAGCACCCGGCGACCGCGGTGCCACTGCTCGACGGCCTGGCGCGCTGAACGAGCTCCCTGTCTTTTCCAGCTTTTATGCGCTCAACGGCGCAACGCACGGAGGGCCCCGCCTTCTTCCAGCGGGCGAATCTGCGTCCATCAGAAGCCAGAATCCAAAGGTCTCCAGCAGCGGGCTGACGGCCGGTGGCCGCGTCAAGCGCGCCATGGGTGAGTCCGCTCTGCTTGCGCGGCATGCCGCGCAACCATGCGAACGCCACGCGTGCTTCGCGTGGCCGGACCGCGAGCGGTCCTGACCGAGGGAAGAGCGGCTTCCGGCCGGCTGGCCGCTGCCTATCCGAAGTGGGATTGCTATCCCACACTTCGGAGACTCCTCCCCCTTTTCATGCCATGCGCGGCTGCTATGCTCCGCCGCGACAGGACGCGCAGGCGTCCGGGGGATGTCAAAGCAGTCGCCGGACCGGCTGCGGTCCGGCGACAGGGGAACTGGAAAGCTCAAAGGGAATGTCATGAAGCGCAACATGCTGTCCGCGGCCTTCGCCGCGTCCGTCGTCTCGTTCACGCTCGCGGCCTGCTCGTCCACGCCGCCGGCGCAGGACCCTGTACCGCAGTCTCCACCCCCGCCGTCGAGCTCGTTCGTCGAGAAGCTCGATGCCGACGGGCTGTTCGCCTTCGGCAAGGCGAGCATCCGCGACCTCAGCCCCGACGGGCGCACTGCGCTCGACGCGATCGCCGCCCGGCTCTCGGGCAGCGCCCACCGGGTGGAGATCGTCCACGTCATCGGCCACAGCGACCGCATCGGCAACGCCAAGGGCAACATGCGGCTGTCCAACCAGCGCGCCGAGGCCGTGCGCGGCTATCTGGTCGAGCATGGCGTGCCGGCGGACCGGATCACCGCGGTCGGCCGGGGCGACGTGGAGCCGGTCGTCGAATGCCGCACCGAGCGCGGCCAGGCGCTGATCGACTGCCTCGCGCCGAACCGTCGCGTCGAGGTCCGGGTCCGCTTCGCGGACTGAGCCCGCGCCGCACCGCGGACGACGGGACCGGCGTCGCGCGCCGGTCCCGTTTCCGCCTTCAGGCCATCGCCGACGCCGCGGCGACGATGTCGGCCTCCGATGGGATCACCAGGAACGCCGCGCCGGCCAGCGGCGTGAACGTATCGGCACCGACCACCCGGCGCAGCGGCCGGTCGCCGAAGCCGGCCTCGGTGATCGCGGTCACGATGCCCTCGCCCACGCCCGCGCTGCGCCGCCCCTCGTCGACGACCAGCACCCGGTCGCATTCGGCCACGTGCCGCGCGATCGCGCCCTCGTTGAGCGGCAGCAGCCAGCGCAGGTCGACCACGCGTACGCGCCAGCCCCGCTCCGACTCGATCGTGCGCGCCGCGCGCAGGCTCATCGGCACGCCGTTGCCGAACGTCAGCACCAGCAGATCGGTCGCTTCGGGCGCGTACACCCGCTCCTCGCCGAAGGCCATCGCCTGGTCCGGCGGCGGGTACGCCGTCAGCCAGCCGCCGTCGCCGGGCGCGTAGAGGTCCTTGGTCATGTACAGCGCGATCGGCTCGAGGAACGCGCAGACCCGGCCGTCGACCTTCGCCAGCGCGGCAAGCGTGCGCAGCATCGTCGCCGCGTCGTCGCCGCGCGACGGGCAGCCGACGACGAGGCCGGGGATGTCGCGCAGCGCGGTGACCGAGTTGTCGTTGTGGAAATGGCCGCCGAAGCCGCGCTGGTAGCCCAGCGAGGCGATGCGCACGACCATCGGGTTGCGGTACTGGCCGTTGCTGAAGAACTGCAGGCTCGCCGCCTCGCCTCGGATCTGGTCGCCGGCGTTGTGGAAGTAGGCCAGGTACTGGATCTCGGGCAGCGGCAGCAGCCCCATGTTGGCGTAGCCCTGCGCCAGCCCGAGCACGATCGTTTCGTCGAGCAGCGTGTTGAACACCCGGCGTGGGCCGAACGCCTTCTGCAGCCCCTTGGTGACCGTGTAGACGCCGCCCTTCTGCGCCACGTCCTCACCGAACAGCAGGGCCTCGGGATACTTGGCGAACAGGTCATGCAGGGCCTGGTTGATCTGGATCGCCAGGTGCCGCGGCGGCTGCGCCTCGGGCAGCTTCGACGCGCCGCCGAAGATCTCCGCGCGCTGCGCGGCATGCTCGAAGCGCGAAGCCTCGGCCTGGACCTGCGCCGGGGAATACGGCGCCAGCGGCTGCATGACCTCGGCCAGCGTCTCCAGTCGCGGCCGGCGGTCGGCGTCGTGCGCGGCGGCGAAGCAGCGCGCGCGCGTGTCCTCGTACAGCGCCAGCAGCGCATCGACGCTCATCACGCCGGATTCGAGCGCGATCGCCGCAGAGCGCAGCAGCGGGTCGGTCGCCTCGACCGCGCACAGTTCCTCGAGCGGGCGCCATTCGATCTCGAAGTCGGTGCCGGCGTGGCCCATGATCCGGGTCGTGCGCAGGTGCAGGAACGTCGGCCGGCGCGTGCGCCGGCAATGCGCGACCGCGCGCTCGACCTCGCCGTAGCCCGATGCCAGGTCGAGGCCGTCGGCGGCGAAGTAGTCGAGGTCCGGCCGCCGGGCGAAGTTGCGCGCGATCCAGCCGTCGGGCGTCCTGACCGAGATGCCGATGCCGTTGTCCTCGCAGACGAACAGCACCGGTGCCGGGAGCTTCTGGTAGGCGGTCCAGGCGGCGGCGTTGAACGCGGTCTGCGCGGTCGCGTGGTTGCTCGACGCATCGCCGAACGAGCACACGACGATGCTGTCGTCGGGCACCGGGAGCGCATGGCCGATGCGCCGCGCCTGCTCGATCGCCACCGCGGTGCCGAAGGCCTTGGGCAGGTGCGAGGCGATCGTCGAGGTCTGCGGCAGCACCCACAGCGGCTTGCTGCCCCAGACCTTGTGGCGGCCGCCGCTGGCCGGGTCCTCGCGGCTGGCCGCGAACGACAGCGCCGAGTCCATCACCGGATCCATGCCCGGCAGCTTGCGGAACCGTTCGGCCATGAAGCCGCCGCTGCGGTAGTGCAGGAACGCGGGATCGGTGTGCCGGGTCAGGCGCGCGACCATCGCGTTGCCCTCGTGGCCGCTGGAGCCGATCGTGTAGAAGACCTTGTTCTGTACGCGCAGCACGCGCGCCATCAGGTCCAGGTGCCGGCTGATCAGCTGCGACTCGAGCAGTTCGACGAAGCCGCGCGCGTCCAGCGCGCTGCCGGGCAGCACTGGCGCGTTGTCGGCCGGACGCGTCCGCACAGGACCGCGCCAGTCGCGGACGAACTGCTGGAAATTCGCGTCGCAGATCTCGGCGCGGTTGAGGCCCTTCATGCGGGCGGGGATCGGCGTGGGAACGGTCGCGAACATGGGGGACCTTCGTGGGGCGAGCCGGGCCCGCCGTCTGGTTGACGTCGAGGACGGACCGCGCCCGTCCTACGCGAAGCGCCTGCGGTGCTCGCGCCATTGGACGCGGGTCTGGCCCCAGACGTCGACGACGTGGTCGTCGAACGGCGCCGGCAGCCGCGCCGACCGCAGCCGGGTCGAGCCGAGCCGCCGGGCTACCTGCTGGGACGCGGCGTTTGCCGGATCGATGCAATGGATGATCCGGTCCCAGTGCAGCGTCGCGAACGTCCAGTCGATCGCCGCGACCGCGGCCTCCGTGGCGTACCCCCTGCCCCAGGCATCGGGGTGGAATGCATAGCCGATCTCGTTGTCCGGCCAGCCTTCCGGGCGCCAGGGACCCAGCTGGCCGAGCCAGCGACCGTCGGCCCGATCCACGACCGAGAACATGCCGAAGCCCTGCAACACCCAGGCGCCGGGCTGCTGCAGGAACTTGCGCCACGCCGCCGCGCGCGGCTGGCGGCCGCCGATGTGGCGCGCAGCATCCTCGTCGGCCAGGAGTTCGGCGTAGCGGTCGAAGTCCCCGATCTGCGGCAGGCGCAGGATCAGGCGTTCGGTTTCGAGAATCGGCGAGGCAACGGACGACGGCATCGTGGGCATGGTGCAGGGCTCAGAGACTGCCGGCCTTCTCGATCACGAGGATGCGCGCCTCGCCGATCGGATGGGCGACATGCGCATCGCCCGCGGCGGCATGGAACAGGTCGCCGGCTTCCAGCACGACCGCGTGCTCGTCCTCGCCCTGGCGATATCGCATCTCCACGCGGCCGTCGAGGACAGCGAAGACTTCCTCGCCGTCGTTGACGTGCCACCGATACGGGCGATCGGTCCAGTGCAGGCGGACGGTCGCGCCCGCGATCGCGGCGACATCCAGTGCGCCCCACGCCCTGTCGGAGGTGAACCCGCGCGACCGGATCGTCCGCATGGTCAGAACGCGTTGATGCCGGTCAGCTCGCGACCCACGACCAGCTGGTGCACGGTCTCCGTGCCCTCGTAGGTGATCACCGACTCGAGGTTGAGCGCGTGCCGGATCGGCGAATGCTCGGTCGTGATGCCGGCGCCGCCCAGCAGGTCGCGCGCCTCGCGGGCGATGTCGATCGCCATGCGGCAGTTGTTCCACTTCGCCAGCGAGACCTGGGTTGGCTGCATCTTGCCGGCGTCCTTGAGGCGCCCGAGCTGCAGCGACAGCAGCTGCGCGGCCGTGATGCGGCGCGCCCAGTCGGCGAGCCTGATCTGCGCGCTCTGCGTCGCGGCCACCGGGCGATCGAACAGGATGCGTTCCCTGGAATAGCCCAGCGCCTCGTCCAGGCACGCGATCGCCGCGCCGATCGGGCCCCAGGTGATGCCGTAGCGTGCCTGGGTCAGGCAGCCCAGCGGGCCCTTGAGTCCCTTGACGTTCGGCAGGCGGTTGGCATCGGGCACGCGCACGTCGTCGAAGTACAGCGCACTGGTGACCGAGGCCCGCAGGCTCATCTTGTGCTTGATCTCCTGCGCCGAGAACCCGGCAAAGCCTTTCTCGACCACGAAGCCCTGGATGCCGTCGTCGGTCTTCGCCCAGACGATCGCGATGTCGGCCAGGTTGCCGTTGGTGATCCACATCTTGGAGCCGTTGAGGATCCAGTCGTCACCGTCGCGACGGGCATGGGTCTTCATGTTTCCCGGGTCCGAGCCGCCGTGGGGCTCGGTCAGGCCGAAGCAGCCGATGACCCGGCCGGCGGCCATCTCGGGCAGCCAGCGACGGCGCTGTTCCTCGCTGCCGTAGGCGAAGATCGGGTACATGCACAGCGAGGACTGCACGCTGGCGAAGCTGCGCAGGCCGCTGTCGCCGCGCTCGAGCTCCTGGCAGATCAGGCCGTAGCTGACCGCATTGAGGCCGGCGCAGCCGTACTCGGCCGGCAGCGTGGCGCCGAGCAGGCCGAGCTCGGCCATCTCGTGGATCAGCTCGGTGGGGAACCGCGCCTGGTCGAAGCACTCGCCGATGATCGGCAGCACGCGCTCGTCGGTGAAGCGCGCGACGGCGTCCTGGACCGCGCGCTCGTCCTCGTCGAGCAGCGAACGCACGTCGTACAGGTCGTAGGGATGCAGGGCCATGGCGGTCCGGTCTGGGCGGGATGCCGGGCATTGTATCGATCCGCGCGCGCCGGGCGACCGGCCCACGAAGCCGAAGGGCCGGCGAATGCCGGCCCTTCGGTGGGAACCTGCGACCCTGGCGGGGTCAGCCGCGCTCGGGGGCGCCGTCCATCGCCGCGGTCATGACGCGGCCATTGAGCACCGGCAGCCGCTCGCCCGGCGCCTCGCGCATACGCAGCGTCCGCTCGGTGCCCTCGTAGCGGTAGGTCACGTCGTAGCCGACGGTCTTCTCCTCGTCGCCGAGCAGGATGCGGTTGCCCGGCTTGCTGTCGGTGCGCATCGAGCCGGTAGTGCCGTCGGGATTGCGGTAGGTGACGTTGTAGGCGACCACGCGCGAGGACTGCGAGGCGTCCTGCACGGTGCGGCACTGGCGGTCGACGCGTTCGACGACACGGCCGCCGACGTGGTTGCGGTCGACCCGGTTGCCGATGAAGCCGCCGGCCGTCGCGCCAGCCGCGGTCGCCAGCTTGCGGCCGTTGCCGCCGCCAACCTGGTTGCCGACCAGGCCGCCGATCAGCGCGCCCGCGACGGTGCCGCCGACGTTGCCGTCGCGCTCGGGCAGGCGCTCCTGCACCACGACGTCCTCGCAGACCTCG
Source organism: Luteimonas sp. FCS-9 (assembly GCF_001014645.1). Lineage (GTDB taxonomy): Bacteria > Pseudomonadota > Gammaproteobacteria > Xanthomonadales > Xanthomonadaceae > Luteimonas. The sequence goes on along the minus strand of NZ_LASZ01000003.1, from coordinate 195,644 downwards.
CGCGGCGAGGTGGAGGTCATGGTTTCGCGGATCGGCTCGCTGCCCAGCACGGTGGCGTAGACCTGCTCGGTCTCGGTCACCGGCTGGGCGGCCAGCACGTCGGCGTAGTCGAGGCGGTCCTGTGCGCGCTCGGCGGTGGCCGCCGCGCCCGCGCCGTCGCGGCTGTTGTGGTACGCGCCGACGGCCACGCCGCCCACGAGCAGGGATGCCAGCGCAATCGCGATCGTGTTGCCCTTCATCGGGATCTCCTCCGGCCCTCGGCCTGTACGTGTTGCGGCGATTGCACCATCTCGAAGCTGAACAGGCACCGGAATTCCGCCCCGAGACGCTGACCCGACGCTAAACCGCCGTTCCGCAGGCCCGTGCTAGCGTGGCCGCATTCCGCATCCAAGCGAGGTCCGCGATGCCCAGCCCCCTGTCCGTTCCGCTCGTGTCCTGGCTGTCGAAGTTGAGCTACCCGCGGCTGTTCGTGGTCGTGGCCGTGCTGTTCGGCATCAACCTCGTCGTGCCCGACCCGATCATCCTCGTCGACGAGGTGCTGCTCGGCCTGGCGACGGTCGCGCTGGCCAAGCGCAAGCGCAGCCCCGCGCCGCCGGCCGGCGGCGACCGGCGCGCACCGATCGACGGGCAGGCCCGCAGGCCCTGATGCTGGTCGACAGCCACTGCCATCTCGACGCGCCGGCGTTCGACGGCGACCGCGAGGCGGTGCTGGCGCGGGCCCGCGCGGCGGGCGTGCTGCGCCAGGTCGTGCCCGCCGTCGCGCGCGCGGCCTGGCCGACGCTGCGCGCCGTCTGCGCGTCCGGCGCCGGCCTGTATCCGGCCTACGGCCTGCATCCGCTGTTCCTGGCCGAGCATCGACCCGAGGACCTGGACGCGCTGGCGGACTGGATCGTGCGCGAGCGGCCGGTGGCGGTCGGCGAATGCGGCCTCGACCACTTCGTCGACGGTCTCGACCGCGCAGCGCAGGCGCGCTACTTCGAGGGGCAGCTGCGGCTGGCGCACGCGCACGACCTGCCGGTGATCGTGCACGCACGGCGCGCGGTGGACGCGGTGATCGCGACGCTGCGCCGGTTCGACGGCCTGCGCGGGGTCGTGCACAGTTTCGCCGGCAGTCCCGAGCAGGCGCGCCAGTTGTGGCAGCACGGCTTCCTGATCGGACTCGGCGGGCCGGTGACCTACGACCGGGCGCGCCGCCTGCACCGGCTGGTGGCCGGCATGCCGATCGAGCAACTGCTGCTCGAGACCGACGCGCCCGACCAGCCAGACAGCGGGCACCGCGGCCAGCGTAACGAACCGGCGCGCCTGGTCCGCGTGCTCGACGCGGTCGCGCGCCTGCGCGGCGAGTCCGCCGCGACGGTGGCCGCCCGGACCAGCGACAACGCGGCGCGCCTGTTCGGCCTGCCGCCGCCCTAGGCGCGATTCAGGCCGCGGCGTCTGCCGCGGGCCGCAGCAGCAGTTCGAGCGCCTTGCCGGCGGCGGCGAACGCGAACGCACCGGTGATGTGCGTCGCCGCCCCCAGGCCGCTGCCGCAATCGAGGTTGAGCGCCGCGTCCGGACCGAGCTGCGGGCGGATGCCGCAGACCGTGCCGTCGGCCTGCGGATAGCGCACGTTCTCCAGCGAGTAGATCGCCGGCACGCCGAAATAGCGCTTCGGGCTCTTGGGGAAGTTGAACTCCGTGCGCAGCTTCTTGCGGATCAGCGCGAGCATCGCGTCGTGCTCGGTGCGCGAGAGATCGCGCACGCGCACCAGCGTCGGGTCGATGCGCCCGCCCGCGGCGCCCACGGTGATCACCGGCAGCTTGCGCCGGCGGCACCACGCGATCAGCTCGACCTTGCTGCGGAAGCTGTCGCAGGCGTCGATCACCAGATCGTAGCCCCGCCCCAGCAACGTCTCGAGGTTGGCCGGGGTCACGAAGTCCTCCAACGCGTGCACCGTCGCGCGCGGATGGATCGCCAGGCAGCGCTCGGCCATGACCCGGGCCTTGTTGCGCCCGTACTGGCCTTCGAGCGCCGGCAACTGCCGGTTGGTGTTGGACACGCACAGGTCGTCGGCATCGATCAGCGTCAGCGTGCCGACGCCGCTGCGCGCGAGTGCCTCGGCGACCCAGGAGCCGACGCCGCCCAGCCCGACCACCGCGACGTGGCGCTGCAGCAGCCGCGCGAGCGCGCCCTGCCCGTACAGGCGTTCGATTCCGGAAAAGCGGGCGCGTGCGTCTTCGTCCATGCGTGGATTCTACCGGTGCCCCGGCCCGGCCGGACCGCGTGCTATGGTCGCGCCGCCCCAGCCGACGCCAGGAGCGCGCGATGTCCACGCCCGAGCCACGCCCGCCCGCCCCCGCGCCGCCGTCGGCGGCCGCGCGCTACGCGGTGGTGTTCGCGATCGGCCTGATGGTCGGCGTCTTCGCCCTCGTCGTCGTGCTGCGCGCGCTCGAGAGCCGGCGGGGCTGGCAGGATCACTACCCGGCCGCGCTGATGCGGCTCTACCAGGCTCACTTGGCCGGGCTCGAAGCCGATGTCGAGGCCGGTCGCTGCGCGCCGGCCGACGGCCTGGCGAACCTGCGCACGCTGCGCCTGCTGTCCGACGATCTGGCACCGGCCTTTCCCGACCTGCGCGACCATCGCGGATTCGCCGCGCATGCCGACCGCACGCGGCGCACGCTCGACGCGGCGCTGGCCTCGCCACCGGGCGACTGCGCGGCCTTGCGCGCCACCGTCGATGCGATCGGCGAGACCTGCGGCGACTGCCACCGCGACCTGCGCTGAGCGCGACGAGCGTCTGAATCGCCGCTGGACGACGCTGCGAGCGACGCGTCCGGCGCGCGGGGAATTGCTGCCCCATTCACGCCGCCCCACCTAGCGTTGGCAGCGTCGGGCGACGGGCCCGCTCACGCTAGGAGACGTCCATGAATTCTCGTCTGATCGGCACGGCGGTCGTCGCCGCCTCGATGGCGCTGGCCGGCTGCGCCACCTCGCCCGGCTACTCGTCCGGCTCCGACTACGGCAGCGGCTACGGCAGCGGCGGATACGGCCGCGCATCCAACTGCTACGACTGCGGCACGGTGACGCGCATCGAGGCGGTCGGCACCAACGGCAATCCGAACATCGCCGGCCCGGTCATCGGCGGCATCGTCGGCGCGGTCGCCGCCAAGGAACTCGCGCGCCGCAACACCGACAGCGAGGGCCGCCGCAACGTCGCGATCGGCGCGGGCGCGGTCGGCGGCGCGGTTGCCGGCAACGCGATCCAGAACCGCGTCGAAGGTGCGCGCCAGTACAACGTGCACGTGCGCATGCAGGATGGCCGGACAGCCGTGTTCACGCAGAGCGACCTGGGCGGCATCCAGGAAGGCGCTTCGGTGCGCATCCAGAACGGCCGGGCCTACGCCTACTGACCGCGGGCGACCGCACCGGATGCACCAAGAAAAAACCCGGCCGACGGCCGGGTTTTTTCCTTTCGGAGGTTGCAGCCTGTCAGAGCGGCGTCACGGCGTCGGCCTGCAGGCCCTTCTGGCCCTGGACCACGGTGAAGCTGACCTTCTGGCCTTCCTGCAGGCTCTTGAAGCCCGTGCCCTGGATGGCGCGGAAATGCACGAACACGTCCTCGCCGCTTTCGCGGCTGATGAATCCGAATCCCTTGGCATCGTTGAACCACTTCACGGTACCGGTCTCGCGCTCTGCCATGTTGCTCTCTCTCCCTGGAACTGTTCGATGTATCGATCGATTACGCCTGTCGGGCGGCTGGTTGCAAGGAGAACACGGGTGCGACGATGCAGCGGACCGATGGAACGAGCCAACGAGACTTGATGCAGGGTCACGATTCACGGTGACCTTGACAAACACAGCGGATGCAAAGTAACCCGGCATTTATGAAAATGCAATCGCGTGCCGACGCCCCCTCCGGAGGCCTCTTCCGCCCCCATCCGCGGGGCCTGCGATGGACCTGACGGCGCTGTTCTATCTGCTCGCCGGACTGCTGGTCGTCGTGGGCCTGGCGGGCGTCGTGCTGCCCGCCCTGCCCGGCCTGCCGCTGGTGTTCGCCGGCCTGCTGACAGCCGCCTGGGCGGACGGCTTCGGGCGCGTCGGGGCGCTGCCGCTCGTCGTGCTGGGGGTACTGACCGCGGTCTCGTTCGCGGTGGACTTCTGGGCGACGGCGGTCGGCGCCAAGCGCGTGGGCGCCAGCCGGCTGGCGCTGCTGGGCACGGTGATCGGGACGTTCGTCGGGCTGTTCTTCGGTCTGCCCGGGCTGTTCGCCGGTCCCTTCGTCGGCGCGGTCGCGGGGGAACTGCTGAGTCGACGGAACCTGTATCCCGCAGGCCTCGGACAGGCCGCCCGGGTCGGGGTCGGGACGTGGCTGGGCATCGCGCTGGGCGTGGCGCTGAAACTGGCGCTGGCGGTCTCGATGCTCGCGGTCTTCGCATTCGCCTGGTGGTTCTGAGTCCACAATAGCCCGATGACCGATCATCCCGACGCCGCCTCCCCGCCCTTTCCTCGCAGCCGGCTCCGCCGGCTGTTCGTCGTTCTGAGCCTGGCCTGCATTGTCGGCGCGGCCGCGCTGCCCGCCGAGGCCATGCCCGCGGCGCCGGCGGCTCAAGCGGCGCCCGTGGCGCCCCCGGACGCGCCCCAGCCGTCCGCCGCCCCGGCGCCCCAGGAGCGCGATGCGGTCGCCGCCAGCGCGGCGCAGGCGTTCGAGGAGGCAGACGTACGCGGCCGCTTCGACGCGGTCTACGACGAGACGCTGGCGCGCATCATGCGGCTGATCGCGAACCTGCCGTTGCTGCTGGCCGCAGGCCTGGTCGTCGCCCTGGCCGCCTGGCTGGGCCGGGTCGTGTCGCAACGCCTGCACTGGCTGCACCTGCGCACGCGCAACCCCTATCTCGACAGCCTGCTGCGGCGCGGGGTGCAGGCGACGATCCTGCTGCTGGGGATCGTGATCGCGCTCGACCTGCTCAATGCCACCGCGGTGATCGGCGTGGTGTTCGGCTCGGCCGGCGTGGTCGGCATCGCGATGGGTTTCGCGTTCAAGGACATCGCCGAGAACTACATCGCCGGCATCCTGCTGAGCCTGCGCCGCCCGTTCGAGCCGGGCGAGACGGTCAAGATCGACAGCTACGAAGGCAGGGTCGCGTCGCTGAGCGCACGCGCGATGATACTGGTCACCGCCGAGGGCAACGAGTTGCGCCTGCCCAACGCGCTGGTGTTCAAGGCGGTGATCCTCAACTACAGCAGCAACCCGCGCCGGCGTTTCGACTTCGCGATGAACATCGACGCCAGCCATTCGATCCGCCAGGCCGAGTCGATCGCGCTGGCCGAGATCGCCGCGATCGACGACGTGCTCACCGAGCCCGGCCCGTCGTGGACGCTGGTCGAGTTCGGCGCCTCGGGCAGCGTGCTGCGCTTCTTCGGCTGGGTCGACCAGCGCAAGAGCGACCTGGGCAAGACCCGGGGCGAGGCGATCCGCCGGGTCAAGGCCGCGTTCTGGCGCGCCGGCATCCAGGGCCCGCGCACCACCACCCACGTCGTCCTCACGCAGGACGCGGGCGAGCCCCGCGATGATCACGACATCGAGCCGGCGACCAGCGCCGGCGTCGATACCTCGGTCAACCGCGACATCGACCGGCACGTCGCCGAAGTCGTCAACGCCGACCCCCAGAACCTGCTGATCGCAAAGGACACCCCGCAATGAATCTCCGCCTCGCCCTGCTCCCGGCCGCGCTTGCCGGGCTGTCCGCGCCCGCCCTGGCGCAGACCGTGCCGACCGCACCGGCCGCGCCCGCCAGTCTCGAGGCCTGCCTGGCGGTCGAACAGGACGCGCAGCGGCTGGCGTGCTACGACGCGTTCGCCGGTCGCCAGGCGCCGCCGACGCCGCAGGCCGACGTCACCGCCGAGCGCGCGCGCGAGCTGCGCCGCGACCCGGCTGCGCTCGCCGAAGTGCTGTCGACCGAGCCGCGCAGCACCCACCTCTACGCGCGCGACACCACCCGCGGGCTCGAGGACGCGATCGCCAACGCCGGCCAGGGCTCGCTGCTCGACAGCCGCTGGGAGCTGGCGAAGGACTCCAAGCTGGGCATCTTCAACCTGCGCGCCTACAAGCCGCTGTACCTGCTGCCGGTGTTCTGGACCTCGGACGTCAACCGCACGCCGAGCTCGCCGAACCCGGCGAACACGGTCACCGACCCGCTCGCGCTCGACAGCACCGAGGCCAAGTTCCAGATCAGCTTCAAGACCAAGGCGGTGGAGAACCTGTTCGGCAACAACGGCGACATCTGGATGGGCTACACCCAGAGCTCGCGCTGGCAGGTCTACAGCGACGACAACTCGCGCCCGTTCCGCGAGACCAACTACGAGCCCGAGATCCTGATGGTGTTCCGCAACAACTACGGGCTGCCGGGCGGCTGGCGCGGGCGCATGAGCGGCATCGGCATCAACCACCAGTCCAACGGGCGCGGCGACCCGCTGTCGCGCAGCTGGAACCGGGTGATGTTCAACTTCGGCTTCGACCGCCAGAACTGGGCGCTGACCGCGCGCCCGTGGATCGTGCTCAGCGAGGGCAGCGACGGCGACAACCCCGACATCGCCGACTACATGGGACGCGGCGACCTGACGCTGACCCACGTGCGCGACGACGGCCACCAGTTCTCGCTGATGGCGCGGCACTCGCTGCGCGGCGGCGACCGCTCGCACGGCGCGCTGCAGTTCGACTGGGGCTTCCCGATCCACCGCAACTTCCGCGGCCATCTGCAGGTGTTCGACGGGTACGGCGAGAGCCTGATCGACTACAACCACAAGGCGACCTACGTCGGCCTGGGCATCTCGCTGATGGACTGGTTCTGAAGCCGGCAGCGCGGGCGTGACCGCCCGCGCCCGGCCCAGCATGGGCGGCCCGGGGGCACTTGCGGCACCAGCGTGGCGAGCGGCTATGATCGGCTCGCCCGCGGCGCCGCCGCCTGCCAGGACCCGCGCATGGATGCCACCGCCATCCCGCCCCCGCGATCTCCCGACGTCGCCCCCCCCGCCCGTCCGCGGCGCTCGTTCTTCGCCTACGCCTCGGCACTGCTGGGCCTGCTCAGCGTCTTCGGCGTCGTCTGCTTCCACTTCCCCGAACTGCTGACCAGCAAGGAGTTCCGCGCGGTCTACGACGAGGGCTTCGCGCGCAATCTGCTGCTGGTGGGGCTGGTCGCCGCGTTCGCGCTCGGCACACTGGCGATCCTGCGCGACCGCAACAAGCGCATCGCCACGATCGGCGTCGGCAGCGCGACGCTGGCGGTGCTGCTGGGCGGCACCAACGTGCAGTTCGACGCGATCGGCCAGACCCCCTACGCGCTCGGCCTGGACTGGTTCGTGATCTCGCTGTTCTTCTCGGCGCTGGTATTCGTGCCGCTGGAGCACTACCTGGGCAAGCGCCGGGTGTCGCCGCTGCGCCCGGGCTGGCGCACCGACCTGGCGTACTTCTTCATGAGCCACGTGCTGGTGCAGTTCATCCTGATCCTGGTCACCGCGTCGACCGCGACGATCACCGGCCTGGCCGCGTTCCCGTCACTGGAGCGGGCGATCCAGTCGCTGCCGGTCTGGGCGCAGTTCCTGATCGCGGTGTTCGTCGCCGACCTGGCGCAGGCGCTGCTGCACCGCGCCTACCACAACATCCCCTGGCTCTGGCGCTTCCACGCGGTGCACCACTCCAGCCGCGAGATGGACTGGCTGGCCGGCTCGCGGATCCACTTCGTCGAGATCGTGCTCACGCGCAGCGTCGTGCTGCTGCCGCTGCTGGTGCTCGGCTTCTCGACGCCGGCGGTCAACGCCTACGTCATCCTCGTCGGCCTGCAGGCGGTCGTCGCCCACGCCAACATCGGCGTGCGCTTCGGCTGGCTGGAGTACGTGCTGGTGCTGCCGCGCTACCACCACTGGCACCACGCGCGCGAGCAGGCCTACATCGACGTCAACTACGCGATCCACCTGCCGCTGGTCGACATGCTGATGGGCACCTTCAAGCTGCCGCGCGACCAGCGCGAATGGCCGCAGGAATACGGCGTCATGAAGCTGGAGACCGTGCCGCGCGGCATCGTCGGCCAGCACCTGATGCCGTTCCGGCGTCGCAAGACCTTCGACGAGTTCGTGGACTAGTGCGGGCCAGGGAAGAAGCCGCCGTCGCCGGCGTTCCGTAGGAGCGCGCTCGCGTGCGATGGGCGTTCCCGGAATGTCCATCGCGCGCAAGCGCGCGCCTACAGCGGGACGATGTCGCCAGAAGAAAAACGGCGCCCTCGGGCGCCGTCGTCCGTCAGCCGATTGCCATCAGGCGATCTCGACCACCGGGATGCCGCTGATGCGCGCCTTCCACTCGCGCGGCCCGGTCTCGTGCACCGAGGTGCCGGTCGAATCGACGGCGACGGTCACCGGCATGTCCTCGACCTCGAACTCGTAGATCGCCTCCATGCCGAGGTCCTCGAAGGCGAGGACCCGCGCGGCCTTGATCGCCCTGGACACCAGATACGCCGAGCCGCCGACCGCCATCAGGTAGACCGACCGGTGCGCCTTGATCGCCTCGATCGCCGCCGGGCCGCGCTCGGCCTTGCCGACCATGCCCAGCAGGCCGGTCTGCTCGAGGATCTGGCGGGTGAACTTGTCCATCCGCGTCGCGGTGGTCGGCCCCGCGGGCCCGACGACCTCGTCCCGCACCGGGTCCACCGGGCCGACGTAGTAGATGAAGCGGCCCTTGAGGTCGACCGGCAACGCCTCGCCGCGGTCGAGCATCTCGACCATGCGCTTGTGCGCGGCGTCGCGGCCGGTCAGCAGCTTGCCGTTGAGCAGCAGCACCTCGCCCGGCTTGAAGGTCGCGACCTCCTCGGGCGTGATCGTGTCGAGGTCGACGCGGCGTGCGCCGGTCGGGGCGTAGGTCAGCTCGGGCCAGTCGGCGAGCGACGGCGGATCGAGCGCGACCGGGCCGCTGCCGTCGAGCGTGAAGTGCGCATGGCGGGTCGCCGCACAGTTGGGGATCAGCGCGACCGGCAGGTTCGCCGCGTGCGTCGGGTAGTCCCTTATCTTGATGTCGAGCACGGTGGTCAGGCCGCCGAGGCCCTGCGCGCCGATGCCCAGCGCGTTGACCTTTTCGTAGAGCTCCAGGCGCAGCTCCTCGATCCGGTTCGACGCGCCGCGGGCCTTCAGGTCGACGATGTCGATCGGCTCCATCAGCGCTTCCTTGGCCAGCAGCATCGCCTTCTCGGCGGTGCCGCCGATGCCGATGCCGAGCATGCCCGGCGGGCACCAGCCCGCGCCCATCGTCGGCACCGTCCTGAGCACCCAGTCGACGATCGAGTCGGACGGGTTGAGCATCGCGAACTTGGACTTGGCCTCCGAGCCGCCGCCCTTGGCCGCGACGATCACGTCCACGGTGTTGCCGGGCACGACCTTGACGTTGACCACCGCCGGCGTGTTGTCGCGGGTATTGCGGCGCGCACCGGCCGGATCGGCCAGCACGCTGGCGCGCAGCTTGTTGTCGGGATGGCTGTAGGCGCGGCGCACGCCTTCATTGACCATGTCCTCCACGCCCATCGTGGCGTCGTCCCAGCGCACCTGCATGCCGATCTCCAGGAACACGGTCACGATGCCGGTGTCCTGGCAGATCGGGCGATGGCCCTCGGCGCACATGCGCGAGTTGATCAGGATCTGCGCCATCGCGTCCTTCGCGGCCGACGAGGCCTCGCGCTCGTAGGCGTCGGCGAGATTCCGGATGTAGTCGACCGGGTGGTAGTAGCTGATGTACTGCAGCGCGTCGGCGACCGACTGGATCAGGTCGTCCTGGCGGATCGACACGGGCGCGTTCGACGGCGCGGCATGCGGGGAATGGCTTGCGGACACGGCTGGCTCGAGGCTGGCGGAGGGAAACCCGCCCATTCTAGGCCTTCCGGCCGGGCGCGGCAGCCGACCACCGCGCGGGGGCGTATCCTTGTCGGCTTCCCGGCCGCGGCCCGCGGGCCGGCACCGACCCGCCACGACCCCGTTCCGATGACCGACGCTCCCAACGATCCCGCCGCCTTGCTGCGCAGCCGCCTCGATGCGGTGCGCACGCGAATCGCCGATGCCTGCCGCGCCGCCGGGCGCGACCCGTCGCAGGTGCGCCTGCTGCCGGTCAGCAAGACCGTCGACGAGGCGCGGCTGCGGCTGGCGCACGCGATCGGCCTGCGCGAACTGGGCGAGAACAAGGTGCAGGAAGCGCTCGGCAAGGCCGAGGCGATGGCCGATCTCGCCGACCTGCGCTGGGTGCTGATCGGCCACCTGCAGACCAACAAGGCCAAGTACGTCGCGCGCTTCGCCAGCGAGTTCCAGGCGCTCGACAGCCTGCGGGTCGCCGAGGCGCTCGACCGCCAATTGCAGGCGAAGGGGCGCGCGCTCGACGTGCTGGTCCAGGTCAACACCTCGGCCGAGCCGAGCAAGTTCGGGCTGGCGCCCGAGGAGGTCGCGGGCTTCGTGCGGCAACTGGGTGCGTTCTCGTCGCTGCGCGTGCGCGGCCTGATGACGCTGGCGCTGTTCTCGCCCGATCCCGCCCTGGTGCGCCCGTGCTTCGTGCGCCTGCGCACGCTGCGCGACCGGCTGCGCCAGGAGGCGCCGGCGGGGGTCGCGATGGACGAGCTGTCGATGGGCATGTCCGGCGATTTCGCGCTGGCCATCGCCGAGGGCGCCACGACGGTCCGTGTGGGCACGGCGATCTTCGGCGACCGGGGCCTGCCGGGCAGTCACTACTGGCCCGGCTTCGCGCCCGACGACGCGGAAGCCGCGCGATGAGCGCGACCGCGCCCCTGTCGCCGGGCGTCGGCGAACGCCTCGTCGACGTCGTCTCGGTGCAGTCCCAGGTCGTCTACGGCAGCGTCGGCAACAGCATCGCGGTGCCGGTGCTGCAGGCGCTCGGGTTGCAGGTCGCGCCGGTGCCCACGGTCGTGTTCGGCAACACGCCGCACTATCCGACGATGCACGGCGCGCCGCTGCCGCCGGACTGGTTCGAGGGCCTGCTCGAGGACCTGGAGGCGCGCGAGGTCGTCACCCGCGCGCGGCACCTGCTCGTCGGCTACCTGGGCTCGCCCGCGCAGGGCCTCGCGCTCGCCGCGTGGCTCGACCGCATGCGCGCGCGCAACCCGGCGCTGCGGATGCAGATCGACCCGGTCATCGGCGACCACGACACCGGCCTCTACACCGACCCGGCGCTGGTCCCGGTCTGGCGCGACCATCTGCTGCCGCGCGCTCACGGCCTGACCCCGAACCACTTCGAGCTCGAGCAGCTCTCCGGCCGGCGGCTGCGCACGCTCGACGACTGCGCGCGGGCCGCGGCCGGGCTGCTCGGCCCGGTCACCGAATGGGTCGTCGTCACCAGCGCCGCGCCCGAGACCTGCCCCCCGGGCACGGTGCAGGTGCTGGCCGTCACGGCGGACGGGCACGAGACCTTCGAGCATCCGTCGGTCGCGCACGCGGTCAAGGGCACCGGCGACATGTTCGCCGCGCTGGTCGGCGGACGGATGATGACCGGTGCCGCGCTCGGCGACGCGGTGCGCCGCTCCTGCGACGACGTCGTCGCGGTGCTGCGCCACGTCCAGGCGCAGGGCTGGCAGGAACTGGCGCTGCCGCGCGAGATCGGCCGGCGCCTGGGCTGACGCCGCCGGCGGCGCGCTGACCCAGGTCAATGCGCCGCGCGCGGCGCGCGCGCACATTGGCGCTCCGCCCCCGGCCCCGTCGCCATGCGCATCCGCCTCGACCTGCGCCACCTCCCGCCACCCGAGCCCATGGAACGCATCCTCGACGCGCTGTCCACGCTGGCGCCGGGGCAATGGCTGGACGCCTCCACGCCGATGCGTCCGCTGCCGCTGTGGTCGCTGCTCGGGCGCGACGGGTTCGCGTGGCGGCTGCTGGAGGATGCGCCCGGCCATGCGCGCATGGCGATCTGGCAGCGCGGCGACGCCGCGGCGTCGGTGTCGGTCGAGGCGTCCGCGCCGCCGTGACCGCACTCGACCTGGCGCAGGCGCCGCCGCCTGCGCGTCCGTTGCGCTGGCTGCTGGCCGCGCCGCTGTGGGGCCTGGTCGCCGGCGTCGGCGTGCTGCTGGGCGAGGACGCGTTCGTCAGCCGCTGGGCCCCGCCGACGGTCGCGCTGGTGCACGTCTTCACGCTCGGCGTGCTCGGCAACGCGATGCTCGGCAGCCTGCTGCAGTTCCTGCCGGTGGCGGCCGGGGTGCCGATGCCGCTGCGGCGCTCGGCCGCGTGGCTGCACGCCGCGTTCACCCTCGGGCTGGCGCTGTTCGTGACCGGCCTGCTGGCGCCGTCCCCCAGGCTGCTGGGCATCGCCGCGGTACTGCTCGCGGGCCCGCCGCTGGCCTTCGCGGCGGCCGCGTTGCCCGGCCTGCTGCGCCGGGGCGCCGCTCGGGCGCTGCGCGGCGGCATCGCATTGTCGCTGTGCGCGCTGGCGGTCACGGTCTGCGCCGGCGGGCTGCTGGTCGCGACGCTGCGCGGCGACCTGTCGCTGACGCTGCCGCGACTGGCCGACGTCCACGCCGCCACCGGGCTGCTGGGCTGGGTGCTCGTGCTGATGGCGGCGGTGGGCAGCGTGGTACTGCCGATGTTCCAGGGCACGGTGGGGATCGCGCCGCGCCGGCTCGCGTGCTGGTGCGTGGCGGCGGGCGTGGCGCTGGTCGTCGGCGCGGTCCTGCACCTCGCGTTCGATGCCCAGGCCGGGCTCGCGATCGCCGCCTCGCTGCCGGCGCTGGCGTTCGTCGCGGTCTCGCTGTGGCTGCCGGCGCGCGCGCCGCGGCGGCGCAACCCGGCGCTGGTGGGGTTCTGGCGCTGCGGGACGCTCGCGCTCGGGCTGGGCTGCGCGCTCGCGCCGTTCGTCGCCGCCGGTGCGCTGCCGCCGTCGACCGGACTGTTCGCCGGCGCGCTCGGGCTGGGCGTCGGGCTGCCGATGATGCTGTCGGGCATGCTGCTGGAAATCGTCGCGTTCCTCGCCTGGCTCGGGCTGCGCGACGCCGGCCCGCGCGGCGTGCGCGTGCCCGGCACGGGACAGCTGCTGCCCGAGCGCTGGAAGGCCGCCGCGCTCGGCGCGCACCTGCTGTGCACGGCCGCACTGCCGGCCGCCGCGCTGTGGCCGGCGTCGGCGCGCGTCGCCGGACTCGCGCTGCTGGCCGCGCATGGCGCCACGCTCGCCTGTGCGCTGCGCGGCCTGCTGCATGCGCGCCGCTTCGCGCGTGTCGCGGCGCGCACGGCCTGAGCCGGGCAACTCGGGAACCGGCTTGATCCAGATCAGGGCGCCGGGCCGGGTGCCGGTCCAGCATGGCCGCACCGCCCGCCCCCATCGTCCCGAGGACACCGCGATGCAGTTCAACATCCATCTCGACCGCCCGCAGATCGACATCGACGCCGTCGAGCGCCTGCTGCAGAACCTCGACCCCGCCGGCCTGGCCGACGTCGACATCACCGGCGTGCTGCGGGTGTCGACCACGGCCTCCGACGACGACCTGATCGCGATCCTCGCCAAGGCCGGCCATCCGATCCGCCCGAGCCAGGTCGAGCGCGTGGCCTCGGTGTGCTGCGGCGGCTGCAGCGGCTGAGCGCGCGCCGCCGGCCGTCGCCGGCGACACCCCGCCTGCGCCCGCCGTCGCCATCGCGCACCGGCGTGCCCGCGCCTCGACACCGGAGGCGCGAGAATGGGCCATGCCCACGTCCGCCTCCGCCCCCACCAAGCCCCATCGCACCGACGGCCGCCCCACCCTGCGCGAGCGCTTCGACGCGATGCGCAACCTGCGGCCCTTCCTCCGCCTGATCTGGCAGACCAGTCGCCCGCTGACGCTGGCCAGCCTCGGCCTGCGCCTGGTGCGCGCGTTCCTGCCTGTGGCGATGCTCTACGTCGGCAAGCTGATCATCGACGAGGCGATCCGCGTCGTCGCACTGGACGGCGGCGTCCCGACGCTCGCGCAGGCCTGGTCGAGCGGCACGCTCGACACGCTCGCCGGCCTGCTGGCGCTGGAGTTCGCGCTCGCGATCGGCTCCGACCTGCTCGGACGGCTGGTCAGCTATGCCGACGCGCTGCTCTCGGAGCTGTTCACCAATGCCACCAGCGTGCGGCTGATGGAACACGCGGCGACCCTCGACCTGGAGGACTTCGAGGACCCCGACCTGCAGGACAAGCTCGACCGCGCCCGCCGCCAGACCATGGGCCGCATGAACCTGATGGGCCAGCTGTTCGGACAGGTGCAGGACGCGATCACCGTCGCCAGCTTCGCGGTCGGCCTGCTGGTCTACGCGCCGTGGCTGATCCTGCTGCTGGCGGTCGCGCTGGTGCCCGCGTTCGTCGGTGAGTCGCACTTCAACGCGCTGGGCTATTCGCTCAACTTCCAGTGGACGCCCGAGCGTCGCCAGCTCGAGTACGTGCGCCAGACCGGTGCCAGCGTCGAGACCGCGAAGGAAGTGAAGATCTTCGGGCTGCACCGCTTCCTGATCGACCGCTACCGCACGCTGGCCGAGCGGTTCTTCCTGGCCAACCGCGCGCTCGCCAGGCGCCGGGCGCTGTGGGGCACGCTGCTGGCCGCGCTAGGATCACTTGGCTACTACGTCGCCTACGGCTACATCGCCTGGCGCACGGTGCGCGGCGATTTCACGATCGGCGACCTGACGTTCCTGGCCGGCAGTTTCCTGCGGCTGCGCCAGCTGCTCGAGGGCCTGCTGGTGGGGTTCTCGCAGGTCGCGGGCCAGGCGCTGTACCTGGACGACCTGTTCTCGTTCTTCGCGATCGAGCCGGAGATCGCCTCGCCGGCCGATCCGGCGCCGTTCCCGCAGCCGATCCGCCAGGGCTTCGTCTTCGAGAACGTCGGCTTCCGCTATCCCGGCAGCGAGCGCTGGGCGGTCCGCCACCTGGACTTCACGCTGCATGCCGGCGAGGTGCTGGCGCTGGTCGGCGAGAACGGCGCGGGCAAGACCACGCTGGTCAAGCTGCTGGCGCGGCTCTACGACCCCGACGAGGGCCGCATCCTGCTCGACGGGCGCGACCTGCGCGAGTACGACCTCGACGCGCTGCGTGCCAACACCGGCGTGATCTTCCAGGATTTCGTGCGCTACCACCTGACCGTCGGCGAGAACATCGGCGTGGGCCGCATGGAGGCGATGGACGACCGCGCACGCATCGCCGACGCCGCGCGCCGGGCGATGGCCGACGAGATCGTCGCCGGCCTGCCCGGTGGCTACGACCAGGTGATCGGCCGCCGCTTCCGCAACGGCGTCGACCTGTCGGGCGGGCAGTGGCAGAAGATCGCGATCGCGCGCGCCTACATGCGCGACGCCCAGGTGATGATCCTCGACGAGCCCACCGCCGCGCTCGATGCGCGCAGCGAGTACGAGGTCTTCCGCCGCTTCAAGGAACTCTCGCACCGGCGCACCGCGGTGCTGATCTCGCACCGTTTCTCCAGCGTGCGCATGGCCGACCGGATCCTGGTGCTCGAGCAGGGCCGGATCGAGGCCAGCGGCTCGCATGCGCAGCTGATGGCCGAGGGCGGCCGTTACGCCGAACTGTTCGAGCTGCAGGCGGCCGGCTATCGCTGAGCGCCCGGCGGGCCGCGGGCATCGGCCGTGAGCCGGCGTTGACGCCGCGCTGCGTAGGCTGCCCGCATCAACGGAGTCCAGCGATGACCGATACCCGCCAGGCGCTTGCGCGCAACGCGCAGATCCTGCGTTTCCTGATGAAGTACCGCAAGGCCGGGGTGCTGACCGGTTTCGACCTCGATGCGGCGACGGCGGAGGTCGACGAGGATCAGGTCGCCGGGCAGCCGGAAGCGTTCGTGGACGACCTCGAGGCGCTGGGCCCGACCTTCATCAAGATCGGCCAGGCGCTGTCGACGCGGCCGGACATGGTGCCGCCGGCCTACCTCGTCGCGCTGGAGCGGATGCAGGACGACGTCGCGCCGGTGCCGTTCCAGGTGATCCACGCGGCCGTCGAGGACGCGCTGGGCGTGCGCGTCAACAAGGTCTTCGACAGCTTCGACGAGACGCCGCTGGGCAGCGCGTCGCTGGCGCAGGTGCACCGCGCGACGCTGCGCGACGGCCGCAGCGTCGCGGTGAAGGTGCAGCGCCCGGGCATCGCCGAGCAGATCCGAGACGACCTCGACACCCTCGCCCGGCTGGCCGGCGGCGTCGACCGGGTCACCGACCTGGGCCGCCGCGTGCGGTTCGCCGACTGGGTCCACGAGTTCCGGCGCACGCTGCTGGCCGAGCTCGACTACCGAGTCGAGGCCGAGAACCTCGACCGGTTCGATGCGCATTTCGCCGCCTATCCGTCGCTGTTCGTGCCCAAGCCGATCTGGGACCTGACCCGGCCGCGGCTGCTGACGATGGAGCTGGTGGAGGGCACCAAGGTCACCTCGATCAGCGGCCTGCAGCGCACCGAGCGCGACATGGGGCCGCTGGCGACCGCGCTGCTGCACGGCTACCTCGACCAGGTGTTCGTGCACGGCGAGATCCACGCCGACCCGCATCCGGGCAACCTGCTCTACACCCGCGACGGCCGGCTGGCGCTGCTCGACCTGGGCATGGTCGCGCACGTGCCGCCGCGCACCCGCGAGCGCCTGCTCAAGCTGCTGTTCGCCGCCGTCGACGGCCGCGGCGAGCAGGTCGCCGCCGAGGGCATCGCGATGGGCACGCGCCTGGAGGACTTCGACGAGGAACGCTACTACCGCGACGTCGGCCAGCTGGTCGCGCGCTACGCCGCGCAGTCGGGCGCGACCGGCCAGACCGAGGGCCGGCTGGTGCTCGACCTGGTCCGCCTGGCCACGGCCTGCGGCCTGCGCACCGCGCCGGAGATGAGCCTGCTGGGCAAGACGCTGCTGCACCTCGAGTCGGTCGTGCGCACGCTGGCGCCCGAACTCGACATGAAGCGCGTCGTCGAGGCGCACCTCAACGACATGATGCGCCAGCGCTTGCGCAAGTCGCTCTCGCCCGCCAACCTCGCCAGCGAGATGATGGACCTGCAGGAACTGGTCCGCGAGGCGCCGCGCAAGGTGTCCAACGTGCTGTCGCTGCTGGCCGAGAACCGGCTGCGCGTGCGGCTGACCGGCCTCGAGGAGTCGCACCTGCTCGAGAGCCTGCACAAGATCGCCAACCGCATCGCGGCCGGCGTCGTCACCGCCGCGCTGATCCTCGCCTCGGCGCTGATGATGGACAACCCCGGCGGACCGCGGCTGTTCGGCTACCCCGCGATCGCGTTGCTGCTGTTCCTGACCGGTGCCGGGCTCGGCATCGCGATCGTGCTCAGCGCGCTGCTCGGCGACCGGCGTGCGCGCCCGAACGAGGAAAGCGGGCCGCACTAGGCGCCCACGTCATCGGTGGGCGACGGCACCCCGGCTGCGACACCGGGTCGCAGATGAGAACCGGTCTCATCGCTCTGCTATCATGGGCGGCTCCGCGTCACGCCTGCCTTCTATGTCCTCCGCCTTTGGTTCCGAAACGGTGCTGGACGTCCGTCACTGGACGGACGCCTACTTCAGCTTCACCACGACCCGCGACGACGGCTTCCGCTTCGACAACGGCCAGTTCGTGATGATCGGCCTGCAGGTCGAGGGCAAGCCGCTGCTGCGCGCCTACTCGATCGCCAGCGCGAACTGGGAGGAGCAGCTCGAGTTCTTCAGCATCAAGGTCGACAACGGCCCGCTGACCTCGCGCCTGCAGCACATCAAGCCCGGCGACCAGATCCTGGTCGGCCGCAAGCCGACCGGCACGCTGCTGATCCACGACCTGCACCCGGGCCGCAACCTGTACCTGCTGGGCACCGGCACCGGCTTCGCGCCGTGGCTTTCGGTGATCAAGGACCCGGAGACCTACGACCGCTTCGAGAAGGTGATCGTCACCCACGGCGTGCGTTCGGCGCAGGACCTGGCGTACCGCGACTACATCGTCAACGAGCTGCCGCGGCACGAGTTCCTCGGCGAGCAGATCTCGCGGCAGCTGCTGTACTACCCGGCCGTCACCCGCGAGGACTTCGTGTTCGACGGCCACAGCCACCGCGGCCGCCTGACCGAGCTGCTCGACAGCGGCCGCATGGCCGCCGACCTCGGCCTCGATCCGCTCGACCCGGCCTTTGATCGCGCGATGATCTGCGGCAGCCCGCAGATGCTGGCCGACTTCCGCGGCCTGCTCGACGCCCGCGGCTTCGAGGCCGCGCCGCGCATCGGCACGCCGGGCCAGTACGTGTTCGAGCGCGCGTTCGTCGAGAAATAGCCCGTGCCGCGGGGGCCGGTCCCGGCCGCGACGCGGCCGGTGACAGCGCCGGGCCCGCCCGATCTACAATCGGGCAGATCCCAGCAAGAGAACCCCGCATGAAGATCCTCGTCACCGTCGACGGCAGCGACATCAGCGCGCGCGCCCTCAAGTTCGCCGCCCGGCTGGCCAAGCAGGTCGACAAGGCCGCCGTCATCGTGCTGCACGTCGACCCGCCGGTGTTCCCGGGCGTGGAGCGCCGGATCGGCAAGGAGGCGGTGCAGAGCTACCACGCCGACAACCACGAGCATGCGCTGTCGGCGGCGCGCAAGGCGCTGGCGCGCAGCAAGGTCGAGATCGAAGAGGTCCGCGCGGTCGGCGAGATCGCCGAGACGATCCTGGCGGTCGCGCGCAAGCGCAAGGCCGAGCTGATCGTCATGGGCTCGCACGGCCGCGGCGCGGTCAAGGGCGTGCTGCTGGGCTCGGTCTCGTCGAAGGTCATCGCCCAGACCGACATCCCGGTCACGATCGTCCGCTGACTGGCACGGCCGGCGACGACCGCGCCGCCGGCCGCACGACTCAGGTCCCCGCGCCGCGCCGCCCTTCGTCCAGCACCGACTCGATGCGCCCGCGCAGCGCGGTCGGCGGCGTCGACGGCGCGTAGCGGGCGCGCACGCAGCCGTCGCGGCCGACCAGGAACTTGGTGAAGTTCCACTTGATCCGGCGCGTCCCCAGCAGGCCGCGCTTCTGCCCCCGCAGCCAGGCCCACAGCGGATGCGCGTGGGGACCGTTGACCTCGACCTTGGCGAACATCGGGAAGTCGACCGCGTAGTTCAGCGCGCAGAAGCTGCGGATGTCTTCGGCCTCGCCCGGCTCCTGGTGGCCGAACTGGTCGCACGGAAAGCCGAGCACGACCAGCCCGCGGTCGCGGTACTGCTGCCACAGCCCCTGCAGGCCGGCGTACTGCGGCGTGAACCCGCATCGCGAGGCGACGTTGACGA
Source organism: Luteimonas sp. FCS-9 (assembly GCF_001014645.1). Taxonomy (GTDB): domain Bacteria; phylum Pseudomonadota; class Gammaproteobacteria; order Xanthomonadales; family Xanthomonadaceae; genus Luteimonas. Next base: position 176,439 of record NZ_LASZ01000003.1, on the reverse strand, counting down.
TCAGCAGCACGCGGTCGGCGAAGTCCGACAGCGGCTGGTCGGCGCCGTCGAGCGTACGGGCGGTGAAGTCGTGGACGGTGGTCATGCCGGGACGCCGCGCGCTGGGAGACGCCTGAGTCTGCCGCAGAATGCACGGTCGAGGCGACCGCCGGATCGCTACGGCGCGGTGCGCCGGATGACAATCGACATGACGATTCCATCCCATCCTGTTGATTTTCAAGAGTTGCCTGGACGCGGACTTCCGGCACGGTCGGTGCAGCGCACGATCGGCTAGCCTAGTCGGTCACGTCACCCGGAGAGTCACCCTTGCTCAAGCACCCGCTTGCCGTCGCGCTGTGTGCGGCCCTTGCCGTGTCCGCCCTGCCCGCCTTCGCCCAGTCCTCGGCCGCGGCCGCGACCACGCCTGCCGCCAGCGCCCAGCGCCCGGCCGACAATCCGCTGTTCGTCGAGAGCACGCTCGACCTGCGCTACCCGCGCTTCGACCTGATCCAGGACGCGCATTTCGGCCCGGCCTTCGACGCGGGCATGGCCGAGAACCTGCGCGAGATCGCGGCGATCGCCGACAATCCCGAGCCGCCGACGTTCGACAACACGATCGTCGCGCTGGAGAAGTCCGGCGGGCTGCTGTCGCGCGCGCGCCGGATCTTCGGCAACCTCAACGGCACCGACACCAACGACGCACGCAAGCGCATCGACGCCGACTATGCGCCGAAGTTCGCCGCGCACCGCGACGCGATCATGCTCAATCCCAAGCTGTTCGCCCGGGTCGACGCGCTGTACAAGAACGTCGGATCGCTGGGCCTGGACGCCGAGGGCCAGCGGCTGGTCGAGCGCTACCACACGATGTTCGTCCGCGCCGGCGCCAACCTGACCGAGGCGCAGAAGGAGCAGATGCGGCGCATCAACGCCGAGTCGGCCAAGCTCTCGACGACCTTCAGCCAGAACGTGCTCAACGAGGTCAACGATTCGGCGGTCGTCGTCGACACCGTGGCCGAGCTCGACGGCATGACCGAGGCGCAGATCGCGGCCGCCGCCGACGCCGCCAAGGCGCGCGGCCTGGAGGGCAAGTACGTCATCACCCTGCTCAACACCACGGGCCAGCCGCCGCTGCCGCAGATCAACAACCGGGCACTGCGCGAGCGCATCCACAAGGCCTCGGTCGCCCGCGGCAGCCGCGGCAACCAGTACGACAACACCGAGGTCATCGCGCAGATCCTCAAGCTGCGCGCCGAGCGCGCGAACCTGATGGGCTACCCGAACCAGGCCGCCTTCATCCTCGAGGACTCGACCGCCGGCACTGTCGAGGCCGTCAACGCGATGCTCGGCCAGCTGGCGCCGGCCGCCGTCGCCAACGCCAAGCGCGAAGCGGCCGAGCTGCAGGCGATGATCGACCGCGAGCAGGCCGCCAAGGGCGAGCCGTCGTTCCAGCTCGAGCCCTGGGACTGGGCCTACTACTCGGAAAAGGTCCGCCAGGACAAGTACAGCTTCGACGACGCGCAGCTCAAGCCCTACTTCGAGATGAAGAACGTGCTGGAGAACGGCGTGTTCTTCGCGGCGACCAAGCTCTACGGCATCACGTTCAAGGAACGCACCGACCTGCCGAAGTACCACCCCGACACCTGGACCTACGATGTCTTCAATGAGGACGGCAGCCAGCTGGCGATCTTCATCTACGACCCCTATGCGCGCCCGTCCAAGCGCGGTGGCGCGTGGATGAACTCCTACGTCTCGCAGTCCGAGCTCGACGGCACGCTGACGGTCACGGCCAACCACCAGAACATCCCCAAGCCGCAGGCCGGGCAGCCGACGCTGCTGACCTGGGACGAAGTGACCACGATGTTCCACGAGTTCGGCCACGCGCTGCACGGCATGTTCTCGGACGTGAAGTACCCGTTCTTCAGCGGCACCAGCGTGCCGCGCGACTTCGTCGAGTTCCCGTCCCAGGTCAACGAGATGTGGGCCGACTGGCCGGAAGTGCTGGCCAACTACGCCAAGGACTACCGCACCGGTGCGCCGATGCCGGCCGAGCTGCTGGAGAAGGTGCAGGCGGCCGCGAAGTTCAACCAGGGCTTCGCGACCACCGAGTACCTGGGGTCGGCGATGCTCGACCAGTACCTGCACCAGTTGCCGGCCGATCAGCTTCCGAAGGCCGACGAGGTCATGGCGACCGAGGCCGCCGCCCTCAAGGCGGCCGGCCTGGACTACGCGCCGGTACCGCCGCGTTACCGCACGCCGTACTTCAGTCACATCAACGGCGGCTACGCGGCCGGCTACTACGCCTACATCTGGTCGGAGGTGCTCGACGCCAACACCGTGCAGTGGATCGAGCAGAACGGCGGCCTGACCCGCGCCAACGGCGACCGCTTCCGCAGCACCCTGCTGTCGCGCGGCGGCAGCAAGGACACCAAGCAGCTGTTCCTGGACTTCACCGGCCACGAACCGCAGATCGAGCCCCTGCTGATCAAGCGCGGCCTGGCGCCCGATCCGAAGGACGCGGCGAACTGATCGCTCACCGCGATGCGTGACCAGAACGCCCGGCTCTGCGCCGGGCGTTCTGCTTTCTGGCGCCGCTCCCATTGCGAGAATGGAAGCACCACCTTGGATAGGCAGCGGCCTGCCAGCCGGAAGCCGCTCTCCCCTCGGTCAAGGCATCCTGCCTTGACTCGGGCGCGCGCCATCCATGGCGCGCTTGACGCAGCCACCGGCTGCCAGTCCACTGCGGTGGACGTCGGCAACCCGACTTCGGGGAGATACAGAGTCGCCCCCATAAGAAGTCGCGTACTGTCGGCCTCAGGTGCGTCGTGCTGGCCGGGGATTGCGATAGCGGGCCATGGATGGCCCGCGGCGGCGAGTCAGCCAGGGATGGCTGACCGAGCCGGGAGCAGTCCCCGGCCGGCGCGACGCTCGCTCCGGAGCCGAACGCCACAATCGAGTGAGCAGAAGCAGGATTTTCCTGACTCCGGTGAAGACCTCGCTTCTGGTGGAGCCTGCGTTCGCTCGCGGACCGACTTCACCGGGAAGGCCGTTTCGCGCGCGAGCGCGCAAACCTACGAAAAGCAGAAGCCCGGAGTAGCATGGCCGCATGTCCGCGATCCACCTCGACGCCACCGAAGCCACCGACGCCCCCGAGCGCCTGCGCGACTGGCTCGACGGATTCCGGCGCGTGTTCGTGCTCACCGGCGCCGGCATCAGCACAGGCTCCGGCATTCCCGACTACCGCGACACCGACGGCGCCTGGAAGCGGCCCGCGCCGGTGACCTGGCAGGCCTTCACCGGCGACCCGGCGATCTACCGCCGCTACTGGGCGCGCAGCTTCGTCGGCTGGCCGCGGTTCTCCGCCGCCCGTCCGAACGCCGCGCACCGTGCATTGGCCGCGCTCGGCCGCGACGGCCCGGTCGCCACGCTGCTGACGCAGAACGTCGATGGATTGCACGAGATCGCCGGCAGCCGGGCGGTCATCGACCTGCACGGCAGGCTCGACCGGGTCGTCTGCCTGGGCTGCGGCGACGCAATGCCGCGCGAGGCGTTGCAGCCCCGGCTCGCCGCCGACAATCCGGGCTGGCACCCCGGCGCGGCCGCGATGGCGCCCGATGGCGATGCCGACATCGCCGTGGAGGCGGAGGCCGCATTCGTGCCGCCCACCTGTTACCGCTGCGGCGGACTGCTCAAACCCGACGTCGTGTTCTTCGGCGAGAACGTGCCCAGGGCCCGGGTGCAGGCCGCGCAGGCGGCGCTCGCGGCGAGCGACGCGATGCTCGTCGTCGGCTCGTCGCTGATGGTCTATTCGGGCTTCCGCTTCGCGAAGATGGCCGCCGACGCCGGCCTGCCGCTCGCGATCCTCAACCGCGGCATCACGCGCGCCGATGCGCTGGCCACGCTGCGGCTCGACGCCGAGATCGGCCGCACGCTGGGCGCGCTGACGGCCTGAGGCTCAGCCGGCGACGAACAGATCCCGGTACTTCGGCGCGACGTGCGGAAGCAGCACCGCCGCCGGTACCTCGACGGTCTGCATGCCGTCCGAGTAGGGCCCGACCTGGTACGGCGGGAACACGAAGCGCAGACCCGCGAGCCTGCCGCCCGGTCCGGCGATCGGCTCGAACTGCTGGTAGTTGGCCACGTCCGGGCGCGCGCCCTCGTCGATCATCTTGCCGGCGGTGCGCATCAGCCGGCTGCGCTCGGCCGGATCGAGCTCGTCGGCATCGATCCGCTGCGACAGCGCGGCGTGCAGCTGCTCGCGGACGTAATCCGAGACCACCTGCCAGTCGCCCGCGTCGTCGATCAGTTCGTCGGCGGTGAGCAGCATCTCCTCGCGCACCAGCCAGACGAAACGCGCGATGATCGGGTTGTCGTGCGCACCACCGGTATAGCTGCCGCCATCGGCCGCGATGGCCAGGATCCGGGGGCTGTCGAGCAGCGTGCTGAAGCTCAGCGACAGGTCGTAGGTGATGCCGGGCTGCTGGTCGGCGCCGGGCAGCGCCTCCTTGAGCTCGTCGCGGGCCGCCTGCGCGAAGCGGTGCAGCTCCGCGGCCAGGCCCGGGTACTTGTTGGCCTCGGGCGGATAGCTGATGCCGACGATGTAGCGCGGGTCCATCTCGACCACGTCCTCGAGCTTGGCCGGGACTTCCGACAGCGGTTGCACCGCCCCGGCATCCGGCGTCGCGGGGTCGGCGGCCGGCTGCGCCGGCACGGGAACCTCGCGCTGGCAGGCCAGCAGCAACATCGGCAACACGCACAGCACCATCCGTCTCATCGCATCGATCCTCGGGCCGCCACGCGGCAATGGAACTCACGGAACGCTAACGGCGTCGACGTGCCCTCGTCGTGACGATCCGGGCCGCGACCACGCATACGAAAAGGCCCCGGACGTTACCGTCCGGGGCCGGATCCAGCAGACGCTGCGGGCGATTAGATCGCCTGCACCTCGTCGGCCTGCAGGCCCTTCTGGCCCTGCACGACCTTGAAGGAGACCTTCTGGCCTTCCTGCAGCGACTTGAAGCCGGTGCCCTGGATCGAGCGGAAGTGGACGAACAGGTCCTGCCCGCTTTCCGGGGTGATGAAGCCGAAGCCCTTGGCATCGTTGAACCACTTGACGGTTCCGGTCTGACGCTCAGACATTGTGTTACTCCTTGAAGCAGTTTGGTCATTGGAACACGACGACCGGCGCTGTTTGGATGGCCGGGTGCCGCGACTGTCTAGCAAGGGGTAACGCGAAAGCGATGGAGCGGATCGTCCCGACCGGAACCCCGGCCGTCGTGAGATTGGATCTACCGCATCGGAGCCACGATGTACCGTGATCCCGCCTTGAACAGTTCGCGCACGATACCGCAATTATCGGCCGAAATGTGAACAGGGAGACGGACCGTCCCGGCCGGACGCCCCGTCTCCCGTCGCCGGCCCGGCGGCAGGCCCTCGCCGCGCCGGTCCGGTGCGTGCAGTCGCTGGATCGGGACGCGCCGTGTGCGCGACACGACGCATCGCCGCCAGCCCGCACCTGCGCCCGATGCGCGGCTTAGTCGGGTGCGCTGCGGCGGTCGCGCTTGCCCTGGTTCTTGCGATCGCGCGTACTGCTGCTGCCGTTGATCGAGGCCTGCCGGCTCTCGGCGGCATGCAGTTCCAGCGCCTTGGCGCGCGCCTGCGGCGACTGGAACCCGGCGGTGGCCGGCGCCGCGCCATCGCCGTCGATGCCCTCCCACGGCTTGGGCGTGCGCGCCTCGGCCGTGCGCTGTTCGGGCAGCTGTCGCGTGTTGTCGAGCGCCTGTTCGGGCGAGATGCGCGCTGCGCGCCTGGGCTTGCGCACGGCCGACGCCGCGGCGTCCTTGCCCGCGCCCGCCGGCTTGCGGGGCGCGGGCGACGGGGCCGGCATCGTCCGGGCGCGCTTGCCGCCATCGGTCGTTGCAGCTGCGGCGCGGCGCGCGGGCGCCTGTTTCGCACCGGTCTTTGCAGCCTTCGCGGTCTTCGCGGTCTTCGCAGCCTTCGTGGTCGTTGCGGTCTTGGCTGCCGCCCCGGCCTTCGCGATCCGCCGGCCCGCCGTCTTCGCTGCGGCGCTGCCCGACTTCGCGGCCGGCGTGCGCGCGGTGGCTGCGGTACGGGATGTCGACGCGGGCTTGGCCGCCTTCTTCGCGACCTTGCGCGTCGTCGCGCCCGCCGCCCGGGCGGCCTTCGCGCTGTCCTTCTGGCGCGTCTCGAAACGGCCCAGGATGTCGGACAGCAGCTCGGCCTTCTCGCCGGTGCGTGCATTGGCCTGGCCGCTGCGTCCGGACTTGCTGCCCGACGCCGTGCGCGAGGCGAGCCGCTGCCGTTTCTCCAGGTCGCGCGCGCGGTCCCGGGCGGTGCGCGCGCGCGTCACCAGCTTCGCGAGCTGGGCATCGCTGTGGCCACGTACCGCGTTCGCGCGGCTCGCGTCGTACAGCCCCATCTCGGTCTTGTTGAGCAGGCTGGTGGCTTTCGCTCGGGTCACTGCCATGGACATGCACTCCGTCTGGTGGATGTGCGCCCAGGCATAGCATGCGCCGCATGCAAGGCCGGTGATCGGCGCGCCGCGTATGCGCGCGCCGTCGCGGCGTTTCCGCCTAGAAGAACGAAGGCGACATCAGGCGATCGAGGAACGCGCCCAGTACGCGCGGTTCCATCATCACGGTGAACAGCACGCCATAGCCCGCGCCCCACAGGTGCGCGCTGTGGTTGATGTTGTCGCCGCCGCGGCGGTCCATCCAGATGCTGTAGCCGACGTAGCACACGCCGAACACGATCGCGGGCATCGGGATGAAGAACACCAGCAGCATCGACCAGGGGCTGAGCAGGATCGAGGCGAACAGCACCGCCGACACCGCGCCCGACGCGCCCAGGCTGCGGTAGTGCGGGTCGTGGCGGTGGCGCAGGTAGGTCGGCAGGATCGCGACCAGGATCGCCGACAGGTAGAACAGCAGGAAGCCGACCGGCCCGATGTACGGCGCGAACGCGCGCTCGATGCCGCCGCCGAAGAAGAACAGCGTGATCATGTTGAAGATCAGGTGCTGCCAGTCGGCGTGGATGAAACCGTGCGTCAGCAGCCGGTCGTACTGGCGATGCCGGTCGACCGCCGGTGGCCACAGGATCAGCCGGCCGAGCAGTTGCGGCTTCTCGAACGCCTGCCATGACACCACCGCGGTGACGACGATGAGCAGCAGCGTGACGGGGGCGAGGTTCATCGGGCGGGCTTCCGGAAGGACGGATCAGGCGACACGGTAGTGGTCCTGCATGGGATAGCGCCGCGCGTAGGCCGCGAACGCCAGGGCGGCCAGGAACGCGAAGCCGGCGAAGAAGAACATCAGGAACGCGTTCTCGCTCAGGCCCGAGGACGCGATGTACGCGGTCACCGCTTCATTGCGCACGCCGGCATTGGTTAGCAGCACCCACAGGCTGCCGAACGTGCTGGTCAGGTACCAGAACGCCATGATCACGCCCTTCATCGCCTGCGGCGCCTGGCTGTAGGCGAACTCCAGCGCGGTCGCCGACACCAGCACCTCGCCGAAGGTCAGCAGCAGGTACGGCAGCGACTGCCAGGCCAGCGAGACCTGCTCGCCGCCGTCGATCCACAACTGGATCGCGCCGGCCGCGATCCACGCCACGCCCGAGAACGCGATGCCCCAGCCCATGCGGCGCAACGGGGTCACCGACAGGCCCATCGCGCGCAGCGCCGGGTACAGCACCAGGTTGTTGAACGGGGTCAGCAGCATCACCAGCAGCGGATTGAGCGCCTGCATCTGCGCCGCGTCCTGGATCAGCCAGCTCGGCCACCACCAGGCCGCGTGCGGGATCACCATCTCGCGCCCCTGGATGATCCAGGTCGAGGCCTTCTGGTCGAACAGCGACCAGAACGGCGTGACCAGCGCGAACACGATCAGGATCCGCAGCACCGCGCGCACGCCGTCGACGGCCGCGTCGGGGTGCGAGCCGCGGGCGCGCTCGAGCTGCATCGACGCGCCCACGCCACCGGCGGCGATGATCACGCCCAACGCCAGGCAGGCCGAGATCACGAAGTTGAAGGACTCGGCCCACGCGGCCGGGATCGCACCCAGCGCCGACAACGCCCACAGCGCGAGCAGCAGCGCCGCCACCGCGATGCCGAACAGCGCGACCAGCAGGCCGGGCCGGCCGGCACCGGGACGCTCGGCGCGCAGCGCGGTCTTGACGACCTCGAAGAACGCGTGCGGGTCGCGCCCGGCCGGCGGCACGTCGATGTAGCGCCGGCGCCCGAGCCAGAACACGAACGTGGCGATGAACATCAGCACGCCCGGGATGCCGAACGCGACCGCCGGCCCGAAGTGGCGCAGGAACAGCGGCGCCAGCAGGGACGCGAAGAACGAGCCGAAGTTGATGATCCAGTAGAACGCGTCGAAGACGAGCTTGGCCTTGTCCTTGTTGCTCTGATCGAACTGGTCGCCGCAGAACGAGACCACCAGCGGCTTGATGCCGCCCGAGCCGAGCGCGATCAGGAACAGGCCGGTGTAGAAACCCGCGGCATTGTTCTCGAACAGCGCCAGGCACGCGTGGCCGGCGCAGTAGATCAGCGAGAACCACAGGATGGTGTGGTACTTGCCGAAGAACCGGTCGGACAACCACCCGCCCAGCAGCGGGAAGAAGTACACGCCGATCACGAACATGTGGAAGATGTCCTTGGCCGCGCCGTCGCGCTCCGGCCCCTCGGGCAGGTAGGCCAGCAGCACCGAGCTGATCAGGAACGGCACCAGGATGTTGCGCATCCCGTAGAAGCTGAAGCGCTCGCAGGCCTCGTTGCCGATGATGTAGGAGATCTGGCGGGGCATCCGGCCCGCAGTGGTCTGGACGGTCGTCATCGGCGCGTCGGTGCAGTCTGGGAGCCGCACAGCCTACCCGATCCGCGCCCCGCGCCCGCGCCCTGCCATGCCGGCCGGACCACGGCAAGTGCCGGGCGCTGGGCCGCCGATCGCGACGCATGCCCTTGGGCCCGCGGGCGCCGCCGGGCATCATGCGCCATCGCTCTCCCGGATCGCCGCCATGCCCCGCCGCCCCCTCCTGCCGCTGTTGCTCGCCGCCGCGCTCGCCACGCCGCTGTCGATCGCCGCGAAGCCCGACGATCCGCGCATCACGGCCTCCGAGCGCAGCGGTTTCGTCGAGACCGGCCGCTACGACGAGGTCGTCGCGCTGTGCGCGCCCTTCGCCCGCCTGCATCCGGACGCGGTGCGCTGCACCTCCTTCGGCACCACGCCCGAGGGCCGTCCGATGCAGGTGCTGGTCGTCAGCCGCAGCGGCACGCTCGATCCCGCCCAGGCACGCGCCCAGGGCATTCCGGTCGTGCTGGTCCAGGGCGGCATCCATGCCGGCGAGATCGACGGCAAGGACGCCGGCTTCCTGGCGCTGCGCCAGGTCCTCGACGGCGACGCCGCCCCTGGCGCGCTCGATGCGCTGGTCTGGGTGTTCGTGCCGGTGTTCAGCGCCGACGGCCATGAGCGTTTCGCGGCCTGGAACCGCCCCAACCAGCGCGGCCCGCGCGAGATGGGCTGGCGCACCACTGCGCAGAACTACAACCTCAACCGCGACTACGCCAAGGCCGACTCGCCGGAGATGCAGGCGATGCTGGCGCTGGTCGAGGCCTGGGATCCGATCGCCACCGTGGACCTGCATGCCACCGACGGCGCGCAGTTCGAGCACGACATCGCGGTGCAGGTCGAGCCGGTGCATTCGGGCGACGCGGCGATGCGCACCGTCGGGCGCGCATTCCGCGATGCGGTCATCGACGACCTCGCGCGCGGCGGCGCGCTGCCGCTGCCGTACTACCCCTCCTTCGTGGAATCCGACGACCCGGCCTCGGGCTTCGAGGACGGCGTGTCGCCGCCGCGGTTCTCGACCGGCTACTTCCCGCTGCGCAACCGGCTGGCGATGCTGATCGAGACGCACTCGTGGAAGCCCTACCCGGTCCGCGTGGCGCTGACCCGCGACACCGTGGTCTCGGTGCTCGAGCAGATCGCCCGTCATGGTCGCGACTGGATGCGCGTGGCCGCCGACGCCGACGCGCGCGCCGCCGCGCTTGGCGGCACGCCGCTGCCGCTGGACTGGAAGGCCACGACACGCGCGCGGATGGTCGACTTCCGCGGCTACGCCTACACACGCACGCTGTCGGAAGTCTCGGGCGCGCTGATGACGCGCTACGACGAAACCACGCCGCAGATCTGGCGGGTGCCGCTGCGCGACGAGGTCGTGCCGTCGCTGACCGTCGCGCTGCCGCGTGCGGGCTACGTGGTGCCGGCCGCGCACGCGGCCGGCGTCGCCCAGGCGCTCGACCGGCACGGCATCGCCCACACGACGCTCACGCACGCGCATCCCGATTTCGCGGTCGAGACCTTCCGCGCCGAACGCACCGCGTTCGGCGGCGCCCCGGTCGAGGGCCACCAGCGGCTCGCGCTCGAAGGCAGCTGGCGCGCCGAGCGGCAGGACATCGGTGCCGGCGCGCTGTACGTGCCGATCGCCCAGCCGCGGGCGCGCCTGGTCGCCGCGCTGCTCGAGCCGCAGGCCCCCGACTCGCTGGCCGCCTGGGGCCGTTTCAACAACCACTTCGAGCGCAAGGAGTACATGGAGGACTACGTCGCCGAGGCGGTCGCGCGCGAGATGCTGGCAGCCGATCCGGCGCTCGCCGACGCGTTCCGGGCCCGGCTGCGCGACGACCCGGCGTTCGCCGCGGATCCGCGCGCGCGGCTGGAGTTCTTCTATCGCCGGCACAGCGCATGGGATGCGCGCTACAACCTCTACCCCGTCGTCCGTACCGACCTCGCCCCCGAATGACCGGAGCCACCATGTCCTTGTCCCGTCTATTGCGTCGCTGCCTGCTGGCGGCGCTGTCGCTGTTCGTCCTTGCCGCCTGCGCCGGTCCCGGGGGCGCCAAGCCCGAACCGGCGGCGCCGCGCACGCTGGACGTGGTCACGCTCAACATCTACCACGACAAGGCCGACTGGCCGAAGCGGCTGCCTCTGATCGTCGAGCAGCTGCGCGCGCTCGATCCGGACATCGTGGCGCTGCAGGAGGTGCTGCAGACGCAGACGCTGCGCAACCAGGCGCAGACCATCGCCGCCGAGCTCGGCTATGCGGTGCAGTTCGTCTCGACCGATCCCACCGACCAGGCGCATCGCTACGGCAACGCGCTGCTGACCCGGCTGCCGGTGCAGGCGCAGGCCTGGCACCGGCTGCAGCCACACGACGACTCGCGCAGCATCGGCCATGCGCGCCTGGACGTCGACGGTCGCCCGCTCGACGTCTACTTCACCCACCTGCACTGGACGCTGGAGGGCGGCGCGATCCGCGAGCGCCAGGTCGCCGATGCGCTGGACTTCGTGTCGCGCACCTCGGGAGACACCCCGGCGCTGTTGCTGGGCGACTTCAACGCGCCGGCCGGCGCGCCCGAATTCGCGGCATTGCGCGACGGCTACGTCGACGCCTATGGCGCGCGGCATCCGGATGCGGACCGCGCGGGCGTGACCACGCTCAACCCGCACTTCTTCGACTACCGCTCGCGGATCGACCTGGTGCTCGCGCAGACGGGACGGTTCGAGATCGAGGACGCGCGCGTGGTGCTCGACCGGCCGGGTGCGGACGGCACCTGGCCGTCCGACCACTTCGGCACCTGGGTCCGACTGCGCCTGCGCCCGTGAGCGCCGCCGGCCGGTCGTTGCGCCGCCGTTGCGCCGGCGGCGCGCATGCTGGCCGGCATCGCCGCCCCGGAGCCCGCCCGATGTCCCCGTCCCGCCCGTTCCGTTTCCTGTGCCGCATCGCCGCGGCGTCGCTGCCGGTCGCGCTGCTCGGCGCCTGCCAGACCCCCGCTGCCATTCCCGCCTCCGCTGTCGCTGCAGGAGCGCCGCCCATGACCGCATCCGTGCCGCAGCCATCGGTCGTCCTGCAGGGCGAGGCGGTGTACTTCGAGAAGATCCTGATGCCCGCCGGCTCGCGGCTGGACGCCCGCCTGGTCGATCCGGCCCGCACCGGCGACGCGCGCGTGCTCGCCGAACGCAGCACGACCGTCGGTGCGGGGCCCTACGAGTTCGAACTCGAGGTGCCGCGCGCGCGTCTGCGCGAAGGCGACCGTTATGGTGTCGAGGTCATGGTGGCGATGCCCGACGGGACCCCGCGGTTCCGAACCCGGAGCCCCGAACCGGTGGCGATCGGCGCGACGAGTACCGACCTCCACATCGGACGCATCCGGCTGGAGATCCTGCCCTGATACGTCGCCGCGCCTCTGGGCGCGAGGGCCGTCCCGCGAACGCCCTCGCGCGCGAGCGCGCTCCTACGGTTGACGACCGCGCGGGTCGATGCGCCTGCTCCCACCCGACGACACGCAGGCCCCGCCCACCCGTAGGAGCGCCCTTGGGCGCGATGGGCCATCCTGCGAACGCCAATCGCGCGCGAGCGCGCGCCTACGGTTGACGACCGCGCGGGTCGAGGCACCTGCCCCCACCCGGCGACACACTAGCCCCGCCCGCCCGTAGGAGCGCCCTTGGGCGCGATGCGCCCTCCGGCGGATGCGTTCGCGCGCAAACGCGCGCCTACGGTTCCGATCAACGCGACGACCGCCGATTCGGGTCGACACAACGGTCACCGGCCGTCGCGACGCCATTCCTGCGATGCGGCGCTTCCGGGGCGCGTCGCAAATGCGGGCTACTCGAAGCTTCCGATGGAATCGTGCGAGAGGTTGTCGAAGCGCGTGTACTCGCCGAAGAACTTCAGCTTCACCGAGCCCGTCGGGCCGCTTCGCTGCTTGCCGATGATGATCTCGGCCAGTCCCTTGTCCGGCGAGGTTTCCTTGTTGTAGTAGTCGTCACGGTAGATGAAGATGATGATGTCGGCGTCCTGCTCGATCGCGCCGGATTCGCGCAGGTCGGCCATCACCGGCCGCTTGTCGGCGCGCGTCTCCAGCGAGCGGTTGAGCTGGGAGAGCGCGATCACCGGCACGTTGAGTTCCTTGGCTAGGCCCTTGAGCGACCGCGAGATCTCCGAGATCTCGGTCGCACGGTTCTCGCTGTTGCCCGGCACCGACATCAGCTGCAGGTAGTCGATCACCACTAGGCCCAGGTCGTGCTCGCGCTTGAGTCGACGGCACTTGGCGCGCAGCACGTCCGGGCCCAGGCCCGGCGTGTCGTCGATGAAGATCTTGGTCTCCTTGAGCATGCGGATCGCGCTGCTCACCCGGCTCCAGTCCTCGTCCTCGAGCTGGCCGGTGCGCAACCGGGTCGCGTTGACGCGGCCGTTGGACGAGATCAGGCGCAGCGCGAGCTGGCTGGCCGACATTTCCATCGAGAACACGCCGACCGCCTTCTTGGTCTTGATCGCCGCGTATTCGGCGATGTTGAGCGCGAAGGTGGTCTTGCCCATCGCCGGGCGCGCGGCCAGGATGATCAGGTCGGTCGGCTGCAGGCCGGCGGTCATCTCGTCGAATTCGGTATAGCCGGTCGGCAGCCCGGTCACCCCGCCGCCGTTGTTGTAACGGGTCTGCAGCACGTCGAAGGCGTCGGCCATCGCCTTGTTGATCGCGGTGAAGTCGCTGCGCCCCTGCGCGCCGGCCTCGGCGATCTTGAAGACCTGCTGCTCGGCCTTGGCCAGGATCTCGCTGCTGTCGCGCCCCTCGGGCTGGAAGCCGTCGTTGACGATCTCGGTACCGACGTCGATCAGCTGACGCAGGATCGCCTTGTCGCGCACGATCTCGGCATAGGCGCGGATGTTCGCCGCCGACGGCGTCGTGCTCGCCAGCTCACCCAGGTACGCGCCACCGGCGACCAGCTCCGACAGTCCATTGGACTCGAACCACTCGCCCAGCGTCACCGCATCGAACGGCTTGTTCTTCTCGGCCAGTTCCTGGATCGCGGCGTAGATCTTCTGGTGATCGCGCCGGTAGAAATCCTCGGACACCAGCAGGTCGGCGATCCGGTCGTAGGCATCGGGCACCAGCATGAGGCCGCCGAGCACGGCCTGCTCGGCCTCGACCGACTGCGGCGGAATGCGCAGCTGTTCGACGCGCGCATCGGCACGGTGGTCATTGCGGTACTCGGGACGTGCGGACATGGCGGTCGACTTCGGAAAGAACGGACTACGGCGAGTGGCATGCTAGATCGCGGGCCTGTGGACACGCGACCCCATAACCTGTGGATAAGATTTCAGCGCACCGAAACATCACGCTTGCTCGGGATGGTCTCGCTGCCTGCGACGCGGCTGTCTCTGCGGCAACAGCGTGCACCGTGGCTTGTTGATCCGGACTCCATTCCTAGGACCCAATGGAAATCGCGAGCATGACATCCGCGAGCGGTGGACTGGCGGGCAGTGGCCGCGCCAAGCGCGCCATGGATGGTGCGCGCCCGAGTCAGGGCAGGATGCCCTGACCGAGGGACAAGCGGCTACTGACCGGCAGGCCACCCCAACCGAAGCCCGCCGTCAGGCCGTCAAGATAACGACAAGGCGCCGAACCAACAGACAGCCCAAACGAAAACGGGCGCCTTGCGGCGCCCGTCCAGGACCACCCGATCCGATGGATCAGGCGACCTCGCCTTCGATGATCACCTTGACCGTGGTCTCGGCGTCGGCGTGCAGATGGACCACCACCTCGTACTCGCCGGTGTTGCGGAACGCGCCCTCGCCGAGCACGACCTCCGACTTCTCGACCGGGGCGACGGCCTTGGTCAGCGCCTCGGCGATCTCGCGCGGGCCGACCGAACCGTAGAGCTTGCCTTCGGTCGACGCATTCGCGTAGACGGTCACGCTGGCGCCCTCAAGCTGGGTCAGGCGCGACTGCGCCTCGTCGAGCTGGGCCTTGGCCTTGGCCTCGTACTCGGCGCGGCGGGTCTCGAACTCGGCCAGGTTGGCCTCGGTCGCCGGCACAGCCTTGCCCTGGGGCACGAGGTAGTTGCGGCCGTAGCCCGGCTTGACGTTGACCTTGTCGCCAAGGTTGCCGAGGTTGGTGACCTTCTGGAGAAGAATCAGCTGCATGGAATTGCTCCGTATTCGTTAGCGGCGCCCAAGGCGCCGCAACGATTGCTGTCCGAACCGGACGGAATGATGATGCAGAACGGTATCGCCATCCGCTTTGGTAAAGTCCGGCCATGGAAGGCCGGGCTTCGGCGGAGGGACCCGCCGGCCTCACACGTTGTGGTTGTCGGTGTACGGGATCAGGGCCAGGTAGCGCGCGCGCTTGACGGCGGTGGCCAGCTGCCGCTGGTAGCGCGACTTGGTGCCCGTGATGCGGCTCGGGACGATCTTGCCGTTCTCGGTCAGGTTCTGGCGCAGGGTGTTGAGATCCTTGTAGTCGATCTCCTTGACGCCCTCGGCGGTGAACTTGCAGAACTTGCGGCGGCGGAAGAACTTGGACATGGACGTGCTCCTCAGGCGGCTTCGGCGTTGGTGTCGGACTTGTCGGACTTCTCGCCCTCGGCGTCGCCGCCGGTGGACTCGCCCTCGTCGTCACGGCGACGACGCTCGCCACGCTCGGGCTTGTCGCCCTTGTCGTCCTTGTTCTTCATGATCAGCGACTGCTCGGTATCGGCCTCGTCGCGGCGGATCACCAGGTGGCGCAGCACGGCATCGTTGAAGCGGAACGCCTCGACGAGCTCGTCGAGACCGGCCTGGCCGACCTCGATGTTGAACAGCACGTAGTGGGCCTTGACCAGGTTGTTGATCGGGTAGGCCAGCTGGCGGCGGCCCCAGTCCTCGAGACGGTGGATGGTGCCTTCGGCACCTTCGATCATCGACTTGTAACGCTCGATCATCGCGGGCACCTGCTCGCTCTGGTCCGGATGGACCAGGAACACGACTTCGTAATGACGCATTGTGGTTTCCTTTCGGATATCGACCGCGCCGGTCGGCGGCGGTCCGGATAGCCCCCCGCGAAGTGCGGTGGAGCAAGGGTCTCCCGGCGTCTGGCGCAGGGAGCCGGCGATTGTCACAGATCCGGCGCGGCCGGGCAAGCGAGGCACCGGAATGCGGGTCGCCGGGTGCGCAGGTGCGACACTCGGTCGCAGCCCCGACGGGTACAGGCATGGTGAAATGGGGATCCGGCCACCGCGACAACGGAGCGCCCCCCCCGGGGGCGCGCCCGAGCCGGCTCGCAGGCCCTCCCCCGCCCCCTCGTGCCCGGATGTCCCGGGCCTGGACGACCGCATCGTGCAGACCGCCCACCATCGCCAAAGCGACCGCGCGCCCCAGGGGGCGCGCGACGCGTGGCGGTCAGCGCACGGTTTCGAGCGTGCGGCTGAAGCCCAGGGCGGCCAGCGTGACCACCGCGCCCGAGAGCAGGTAGTAGCCCACGTACTCCAGCCCGAAACGACTGCAGACGCCCAGCGCGACCAGCGGGGCGAAACCCGCGCCCAGCAGCCACGCGATGTCGGACGTCACCGCGGCGCCGGTGTAGCGGTAGATGCTCTCGAAGCGCGAAGCGATCGCGTTGCTCGCCTGGCCCAGCGACAGGCCCAGCAGCGCGAACCCGAGCACCACGTAGGTCGTGCGGCCGGCGGTCGTGTCGTCGCCGAGCAGGCCGGACGCGAAGAAGCTGAAGATCGCGATCAGCACCGCGGCGATCGCCAACTGGCCGCGGCGGCCGACCCGGTCGGCCAGCACGCCCGACAGCACGATGCCGACGCCGCCCACGATCGCGCCCAGCAGCAGGCTCTCCAGGAAGTCGCCCGGGTCGTGGTCGGTGTAGAGCGTTGCCCAGCTCAACGGGAAGATCGTGACCAGGTGGAACATCGCGTAGCTGGCCAGCGGGATCAGCGCACCGAGCAGCACCTGGCGCGGATGGGTGCGCACGGTCTCGATGATCGGGCGCGGCTGCAGCTCCTGCTGCTTGAACAACTGCACGAACTCGGGCGTGATCACCAGGCGCAGCCGCGCGAACAGCGCGACCACGTTCAGCGCCAGCGCCACGAAGAACGGGAAGCGCCAGCCCCAGGCCATGAAGTCCTCCTGGCTCAGGAACCGGGTGAACACCAGGAACATGCCGCCGGCGAGCATGAAGCCGAACGTCGCGCCCAGCTGCGGCACCATCGCGTACCAGCCGCGGCGCTCGCGCGGCGCGCTGAGCGACAGCAGCGACGGCAGCCCGTCCCAGGCGCCACCCCAGCCCAGGCCTTGGCCGAAGCGGAACACCGCCAGCAGCACCGGCGCCAGCATGCCGACCTGGGCGTAGCTGGGCAGGAACGCGATGGCCATCGTCGAGCCGCACAGCAGGAACAGCGCCACGATCAGCTTGGTCGCACGGCTGAAGTTGCGGTCGATGGCCATGAACACCGCCGAGCCGATCGGCCGGGCGACGAACGCCAGCGAGAAGATCGCGAACGACTTGAGCGTGGCCTGCACCGGATCGCTGTCGGGGAAGAACAGGTACGGGAACACCAGCACCGACGCGATGCCGTAGACGAAGAAGTCGAAGAACTCCGACGTGCGCCCCATCACGACCGGGAACGCGATCTTGCCGGGCGAGATCTCCAGGTCGTCGGTTTCTGGCGCGTCGTCCAGCCCGGTGGTGGCTTGCTGTGCGGTTCCGCTCATCTGCGCGCTCTCTCCGGTCGTTATGGGGGATAATGCACCGCATTGTGAACCCCAAACGGGCCCACCAGGCAAGGTGCGCAGCAGCACGCGCCGGCGCCCTGCCCTGATTCAACGCTAGCCGCCGCGACGTGGCGTCTCCGTCAAGCCGTTTTCCCTTTTCCGTTGTCCATCTCCCGCCAATGAAATCCTTCCTTCGATTCTCGGTCCTGCTCGGGACCGTCCTGCTGCTGTCCGGCTGCGACTGGGTCGTCATGCGGCCGTCCGGCGACATCGCCGTCCAGCAGCGCGACCTGATCCTGCTGTCGACGGTGCTGATGCTGCTGATCATCGTCCCGGTGATCTTCCTGACGTTCTTCTTCGCGTGGAAGTACCGGGCGTCGAACAAGGACGCCGAGTACGCGCCGGACTGGCACCACTCCACCCGCCTGGAACTGGTGATCTGGTCGGCCCCGCTGGCGATCATCCTGGTGCTGGGCACGGTGACCTGGATCACCACGCACAAGCTCGATCCCTACCGCCCGCTCGACCGGATCGACGCGAACACGCCGGTCGCCGAGGGCGTCGAGCCGCTGGTGGTCGAGGTCGTGGCGCTGGACTGGAAGTGGCTGTTCCTCTATCCCGAGCAGGGCATCGCGACGGTCAACGAACTGGCCGCGCCGGTGAACGTGCCGATCGAGTTCAAGATCACCTCCTCGTCGATGATGAACTCGTTCTTCATCCCGGCGCTGGCCGGCCAGATCTACGCGATGACCGGCATGGAGACCAAGCTCAACGCGGTGATCAACGCCGAGGGCGTCTACAAGGGCTTCTCGGGCAACTACAGCGGCGACGGCTTCTCGCACATGCATTTCGACTTCCACGGCATGAGCCAGGACGGGTTCGATGCGTGGGTGCGCAAGGTGCAGGCCGACCGGACGCCGCTGGGCCGCGAGGAGTATCTGGTGCTCGAGAAGCCGTCCGAGCGCGAGCCGGTGCGCTACTTCGGCGACGTCGACCCGGCGCTCTACGAGGCCATCCTGAACATGTGCGTGGCCCCGGGCTCGATGTGCATGCACGAGATGGCGCACATCGACCGCTCCGGCGGTGGCGGCGTCGACAGCCATGCCAACTACGCCCGGCTGCGCTACGACAACCGCCATGCCGACGACCCGGTCGCCGCGCCCGGCGCGACGTTCCCCGAGGCCGGCCGCGAGGCGCGCGGCGACGAGCCGCAGGGCCACCAGCCGCGGGCCGTCTCGCCCGAGGAGCCCACGCCGCAGCCCGCGCCGTCGAGCGAGGGCGGCGACGACAAGGGCGTGCAGCCGATCCCGCCGGGGCAGGCGCCCCGCCAGGAAGGCGCACCCGGCAAGCCGGACGATGACAGCGGCCCCTCGGGCCGCTGATCCCGGATCGCATCACAGAATCCAGTACTAGGCAGGAACCCCATGTCCGCACCCCAGGACCAGCTCAATTCACCATGGCTCGGGCGTCTTTCGCTCGAGTCCCTGGCCTTCCTCCACGACCCGATCCTTGCGGTGACCTTCATCGGCACCGTGATCGGCGGCATCGCGCTGCTCGTGCTCGTCACCCGGTACCGCCTCTGGGGCTACCTGTGGAAGGAGTGGTTCACCAGCATCGACCACAAGAAGATCGGGATCATGTACTGCATCCTGGCGCTGGTGATGCTGCTGCGCGGCTTCTCTGACGCGCTGCTGATGCGCGCCCACCAGGCGCTGGCGTCGGGCGGCGGCGAGGGCTTCCTGCCGCCGCACCACTACGACCAGATCTTCACCGCGCACGGCGTGATCATGATCTTCTTCGTCGCGATGCCGCTGGTGACCGGCCTGATGAACTACATCGTGCCGCTGCAGATCGGCGCGCGCGACGTCTCGTTCCCGTTCCTCAACAACTTCAGTTTCTGGATGACCACCGCCGGTGCGGTGCTGATCATGCTGTCGCTGTTCGTCGGCGAGTTCGCGCGGACCGGCTGGCTCGCCTACCCGCCGCTGTCGGGTGCCGACTACAGTCCGGGCGTCGGCATGGACTACTACCTGTGGGGACTCCAGGTGGCCGGCGTCGGCACGACACTGTCGGGCATCAACCTGATCGTGACGATCGTCAAGATGCGTGCGCCGGGCATGAAGTACATGCGCATGCCGATCTTCACCTGGACCTCGCTGTGCACCAACATCCTGATCGTCGCGACGTTCCCGATCCTCACCGCGACGCTGGCGCTGCTGACGATGGACCGCTACGTCGGCACCAACTTCTTCACGAACGACCTGGGCGGCAGCCCGATGATGTACGTGAACCTGATCTGGATCTGGGGCCACCCGGAGGTCTACATCCTGGTGCTGCCGGCGTTCGGCATCTTCTCCGAGGTCGTGGCCACGTACTGCGGCAAGCGGCTGTTCGGCTACACCTCGATGGTCTACGCGACCGCGGTGATCACGATCCTGTCGTACCTGGTGTGGCTGCACCACTTCTTCACGATGGGCTCGGGCGCGAGCGTCAACGCGTTCTTCGGCATCACCACGATGATCATCTCGATCCCGACGGGCGCGAAGATCTTCAACTGGCTGTTCACGATGTACAAGGGACGCATCCGCTTCGACGTCCCGATGCTGTGGACGATCGGCTTCATGTTCACCTTCGTCATCGGTGGCATGACCGGCGTGCTGCTCGCCGTGCCGCCGGCCGACTTCGTGCTGCACAACAGCCTGTTCCTGATCGCCCACTTCCATAACACCATCATCGGCGGCGTGGTCTTCGGCCTGTTCGCCGGCATGGTGTACTGGTTCCCGAAGGCGTTCGGCTTCAAGCTCGACGAGTTCTGGGGCAAGGTGTCGTTCTGGTGCTGGCTGACCGGCTTCTGGGTCGCGTTCACCCCGCTCTACATCATGGGCCTGATGGGCGTGACCCGCCGCCTGAGCCAGTTCGAGGACACCTCGCTGCACCTGTTCTTCGTGGTCGCGGCGATCGGCGCGGCGCTGGTCGCGGCGGGCATCGGCGCGTTCATCATGTCGATCGTCCAGGCCGTGCGGAAGCGCAACGCGCTGCGCGACGTCACCGGCGACCCGTGGGACGGCCGCACGCTGGAGTGGTCGACCTCGTCGCCGCCGCCGGCCTACAACTTCGCCTTCACCCCGGTGGTCCACGAGATCGACGCGTGGGCCGACATGAAGCGCCATGGCTACAAGCGCCCGCTGGCCGGCTTCGTGCCGATCCACATGCCCCGGAACACCGGTGCCGGTGTCGTGCTGTCGGCAATCAGCGTCGCCCTGGCCTTCGGCCTGATCTGGCACATCTGGTGGCTGGCGGGCGTGTCGTTCGTGGCACTGATCGTCGCGGCGATCGCCCACACCTTCAACTACGACCGCGACTACCACATCCCCGCCCAGGACGTGATCGACACCGAGGAACAACGCACGCGCGATCTCGCGCAGCAGGCGCTCTGACATGGCACACAGCATCCAACCCACTTCCGGCGACACCGCCCGCGTCTACCACGTGATCGAGGATCCCCATGCCGACGACGGGCATGGGCACCACCCCGAAACCGGCACCAACCTCGGCTTCTGGATCTACCTGATGAGCGACTGCCTCATCTTCGCGATCCTGTTCGCCATCTACGCCGTGCTCGGTCGCAACTACGCGGCCGGCCCGTCGCCGGCCGACCTGTTCGACCTGAAGCTGATCCTCGTCGCGACGTTCATGCTGCTGTTCTCGTCGATCACCTACGGGTTCGCGATGCTGAACTCGTACCGCAACAAGGTGGGCGGCACGATCGGCTGGCTGCTGGTGACCGGGCTGTTCGGTCTGGCGTTCCTCGGCATCGAGCTCTACGAGTTCCAGCACCTGGCGCACCTGGGCGCGACGCCGCAGCGCAGCGCGTTCCTGTCGTCGTTCTTCACGCTGGTCGGCACGCACGGCCTGCACGTGACCTTCGGCCTTATCTGGCTGGTGACGCTGGTGTTCCAGCTGCGCAAGCACGGCCTGATCGAGGCCAACCGCCGTCGCCTGATGTGCCTGTCGATGTTCTGGCACTTCCTCGACGTGATCTGGATCGGCGTGTTCTCGTACGTGTATCTGATGGGAGTCGTGGGATGAGCAGCAACGTCAACAACACGGCGCACCAGGCCGGCCACGAGCCGGCGCACGATGCGCACAGCCACGGCAGCATGCGCGACTACGTGATCGGCTTCGTGCTGTCGGTGATCCTCACCGTCATCCCGTTCTGGCTGGTCATGGGCGACGTGATCGAGAGCCGCGTGTGGACGGTCGCGCTGATCATGGTGTTCGGTGCGATCCAGATCGTCGTGCACATGATCTACTTCCTGCACATGAACCGGAAATCGGAGGGCGGCTGGCTGCTGATGTCGCTGCTGTTCACCGGCATCATCATCGTCATCGCCCTGGTCGGCTCGCTGTGGGTCATGTACCACCTCAACACCAACATGATGCCGATGTCGCCCGAGCAGATGCGCGTCGCGCCCTGACCACGCACGACGCTTCGTCATGACTGCGCAACGCGCCCCGCAACGCCCGGCCCGACGCTGGGCGTTGCTGGTTTTCCTGGTCGCGGCGACTGCCGGCTTCGTCGCGCTGGGCCTGTGGCAGGTCGAGCGGCTCGGCTGGAAACGCGACCTGATCGCCCGCGTCGACGCCCGGATCCACGCCGCGCCCGTGCCGCTGCCGGACGCCGCCCACTGGACCGGCCTGGACACGGCGGAGACGGAGTACCGCCGCGTGACCGCGCGCGGACGGCTGCTGCACGACCAGGAGGTCGCGGTCTACGCCTCGACCGAGCGCGGGCCTGGCTACTGGATCATGACGCCGATGGCGACCGCCGGCGGCACGGTATGGATCAACCGCGGCTACGTCGACAATGCCCATCGCAGGCGCGACAGCCGCGCCCGCGTGGACGATTCGGACGTCGTCGAGGTGACCGGCCTGCTGCGTCAGCCGGACCGCGCGGGCCTGTTCGTCCGCGCGAACGTGCCCGCCGAGGATCGCTGGTATGCCCGCGTGCCGGCGGAGATGACTGCGGCGCGGCACGTGCCGACGCCCGTGGCGCCGTTCTTCGTCGATGCGCAGACCTCGATCGACGGCGCCAACTGGCCGGTGCCGGGCCTGACGATCGTGCGGTTCCGCGACAACCACCTCAGCTACGCGCTGACCTGGTTCGGCATGGCGCTGCTGACGCTGCTTGCGATCGGCTTCGTGCTGCGCAGCGAGTTCCGCCGCAACGCCCCCGACGCCGCCGCATAGGCAGGTCCGTCCAGGCAGCCGAGGCCGCCGCCGCCCGTCAGGCCTTGCCGGGATCGGTCGTGAAGCTCTCGCCGCAACCGCACTCGGCGGCCGCGTTCGGGTTGCGGAACACGAACTCCTGGTTCAGCCCCTTCTGCGCGAAGTCGATCTCGGTCCCGTCGACCATCGGCTGGCTCTGCGCGTCGACGTAGATCCGCACGCCGTCCTGCTCGGACACCGCGTCCCCGGGCTTCTCCTCGTGCGCCAGGTCGACGACGTAGCCCCAGCCCGAGCAGCCGGTCCTGGCCACCCCGAAGCGCAGGCCCAGCGCACCGGGGCTGGCGGCGAGGAAACGGCGGGCCCGTTCGAGGGCGGCGGGAGCGAGTGCGATGGCCATGGGACGAGTGTACTCCTGCGGTCGGCAGCGGCAGCTGAGCGGGCATCCGCGGCGCTGCGGCGGCACGGTAGACTGTGCAGCCATTCATCGGTGCGGATTCCCGGGATTCAAGGCATGACCACGACCAGCGTCCAACAGGCCCTCGCCGGCCATCTTCCCGAGGGCGGCGACGTCACCGTCCGTGGCTGGGTCCGCACCCGCCGCGATTCCAAGGCGGGCCTGAGCTTCGTCAACGTCAGCGACGGCTCGTGCTTCGCGCCGATCCAGGTCGTGGCGCCGCAGGCGCTGGCCAACTACGAGTCCGAGATCAAGCGGCTGACCGCCGGCTGCTCGGTGATCGCCACCGGCACGCTGGTCCGCTCGCAGGGACAGGGACAGAGCTTCGAGATCCAGGCGCGCGAGATCGAGGTCGTGGGCTGGGTCGAGGATCCGGAGACCTACCCGATCCAGCCCAAGGCGCACTCGCTGGAGTTCCTGCGCGAGGTCGCGCACCTGCGCCCGCGCACCAACCTGTTCGGCGCGGTCACGCGCATCCGCCACTGCCTGGCGCAGGCCGCGCACCGCTACTTCCACCAGAACGGCTACTACTGGATCAACACCCCGATCGTGACCACGTCCGATGCCGAGGGCGCGGGCCAGATGTTCCGCATCTCGACGCTGGACCTGGCGAACCTGCCGCTGCGCGAGGGCAGGGTCGATTTCTCGCGCGACTTCTTCGGCAAGGAGGCGTTCCTGACAGTGTCGGGCCAGCTCAACGTCGAGGCGTTCTGCCTGGCGATGAGCAAGGTCTACACGTTCGGCCCGACGTTCCGCGCCGAGAACAGCCACACCACGCGCCACCTGGCCGAGTTCTGGATGATCGAGCCGGAGATCGCGTTCGCCGATCTCGCCGAGGACGCGCGCGTGGCCGAGGACTTCCTGAAGTTTCTGTTCCGTGCGGTGCTCGACGAGCGCAGCGACGACATGGCCTTCATCGCCGAGCGCGTGCAGAAGGACGCGATCACGCGCCTGGAGAAGTTCGTCAACGCCCCGTTCGAGCGCATCGAGTACACCGATGCGGTCGAACTGCTGCGCCAGTCGGGCCAGAAGTTCGAATTCCCGGTCGAATGGGGCCTGGACCTGCAGACCGAGCACGAGCGCTGGCTCACCGAACAGCACGTCGGCCGCCCGGTGGTGGTGACCAACTATCCCGAGCACATCAAGGCGTTCTACATGCGCCTCAACGACGACGGCAGGACGGTCGCCGCGATGGACGTGCTGGCGCCGGGCATCGGCGAGATCATCGGCGGCGCGCAGCGCGAGGAACGCCTCGACGTGCTCGATGCGCGCATGGACCAGTTCGGGCTCGACCGCGAGCACTACGGCTGGTACCGCGACTTCCGCCGCTACGGCACCGTGCCCCACGCCGGCTTCGGCCTGGGCTTCGAGCGCCTGATCGTCTATGTCTGCGGCCTGTCCAACATCCGCGACGCGATCCCCTACCCCCGCGCGCCGGGACAGGCGGAATATTGATCCTCTTCCTCGCCCTGTGCTTCTTCGGCGTCGCGATCGGCGGGGCGACCGCGTTCGTGATCTTCTGGCCGCTGTCGCTGGTGCACCTGCGCGACCGGCATCCGGCGGTGCGGGCGCGATTCGCCGAAGGCGCGTTCCTGCAGCCGGCCGCGCTGCGCTGGCTGCTGGCCGGCGGCTACTACGAAGTGCCCGACCGCCAGTTCACCGGCCTGGCCACACCGGCGCGGATCGCGCTGATCGTGATCCTCGGCGCGCTGACCGCGTGCGCCGTGCTGTGGCTGTGGTCGATCGCTCCCTGACCCTGGAAGGACCTGTTCGATGACCCGCGACGAATGGTGGCTGGCGACGATCGGGCGGACCGTGATCTGGGCGCGCCTGCGCGTGCTCGAGGCCGGGACCGCCGAAGTGTTCGACAGCGACGGCAACACCCTGCCCTACGACAGCGAGGACACCGCGCGCTCGATGCTGCTCGACGCCGAGTTCGTCGCCTGGGACGGCCTGGACGCGGAGGACGCGCTCGAGCGCGGCTTCGCGCCCGGCGAGATCGCCCCGCCGCAGGCCCAGGACGACGCCAGGCTGCGCGACCGCATGGTGCAGTCGCTGGGTGCGCGCGCCTGACATGGACCTCGACCTCACCGGACGCCACGCGCTCGTCTGCGGCGCCTCGGAGGGCATCGGCCGCGCGACCGCGCACGAGCTTGCGCTGCTGGGCGCCAGCGTCACGGTGCTCGCCCGGCGCGCCGACGTGCTGCAGGCCGTGCGCGACGCGTTGCCGGCGCCCGCGGGCCAGTCGCACCACGCGCTCGCCGCCGACATGGACGACACCGCGACGCTGCAGGCCCGCATCGAGGCCCACGTCGCGACGTTCCCCGCGCAGGTCCTGGTCAATAACAGCGGTGGCCCACCCGGTGGCCCCGCCCACACCGCGACGGCCGATGCCTACCTCGACGCGTTCCGGCGGCACCTGCTCGCCGGGCAGATCCTGGTCCAGGCGCTGCTGCCGGGCATGCGCGCCGCCGGCTGGGGCCGGATCGTCAACGTCGTCTCGACCTCGGTCCGCGAACCGATCGCCGGCCTGGGCGTATCGAACACCGTGCGCGGCGCGGTCGCCGGCTGGGCCAAGACCCTTTCGCGCGAGCTGGCCGCCGACGGCATCACCGTCAACAACGTGCTGCCCGGCTACACGCGCACGCGCCGCATCACGCAGGTCGTCGCCGATCGCGTCGCCCGCAGCGGCCAGTCCGAGGAGACGGTCGTCGCGACGATGCAGGCCTCGGTGCCCGCCGGCCGTTTCGCCGAGCCGGAGGAGACCGCCGGCGTGATCGCGTTCCTGTGCGCGCCGGCGGCCGCCTACGTCAACGGGACGAGCCTGCCGGTCGACGGCGGGCGCATGGCCTCGATCTGAGGCAGCGATGGCCGGGCCGCGCGCGTCGCAGCGACGCGCACCGTCGGTCACGAGGCCGCGACGCCCGGGCTGGTCCGATGCGCCCATGCCCGAAGGTCCCGAGACCCACGCCCTCGCCGATCGCCTGTCGCTGCTGCTCGCCGACGAGACGCTGACGCGGGTGCGCTTCGTCGATCCGGCGCTGCAGCGCCGGCGCGGCCTGCTCGAAGGCCATCGCGTGCTGGCGGTCGAGGCCCGCGGCAAGGCGCTGCTGACCGCCGTCGACGGCGGCTGGACGCTGTACACGCATAGCCACCTGTTCGGCTTCTGGCGGTTCGCCGACGTGCCCGAGGCCCTGCCCGGCGAGACCCGACCGCGTGTGCTGCTGGCCACGGCGCGCGGCGTCGCCGCGCTCTATGCCGCGCCCTCGATTTCGCTGTGGCGGACCGACGACCTCGGCGACCAGCCCTACCTCGCCAAGCTGGGGCCCGACGTGCTAGATCCGGCCGTCGACGCGAAGGCGCTGCTGGCGCACATGCGCACGCCGCGCTTCGGTCGGCGTAGCCTGGCCGCGCTGCTGCTCGCGCAGGATTTCGCCGCCGGAATGGGCAACTATCTGCGCTCGGAGGTGCTGTTCCAGGCGCGGCTGTCGCCGCATCGCATCCTGCAGGACCTGACGGTCGGGGAGCGGCGCCGGCTGGCGAACGCGCTGCTCGACGTGCCGCGGCGCGCCTATCGCGCCAAGCACGGCGACGCGCTGCCGCCGGGCAAGGACTACCTGGCGCGGACCCGTGCGACCTTCGGCTTCGCGGTATTCGAGCGCAAGGGCGATCCCTGCCCGCGCGGCGATGGCACGATCGTCGAGACCCGGCTCGCGGGCCGCAGGCTGTACTGGTGCCCCGGCTGCCAGCATTGACCGAACGCCTGTAGGAGCGCGCTCGCGCGCGATGGCCTCACCCGCGAAAGCCATCGCACGTCCCCGAAAAAGGGATGCAAGCACAAGCGCGCGCCTACGGACGCTGAGGCGAAGAGCGCCCCCGCCTCGGGTAAGCTGGCGCCATGCAGCGGCTGACCCACTGGATCGACGGCGCGGCGCGGGAGCCGGCAACGGACCGCTGGCTGCCGGTGCACGCGCCCGCCACCGGCCGGGTATACGCCGAGGTCGCCGCCGGCGACGCGACCGACGTCGATCTCGCGCTGCAGGCGGCCACGCGCGCCGCCCCCGGCTGGGCGGCGCTGCCCAACAGCGCGCGCTCGGCGATGCTCGAACGGCTGGCGACGCTGCTCGAGGCCCGCAGCGACGACTTCGCCCACGCCGAGTCCCTGGATGGTGGCAAGCCGTTCGCGCTGGCGCGCGACGTCGAGATCCCGCGTGCGGTCGCCAACCTGCGCTTCTTCGCGCACGCCGCGACCCAGTTCGCCAGCGAATCGCACCACGGCGAGGCCGGCCTGCACTACACCCTGCGCCAGCCGCTGGGCACGGTCGCGACGATCTCGCCGTGGAACCTGCCGCTGTACCTGTTCACCTGGAAGATCGCGCCGGCCCTGGCGGCCGGCAACGCGGTCGTCGCCAAGCCCTCCGAGATCACCCCGGCCACCGCCGCGCAGCTGGCCGCGCTGTCGGCCGAGGCCGGCCTGCCGCCGGGCGTGCTCAACGTCGTCCACGGCAGCGGGCCGGAAGTCGGCGAGCCGCTGGTCGCCGACCCGCGCGTGCGCGCGGTGTCGTTCACCGGCAGCACCGCGGTCGGACGGCGGATCGGCGCGCTCGCCGGCGGCCTGCTGAAGCGGGCGTCGCTGGAGCTCGGCGGCAAGAACGCGACGCTGGTGTTCGCCGACAGCGACTGGGAGGACCGGCTCGGGACGCTGGTGCGCTCGGCATTCCAGAACAGCGGCCAGATCTGCCTGTGCGGATCGCGGATCCTGGTCGAGCGGCGCATCGCGGTGCAGTTCACCGAGCGCTTCGTCGCCGAGGCCGCGGCGCTGCGCGTCGGCGACCCGATGGACCCGGACGTGCGCATGGGGCCGCTGGTCTCGCAGACGCATTTCGACAAGGTGCTGGCCGCGCTGCAGCGCGCCCGCGACGAGGGCGGGCGGGTGCTGTGCGGCGGCCATGCGCTCGACCGGCCCGGCTGGTTCGTCGCGCCGACGGTCATCGACGGCCTCGGGCCCGACTGCGCGACCAATCTCGAGGAGATCTTCGGGCCCGTGGTCACGCTGCAGACCTTCGAGGACGAGGCTGAGGCACTCGCGCTTGCCAATGCCGGCCGCTACGGCCTGGCCGCCACGCTGTGGACCCGCGACCTGGCCCGCGCCCACCGCATGGCGGCCGCGCTGCGCGCCGGCATGGTCTGGATCAACGGCTGGCTGCTGCGCGATCTGCGCACCCCGTTTGGCGGCAGCGGCGACTCCGGGCTGGGCCGCGAGGGCGGACTGGAGGCCATGCGATTCTTCACCGAGGCGAAGAACATCGGCCTGTCTCTGGAATAATGCCGCGATGGGCGAACTCGACAACCTCCTGCAACGCAACCGCGACTGGGCCGACAGCGTTTCGCGCGACGACCCGGACTTCTTCAACCGGCTGTCCCGGCAGCAGACGCCGAAGTACCTGTGGATCGGCTGCTCCGACTCCCGGGTGCCGGCCAACCAGATCCTGGGGCTCGACCCGGGCGAGGTCTTCGTGCACCGCAACGTCGCCAACGTGCTCTCGCACGGCGATCTCAATGCGCTGTCGGTGATCCAGTTCGCCGTCGACGTCCTCAAGGTCGAGCACATTCTGCTGGTCGGCCACTACGGCTGCGGCGGCGTGCATGCCGCCCTCACCGGCACGCGGGTCGGCCTGGTCGACAACTGGCTGCGCCACGTCTCCGACCTCGCCTACAAGCATGAGGACCTGCTCGCATCGGTCCAGGACGAGACCCAGCGTCACGCCCGGATGTGCGAGCTCAACGCGATCGAGCAGGCGCTCAACGTCTGCCAGACCACGGTCGTGCGCGATGCCTGGGCGCGCGGGCAACCGCTGGCGGTCCATGGCTGGGTGTACGCGCTCGGCGACGGGCGGGTGCGCGAACTGTCGATGGACGTGTCCGCACCCGAGCAGATCACGCCCGCCTACCGTGCCGCGGTCGCCAAGGTGGCGGCCGTCGCCGCCCGCGGCGGACGCGATGACTGACGCGGTCCACGCCGCATCCGCGCCCGTCCCGGTCGGGCGCTATCCCCATGCGCGCCGCGCCGGCGGCCTGCTGTTCCTGTCGGGCATCGGTCCGCGCGATCCCGCGACGGACGCAGTGCCGGGCAACGTGCTCGACGCCGGTGGCCAGGTCGTCGCGCACGACATCGCGGCGCAGACCCGCGCCGTGCTCGGCAACGTGCGCGCAGTGCTCGAGGCCAGCGGCGCGCGCTGGGACGACCTGGTCGACGTGACCGTCTACCTGACCGACATGGCGGACTTCGCCGCCTACAATGCGGTCTGGGCCGAGTATTTCCCCGACCCCACGGCCGCGCCGTGCCGCACGACGCTCGGCATCGACGCGCTGCCGACGCCGATCGCGATCGAAATGAAGTGTGTAGCGGCCATTGGCCGCCAGCCCACGTCCCTCTCCCGCCCTGCGGGAGAGGGGGGGACCATCGGCGGAGCCGATGGTGGGTGAGGACCACGGACGCCGACGCACCTGCATCCATGAAGGAATAAGCCCATGATCCCGGGACCGCTGAACCTTCACGCGTGGATCGATGAACACCGCCACTTGCTCAAGCCGCCGGTCGGCAACAAGTGCATCCACGACGGCGACTTCATCGTGATGATCGTCGGCGGGCCCAACGCGCGCACCGACTACCACTACGACGAGGGCCCGGAGTGGTTCTTCCAGCTCGAGGGCGAGATGGTGCTGCGCATCCAGGAGGACGGCCGCCCGCGCGACATCCCGATCCGCGCCGGCGAGACCTTCCTGCTGCCGCCCAAGGTGCCGCATTCGCCGCAGCGCAGCGCAGGCTCGGTCGGGCTGGTGATCGAGCGCAAGCGCCTGCCCCACGAGCGCGACGGCCTGCTGTGGTTCTGCGAGCGCTGCAACCATAAGCTGTTCGAGCACTACTTCACGCTTGACGACATCGAGCAGGACTTCCCGCCGGTGTTCGACCGCTTCTACGGCGCGATCGACCTGCGCACCTGCCGCGCCTGCGGGCATCTCAACCCCCGGCCTGCGCGCTATGAGCAAGGACCGGCCCCCACGGCCGGCTGAGACTGCCCTGCCGCGCCGCAGCGGGTGCCTCTGGCCGACAGTGCCTACAATCGGGCCATGCTGAAGATCGACATCCACGCCCATTACCTGCCGCGTGACTGGCCGGACCTGGCGGCCAAGTACGGCGAGGCGCGGTTTCCGGTCATCCATCACACCGCGGACGGGCGTCACCGGATCTACAAGGACGGGCGGTTCTTCCGCGAGATCTGGTCGCGGACCTGGGACGCGCGCGAGCGCATCGACGACTACGCGCGCTTCGGGGTGCAGGTCCAGGTGATCAGCACCGTGCCGGTGATGTTCGGCTACTGGGCCAAGCCGGCGCACGCGCTGGAGCTGCACCAGGCGCTCAACGACCACATGGCCGCCACGGTCGCCGCCCATCCGCGGCACTATGCCGGCATCGGCACCGTGCCGCTGCAGTCGCCGCGGCTGGCGATCCAGGAACTGGAACGCTGCATCGACCAGCTCGGCCTACAGGGCGTGCAGATCGGCAGCCACGTCGGCGACTGGAACCTCGACGCCCCCGAGCTGTTCCCGTTCTTCGAGGCCGCGGCCGACCTGGGCGCGGCGATCCTCGTCCATCCCTGGGACATGATGGGCAGCGAGTCGATGCCCAAGTACTGGCTGCCCTGGCTGGTCGGCATGCCGGCCGAACAGGCGCGTGCGGCCTGCTGCCTGGTCTTCGGCGGCGTGCTCGAACGGCTGCCGAAGCTGCGGATCTGCATGGCGCACGGCGGCGGCAGCTTCCCGTACACGATCGGCCGGATCGAGCACGGCTTCAACATGCGCCCGGACCTGGTGGCCACCGACAATCCGCACAACCCGCGCGGCTACCTCAAGCGGCTGTATTTCGACTCCTGGGTCGCCGACCGGCGAGCGCTGCAGTACCTGCTCGACACCTGCGGCGCCGATCGGGTGATGCTCGGCACCGACTACCCCTTCCCGCTCGGCGAGCAGGAGCCCGGCGCGGGCATCGAGCAACTCGCGCTCGACGACGAGGCCCGTGCCCGGCTCTACCACGGCACCGCGCTCGACTGGCTGGGCCTGACGGCAAACCGCTTCGCATGAGCGCACCGGCCGCCACCGGCCGGGCCTTCTCGTTTCCCATGTCCGCGTTCCCACACCCGAACGGCCTCTCCCGATGACCGACTCCCAGACCCTGTTCTCCGACGACCACGCGGCTGCCGCCGACGCAGCCGATCCGCTGCGCGGCTTCCGCGAGCGCTTCCACCTGCCGCGCATCGACGGTGTCGAGCAGGCCTACTTCGTCGGCAACTCGCTCGGCCTGCAGCCGCGGCAGGCGCGCGCGCACGTCGAGGACGTGCTCGACAAATGGGCCATGGAGGCCGTCGAGGGCCATTTCCGCGGCAACTCGCAGTGGATGACCTACCACGCGCTGCTGGGCGCCCAGCTGGCCGAGGTCGTGGGCGCGGAGCCGACGGAAGTGGTCGCGATGAATTCGCTGACCGCCAACCTGCACCTGATGATGGTGAGCTTCTACCGCCCCACCGCGGCGCGGCCCGCGGTCCTGATCGAGGCCGGCGCGTTTCCGTCCGACCGCTACGCGATCGAGTCGCAGATCCGTTTCCATGGCTTCGATCCGGCGACCGACCTGATCGAGGTCGCACCCGGTGACGACGGCCTGTTCGGCATCGAGCGCGTCGCCGAGGCGATCGCCACACACGGCCACCGCCTGGCGCTGGTGCTGTGGCCGGGCGTGCAGTACCGCACCGGCGAGGCGTTCGACCTGTCCGAGATCGTGCGGCTGGCCCACGGCGCCGGCGCGGTGGTCGGCTTCGACCTCGCCCATGCCGCCGGCAACCTGCCGCTGCGGCTGCACGACAGCGACGCCGATTTCGCCGTGTGGTGCCACTACAAGTATCTCAACAGCGGGCCGGGCGCGGTCGCCGGCGCCTTCGTGCACGCGCGCCACGCCACCACCGACCGGCCCCGGTTCGCCGGCTGGTGGGGGCACGATGCGGCGACGCGCTTCCAGATGGGACCGCGCTTCGAACCGACGCCCGGCGCCGACGGCTGGCAGCTCAGCAACCCGCCAATCCTCGGCCTGGCACCGCTGCGCGCCTCGCTCGACCTGTTCACCGAGGCCGGGATGCCGGCGCTGCGTGCCAAGTCCGAGCGCCTGACCGGCTATCTGGAGGCGCTGATCGGCGCGGGCCTGTCGGACGTGCTCGACATCGTCACGCCCGCCGACCCGGCCCGGCGCGGCGCCCAGCTGTCGCTGCGCGTGCGCGGCGGGCGCGAGCGCGGCCGTGCGCTGTTCGAACACCTCGCCGGCGTCGGCGTGCTCGGCGACTGGCGCGAGCCCGACGTGATCCGGATCTCGCCGGTCCCGCTGTATAACACCCACGCCGACCTGCTGCGGTTCGCGCGCGCAGTGGCGCAGTGGAGCGGCGCACGATGACGGCATGCGAGGGCTTCCCGCCCGGTGCCGATGCCGGCCTGGCCGACGCGGAGGGCGACGCGCTCACGCAAGAGCTCCGCAGTACGGGCGTCGCGCCGTGGACGCTCGACGAGGACGAACACGTGCGGCCCCTGCACGACCCGCACGGCACCGCCGCGGGCGTGACCGCCGTCGACGGCGACATCGGGCTGCGCGACTGCCGCGTCGAGGCCACGGTCCGGCTGCCGATGCGCCTGCCGACGCGCCGCCTGGGCCTGTTCCGCGGCGGGCGTGCGCTGCCGCGCCTCGCACTGCCCGATGCGTCCCTCGCCAGCGCGATCAGCGTCGGCCCCGACCCGCGGCGCATGCAGCTCGAGGCGCAGTCCTGGAGCGCATTCGCGCTCGACGCCGATCCCGTCCGCTGGCAGGCGTGGTTCGACGCCTTCGCGCAGGCCTGGCCGGCCGCGCGCGCGCATCGCTTCGACGTCTCGGCGCTCACGCCATCCTGGCGGATCCAGATCCATGTCGCCGACCGCCATACCGAAGTCGGCGGGGTCGCGATCGAACTGCAAGCGCCCGACATCGACACGCTCGGCGTCGCGATCGACCACCTGCGCGCGTCGCCGGCCGCGGGGCGCGAGGCCTTGGCGCTGCCGGTGCGGGACGGCGATGTCCCGGTCGCCGCGATCCTCGGCGACCGCAGCTGGCTGGCGGGCGATGCGGTCATCGTCGACGCGTACGCCTGGGACATCCGCAGCGAGGCCCGGCTGTCCAGCGACGATCCCGACGCGACGCCGCTTCACCGGATCCGGGTCCGGTTGGCACGCCGTCCGCTCGCCGACGCGCTGTCGAGCATCCGGGGCGCGCTGCGGTCGCTCGCGACACGCTTCGACGCCGTGGCGCCCGACGGATCGGCGTTCGTCGGCGGCAACGCGCCGTGAGCGCCCGCCGGCTGACGATCGTCGGTGCCGGCCTGGCCGGCGCGCTGCTGGGCATCCTGCTGCGCCGCCGGGGCTGGGAGGTGGACCTGTACGAGAAGCGCGGCGATCCGCGACTGCTCGGCTACGGCGGCGGGCGTTCGATCAACCTGGCGCTGGCCGAACGCGGGCGGCACGCACTGCGCGCCGCCGATGCCGACGACGCGGTGATGCGGCACGCGATCATGATGCGCGGGCGCATGGTGCACACCGGCGACGCCGACCCGCGGCTGCAGCGCTACGGCCGCGACGACGCCGAGGTGATCTGGTCGGTGCATCGCGGCGACCTCAACATCGTGCTGCTCGCCCTGGCCGAGGCGGCCGGGGCGCGGCTGCATTTCGACGCGGGCCTGGACGCAGTGGACTTCGATGCGCGGCGGACGGTGTTCCGCAATCCGCGCGACGGGCGCACACGCGAAGTGCCGTTCACCGCGCTGATCGGCGCCGACGGTGCCGGGTCGACGCTGCGCGCGGCGATGCAGCGCGTGCGCGCCCTCGGCGAGCGCGTCGACGTGCTCGACCACGGCTACAAGGAACTGGAGATCCCGCCGTCGGCCGACGGCGGCTTCCGTATCGAGCCCCACGCACTGCACATCTGGCCGCGCGGCCACTACATGTGCATCGCCCTGCCCAACGACGAGCGCACATTCACCGTCACGCTGTTCCTGCCGCATCGCGCGGGCGCCGACGGCGGCCCGGCGTTCGACCAGATACCCGACGTCGACGCGGCGCAGGCGTTCTTCGCGCGCGAGTTTCCCAGCGCGCTGGCGCTGATGCCGGACTTCCGCGCGCACTGGGCCGCCAACCCGGTCGGCCAGTTGGCCACGCTGACCCTCGACCGCTGGCATCTCGACGGCCGCGCGGTGCTGCTCGGCGATGCCGCGCACGCGATGGTGCCGTTCCACGGCCAGGGCATGAACTGCGCGTTCGAGGACTGCGTGGCGCTGGCCGAGCAGCTCGATGCGCATGACGACACCGCCGGGGCATTCGCGGCATTCGAGGCGCAGCGCCGGCCCGACGCCGCGGCGATCCAGCGCATGGCGCTCGACAACTACCTGGAGATGCGCGACCGGGTCGACGATGCCGACTACCTGCTGCAGCGCGAACTCGAACTCGCGTTGCAGGCGCGCCACCCCGGCCGCTTCGTTCCGCACTACGCGATGGTGACCTTCATGCGCATCCCGTATTCGCTGGCAATGCGGCGTACCGACGTCCAGCGCGGGATCCTCGAGCGCGCGACCGCCGGCCACGCCACGCTCGACACGCTGGACTGGCCGGCGATCGACGCCGACGTGCGCGCGCGGCTGACCCCGCTCGAGGACGCGGCGGCATGAGCGCAGCCGACCGGGCCGACGCGCGTGGCCCGGCGATGCCGCGGCGATGCGCGTGCCCGCCGCCGCCGTGGCCTGCGACAATCCCCCGCCGACGCCCGCACCGCATGCCGAACGACGTCGGCGCCGCGACGCGCTCGCCACGGCTGGCCGCAACGAATCGCCGATAGCCCCCGCATGACCGACCGTTTTCTCTTCTACGATCGCGCCTCGACAAGACTGCCGCACTTCCCCGGAATGAAGCCGTCGCAACGGCTCGCAGCAACGAGGCGCCAGTAGAATCGCTTATGACCGACAGTTTTCTCTTCTACGACTTGGAAACCTTTGGCGCGGACCCGCGCCGCAGCCGCATCGCGCAATTCGCGGCGATCCGCACCGATGCCGATCTCGTGCAGCTCGACGAGCCGATCGACTTCTTCGTGCGGCCCGCCGACGACCTGCTGCCCTCGCCGGTCGCCACGCTGATCACCGGCATCACGCCGCAGCAGGCGCTGCGCGACGGCGTGATCGAGGCCGAAGCGTTCGCGCGGATCTTCGAGGAGATGGCACGCCCCGGTACCTGCACGCTGGGCTACAACTCGTTGCGCTTCGACGACGAGTTCGTGCGCTTCGGACTGTTCCGCAACTTCCACGATCCCTACGAGCGCGAGTGGCGTGGCGGCAACTGCCGCTGGGACCTGCTCGACGTGATGCGGCTGTGGCACGCGCTGCGCCCCGAGGGACTGGTCTGGCCCACGCGCGACGACGGCGCGACCTCGTTCAAGCTCGAGCACCTGGCGCTGGCCAACGACGTGCGCACCGGCGATGCCCACGAGGCGCTGTCGGACGTACGCGCGCTGATCGGCCTGGCGCGGCGGATGCGTGCCGCCCAGCCACGGCTGTGGGACTACGCCGCCAAGCTGCGCGACAAGCGGCACGCGGCTTCGATGCTCGACCCGGTCGCGATGACCCCGGTGCTGCACGTCTCCCAGCGCTACCCCGCTTCGCGGCTGTGCGCGGCGCCGGTGCTGCCGCTGGCGCGCCACCCGACGATCGACAGCCGCATCGTCGTCTTCGACCTCGACGCCGAGCCCGACGCACTGCTCGACCTCGATGCCGAGGCGATCGCCGCACGCGTGTTCGTGCGCGGCGCCGACCTGCCCGAGGGTGTCGCGCGCATCCCGCTCAAGGAGGTCCACAGCAACCGCTGCCCGGCGCTGGTCGCCTGGGCGCACCTGCGCGCGGAGGACTTCGAGCGCCTGTCGATCGATCCGGCGCTGGTCGAACGTCGCGCGGCGCGGCTGCGCGAGGCCGGTCCCGCGCTCGCGGCCAAGATCCGCGCGGTGTTCGCGACCGAGCGCGTCCACGCGCCCTCGGATGCCGACGGCTCGCTCTATGACGGCTTCCTCGGCGACGGCGACCGCCGCCGCGTCGCCCGGGTGCGGGCCACGCCGCCCGCGCAGCTGCACGGGGCCGACTTCGGCTTCGAGGACCCGCGCCTGGACGAACTGTTGTTCCGCTACCGCGCCCGCAACTGGCCCGACACCCTGTCGCCGGACGAGCGCCATCGCTGGGACGACACCCGGCGCCTGCGCCTCGGGCCGGGCACGACCGCGTCGGAGCACGACTTCGCCGGCTACTTCACGCAGATCGACGCGCTGCGCGCCGAGAATGCCGATGCCCCCGCCCTGCTCGACGCTCTCGCCGACTGGGGCCGCGGCCTGCACTCGCACCTCCATCCCACGCCCCCCGCATGACCGCCTACTTCAGCGAGAAGAGCTTCCGTTTCCTGCGCGCGCTCGCGCGCCACAACGACAAGGCCTGGTTCGAGGCCCACCGCAAGGACTACGAGGCCCACGTGCGCCAGCCGTTCCTGCGGCTGGTCGGCGACCTGCAGCCCGACGTCGCCGCGATCAGCCCGCATTTCCGCGCCGACACGCGCACCGTCGGCGGGTCGCTGTTCCGCATCCATCGCGACGCGCGCTTCTCGCACGACAAG
The DNA here is from genome assembly GCF_001014645.1 of Luteimonas sp. FCS-9. Lineage (GTDB taxonomy): Bacteria > Pseudomonadota > Gammaproteobacteria > Xanthomonadales > Xanthomonadaceae > Luteimonas. The sequence continues at coordinate 139,463 of NZ_LASZ01000003.1, read as the reverse complement.
TCGCCGTACAAGACCTGGCAGGGCGCGCGGCTGTTCCACGAACGGCGCCGGGAAGTCGCCGCGCCCTCGTTCTACGTCCACCTCGAGCCGGGCGCGAGCTTCGTCGGCGCCGGCCTGTGGCACCCCGAGTCCGACACCCAGCGCAAGGTCCGGCAGTTCATCCTCGAAAATCCCGGCGGCTGGAAGGCGGCCGCACACGCGCCGAAGCTGCGGCGCCGCTTCGCGCTCGACGACAGCCAGATGCTGGTCCGTCCGCCGCGCGGCTTCCCGGCCGATTTCGCGTACATCGACGACCTGCGCCATCGCAACTGGGCGTTCCTGCGCCCGCTCGACGATGCCGCGATGGCCGGCCCGGACCTCGACCGCGTGGTCGCCGCCGACCTGGTCGCGCTGGCGCCGTTCGTCGACTACCTGTGCGCGGCGCTGGACCTGGAGTTCTGAGCCCGGCGCGGCAGCGTTCAGCCCGTCGGCGGCGGCCCGGCCCACAATGGCGACGGTCCCCCGTCCGGCCCGAAGCCCGATGAAGAAGCTCGCCTGGCTCTCCGCCCTCATCGCCGTCCTGTTGCTGGCCTACGCCGCGGCCGGCCCGTTCCTGACGATGCACGCGATCCGCGACGCCGTGCAGCGCGAGGATTCCCGGGCGCTGTCGAAGCAGGTCGACTTCCCGGCGTTGCGCCAGAGCCTGCGCCTGCAGCTGTCGGATGCGCTGATCCGGCATGCCGGGGCCGACGTGCAGTCGAGCCTGCTCGGCGCGCTCGCGCTGCGCGCGGCCGGCGGTACCGTGGGCACCGGCGTGGACATGATGGTGACGCCGGTCGGACTGAGCGCACTGATGCGTGGCCGGCGGCTGTGGGACCTGTCCAGCGGCGCCGCGCTGCCCGTCGGCGGCGACCCCGCGCCGGCGTCAGACCCGCTGGCCGACGCGCACTGGCGCTACCACTCGCCATCGCGGTTCTCCGCGACCGTGCGCGACGATGCCGGCCGGCCGATCGTGTTCGTGCTCACGCGCCAGGGCCTGCGCTGGCGGCTGTCGGACATCCAGTTGCCGCTGTAGGCCGCGCCGATCTGCGGCGCGCGTCGGCGGGCCATCGTGGCGACGGCCCGGGCGGGCCTAGCGTCGCTGTGGCGCGGCGCGCCCGCGGCGTCGCAGCGGCGGGTGGTAGAGCAGCAGGTAGACGCCGATCACCCAGACCGAGGCCGCCGCCCAGCCGGCGAGGATGTCGGAGGGGTAATGCACGCCCAGGTAGACGCGCGACAGCCCGACCATCGGCACGAACACCGCCATCGCCGCTACCACCCACCATCGTGCGCGCGTCGGCCACGCCAGCAGCACCAGCACCAGCGCCAGCGTCATCGAGCCCATCGCATGGCCGCTGGGGAAGCTGTAGGTCGCCTCGGGCGCGATCGAGTCCCACAGCGTGGGCCGGTCGCGCGCGAACAGCTGCTTGGTCGCGAGGTTCAGCAGCGCCGAACCGCCGGTCGCCATCGCCGCGAACAGGCCGTCGCGCCAACGCCGCAGCGCCAGCAGGACCACGACCAGGCCGATGTCGGCCGGCACCACGCCACGCGCGTAGCCGATCTGCGAGAAGAACAGGAACACCCGGTCGAAGCCCTCGCGCGCCATCGTGTTGGCGTAGAGCAGGATCGGCTCGTCGAACGGGATCGCCTCGGCCTCGTGGACCTCGTCGGCCAGTTCCATGAACGCCCACATCGGCAGCAGCACGCCGGCGAACAGCAGCGCCAGCTTCCAGCCGTGGCGTCGCAGCAGCCCGCCGGTTTCGCGCGCGGCCTCGTGCGCGACCGCGTGGTCAGCCGGCATCGGCACCGCGACCGTAGGTCCGGTGCACGTAGTCGTCGACCAGCGCGACGAAGTCCTGGGCGATGCGTTCGCCACGCAGCGTGACGGCCTTCTCGCCGTCGATGAACACCGGGGCGGACGGCGCCTCTCCGGTGCCCGGCAGTGAGATGCCGATGTTGGCGTGCCGCGATTCGCCGGGCCCGTTGACCACGCAGCCCATCACTGCGAGCGTCATGTTCTCCGCGCCGGGGTGGGTGATCTTCCACTCGGGCATCTTCTCGCGCACGTGGTCCTGTACCACGCCGGCCAGTTCCTGGAAGAACTCCGACGTCGTGCGCCCGCAGCCGGGGCACGCGGTGACCATCGGCGTGAACGCGCGCAGGCCCATCGTCTGCAGCAGCTCCTGCGCGACGACGACCTCCTTGGTCCGTGACGCGCCGGGCTCGGGGGTCAACGAGATGCGGATCGTGTCGCCGATGCCCTCCTGCATCAGCAGCGCCAGCGCGGCGCTGGAGGCGACCATGCCCTTGCTGCCGATGCCGGCCTCGGTCAGCCCGAGGTGCAGCGCGAAATCGCAGCGCGCAGACAGGTCGCGGTAGACCGCCACCAGTTCCTGCACGCCGCTGACCTTGGCCGAGAGCACGATGCGGTCGCGCCCCAGGCCCAGCGCCACTGCGCGCTCGGCCGAATCGACCGCCGAGCGGATCAGCGCCTCGCGCAGCACGCGGCCCGCGTCCCAAGGCTCTGCGCGGCGGGCGTTCTCGTCCATCAGCGTCGCGGCGAGCGACTGGTCGAGCGAGCCCCAGTTCGCACCGATGCGCACCGGCTTGTCGTACCGCATCGCGAACTCGATCAGCTGCGCGAACTGCAGGTCCTTCTTCTTGCCGAAGCCGACGTTGCCCGGGTTGATCCGGTACTTGGCCAGCGCCTGCGCGCAGGCCGGCTCGCCGGCCAGCAACTGGTGGCCGTTGTAGTGGAAGTCGCCGATGATCGGCACTTCGATGCCCTGCATCGCCAGCCGCTCGACGATCCGCGGCACCGCGGCCGCCGACTCGGGGTTGTTGACGGTGATGCGGACCAGTTCGGAACCGGCGCGCCACAGCTCGCCGATCTGCCGCGCCGTGGACGCCACGTCGGCGGTGTCGGTGTTGGTCATCGACTGCACGACGACCGGGGCATCGCCGCCGACGGCGACGCCGCCGACCCGGACCTGACGCGTCGCGCGGCGCGGCGCGGCCCCGAACGGCGGCACCGCGGCGGGCTCGGGACGGCGGTCGGGGAACGTCGGGGCGTCGGGCTGGGCGGACATCCGCGCAGTTTACCGGCTCCGCCGGGCCGGCGCTGACGGGCGCCCAAACGCCGGTCGCGATAGGCGCCCGGCCCCCGGTGCTCTACGATGGCGGCCCATGCAGCCGCAACCCCCCGCCACCGCCCTGCTGCGCACCCTCTACAGCCTGCGCTGGTTCGCGGTGGGCGGGCAGTCGCTGACGATCCTCTGGGCCACCCGCGGTTTCGACATGGGACTGCCGTCCTGGCCGCTGTGGACCGCGGTCGCGGTGCTGGCGGTGTTCAACGTCGCGGTCCACCTGCGGCTGCGCAGCAGCCGCGACGCGGCGCCGGCCGAGGCGTTCGCGCACGTCCTGGTCGACACCGCGGTGCTGACCTGGCTCGTCGCCTGGACCGGCGGCATCGCCAACCCGTTCGCCTCGCTGTTCCTGCTGCCGATCGCGCTGACGGCGATGGCACTGCCGCCGGCCTGGGCGGTTGCCGCAGCGCTGTCGTGCGTCAGCGGCTACCTGCTGGCCGTGCACTTCGGCCAGCCGCTGCCGCACCTGCACGACCGGTTCGACCTGCACCTGGCCGGCATGGCGGTCAACTTCTTCGTTTCGGTTGCGCTGGTGCTGTACTTCCTGATCCGGCTGGCGAGCGCCCGCGACCGCCGCGAGCGGGAACTCGCCGCGCTGCGCGACCGCTTCGTGCGCAACGAGGGCATCCTCGCGCTCGCCACCCATGCCGCCTCGGTCGCCCACGAGCTCAACACTCCGCTGGGCACGATGACGCTGGTGCTCGACGACTTCGACACCGAGGCCCTGCCCACCGCCGCCGCCGAGGACGTCGCGATGCTGCGGCGGCTGGTGGACACCTGCCGCGACCGCGTGCGCTCGCTCGCCAACCCGGCGGACCCCGCGGCCAGCCGCCTGGTCGACATCGGCCGGGTGCTCGACCACTGGCAGCTCGTGCGCCCGACCGTGGTGCTGGTGCGCACCGGCAACGTCGAGCCGCACCTGCGCGTCGACCGCACGATCGGCCACCTGCTGCTGGCCCTGCTCAACAACGCCGCCGATGCCAGCGCCGCCAACGGCAGCCAGCGGGTCGACCTGCGCCTGCAGCTCGACGACGGCATGCTCGACGGCGCGATCCGCGACCACGGCACAGGGTTCGATGCCCAGGCGCCGTTCCTCCCGGTCCTGTTCCGCAGCGGCAAGCCCGACGGCCTCGGCGTCGGCCTGGCGCTCTCGCACGCTGCGATCGAACAACTGGGTGGCGAACTCGACCTGGAGGAGGCGGACGGCGGCGGCGCGGTGCTGCACTTCCGCGTGCCGGTCGACGCGCGCCATGCCGACGCTCCCAAGGAAACGACACGATGAAAGGCCTGCTGGTCGACGACGACACCCTGTACCTGGAAGCGCTGCGGCGCGCACTGACCCGTCGCGGCATCGACTGCGAGGTGGCGCCCGATGCGCCCACCGCGCTCGAGGTCGCCGCGCGCATCGCACCCGACTTCGCGCTGGTCGACCTCAAGCTCGCCGATGCCTCGGGCCTGACGCTGATCGAACCGCTGCGCGCGATCCGCGCCGACATGCGCATCCTGCTGGTGACCGGCTATGCGAGCATCGCCACCGCCGTCGAGGCGATCAAGCGCGGTGCCGACGACTACCTGCCCAAGCCGGTCTCGGCCGACACCCTGCTGCGGATCCTGCACAACACCGACCCGGCACCCGGCGCGGTCGGCGAGGCCGACGACGGCCCGAGCGTCGAGAGCGCGACGATGATCCCGCTGCACCGCCTGGAGTGGGAGCACATCCAGCAGGCGCTGGCCGAGACCGGCGGCAACATCTCCGCGACCGCGCGCCTGCTCGGCATGCATCGCCGCTCGCTGCAGCGCAAGCTCGCCAAGCGCCCCGGCCCGGAGCGCCGCCCGCTGTCGGAGTGAGCGGGCCGCGGCATCCCGCAACCGGGCACGACCGCGCCTGCACGACCGGCACCAGGCCATCGACGCCTGGCGCCGCCCGTTCGCGATCGCGCACCGCGGATGCCCGGCACCGCCTGCGCCAGGTCCACGCCGCGGCCTGCGCCGCCAGGCCCGCTCAGTCGGGCGTCGCCGCGAGCCGGTAGACGGTCCACGCCCGCTGTTCGCCCTGCCAGGGATCGAACGCCCGCACCTCGACGCGATGCTCACCGACCGGCAGGTCGGTCGCGAGCGCGCCGCGCCACAGGTGCGGCGACAGGTCGGCCTCCGGCGAACGGTCGCGTCCGCGCAGACCGTCGGCCAAGTCGTCGCGCACGTTCTCGAGCACCAGGCGCGGATCGGCGCGCTCGACGCGGCGCATCGGCCGCCAGTCGCCGTCGCCGATGCGGTACTCCACCCGCGTGTCGGGCTGCCCCATGTAGACGTTGGCGTAGACGCCCCAGGCCGGATACGCGCCCTGGCGCAGCACGCGCGGCGCGTGCAGCGCCATCGCCGCCGTCGTCGCCGGATCGTCGGCAGGCAACCGCCCCGGTCGCCAGGCCAGCCGGTAGGCGCCGTCGGCCTCGACGCGCAGCGTGGCGAATCCGTTCGGCGTGCCGTCGGCCATCGTCGCCGCCGGCATCCCGTCGGCATCCGGCGCGCCGCTCCAGAACGCCCCGCTCGCCGCGCCGACGTTGTACTCGTGCAGCGGCGCGGCGCCATGCCAGCCCTGCGCCGCACCGTGGCGCACGTGGCGCTGGGTGTGGCGATGGCCGGTGAGCAGCAGCACATGCGGGAATCGCGCCAGCAGCGCGAACAGCCGGGCGCGGTCGGCGCTGCGCACGGTCTCCGGCCCACCTTCGGCCGCGGTGTCGAACCACGGAATGTGCGCGCCGACGACCAGCAGCCGCTCGGTTGACGCCCGCGCCAGGTAGGCCTCGACGAACGCGAACTGGTCCTCGCGCAGCCCGCCGACGTAGGCCGGGCGCGCACCCGGCCGGTGGATCACGTTGTCGAGCATCAGGAAACTGGCCTGCGGTTCCTCCCAGGCGTAGGTCTCGGGGCCGTAGACCGCGCGGTAGGACGCGGTCGAGCCGCCGTCGTCGGATGCGTCGACGTCCAGGTCGTGGTTGCCCGGGACGTGCAGCCACGGCACGTCCAGCCGCGCGGTCGCGGCGTTGATCGCCGGGTACAGCGCCGGCACGTCGTTGCCGACATCGCCCAGGACCAGGCCGAGCGCAGCCGGCTCCCGCGCCGCCGCGGCCACCACGCTGCGCGCGTAGTAGTCGACCTCCGCCTCGCGGCCGGCCTGCGGATCGGCGAACACCAGCACGTCCAGCGCCGTGGCCGGCGCCTGCGCACGCAGCGCGAACCGGCAGTCGCCGCCCCCGCCCTGAGCCTGCCAGTATCGCGGCAACGCGCCGTCGCGCGCGATCGCATGGCCCGCCGGCTTGATCACGAACGCCGTCACGCCGGCGAGGCCCCGGAACCGGCCGTCCGCGTCCGTGTCGACGATCCGCGTCCCGTCCGAGACGCCCACGCCCGCGACGCCCGGCTCGCCCGCATCGGGCACGCCGTTGCCGTTGCGGTCCTCGAACACCAGCCCGGCATCGCAGGCCAGAGCGAGCACGGGCGCGACCCCGAGCAGCGCGACGACGGCGGACAGCAGCGGAACGATGGAACGCGGGTACGACATGGCGGACATCCGGCAGCGGAAAGCGCGCCGATTATGCACCGCGCCCATTGCGGACGATCCGGCCGGGTCGGCGGGATCTGACGGCGCGCGCGCTCGGCACCGGCGCGCCCGCACCAGCGACCGCGTGGCCGGGCCGGCTGCGAGCGCGCCCTAGGCGCTGATGCGCTCGAGCGTCAGCGCGCTGCCCTCGGTGCAATGCAGCACGTAGGTCCGCCCTGCGGACCCGATCGCGATCTCCCGCGCATTGCTGACCAGCCGGTTCGTGCCCAGCGCGGGTGCCACCGTGCGCTGGATGTGCCACGGCATCCGCGACAACCGCACCGCCAGCGACCGCGCATCGGCGCGCACCGCAGCATCGGCCTTGTCCAGCAACTCGACCACATGCTCGGGCCGGATGCGGTTCCATGCCCGCAGCGTCGACAGTGCGCTGCCCGCACGCCCCAGGCCCTGGCTGTCGCAGTTGCCGATGACGCGTGCCCGATCGATCCCGTAGAACTCCATTTGCGCTTCTCCTTCGCTTCGCGAGCGTCGGCTCACGATACCTTGTACTTGAACGCGCCGGACTTGCCTGCGGTCACCTTGACCCGCTCGATGCCGCCGCCTTCTGCCATGCGTGCCAGCACCGTCTCGGCGATCTGCGGCAGCAGCGTCCCGTTGAGGATGTGATCGACGTTGCGCGCCCCTGAATCGACCTCGGTGCAGCGGGCGAGCACCGCTTCGACCAGCGCGTCGTCCCAGGCGAAGGCGGCCTTGTGATTGCGGGCGATGCGCGCGCGGATACGCTCGAGCTTGAGGGTGATGATCCGTGCCAGCGCGTCGTCGTCGACCGGGTAGTACGGCACGACCTTCATGCGACCGAGGAACGCCGGCTTGAAGCGCTGCATCAGCACCGGGCGCAGCGCCTCGGCCAGCGTCTCCGCATCGGGAATCTCGGCCGGCGGTCTGTTGAGGCAGGCCTGCATGATCTGCGCCGAGCCGACGTTGGAGGTCAGGATGATCAAGGTGTTGCGGAAATCGATCTCGCGCCCCTCCGCATCGTCCATCGCGCCCTTGTCGAAGACCTGGAAGAACATCTCCATGACATCGGGATGCGCCTTCTCCACCTCGTCGAGCAGCACCACGCTGTAGGGATTGCGGCGCACCGCCTCGGTGAGCACACCGCCCTCGCCGTAGCCCACGTACCCCGGCGGCGACCCCTTCAGGCCGGAGACGCTGTGCGCCTCCTGGTACTCGCTCATGTTGATCGTCACCAGCTTGCGCTCGCCGCCGTAGAGGATGTCGGCGAGCGCCAGCGCGGTTTCGGTCTTGCCGACCCCCGACGGCCCCACGAACATGAACACGCCGCGCGGCTTGTCCGGGTCTTCGAGCCGGGCGGTCGCGGTGCGCACGCGCTGGGCGATGGCCTCGAGCGCGTGGTCCTGTCCGATGACCCGCTCGCCGAGCAGGCCCGCGAGGTTGCGCACGGTGCGGACTTCGTCCTTGACCATGCGCCCGAGCGGGATGCCGGTCCAGGCGGACACGACCTCGGCGACGACGATGCCGTCGACCTGCAGCGGCACCATCGGCGACTCCCCCTGCAGGTCCGCCAGTTCGGCACGCAACGCGGCCAGCCGCGCCTGCTCGGCAGTGCGCGTCGGCGCCGTCCGGTGCCCGGCGCGTCCGGCCGACGCGTCCGTGCGCACCGGCGCGGCGACCCCGCCGTCGTCGTCCGTGGCCCCGGGTTCGCTGGGATCTGTCGTATCGGCCAGGCCGGTCGGGTCGCCGGCTTCGAGCGCGCCCAACAGCGTGCCGATCTCGCCGGCGAGCGCGCGCTCGCGCGCCAGGCGCGCCTCGCTGGCGACCAGGACCGCCTGCGCCTCCAGCCGCTGCGCGCGCAGCGCATCCAGGCGTTCGCCGTGGTGCGCGCCGCCGGCGACCTCGCGCTCGAGCGCGGCGATTTCCGCATCCAGGCGCTCCAGGCCCCGCTGCGTCTCCTCGACGAGCGCCGGCGTCGCGCTCTGGCCCAGCGCGACCTTCGCGCAAGCCGTATCGAGCACGCCCACCGCCTTGTCGGGCAGCTGCCGGCCGGTGATGTAGCGATGCGACAGGCGCACGGCCTCGGTGATCGCCTCATCGAGCACCCGGATGCCGAAATGGCGTTCCATCAACGGCACCAGGCCCCGCAGCATCGCCGCCGCCAGCGCCTCGGTCGGCTCCTCGACCTTGACCACCTGGAACCGGCGCGCGAGTGCCGCGTCCTTCTCGAAATACTTCTTGTATTCGCCCCATGTCGTCGCGGCGATCGTGCGCAGCTCGCCACGCGCGAGCGCCGGCTTGAGCAGGTTCGCCGCGTCGTTCTGGCCGGCGGCGCCGCCGGCGCCGATCATCGTGTGGGCCTCGTCGATGAACAGGATGATCGGGTGCGGACTTTTCTTGACTTCGTCGATGACGTTCTTGAGGCGGTTCTCGAATTCCCCCTTCACGCTCGCGCCGGCCTGCAACAGCCCCATGTCGAGTACGTGCAGCGACACCCCGCGCAGCACCTCCGGAACATCGTCCCGGGCGATGCGCAGCGCCAACCCCTCGACGACAGCGGTCTTGCCGACACCTGCCTCGCCGGTCAGGATCGGATTGTTCTGGCGCCGGCGCAGCAGGATGTCGACCAGTTGCCGGATTTCGCCGTCGCGGCCGATGACCGGGTCGATGTGGCCGTCGCGGGCGCGCTGCGTGAGATCGGTCGTGAACTGGTCCAGCGCCGGGGTTCGCGACAGCCCGCCAGCGGCGACGGGCACCTCTTCGCCCGCGTCGGCGAAGCCCACGGCCTGCGTCGACTCGATCGAGCCTTCGGTGAGCTTGGCGAAATCGTGCTTGAGCGCCTCGCGCTGCACCTTCGCGAACAGGGACGACCCGCGCTGCGCCAGTTGCGCCAGGTCGGGCTCGGTCAGCAGGGCGAGCAGCAGGTGGCCACTGCGGATGCGCGTCGTGCCCGACTCGAGCGAGGCCAGCAGCCAGGCGTGCTCGAACAGCGCCGGCAGGTGCTGGGAGAAGACCGGCGTGCGCGTATTGCCGTTGCGCACGCGTTCGAGCTCGCCGCGCAGGTCGCGCTCCAGGGCCTCCGGCGCGATCCCGCTGCGCTGCATGACCAGCGCGAAGTCGCTTTGCGGCTGCTCCAGCAGCGCCAGGAACAGGTGTTCGAGGTCGACCTCGTAGTGACCGTGCGCCATGCACAGGTTCGCGGCGCGCTCGGCGGCCTGCCGGGAGGTGTCGTTGAGCTTGCTGATGAGGGTCTTGAGGTTGCGCATGGACCGCGGGACGCTCCGTGTCGGGTCGAAGGAATCAGTGCAGGGTGTGGAGGTGATAGCAGGCATCCGATCGCGGTGTCGGCGACGGACGGGTGCACAGGTGGCTGTCCCAGCCCAGGCGGCCGCCCCGGCCATCGACGAACCCGACCGGCTGCACGTCCTCGGCGCGGATGACCAGTCGCACCTCGTACTCGAGCACGCAGCCGGTCAGCAGCGTCAGCCATTTGCCGAGCGCGAGCGCGGCGCTGCCGCCGGGCAGGAAATCGTCGAATGCGGCGCGGTCGAGCGGTCCGATGGACAACCGCATCCGCAGGTCGCGCTGCCATACCCGGTCGCCGGCGAGCGCCGTGGTCCCGAGCCCGGCGTTCGCCATGCCGAGCCGGGTCCGCTGGTCCGCCGGCACGGTGTACCAGGCCCCCGCGAACTGCTCGACCTGCACGTCGACGCCGAAGTACTCGCACAGCACCTGCCGCAGCATTGCCGCCGAGACCGGTCGCTGGCGGATCGCACCGGCGTAGTAGGCGGCCGCCTGATCGAAGATCTCGCCGTCGCCACCGCGCATCCGGTCGCGCAGCCCGTCCATGCCCAGCCCGCCGAGCGACAGCGCGAGCGGCAGGAAACGCTCGCGCCGGTCGAGTTCGTACTGCATCGCCAGGCGATGCTTCTTCCAGGCGCCGTAGTGCAGCGCCACCGCACGCGTCGTGAAGATGTCCAGGAACGCGCGCGCGGCACGGTCGCGCTGGTAGGTCTCCCGCTCGGCAAGCGTCTCGGTGTAGTGCAGCGGCAGCGCGCCCGAGACGCCGAGCAGCCCCATGAAGCTGGGCGTGAGGTGCACCTCGCCGACCGTCTCGGTGGCCGCCGCGTGCTCGATCGCCGCCGGCTTCTCCAGCGGCTCGCCATCGGACGCGTATGCCTGCACCGCCTCGAGCTCCGCGGCCGGGAACCCCAGCGACAGCGTGTTGCGGAATCGCAGGTGGCGCGGCACCGCGTCGGCCACCGTGGTGCCCTGCCCGACAAACAGGTGCTCGAGAATCCGCATCGCCTGGAAGAACTCGAAGCGGTGCGGTTCGGCGAGCAGCTGCTGCGCTACACCAGGATCGAATCGCCGCTTCGGGGCTCGCATCGGATCAGCACCTCGTCGTCGTGGATGGAGAGCAGCGTGAGCTGGGTGAAGCTGTTGGCGTGCACGTACAGGCCGAAGAAGCGGTCCATCACGCCGGCGAACGCCGCGATGCCGACGCCGACGAAGGCCGCCGGATCGATCGTCATCCGGATCTCGACGCCGCGTACGACCGACGCGAAATGGCGCCCGGGCAGCCAGGCGGTCGCCGCGCGATGCTCGATGCCGGCGATGCCTTCGATCTGGCGGGCGGTCACGCCGCTGCCGGCGATGTCGTAGAGCCGCAGCATCTCGCGGATCGCCGGCAACGCGTCCTGGGTCAGCGACAGGCTGTTGAGCGAGAGATGGGAAATCAGGCGCCACTGCGCGGCGCGACCTCGCCGGAACCGGAGCGACCGGGTGGGCTTGCGCAGCAGCGCGATCGCCCTCGCAGGGCTGCCGCCCTCCATGCTCAGGTCGCCACCCTGAACGCCGTAGGCCAGGTGCGCCGGCAGATCGCGGTTGGTGCAGGTCAGCTCCACGCTCGCCACGTCGGTCCTGGGCAGCGTGGGACTGAACGCCACGTCGACGAACGCGATCTCGGTCTCGAAGCCGGGGCTGCTGCGCGCGACGTCCTCGTCGCGCCGGCTCATCCAGTACGCGCCGCTGCGCTCCGGGTCCTCGCCGTGCTGCAGCGAGTAGAACGGCCGGTAGCGCATCACCTGCTCGCCCTGCGGCGTCGTACGGACGCGCTGGACCGAATCGATCGAGCTCACTTCGTAGGCCCAGGCCCGGCGGGCGTCGGCGACGACCGGATACGTCGCGGTGCGATGGGTGATGCGGATCGGCTCGCCGTGCTGGGCGAACAGGTTGACCACCGGCGTGCAGCCCAGCAGGACGTTCGCCGGCCCGAGGTGCTCGAGCACGCGGTTGTCCGCGTGATCGCCGGCCCCACCCCGCAGCACGAGGTGGACGGTGAACGCCCGAGACGCTCCGGCGCATGCCCGGGGGAGATCGAGATCGAAGAAACCGAACTTCTCCGGGAACGCGAACAACTCGGTCAGCAACCGGTACGCCGGATGCGACCGCCTGGGGTAGTCGATCAGCGCATCGGCATCCGAGAAGCCGGCCTGGCGCAGCAGCGGCGCGTCCATCGCGCGCCAGCGGCCGTCGTCGTCCGCCTCCACGTAGGTTCCGAGCACGCCCAGCGCCAGTGCATCGCGGGCGGCCGCGCAGAACGACGGCTCGCCATCGACGAACAGGCGCATGGCCCCGTCCCCCAGGCTCGCGAAGGATGCCTGGTCGGACGCGAGCCCGAATCGCAGCGAGATCTGTCCGCCGGCGCCCGCCGGCAGGCGCGTCGCCATCGGTGCCTGCGCCACCGGGCGATGCGAGGCGGCGGTGATCGTCAGCGGCAGCAACGCCACGTCGCTGGTGGTCCGAAACCGGCAGCTCACGCCCCGCACGGGCCGCGACGACAGCATCGTGCCGCGCGGCAGGCGGACCGGCGCGCTGAGCCGCGAGGCGCCCGGTCCCAGGTCGAAACGCGCGATCGAGCAGGACGGGAACGGTCGCAGGTAGTGGGGGTACAGGACCTCCAGCAGCGCGTCGGTGAACTCCGGATAGTCGTCCTCGATCCGCTTGGAGATCCGTGCGCCGAGGAATGCGAACGACTCGATCAGCCGCTCGACGTGCGGGTCCTGGCTGCCATCAGCCGACAGCAGCAGACGGTTGGCGATCCTGGGGTAGCGCTCGGCGAATTCGCGGCCGTAGCGCCGGAGATAGGCGAGCTCGCGCTCGTAGAACGGCAGCAGTTCCTGCACGTCAGGCGACCGCGGCCTGGCGGCGCATGCGGCTGATCGAGTACTGCAGCGTCGTGGGCTGCAGCAGCGCATCGAAACTGACCGCCTCCCGTGCGGGCTGCAGGTCGAGCAAGGCGTGGATCGTGAAACGCAGTCCCGCGCCCAGATAAGGACTGGCGTCGAGCGAAACCTGCACGTCGTGCAGCCGGGGTTCGTGTCGCGCGATCGCCTGCTCGAGCGCGCGGCAGATATCGGCACGATCGTAGGCGTTGGCGAGGCTCATCGCCGAGAAATCCGACAGCCCGTAGGTCATCAGCGACCTGCGGCATTGCGGAAAGGCCTCGAGCTCGGTCTCGGCGAACGCCGAGCGGCTGTTGAGCAGGCCCTCCAGGTCGCGCGCGACCGATTCCTTGTACTGCTCGACGGAGACCGCCTGCGGACTCGCCGGTCCGCGGGACGACCGCGGCGCGTCGTCGAAGAGCTTTTCCAGCAGGCTGGGTTCGAATCCTTTCATGTTCCTGCATCTTGCGCCGCATGTCGGCGAGGCTTGCGGGCATGTCCAGCCCGTGTCATGGCGGAACCGCCGCGGCGCCAAATGCGGTGGCGACGTCGCGCCACCGCATCCCAGCGCAATCAGGCGCTGTAGTTGGGCACGTTCTTGCTCGCGCTCCACTGGGCGACGGTCTTGCCGCCGACGCCGCCTTCCGCCTTCTGCTGGTTGTAGGTCCACTTGATGGCCGCGAAGCTCAGCTGCACGACCTCCTGTGGCATGCCGTCCTCATCAACGGTCGTCGTCACGCGATGGACCAGCACGTTCAGCAGCTCGACCAGATAGTAGTTGATCGCGTTGCCGTCCTTGTCGGCGCGCATGAACTCGATGCGGGCCTTCGGGAACGTGGTGCCGCTGGCACAGGCCTGGTTGAGCGGCGTGGTCGACAGGTCGATGGACTTGACCACCTCGATCGGCGACAGGTTCACGCGCGCGGCGGTCTGGCCGCCGGACGTGGACGCGGTCGCCGAGCGCGGCTGCAGCAGGTCCTGGGAGAACGACTTGATCTCGATCCAGTCCTTGTGCTTGTCGTCGCGGGACTCGCCCTTGATGGTGTCGATTGACAGGAATGCATGTTGCATAATCTGGTTTTCCTTGTTCCGTTCTTCCGTGAGATTGAGGATGCCGGCGCGAGCCGGCGATTGTTGATCTGCCGCCCGTCCGGGCGGCTGCGTCACTGCACAGCAGGGTCTGCGCCCCCGGACGCACAACAAGGCAACATCGCTACGCCTTCTTGGCCGTGGCCGGCAGTTCGGCCACCAGACGCAACGAAACAGACAGCTCGTCGAGCTGGAAATGCGGCCTGAGGAAGGCCACCGCGCGGTAGACACCGGGCTTGCCCGGCACCTCCGAAACCTGGATCGACGCCTCGCGCAGCGGATACTGCGCCTTGGCCTCCTGCCCGGCGTTGTCGTCGAGCAGCACGTACTGCGCGATCCACCTGTTGAGGAAGTCCTCGACATTACCGGCCGAGGCGAAGCTGCCGATCTTCTCGCGCATCATCGACTTGAGGTAGTGCGCGATGCGCGAGACGGCGAAGATGTACTGCAGTTGCGCCGAGAGGATCGCATTGGCGTTCGCGGCATCGGTGTTGTACTTCTTCGGCTTCTGTACGGACTGCGCGCCGAAGAATGCGGCGTAGTCGGTGTTCTTGCAGTGCACCAGCGGGATGAAGCCCAGGTCGCTGAGCTCCTTCTCGCGCCGGTCGGTGATCGCGATCTCGGTCGGGCATTTGAGTGCGACCTCGCCATCGTCGGTCCGGAAGGTGTGGGTCGGCAGGTCCTCCACCAGGCCGCCGCCTTCCACGCCACGGATCGCCGCGCACCAGCCATAGTCCTCGAACGCCTTGGTCAACCGCGCGCCCATCGCGTAGGCGGTGTTGCACCACAGGTACTTGCCGTGATCGGCGGCGTCGACCTCCTCCACGAAGTTGAACCCCTCCACCGTTGTCCCGTCCTTGGGGTTGTACGGCAGGCGGCCCAGGAAACGCGGTAGTGTCAGGCCCACATAGCGGCTGTCCTCGCCGTCGCGGAAGGACTTCCACTTCGCGTACTCGACCGTGTCGAAGATCTTCGCCAGGTCGCGCGGCTTGCCCAGTTCGGTAAAGCTCTCCAGCCCGAACATGTCCTCGGATGCCGCCGCGATGAACGGCGCGTGCGCGGCCGCGGCCACGTGCGACATCTGCTCGACGAAGTACATGTCCTCGGGCTGCCGCCCGATGTGGTAATCGCCGATCAGCGCGCCGAAGGGCGCTCCGCCGAAGGTGCCGAACTCCTCCTCGTAGATCTTCTTGAACAGCGCGCTCTGGTCGAAATCGATGGCCGACTTGAAATCGCGGACCAGGTCCTTCTGGGGCGCGTTGAACACCTTGATCTTGAGTTGCGAACCGGTCGACGTCTGCTCGCACAGGTAGTGCAGGCCGCGCCAGCTGCTCTCGAGCTTCTGGAACTCGGGCGCGTGCAGGATCGCGCTGAGCTGCTCGGAAATGAGCCTGTCGAGCTCGGCCACCCGGGCGTCGAGCGTCAGGTTGAGGTTGTCAGACACCACCACGGTGCCGTCGAGGACTTCCCTGGCCAGTTCGGAGATGATGTCCCGTGCACGCGTGCGTTCCTGGTCGGAACGCGCGACGCGGCTGGTCTCGATGATCTGGTCCAGCAGCCCGCCCTCGGCGACGACGGGGCTTGCGGCTTCGGCAGTGCTCGCCTGTGCGGCCATGCGCTTACTCCTGGGTTTCCTTCGGGCCGAGCTGCCTGAGCTGTTCGGTGTTGTTGAGCACGTCCGAGAGCAGGTCCTCGAGCTTCTCGTTGCCGGCGATCTTGTTGCGCAGGTCGGCAAGCTTCGCCCGCGACTCGAGCAGGCGGCGCAGCGGTTCGACCTGCTGCACGACCGATTCGGGCCGGAAGTCGTCGATCGACTTGAACTTCAGCTCGACCGCGAACTCGCCGCCCTCCTCGCTCAGCTTGTTCGGCACGCGGAACGTGGCACGCGGCGCCATGCCCTCCACGACTTCGTCGAAGTTGTCGAGGTCGACGTTGACGAACTTGCGGTCCTTGACCTTCGCGAGCGGCTGCTCGGGATTGCCGCTGAAGTCGCCGAGCACGCCGACGACGAACGGAATCTCCTTCTGCTCGATCGCATCGCCCTTTTCGACGTCGTAGGTGAGCTGCACGCGCGGCGGACGCACCTTCTGCAGGCGCTTCTGGACGCTATCCTTCTTGGACATCTGATTCGTCTCCTGACGAATGGGGAGGCTCGCGCGGGATCAATTCCCGCCGATGCGCTGGAACGGATCGGACGACGCCGGTCGTGCGGGCGCAGGCTCGGGCTGGGCAGGTCGCGCCGCGGGCTGCGCGGCAGCAGGGCGTCGCGGGGCCGCACCGGAGGAGCCGCGTCGCCGGGTCTCGCGCTCGGGCGGGGGCGCCTCCTCCTGCAGGATGTCGGCCCCCATCGTGGCGCGCAGCGTGCCGGCCAGGGCCTCGGCCTCGCGCCTGGCCGTGTTGGAACCGAGCGCACCGCGCCTTTGCAGCCGCAGCAGCGACTGGTTCGCGATCCGGAACCCGCTGACGGTGAGGATGCCGTCCGCGACAAGATCATCTCCGTCGCGCTGCAGCACTTCCTCCGCCGCGACGATCGCGCGGGCGTAGTTCTCGTTGTTGAATTCGATCTGCGCGATCCGTACCCACGGATCCTTGCGCGTCGGATCGGCCTTCCCCGCGTCCGCGAAGCCGATCAGCGCGGCCTCGTTGCGGCCTGCTGCGGCATCGGCCTCGGCCACCGCGAGCAGCCCCGCATAATCCCCGCCCGACTCGCGCGCCTCCTTTCGGAAGGCACAGCCGCCGAGCATCGCCACCAGTGCGAATCCGACCAGCGGCCGCACGACCCACGCCATTCCTTTCGTCTTCATGACAATCCCGATCAATCCTGAAGGTTCCATCCACGCGACGTCCATCGCGCGGTCGCCCCGCCGCCGTTCCACGGCACCCGGGGACGAATCGCATCCTGTCCACACCATCTGCGACCACAACCGATATAGTCGCAGCGCACCGGAATCGTCAAGCGGCGCTCGACGCTCCCGGCCGCGACCACGGACGGGCAACCTGCCCCGCCGTCGTCACCGGACCATTAAAAATCACCAGGGAATGGGATTTCAAGTATGCGAACGGACATGAAGCGGGGGAACCGGACATCCGTCCGCAGACTCGAAGCGACCGCGGTCACAGTGCTGGTGGCCTTGCTGGCAGCCGGCTGCGGCTCGACGCCCGACACGCCGGGGCTGTTCGGCAAGGCGATGCAGCGCATCGGCATCTCCGAGCCCAGCCCCGAGCGCGCGCGTCTCGTACCGGTGCGCCTCCATGGCGGCGAGAACCTCAATGCCGGCGTGGGCGGCCGCCCCAGCGCCGTCGTGCTCAAGATCTATCAGCTGCGCGACGGCCAGCGATTCGACGCCGCCCCGTTTGCGGCGTTTCTCGATGAAGATTCGGAAAAACAGGCACTTGGCCAGGATCTGCTTGCGGTCGACGAGATCGTCCTCGCGCCCGGGGCGCGGCAGGAGCGACCGACGCAGGTCGCGGCCGGCACGGGCGCCATCGGCGTGGTGGCACTGTTCCAGGCGCCAGCGAACGGACGATGGCGCCTGCGCTTCGACGCGGCCCATGCCGACCTCGAGCGCGACGGCATCACGCTGGGGGTCCACGCCTGCGCGCTGACCACCAGCAGCCCGGCGCTGCGCACGCGGACGGCCGCCGCCCCCTCGAGCCTGGTGTCGGTCCGATGCGCCGATGCACGATGACCCGACATGGAATTCGGAGTTTTCCGAATCGCGGGCGGGTATTTCTTTCGGGTATCGTGCCGCCTGGCGCTTGATCCGGCCGGCGCGAGCGGCGAGGATGGGCCGATCGGAAACACGGAAGCGTCCTGTGGTCGAGCGACGCGCGCAACACTGACAAGGAAGATGGCGTGTCGCATGTAAGCCCGATGTCGAAGGTCTTCTGGGGTGAGGGACTCTTCCTGCGCCCGCAGCACTTCCAGCGCCAGGACGCCTACCACGAGGCCCGTCTCCACGAACTCGCCCAGAGCCTGCATCCGCACGCCTGGGGCCTGCGGCGCGTACGCATCGATCGCCAGGGCCTGGCCCACGGGACGTTGCGGATGCTGGAGGTTTCGGCGGTGTTCCCCGATGGCGAGGGCCTCGACGCGCCCGCGCACGACACGCTGCCCGAGTCGCTGTCGCTGGCGGACCTGCCGGACGGCGTCGCCGCCACGACCGTCCATCTGGCGCTGCCGTTGCTGCGCGAACACGGCGGCAACAGCCACGCCGGCGACACGCAGGCTGCGACCCGGTTCGTGCAGCAGAATCTCGCCACGCCGGATCTGTTCACGGACGCCGCCGAGGCGGATCTGGCCTACCTGCGCAAGTCCGTGCGGCTGCTGACCGACGACGCGCCGCGCGATGCCTACGTGTCGCTGCCGGTCGCCCGCATCCGGCGCACGTCGACCGGCGCCTTCGAGGTGGACGAGACCTTCGTGCCGCCGTCGCTGCAGATCGCCGCGTCACCGGGCGTGCACATGCAGCTGCGCGCGCTGCTCGATTCGCTGCATGCGAAGGTCGACGCGCTGTACGGGCTGCACCGGCAGCCCTCGCAGCACATCATCGAGTTCCGTTCGGGGGACATCGCCTCGTTCTGGCTGCTGCACACCGCAAGTTCGGCCTTCGCCACGCTCTCCCATCTCTTCCAGCACCCCGGCCTGCACCCCGAGCGCCTGCACCAGGAACTGCTGCGGCTCGCGGGCGGCCTGCTCACGTTCTCGCGCAAGTACGCGCTCGACGACCTCCCGCACTACGACCACGCACAGCCCGAGGCCGGGTTCGAGCAGCTGTTCTCGATGGTCCGCGAACTGCTCGATACCGTGATCTCGGCGCGCTACTTCCAGATCGCGCTGTCGGAGATCAAGCCATCCTTCCACCTGGGACGGATCGACTCGCAGCGCATCGACGACGATTCGGCGTTCTACATCGCCGTGGCGGCCGACATGCCCGCGCAGGAGCTCATCCAGAGCGTGCCGGTGCGCTTCAAGGTCGGTGCGCCCGACGACGTCGAGAAATGCGTGTTGTCCGCGCTGCCGGGCGTCAAGCTCACGCATGCGGCGCAGGTCCCGGCCGCGATCCCGGTGCGGCCGGGCAGCCACTACTTCGCCGTGGAACCACGCGGCCCCCTCTTCGAACGGATGCTCAAGGCGCAGTCGCTGATGATCTACACGCCCGCCGGGCTGGCCGACCTCAAGCTCGAACTGATCGCGGTGGCGTCATGAATCGGGGCCTGCCTCCCGTTCCCGCGCCGATGCCGTCGCTGACGCCGCAGCAGGCGTCGCCGCAGGGCGGCGCGGTCGCCGCCCCCCGCACGCTGCTCGACCTGTTCGCCGACGGCTTCTACCTGCTGCTGATGCTCAAGCGCGGCCGGCTGCCGCAGGACGCCGAGACCTTCGTGCAGTCGGTCCAGCGGCTGCTCGACGGCATCGAGCGCAGCGCGGTCAAGATGGGCATCGCGGCGGAGGACATCTACGCCGCGAAGTACGCGTTCTGCGCCGCGGTCGACGAGGCGATCCTGTCGCAGCCTTCGACGCTTCGGGACCAGTGGGAACTCCAGCCGCTGCAGTTGCGCCTGTTCGGCGACCACCTGGCAGGCGAGCATTTCTTCGAGCGTCTCGAGTCACTGCGGGCCCAGGGCGCGCAGCGGCTGCAGTCGCTCGAGGTCTACCACTACTGCCTGCTGCTGGGCTTCGAGGGCAGGTACCGGCTCGAGGGGCCGGAAAAGCTGGGGTATCTGACCGCCCGGCTCGGCGACGAGATCATCTACCTCAAGGGGCGCCGCACCGGCTTCGCGCCGCACTGGCCCCCGCCCGACAGCGTGCGCCACGCGTTGCGCCGCGTCGCGCCGCTGTGGCTGCCGGCGGCGATCGTCGCCGCGTTCGGGATGCTCGGCTGGCTGGGGCTCAACGCCTGGCTGGATCGCCAGACCGAGCGCGAGCTGGCCGCCTACGCCGACGTCGTGCAGATGCCCGAGCGCACTGCACATATCACCATCACCTTGCCATGAGCACGCTATGGACATGCCGTCTCAGGCCCGCGAGGCGCTCGCCGCCCTGGCGGCACCGTCTCAGCACGCACGACTGATCCAGCTCGACGCCCCCGTCGCGGGGCTGGTGGTCGAACGGTTCGAAGGCCGCGAAGCGGTCTGCGCGCCATTCCGCTTCGACATCGACGTACTGTCGACCTCGGCACTGCTGTCACCGGGCGCGTTTCTCGGTCGGCCGTTACGGCTGCGGCTGCGTCAGGCCGACGGCCGCCTGCGCAGCTGGCGCGGACTGTGCAGCGAGGCGATGCCGCTGGGCGCCGATGGCGGCCTGGCCCGCTACCGGCTGGTGATGTCCCCCTGGACCACGGCGCTCGCCTACCGCCGCGACGCCGCGATCTTCCAGGACCTGGACGTACGCGGCATCGCGGAGCGTCTGCTCGGACGCTATCCCGGTGCCGACTGGCGCTTCGAGGTCACCGAGTCCCTGCCGGTCCGTCCGGTCGTCACCCAGTACCGCGAGACCGACTGGGAGTTCCTGACCCGTATCCTGGCCGAAGCCGGGCTGCATTGGCATTTCGAGCACACGCCATCGGGGGAGGCCGCCGCCGGGCTCACCCTGGTGATTCGCGACGGCAAGGCCGAGACGCCCGTCGACACGGCGATCCGCTTCCATCGGGTCGACGCGGCCGAGCGCGACGACGCCATCGACAATTTCGGCGAGCGCCACGCCCTCGTTCCGAACCGGGTCCAGGTCGAGAGCTGGCATGGCGAGCGACTGCAGACGGTCGCAGGACAACGCGACGCGGGCGCCGGCGGACTGCCCCCGCTGGAGTGCCACGCCCATCCCCGCGCAGGGCGGTTTCCGACCCAGGACGACGCCGACCTGGCCGCGCAGCACCTGCTCGATGCACTGCGGCTGCCCGGCGTGCTGCATCGCGGTGCCGGCAGCGCGCGCGGCCTGCGAATCGGCGCCGCATTCACTCTCGAACAGCACGACCGCCACGGCGGGCACGCCTTCGTGCCCCTGAACGTGGAACACGCGGCGACCAACAATCTGGGAGCCGACATCGTCGAACTGCTGGACGATCCGCGCCTCGAACGCGGCAGTTACCGCAATCGGTTCGTCTGCGTCCCGGCCGACGCTCCCATCGTTCCCCTCCCGCCTGCCCGCCCGACTCTGGCGGGACCGATGACCGCACGCGTGGTCGGCCTTCCCGACGCGGCGGTCACCTCAACGCGCGATCATGAAGTCCGCATCCAGTTCGCGTGGCAGCGTGGCACGCAGCCCAATCCTGGCGGACTGGAGGATGCTGCAGGGCATGCCCCCGGCGACCACACCAGCGGCGCGTGGGTGCCTGTCGCCGAATGGCTGGCCGGCCCCAACTGGGGCAGTCATTTTCTGCCGCGCATCGGCAGCGAGGTCCTCGTCGAGTTCGTCCACGGCGACATCGACCAGCCGCGCATCACCGGCCAGCTCTACAACGGCGAGGTGTCTCCCCCTTTTGCGGGTGGAATCGACGGTGCATCGAACCATCCGGGCACGGTCAGCGGCCTGCACACCCGCGCCCACGACGGAGACGGGACGCAGCAATGGCTGGTCGACGACGCGCCCGGCCAGTTGCGCACGCGCCTGCACACGTCCCTGTCGGACAGCCGTCTGGAGCTGGGCTACCTGATCCAGCACGACGACCGGCAGCGCGGACCGGCGCGGGGCCAGGGGCTGGAACTGGCGACGGCAGGCTGGGTCGGCGTGCACGCCGCGCAGGGGCTGTTGTTGTCGAGCACCGCGCGCCCCGACGCGGTCTCGACCCAATTGGACATGGCCGAGGCCGTCGCCCAGCTCAAGGGCGCACTGCGCACCGCCGGCGGGCTGCACGACGTCCTGGTTCAACAGCAGGTGCCGGGTTTCGCATCCAACGCGACCCTGGATGCCTTGCGCGAGGCCGTGGATCCGGAGGCCGGTGGCGCCTACGCTGGCAACGTTGCGGGCCAGCCGGCAACAAAACCCGCGGCCGGCGCTCGCGATCCGGGCTCGGTGCCGGTCGAGCGCTTCGCCGACGCAAGACTGATTGCCGAATCTCCCGAGGGAGTCGCATTGTCCACGCCCAAGAGCGCGCTGGCCCAGGCAGGTGGCGCGCTGCACGTCACCGCCCAGGACGACGTCCATCTCGTGGCCGGCCAGACGATCGCGGGCGTCGCCGGCCAGCACGCCGCGCTCTACGCGCACGGCGGCCCGCTGCGCGTCGTCGCCGCCAACGGACCGGCCAGCCTGCAGGCGCATACAGGAGAGCTGGAACTGCTGGCCGACCAGCACGTGACCGTCACCGCGACCGATGCCCGGATCGATGTTCTCGCGCAACAGAAGATCGTGTTGCAGGCCGGTCAGTCCCAGGTGGTCCTGGAAGGCGGAAACGTCACTTTCCGATGCTCCGGAACATTCACGGTCAAGGCGAGCCAGCATCCGTTCAAAGCGGGTTCGTCGGGTAACCTGGATCTATCGCTGCCCGACGGGCTCGTCAACATCGAGCCGCGTCGCTTTCTCAGCTTCTCCGACTAGGCCCACAGCATGCGGACGTTCTCAGCCTTGCGCGCCATCGGAACGACGACGATGGTTCTATCGACAGCCCTTTTTGGCTGCAGCGCCAGCCTCGCCGATGAGGCGCTGAGCAGTGCAGCCGATGCGCACGATCCCTCCCCGCAGTTCGAAAAAGCCACCCGCGGCTTTCCGACCTGCGCGTTGGCTGACCTTTTCATTGACGAGCATTCGCAGACGACAACCAGCCCATATCTTCGGACGATCGAGGCGCATCGTTGCGAAACATCGGACACGCTGGTCACGTATTGCATCGACGAACGGTTCCACGGACTCGCTGTTCGTCGGTTGGCGGTGCCTCGTACGACATTTCCTGTCTTCGCCCTTTATTTTTCCGATGATCTCGAGCACTCGCGATCGACGCTGCTGGCGAGACTTGGAACGGATTTCCGAGCGTCGCCGCGGTCGCGCGCCGGCGCAGCACCGGAACTCGTCCAGGACCCCGACGACGCATCGGCCTCGATTCTGATCTGCACGAAACCCGACTGAAAAGGAGGCAAGGATGCCTGCCTACAATCCCGGCCCGCTGTTTCGGCGTGGCAATCGCAGATTTGGACGGCAACGCCACCCGATTACCGGTGTAGTGACGGGACATGCGGGAGACGACTGGCCGGCGCCGAGCGGGACCCCGATCCCGGCGGCAGCCGGCGGTCGAGTACTCGAGAACCGGTACCAGTACAACGCAGCCAGCAAAACCGGCTGGGGCTGGTTCCTGCTGCTCGAGCACGAGATCAACGGGCAGACCGTTCGCACGCGCTATGCGCACATGCGCGTCCAATCGCCGATCGCGGTGGATCAACCGGTATTACAAGGACAAACGATCGGCGAGGTCGGCAGCACAGGTGGAAGCACCGGTCCTCACCTGCACTTTGAAGTGATTGTCGATGGAACGCACGTTGATCCGGCGACTTTCGACTTTCCGGCCGAAGATGCGCCCAGCACGGCGCCAAGCGATTGGTCGTATCCGTTTCCAGCGAAGGACTCAGAACAAGGGGACGATCTCTCTGGGCTGTACCAGCGGGCGCTGTCCGAATCGGAAAGCGGCTTCTTCCCGATTGGCTTGAACGGAATCTGGCATGGTGGTGTCCACTTCGACCGGAGCACAGGCGCGACGCTGGATCAGGAGTCGGGCGTCTGCAGCCTGATGGCTGGCGAGGTCGTGGCCTATCGGGTGGACTCGACGTACCCCGTGACGAGGTACTCGACCGGCGAGGCGGAGTATTCTTGCGGGTTCGCGCTGGTCCGCCATCGGCTCAAACTGCCCCCGGCGCCCGCGGCAACAGACACGTCGACCGCACATCCCGAGCCGGAAGATTCCAGACCTGCCATAGGCACCGACGAGGATGAGAGCCTCACCTTTTTCAGCCTTTACATGCATCTTGCGGGCGTCGACGAGTATCCGAAGAACGGACCGCGCCCGCCCTATTGGACGACGCCCGAGGACCGGTTCTCCGTAGGCACAAAGGCGGTGGATCGTAATCCTTACGATCCGCAGGACGCACGCAAGGGCATCAGGATCCGTCGCGGCGGAAGCAGCAAGACCCCTGTCACCGGCTGGCTTCCGCCCGGGGTCAAACTACGCGTCCAAGCAGGCAGCGCGGCGTGGCGCAAGATCGATGCGTACGAGGAGGGCGGCCCTGCCCTGGATCCCGCGAATGCGGCCGCGCAGGATGCACCGCTGGGCTGGATTTACACGCCGGAACTGGACAAATCTGGCGTCAGTGAGCCGGCGGCAACCGACACCGTTCACATTCTTCCGGAACCTGTCCCCGTTGCATCGGGCGAGATTCTGGGCCGACTGGGTCAATATCGGCGGCGCAGGGATGCCGGACCGTTCTGTGCGCCACGCCCTTTGCTGCATCTGGAGGTGTTCGCCGGGTCGGAACTCAAAGCCTTCATCGAGTTGAGCCGTCGGCGCGATCTCGAGCTTTCCGACACAGCGAAGACGTTACTGTACGTCAAACGTGGCGCACAACTCGTTTTGCCGACCCAGCCGGATCGTCAAATCTCAGCGTCGGACGCGTTGATACTCGATGATGATAGACAGGACGGCGACTGGGTGGGGGCTGCGATCGCCACAGTGCACACTGCATCACGGACTACCCTCGGCGTCTACAGCGGGGACCTGACGCGAACCTATGGTGGCAACCAGCACCTGATTCGCATTCTTGACCGGCAGGGGGGAACGATATCGCTGGAAGATTTCAACGCGCTCGACGACGCACGACGCCGTCTCTACCCGGATCGCGAGGTGGCGACGCCTACCACAACCCGCCTCTGGGTTAGACGGTCAGATGCCGGTGGAACGCGCGTGCTCCAGGGGCGGACCCTGGACGCATGGTCGACATTTCCGCTGGATCCGTCCGCTGCCAATGGTCCGACCGCTGGCTTTCCTCGCATCATGCGAATCTCGAGCCTGCCCGAGCCGCTTTTCGACGAGGCGGACAAGCGCTGGTGGGAAATCGAGGTCGGCCTCGAAGGGGGACAATCGGCGACCGGCTGGGTTCGGGAGACGGGCCTCGTCAATGTGGAGCTCTGCTCGTGCTGGGCGTGGCCCGGCTTCGAGATCGTCCAGGAGCGAAGCAGCAATGGAGACATCCTCCGACACAGTCTTCAGGTCAACGGGGAGACGACACCCGCGGAGCACTTCCAGGAGACTGCGAGTACCGTGGAGCAGAGCGAGCTGTTCCGAAGCTTGCGCCAGGTTATGGACGCCGACCAGCGCGATGGCGTGACACGCGATGAGATGCGGAGCGCACTGCGTCGCCCTTGGCTGGCGCAGGCCCTCTCACGCCTGATCGCGAACTACGAGACCGAATGGGGCGGCGACATGACGAAGTGGGACGCGCTCGACACGCTGATGGCGGGCGAGTACGCGAATGACTGGATCGCCGAGAAAAACCGCATCGGGCAACTCATGTGGTGGGACGACGCGTCGAGCCTCGAGGGATTTCCATCGTCGACGCGCATCTATTGCATCCATCCGATCGCGCTGGTCGACAACTTCTACGAGACAATCTCCAACACCTGTTTCCCGTTGAAGGCGGCGCAGGAGATCGCGCTGCGCGTCAGCGGCGGCTATGAGGGCCGGGCCAATCTCGACTATCACGCACTCGCGGACGACTTCGACGGACAGGGCACCTCGTTCGGGTTGATCCAGTGGAACTTCGGTCAGAACACGCTCGGCCCCCTGTTGCTGCAGATGTACAACCGCGACCCCGGCGCATTCGCTGGCGCCTTCCCAGCCGCAGCGGATTACAGGCCCCTGGAAACCGCGATCCGCAACCAGAGCCAGCAAGCGCAGTTGGATTGGGCTCGCAGCGTACTGCGGACGAATCGGGCTGCCTGGTCGCAGGCCTTCCACAACATCGGCGATGTGCCCGCATTCCAGGAGATCCAACTGAACGCTGTCCTGGACTATCACGAGAATGTCGTGACTGCGATCGGAATGATGCGGGGAATCGCGCCGGATCTGATGCAGGAGATCCATGTCGGGACCTATGCCGCGCTGTATGATCTATGCGTACAGCAAGGCACGATCGACAAGGGCGGGTCTCTCGCCAGCATCAGGCAACGCTACGCCACTGAGCGCCCTGCCACACAGACCGATTTTCTCAAGATCGTCGTACAGGAGCGTGCCCGCACAGCCAACAGTCGCTGGCGGGCCGACGCGATGAGCCGCCGCATGGGAATCATTCAACGTAGTGCGTATGCGGCGTCCGAGAGCGGGCACAGCGCGAACCGATCCAATGTCAACTTCCAACTGCTGGAGGGCATCCATGACCAGCCGATCTGCCAGCTCTAGGAGCGCCTTTTTGATCATGGCGCTGTGTCTGCTGGGCTGCTCGGGCAGCGAGCGTGTTGGCGCAGCAACGCCTGACGTCGCAGGGACAGCAGCGGCAGCGCTGTCTGAAGGCCCTCCCCCTACGGCGGCACGCGCCTGTGATGCCGGCGGCCATTGCCAGGCGGCGCTCGAGGGCGAGGATGCCCGGACCATCTGCGAGGGCGCCACGCCCACGTTGTACTGGAACCAGGGCGAGGACAGCCGTCTCCTGGCCTGCGAATGCGTGTGCACCTCGCACGACAATACCGGTTGGCTGGTGCACGGGCCTGACAGGCAGGTGCAGGCGGTCGCACTCGGCAAATCCGCCATCGGGGCCGAACTGGCCGATGCCGTCGTCGTCGAGGACATCATGGCGTCCCATCCTTTCTGCGAGACGTTGGATCGACGCCCGTTGCGTGTGGCGGAATTCGTCAGCCTGATCAAGTACCCGACCGGCAGGGACGACGCGCCATACTGCTTTTCGGTCAGGACCTTGAGCACGTCGCGCGGCGATCTCGTGATCGAGGACGACGGACGCCGGGTCGACGACCAAGACGATGAGGTGTTCCTGGAAACGCCGGCCGGTATCGCCGACACGGTCCGGGCCATCGTCGATCGAGCGACAGCGGAGTGATCCGGCGCGTGCCTGAAGCGCTGCGGCCGATGACCGCACGTGCATTACCGCGCCAGCCGCCACTGCGACTCGAAGCGGCGCGGCCGCCCGTCGAGCGGATCGTCGAAGGCCAGTGACGCGGCCAGCAATTGCAGCGCAGGGGTGTCGTCCGCGACGTCGCGCAGGCCCGGATACCAGGGATCGTGCAGGATCGGGGCGCCGAGCGCGGCCAGATGCACGCGCAGTTGGTGCTTCCGGCCAGTCACGGGCTCGAGCACGTAGCGCCAGCAGGCCGGTCCGCGCTCGAGCACATCGATCCGGGTCTCGCTGTTGGGCGTCCCGTCGCGTTCGCGCATGCGGAAGAACGGCTCGCCGCGTTCGATCCGGCTGCGGCGGACATGCGGAAACGCAAGGTCGGGCAGCGGCGGCGCGAGCGCCTCGTAGCGCTTGGCGATGCGGCCCTCGCGGAACAGGGCCTGGTAGGCCGCACGCGTCGCGGGCTGCGCGGAGAACAGCACCAGCCCGGCGGTGCCGCGGTCGATGCGGTGCAACGGCACGAGGTGCGGATTGTCGAGGCGCTCGATCAACCGGGTCAGCAGGGTCTGCCGGACGAAGCCGCCCGCCGGGACGACCGGCAGTCCGTGCGGCTTGTCGGCGACCACCAGGTGCGCGTCGACATGCAGGATCCGTTCGCCGGCCGTGGCGAGCGGTTCCTCCTCGACCTCGCGGTAGTAGGCGATCTCCAGGCCGACGCGATACGCCGCCTCGGCGGCCAGCGGCGCCGCATCGTCGGCCGCCAGCACGCGCCCGCGCGCGAAGCGCGCCTCCCAGGTCTGGCGCGGAATCTGCGGAAACCGCGCGCACAACGCGTCCAGCACCGTGGCCCACGGCCCGGGCGGCAACTGCAGCCGGCTGGCCGGCACGCCGTCGCGCGGCGGCAGCGGCCGACGCGTCATCGGGGGGCACGCGCCCGGATCATCGCGTCGGCAGCCCCATTTCCTCCAGCAGTGCGGGCGCCGGATAGACCTTCGCCATCAGCCAGCGCATGTAGCGCATGTCGACGTGGATCGCGCGCTTGGTGCGGGGATCGAACCACCAACTGGCGCTGACCGACTCCCAATTGCTGTCGAAGTTCAGGCCGACCAGTTCGCCGCGGGCATCGAGCACCGGCGAGCCGGAGTTGCCGCCGGTGGTGTCGAGGTTGGTCAGGAAGTTGACCGGCTGGCTGTCGAGGCTGGGCTCGGCGGTGCCGGCGAAGTCGGCGCGCGCGATCGCGTCGAGCAGCGGCGTGGGCGCATCGAACGGTGCCCGGCCGGTGTGCTTCTCGACGATGCCCGCGACCGTGGTGACCGGCGCGTAGGCGACCGCATCGCGCGGCGACAGCGGCTCGACGCGTCCGTAGCTCACGCGCAGCGTGCCGTTGGCGTCGGGGTACACCGCCCGCCCCTGCGATGCCCGCCACGCGAACAGCGCACGCATGTACGCCGGGCGCAGGCGCAGCTGCTCGCCTTCGCGCGTCTTGCGGGCGTCCTCGGCCTGCAGCTGCGCGGCGACCAGCGGGCCGGCCAGCGCGACCAGCGGGTCGTCGGCGAGCGCCCGGCCCTCGCGCGCGGCCTCGAACCGCGATAACCGCTGCGCCTCGTCGCCCAGCGTGGTCCGCGCATAGAGGGCGTCGAGCGCGGCGGCCAACGACGCGGGCGTGCGACCGAACGCGGTGTCGAACGCCGGCAAGCGCTGGCCGTCGGGCAGCTGCTGGTAGCGGCCGAGCAATACGGTCAGCAGCGCCTTCTCGCCCTCGGGCGAATAACGTCGCTGGGCCTGACGCAGCACGCCCTCGATCAGCGCGTGGTCGCGCTGCTGGTAGCCGCGTTCGCGCATCGCGTCGGGCCTCGCGGATTCGATGCGCAACCGCTCGAGCAGCAGCGCGCTGCGCAGCAGCTGGGTCTGGCTGGCGATCAGCTCGAGCAACTGCTCGCCCTCCCCGGCCGCGCTGCCCTGCGCGAGCACGGCCTGCAGGGCGGCGATGTCGCGCGCGTCCTCGCCATCGGTCGCGGCGAGCATCGCGGTCTCATCGGCCTGGCGTTGGCTCACCGCGTCGCTGCGCAGCAGCCCCTCGAGCTCGCCGGCCGCGCGCTTGCGACGGTTCTTGAGCGTCTGCAGCTGCGCGGCGTAGCGCGTGCGGACCTGCGGGTCGTCGCGGCCGACGGCCTCGACAGCCGCGATCAGCGCATCAAACACCGCGACGCGCTGCGGCAGCGTCCGCGCGACCTGGGCTTCGAACTCGGCGGCGGTGCGATGGCGGAAGGTCGTGCCTGGGTAGCCGGCGAGCATCGCGTAGTCGCCGGCGTGCACGCCATCGCGCGCGACCTGCAGGTGCGCCGGCGGCGCGTAGGGCACGTTGTTGGGGCTGTAGTCGGCCGGCCGCCCGTCGCGCCCGACGTAGGCGCGCAGCAGGGTGAAGTCGCCACTGTGGCGGGGCCACATGAAGTTGTCGATCTCGTCGCCGTAGTTGCCGATCGCGCGCGGCGGCGCGTAGACCAGGCGCACGTCGCGCAGCTCCAACTGCCGGATCAGGTAGAAGTCGGTGCCGTAATAGATGTCGGCGATGCTGCAGCGGACCTCGCCGCCCTGCTCGCACTCGGCCACGAGGCGCTTGCCGGCCGCGTCGACCGTGTCGTGGTAGGCGCGCCCGCTGCGGCCGCGGGCATCGGCCAGCACCGTGTCGGTCACCCGGTCGAAGCCGACGGTCACCAGCACGCGGAAGTCCGGGTTCGACGGGCGTTCGTCGGCGCGGCCGTCGGCGATGAAGCCGGCGTCGATGATGTCGCGCTCGGGACTGCTGTTGTACTGGATCACGCCGTAGGCGACGTGGTGGTTGGTCAGCAGCAGGCCGTCGCCGGAGACGAACGCGCCGGTGCCGCCGCCGACGCGCACCACCGCGCTGAGCGGCGGGCGCGTCACATCGGCCAGCACCCGTGCGTCGCCGCGGAAGCCGGCCTCGCGCATCTGTGCGGCGATCTCGGGCAGCTGGCCGGGCATCCACATGCCCTCGTCGGCATGGGCGGCGGCGGACAGCGACAGGCCGGCCGCGAGGGCGACGGCGAGGGTGCGATGGAACGGCATGGCGGGCATCCGGGAGAAGACGGCGGGACGGCTGGCGACCTTATCCAGCCGGACGGGCCACGACAACGCCCATCGGTCATGGCGCCCGGTTAACGCACCGTCAAGCGCGGCGGCCGCCATGGTCACGTCCGCATCATAGGGGCGTTGCGAGCATGGCCAACATGCCAGTCAACCCCGATCCACGCCGCCCCCACCCCGAAACCTTTCTCACCCCCGCCACCCCGCCTGCCCTGCGCCTGCGCGAGGATGCGTGGGACCTCGTGGCCGCCGACGGCCCGGTGATCGCCACTGCGATCCACGACGGCCACCTGCTGCGGTCGTCGCTGCGCGACCGCGTGGCACTCGACGAAGACACGCGCTGGCGCGAGGAGGACCCGCTCACCAGTCTGCTCGGCCAGGTCGGCGACGTCCGCCTGCGCGTACGGACCTCGCGGTTCGAGGTCGACCTCAACCGGCCGCGCGACCAGGCGATCTATGCCACGCCCGAGGCCGCCTGGGGCCTGCAGGTCTGGGCGTCGCCGCTGACCGAGGCCGAGCGCGACGCGTCGCTGGCGATGTACGACCGCTTCTACGCGATGATCGGCGAACTGATCGACCGCACCGTCGCGCGCTGGGGCTGCGCGCTGCTGATCGACATCCACAGCTACAACCATCGTCGCGACGGTGCCGAGGCGGCGCCTGCCGGGCAGGACGACAATCCCGACATCGAGCTCGGCGTGACCACGCTCGACGCCGCGCGCTGGGGCGGAACCGCGAAGCGCTTTGCCAACGTGCTGCGCCGGCATCCCGTCCGCGGCGTGCTGCCCGATGTGCGCTGCAACGTCCGCTTCCCGACCGGCGGGCATTTCCCCGAATGGGTCTACGCGCACTGGGGCGATCGCGTGTGCACGATCTCGCCCGAGTACAAGAAGATCTTCATGGACGAATGGAGCGGGCAGGTCGACATCCCGGCGCTCTATGCGCTGCGCGACGGCCTGCAGCACGCGGTGGAGGCGGTCCGGCCGGAGTTCCTGGCGTGAGTGCGGACGCTTCGGCGCCCGTGCGCCCGCAGGCGCGCAGCCTGCCCCCGGTCGCGGCGCACATCGACGAGACGCTGGCGCGCCTGGACGCGCAGCTCGACTGGCTGCTCGCCCTCTCGCCGCTCGACGGCGAGGCGTTGTGGAGCGAATTCGACGCCGCGGGCCGTAAGTCAGAACCACAGCTACGCTACATCGACCTGGACACCGACCTCGACGCGGCCCGCCGCACGCTCGACGCGCTTCCGCTGACGCAGGTCGAGCCGCCGGCGCTGCAGGCGCTGCTGGCCGAGAAGCAGCTCGAGCTGCGCCGGATGATCGATCTGGTCCGCGAACGCGACCGGCCGGGCTTCGTGGACGCCAGCATCGCGCTGTTCGGCGGCGTCGAACCCGAGTTGCTCGACGTCGCCGGCCGCATCCTCGATGACGTGCCGGTCAGCGAACCGCTGGCGGCCGACGCGGGCATCGACGAGGTCCGCGCCGCGGTCGAGGCCGAGATCGACTGGTACCGCGCGCAGGCGCCGGGCTTCCACATCGACGTCGTCGTCGACACCGACATCAGTTCGATGCTGATGGTCTCCCACGGCACCTTCTACATCGACGGCAACATCCGGCTGCCGCGCGCGCGCGTGGACCCGCTGATCCAGCACGAGATCGGCACGCACGTGGTCACGCGCCACAACGGCCAGCAGCAGGCGCTGCGCCAGCTGCAGGTCGGCCTGGCGCAGTACGACCCCACCCAGGAGGGCCTGGGCGTGCTGGCCGAATACCTGGCCGGCTTCCTGCCCGGCGAGCGCCTGCGCGTGCTCGCGGCCCGCGTCGTGGCGGCGGCGATGGCCGCCGACGGCGCGGGCCTGCCGGCGATCTTCGAGCGCCTGCACGCCGGACACGGCCTGCCGACCGACGATGCGTTCGACGTCGCGCTGCGCGCCCGCCGCGGCGGCGGCCTGACCAAAGACGCGGTGTATCTGCGCGGCGTCCGCGACCTGCTGGCCTACCTCGCCGCCGGCGGCGAATTCGATGCGCTGTTCCTGGGCAAGTTCGCGCTGTCGCAGCTCGACCTGCTCGAGTCGCTTGTCGACGACGGCTGGGTCGTGCCGCCGGCACTGCTGCCCCGCTACACCGCCGGGGACGACTTCCCCGCCCGCCTCGACGCGTGCCGACGCACGCCCGTCGAACACCTCCACCAGATCCACCGCCCGCCGGAAGCCACCGCATGAGCACGACCGACCACTCCCCGATGCGCCTGGGCTTCGTCGTCAACGACGTCGCCACCGAACAGGACAACTACACGACCATCCGCCTCGCCCGGCAGGCGGTTCACCGCGGCCACCGCGTCGCGCTGATCGGCCTGGGGGACTTCACCTACGACGCCGGCGGCACGATCCGCGCCTGCGCGCGCATCCCGCGCCTGGAACGCTACGAGGACGATCGCGCGCTTCTGGACGACATCCAGGGGCCCGAACGTCAGACCGAGCGGATCTCGGTGCAGGACCTGGACGTGCTGATGCTGCGCAGTGACCCGGCCGAGGAACTGGTCGAGCGGCCGTGGGCGCCGGGCAGCGCGCTGCTGTTCGCGCAGCTGGTGGCGCTGCACGACGTGCTCGTCGTCAACGACCCCACGCACCTGACCGATGCCTCGAACAAGACCTACTTCCAGCATTTCCCCGAGGACGTGCGCCCGGTGACCTGCATCAGCCGCGACGCCGACGAGATCAAGGCCTTCATCGCCGCCCACGACGGCCGCGGCGTCATCAAGCCGCTGCAGGGCTCGGGCGGCCAGGGCGTGTTCGTCGTCGACGAGGACAGCGGCGGCAACCTCAACCAGATGATCGATGCGGTCACCCGCGACGGCTACGCAATCGCGCAGGAATACCTGCCCGGCGCGAAGAACGGCGACCTGCGGCTGCTGATGCTCAACGGCCGGCCGCTGGAGGTCGACGGGACCTACGCCTGCATCCGCCGGTACAACGACAGCGGTGACGCGCGCAGCAACATCAGCGCGGGCGGCAAATACGAGATGGCGGTACCCGATGCCGATGCGCTGCGGCTGGCCGAACTTGTCGCGCCCAAGCTGATCCGCGACGGCATGTACTTCGTCGGTCTGGACATCGTCGGCGACAAGTTGATGGAGGTGAACGTCGACACGCCCGGCGGCATCAACATGGTCGAGGAACTGACCGGGCTGGACTTCAGCGGGGCGATTCTCGACGACCTGGAGCGCAAGCTGCGCCTGCGACGACACTACGGCCGCACGCTCGGCAACGCCGAGCTTGCGATGCTCTGACCCCTGCCCGGTGCCGCACGGCCTCCGCGGCCGTACGGCACCGGCAGCGCGATCACTCCGGCGCCGGGCCCGCGGGCACCGGCGCGTCGGTGGCGCCGCGCACGATGCGCACCGGCACGGACTTCGCAGCCGGAACATGACTGTCGATCGCGTGGTGAGCGACGGGAATCAGCGGATTGCACTCGGGATAGTAGGCGGCGATGCAACCGGCCGGGATCAGGTACGGCACCACGCGCAGCCCGCCCACCTCGCGCCGCACGCCGTCGTCGACGTCGGTGGCCAGCGCGATCTCCTCGCCCGCCGCGATGCCGAGCGCCTGGATGTCGTCGGCGTTCATCAGCACGACGCGGCGCGTGCCCTCGATACCGCGGAAACGGTCGCGGTAGCCGTAGACGGTGGTGTTGAACTGGTCGTTGCTGCGGATCGTCAGCAGCCGATAGCGTCCCGGGCGGTCCTCGAAGCCGGTCGCCGACAGCACGTCGGGCACGTGGAACTCGGCCTTGCCGCTCTCGGTCTCCCAGCGCCGCTCGCGCGCCGCGACCGGACGCGGGAACCCGCCCGGCGTGTGCAGCCGGGCGTTGAAGTCGCGGAACTGCTCGGGGTACGTCGCCTCGATCGCGTCGCGGACCCTCGCGTAGTCGTCCACCCAGGCCTGCCACGGCACGTCCGCGTCGCCGGGGACCGTCGCCAGCGCGATGCCCGCGACGATCGCCGGTTCCGAGCGCAGCTGTGGACTGGCCGGACGGCTGGTGCCGTGCGAAGCATGGATGCATGTCGTGCTGTCCTCGATCGTCACGCGCTGCGAGCCGGTCGCCTGGACGTCCTCCTCCAAACGCCCCAGGCACGGCAACAGCAGCGCCGTGCGGCCGCACAGCAGGTGGCTGCGGTTGAGCTTGGTCGCGACCTGCACCGTGAGCGCCATGTCACCCCAACGCGCCTCCAGCGGCCCGGTCTCGGGCGCGGCGCGCGC
Organism: Luteimonas sp. FCS-9; assembly: GCF_001014645.1. Lineage (GTDB taxonomy): Bacteria > Pseudomonadota > Gammaproteobacteria > Xanthomonadales > Xanthomonadaceae > Luteimonas. The sequence continues at coordinate 105,011 of NZ_LASZ01000003.1, read as the reverse complement.
GAAATTGCCGCCGAGGCCGATGAACGCGCGCACCGAACCGTCGAGGATGCCCTCGACGGTCGACACCGTGTCGCGCCCCTTCGCCCTCGGCGCGACGAAGTCGTACTGCGCCTCCAGCCGGTCCAGCGGTACCAGCTCGGGCTTCTCCGAGATGCCGACGGTCCGCTGGCCCTGCACGTTCGAGTGCCCGCGGACCGGGCAGATGCCGGCGCCGGGCCGGCCGATGTTGCCGCGCATCAGCGCCAGGTTGCACAGCATGCGGACGTTGTCGACGCCGTGCCGGTGCTGGGTCAGGCCCATGCCGTAGACCAGGATCGCGGCCTTGGCCCGCGCATAGACGCCTGCGGCCGCCTCCATGTCGGCGCGCGCCAGCCCGGACTCGCGTTCCAGGTCCGCCCATGCGCTCGCCCGCAGCGAGTCGGCGAAGGCCTCGAAGCCCTGCGTGTGCTGCGCGATGAAGTCCACGTCCAGCACGCGCTCGCGGCCCTGCGCGAGTGCGGCGTCGTCGAGCGCGAGCACCGCCTTGGCGATGCCCTGCAGCACCGACAGGTCGCTGCCCGCGCGCACCTGGAAATAGGCGTTGCTGATCCGCGTCGACTGCCCGGTCGCCATCGCGACCGGCTCCTGCGGATTGGTGAACCGTTCCCATCCGCGCTCGTAGAGCGGGTTGAACGTGATGATCTGCGCGCCGCGGCGGCTCGCATCCTGCAGGGGGTGCAGCATGCGCGGGCTGTTGACGCCGACGTTCTGGCCGAACGACAGGATGCAGTCGCACTGCGCGAAGTCCTCCAGCAGCACCGTGCCCACCGGCACGCCGATGCTGCGCGGCAGGCCGACCGACGTGCTCTCGTGGCACATGTTGGAACTGTCGGGCAGGTTGTTGTTGCCGTAGACCCGCGCCAGCAGGCCGTACATGTACGAGGTCTCGAGCGAGGCGCGCCCCGATGCGTAGAACACCACGCTCTCGCGCTCCAGCGCGCGGAGCTCGCGCCCGATCGTCGCGAAGGCCTCCTCCCACGACACCGGGACGTAGCGGTCGCGCTCCGCGTCGTAGCGCATCGGTTCGACCAGCCGGCCCTGGGATTCGAGATCGCAATCGGCCCACTGCCGCAATTCGCTCAGCGTGTGGCGCTCGAAAAAAGCGGCGTCGGCGCGTTCCTCGTCGAGCTCCCACATGGTCGCCTTCGCGCCGTTCTCGCAGAACTCGAACGCATGCGGCTCGGCGGGCTTGGCCCAGGAGCAGCTGACGCAGGCAAAGCCGTCGACCTTGTTCTGGCGGGCCAGCTGCCGCGCGCCCTCAACCGTGGGCACGTCCGGCCCGACGCCGTGTCGGAGCAGCGAACGCACCGAGCCCCAGCCGCCTGCGGGGCTGTCGTACCGGCGAATGCGGGTCTGTGCCATCGTTCGTCCTTCGAGCGAGCGGCCCCCGACGCTAGCGCGCAGGCGCTGATGCGAACGTGAAACGGACGTGGTCGCGACGCGTCGAGACAGCGCTCAGTCTGCCAGCTCCCAGAACGCGCGAATCAACGGTTCGGCATCCTCCCATTCGAGCGCCTCGTTGCGCCGCAGGCGAAGCCATCCCGCCTCCAGCCGCGAGGCGCAGTCCTCCCACGGCACCGCGCCCAGGTACTCACGGGCCATCTGTCCGTAGATCCGGCACAACTCGACATCGTCGGTCTTCATCTGACGCTCCCGGCCATCCTCGGCCGTCCCCATCGCAGTGGCGCGACGGCAGGATGCGGGCCCAACATGAACCGGTCTGTGCGGTAACGCACCCATTCAGCCTGGCGTATGCGCGGTGCCGCACATACGACGCCCCATTCAGCAACGAGAATCCACGGTGTAACGACCGAAACGGATGCACCGCCCCGCATGAACAGCAACGCGCCCTGGGCGCCTCTCAATGGATTGCTTCAGGATCTGCCCGCGGAGGTCTGCGACCGCCTGGGCAAGGACCTGCAACTCGTGGAACTGCCGGTCGGCAAGGTGCTGCACGAAGCCGGCGCCGGCCGCTCCACGCTGTATTTCCCGCGCGAAGGCATCGTCTCGATGATGTATGCCCTGGAGAACGGCGACACCAGCGAAGTGGCGATGATCGGCAACGAGGGCGTTGTCGGCGTAGGCCTGCTCGCGGGCGCGCGCAGCATTCCGTTGCGCGCGGTCGTGCAGGTGGGCGGCGAGGCGCTGGCGCTGCGTGCCGACGTCGCGCTGCGCGAGTTCCAGCTCGGCAGCCCGTTCCAGACCATCATCCTGCGCTACATGCAGGCGCTGCTCACGCAGACGGCGATGACCGGCGTGTGCAACCGGCACCACACAGTGGACCGCCAGCTTTCGCGCTGGCTGCTGCTGGTCAACGACCGGATCGGCACGACCGAGATCAAGATGACGCAGGAACAGATCGCGCACCTGCTCGGCGTGCGCCGAGAAGGCGTGACCGAGGCCGCGCGGCGGCTGCAGGAGGAAGGCTGCATCCGTTACAGCCGCGGCCTGATCCAGGTCGTGGAGCCGGCGCATCTGCTCGATCGCGCCTGCGAGTGCTACGAGGTCATTCGCAGCGAGTACGACCGCCTGCTGCGCGAGCCGCTCGATCCCGAGCGCTGAGCCGCGCGACCCTCACCGGGTCTTGGCCCCGGGCCGCGGCATCATGGACGGCCCTCTCCCAGGAGCCGTCCGATGAGCCAGACGCCACCCCGCATCCACGTCGAGCGTGCCGAGCTCGACGCACTCGAACGCAGCATCCGCCTGCTCGACGACGAGGCGATCGTGCAGGTGACGATCGCCGACGGCACCCAGGTCGAAGGCGTGGTCTCCGCGCGCCCCGCGCTCGAGGTGTTCCGCACGGCCGACGGGGCCGAGGGCCACAATGCGCTGCTGCGACTCGACGATCTCGAGGATCCGGCGGTGCCGCACTACGTCTGGGTCGGCGAGATCACGGCGATCGACCGGATCGGCAGCGCCTGAAGCCGCAGCCGCGACACCGGTCGCGGCCCGCGCTCAACCCAGCGGCCACGTCCCCAGGCGTTCGTAGTCGGACTGGCCGCGGACGCTGTGCAGCAGCGAGAACGCGCGCACGGGCCAGTGGATCGGCTGGACCGCGACGGCCTCGGGCAGCGCCTGCTGCGGCCGCGCCAGCGTGACGTGCGGCACGAACGCGGTCCGTCCCGCCTCCCGCAATCCCTGCGCGAGCGCTGCGGCATGCAGCGCTGCGCGGAAGGCGTGCAGCGGCGCATTGGATGCGTCGTCGCCCAGCAGCACGCAGGGCGGCGGTGCGCCGCGGAAGCTTGCGACGCGATCGAACGTCGCCTCGAAAGCGGACACCGCCACCGCATCGGCGGCGCGCCGGGCCGCTGCGATCCAGCGCGGGTTCGCGCCCGCGCTCTCGCCCAGGTAGAGCAGCGTGACGTGCAGGCGATGCGGGGCGGTCATGCGGGCCGACGCCACCGTCGCCCGCGCCGCCGCCTCGATCCGCGCGCGCGTGTCCGCATCGGGCAGCAGCGCGAAGAACAGGCTGCGCACCGGCGACGGCGCGGCGAAGAGGTCGGACTGCGGCGTCTGCGATGGCATCGTGGCGGACCTGCACGGTACGGCGCGGCATTCTCCCATGCGGTGCGGCGTGGCCGCACCGCGCCATGCGCCACTGCGCCGTCGGCGATCAGCCCCTGGATGAACCTGCCGGATCGCCGGCACGTCCGTCGCGCAGCGCCCCGTGCCCGGGCGACCTCTGCGCGGCCGCGTCGTCGGGATGCGGCACCGGCATCGACGCCGGCCGCGCGCAGCCGCGGTACGGGCCCTTGCCGTCGATCGTCAGCAGCCCGGTCATCGGAAACCGCGCGCCCGACATGTCGTCCTCGCAGCGCATGCGACGCACGATGAGCACGATGCCGCCGTCGGCGTCGCGGGCCTCGATGCGCCGGCCGTCGGCCGTCATCGACGACGACACGTCCGCAAACCGCCGCTCCGGCGCATCGACGCCGGTCACCACCACGGTGTCGCCATCCACGCGCGCCTGCCAGAACGGCTCGTTGGTCGACACCACCACGTCGTCCTCGCCACGCACGTCACCCGCGCCATCGCCGATGGCCGCGGACGCGTCGGGGCGGCCGGCAGGCGCATCGGCGGCCGGCTGGCAGGCGGCGAGCGACGCGCACAGCGCGACGCACAGCGGGATCGTTCGATGGAATCGCATGGCGGGCCTCGTCTGAAAGGAGGCGCATCGTGCCGGCCGCCGCGTTCGCATCCGGTCACGACGCCGTGCACGGTCCGCGGGCGCCACTTCGCGTTGACGGCCGCAGGGCCACGATGGCGCCATGCCACGCCGGAAGGCCCGGCGTCTCCGCCCCACGCACCAGGAACCGCCATGCGCCAAGCTCCGTTGTCCGCCGCCCTGATCGCCCTCGCCCTCGTCGCCTGTTCGAACGAACGCGCCGCCGATGCCCACCCCAATCCGGCGTCGCCGCCGCCCACGCCCGCAGCGATGGAAGCGCCGCCGCCGACCGGCTCGCTGGCCGCGCGCGAGGCCGAGGGCGAGCAGCCCTCGACGGTCAGCTACCACTGTGGCGACCGCACCTACACCGTCGCCTACGAGGACGACGGCGCAACCGCGCTGATGCAGGTCGACGGCCGGACCCTGACGCTGCGCACGACGCCTGCCGCGAGCGGCGCCCGCTATGCGGACGACGACGGCAACGTGCTGTGGACCAAGGGCTCGGACGAGGCCGACATCACCGTGCGCGGCGCACCGGCGCAGGTCTGCCGCACGTCCGTGGAGACCGACAGCTGACGGCCGCGCCCGTACGCGGCCTTCACACCGATCGCCCGGGGTGCAGGTAGCCTCCGCTGTGCGCCTCCCCCCATGTCCGTCCCAGGTGTCCACACGCAAGGAGACGATCATGCGCCACGCTCCACCCCTGCTCATCGCCGCCCTGGGCCTCGCCCTCGCCGCCTGTTCGCCGGCCCAGGCACCGGCCGACGAGACCGTTCCGCCGCCCGCGGCCGATGCGCCGGCAGGCGCGACGATGCCGCCCGATCCGGAGACGCCCACGCCCGATGCCGCGCCGATCGCGCGCGTGGTGCACTACGACTGCGAGGGCACGCCGGTCGATGCGACGTTCGACGGTCGCGGCCAGGCCAGTGTGGCGATCGATGGGGCCAACGTCGTGCTGCGGACCGAGAGCGATCCGGCGATGCAGGGCGCGCGCTACGCCGACGACCAGGGCAACGTGCTGTGGACCCGCGGCGCGAACGACGCGATCCTGTTGCGCACCGACCATCCCGACCGCGTGTGCACCGGCACGCCGGGCACGCCCTGAGCGGCGCTTCCGCGCGCCCGGCTCGCCCCCGGCCGACCGTTCCGTCATCGCCCCGCACGCGGCCTGCGTGCGGGGCGATCGCGTTCACTCGCCGCTGGCGTTGCGTGCGGCGATGCGCTCGAGTGCGGTCTGCAGCCGGTCGCGCGGCCACCACTGCCCGCGCACCATGACGCCCACCGGCGTGCGCGCATGCGCCAACGCCTCACGCGGATCGCCGTCGAGCAGTACGAGGTCGGCGCGGCGTCCCACCTCGACGGTGCCGAAGTCGTCGGGCGTTCCGAGTGCGCGCGCCGGGTTGCGCGTGCCGGTGACCAGCACCTCGTAGGGGGTGAGGCCGGCCGCCTGCATCATCGCCATCTCGCGATGCACCGAGAAGCCCGGCACGTTGAAGAACTGCGGCGCATCCGAGCCCAGCGCGATCGGCGCGCCGCCGTCGTGGAGGGCCTTGAGCAGCTGGCGTCGCAACGCCACAAGGCGTGCGGCCGCGTCGGGCTGGAAGTCGGGGCGCTGGGCGTACTCGCGCTTCGCGCGCAGCCAGCGCGTGCGCTCGCGGGCGGGCATGTAGCGCATCTCGGGCCACGCGAGCATGCGTTCGGGCGTCTCGGCAGACGCCATGTGCTCGACCAGGCTCAGCGTCGGCACGTTCCAGGTCCCGGCGGCGACCGTGCGGCGGACCGCCTCGTCGATGCGCGCGGTGTCGACGCGGTCCACCCAGGCACTGCCGAACCAGCCGGCCTCCGCGTCGGCGACCGGCGCCCCCGGCACCAGAAACTCGACATAGCGGTCGAGATGGTCGATCGAGGCCTGCCCGGCGTCGAGCGCGGCCACGAGGCCGACGCCCGAGGGAATGTGCCCGGCGAACGGCAGGCCGAGCGCATCGGCCGTGCGCACCATCGTCGGATAGGCCTCGGCCGGAATGCTGCCGAGCTTGATCAACTCGGCGCCCGCCGCACGATGGGTACGGACCTCCGCCTCGACCGCCGCCGCGTCCTCGCCGCGCAGCCAGGGGCTGGCGACGACCAGCGTAGGGCCGGCCACCTCCCCCGATTCGATGCGCGCGCGCAGCGCCGGATGCGAGGGATCGCCGGACATGTTGCGCACCAGCGTCACGCCGTTCGCCAGGTACAGCAGCAGCGTGTCCTCGACCTCCTCCGGCCGGTCCGCGCCCGGGACGTGGCCGTGCATCTCGGCGAGCCCGGGCATCAGCACGCGCCCTGCGCCGTCGATGCGCTCGGCCTCCTCGGGAACGCGGGCCTCGGCCGTCGGGGCGATCTCGACGATGCGGCCGTCGCGCACGACGACGGTGTGGTCATCGAGTCGGACGTCGCGGTCCATCGGCAGCACGTCGACGCCGACGAAGGCGACGGCCCGCGACGTGCCGGGCGCCGGGCCGGCAGCGTGCGCGCAGAACGCGAGCGGCGCCAGCGCCAGCAGTGCGGCCGCGATCCAACGGCGCCCGCTCATGGATCGGGCGTCGCGTGCATCGCGACATTGAGCTGGTCGATCACGACGATCCAGTCCGCGTCCTCGATGCGTTCCTCGCGCAGCAGCTGCGCCTGGGCGGGCGTCCAGAACGGGGCTTCCTCGAGCCGGACGTCGTCGGGCAGCGGGGCATGCTCGGCGATGAAGGCGCGGATCGAGGCCTCGTCATCGGGCAGGCCGAGCTGGGCGAAGAGTTCGGAAAAAGGGTGCACGGTCTGGTCCACGGGGGTTCCTCGGTCGACGGAGCGGTGGCGGTCAGCCTAGCGACGCTGGCGTCAAGGACGCTTGAGCGTCGGCGGCGCGTCCGTTGCGCGCGCGATCGCGACGACTGCAGCGATAGGCGGCTTTCGATCCCAGATGAGCGAGAACAAGGAGTGGCGTTCCTGTGGGCGCCTGCCGGGTACCGCGCCCAGTCGCGGCCCGATATCCGCTTGGTGGTCACGGCACCCGGCAGGCACTGGACATGGATGCGACAACTGATCGAACAGCCATATGGCGAGCGCGCGCAAATTCTTCCAGCAGGCGACGCTGCGTCCATCCGAAGTGGGACTGCAAACGTATATGGGAGCGGACTGACGGCCGGTGGCCGCGACGAGCGCCATGGATGGCGCGCGCCCGAGTCAGGACAGGATGGCCTGACCGAGGGAAGAGCGGCTTCCGGCTGGCAGGCTGCTGCCTATCCGAAGTTGGGCTCCCATTTCCGCACCCCGGAGAAGGGCAAAAAAAAACCGCCGGCATGCCGGCGGTTGTGTGCGTTGCGGATCGACGGGATCGTCAACTGGTCACTTTCTTGGCGACCGTCAGGCCGAGCACGAACAGCACGACCGCGATGATGATCGCTGCCCAGAACAGGAACTTCGCGATGCCCATCGAGGCACCCGCGACGCCGGTGAAGCCCAGCGCGCCGGCGATGAGGCCGATGACGGCGAAAATGATGGCCCATTTGATCATGTCGTTCTCCAAGCGTCGGTGGAAACGCGACGTGGTGGATGTCGCGTCGGCGGTCCGCAGTCTGTGACCGCGCCGGTGCGGTTGGTGTGAACGCGCCTCACGACGAGGGCGTATGGATCGGCACCGCCGTGCGGGACCGTCGCCACAGTGCGAGCGAGACCGCGACCAGCCAGCCCAGGATCGCGGCGATCACCGTCTTCTGCGCCAGCCCGCGCGGCGCGTCCCGCCAAAGCGCCAGCACCCAGATCGAAGCGAAGCACAGCAGCGCCCACGGCAGCGCCCAGCGCGCGCAGGCCCGCCACGCGACGTCGCGGCGCAGGCGCACCGCCTGGAGCACCATGCCGGTGGTCGCGAACAGGAACGCACCCTGCGCGGAGACGCCGTGGATCAGGCCTTCGAGCGTGCGGTCGATGCCCGGCAGGTCCATCCACGCGTATGCCGTAGTCGCCAGCGACAGCCCGCCGAGCACGAACAGAAGCAACGGCGCCGCGCTGCGTGCGGCGGTGCAGGTGGCCCGCCGCAGCCCCCAGCCGAGCGCGGCCATCCCGGCGCCGAGCGCGACGTACGCGGCCTGCAGCCACGGCCCCCAGGCGCCGATCAGGTACAGGCTCATCTGGCTGTGCACCGGGTCGAGATCGGGGCGCAGCAGATGCAGCGCGACCGCGCTGACGCAGAACGCGACCAGGCTCGCCAGCGCCAGCAGCGCCCAGACCTGCGGGACCGGGCCCGGCGACGGTGGCGCCGAGGGCGGCGGTGGTGCAGACACCATGGTGCGACGAGCGAAGCGGCGGGCCGGCCATTCTATGGGCCTGCGGCGTGCGTCGCGGCCCAGCAACGCGGTCGTCACGCCACGCGACGCGACCCCAGGCACGATGCCGGCTGACTTCCGGCCGACCCCGCCCGATGGCCCGCACCCGCGACGACCGCAACCGCCACGCCGCCACCCGCCTGCCCGGGCTGACGATCGACAGCTGCAACCTCGCGCTGCGCGATGCCGACGGCGGCGGCTTCATCGGCGACCGCGCCAGCCAGCGCGCGTTCCGCGAGCTGCTGGACCTGCGCCGGCGCCACCACTTCACCGGCAGCCGCGATCCGTTCGGCCGCACGCCGACCGACGCGATCGGCAAGAAGGAGATCGACCTGGTGCTCGTCGGCGGCGATCCCGACGCCGCGCACCTCGTGCACGCCGCGATCGAGGACCATGCCGAGCGGCTGGCGGGCGTGATCCGCTGCTTCCTCGCGCAGCCGGAGTGGGACGGTGTGAAGCGGATCGTGATCGGCGGTGGATTCCCGGGCAACCGCACCGGCGCGCTGTCGGTGCGCCGCGCCGCCCGCCTGCTCAAGCTCGCGCGGGCCGGGGTCGACCTGACCCTGCTGCGCCACGACGGCGACGACGCAGGCCTGCTGGGCTGGGTGCCGCTGGCCCCGGCGCGGATGCAGCGGCATGACGCCTTCCTCGCGGTCGACATCGGCGGCACCAACATCCGCTGCGGCATCGTCGCGCCCCGCCTCGACGCGCGCGACGACGGCAGCCGCGCGACCGTGCTCGAGCGCACGCAGTGGCGGCACGCGACCGACGCGCCCGACCGCGACGAGGCGATGACCCGCACCGCGGCGATGCTCAACGGGCTGATCGCGCATGCGCGCACGCGGGGCCTGCGGCTGGCGCCGTTCGTCGGGGTCGCCTGCCCCGGGCAGGTCGCGCCCGACGGCGCCATCCTGCACGGCGCGCACAACCTGCCCGGCGACTGGGAGGCCGCCGACTTCCGCGTGGCTGATGCGCTGCAGGCGCGCCTGGACCGGATCGGCGGCCGCCAGGCGCAGGTGCGGCTGCACAACGACGCCGTCGTCCAGGGCCTGAGCGAACGCCCGCGCATGACCGGCGTGCGCCGCTGGGGCGTGCTGACGATCGGAACCGGCCTGGGCAACGCGAGCTACACGACGCGCCGTTCCTGAACCGCGCCGCCGGGGCGCGGGGACCTGCGCGCCCGCGGTGCTATGCTGGCCGCCGGGCCTTGCGCCCGTTCCGCGCGTCCCGCGCGACCTGAGCCGTCGCCCGCCTCGCTTCCCCCACGTGTACCGCCCCGCCCGGGCGACGCTCCCCAGGAAGCGCAATGACCGGCCATCACCCCTTCCCGCCCTCGCCTTCGTCGCACGCCTCGCGTCGTCCGGCGCGCCGTCGATGACGGGAGAGGAGATCGACTGCGCCCGCTGCGACGCGGTCTGCTGCCGGCTCACGGTGGTGCTGCAGGGCGACGATGACGTGCCGGACCGGTTCGTCGAGGTCACCGACGCGGGCCTGCACGTGATGGCGCGCGACGAGGAAGGCTGGTGCGTGGCGATCGACGCGGCCCGCATGCGCTGTTCGATCTACGACAGCCGTCCCGAGATCTGCCGGCGATTCGCGATGGCCGGCGCCTATTGCCGCTCGGTCCGCGAGGACTACGCCGAAAGCGGGCGACGCGGCATTCCCCTGACGATGTACTGAAGGAGCGACCGATGTCACGCACCAAGAAAACGGTGTCCCCCCCTGCCCCGCAGGCCTCCCCCGCGACCGCGTCGAGCACCGGCCACCTGTTCGCAGGCCCGCGCAAGCCCGGCGACCGGGGCGCGAACGTGACCAGCGACCGCATTGCGGCCGACCTCGCGCGGTTCCGCGCGGCCGGCGGGCGCATCGAGGTGCTGGGCGTCACCCGCACGCTGACGCGCGTCGACGCCGAGCCGCCGAAGGCCGCGACCGGCGCAGCGAAGAAGACCCGCGGCGGCTGAGCCGCCTGCACGCGGCGTCGATGCCGCCGCTGCGACGCTGCGGCCTGCCGTTTCGCCCCGCAGGTGCCGCGATGTCGCTGACCCCACCGATCGTCCCGCTCGACCCGTTGCCGATGCGCGACCGCGTGGTCGTCGTCACCGGCGGCGCACAGGGCATCGGCCGCGGCATCGCGCAGGCGGTGCTCGGTGCCGGTGGGCGCGTCGCGATCGGCGATCTGGATCGCGATGCCGGCGCCGCCTGCCTGGCCGAATGGAACGTCGGCGACCGCGCCTGGTTCGCGCCGCTGGACGTCGCCCGCGAGGCGTCGGTGCGCGGCTTCCTGCGGAAGGCAGCCGCGCGCCTGGGCCCGATCGACGGCCTGGTCAACAACGCCGGCCCGGCCGATCCGCAGGTCGACGACCTCGCCACGCTGCCGCTGGCGCAATGGCGTCGCTTCGTCGACGCGCACCTCACCGGCGCGTTCCTGTGCTGCAAGCACGCGCTGCCGATGCTGCGCGAACGGCAGGGCGCGATCGTCAACATCGCCTCCAGCCGGGTGCTGCAGTCCGAGGCGCACACCGAGCCCTACGCCGCGGCCAAGGGCGGACTCGTCGCGCTCACGCATGCGCTGGCGATCAGCGAGGGGCCGCGCGTGCGGGCGAACGCGATCAGCCCGGGCTGGATCGTGACCGACGACTGGCGGCGTCCGGCCGCGCGCCGACGTCCGAAGCTGTCGAGGCGCGACCACGCCCAGCACCCTGCCGGCCGGGCCGGCACGCCGGAAGACATCGCAGCGCTCGCGGTGCATCTGCTCTCGCCGGCATCGGGCTTCGTGACCGGCCAGAACATCGTGGTCGATGGCGGCATGACGCGGAAGATGCAGTACGCCTGACGCGGCGACGCAGCCGTCACGCGGCGCCCCGCGCGCTGAACCGCGGCGCTCCCAAAGCCCGGGTTTCATGTGGAGTTGCCAAACGCGCTGCGAGCATCGACGGCGTTCCTTCCGTCCTTCCGTGGAGATCGCCATGAACACGTTCCGCACGCTCGCCTGCCTCGGCCTGTTTTCGCTGGCTGCGGCCGGAACCGCCCACGCCCAGCACTACGGCCCCCAGGACGAGGGGCGCCGCTTCGACGACGGCAGCCGCGTGGTCTGCAAGGACGTCGAGGTCCAGCGCAACAGCACAGATCCCAATCGCGTCGGCGGCACGGCGGCCGGTGCGGTCATCGGCGGCCTGATCGGCAACCAGATCGGCAGCGGCAATGGACGCAAGATCGCGACCGTCGGCGGCGCCGTGGCGGGTGGCGCGATCGGTCGCAACGTCCAGGGCAACCGCCAGGAGACCCGCGGCGACCGCGTCGTCGAGACACGTTGCGATCGCGTCTATCGCTGACCCCATCGCTTCACAATGCCCAGCCGGCATTCCCTTGGGAATGCCGGCTTTTTTGTTTTTCGCCAATAGCCAGAAGCATCCCGTCAGGGAAAGGTTGTCGTCCCCAGCCCGCATCAGCCTGAAACGCTCCTTTCCGTCGCCCGCGCTACCGGGGCGCGTGCGCGGCGCCACACTTTCCGGTCGCCGCACCGCGGCCCGTCCCTCCCCACCAGGAAAGCCGAGCATGTCCAGCAACCCGTTTCTCGAGGCCTCGCGCCGCCGCCGCACCCAGTACAGCCTCGGGCGTTCGCTGCCGATTCCGCAGCAGGCGACCATCGAACTGATCCAGGAGGCGGTGCGCCTGAGCCCGTCGTCGTTCAATTCGCAGAGCGCGCGCGGGGTGATCCTGTTCGGCGACCAGAGCGTCGCGTTCTGGGGCATCGTCAAGGACGCGCTGCGTGCGATCGTGCCGGCCGACGCCTTCGCCGCCACCGACGCGAAGATCGACAGCTTCGCGGCCGGCGCCGGTACCGTGCTGTTCTACGAGGACCAGGACGTGATCCGCAGCCTGCAGGACCAGTTCCCGCTGTATGCGGACAACTTCCCGGTGTGGTCGGAGCACTCGAGCGCGATCGCGCAGTTCTCGGTGTGGACCGCGCTGGCCAACGCCGGCATCGGCGCCAGCCTGCAGCACTACAACCCGCTGCCCGACGCCGCGGTCGCCGCCCGCTGGTCGCTGCCCGCGAGCTGGAAGCTGCGCGCGCAGATGCCGTTCGGCTCGAACGAAGCGCCGTTCGGCGACAAGGACTTCATCGACGACGCCGTGCGCTTCCGCGTGCACGGCTGAGCCGTCCCACGCAGCGACGCCGCACGACGGCGTCGCTGCCGGTTGCGGTTCGATTGCCGCGCCGGCGCGCACGACAAGGGCATCGACCATCGTCCCAGGGCGTCGCGCGGCCGGTCCGGGTATCTTCGACGGCTTGCCGGCTTTCGGAGACCGCCCATGTTCCAGCGCGCCACGCGCCTGTCCGTCCGCCTGGTCGAGCGCTACCTGCCCGACGCCTACGTCTTCGTGCTGATCTTCACCGCGATCGCCGCCGCGGCCGCGCTCGCGATCGAACGCACGCCGCCGCTGGAGCTGATCCGGCACTGGGGCGGCGGCTTCTGGGAGCTGCTGGGCTTCTCGATGCAGATGCTGCTGGTGCTGGTGACCGGCTTCATCCTCGCGCGCACGCCGCCGGTCGCGCGGATGCTCACCGCGCTGGCCTCGCGCTGCCGCACGCCGCGCAACGCGATCGTCGTGGTCACGCTGGTGGCGCTGATCGCCAACTGGATCAACTGGGGCTTCGGCCTGGTCATCGGCGCGCTGTTCGCGCGCGAGGTCGCGCGCCACGTGCGGGTGGACTACCGCCTGCTCGTCGCCAGCGCCTACTCCGGCTTCCTGGTCTGGCACGGCGGCCTGTCGGGCTCGATCCCGCTGACGATCGCCACCGAAGGCCACTTCCTGCAGGACACGATGGGGCTGATCCCCACCAGCGAGACGATCTTCGCGCCCTTCAACCTCCTGATCCTCGCGCTGCTGGCGATCGCGATCCCGCTGATCAACCGCGCGATGACGCCGGGCGACGACGAGGCGGTGCTGTTCTCGCCGCCCGACGACCCCGCGCCGCCGGCGCTCGCGCACGACGCCACGCCGGCAGTGCGCCTGGAGCACGGGTGGATCCTGTCGGTGGCGGTCGGCGCGGCCGGGCTGGCCTACCTGGTCGACCACTTCGCCACGGGCGGCGGGCTCAACCTCAACATCGTCAACTACGGCTTCCTGATGCTCGGCATCGTGCTGCACCGCACGCCGGCGCGGTTGCTCGCCGCGCTGCAGGAGGCGATCAAGGGCGGCGCGGGCATCGTGGTGCAGTTCCCGTTCTATGCCGGGATCATGGCGATCCTCGTCGGCTCGGGGCTGGCGACCACGCTGTCGGAGTGGTTCGCCTCGTTCGCGAGCGCCTCGACGTTGCCGCTGTGGACGTTCCTGTCCGCCGGGCTGATCAACATGTTCGTGCCGTCGGGCGGTGGCCAGTGGGCGGTGCAGGCACCGGTGATGGTGCCCGCGGCGCAGGCGCTGGACGCGGATCTGGCGCGCGTGGCGATGGCAGTCGCCTGGGGCGATGCGTGGACCAGCATGCTGCAGCCGTTCTTCGCGCTGCCACTGCTGGCGATCGCCGGGCTGAAGATCAAGGACATCATGGGCTACTGCCTGATGCTGCTGTTCGCTTCGGGCGTGATCATCGGCGCGGTGTTCCTGTTCGCGTGAGCGGCGTGCGTAGAATCGCAGGCGCCTTCGTCCGATGGAACCGCCCGTGACCGCATCCCGCCGCATCGCACCCCTCGCCCTGGCCCTGACCGCCGCGCTGTCCGTCGCCGCGTGCGGCACGGCGCCGACGGCATCGACCCCGGACGCGTCGCGGCCGGCCGGCAGTGCCGAGCGCACCGACACATCGGTGTCGGCGTTCTTCGCGCGGTTCTCCGACGAATGGATGCGCCGGCAGCCGTCCGCATCCACCGCCAGCCGCTACTTCGACGAGGCCCTGCAACGGCAGCTGGACCGCGAACTCACGCCGCAGACGCCCGCGTTCCGCGCACAGACGATCGCGCTGGCCGAGCGCGGCCTGGTCGAGCTCGCCCGCTTCGACCCGGCGGCGATGTCCGACACCGAGCGCGTGTCGGCCGAGTTGATGGCCTGGCAGCTGCGCAGCCTGATCGAAGGCGACCGCTACGACGACTACGCGTATCCGCTGCAGCAGTTCGGCGGCGCCAACGTCGGCCTGCCGAACCTGATGACGGTCGTGCACCCGGTGCGCGACGCGCGCGATGCCGACAGCTACCTCGCCAGGCTGGATCTGTTCGAGGCCCGGATGGACGAAGCCACCGCGCAGGCCCACGCACTGGCCGCGCGCGGCATCCTGCCTCCGCGCTTCATCCTCGAGGCGACGATCGCGCAGATGCGCCAGTTCGTGGCCGCGCCGCCGCAGCGCAATCCGCTGGTCGCGACGTTCGACGAACGGCTGCAGGGCGTCGACGGGCTCGATGCCGCCACGCGCCAGTCCTCCGTCGAGGCGGCGACGCGCATCGTGCGCGACAGCGTGTACCCGGCCTGGTCGCGTGCGATCGCCGAGCTCGAAGCGCAGCTGCCGCGCGCGACCGACGATGCCGGCCTGTGGCGCTTCCCCGACGGCGAACAGGCCTATGCCTACCAGTTGCGCCGCTTCACCTCCACCGACCTGGACGCACGGCAGATCCACGAGATCGGCCTGCGCGAGGTCGCGCGCATCGAGGGCGAGATGGACGCGATCCTGCGCTCGCTCGGGCGCGACGACAGCAGCGTCGAGGCGCGGCTGGCGCAGTTGCGCCGCGACCTCGCCTATCCCGACGACGCCGCCGGGCGCGCGGCGATCATGGCCGACATCGAGACGATGATGCGCGACGCCGAGCGCCGCAGCGACGCGCTGTTCGACATCCGCCCGCGCTCGGCGGTGATCGCCCGGCCCTACCCGGAGTACCGCTGGGCCAGCGCGGCCGCCAGCTACACCGCGCCGCCGCTCGACGGCTCGCGCCCGGGCGTCTACCAGATGCCGCTGCGGCCCGAGCGGCTCACGCGCTTCGGCCTGCGCACGCTGGTCTACCACGAGACCGTGCCCGGCCATCACTTCCAGGTCGCGCTGGCGGTGGAGAACGCCGCGCTGCCGAAGTTCCGCCAGACGCGCGCATTGGGTGGCATTTCGGCCTTCAGCGAGGGCTGGGCGCTGTACGCCGGGCGCCTGGCGGCCGAGGAAGGCTGGTACGCGGACGACCCGGAAGGCCGGCTCGGGCAGCTGGACGCCGAGCTGTTCCGCGCCCGTCGGCTGGTCGTCGACACCGGCCTGCACGCGATGCGCTGGACCCGCCAGCAGGCGATCGACTACGGCATTCCGCCGTCCGAGGTCGACCGCTACGTCGTCATGCCCGGCCAGGCGACCTCGTACATGATCGGCCAGCTCGAGATCGTCCGGCTGCGCGACAAGGCGCGCGCCGCGCTCGGCGACCGCTTCGACCCGCGCGCGTTCCACAACCGCGTGCTGCTGACCGGCGTCGTGCCGCTCGACCTGCTCGAACGCGAGGTCGACGCCTACGTCCGCGAGGCCTCGACCGCCGGCTGAGCGGCGAGGCGGCCCGCGCCGGGCGCCGCCCGTCGCGATGCGATCGCCCCGTAGGAGCGCGCTCGCGCGCGCGATGAGCTTTCCCGGGAAGGCCCTCGCGGCCAAGGCCGCTCCTACAGGGGGCACCGTGCCTGCAGGCGGGACGCCGCGCGTGCAGGTCTGCGGTGTCCGGCGAAACGCCGACGCCGGGCTCGCCCGGCGTCAGGCGCGCGTCGACGCCGGGCGGGCCCGGGGCGACGCGTGCGGCGTGAGGATCACCAGATCCGGACGCGGTCCTCGGGGGCGATCCACAGCGCATCGCGCTCGGTCACGTCGAACGCGTCGTACCACGCGTCGACGTTGCGCAGCGGCGCGAAGGCGCGGATGTGGCCCGGCGAATGCGTGCCGTTGACCAGCTGCTGGCGCAGCGCATCGTCGCGCCACAGCGTGCGCCACACCTGCGCCCAGCCCATGAACAGCCGCTGCTCGCCGCTGAAGCCGTCGATCTCCGGTGCCGGCTTGCCGTCCAGCGAGCGGCGGTAGGCCTCGAGCGCGATCGTGATGCCGCCCAGGTCGCCGATGTTTTCGCCCATCGCGACCTTGCCGTTGATGTGCATGCCCGGCAGCTGCGGGAACGTGTAGGCCTCGTACTGCGCGCCGAGCTTGGCCGCCTGCGCCTCGAACTTCGCCGCGTCCTCGGCCGTCCACCAGTCGCGCAGCACGCCTTCGCCGTCGGACTTGCGCCCCTGGTCGTCGAAGCCGTGGATGATCTCGTGGCCGATCACGCCGCCGATGGCGCCGTAGTTGACCGCGGGGTCGGCCTGGGGATCGAAGAACGGCGGCTGCAGGATCGCGGCCGGGAACACGATCTCGTTCTTGACCGAGTTGTAGTAGGCGTTGACCGTCTGCGGGGTCATGCCCCACTCGCCCTTGTCGACCTCCTTGCCCAGCCGGTTGCGGCGGTAGTCCCACTCGAACGCCAGCGAGCGCTCGGCGTTGCCGAACACGTCGCCGGCCTCGACCTCGAGGCCGCTGTAGTCGCGCCAGGTCTCGGGGTGGCCGATCTTCAGGCCGAAGCCGTCGAGCTTTCTGCGCGCTTCGGCCTTGGTCGCCGGCCCCATCCAGTCGAGCTGCTCCAGCCGTGCGCCCATCGCCACCTTCACGTTGGCGACCAGCTCGTCCATCTTGGCCTTCGAATCGGCCGGGAAGTACAGCCCGACGTAGTCACGGCCGATCGCCTCGCCCATCGTGCCCTCGGCGAACGCGACGCCGCGCTTCCAGCGCTCCTGCTCCTCCGGCTGGCCGGACAGGAACTTGTTGCGGAACTCGAAGCGGGCGTCGGAGAACGCCTTCGACAGCAGCGGCGACGCGTTGTCGATGGTGTGGAACGCCTGCCAGGCCTGCAGCGTGGCGACGTCGGTGTCGGCGAAGATCTGCGCCATCTTCGGGATCGCGGTGCTCTGGCGCACGACCGCGCGCGGCGCCTGCTGCACGCCGGCCGCGGCGAAATACGTGGCCCACGGGAAGCCGGGCGCGGTGGTCGCGAAGGCGGACAGCTCGACCGGGTTGTAGGTCTTGTCGCGGTCGCGGCTCTCGGCGCGCGTCCAGTGCGCCTCGGCGATCTTCGTCTCCAGCGCGAGGATGGCCTCGGCGTTGCGCTGCGGCGCGTCCCAGCCGCCGAGCTCGAGCAGTTGCGCCACGTAGGCCTGGTAGCGCTCGCGCTGCGGGGCGAAGTTCTCGCGCAGGTACATCTCACGGTCGCCCAGGCCCAGGCCCGACTGGCTCATGTACAGCGTGTAGCGGTCCGGGTCGCGCTGGTCGTCGGACACGCCCAGGCCGAAGAAGCTCCGGCCGAAGTCGCCCTGGCTCTGGCCCATCAGCCTGGCCAGCGCGTCCTTGTCGCCCGCGGCGCGGATCGCGGCCAGCTTGGGCGCGAGCGGCTGCGCGCCCAGCGCCTCGATCGCCGCCTGGTCCATGAAGCCGGCGTAGAGCGTGGCGACCTTGGCGCGGTCGGGATGCGCGGCGTCGGCGACGTCGTAGCCCTCGACCAGCTGGCGCACGCGCGCCTCCGACAGGTCGCGCAGCACCAGGAAGGCACCGTAGCTCGACTTGTCGGACGGGATCTGCGTGGTCTTCGCCCAGGTGCCGCTCACAAAGCCGAAGAAATCCTCGCCCGGGCGCACGGCGGGGTCCATGCCCGCGGTGTCGATGCCCCAGGTGCCCATGCGCTGCGCGGCGACGGCATCGCCCGATGCGGACGCCCCGCCGGCGCCGGGCTCGCTCGGCAACAGCGCCTGCAGCGTGCAGGTCTCGTCGAGGCAGCGGTGGTCGTGGGCCGCGGCGGTGCCGGCCATCGTCATCGCCACGGCGGTCGCCGCGGACAGCAGGGTCTTCTTCAAGCGCGATCTCCATCGAAAACGTTCGGGAGGCCGCCACCGGCGGTGCCGGGCGGCCGACTGCCAAGCATACCGGGCACGCCGGGCCTGCGCCCGGCCGTCAGTCGCCCGCGCCGCCGGTCGCGGACAGCACGCGGATGGTCTGCGTCAGCCGGTGGATCGCACCGGGCGCCAGCGCGACGACGTCGGGGCCGGCGTTGGCAGCCTCCAGGCACAGGAAGCCGCGCCACGCCTCGCCGATGTCGTCCATCCGCGCAGCGGCGGCCGCGCCGGGGTTCCAGACCACCAGCGAGCGGCTGCCCGCGACGTCCAGCGCGATCCGGCGGCCCAGGCCCGGGTCGTCGAGCACGTACCGCCCGGGCGCGTCGCGGTAGATGCGGTCGCTGCGGCCCGGGTCGCGCGGGTCGTCGAGCGCCCAGTCGCCGGCCTGCGGATGCGCGGCGTAGCCGTCGTTCTTGTCGAGGTAGGTCAGCCCGTCGAGCCCGCGCACGCGGACCTGCGCCACGTCCGAGACGTGGAAGTAGGTATGCAGCGCCTGGGTGATCGCGACCGGGCGGGCGCCGGTGTTGGTCGTCGCCAGCGTCTGCTCCAGCGTCCGGCCGATGCGCAGCGTCATCCGCAGCTGCAAGCCGAGGTCCGCGTAGTCCGGCGGTGCCAGTTCGATCGACAGCGTGCCGTCGTCGGCGCGCGATGCCGCGAGCAACCGCCAGCGCACCGTGCGCACGAAGCCGTGCGACGGCACGTCGCCGGTCTGGTCCTGCCGCCCGAAGTACGGCCAGACCACCGGCGTGCCGCCGCGGATCGCAGCCGGCGGCGGCTTGGCCGACGGCGACAGCCACAACGCGTCCTGCTGCCCCGCCGGCACGTACGACAGCAGGTGGCCGCCGTGCAGCGCGACCGCGGCGGTCGCCAGCGGTGTTTCGACCAGCAGCGCCTCGAAGCCGGCGAAGCGCCCCAGCCGCAGGCCGGCCACCTGGGGCAATGCGGGCGGCGGGGCGGGCGCCGCCGCGGCGGCGACGGCGGCGGGATGGTCGGCCGGGACGGCGAACGCGGTTCCGGACACGGACGGGGACGTGGGCAAGGCGGTCTCCTGGGCCGGCCGCGCGTCGCGCGCGGGACCGGCGCCGGCGCATCCGGCGAGCAGGCCGCAGCACAGCAGCAACGGGCGGATCGGCATGGGCGAAAAGAGGGCGGGAACGGGATCGCGCAGCTTAGCGGGCCGCACGCCCGCGTGCAGGTCGCCAGGCCGCGGTGGGGACAGCGCCCCAGCCCCACCCCGGCCATCACGCATGCTCGGGACCGCCGGGCGTTGGCGGCGCTGCGATGTCGGATGTCGTGCGCACGCCGCGCCCGGGCGTGCTGCCGCGCAGCATTGCGGCGTGTCCGGGCACGCGGATTTCACATGGCCGCCACGTGATTCCGTGAACCCGATCGCGGAACGAAGCATCCGGGTGCCTCGCTGGCTGACAGCGCTGTCAAGCACACGCAGGCTCGGGTCCGGCTCGCTCCCCCGCCGGGCCGCTTCCCTTTTTCGAACACAAGGAGCCCGCCATGGATCGCGTACGCCTGTTCGCCCTGCCGCTCGTCGCCTGCCTGGGCGCCGCGGCCACCCTCGCCCCGGCCGCGCATGCCCAGACACCCGTCTGGCAGGAGAATTTCGACGACCCGTCGATCGACGGCAACACCTGGACCTACGACGTGGGGACCGGCTGCCAGATCGGCCTGTGCGGCTGGGGCAACGCCGAGATGCAGTACTACACCAGCCGTCCGGAGAACGCGCGCATCGAGGACGGCCGCCTGATCATCGAGGCGCGGCGCGAGACCTTCGACGGCAGTCCGTTCACGTCCGCGCGCCTGAAGACCGAGGGCCGCGTGCAGTTCAAGTACGGCACGCTCGAGGCGCGCATCAAGATTCCCGAGGTCGGCAACGGCGTATGGCCGGCGTACTGGCTGCTCGGCGCGGTCGGCGTGTGGCCGGCACGCGGCGAGATCGACCTGATGGAGGCCGGCTCGGCGCAGGCGATCGCCGACGGCATGGCCAACCGCCGCATCGGCGCGGCGGTGCACTGGGACTACAACGGCTCGCACGCCTCGCATGACGACGTCTACGACAGCCCGGTCCCGCTGCACCAGGACTTCCACGTCTACAAGCTGACCTGGGACCCGGACTTCATCCGCGTCTCGATCGACGGCCAGCAGTACTTCGAGTTCGACATCTCCGACGTGGAGGGCCCGCAACTGCACGAGTTCCACGCTCCGCATTACCTGCTGCTCAACGTCGCCGTCGGCGGCACCTACACCGGCGTGCACACGCCCGAGGGCGTCACCGCGCCGCTGCCCGGCCGCATGGAGGTGGACTGGATCCGGCTCTACCAGGACCATCCCGACAGCGAGTTGTACCTGGGCGGCAACAACGCCGTGCCGGCGGGGCGCTTCGGCGTGTTCACCGAGCGCAGCGGCCTGGCCGGCGCGCTGGACTTCGGCAGCAACGCGGACCTGTTCCTGTGGAACAACCTCGCGCCGATCGTCGCCGCGCCGTTCGAGGGCAGCGAGCTAATGGCCTTCCGCGCCAATCCCGGCGACTGGTTCGGCCTGGGCATCATCACCGACGTGCGCAACATGGGCGCCTATGCCGGCGGCAGCCTGAAGTTCCGCATGCGCACCGCCAGCCAGGCGCCGTTCCGGGTGGGCATCAACACCTCGTTCGGCGACAGCTGGATCGGCTTCGCGCCAGGCGGCCAGCAGTACGGCCTGGTCCGCGACGGTGCCTGGCACGAGGTCAGCATCCCGTTCTCGGCCTTCCACGATCTCGACCTGCACGCGGTCAAGCAGTTCTTCATGGTCGCCGGCGATGCGCCGGGCCAGCCGGTGGACCTGTTCATCGACGACGTCTACTACCAGAGCCCGTGACCGCGGACGCGCGCGCCGTCGGCCGGCGGCGCGCGCGATTCCCACGCCTAGAACACCGACAACCCGGTCATCCGCGTGAAGCGGTGCAGCGCGTAGGCGCCGAGCGCCGAATTGCCCTTGTCGTCGAGCGGCGGCGACCACACGCACAGGCCGAGCACGTTCGGCACCACGGCGACGATGCCGCCGCCCACGCCGCTCTTGGCGGGCAGGCCGACGTGGAACGCGAACTCGCCCGCGGCGTCGTAGGTGCCGCAGGTCATCATCACCGCATTGATCCGGGTGCTGCGCTCGACGCTGGTCACACGCGTGCCGGTGCCCGGGCACACGCCGCGGCCGGCCAGGAAACGCACGCTGCGCGCCAGGTCCACGCAATCCATGCGCAGCGCGCACTGGAAGAAGTAGAGGTCGAGCACGGCATCGACGTCGTTCTCGATGTTGCCGAAGCTGCGAATGAAGTTGGCCAGCGCGATGTTGCGATGGCCGCTGCGGCGCTCCGAGGTCCAGACCTCCTCGTCGCGCCCGACCTCGGGGTTGCCCGAGCGCTCGCGCATGAACGCGAGAATCGTGCTTTCCGGATCCACGTACCGCGACAGCAGCACGTCCGCGACGACCAGCGCACCGGCGTTGATGAACGGATTGCGCGGAATGCCGCACTCGTGCTCGAGCTGCACCAGCGAGTTGAACGGATCGCCCGACGGCTCGCGCCCCACCCGCTTCCACAGCGCGTCGCCGGCGGCGTCGAGCGCCAGCGTGAGCGTGTGCACCTTGGAGATGCTCTGGATCGGGAACGCCTCGTGCGCGTCCCCGACGCTGTAGACCTCGCCATCGAGCGTGGCGACGGCCATGCCGAAGCGGTCGCGCGGCACGGAGGCCAGTGCGGGAATGTAGTCGGCGACCTTGCCCTCGCACGCGTCGAAGCGCGCCCGCACTTCCGCATCGATGGTCGCCAGGATGCCGGGGATGTCGTGGCGCGTGAGGTCGTGCGGATTCTGCGGCGGGCTGTGCATCGGCGATCTCGTGTTCGGACGGCCCGCAGTCTGCCGGTGGCGGCGTCAAGCGCCGGTCGCCGGCGTGCGGGCACGCGTGCTTGACGCCTCTCGCGGCACACTGCCCATCCCGCCGCCTGGAGAGACCGCACGATGGGCATGCTGATCGACGGCCGCTGGCACCGCGACGACGACGGTCTGGTCGATGCCGACGGGCGCCTGGCCCGGCCGCAGACGCAGTTCCGCAACTGGATCACCGCCGACGGCAGCGCCGGCCCCACGGGCGAGGGCGGCTTCGCCGCCGAGCCCGGCCGCTACCATCTCTACGTGGCGCGCGCCTGCCCGTGGGCGCATCGCACGACGCTCTTCCGCGAGCTCAAGGGCCTGCAGGCCATGATCGGGCTGTCGGTCACGCACTGGCTGATGGCCGACGACGGCTGGACCTTCGCGCAGGCGCCGGGCGTCGTGCCCGATCCGATCAACGGCGCCGACACCGTGTGGCAGCTCTACGCGGCTGCCGATCCGCGCTATACCGGCCGGGTCAGCGTGCCGGTGCTGTGGGACACCCGACGCGCCACCATCGTCAGCAACGAGTCGGCCGACATCATCCGCATGTTCAACGCCGCCTTCGACGGCGTCGGCGCGGCCGAGGGCGACTATTACCCCCAGGCCCTGCGCGAGGAGATCGACGCGGTCAACGCGCGCGTCTACGACGGGCTCAACAACGGCGTCTACAAGGCCGGCTTCGCGACCCGCCAGGACGCGTACGACGAGGCCGTCGAGGCGGTGTTCGCAACGCTCGACTGGCTGGAACTGCGCCTGTCGGGCGAACAGTTCCTGTGCGGCCACACGCTGACCGAGGCCGACTGGCGGCTGTTCACGACGCTGCTGCGCTTCGACGCGGTCTACCACGGCCACTTCAAGTGCAACCTGCGCCGGTTGGTCGACTATCCCGCCCTGCTCGCCTACACCCAGCGCCTGTACCGCCACCCGGCGGTCGCGCCGACCGTCGACTTCGACCACATCAAGCGCCACTACTACCAGAGCCACCGGCAGATCAACCCGACCGGCATCGTGCCCGCCGGTCCGGTGCCGCCGTTCGGACGCTAGCGCGCCGGCGCGCGATGCGGCGACAGCGGCGGCGGCACGCAGCCGATCGCCGACAGCGGCCCGTGCAGCGCCGGCACCCGCATCAGCCACGGGCCGGCGAGCGTCAGCAGGCCGGCCGCCAGCACCAGCGACGCCGCCAGCGCGCGCAGTCGCGGGCGCTGCAGCCATCGGCCCATGCGCTGGCCCGACCAGGTCAGCGGCAGCATCACCGGCAGCGTGCCCAGGCCGAACGCGGCCATCGTCAGCGCACCGCCCGGCACGCTGGCCTGCATCCACGCCACCGTCAGCAGGCTCAGGCTGAGCCCGCAGGGCAACCAACCCCACAGCATCCCTAAGGCGACCCGGCGCGGTACGGTGTCGGCCGGCAGCAGGCGGCGCTGCAGCGGCTGCAACCGGGCCCACAGGCGCGCGCCCGGCCGGCGCAGCAGGTCGAAGCCGCCGCGGCCGAACAGCCGCAGCGCGACCAGCACCAGCGCCACGCCCAGCAGCATGCGCAGCCCGAAGCCGATCCAGGGATTGCCGAACACGCCGACCAGTCCGTGCCCGAAGCCGCCGACGATCGCGCCGGCGAGCACGTAGCCGCCGACACGGCCCAGGTTGACCTGCAGCGCGTGCGGCCAGCCGCCGGACGGCGACGCGGCCGAGAAGCCGGTCGCGATGCCGCCGCACATCGCCGCGCAGTGCAGGCCACCCAGCAGGCCGCTGGTCAGCGCGGCCAGCACCACGAGCCAGTCAATCGGCACGCGGCCGATCCTGCGCCGCCGGCGCCTGCGGCGGGCGGATGGCGGGCGCCCGGCCCGCGTCGTCGCGGCCGTCGTCGTCGACCAGGATGTCGAGCGCCGGCGTGTCGAGGTCGTCGAACTGGCCGCGCTTGACCGCCCAGACGAACGCGGCGATCGCGATGCCCAGCAGCACGAGGCTGATCGGGATCAGCAGCAGGAGGATTCTCATCGCGGTTCTCCGGTCGCCGGCGCCCGGGTCAGGCGCAGCGCGTTGGCGGTGACGATCAGCGACGACAATGCCATGCCCAGCGCCGCGATCCACGGCGTCACCAGCCCCGCGGCGGCCAGCGGGATCGCCAGCAGGTTGTAGCCCATCGCCCAGCCCAGGTTCTGCCGGATCACCCGCCGGGTGCGCCGCGCGACCTCGATCGTCGCCGGAATCCGCGCCAGCGTCGAACCGGTCGTCACCAGGTCGGCGGCGCGCTGCGCGAGCGAGGCGCCCTCGCCCATCGCGATCGAGACGTCGGCGCCGGCCAGCACTGGCGCGTCGTTGAGGCCGTCGCCGATCATCGCCACGGTGCGGCCCTCGGCCTGCAGCCGGCGCACCAGCGCGAGCTTGTCCTCCGGTGCCTGCCGCGCGTGCGCATCGTCGATGCCCAGGCGCGTCGCCAGCGCTGCGACCGGCGCCCGCGCATCGCCGCTGGACAGGTGCAGCGACAGGCCGAGACCGCGCAGGCGCTGCAGCGCGGCGGCGGCATCGTCGCGCACGTGCTCGCGCAGCGTGAAGCGCGCCACCGCGCGCGCGCCGTCGCCGAGCCATAGCGCACCGTCGTCGGTGCGGGCGGCGGCGAAGCCGGCCTGACCCAGCCGCCAGCGCACGCCTTCGACCGTGCCCTCGACGCCCTGCCCCGGCACCACGGCCACCGCATCGGCGGGCGCATCGGCCACGATGTGCGCGAACGCCTGCGCGATCGGGTGGTTGGCGTCGCGCTCGAGCGCGGCGGCGATCCGCAGCGCACGTGCTGGATCAAACCCGTCGAAGCCGGTCGCCTCGTCGAGTTCGGAGCGCGCGGCGGTCAGCGTGCCGGTCTTGTCGAAGACCATGTCGGTCGCGCGCGAGAGCGTCTCCAGCGCGTCGGCCCGGGTCGCGAGCACGCCGAGCCGGGCCAGCGCGCCGTGCGCGGTGGCCAGCGCCGTGGGCACCGCCAGCGACAGCGCGCAGGGGCAACTGACCACGAGCAGCGCCAGCGTGACCTCGAACGCGCGCGCCGGGTCGTGGATGCGCCAGCCCACGTAGACCGCCAGCGCGGTCAGCAGCAGGCCGGCGACGAAGCGGCTGCCGATGCCGTCGGCGACCCGCGCCAGGCGCGGCCGGTGCGACTGCGCCTGCTCGACCAGCCGGGTGAGCTGCGAGAGCCGGGTGTCGGCGCCGGTGCAGGTCACGCGCACGCGCGCCGGCCATTCGCGGCAGACCGTGCCGGCGTACAGCGCCTCGCCGGCGACGCGGCGCACCGGCGCCGACTCGCCGGTCAACAGCGATTCCTCGAACACCGCCGCGTCGTCGAGCAGCACGCCGTCGGCGGGCAGCACGTCGCCGGCGGCGACGCAGGCGATGTCGCCCGCGGCCAGCTCGACGGCCGGCACCGACTCGCGCGTGCCGTCGGCCCGCTCGCGCACCGCCAGCGACGGTCGCGCCCGCGCCAGCGCATCGACCTGGGCGGTCGCGACGTTGCGCGCGCGCTGCTCGAGCATGCGCGCGGCCAGCAGCAGGAACACGAACATCACCGCCGCGTCGTACCAGACGTGGGTGCCGCCGCGGATCGTCTCCCACAGGCTGGCGAGGTAGGCCAGCAGCGTGGAAGTCGCGATCAGCGTGTCCATGCCGACGTGGCGCTGACGCAGTTCGCGCGCCATGCCCGCCAGGAACGGCCAGCCCGAATAGAACACCACCGGGGTGGACACCAGGAACGTGATCCAGCGGAAGAAGTCGCGCGTGGCCAGCGGCATCTGCTGGTCGAAGTCCAGATACAGCGCCTCGGCGAACATCATCGCCTGCAGCGTGCCCAGGCCGGCGATGCCCAGCCGCAGCAGCCAGCGCCGGCGCTCGCGCACCCGTGCGCGTTCGCGCGCGTCGCCGCCGGCCAGGTACGGACGGTAGCCGAGCGCGGCCAGCCGCTGCAGCACCTGCGACAACGGCGTGCGCGCCGGGTCCCAGGCGATGCGGATGCGGCCGGTGACCGCGTTGGCGGTGACGTCGAGCACGCCGTCCTCGCGGCGCAGTGCGCGGTCGATCAGCCACGCGCACGCCGCGCAGCGCATGCCGTCGGTCAGCAGCGTGAGCGCGCGCCCGCCGGGCACCGCGTTCGCGTGCTCGCGCAGCAGATCCTCGCGGTCCCAGATGCCGAAGTCGATCGCCTCGTTGCCGACCGGCGCGGGCATCGCGCTGCGCAGGCGGTAGTAGTCGCCCAGGTCGGCATGGCGGATCCACTGCGCCGCGGCCGTGCAGCCGTCGCAGCAGAACGCCTGCTCGACGCCGTCGATCGGGGCGCGCACCGCGTGCGCGGTCAGCGGCTCGCCGCAATGGAAGCAGCCCGCGGACGCGGGATGCGCGGCGGCGGTCATCGCACGACTAGGGTTGCAGCGACGGCGCCAGGCGGGCGGCGTGCTGCTGCCTGGGCAGGCGTCCGTGCAGGCGCCACGCGCCGTCGGCGGGGGCCAGCTGCAGGATCCAGTCGTGGCCGTCGTCGATCCGCGTGGACGAACGCCACCCCGTCTCGGTCGGCGCCAGTTCCAGCTGCAGGTCGTCGCGGGACTGGGTCGGATGCTGGAGCACGAGCTGCAGCGCGGCGTTGCGCGGGAAGGTGCCGGTCGCGGGGATGACCTCGACGACGGATTCATCGATCCGCACGATCGCGCTCAGCGCCATCTGCCGCGCCCGCGCATCGGGTCCCAGGTCCGCGGTCTGGATCTGCGAGACGCGGCGCACGTCGTCGGTCACCACGTCGGCGCCGCCCGAGCGGGTCGCGATCACCACCAGCCCGACGCCGGCGACGATGGAGGCCAGCGGCAGGCCGATGACCAGCCACATCACCGGGATCCGCCACAGCGGGCGCTTGTCGTCTTTCATCACATCGGTCCGAAGAAACTGCTGTCGACTGTCTGGCGCGTGCCGTCGCCGCTCTCGACGACGAACCGCACCTCGTGGCGGCCGCGCACGCCCTCTGGCGCGACGAGCACCAGCGGGAACGAGACCACTTCCTCCGCCCGCGCCGGCACGGCATCGGCATTGTCGCGCAGTTCGATGCCCGGCGTTGCCGACTCGACGACGATGCTGAACTCGCGCGCCGCGTCGGTCTTGTTCACCAGCTTGAGCGTGTAGGCGTTTTCGGTGCTGCCGTCGTCGGCCTCGCGGTAGAGCGCGTTGCGGTCGCGCAGCACCTCGACGATTAGGTCGCTGCGCGTGCCCACGCCGACCGCCCAGGCCGCGCACAGCGCCAGCAGCAGCGCGCCGTAGACGAAGATCCGCGGCCGCAGCACCTTCGTGTCCTTGCCGTCGATCGCGTTCTGGGTGGCGTAGCGGATCAGCCCGCGCGGATAGCCCATCTTGTCCATGACGCCGTCGCAGGCGTCGATGCAGGCGCCGCAGGCGATGCACTCGTACTGCAGGCCGTTGCGGATGTCGATGCCGGTCGGGCAGACCTGCACGCAGATCGTGCAGTCGATGCAGTCGCCCAGTGCGTCGGGCGCGAACTTGGGCAGCGGCTCCACCGCACCCAGGTCGCCGTCCCAGGTGATCGTGCCGCGCGCCTGCGCGTTCTGGCTCGCCGCCGACGGGTGGCGGCCGGCGCGGAACACGTAGTCGTAGGCGACCAGCTTGTCGAGCAGCCCGCGGCCGCGCTCGAGCACGCTGCCCAGGCCGCGCTTGCGCGGGCCGCGCGGTTCGCCGCGCATCGGGTCGTAGGCGATGATCAGCGTGTTGCGGTCGAACATCGCGCTCTGGAAGCGCGCGTAGGGACACATGTACTTGCAGACCTGCTCGCGCAGGAAGCCGGCGTTGCCCCAGGTGGCGAGCGCGTAGAACAGCACCCAGAACGTTTCCCAGCCGCCCCACGACAGCGTCGCCGCGCGCGCCGCCAGGTCGGTGATCGGGGTGAAGAAGCCGACGAACGTGAAGCCGGTCCACAACGCGAACACCGCCCAGATCAGGTGCTTGCCGCCCTTGCGCAGCAGCTTCTCGCCGGTCCATGGACCGGCGTCGAGCTTCATGCGCTTCGAGCGGTCGCCCTCGGTCCAGCGCTCCATCCACAGGAACACCTCGGTCCACACCGTCTGCGGACACGCGTAGCCGCAGAACAGGCGCCCGGCGAGCGCGGTGAAGAAGAACAGCGCCATCGCCGCGATGATCAGCAGCAGCGCCAGGAACAGGAAGTCCTGCGGCCAGAAGGTCAGGCCGAAGACGTGGAACTTGCGCGCCGGCAGGTCGAACAGCACCGCCTGGCGGCCGTCCCAGCGCAGCCACGGGAACACGTAGAACATGCCCAGCAGCCAGAACACTGCGGCCACGCGCAGCCGGTTGAGCCGGCCGGAGACGTCGCGCGGATAGACCTTGCGCTCGCTGACGTACAGCGAGCCGCCATCGTCGACGACCTCGAGCGGGATCGAACCCTTCATCGGGCCGCTCCGGAGAGCGCGGGGGAAGACTGCGGGCACATGGGCTGGATGCGATTCATCTGGCTGACCGGTTGGGGGCGACCGGCTGGCGCGCTGACCACTGCGTGTATTGTCCGCCCCTGCCCGGGTGCCGGGATGCGACCCGATGTCGCAGCGCGGCGCGCGCCCGGCTCAGTCGGGCGACAGCGGGCGGTTGAAGCGGCTGGCCGGCCGCAGCAGGATCCAGGTGAACAGGCTGGAGGCCGCGGTCGCCAGCCAGAACATGAAGAACCCCAGCGTGTAGCCCAGCTCGCGCGACAGCGGCAGGTCGGGGAACGTCATGTCGCGCAGCGCGAGCGGATCGACGAAGCCGAAGAACACCATCGTGCACACGCCCGCCGAGAAGAAGCTCGGCCACAGAATCGCGCCCACCCGCTGCGCCATCGGACGTGGCGGGTGGTCGAAGCGCGGTTCCGTGAAGTCGGTCATTGCTGTGCCGTGTTGTCCGCTGCCGGCCTATTGGACAACGACCAGACGTAGGCCGCAACCAGGCGCGAGCGGGTCTCGCCGAGCAGTTCGCGGTGCGCCGGCATCGTGCCGTGACGCCCCTCGTTGATGGTCTGGCGGATGCTCTCGAGCGTGTTCGGATAGAGCGTGTTGCGCACGGTCAGGTTCGGCGCGCCCAGGGCCTGGTTGCCCTTGCCGTCGACGCCGTGGCAGGCCACGCACAGTCCCTGGAAGTGCTGCTCGCCGCGCGCGGCCATGTAGTCCGTGCTCAGCGTCTCCTCCAGGTCCGACGACCGCAGCGCACGCACGTAGGCGGCGGTCTGGGTCACCGCGACGTCGCCGCCGATGCCGGCCAGCACCGAGCCCAGTGGCGGCATGATGCCCTGGCGACCGTCGAGCACCGTCTCCAGGATCCGCTCCGGCTCGCCGCCCCAGTTCCAGACGTCGTCGGTCAGGTTGGGATAGCCCGGCGCGCCCTGCGCCGTCGAGCCGTGGCAGGCCGCGCAGGTGTTGGCGAAGATCGAGCGGCCCAGTTGCATCGCGCGCGGGTCGCCGGCCAGCTGTTCGAGCGGCTTGCCGGCGAACACGCCGAAGGTCTCCTCGAGCTGGGCGTCGCGCTCGGCCTTCTCGGCGTCGTGCTCGCCCGCCGACGACCAGCCGCTGGTGCCGGCGAAGTTGCCCAGGCCCGGGTACCAGATCAGGTAGCCGATCGCGAAGACGATCGTCAGGTAGAACAGGTTGATCCACCACTTGGGCAGCGGCTTGTTGTACTCGGTGATGTCGCCGTCCCAGACGTGGCTGGTGTCCTCGGGCTTCGGGTCGCCGGGGCGGCGCCGCGACGTCCAGACCAGCAACCAGACGCAGCCGACGATGTTCAACGCCACGATGGCGATGACATACCACGACCAAGCGTTGCTCATGACCCCTGCTCCTCGTCATCGTCCAGCGGCAGCTGCGCGGCTGCCTCGAATTCGTTCTTGCGCTTCGGGCTCCACGCCCAGATCCAGCCGCCGATGAAGCACACCAGCAGGATCGCGGTGACGATGCCGGAGATCATGGGGTGTCCCCTCCCTTGGGTGCGTGCCGGCCGAGGCCCTGCAGGTAGGCGACCACGGCGTCGAGCTCGGTCTTGCCGGACACGTCCTCGGCGGCCTGGGCCACCTGCTCGTCCGAGTAGGGATCGCCCAGGCGCTGCAGCGCGCGCATGCGGCGACCGACCTGCTCGCCGTCGACCTGGTTCTTCGCCAGCCACGGATAGGCCGGCATGTTCGACTCGGGCACCACGTCGCGCGGGTTGTGCAGGTGCACGCGGTGCCAGTCGTCGGAGTAGCGGCCGCCGACGCGGGCCAGGTCCGGCCCGGTGCGCTTGCTGCCCCACTGGAACGGCCGGTCGTAGACCGACTCGCCGGCCAGCGAGTAGTGGCCGTAGCGCTCGGACTCGAAGCGCAGCGTGCGCACCATCTGCGAATGGCAGTTGTAGCAGCCCTCGCGGACGTACACGTCGCGCCCGGCCAGCTCCAGCGCCGGGTACGGTTCCACGCCGGGCAGCGGCTCGATCGCCTCGGCCTGGTACATCAGCGGCACGATCTCGGCCAGACCGCCGAACGAGACCACCACCGCGATCAGCGCCGCCATCAGGCCGACGTTCTTCTCGACCTTCTCGTGCGCGTTCTTGTTCTCGCCGCTCATGCCTGGCCTCCTGCGACGACCTGGGCGGCCACCGGGGCGGGGTTGTGGGAGGAATCGGGCGGCAGCACCGGCTGGTCGGCCGCGACGGCCTGGCTCTGGCGGTACGTCTTCCAGAAGTTGAACGCCATCAGGAACATGCCCGACAGGACCACGATGCCGCCCAGCAGGCGCACCAGGTAGTACGGGTAGGTCGCGCTGAGGCCCTCGACGAAGCTGTAGGTCAGCGTGCCGTCCTCGTTGGTGGCGCGCCACATCAGACCCTGCATCACGCCGGCGATCCACATCGAGGCGATGTAGAGCACCACGCCCAGGGTGTGCAGCCAGAAATGCAGGTCGATCCACTTGGTGGAGTACATCTCCTTGAGGCCGAGCAGGCGCGGCATCAGCGAGTAGATCGAGCCGATCGAGATCATCGCCACCCAGCCCAGCGCGCCGGCGTGGACGTGGCCGACGGTCCAGTCGGTGTAGTGCGACAGCGAGTTGACCGTCTTGATCGACATCATCGGTCCCTCGAACGTGGCGATCATGTAGAACGAGATCGCGACGATCAGGAACTTGAGGATCGGGTCGGTGCGCAACTTGTGCCACACGCCCGAGAGGGTCATCACGCCGTTGATCGCGCCGCCCCAGCTGGGCGCCAGCAGGATCAGCGAGAACACCATGCCCAGCGACTGCGCCCAGTCGGGCAGCGCGGTGTACTGCAGGTGGTGCGGGCCGGCCCACATGTAGACCGCGATCAGCGCCCAGAAGTGCACGATCGACAGGCGGTAGGAGTAGATCGGCCGGCCGGCCTGCTTGGGCACGTAGTAGTACATCATGCCCAGGAAGCCGGCGGTCAGGAAGAATCCGACCGCGTTGTGGCCGTACCACCACTGCACCATCGCGTCGACCGCGCCGCTGTAGACCGGATAGGACTTCAGCGGACCGACCGGGATCGAGATGTTGTTGACGATGTGCAGCAGCGCCACCGCGATGATGAAGGCGGCGAAGAACCAGTTGGCCACGTAGATGTGCTTGACCCGGCGCTTGGCGATCGTGCCCAGGTACAGCACCGCGTACGCCACCCAGACCACCGTGATCAGGATGTCGATCGGCCATTCGAGCTCGGCGTACTCCTTGCCCTGGGTCCAGCCCAGCGGGAGGCTGATCGCCGCGGCGACGATGATCGCCTGCCATCCCCAGAACACGAAGGCGGCCAGCTTGTCGGACAACAGCCGGACGTGGCAGGTGCGCTGCACGACGTGCAGGCTGGTCGCGAACAGCGCGCAGCCGCCGAACGCGAAGATCACCGCGTTGGTGTGCAGCGGGCGCAGGCGACCGTAGCTGAGCCACGGAATATCGAAGTTCAGCGCGGGCGCGTACAGCTGGGCGGCGATGATCACGCCCACCAGCATGCCCACGATGCCCCAGACCACGGTCATCACCGCGAACTGGCGGACCACCTTGTCGTTATAGGTTTCAGTTATGGCGTGCATGTGCCGCCCCCTTTCTTGGATGAGGAATGTTAGGCGCCCGTGATGTCGCTCCACCTTGATCTCGATCAAGGTGCCCCTGCGACCGTTGTGCCTTGATGTCCACGGCCCGGACCACCGGGAGACATGGACCTGCCCATTCTAGAGAGTCGGCCATCGCTTTGCCGGCCGGCGGCGGCCGTGCGCGTGCGACCGATCAGCGCACCGCGGGCACGCCGGCGACCAGCCGGGCGGCCTCGGCGACCGTCACCAGTGCATCGGCACCCTGCGCTTCCTGCACCCCGGCCTCGCGCAACGCATCGCCGTCGGCGCGACCGGCGAGCCCCTCGGCGCTGACCGCGACCCCCAACCCCTGCCCCAGCCCGGCGAGCGCGCGGACCATCCGTTCCGACTCGTCCTGGCCCATCGTCTCGACCAGCCGGCGTGCGATCTTGACCTTGTCGATGCGGAATTCGCGCATGTGGTAGAGGTTGGAGTAGCCGGTGCCGAAGTTGTCGAGCGCCACCGAGACCCCGGCCTCGCGCAGCGGTGCGAGCGCGACCTTTGCCGCGTCCAGGTTGTGCACGATCACGTTCTCGGCGATCTCGATCTCCAGGCGCCGGGGGTCGAGCCCGGCGCGCTCGAGCACCGCCAGGATCTGCCGGCCGAGCTCGCGGTCGCGGACCTGGACCGGCAGCACGTCCATCGACAGCGTCACGTCCGCCGGCCAGCCGGCCGCCGCCCGGCAGGCCTGCTCGAGCACGCCCATCGACAGCGCGTGGATCAGGCCGCTGTCCTCGGCGACCGGCAGGAAGCGTTCCGGCGGCACGTCCTCGCCCTGCGCGTCGCGCCAGGCCGGCACCGCCTCGAAGCCGACCACGCGCCCGCTCGCCAGGTCGATCGCCGGATGGAACCGCGCCTCGATGCGGCCTTCGGCCATCGCCTGCTGCAGCGCGCGCTCCAGTTGTTCGCGTTCGCGCAGCAGCCGGTCCATCTCCTCTTCGAAGAAGCAGAATGCCGAGCGCCGGCCGGCCTTGGCGCGGTACAGCGCGACGTCGGCCCGGCGCAGCGCCTCGGGCCCGTCGTGCGCGTCGGTGGGCAGCAGCGCGATGCCGATGCCGGCCCCGACGCGGTGCTGCGCGCTGCCGGTCGAGACCGGCTGTTCGAACGCCTGCACGACCCGCAGCGCCAGGCCGGTCACGGCCTGTGGACCGAGCAGGTGCCGGGCCAGCACCACGAACTCGTCGCCGCCCAGCCGCGCGACCAGATCCTGGTCGCGCACCGCGGCCAGCAGCCGCTGCGCGGTGACGATCAGCACCTCGTCGCCGATGGCATGCCCGTGCGCGTCGTTGATCTGCTTGAAGCCGTTGAGGTCGAGCAGCAGCACCGCGTGCACCCTGCCCACGTCCGGCGGCGAGGCCGCCGCGCAGGCCAGCGCTTCCTCGAACTGGCGCCGGTTGGGCAACCCGGTCAATGGATCCTGGTACGCCAGTTCCCGCGCCCGGCGCTCGGCCGCGGTCCGGCGCGCGATCTCCCGCCGCAGCTCCCGGTAGCGACGGATCGCGAACACCAGCAGCCCGAGCACCAGCACCGTGCCCAGCAGCAGGCTTTCGTTCAACGCGATCCCGCGCTGCGCCGAACTCATCGTGTCCTCGGTCGCGATGATCTCGATCTCGAACGCGAGGTAGGCCAGCACCGTCAGTAGCCCGGCGAGGATGCCCAGATCCCGGATGCTCACCCGATGTCTCACGAAGAAGCTCCACAGCCGGACGACGACGCGGTTCCGGCGTGCGCCGGCGGCATCCGGTCTGCGTTGCCCCGTCCCGGTGGCCAAAGCCGCCCTCCTCGAACCCGTCGAGCCGACCGTAGGCCCGCGCCGGTGAAGGCCGTGCGTGGGACGCCGGGTGCGGATGCGGGCAACCGGCATCGGCCGCGCGGACGCCGCTCCTATACTCGGCCACGGTCCCCGGGCGCGGCGTTCGCCGGTCCGGCATCGCGACAAGGAGATCCGACCGCCATGCCGCCAATCGCCCCGTCGCTCGCAGCGCTCGCGCTGCTGCTCGCGCCGCCCCTCGCCGACGGACAGGCGACCCGGTTGACCGCGGCCGACTACGCCCGGGCCGCCCGGGTGCTGGATGCGACGCTGTCGACCGCGGTCCGCAACGGCGCGGTCGAGGCCCACTGGTTCGACGACGGCCACCGCTTCTGGTACCGGCGCGACGCGGACGGCCGGGCCGAGTACCGCATCGTCGATCCCGACGCGCGCACGTCGTCGCCGGCGTTCGATAGCGGAGCGCTCGAGGCCGCGCTCGCGGACGCGGCCAGCCCTGCGGCCGCGGTCGACGTCGTCGCGATCCTGCCGGCCGAGCAGCGGGTCCAGGTCCGTCTCGCCGACGGGCGCATCGGCGACTGCCGGCTCGACGTGCCGCGCTGCACCATGCAGGCCGCGCCCACGGCCGGGATGCTCGCATCTCCTTCGGGCACACGTGCCCTGTCCGTCGCCGGTCACGACCTGGCGCTGCGGGAGGCGGACGGCACCCGCCGGCTGACTGTCGACGGCGCCGCGCACCATGCCTACGGAAAACTGCCCGACGCCTCGCAACGCGTGCTGGCCGCGTCGCCGGCGACGCCCGCACCGGTCGGCGTGGCATGGGCGCCGGACGGCAGCCGCCTGTTCGGTACTCGGCTCGACGAACGCGCGGTGGCGCCCTACCCCTTCCTCGAATCCGTCCCGCGGGACGGCAGCTGGCGCCCGAAGCTGCATGCGCCACGCCTGTCGCTGCTCGGCGAGCCCCCGCCGCCGCAGGAGGTCTTCGCCATCGATGTCGACAGCGGCCGCAAGCGCGTGATCGACCTGGGCGAGGGATGGCGCCTGCACGACGCCGACCTGGGCTGGTCCCGGGATGCGCGCAGGACCTGGCGGATCGCACACACGCCGGGATGGAAGGCGATGGCGCTGGTGGAGATCGACGTCGCCGAGGGCCGCACCCGCCGCATCGTCGAGGAAACCGCCGCGCGGACCAGCCTGCTGCCACACGGCATGCCGTTCATGCCGCCCAACGTCCGCGTGCTCGAGGACAGCGGCGAGGCGATCTGGTTCTCCGAGCGCGACGGCTGGGGCCACCTGCATCTGTACGACCTGCGCAGCGGACGGCACATGCGTGCGCTGACGCAGGGCGCGTGGACGGTCCGCGACGTGATCGAGGTCGACCCGCAGCGCCGGCAGGTGTTCTTCACCGCCAGCGGCCGCGAGCCGGGGCGCGATCCCTACTACCGCCACCTGTATCGCGTCTCGCTGGACGGCGGCGAGCCCCTGCTGCTGACGCCCGAGAACGCCGAACACGACATCCCACCGCCGTTCGCCACGCTGCTGCCGCCAGCCCCGCCGCGGAGAGCGTTCTCGCCCGACCGCTCGGTCTTCGTCGACAGCTGGTCCACCGTCGACGCCCCGCCGGTGACGGTCCTGCGCGCGGCCGACGACGGGCGGATCCTCATGCCGCTCGAGACCGCGGACACCCGCGCGCTCGATGCAGCAGGCTGGCGGCCGCCGCGTCGCCTCTCCGCGCTCGCCGCGGACGGCCGGACCGAGCTGTTCGCCACGGTCTGGCTGCCACCGGACTTCTCGCCGCAGGACCGCCACCCGGTGATCCACGCGACCTACGGCGGACCCTGGACGCTCAACGCGCCGCGCAGCTACGCCGAGGCCGTCTCGACGTTCAACCCGGTCTCGCGCGCGAGCCTGGCCGAGCTCGGCTTCGTCGTGGTCACCATCGACGCGCGCGGCACCCGCGGCCGGTCGCGCGCCTTCGCCGACGTCGGCTACGGCGACTTCGTCGGGCCCGCGATCGAGGACCACGTTGCGGTGATCCGCCAGCTCGCGGCGCGCCTGGGGGGCTTCGACCTCGACCGCGTCGGCGTCTACGGACATTCCTTCGGCGGCTACGTCGCGGCACGCTCGCTGCTCGCCCGCCCCGACTTCTTCAAGGTCGCGGCGTCCTCGGCCGGGCCGCACAACTACCAGGGCCTCTACGGCATGGAGCACCTGCTCGGGCTGCCCGACTACGGCGATGGCGCCACGACGCGGCCCACGCCGCAGTCGGTCCCCGACCTCTATCGCGACCTGGACAATGCCCACCTGGCGCCGCGGCTGCGCGGCCGCCTGCTCCTGGCCTACGGCGACCTGGACGAGAGCGCCTACCCCGCGCTGACGCTCCAGCTGGCCGACGCGCTGGTCCGCGCGAACAAGCGCTTCGACCTGCTGTACCTGCCCAACCGGGGCCACGACTTCTTCCGCACCGATCGCTACTACACGCTCCGGTTGTGGGACCACTTCGTCGAACACCTGCTGGGCGTCCGTCCGCCGGGGGGCACGGACCTCGAACCCGACGGCTGAGCGCGGCGGCGACCGGCGATGCGTTCCGCACTCAGCCCCACAGCGCCGGGACCGGCAGGTACATCGTGCCGTCGCGCCAGGCGATCGCGTCGGGCCAGTCGTCGGCCTGCAGCCAGGGGGCGTCGAGATCGCAGACCGCGCATTGCTGAGCGAGGACCATCGCCGGCGCGACCGAGACCGAGCCGCCGAGCATGCAGCCGACCATCAGCGCGAAGCCATGCGCTTTCGCGGCGGCGGCCAGCGCGAGCGCGGCGGTCAGCCCGCCGACCTTGTCGAGCTTGATGTTGACGTAGCGGTAGCGGCCGACGAGGCCCGGCAGGTCGTCGGCCGTCGACAGCGATTCGTCGGCGCACAGCGCGATGCCGGCCGCGTCGCCTGGCGCGAGCGCGGCGTCCTCGCCGGCGGGCAGCGGCTGCTCGATCAGGTCCACGCCGTACGGTCGCATCGCGCGCGCATGCGTGCGCAACTCCGCGCGCGTCCAGGCCTGGTTGGCGTCGACGATCAGCCGCGCACGCGGCGCGCCCCGGCGGACCGCGGCCACCGCCTCGACTGGCGCGTCGCGGCCGACCTTGAGCTTGATCCACGGAAACCCCGCATAACCACGCGCGGCCTGTTCGCAGGCCTCGGGCGGACGAATGCCGATCGTCACCGCCGAGGCCACGGGCCGCCACTGCCTCACCCCGGCAAGCCGCCACGCGGGAACGCCGCAGCGCTTGGCCTCCAGGTCCCACAGCGCGGCATCGAGCGCATGCCGGGCGCCGCCCGCGGGCAGCAGCGCGCACAGGGCCTCGCGCCCGGCACCGGCCTCGATCGCGGTTCGGACCGATTCGATCTGCAGCGCCATCGAGGCCGGGGTCTCGCCGCGATAGGCGACGCCGCCGGCCTCGCCGCGGCCGACGCACGCGCCCTCGGCGATCTCGACGACGATCACCGCGGCCTCGTTGCGCACGCCGCGCGCGATCGCGAACGGCTCCTTCAGCGGCCACGCATGCGGCCGCACCCGCAGCACGCGCCGGCTCATGACAGGATCGAGGCGACCACGCGGTCGGCCGGGGTGCGCAATGGGTCGAAGGCCGGCACGCCCAGCGTGCGCGCGGCATCGTCGAGCGCCTGCAGCGCGTCGGCCTCGGCCAGCGCCGAGGTGTTGAGGCTGACCGCGGCGATGCGCGCGCCCGGGTTGGTGAGCCGCGCGGCCTCGACATAGGGCCCGGCCGCGTCGCGCAGGCCGCGCACCGGGTAGTCCGGCCAGCTGACGAGGTGCCGGCGCACCGGATCGTGGCACAGCACCAGCGCATCGGCCTGGGCGCCGTGCAGCAGGCCGAGCGTGACGCCGGCATAGGCGGGATGGAACAGCGACCCCTGCCCCTCGATGACGTCCCAGTGCTCGGGCGCGGCGGCAGGCGCGATGCACTCGGCCGCGCCGGCGATGAAGTCGGCGACCACCGCGTCGATGGCGATGCCGCGTCCGGCGATCATCACGCCGGTCTGGCCGGTCGCGCGGAAGTCGGCATCGACGCCGGCGCCGCGCATCGCGCGTGCCAGCGCCAGCGCGGTGTACTTCTTGCCGAGCGCGCAGTCGGTACCGACGGCGAGCACGCGGCGGCCGCTGCGGCGGCGACCGGTCGCGCGCGGCAGGTCGTCGGGCGGGCGGCGCACGTCGACCAGCGCGACGCCGGCCGCGCGCGCCGCCTCCGCCAGCCCGGGCACCGACTCCAGCGGCGTGTGCAGCCCGCTGACGATGTCCAGCCCGGCCTCGACGGCCTCGCGCAGCACCGCCGTCCAGCCGGTCTGGATGCGCCCGCCCGGCGGCGTCACGCCGATCACCAGCGCGCGTGCGCCGGCCTGCGCGGCGGCGCGCGGTGCCAGGTCCGGAAGTCCGAGGTCCACGCCGCAACCTGGCATGCGCAGCTGCGCCAGACAGCGCTCGGGCGCCCAGTCGCGCAGGCCGAAGGCGGTCTTGGCCTTCAGCGGCGAGGCCTCCTCGCCGAGGAACAGCAGATAGGGCGCGCGCAGCCGCACGCTGCGGACCGGCGCTGCGCCACTGTCGTCGGCGGCCGGCGCACCGGTCGTTCCTTCCATCCACTGCTCCGTCACGGCGTCGTCCGGTTCTGCGAGAACGACGATTGCAGCACGCGTACCGTGCGCCGGGTATCGGGAGAAACCCGGATTCTGCGCCTGCACGCCGATTCACACGCTTGTCACATCGCCGTGACCGGTGCTAGAACGGGATTGCGCAGCCGGTGCTGCGTCAACCTGCCGCAGGACGCGACCGTCTCCTCGTTTCCTCATCCGGCACGCCCATGCTGATCCTCGATCCGGTCCGCCCGTCCTCGCCCGCCGCCGTCGCCAGCGGGGCGCTGATGCGCGCGCTCGACATGGGCGCGCTGTGGCAGGCCTGCGCGGCGCTGGTGACCAAGGTGCTGCCTTGCCACTCGTGCAGCCTGATGTTCGACATCGACGGCTACGAGCCGCAGCAGGGCCGCCACTTCATCGCCGGGACGCAGGACCACGCGCCGCCGGTGACGAGCCTGGCGGTCTCGGCGCCGTACCTGGCGGCGAACCCGCAGGTGCGCTGGTACACGTTCTCGCAGATCGCCTCGCAGGACGAACTGGCCGCCGCGCGCCTGCGCGCGCAGAATCCCGCGCCGGGCTGGCGCGAGTTCATCCACCTGGCCTTCTGGAACGGCGACCGGCTGGACGCGGTGCTGAGCATCCGCATCCGTGCCGAACACACCCGCCTGTCGGATGCGGAACTCGCGTTCCTCGGCGACCTGCACCCGGTGCTCGACGCCGGCCTGCAGCGCGTCCGCGCACTGGAATCCGAGCGCGTGCGCCACCGCGCGTTCGAGGCGCTGCTGCACCGGCTGCCGCTGGCGACCGCGGTCGTCGACGAACGGCTGACGCCGCTGTACCTGTC
The DNA here is from genome assembly GCF_001014645.1 of Luteimonas sp. FCS-9. Lineage (GTDB taxonomy): Bacteria > Pseudomonadota > Gammaproteobacteria > Xanthomonadales > Xanthomonadaceae > Luteimonas. The sequence goes on along the minus strand of NZ_LASZ01000003.1, from coordinate 65,250 downwards.
GAGCGAGGCAAGGCGCATCTGCCAGCGCTGGAGCGATGCGGCGCCCGGGCGGCGACTGCCCGAGGCCGTCGAGCACGGCCTGCGACAGGCGATGCGCACGCCCGGCGCCTGGCCGGACGACGCGCTGGGCGAGAGCCGCATGGTGGCGCTGGCGCATCCGCGCCGCGGCCTGCGGATGCGCGTCGAGGTCAGCGCGCCGCTGGCGCTGTCGTCGTTCCGCGCGCACCACATCCTGACCTTCGCGCCGGACGCCGCGGCCGAGGCGCCGGCCGCGCATGCGCTGCCGTTGCTGCAGCGGCTGTCGCCGAGCGAGCGCCGGGTCGCGGCGCTGATCGCCGACGGGTTGCGCAACGCCGACATCGCCGCACGCCTGAGCCGTTCGCCCAAGACCATCGAGAGCCAGATCAGCGCGATCTACCGCAAGCTCGACGTCGAGAACCGCGCGCAGCTGGTGCGCCTGCTGACCTGACGCACCGGTGCTTCCGCGACCGGCGCGCAGGCCGTTGCATCGCGCCGTCCTCGCGCGCTACGGCTCACTTCGCCGCCGGCAGCACCTCGCCCGCGAGCGCTTCGGCCGCCGCGCGCAGGTCGGCGTCGCCGCCGCGCGCGTTGACGTGCAGCGCGACCACGACGTCGGCCTCGGGCCAGTTCGCCAGGTACGAGTAGGTGCCCTTCACGCTGCCGCTGTGCGCGTAGTACGTGCGTCCGGCCGCGTCCTGCTGCTGGCGCCAGATCAGCCCCTGCACCGGCACCGCGTCGCGCGAGGGCGCCTTGCCCGGGGGCGGCGGCAGCAGCGTCACCGCGGCGTCGAGCTGCGGGCGGTACATCTCGGCGATCGCCTCGGCGCCGAGCAGCCGGCCGGCATTGAGCGCGTGTCCCATGCGCACCATGTCCACGTCGCTGGCCAGGATGCCGCCGCCGACGTACTTGTAGCTGACGTTCTCCTGCACCGTGTTCTCGAGCACGCCGCGCGCGGCGTCCCATTCGTAGCCGCGGCCGCGGCGCGGCACGATCCGCGCCGGCACGTCGAACTGGGTATCGGCCATCGCCGACGGCGCCCAGATGCGCTCGCGCATGTAGGTCTCCATGTCCTGGCCGCTGGCCTGCTCGATCGCGGCCTGCAGCAGGTTGGTGGCGAACGTGGAGTAGTTCCAGTGCTTGCCCGGATCGGACAGCAGTGGCTCGTCCATCCAGCGCCGCGAGCCGGCCTCGATACTGTCGAACTGCTGGAAGCGCAGCACGTCGCCCTCGCCGAACTCGCCGGGCCGGTAATGGCGGATGCCCGAGGTGTGGGTCAGGATCTGGCGCACGGTGATCGGCGCCTGCTTGCGCGGGAACCACGGCGCGTAGGTCTGGATCTCGGCGTCGAGGTCGATCCTGCCCGCCTCCACCAGTTGCATCACCGCGATCACTGCGACGACCTTCGACACCGAGCCGATGTTGTGCACGCTGTCGCCGGTGGCCGGTACCGCGTTCTCTGCGTCGGCCGCGCCGATGCCGCCCGAATAGACCAGTTCGCCGTTCGCCATGATCGCGGCGGTCGCGCCGGGCGCGTGCGCCGCCTCGCGCAGCGCTTCGAGCTGCGCCTGCAGGCGGGTCGTGTCGAGCGCCCAGGCGGGTGCGGCGGCCAGCAACAGGCCCAGCAGCAGGCTGGCGGTGCACAGGCGGGCGTGGGAGACGGCGGGGAATCGACGCATCGGAACGGATCCTGGGACGGGAAGAAAGGTGGCGGTCAGTCCTGCGGGCGCGGCGCCTGCAGGTGCCGCTGCAGGAAGCCGGCGATCGCGGCGTTGACCCGCAGCTCGTTGGCGTAGCGCATCATGTGGTGGGTGTCGTCGACGACGACCAGCGTTTCGTGCGGCGCGCCGAGCGCGCGCAGGCGGTGGACCATGTCGACGGTCTGGCCGAAGTGCACGTTGCGGTCGTCGTCGCCGTGGATCAGCAGCCCCGGCGAACGCCAGCCCTGCACGGCGGAGATCGGCGAGGCGCGCCAGGCGATCTGTCGCGCGCGCTCGGCCGCGTCCGCATCCGCGTGGTGCCGGCGGTCGAAGATCGCCGCGTACTCGTCCGCGGTCCAGTCGTGCACGCCGTGCACGTCGACGCCGGCGGCGAACAGGTCCGAATCGTGCGCCAGCGCCATCGCGGTCAGGTAGCCGCCGTAGGAGCCGCCGTAGATGCCGATGCGCTGCGGGTCGACGCCGTCGAGCCCCTGCAGGAAGCGGCCCGCCGCGCGGATGTCGCGGTACTCGGCGCCACCGGCCACGCCCGCGTCGGCGGGAAAGTGGAAGTCGTGACCGTAGAACGGCCCGAGCCGGTAGTTGACCGCCAGTACCACGAAGCCCTGGCTGGCCAGGTACTGGTTGAGCGCGTAGGTATTGGCGTAGTACGTGCCGTAGTGCCAGGTCAGCAGCATCTGCCGCTGCGGCCCGCCGTGCGCGAACACGACTGCCGGACGCCGGGCCGTGCCCGCGTGCGGTTCGAACAGCTGCCCGCGTACCCGCGTGCCGTCCTGCGCGTCGAATTCGACGCGTCGCGGCACGACCAGCCGATCGACCGGGTAGCCGGGCGTCGGCGCGGCCAGCAGCCGGATGCCGCCGTCGGGCGCGCGCTGGGCGGGCAACGGCGGACGCTGCGCGGTCGCCGACAAGAACAGCAATGCGCCGGAAGGCGTCGATGCAGGCGACCACTCCGAGCCGGCACCGGCGGTCAGCGCCTGCGGCGCCCCGCCGTCGACGGCCACGCGGAACAGGTGGCGGCGGTCGATGTCGTCCGGGTCGTCGCCGGCATTGGCGCTGTAGACGATGCTGCGGCGATCGTCCGAGAGCACCGCCTGTTCGACCTGGAACGCGCCGGGCGTCAGCAGCGCGGGCGTGTCGCTGCCCGGCGCCAGCGCGTAGAGATGCATCCAGCCGTCCTGGTAGGACAGGAACACGATGCGGCCGTCGGCCGCCCAGTCGAACAGCGCCGGCAGGCCGCCGGGCAGCGAATCGCGCAGGCTCTCGCCGCTCGACCAGCGGCGCTGCGCCTCGCCGGTGCCCGCATCGGCGACCCAGATCGACCACGGCCGCGGCACGAAGCTGCGCGGCGCGCCGTCGGCGGTCTGCCGGCGCGCGAACAGCAGCTGGCGGCCGTCGGGCGACCAGCGCGGCAGCGCGTCCTGGGCGACGTCCGGCGCGATCCACAGGATCGGCGTCGCGGCATCGCGGAACACGCCCACGAGCGTATGCGTGTCGCGATCGACGGTGAACGCCAGGCGGTCGCCCTGCGGCGACCACGTCAGCGCGCCGACGCGGCCGCGGGTCTCGAACAGCGTCTCCGGCACGCCGGGGCCGTCGGTCGGGGCCGCCAGCACCTGGCCGTCGTGCACGAACGCGACGCGGCGCCCATCGGGCGACACTGCCGCGCCGTCGCCGTCGCCGATCCGGCGCGGCGCGCCGCCCGAGAACGGTGCGGCCCAGACCTCGACCCCGGACGTGGTCGGCAGCGACCCGGCATTGACCGCATCGCTGCGCCCCCAGTTGCTGCCGTGCTCGCCGCCGCGCACGTAGACCACGGTGCGGCCGTCGTCGGAGAGCTGCAGCGCGCTGAGCTCCTGGCCGTCGTCATCGCCGTAGGCGGTCAGCCGCCGCGGCGCGAACGCCGGGCCCTCGGCGACCCACACGTTGCGCCGGCCGCGATGCGACGACAGCCAGGCGACGCGCTCGGCGTCGCGCGCGGCGACCAGCGCGGTCGGAAAGTCGTAGTCGCGCAGTTGCTCGAGCGTCGGCGTTTCCGCCTGCGCCGATGCCCCGCCCGCGCACAGCAGCGCGAGCACGAGCCATGCCGCGGCGAACAGCGCCGCCGGACGTTCGCTCCATGGTCCCCACCGATGACGCATCGCCTGTCCCCTTGCCTGGAATCGCCCGGCCGTGCGCATCACCGCCGCCCGTCCGCCGCCGCTTCGACCTCGGCCCACACGCGCAGCAGGTTGCCGCCCATGATCGCGCCGATGTCGGCCTCCGAGTACCCGCGCCGCTGCAGCCCGGCGATCACCGCAGGATACGTCGACACGTCCTCCAGCCCGACCGGCAGGTAGCCGCCGACGCCGTCGAAGTCCGAGCCGATGCCCACGTGCGCGGCGCCGAGCAGGCGCACGCCGTGGTCGATCTGGTCGAGCAGCGCATCGAGCGACGCGACCACGCGCGGATGTTCGCGCCGCCATTGCGCCTCGAACGCCGCGCGATCCTCGGGCGGTTCGCCTGCGGCGGCGCGCGCCGCGGCCCGCGCGTCGAACGCGTTGCGGGCGCGATACAGCGCCTGCAGGTCGGCCGCCGCGCGCGGATCGATGAAGCTGGTGCCGAACGGAATCTGGACCACGCCGCCCCGGTCCGCGATCGCGCGCGCGAGGTCGTCATCGAGATTGCGCGCGAACCCGGGCGTCAGCTGCCGGAACGCCGAGTGGCCGGCGATCACCGGCGCGCGGCTCAGCGCGACCGCCTGCCGCGTGGCCGCGTCCGACAGGTGCGAGACGTCGACCATCATGCCCAGCCGGTTCATCTCCGCGATCGCCGCGCGCCCGGCCGGGCTCAGGCCCTGCCAGCGCGGCGCCGCCTCGTACGACGAATCGGCGAAGGCGTTGTTGGCGCCGTGCGCCAGGATCAGGTACCGCACGCCGCGGTCGAAGAAGCCGGCGATCGCGGCCGGGTCGCCTTCCAGCGGCGCGGCGTTCTCCATGCCCATCGCCAGCAGCACGCGGCCCTGGCCGCGCTGCGCCGCCACCTGCCCCGGCGCGCGCAGCAGCGCGAAGCGGTCGGGATGGCGGGCAGCCAGCGCCTCGACCGCGTCGATCTGCGCGTGCGCGCTCTGCCAGGCCTCGCCGGCCGCGTCCTGCGCGGCCGAGGTGTAGATCGACATGAACGCCACGTCCAGCCCGCCGGCAACCGCACGCGGGTGGTCGAACTCGCGGTCGGGCGCCAGCGTGCCCAGGTCCGCCCAGCGCCGCTGCAGCCGCGAGGGCGCGTCGATGTGGGTGTCGACGATCGTCAGCCGCTGCGCGAGCGCGGCGGCTTCGTCGCCGCCGGCCGCCGCCGTCGGCCCGGCCAGCATGGCCGCGAGCAAAGCCGAGAGCGCGACCGTCCTCATCGCGCCGCGCCCTGCCCGTCCAGCAGCACCCGCTGCCAGAACTGCAGCCCGGTCCAGAAGTAGTAGTCGGCATTCTCCTTCTTGTGGAAGCCGTGGCCCTCGTTGCGCGCCAGCAGGTGCCAGGCGTCGCCGCCGTTGCCGCGCACGGCCGCGACGATCTGCTCGGCTTCCGACGCTGGCACGCGCGGATCGTTGCCGCCGGTCGCGACCAGCAACGGGATGCGCAACTCGTCGACCCGCGTCAGTGGCGAGATCGCCTTGAGCTTCGCCCGCTGGGCCGGATCGCGCTCGTCGCCGTACTCCACCCGACGCAGGTCGCGGCGGTAGGCCTGGGTGTTCTCCAGGAACGTGACGAAATCGGAGATCGCGACGAAGCAGTTGGCCCCGCGCAGGCGGCTGCCGTAGTGGATCGCGCTGGCGTAGCACATGTAGCCGCCGTAGGAGACGCCGGTCACCGCCGTGCGCGCGGGGTCGAGGGCCGGGTCGGCCTGCAGCGTGTCGAGGAACGCGCCGATGTCGCGCACCGAGTCCTCGCGCAGGTCCGCGCCGTTGTCGAGGTTGACGAAGCGCTTGCCGTAGCCCGACGAACCGCGCACGTTCGGGAAGAACAGCGCGATGCCCAGTTCGTTGACCAGGTAGTTCTTCGCGCCCAGGAACCCGGGGCGGCTCTGGCCTTCGGGGCCGCCGTGGATGTCGAGCAGCAGCGGGCGCTGGCCCGGGAAGCGCGCCGGATCGGGCCGGTAGAGAAAGCCGCTGACGCGCTCGCCGTCGAAGCTCGCGACCTCCACCAGCTCGGGCGCCACGTTGTCCGCCGGGTCCAGGCCGCCGGTCTCGCTGTGCGTCCAGCGGCGCACGGCCAGCGTCTTGGGGTCGATCGAGTACGCATCGCCCGCGGCCTGCGCCGAGGACATCGACAGGCCGATCTCGCCCCAGGGCGCGATCGCCAGCGTCGGCCCGACGCTGTAGGGCATCACGCCCGCCGGCAGGCCGTCGACGCTGCGCACCTGCCCGCTGGCGGTGTCGAGCACGCGCAGCCGCGACACGCCGGCCTCGTTGATCGCGTAGGCGACGGTGGTGCCGTCGTCGGACAGTGCGAACGCGGTCACGTCCCAGCGCGGCTCGCGGCTGACCGGCGCGAAGGCGCCGCTGCGCGGGTCGAGCCTGCCCAGGCGCAGGAAGTCCGACGCGACGTCGGACACCACCCAGATCGCACCGTCGGCGCCGTAGGTCGGATCGACGTAAGAGGCCGGCGCCTCGCCGCGCGTCACCGCGCGCATCCGGCCGCTGGCCAGGTCGAGCTCGTGCACGTGTGCCTCGTTGATCGAGACCCGGTTGAGCACCAGCGCGCGACGGCCGTCGGGCGAGAAGTCCGCAAAGCGCCAGCCGCCGCCCTCGACGGCCGCCACCAGGCGGTCGCTGGCGCGGTCGCGCGGATCGATCACGTACAGGTCGGCGTCGCTGCCGTTGCGGCGCGTGGAGGTATAGCCGATCCAGCGGCCGTCGCGGCTCCAGCTGCCGAAGCCGTTGCGGCTGCGGCCGTCGGTCAGCAGGTGCAGGCGCCCGCCGTCGAGCCGGTAGAGCTGGAAGAACTCGTCGCCGCCCGCATCCTTTTGCACCACCAGGGCATCGCCCGCGCCCGGCGAGGCCGAGGCGTAGGCGATCGGCTCGTGCTCGAAGCTCAGCTGGCGCCGATCGCCGCCCGGCGCGGCGACGCCGTGCACCTGGTGCGTGCTGCCGAACCGGGTGCGCACGAGCATGCCGCGGGTGGCCGGGTGCCAGCCCAGAAAGCCGGCGTCGCGCGACTGCAGGTAGGGGGCGGTCGCCGCGGCCAGCGCCTGCGGCACCTCGGGCACGCCGTCGGCGACGAGCGCCTCGGGCCGCGGCACCTGGGCGCCGAGCGGCAGCGCGGCGGCCAGCGCGAGGCCGGCAAACAGCGAAGGGAGTCTTGGTCGCATCGTCGGATCTCGGGTCTGGGCGGGCGGAGGTGGCGGCGGCGGGCGGTCAGAACCGCATCCGCGCGCCCAGCGTGACGTAGCGGCCGATCACGTCGTAGTACGGCGAGTACAGCGAGCCCACCGGCGGGTCCTTGTCCAGCAGGTTGGACGCGTTGGCGTAGAACTCCACGTCCGGCCCGTTGTCATAGCGCAGCCGGTACTTCAGGCCCAGATCCACGTACACGTAGCTGGGAATGGCGTTGTTGGTCAGCTCGAGCGTGGTGTTGTAGTTGCCGGCCGAGATGTAGCGTGCGCGCAGGTCGACGCCGAAGCCGTCGTTCTGGTAGCCGACCGACGCGACGCCGCGCCAGCGCGGCGTGCCCAGCCCGAACGAGTAGCCCTGCGAGGTCACGTACTCGATCCGGCTCACGCCGTCGTCGGTGGTCAGGCTGTCGACCCAGGTGCCGAGCAGGCGGAAGTTCAGCGCGCCGGGCAGCGCGGAGAAGCGCTTCATCGGCAGCAGATAGGCCGCCTCCACGTCGATGCCGTTGGTCTGGTAGCGCGACAGGTTCGCTTGGCTGGACACGATGCGGGTCAGGTTGCCCGCCGCGTCGCGTTCGACCCGCGCGCACATCTCGGCGTTGCCGTTGAAGCAGCGGGTCAGGATGTCCTGCGCGCTGACCGAGACGATGACGTTGGCGATGTCGATGTCGAAGTAGTCGACCGACAGGTCCAGGCCGGGCACGCCGGCCGGCGACCAGGTGACGCCGAAGGTCGTGGTGTCGGCCTCCTCGGGCACCAGGTCCGGGTTGCCGCCGCCGTTGGTCAGCGCGTAGACCGTCGTCCCGGTGAACGGATCGATGACGTTGTTGTAGCCCGTGGTGGTCTGGGTGTAGAGCTCGGAGAGGTTGGCCGAGCGGATGTCGCGCGAGCGCGTGAAGCGGCCGCGGAAGCCCTCGAAGAATTCGTTGGTCAGGCCGGCCTTCCACGACCAGATCGAGCCGGTGGTGTCGTAGTGGCTCAGGCGCGCGGCGCCGTTGAACTCCAGGTGCCGGAAGCCCGGCACGGCGTCGAGCAGCGGCACCACGGTCTCGACGAAGCCTTCCTTGACCGTGTACTCGCCCGACATCGCCGAGGGATTCCAGCGGCTGAAGGCCTGCTCGGCGCTGAGCGCGTCGACCTCCGTGCGCACCGATTCGCGGCGCGCGTCGATGCCCACGGCCACCGACACCGGACCGGCCGGCAGTTCGAAGGGCTCGCCGCGCAGGTCCGCACCGCCCACGTGCAGCACGGTGCGCGAGCGGCTGCGCGGGGTGCCGGTGACGTAGGCCTGGGCCGCGTCCGACGGCGCACCGAGGCCGAACAGGTCGATCGGCACGCAATCGGTGCCCGGGTCGGTCAGCGCGACCCGGCACACCGCGTTGCCGGTCGCCGGGTCGATGACCGAGTCGACCGCGCGTGCGTAGTTGTCGCGCAGGATGCGGTACTTCACGTTCTGGTTGTTCTCGTACTCGCCGTAGCTGTAGAACGCGTTCCAGCGCCAGGTCCGACCGAACTGGCCGTCGAGCGCCAGCGTCGCCTGGTCGGTCACGCGCTCGAAGTCCATGCGCGAGTTCGCGAAGTCGGCGGTGTTGAAGCGGCCCATCTTGAAACTGGTCTCGCCGGCGGCCAGCATCGCCTGGCGAACCTCGTCGGACAGGAAGGCGTTGTCGATGCCGATCGTCAGGTCGCCGCGGTTGTCGTCGCCGACGTAGGCGTACTCGTTGGCCACGCGCGAGCGCCGGTACTCGGCGGTGAGCTTCAGCCCGTCGGTGACCCAGTAGATCGCACGCGCGAGTCCGGCCCAGCGCGTCTGCGGCGTCATCAGCGGGCTCAGGTCGTCCGACGATGGGCCCTCGCCGCCGACCATCGAGTTGCCCACCACGCGCCCCTTGTCGAAGTCGCGCAGCGAGCCGTCGGGGTTGAACGCCTTGTCCTTGAGCACGCCGGACGTGATCACGCCGCCGTAGGCCGCGTTCGAGAAACCGACGTCGCCGACCGTGGTGTAGGTGCCGTCGCCGTTGGCGACCTGGGTCCAGCGCCCGATCCCCGGCCGACTGGTCTTGGGGATGATGCCGTCGTGGTCGGAGTACTCGGCGCCGACCACCACGTGCCCGCGGTCGCCGGCGAACGCGCTGCCGAACGCGAAGCCCAGCGCGCGCTGCTGCGCGTCGGAGAACGACGACTGGCCGCCGTGCAGGTCGAACTTCATGCCCTCCAGCGACTCGTCGATGCCGATGTTGACGACGCCGCCCACCGCACCCGAGCCCCACGCCGCCGAGGCGCCGCCGGTCACCACGTCGACGTCGCGGATCATGATCGTCGGCACGGTGTTGAGGTCGTTCTCGCTGACGAAGCGGCGGCCGTCGAGCAGCACCAGCGTGCGGCTCGTGCCCAGCCCGCGCAGGTCCACGGGCGCGGCGCCCGCGCTGGTGTTGGTGCCGGTGGTCTGCGCCGACGTCGTCGCGCGGAACTGCGGCAGGTCGTTGAGCGCGGCGGCGACGTTGGGCCGGGCGACCACGTCCAGTTCCTCGGGAGTGACCTGCACGGTCGGCGTCGGCGAGACGAAGCCCGGCCGGTCGATGCGCGAGGCGCTGACGGTGACGTTGGCCATCGTCTTGACCTGCTCGTCCTGGGTCTGTGCGAACGCGGGCAACGCGCAGGTCAACGCCAGGCCGATGGCCAGGGCCAGCGGCGTCTTCGGGGCGGGAGCAACTTTCACGGGCGGGCCTCGTCTTGCGTGGGGAGTGGAGGACGCGCGGACGACACGGCGCGCGCCTGGTGCCGAACGCGCCTGCGCCGTACCGCATGCGCGGTGGACAACGTGGGGTGGAATCCATCCTAGGCAGGCCCTGCGGGGGCATCATCGGGGTAAACCCCCAAACGCCGCCGCCCGCCGTGCCGCGATAATCCGCCCGTCCCCGCTACCCGCCGGCCCGCGCCGATCCCGATGAGACCGCCCCTGCTGCCCCTCGCCCTCGCCCTGCTCCTGTCCGCACCGGGCATGGCCGCGTCCGCCGCCGCGATGCCCGACGACGCCCGTCCGCGCGCCCGCGACGCCGGCATCGTCATCGGCCCGCTGCCCACCGGTGCGCGCAACGCGATCACCGACGTGCCGGGCGTGCGCGTCGGCCACACGACCGTGATCGAAGGCGATGCGGCGCGCACCGGCGTCACCGCGATCCTGCCGCACGCCGGCAACCCGTTCCGCGAGCGCGTGCCCGCGGCGATCGAGGTCGGCAACGGCTTCGGCAAGCTGGTCGGCGCCACCCAGGTCCGCGAGCTCGGCGAGCTGGAGACGCCGATCCTGCTGACCGGCACGCTAGGGGTCTGGCGCGCGGCCGACGCACTGGCCGAGTGGATGCTGCGCCAGCCCGGCATGGCCGATGTGCGCTCGCTCAATCCGGTGGTCGGCGAGACCAACGACGGCGTCCTCAACGACATCCGCGCCCGCCCGCTGCGACCCGAGCACGTGTTCGAGGCGCTGGCGCAGGCCGGCGACGAGGTCGCCGAGGGCACCGTCGGCGCCGGCACCGGCACGGTCGCGTTCGGCTGGAAGGGCGGGATCGGCACCAGTTCGCGCCGCCTGCCCGACGGCCACGTCGTCGGCGTGCTGGTGCAGAGCAACTACGGTGGGCGACTGACGATCGCCGGCGTGCCGATGGCCGGACGCCTGCCCGACCCGCGTGCGGTCGCGGCCCGCGCCGCCGCGCCCTCCGATACCGGCGACGGCAGCATCATGATCGTCGTCGCCACCGATGCGCCGCTGGACGCGCGCCAGCTCGGCCGCCTCGCGCGCCGCGCGCTGCTCGGGCTCGCGCGCACCGGCTCGGCGATGTCGCACGGCTCCGGCGACTACGTGATCGCGTTCTCCAACGCCCCCGCGCTGCGCCATGCGCCCGGCGCGGCGGCCGCCGCGTCGGTGTTGCCCGACGACGTCTTGACGCCGTACTTCGAGGCCGCCGCCGACGCGACCGAAGAGGCCATCCTCAACTCGCTGTTCCGCGCCACCGCGCTCGACGGCCACCGCGGCCACGTGCCCGCGCTGCCGCTGGCGCCCGTGCTCGACGCGCTGCGGCAGGCGGGCGCGCTGTCGGCGCCGCCCTGACTCGACCGGGGCGGAGCGCTTTTGTTGCGCGCATCGCGGCCGATCAACCGTGCCGGCTGCCTGACGCCCCCCGTAGGAGCGCGCTTGCGCGCGATGGGGCATTACCGGGAAAGCCAGTCGCACACGATGGCGAATCCCGCGAAAAGGCCATCGCGCGCAAGCGCGCTCCTACGGAACAGCGGAGCGTGATGCGCGGAAGGCCGGTTTTTGGTTCGTCGCCGAAGTCAGAGGGATTGTGCTTCTGCTCGCTCGATCGGGGGCCCCTCTTCGGAGCGCGCGTCGCGCCGGCCGGGGACTGCCCCCCGGCTCGGTCAGCCCGCTCCGCGAAGCGGAGCGGGCGCTCGCCCGAGTCAAGGCAGGGTGAGCATGGATGGCGTGCGCGGCCCTGCCGCGCATCCATGCGAACGCCACGCGTGCTTCGCGTGGCCGGACCGCGAAGCGGCGTTGACCGAGGGGAGAGCGGCTTCCGGCTGCCAGGCTGCTGCCCACCCGGAGTGGAACTCCCGTCGTCGCACTTGGGATTGGAGAGAACCGTTTCCCCTCGGGCGGTACACTGGGGCCTCGTCCAACCACGAAGGCCCCATGGCAAAGCCCAACTATTCGTTCGAAAAACGCCAGCGCGAACTCGCCAAGAAGAAGAAGAAAGACGAGAAGGACGCCAAGAAGCGCGCCGAGCGCGACGCCGCCCGTCCCGACACGCCGACGACACCCGACGCGGCCGAGTGAGCGCGCCGGGCCCGGCGCCTGCGCGGATCTGGGTCGACGCCGATGCGTGCCCCGGCCCGATCAAGGAGATCCTGTTCCGCGCCGCCGAGCGCGCGCGGGTGCCGGTCGTGCTGGTCGCCAACCAGTGGCTGCGCACACCGGCCTCGCCGCACGTGCGGGCGATCCAGGTCCAGGGTGGCCCGGACGCGGCCGACGACGCGATCGTCGCGCATGTCGCGGCCGGCGACTTGGTCGTGACCCAGGACATCCCGCTGGCCGCCCGCGTGCTCGAGCGCGGCGCGCAGGCGATCGACCCGCGCGGCCAGCCCTACTCGCCCGACAGCATCGCCGAGCGACTGTCGATCCGCGACTTCATGGACGACCTGCGCGGTGCCGGCGTGCAGACCGGCGGCCCGGCCGCCTTCCACGCACGCGACCGCCAGGCGTTCGCCGGGCAGCTCGACCGCTGGCTGGCCCGGCGGCGCTGAGCGACCCGCCCCGCGTTGCGGGCAGCGCCGGGCGCGCCCCGGCGCGTCGGGCTACGCCGCTCCGGCGGCGATGCCGTCCAGCGTCGCGACCGCATCGTCGGGCAGCACCAGGTCCGCGGCCGCCAGGTTCTCGCGCAGGTGCGCAACCGACGAGGTGCCGGGAATCAGCAGCAGATTCGGTGCGCGACGCAACAACCAGGCCAGCGCGACCTGCATCGGCGTCGCACCCAACGCGTCGGCGACCGCCGACAGCGCGGACGACTGCAGCGGCGTGAACCCGCCAAGCGGGAAGAACGGCACGTAGGCGATGCCGTCGGCGGCCAGCGCGTCGATCAGCGCATCGTCGTCGCGGTGCGCGATGTTGTACATGTTCTGCACGCACGCCACCTCGACCATGCCGCGCGCCTGCGCCACCTGCGTCGCGGTGACGTTGCTCAGGCCGATGTGCCGCACCAGCCCCTGCCGCTGCAGGTCGGCCAGCACCGTCAGCGGCGCCTCGATGGAGCCCTCCGCCGGGCCGTGCACCGACAGCATGATCCGCAGGTTGACCACGTCGAGCACGTCGAGGCCGAGGTTGCGCAGGTTGTCGTGGACCGCGTCGGTCAATGCCTGCGCCGAGAACGCGGGCAGCCACGACGCGTCGTGGCCGCGTCGCGCACCGATCTTGGTCACGATCGTCAGGTCGTCGGGATACGGGTGCAGCGCCTCGCGGATGAGCCGGTTGGTGACGTGAGGCCCGTAGAAGTCGCTGGTGTCGATGTGGTCGACGCCCGAGGCGACCGCCTCGCGCAGCACGGCCACCGCCGCGGCAGGGTCCTTGGGCGGCCCGAACACGCCGGGACCGGCGAGCTGCATCGCCCCGTAGCCCAGCCGCTTCACGGATCGATCGCCCAGGCGGAAGGTACCGGCAGTGTCGATGCGGATCATGCGGCGCTCCTCGGTGCGAAGGGAGCGCCAGTATGCGCCGCTAGACGCGCTCGGCGGCCGGGTAGAGCTCGCGGTTCTCGCGCTGCAGCCGTTCGAACAGCGCGCGCAGCACGGTGTTGGCGCCGGCGCGGAAGCCTTCCGGATCGGCCTTGACGCGCGACGGCACGCGCCAGCGGCCGACGAAGTCGGCGAACACCTCGGCGATGCCCTGCATCTCCTGCTGGTAGTGCGCGCCCATCGCCGCGACATCGGGATCGCCGGCGCGCGCGAGCGTGGGGTACAGCACCTGGTCCTCGGCCGCGAGATGGAACTTGACGCGGCTGGCGAAGGCGACGATGCGGCTGGAGATCTCCTCGGCGTTCTCGGCGACGCCGGCACGGCTGAGCGTGCGGAGCGCGTCGATCTGCGTGGCGATCTCGCCGTGGTCGTGGTGGTAGCGGCGGATGTCCATCCGGCTCTCCGGAAAGCGTGCGGGTTGCGCTCCGTTAGCGGCCGGCGGGACCGGGCCTTGAGCGCGGCCTGCACACCCGGCGCGCTAGCCTGCACGCATGCACACGCCCCACCTGTGGACGATCGGCCATTCGACGCGGCCGATCGAGGTCTTCGTCGACATGCTGCGCGCCGACGGCATCCGGACACTGGTCGACGTCCGCCGCCATCCGGGCTCGCGTCGCCATCCGCACTTCGCCGCGCAGTCGCTCGCGCACAGCCTGCCCGAGGCCGGCATCGCGTTCGTGCCGATGCCCGAGCTCGGCGGCCGGCGGTCCGCGCGCCGCGATTCGCCGCACACGGCCTGGCGCAACGCCAGCTTCCGCGGTTATGCCGACTACATGGACACGCCTGAGTACGCGCAGGCGCGCGAACGGCTGATGCGGCTCGCACGCGAGCAGCGCACCGCCTGCATGTGCGCCGAGGCGATGTGGTGGAGCTGCCACCGCAGCCTGATCTCCGATGACTTCAAGGCCCGCGGCTGGGAGGTCGTGCACCTGATGGCGCCGGGCAAGGCGCAGCCGCATCCGTGGACCGCGGCGGCGCGCATCGTCGATGGGCGGCTGGACTACGGCGCGCCCGAGGATGGCCAGGCTGATCTTTTCGGGGAAGGGTAAGGGGAAGGCCCGTGCCCCCACCCGGCGCGCGGGGCGCGCCGACCTCCCCCGCGTCGCGGGGGAGGTGAATCGTGGGGTCCTGCCTTTAGCTCCTTCCCCCGCATGGCGGGGGAAGGTTGGGATGGGGGCGCTTTCCGCACAAGGGCCCGTGCCCCCACCCGGCGCGCGGCGCGCGCCGGCCTCCCCCGCGTCGCGGGGGAGGTGTTGGCAGGGTTTGCGCTGAGACCTCGACGCAATGCGGGGAAGATGACAGCCCCGGCGTGCGGGCTCAGCCGCCCGCGGGCTTCTGCAGCGCCTGGGCCTGCTCGAGATGCCCGGCGATCGTCTCGCGCGTGCGCTCCAGGTGGCTACGCACCTCGCCGGCGCCGGCCTGCGGGATCAGCTCGCGATCGAGCTTGTCCAGCGCTGCCTGGTGACCCTTGACCATCGCGTCGATCCACGCGGCCTCGAACGCCTCGCCGTCGAGGCCTTCCAGGCGCTGGCGCTCGGTGTCGTGCTGGCGACGCTCGGCGACCAGCGCCGGATCGTCGGACGCGGCGTCCTGCGGCGGCGCGCCGGCGGTGCCGCGGTTGCCGTCGAGCAGCGCCTGCGTGGCCTTCATGCTGCGCTCGTGGTCGCTGCGGAGCATCTCTGCGTACGCGCGCGCGCGATCGCCGACCCCCTTCGACAGCGCGGCCTGCGCGGCCGCGATCTCGTGGCGATCGACCTCCAGCACCGAGAGCAACGCCTTGTGGTCGGCCGGTGCCTGCGCCGACGCGGCATTGGCCGGCGCATCCCCGTGAACCATCGTGTCGGCCGGGCCGGCGCCCATGCCGGTGCCGCCGGTGCCCTCGCCGGCCGGCGGCACGGCGGCCGGGGGCGTGTCGGGCGTGGCCGCAGTCTGGCGATCGTCGGCGCGCTCGCCGCATGCCGACAGCGCGAACGCAAGCGAGGCCACCAGCAGGGTCGGACGAAGGTTCATGGTCGCACTCCATATGAGGACAGGAAGCACGATGCTGGGCCGCCGGCGCGCGGCAGCCGGTGAAGCCGACTGCCCGCAGGCGGGCAGTTTCTTCGCACTTCCGCGTCCCTGCCCCGTTCATGTCGACGCGACGACCGACGCCGGGCCTCAGGTGGGATCGACGATCTCGCCGGAACCGTCGACGCCATGGATCCGGCCGCTCTCGCCGCCGACGAACAGCGTACCGCCCGGATCGCGCGGCGCCTCGTCGCGCTGCTGCCGCGAGGCCTGCATCGCGGCCATGCGATCGGCCAGCCGCGGCAGGAACTTGCTCATCGCGGTGTCCACGTGCGCCATCGCGCCGACCTTGGTCTCGCGCCCGCCCTTGTGCGCGGCGTCGAGGATCGCCTCGGCCAC
Organism: Luteimonas sp. FCS-9; assembly: GCF_001014645.1. GTDB lineage: Bacteria > Pseudomonadota > Gammaproteobacteria > Xanthomonadales > Xanthomonadaceae > Luteimonas. The sequence goes on along the minus strand of NZ_LASZ01000003.1, from coordinate 49,465 downwards.
GCGGTGCGGATCGATCAGCGGGGACGGCAGCTTCGGCTCCCGGTCCATGTAGTTGCGCGCGTGCTGCGGATACGGCGTGTTCACCGCGGTCGGCTGGATCAGCACGATCGAGATCGGCTGGTCGTCGACGCGGGTCTGCTCCACGCGCAGCGCGTCGGTGAACCCTTTGACCGCGTGCTTGGACGCCGAGTACATGCCCTGCAACGGGATCACCGCGTCCGAGACCTCGCTGCCGACGTTCACCAGCACGCCGCCGCTGGCGCGCAGCGCGGGCAACGCGGCGAGCGAGCCGTGCACCACGCCCCAGAAGTTGATCTCGAACAGCTGCCGGTGGTCCTCGGGAGCGACCTCGTCCAGGCGGCCGAAGATCGCCACCCCGGCGTTGTTGACCCAGGTGTCGATGCGCCCATGCAGTGCGACGATCCGCTCGGCCGCGGCCTCGACCGCCGCGCGGTCGGACACGTCGACGCACATCGCGTGCGCGCTGCCGCCCTCGGCGGCGATCGTCGCGACGATCGCGTCGAGCGTGCGCTCGCTGCGGGCCAGCAGCACCACGCGCGCGCCACGCTCGGCGGCCAGTAGCGCCGTGCACAGCCCGATGCCGCTGGAGGCGCCGGTGATGACGATGACCTGCTGGTCGATGGGGGCGTGTCGCATCGCGGCGTCTCCGAGGTGGCTGGGAAGCCGGCACGCTAGGCAGTCGGCGATGCGCGGATCGTGAACGCAGCCCGCCGCGGTGGGCGCGTGTGCGCATCCCGCGCCGTCGCCGCCTCGCGCGCAGTGCGCCGAGCCGTGCGGCGGGACATCGAGTCGGCGGCGCCGCTGCGCTAGCATCGGCCGGCCCCGTCCCCCGCCCCGCCATGGCCCTCCCCGCCCCGACATCGCGAATCGCCATCCGTGCCTACGGCGCGGACAGCACCGTCGACCGCCACGACTTCGCGCAGGTCGTGCTGCCGCTGGCCGGCCGGCTGTGCATGGAGATCGCAGGCGCCGGCGCGCGGCTCGACCGCGGCGTCGGCGCCTTCGTCGAGGCCGGTGCCCGGCACGACCAGGTCAGCGACGCGGCCAACCGGTCGATCATCCTCGACCTGCACGCAGGCGACCTCGACCCGCGCACCGCCGAATGCCTCGCGCGCCGGCCCTACGTCGCGCTCGCGCCCGAGGCCCGCAGCCTCGTCGACTACATGGAGGCGCTGGCCGTGCGCGGCCGCGTGCCGCCGCACCGCCTGCGGCTATGGGTCCCGCTGCTGCTCGACGCCCTGCTCGGCGAGCCGCCGCAGCCGCGTGCCCGGCTCGCGCCGCTGCTGGCGACGGTCGAGGCGCAGCCGGCGCGCGGCTGGACCGCCGAAGCGATGGCTGCGCAGGTCGGCGTCAGCGCCAGCCGCCTGCACGCGCTGTTCCAGCAGGAGCTCGGCACCACGCCGCGCGCCTGGCTGTCGGCGCTGCGCCGCGAACGGGCCTGCGACCTGCTCGCGCGGACCGCGCTGCCGATCGCCGAGGTCGCCTACCGCTGCGGCTATGCCGACCAGAGCGCGCTGACCCGGGCACTGCGGCGCGCCACCGGCCATACGCCCGCGGCGATCCGCCGCCAGGCGCGCGGCTGACGGACGCGAGTCCGGGCCCAGGACCCGCGAGACCGGGTCAAGACGACGCCGCGCATCGCCCCTATCGTGCGCGGCATGGATGCGATGCGAACGACGCCCCACCGCAACACCGTCGCCGGCGTGGCCTGCGGCGTCGGCGCCGGCGCGCTGTGGGGCCTGGTGTTCCTGGCGCCCGCGCTGGTGCGCGACTTCCGCCCCCTGGACCTGACCATCGGCCGCTACCTGTTCTTCGGCCTGTTCTCGGCCCTGCTGGTCGCGCCGCACTGGCGCCGGCTGGTCGGCCTGCTCGGCCGGCGCGAATGGCGCGCGCTCGTGGGGCTGGCGCTGACCGGCAACGTCCTCTACTACCTGCTGCTGTCGAGCGCCGTGCAGTTGGGCGGCATCGCGATGACGTCGCTGGTCATCGGCTTCCTGCCGGTCGCGGTGACCGTGGCCGGCAGCCGTGACCACGGCGCGGTGCCGCTGCGCCGGCTCGCGCCCTCGCTGCTGCTGTGCGCCGCAGGCGCGCTGTGCATCGGCTGGCAGGCGCTGGCGACGCCGGCCACGGGCGACGTGGGGCGGCAGTGGCTGGGCCTGGCCTGCGGCGTGGGCGCGCTGGCGTCGTGGACGTGCTTTGCGGTAGGCAACGCGCGCTGGCTGGTGCGGCTGCAGCACGTCTCGGTACACGAGTGGAACCTGCTCACCGGCGTGGTCACGTGCGGGCTGACCGTACTGCTGGTACCGCTGGCCTGGGCCCTGCCCCGCACGCCGCAGCCGCCTGCGGCATGGGCGCTGCTGATCGGCGTCTCGGCCGGCGTGGCGCTGCTGGCGTCGATGGTCGGCAACGCGCTGTGGAACCGCATGAGCCGGCTGCTGCCGCTGACGCTGGTCGGCCAGATGATCCTGTTCGAGACGCTGTTCGCGCTGCTCTACGGCTTGGCCTGGGAACGCCGGCTGCCCACGCTGCTGGAGACCGTCGCGTTCGCGCTGGTGGTGTCGAGCGTGGTCACCTGCCTGACCGCGCACCGCGCGCCACCGGCAAGCCCCCCGGCGTCCGGCGCGGGCTGACAGAGGCGCCCACGTCGGTCCTTCAGGGAACGAACACCGCACGCACGCAGCCATCGTGCTTGTGCTTGAACAAGTCGTACCCGCGCGCGGCCTCCTCCAGCGGCATCCGATGCGTGGCCAGGAACCGCGAGTGAAAGCGGCCTTGCTGCGCCAGTTCGAGCAGCCGCGGCAGGTAATGCTGACCGTGCTGCTGCGCCGTACGCACCGTCAGCCCTTTGTTCATCATCACGCCGAGGGGGAATTTGTCCATGAGGCCGTACACCCCCAGCACCGACACGACGCCGCCCTTCCGGCAGGCCACGATGGCTTCGCGCAGCGCCTCTCCCCGGTCGGTATGCAGATGCAGCGCCTGTTTCGCCCGATCGTACGCGTACGCCATGCCGGTCCCGTGCGCCTCCATCCCGACCGCGTCGATGCAGGCGTCCGGTCCGCGGCCGCCGGTCGTCTCGCGCAGCGCATCGACCACGCTGTCCACGTCGGTGTAGTCGATCGTCTCCGCACCGACCACGTCCCGGGCCATCGCCAGGCGCTCCGGGATGCGGTCGATGCCGATCACGCGCTCGGCACCAAGCACACGCGCGCTCTGCAGCGCCATCAGCCCGACGCCGCCGCATCCCCACACCGCGACGATGTCGCCGGGCTGGATGTCGCAGAAATCCGCGCCCATGAACCCGGTGGGGCCGGCATCGGACAGGAACAGCGCGTCCTCGTCGGACACGCCATCGGGCACCGCGAAGCATCCGACATCCGCGTGCGGGACGCGGATGTACTGCGCATGCGATCCGGCATAGCCGCCGAAAGCGTGCGTGTAACCGTAAATGCCAGCGGTCGGATGGCCCAGCAAGGGCTCCTGGATCTCCCAATGGGGATTGGTGTTGTCGCACAGCGAGTACTCGTGCCGCCCGCAGTGCCAGCATTGGCCGCATGACACGAACGATGGCACCACGACCCGCTGCCCGACCTGTACGCTGCGGACCGCGGGCCCGACGGCCTCGACGGTGCCCATGAACTCGTGGCCGATGACGTCGCCCTCGCGCATCGAAGGGATGTAGCCGTCGATGAAATGCAGGTCCGAGCCGCAGGTCGTGCTCAGGCCGACGCGAAGCACGACGTCCCCGGGGTTGACCACGGCCGGATCGGGCACGGTCTCGACCCGCAGGTCGTTGACGCCGTTCCAGCACAATGCACGCATGGCCGCCTCCTAGTGCGTGGACGCGCGCGCAGAAGGATTGCGCGCCAGGGTGGGAATCTCGCCGGCCTCGACCCGGGCCCGCAGCCGACGCAGGGCCTGTCCGACCAGCAGCGCGGGCGCCGGATCGACCAGTCGGGCCAGCCATCCTGCCAGCAGACCGTCGACGCGATAGTCGACCGTCAGGGTCGCCTCGACGCCCGGCCGCGCACGTGCGGGCCGCACGCGCAACTCGCTGCGCATCCACAGCCCGACCTCGTCCTCGACGCGGTGCCGCACATATCCGGCGGTCTCGCCATCGGGCAGGAGGACGAACCGGGGGCGTCGACCCAGCGGCGCGTGGACCTCCCAGGTCGATCCGCCGCGAGCGTCGGGCCCGAGATACGTCGCCGCGCCTTCGAACAGCTGCGGCTGTATCTCGATATCTCCCCAGGCCGACAGGATCGCCGCGGGCTCGGCCTGGATGGTCAGCGTGCGCTCGATGCGCGTCGGCGCGCCGGATGCGGCCGCGCTGGCGTTCGAAGTCATGTCGTACCTCCCGTCTTGGCGCCGGGCAACGCACGTCGGCGCGTCGCCGGACGCCCGTCACGCACCAGGAACGTCCTCATCCCCCGCCCCGATCCTGCCGGCCCCGGGCCCGGCGCCGAGTTCGGCACCTGTGCGCGGATCGCTGGCGGGGTCGGACATCGTGCGCAGAGCGAGCGCCTCCAGGGCCGCCTGTTGCGGCGCTGTCAGCCCCACCGAAGCGGTGCCGTCGCCGCCGTCGACCGCGGCCTGCGCCTCGCGATCCTCGACGCGTTCCCATGCGTCGCCGCTGTTCCACGCCCCGGTCTGATCGCCGGGCCCCTGCGACATGTCGTAGTAGACATCGGAGAACGCCGGATGCCCGGGCAGCTTGCCCGGAGGAAAGTTCGGGCTGATCGCGTACAGCGCCTTCTCGAAACTCTTCTGATGAGCGACTTCGCGCGTCATCAGGAAGATCAGCGCATCCTTGATGCCCGGGTCGTCGGTCACGTTGATCAACCGCTCGTAGACGAGCTTGGCGCGCGATTCGGCGGCGATGTTCGAGCGCAGGTCCGCGGTCGGGTCACCAATGGTGTCGATGTAGGCCGCCGTCCACGGGACGCCGCTCGAATTGACCAGCGCCGGCCCGTTTCCGTACAGGATGGCCTCGGTCTGGCTGGTGCTGTTGCCGCTCAGGACCCGCATCTCGGCCATCTCGTCCATGCCTTCGGCCAACTCGCCTTTCGCGCCCTTGTTGAGCATGGCGATGATCGAACCGATGATTTCCAGATGACTGAGTTCTTCGGTCGCGATGTCGTAGAGCATGTCCTTGCGGCCTGGATCGTCCTCGGCCAGCGCCTGGGTGAAGTAGCGCATGGCGGCGGCGAGTTCGCCCTGCGGGCCCCCGAACTGCTCGAGCATGAGGGTGGCCAGAACGGGATCTCCCCGCTCCACACGAACCGTGTATTGCAGACGCTTGTTGTGCATGAACATCGGATTCTCCCGCGGCACTGCCGCCTCGACTAGGGGATGTCCACCCTGGGCCTGCGGCGATCACGGCACCGTAAGCGGCGCGGCGACCTGCAACGATCAGGCGCAACAACTGCACGATCGGGGACACGGCGGCAGCTACCTGCCGGAACGCGGTTTCGGCGGGTACGACGGTCCTGCACGCGTCGTGCAAAGGTGGCCGGTGCGGCTCACATGCCGGCCACCCGGACACGACGAGAGTCGGGCCCTCGCCGCAGCGGGACGCGCCATGCGGGTCCACCATCTCAACTGCATCTCTACCTGCCCCCTGGGCGGCCGACTGATGGACGGACGGTCGAAGGAGATTCTCGGGCGTGGCCATCTGAGTTGCCATTGCCTGCTGGTGGAGACGCCGCGGTGCCTGGTCCTGGTCGACACGGGACTGGGGTTGCGCGATGTCGCGCATCCGCACGCGCGCCTGAGCCGGTTCTTCCTGGCGCTGCTGCGCCCGGAATTCCGCGAACAGATGACCGCGGTGCGGCAGATCCAGCGGCTCGGCTTCCAGCCGGCCGACGTCAGGCACATCCTGCTGTCCCACCTCGATTTCGACCATGCCGGCGGTCTCGACGACTTCCCGCATGCGACCGTCCATCTGCTCGCCCGCGAGCGTGCGCATGCTGCGCGCCAGCGCACGTGGCTCGATCGCCAGCGCTTCCGTCCGCAACAATGGTCCACCCGTGCGCGCTGGCGGACGTATCCGGGGGCGCAGGGCGAGCCCTGGATGGGGTTCGACTGCGTCCGCGGGCTCGATGGGCTCCCGCCCGAGCTGCTCCTCGTACCGCTGCCGGGTCATACCCACGGGCACACCGGCATCGCCGTCGACACCGGGGCGGGTTGGAAGCTGCTGGCGGCGGACGCGTACTTCCACGCGGGAGAACTGGACGCATCGCCGCACTGCCCGCCCGGACTGCGCGCCTACCAATGGATGATGGAGCTCGATCGCGACGCGCGACTGCGCAACCAGCAGCGGTTGCGCGACCTCGCCCGCACCGCACAGGGCATCGACATCTTCTGCTCGCACGACGTCGCGGAATTCGAACGCCTCAGCGGGCGCTCGGCGCGTGTGCCCGCTGCGGGCTTCGCGATGCCCGACTAGCCACCGGCGCGATTGCCTGTGCGCCCTCCTACCGCGGCGATGTCCGCAGGCGCCAGGACGCCACCGCGACCGCGACCAGCCCGATCGCCGCGCCCGGCCATGCCCCCAGCGCCAGCGCCGCCGCCAGGCCGACGTAGAGCGCCAGGCCGCCAACCGCGACGTCGGCCAGGCGACCGGAGCCCGGCACGTCGCGATCGCGCCGCAGTTCGAACCGCACGACCAGCGCGATCACCGGCGCGACCATCGCCAGGCACAGCGCGATCCAGCCCGCACGGCCGAGCCAGAAGCCTGGCTCGCCCGGCAGGCCGGCGTCGATCGGCAGCCCCAGCCGTTCGCCCAGCCACGCCGCCGGCAGCTCGGCGAGCTTGTGCCACAGGTACAGCGGCATGCCGAGCGCGCCAAGCACCGCGATCGCCCGCGCCGGGGCGCGGCCGGCGAGCACGCGCCGTGCCAGCGGCTCGCACAGCAGCACCAGTCCCACCTGCAGCCACATCACGCCGATCAGCGCCAGCGTCGGCGGCAGCATGTTGTTGCCGGCCAGCGTCACGCCGACCATCGCGACCGGGTAGCCGGCGGCGATCGCCAGCGCCAGCCAGGCCGCACCGAGCAGCAGCAGGCCGGCACCGGCCGCCGGGCCGCGGAAGCGCCCGTGCTTCCACGCGATGCCCAGCTGCTGCGGGATCAGCCAGACCACCAGCATGTTGAGCCAGGCGATCCCCGCCGGCCGCTCGGTGACCAGTTGCCCGAGCGTGCGCAGCGCGCCCGGCGACGTCGCCCCGGCGCGGAGCAGATCCAGCACGCCGGCAACGACGACCAGGACGGCGACCGCGCCCAAGCGCAAGCGCGCGTCCAGCCGCAGGCACCACGACAGCAGCGCCTGCACCGTGAGCAGCATCAGCAGGAACCACAGGTGGATCGTCAGCGACCGGTCGAACACCGCCAGCAGGTGGCCGCCCGACAGCCACGACAGCGCGGCGAGGGCGGCGAGGACCGCCAGGTAGGTCACCGTCGGCCGCGCCAGTCCCAGCGCCCGCCCGGCCCACCACTGCGCCCGCGCGCCCTGCCCGACCCGTCGCGCCACCCCGTCGGCGCTGACCGCCGCCGAGACGAACACGAACAGCGGCACCACCTGCACGACCCACGTCAGCCAGCCGGCCGCGTCCCAGGCCGCGAGCAGGTGATCGGTGTCGACCAGCACGCCGTCGGCCATCCGCGGCAGCGTCGCGATCCAGTGGCCGAGCACGACCAGCAACAGGGCGCCCGCGCGCAGCGCGTCGGGATACGGATCGCGGGAGGACGGCGTCATCGGCGGCGGGAGTCCTGGGTCGGGAAGCCGACGAGCATACGGGCGGCCGCCCCCGCGCGGCGTCGGCAGGCGCCGCGCACCGCCGCCGGGCGTGGCCGGTGCCCATGCCGGGCGCGCCGCCTACAATGCGCGCCCCCCGTCGCCCCCGGAGCCGCATGAACATCGTCGTCGTCGACGCCCTCAAGGCCTACATCGATCCGCTCACGCCCGACGAGCACGAGGCGCTGGAGCGCAGCCTGCTGGCCGAGGGCTGCCGCGACGCGCTGGTGCTCTGGGGCAACGTGCTCGTCGACGGCCACAACCGCTACGGCATCTGCCAGAAGCACGGCATTCCGTTCGAGACCGTGCAGAACACCCGCTTCAAGTCGATGGACGACGTCCACCTGTGGATGATCGAGCAGCACCTAGGCCGGCGCAGCGTCTCGGACTACCAGCGTGGCGTGCTCGCGCTGCGCAAGCGCAACATCCTGGAGGCGCGCCAGCAGGCCCGGCTCGAATCGCCGCCGCCTCCGGCCGACGGCGACGACGCGCCCGCCGAGGCCGACGCCGACGACCGCCCACCGTGGGACGACGCGCCGGTGCCCGCCAGCCGCGCGGATCTCGCGCGCGAGGCCCGGCTCAGCGCCAACCAGGTCATGATGATCGAGCGCATCCACGCCCAGGCCACGCCCGAGGTCGTCGAGGCGCTGAAGGCTGGCGAGATCTCGATCAGCGCCGCGGCCGCGGTCGCCAGCCTGCCCGAGGACGAGCAGCGCAGCGCCGCCCAGGCCGGCAAGGCCGAGCTCAAGCAGGCCGCCAAGCGTGCCCGCGACGCGAAGAAGCGCCCGCGCCCGCCGCGCGAGGGCCAGGACGGCGACGACGCCGAGGCCGCGCCCGACGCGCGCGCACTGCAGCGGCGCGTGGACGCGCTCGAACGCGAGAACGCGCAGCTGCGCGCCCAGGTCGAGGCGTTGCAGGCCCAATTGGTGCGCCTGCGCGGCTGACCGCGCCCGGCCGACGGCTCAGGCCGTGGCCGGCGCCTGTGGCAGCGCGCGCCCGGCCAGCCGCATCGCGTACAGCGCCGCGCCGTGATGCGGCGCGTACCGCGGCGCGCGCAACTCGAACCGCGCGCCCGTGGCCTGCAGCGCGGCCTCGAACGGCGCGTGCAGCAACGCGCCCGCCGCGAACGCCCCGCCCGAGCAGGCCAGCGGCACCGGCGCCGCGTCGTCGTCGAAGCCGAGCGCGCGGCGCACCGCCTCGACGATCCCGGCCAGCTCCCGGCCGGCGCGCGCGAAGATCGCCGCGGCCACCGGGTCGCCCGCCGAGGCCGCCTGCGCGACCTGCAGCGAGAGCTGGGCGATCCGGTCGCGGGTCAGCGCGTTCGGACCGTACACCTGCGCGCACAGTTCCAGGTCGGCCGCGAGCCCGAAGTGCGCATTGAGCGCGGCGTGCAGCGGGCCGCGCGGCAGCCGGCCGTCGCTCATCCGCGCGTACGCGTTGAGCCCCTGCACCGCGATCCAGTACGCCGAGCCCTCGTCGGAGAACACCTCGCCCCAGCCGCCGGCGCGCGCTTCGCGCCCCCGGCGCTGGCCATAGCCGATCGAGCCGGTGCCGGCAACGATGTTGATGCCGTCCGCGCAGGCCAGCGAGCCGGCCCAGCCGCAGACCATGTCGTTGCCGCAGCGGTAGCGCCGGTGCCCGAGGATCGCCTCGGGAATCGCGTCGAGCCGCGGGGTCGCCACGCCGTCCTCGCCGTGCGCGGGCAGCCCGAGGAAGGCGTACGCGATCGCGTCGGGGCCGATGCCGGCGGCGCGCACGACCTCGCCGATGCCGTCGGCGAGGATCGCCGCGACGCCGTCCAGCCCGACCTGCGGGTGGTAGGTCGTGCCCCGGCACGCTTCGGCGACGATGCGCCCGCCGGCGTCGACGAGCACGAAGCGGGTCTTCGTGCCGCCGCCGTCGACGCCGAGGAACCGGTCGCCGCTCATGGCACGCGCGGGTGCAGGCGCACGCCCTGGACCACGCGGTTCACGGTGCCCTGGCGGTTTGGCGTGTCGGGACTGAAGCCCATCGCGCGCGAGGCGTGGAACGCGTAGAGCTGCGCGACCGCGACGAACGGCCACAGCAGGTCGACGTCCTCGGCCTGCGCCAGGCCCGGGATGCGGATCGCATCGGCTGCCGACAACGGCGCCTGCGCGGTGACCTCGATCACGCGCGCAGCGCACCGGTCGTTGCGCAGCTCCTCGATCAGGTCGCGATCGTAGCGCGCGGTCAGCGGGTCGTTGGAGACGAACACGCAGACCAGCGTACGCCCGTCGACGAACGTCTTGGGCCCGTGGCGGAAGCCCATCGGCGACTCGAAGCAGGTCGCCACGCCGCCGTTGGTCAGCTCGCCGAGCTTGAGCGCCGCCTCGCGCGCCAGGCCCTTGAACAGGCCGCTGCCCAGGTAGGCGACCCGCGTCAGGCCCTGCCCCGCCAGCGCGCGCATCGGCTCGCCGGCGATCCCGATCGCCTCGGCGGTCGCGCGCGCGATGCCCGCGATGCGCGGCGCCAGCACCGCCGGCCCGCACAGCGCGGCCAGCGTGGCGTACATCATGCAGCTGAAGCTGGAGGTCATCGCGAAGCTGACGTCGTGGGTCTCCTCGGGCAACAGCAGCGTCATGGCCTGCCGCACTGCCACCCGGCCGAGCGCGCCGTCGGCGTTGCAGGTCACGACCAGGTGGCGCACGTCGCCGACCAGCGCCTCGGCCAGCTCGACCGCGGCCACGCTCTCGGGACTGTTGCCCGAGCGGCCGAACGAGACCAGCAGCAGCGGTCGGTCCGGGTCGAGGTACAGGTGCGGGGCGCTGACGATGTCGGTGGTCGGCACCGTCTCCACGCGCGCGGCGAGCCGCCGGTCGAGCAGCGGTGCCAGGCACTCGCCGATGTAGGCCGAGGTGCCCGCGCCGGTCAGGACCACGCGCGCCGCCCGGTCGCCGGTCACCGGGCCGACGAACGCGGCGATCGCCCCGGCCAGTTCGGCGACCAGCGCGTGGGTGCGCTCGAGCATGCGCGGCTGCTGCGCGATCTCGCGCGCGGTCCACAGCGCGCCGCCGGCCTCGAGCTCGGACTCGGGGATGCCCAGGAACTCAGCGGCGGTCGTCGGAATGGCATGCATGGCGGTAGTCGTCGAGGGTGGTGGCGATGTGGGCCATCGCGAGGGCGGCGGGATCGAACGCGGCGCGGTCGGCGCGCAGCGCACGCAGCGCCTGCGGCAGGTACTGGGCGACGAGCGGCATCGGCGGCGGCGACGCGCGCAGGTTGGCGAACAGCCGCTCGCAGGCGGCCTCGATGGCCGGGTCGGGCCAGTAGTAGCGGATGCGGTCGCTGAGGCTGTACTGCAGGTCGAGCGCCAGCGCCTCGCCCTCACCCGGGTAGTAGCGGCGCCAGTGCTCGGGCCGTTCGCGCATGCGCGCCAGCGCGGTCTCGCGCACGCCGGCGCGCGCCTCGGGCGCGATCCACTCGCGCTCGATCGCATCGAGCGCCCACAGCGCCTCGCGCAGCGCGAACGTCAGCCCGGGGCCGACCTTGAGGATCGCGAAGTGGTCGCGCACCAGCGCGGCCAGCGCCTCTCGGGTCTGGTAGTCGGTCGAGTGCGCCTCGTACACCAGTCCCGGCACCGCGGCGACCGCGTCGCTGAGCGCGCGCGCGGCGTCGGGCGCGTAGTCGATCACCCGGTGATGGTCGAACTCCACGCCCGGCTGCACGACCGACGCGATCACCCGCGTCCAGGCGTCCTGCAGGCCCGCCGCAGCGAATGCCGTGCGGTGCGCATCGATCGTGGCCAGCGCATCGGCGGGCGTCGTCGTCGCCAGGCCCTCGATCGCCTCGGTCGCGCCGCCGGGCACCGGCACCTCGGTGCCGATCACGTAGACCGGCGGCTCGCCGCCGGCCTGCGCATGCGCGGCCTCGGCCGCGCGGCACAGCCGCACCGCGCGCGCGACGATCGTCGGCTCGGGCAACGGTACCGGATCCCCGGCGCAGGCCATCGAGCAGTCCAGGTGGATCTTGCGGAACCCCGCGGCCACGTAGGCGGCCACCATCGTCTCGGCCTTGGCCATCGCCGCGTCGGCCTCGAGCGCGGTCCACGGATTCGGGCCCAGGTGGTCGCCGCCGAGGGCGATGCGCGCCGGATCGACGCCGACCCGCTGCGCGATGCCGGCGACGAAGGCGACGAAATCGGCCGGCGTCATGCCGGTGTAGCCGCCATCCTGGTTGACCTGGTTGCAGGTCGCCTCGAACAGCACCAGCGGCAGGTCGTGGCGCTGCGCATGGCGCAACGCGGCCTCCAGCACCAGCGGGTGCGCCGAACAGATGGAGGTCAGGCCACAGGCATCGCCACGCTCGTGGCGCGCGATCAGATCCAGCAGGGCATGCATTGCGTCTCTCGTGTCAGGGGGAGTGCGCCGGAACGTCGCGCTCCGGCTCCAGTGCCAGCAGGACCGAGGCCACCAGGGCCAGGACCAGGCCGAGCAACTTCAGCGGGCCGGGGACGACCCCGGCGAGCGCCAGCGCCAGCGCCGCGGTGATCAGCGGGCCGCCGGCGTTGGTCAGCGGCGCGACGACGATCGCCTTGCCGTAGCGGAACGCGTAGACCAGGCACAGCGCGCCGATCGCGTTGAGCACCTGGATCCCGGCGACCAGGCCGACCCCGGACGGGCCGGTCTCGATCGGCCCGGTCCAGTCGGTCATCCGCCAGGCGACCGGCAGCAACAGCAGCGCGCCGACCGCCATGTAGAAGAAGATGCTCTCGGCGCGCACCACCGCGTTCGCGCGCTTCATGAAGTACGCCTGCACGCCCCACGCGGCCATGATCAGCAGCGACAGCACGAACCAGCCCAGGCCTTCGTCGCCACCGCCGCCCCACGACAGGTCCAGCAGCGGCAGCGCCACCAGCGCCAGTGCCACGCCGACCGCGCCGATGCGCGTGGTGCGCTCGCGCAGCAGCGTGAACGACAGCGCGATCGTGATCACCGGCGACAGCGAGATGATCGGGAAGATGAAGTACGCAGGCCCGCTCGCGAGCGCCTTGAACAGCAGCATCTGCCCGCCGGCGCCGAGCAGCCCGATCGCCAGGCCATAGGCGATCGCGCGCGGGCTGCGGTCGATCGACCAGCCGTTGCGCCACAGCACGAACAGCGCCGGCGGCACCATCGTCGCCGCCCACACGCAGTAGACCAGCGTCTCGGGGAACGCGGGGTTCGCGGTCAGGCCCGACAGCGCGCCCCACACGCCCCACAGCGCCACCGTCGCCAGCGCGAAGCCCAGCCAGGCGCGGCCGGCGGCCGGCGCGCGCGCGACCGCGCTCATGCGTCGCGGCCCTCGGGCACGGCCTGCAGCAGCAGGAACGTCTCGAACGCGGCGGCGACCGTGGCCTGGCGCCCGTCGACGATACCCAGGTCGGCGCCACCGAACAGGTCGCGCACGCGCCAGCGGCCCCGCCCCAGGCCGCGCAGCTGCAGCGGCCCGTCCCAGCGGTCGGCGTAGAACGCGTAGTACAGCGCGCCGTCCTTGCCGATCACGTGCGTTTCCGGCTTGTCGAAGCCGATGTCGTACAGCGTGCCCAGATAATCGCCCTTGGGCAGCATGTGCTCCCGGTAGAGGTCGATCCACTTGCGCCACAGCGCTTCCTTCTCCGGGCCCAGCACCAGGCCGCCCGGCGGCATGTCCAGCTTCGGCTCGGGGATGTCCGCCGGCCACGTGAACTTGGTCGAGATCACCGCGCCGATGCCGACGCTGGACGCGAAGTCCGCGCCGCCGTCGGCCAGTTCCACGTGGTCGCCGGCGTAGCTGCCGCGCCTGCCGATCAACGCCTTGATCGTCTTGCCCTTGTGGCGCACCTGCCACGACGACAGCGGGTCCGACGAGGGGTACTGGTCGGTCGCGGGGAGGTTGTGGAACGCGAACGCGGTGCCGCAGGGGCACAGCTCGACGATCGCGTCGGGGTTGGCCGCGTGCGCGGCGTCGTAGATCGCCTGCCAGAACGTGGCGACCGCCTCGCACGATTCCATCGGGTCGGCGTGGTTGTGCGTCGGGTTGTAGCAGGGCGCGACGGCGTTGAGGTGCTGGCCGTCGAGCTTGAGCCCCTCGAAGCCCCAGTCGCCGATGATCTTCGTGACCAGCGCGACGTAGAAATCGACCGTCGGCTGGTAACCCGGACACTGCGTGAAGGCGTTCCACCAGGTCACGTTCTGGCTCGCGCCGTCCTCGTCGAGCAGCAGCATGTCGGTGTGCCGGTAGAGCACCTCGCTGCCCGGGTCGGCCGCCAGCGGCGCCAGCCACAGCCGCGGGCGCAGGCCCTGCGCGCGGATCGCCTGCACGAAGGCGCGCATGTCGTCCTCGCCGCGCGGGAACTTGCGCGTGTCGATCTGCCAGTCGCCCTCGTTGGTCTGCCAGCCGTCGTCGAGCACCACCCACTCGAAGCCCAGCTCCTTGACCTTCGGCAGCGTGCCCAGCACCTGCTCGGTGGTGAAGTCGCGCTCGTAGCCCCAGGCGCACCAGATCGGCGCGAACGCCGACGCGGGCACCTCGGGCGCGGCGATGCCGGCATCGGCCATCCAGCGCGCGTAGTGCAGCAGCGCGGCGTAGTAGTCGCCCGTGTGCACGCACACGAACGTGCGGTCGCTGCGCAGCGTGGCACCGGGCGCCAGCGTCGTCGCGCGCCGGCTCTCGACCGCGATCGCCGCGCCGCCTGGTGTGCGCGCCACCGGCAGGTCGAGCAGCCGCGGCCTGGTCTCCAGGTGCCCCACCGCCAGGCCGACGTCGCGGCGCCAGACGTCGGCGACCGGGGTGCCGCCGCCGTAGTCCGACGAGTCCATCGCCAGCGTGTTGCGCTGCGCGAAATCCGCGCCCATCGGCTGCACCCAATCGCGCCGGTCGGTGTGGGTGGCGCCCGAGAAGCTCCAGAACCCGTCGCCGCGCTCGGCCAGCACATGCGCGGCGTTGCGCCAGCCGGCGACCTCGAGCGGTGCGTCACCGTCGTTGCGGTACTGCACGGCCAGCACCGCCATGCCGGGATGGCGTTCGTGGAACGTCAGTTCGACGGTTTTCTCGATGCCGCCGGGCGAGCGGCCACGCAGCGTGTGGCGGCGCCCCGGCCCGTGGCGCGGGTCGGCGACACGCGCGATGCGCGCGTCCTCGAACGCGAAATCGTCGACGACGCCGCCGTCGGCGAGCAGCAAGGCCTCGCTGGCGTCGAATCCGGTGATCGCCTCGCCCCGGCTCGAGAGCCGGGTCCGCAGCGCGGCGTCGAACTCGATCGACAGCAGGCTGTCGTCGGCGACGGCACGCACGGCGCCCTTGGTGGCGGGGCCGGCGGCATGCGCCAGCGGCAGCGCGGCGTACATCGCGCTGCCGGAAACGAGCTTGAGAACGGTGCGACGTCGGACGGGCAGCATGTGCCGGGCTCTCCCCTTTCGTTCGGTTCCGCCGAGTCTGCGTCAATGCGAGCGATGTCGCAACAATTTCGTTTCGTTATGTGCTAAAAAAGTTTCGCTACCGAAACGGAATGACCCGCATGTCCAGATTCCAGTGGTGCGCGATCGCCCTCGCCGCCTGCCTGCCCGCGTCCTGTGCCACCGCACCGCAGGACGCCGGCCCATCGGCCGGCTACGCGATGGCGGACTTCGCCTCGGTGCGCAAGTTCGACGCGCACGTGCACGCCAACGCCGATTCGCCGGCGTTTCTCGACCAGGCGCGCGCGGACGGCTTCGAGCTGCTGTCGATCAACGTCGACTACCCGGCCTTCCCGCCGGTGGAGACCCAGCACGCGATCGCGCTGGCGCAGGCAGCCGCCGATCCGGCGCGCTTCCACTGGGCTGCGACGTTCCGCATGACCGGCTTCGGCGCACCCGGATGGTCGCAGGCCACCGGCGACGCGCTCGCCGCCGACGTCGCGCGCGGCGCGCGCGCGGTCAAGATCTGGAAGAACGTGGGCATGGTCGAAAAGGACGCACAGGGCCGCCCGATCATGCTCGACCACCCTGGACTGGCGCCGGTCGCCGCGCGCATCCAGGCGCTCGGCGTGCCGCTGATCGGCCACCAGGGCGAGCCGCACAACTGCTGGCTGCCGCTGGAGCGGATGACCACTGACAACGACCGCGAATACTTCGGCAACCATCCCGAGTACCATATGTACCTGCATCCGGAGGAACCCGGCTACGAGACGCACATGGCGGTGCGCGACCGGTTCCTGGATGCGCATCCGCAGCTGCCGTTCGTCGGCGCACACATGGCCAGCCTGGAATGGGACGTCGATCGCCTGGCCGCGTTCCTCGACCGCTATCCGCAGGCGACCGTCGACCTCGCTGCGCGCATGGCCCAGGTCCAGCACCAGGCGGTGCGCGACCACGCCAAGGTGCGCGCGTTCTTCGTCGCCTACCAGGACCGCCTGCTCTACGGCACCGACCTCACCCAGGATCCGGACACCGATCCGGCGGCGTTCCGCCGCAGCGCGCACGCGACCTGGCGCTCGGACTGGATGTTCCTGGCCACCGGCGAGACCCAGCGCATCGACACGATCCGCGCCGACGTGCGCGGGCTCGCGCTGCCGCGCGAGGTGATCGACAAGGTCTACTACGCCAACGCGGTGCGCGTGTTCGCGCCGCGGCGACGCTGAGCCGTGGCGCGGTCAGGCCAGCAGCAGGTCGAAGCCCAGTTGCCGGCTCGCCTCGCGCACCTCGTCGGGCGCGTCCTCGTCGGTGATCAGCGCATCGAGGCCGGAGACGGGAATGATGCGGTGCAGGCAGATGCGTCCGAACTTCGAGCTGTCTGTGATCGCCACCACCTTGCGCGCGGCCTCGATCATCTTGCGGTTGAGCATCGCCTCGGGCTCGTAGTGGGTCGTGATGCCGCGCTCCAGGTCGAATCCGTCGACGCCCAGGAACACCACGTCCACGTGCAGCGCGTCGAGCGCATCGACGGTCAGCCCGCCGTAGAAGGCCATGTTCTTGCGGCGCAGCTCGCCGCCGAGCATGACGATGTCGACGTTGTTCTTCGGGGTCAGCGCGGTCAGCACGCCGAAGTCGTTGGTGACCACCGTCGCCTCGATGTTGGGCATCGCCTCGGCGAGCTGGATGGCGGTGGTACCCGAGTCGATCGCGATCGTGTCGCCGGCCTTGACCAGCGTCGCCGCCAGCCGGCCGATGCGGCGCTTCGCCTCCAGGCGTTCGGTGCGCTTGACCTCGTACGCCGGCTCGGCGACCGGGCCGCCGACCGCGTTGCTGTCGATCGCGCCGCCGTAGGCGCGCGCCATCACCCCGCGCTCGGCGAGATAGCGCAGGTCCTTGCGCACGGTCTGCACGCTCACGCCGAACAGCTCGGCCAGCGCGGTCACCTGCACGCTGCCGTGCTGGCGCACGAGTTCGCTGATCCGCAGTCGTCGCTGACTGGTGTCCCGGCTTCCGGTCATGGCCCTTCTCACAATGCGGCGGAGTATGCCCCTTTTCGTTAAATTTCGCTATTGATAACAAAACGAAACATAAGATAGTCTCGTTTTCGTTTGTTGCGCCCGCATGACTGCCCGACACCGCCTTCGAGGGAGAGACGAAGTGACGACCCACCTGCACCGCGACACGCTGTTTCGCTGTATCTCGCTGGCCCTGTTCGCCACCGCGGCGCCTGGGCTCGCCCAGGCCCAGTCCACCCCGCCCGCGCCGCCCGGCGACGGCCCGTTCGCGGTCGAGACGCTGGATGCGGTGGTCGTGACCGGCGTGCGCGGCAGCGTCGCGCGCGCGGTCGAGCTCAAGCGCGATGCGGCGACCGTCCAGGACTCGATCAGCGCGCTGGAGCTGGGCAAGTTTCCCGACGACAACGTCGCCGACTCGCTGAGCCACATCACCGGCGTGGCGATCAGCCGAACCGCCGGCGGCGAGGGCCAGAAGGTCAGCGTCCGCGGGCTCGGCCCGGAGTACACCCTGACGACCTTCAACGGCCGCATCCTGGCGACCGACGGCGCCGGCCGCGACTTCGCGTTCGACGTGCTGCCCGCCGACGTGATCAGCGGCGCGGACGTCGTCAAGGGCGCGCAGGCCGCGCTGACGGAAGGCGCGATCGGCGGCCTGGTCAACCTGCGCTCGGCCAGCGCCTTCGACCAGCGCGGCCAGCACGGCGTGGTGCGGATCGAGGGCGATCGCAACCGGATGTCCGAGGAGGACGGCCACAAGCTCTCGGCGGTCTACAGCAACACCTTCGCCGACGACACCTTCGGCCTGGTGCTGGGCGTGGTGCGCGGCGACCGCCGCGACCGGACCGACATCGCCGGCAACGACGGCGGCTGGACCCGCAATCCCGATCCGCGCGACGAGAACTGGTCGGGCAACGCCTGGGGCGGCAACATCGACCCCAACGGCAACGGCGAACTCGATCCCGACGAGTACGGCCTGATCGCGCCGGGGCAGTTCCGGGTCGGCTCGATCCTGGAGGACAAGAAGCGCACCGCGTACTCGGCCAAGTTCGAGTGGCGTCCCAGCGACCGCGTGCGCGTCGTCGTCGACGGGCTCAAGACCCGGCTCGACTCCCCGCAGGTCTCCTACCAGCAGTCGTACTACCCGCTGTTCGCGCCCGGGCGCTGGTCGGACATCGTCGTGCAGGACGGCATCGTCACCGGCTTCACGATGGACAACCCCGACCCGGAGCTGCGGCTCAACCCCGAGCTGCTCAACCAGACCGAGCACCGCGTCGTCGACACCGATCTGTACGGCGTCAACGCGCATTGGGAGGCGACCGACGCGCTGACGCTGACCGCCGACGGCTACCGGTCGACGTCCAAGCGCTATTCCGGCGGCCAGGACACCTACGTGGTGCTGCGCATGAACCAGCCCAACGTCGCGCGGATCGAGCTCGGCCCCGACGCGGTGCCCAACGTCTCGGCCGCCTTCCCGGACGGCCGCGACCTGCGCCAGGGCCTGGCTGACGGGCAGTTCGGCGCATCGGACTTCGACACGCACTACATGGAGCTGCGCGGCGACGACATCCGCGACGAGATCACCGGCGGCACGCTCGGCGGCGACCTGCACGTGGGTCGCGGTGCGCTCGACACGCTGCGCTTCGGCATCTCGCTCACCGACCGCAGCAAGTCGCGCGACTTGGTCAACAACACCCTCAACGGCGCCGCCGACTACTACGCGTCCGACAATGCCATCAACGTCGGCGACCTCGGCGGCGACGTGCTGTCCGACCCGCTCGCGCTGCCGAACTTCATGAGCGGCGTCGGCAGCGATTTTCCGCGCAGCTTCCTCGCCTTCGACGTGCCCGGCTACCTGGCCCGGCTGCGCGCCTACGACGGCAACCTGCGCCCCGACGGCACCGCCTACGACTTCTCGATGGCCGCGCCGCGCTGGAACCCGCTCGAGAGCTACCGCGTGAGCGAGAAGACGCGCGCGGTGTACCTCCAGGCCGACCTGTCGGGCGAGCGCTGGAGCGGCGATGTCGGCGTGCGCGTGGTCAAGACCCGGACCCAGGCCGAGGCCTGGGACGCGAAGATCGTCTCGATTACCGAGTACGGCCCGTTCAACTACACCGCCCAGTACGCCGAGCCCACCCCGATCCGCGCCGATGCCGAATACACGTTCGTGCTGCCGTCGGCGAACTTCATCTGGCGCTTCGACGACGATCTGCAACTGCGCCTGGGCGCGGCGAAGACGATGGCCCGCCCGCCGGTCAACCAGCTCGCGCCCACCAACACCACCGCCAGCGTCTCGTGGGGCGACTTCACCCAGGTCTACGGCGGCAACGTCGACCTGGAGCCCTACAGCGCGCGGCAGGCCGACGCCTCGCTGGAGTGGTACTTCACCGAGAGCTCGATCGCGAACCTGGCGGTGTTCTACAAGCGCATCGAGAACCAGATCACCACGAGCTGGGAACCGGGCCAGGACATCGGCGTGCCGGGCTACCTGTTCAACGTGATGCGGCCGATCAACGGCGACTACGCCAAGGTCCGCGGCCTGGAGGCCGGCCTGCAGCACTTCTGGCAGAACGGCTTCGGCGTACGCGCGCAATACACCCGCAACTGGTCGCGCAGCTGGGTCGGCGACGAGGAGCGCCCGCTGGAGGGCATCGCGCCGGCGACCTACTCGCTCGCGCTGATGTACGAGAAGGGGCCGTGGTCGCTGGGCGCGACCGCCGACCACACCGACGGCTTCGTCAGCGCGATCAACGTGATCGGCACCGGCTACAACGAGCAGGCCGATTCGCTGACCTGGCTCACCGCGCACGCGTCCTACAAGGTCAACGACCTGCTGACCGTCAGCCTGGAGGGCCGCAACCTGCTCGACGAGGCGCAGACCTACAGCATCAACGGCCACCCGCTGCTCACCCAGGGCTACTACCGCTACGGCCGCTCGATCAACCTCGGGCTGAGCCTGCACTTCTGAGCGCACGCCGGACCATCGCCCGCGCGGCGGCGGTCCGGCACCGCGTCCCGCCGGCTACGCCAGCACCGGTGCCAGCAGCCGGAACTGGCCGGCATCGGCATCGAGTTCGACCCGGCCGCCGACCGGCACGATGAACTGCTCGCGCACGTGGCCGATCATCGCGCCCCGATAGGCCGGAATGCCCAGCGGTTTGATGTGGTCGTCGAGGATCTGCGCCAGCGTCAGCGAGCCGAAGCCCGCGCCCGGATCGCAGTCGGTGCACTGGCCGAAGACCAGCCCGGCGATCCGGTCCAGCGCGCCCATCAGCTTGAGCGTGCTCAGCATCCGGTCGATCCGGTACGGCGCCTCGTCGACGTCCTCCAGGAACAGGATCTTGCCGCTGAAATCGGGTAGGTACGGCGAACCGGCGAGTGCGCTGAGCACGGTCAGGTTGCCGCCGACCAGCTCGCCCTGCGCCTTGCCGCCGGTGATGGCGACGGTGCGGTTGCGGCGCGGCACCAGTTCGTCGGCGTCGTCGACCGCGTTGCGGTAGACCATCGCCTCGCGCGCGAAGAACAGCCGCCGGAACTGGTCGGCGTTGAAGCGGTTCCAGCTGCCCGTACCGTTGGGTCCGTGGAAGGTGACCAGCCCGGTGCGCGCGTGGATCGCGCTGTGCAGCGCGGTGATGTCCGAGTAGCCGAGCAGCACCTTGGGATTGCGCGCGATCGTGTCGTAGTCGAGCAGCGGCAGCAGCCGCGCCGCGCCCGAGCCGCCGCGCACGCAGATCACCGCGCGCACCTGCGGATCGGCGAACATCGCGTTGAGGTCCCCTGCCCGCTCCGCATCGGTGCCGGCCAGGTGCCCCCGCCGCCCGCCGAAGTGCGCGCCGGTCCTGACCTCGAAGCCCAGCGCACGCATCACCTCCTGCGCCAGTTCGAGGTCGAACGGCTCGTCGACCGGCGACGACGGACTGACCAGTCCGACGGTGTCGCCGGGGCGCAGCGCCGGCGCCAGGCGCCGCCCGGGCGCCGCGGCGCGCGCGTCCGCGATCGCACCCAGCGGCATCGAGGCCGCCAGCGCGGACAGTGCCGCGGTGGAGAGGAAATGTCGCCGGTCCATGGGGTACCTGCCGATCGGGTGATCCGGCAGCCTAGCAACCGCCCGCGCCCGGCACCACGCCCGGCGGGCGGTCAGGGCAGCACGGCCGCGCGGCCCAGTTCGGAGGTGAGCGCCTGCGCCGACATCGGCCGGCCGAACAGGTAGCCCTGCGCATGCGAGCAGTGGTTGGCGACCAGGAAATCGAGCTGCGCCTTGGTCTCCACGCCCTCGGCGATCACCTCGAGCCCGAAGCTGCGGCCCAGGTAGATCACCGCGCGCACGATCGCCGCGTCCTCCGGATCGCTGATGACATCGCGGATGAACGACCGGTCGATCTTCAGCCGGCTGACCGGGAAACGCTTGAGCAGGCTCAGCGACGCGAAGCCCGTGCCGTAGTCGTCGAACGCCAGGCCCACGCCCATCGTGCGCAGCGCCTGCAGCAGCTTCAGCGTCGCACCGTCGTTGCGCATCATGATGTTCTCGAGCAGCTCCAGCTCCAACGCCTCCGGCGGCAGCCCGGTGTCGTGCAGCACGCGCTCGACGACGTTGCGCAGCTGGCCCGAGCGCAGCTGCGCCTCGAACAGGTTCACGCCGATCCGGAAGCCCGGCACGCGCTCACGCCAGGCCCGCGCCTGGCCGCAGGCGGTACGCAGGATCCATTCGCCGACCGCCGGCGCGATCGGCTTCTGCGCCAGCACGTCGATGAACGAGACCGGCGACAGCATCCCGCGCGTGGGATGCTGCCAGCGCAGCAGCGCCTCCGCGCCGCGGATCCGGCCATCGCGCGTGTCGACCTGCGGCTGATAGAGCAGCACGAACTGGTCCTGCTCGAAGGCCCGTCGCAGCTCGCGCTCGAACTCCCGGCGCGCGACGGCGACCTCGCGGAACGCCGGCTCGAACAGCACGTAGCGGCCCTTGCCCGCCGCCTTGGCGCGGTACAGCGCCAGATCCGCGGCCCCGAGCAGGTCCTCGGCGCGCGCACCGTGCGCCGGGTACAGCGCGATCCCGACGCTGGCGCCGATCTCGAACGCGTGCCCGGGCAACGCGTAGGGCCGCGACAGCGCACGCACCACACCGCCGGCGACGGCGCTGGCCGCGCGGCGGTCGTCGCCGGCCAGCAGCAGCACGAACTCGTCGCCGCCCAGCCGCGCGACCATCAGCGCGTCGGGGCATTCGGCCTTCAGGCGCGCGGCGACCGTCTTGAGCACCTGGTCGCCGGCCGAGTGGCCCAACGTGTCGTTGACGTCCTTGAAGCCGTCCAGGTCCAGCAGCAGCACCGACACGGGCGTGCCCTGCGCGAGCGCGTCGTGGATGCACGCACGCCACGCGGCGCGGTTGGGCAGCTCGGTCAGCGCATCGAGCGAGGCCAGCCGGTAGAGCCGGTCCTCGTTGCGCCGGCGCTCGGTGATGTCGCGCACGATCGCGCCGACGCTCCGCGCCCGGCCCTCCTGCCACGACGACAGCGAGATCTCGGCCGGGAACTCGCTGCCGTCGCGGCGCAGGCCCGAGCGCACGATCGTGCGGCCGACGGCCTCCATGGTGCCGCTGTCGCGCAGGCGCGCCAGGTCCTCGAAGTACGCCTCGCGCCAGCTGTCGGGCACGATCAGGCTGCTGCAACGCCCGGTGGCCTCCTCGGCCGCGTAGCCGAACAGCCGCTCGGCGGCGTGGTTCCAGAACGTGACCTGGCCGGTGTCGGTGGTGCAGATGATCGCGTCGGGCGAGGTCGCGGCGATGTTCTCGAACCGCGCCTGGCCGATCGCCCGCATGTACTCCAGCCGCGTCAGCTCCATGCGGTCCATGACCAGCTCGGCGATATCCGACAGGTTGTCGCGCTCGGACTGGCTGAATTCCTGGCGCGGCTGGGTGTCGATCAGGCACACCGTGCCCAGGCGCTGCCCGCCCGGCGTTACCAGCGGCTTGCCGGCGTAGAAGCGGATGAACGGCGGACCGAGGACCAGGGGATTGGCCGCGAAGCGCGGATCCTCCAGTGCATCGGGCACCACCATGACGTCGTCCTGCAGGATCGCGTGCGCGCAGAACGACACGTCCCGCTCGGTCTCGCACACCTCCAGGCCCACGCGGGCCTTGAAGACCTGCCGGTCGCGCGTCACCAGCGAGATCAGCACGATCGGCACCGAGAACAGCCGCGACGCCAGCTGCACCAGCCGGTCGAACTCCGGTTCGGCCGGCGCGTCGAGCACGTGGTAGTCCGCCAGCGTGCTGGCCCGCAGCGCTTCGTCGGGCGGAATCGGGAACGGGACGGGGCCCATCGGCATGCACCTTGGCGATCGGCCGCCAGATTAGCCTGTTCGCGCGGGGAAGGCTTTTGGCCCCTTCCCCCGCCAAGCGGGGGGAAGGTTGGGATGGGGGCGTTTTCTCGCGCCAAGCCCGTGCCCCCACCCGGCGCGCGGGCGCGCCGACCTCCCCCGCAGGCGGGGGAGGTGCGCGGCCGGCGGGCCAACGGACCCGGCGCAGAGACGCCGGCCAACCCCGCCGGCCCGGACCGTACCGCTGACCCGGCACTCACGCACCGCGGCGCGATACTCCCCGCATGCCCGAGGGTCCGTCGATCGTCATCCTGCGCGAGGCCGCCGCGGAGTTCGCCGGCCGCAAGGTGCTGCGCGTGACGGGTAACAGCACGCAGGACATCCAGCGGCTGCGCAACCGCACGCTGGTCGCCGTGCGCAGCTGGGGCAAGCACCTGCTGCTGCAGTTCGCCGGCTTCAGCGTGCGCATCCACTTCCTGCTGTTCGGCAGCTATCGCATCGACGACACCAAGGACGCGCCGGTCCGGCTCGGCCTGGGCTTCAGCAAGGGTCGGTGCCTGAACTTCTACGCCTGCTCGGTGCGCTTCATCGAAGGCGACCTCGACGCCGTCTACGACTGGCGCACCGACGTCATGAGCGACATCTGGGACCCCGCCGCGGCCCGGCGCAAGCTGCGCGCGCGCCCGCAGGCGCTGGCCGCCGACGTGCTGCTCGACCAGGACGTCTTCGCCGGCGTCGGCAACATCATCAAGAACGAAGTCCTGCACCGCATCCGCGTGCATCCCGAAAGCCGCATCGGCGCCCTGCCGCCGCGCAAGCTCGCCGAACTGGTGACGCAGGCGCGGACGTACAGCTTCGACTTCTACCGCTGGAAGCTCGCCTTCGAGCTGCGCAAGCACTACCAGGTGCACACCAAGCGCACCTGCCCGCGCGACGGCACGCCGCTGCACTACCGCAAGCGGCTCGGCGCGGCGCAGCGGCGCGCCTTCTGGTGCGACACCTGCCAGCGGCTGTACGGCGATCCGCCTGACACGCCCGACGATCCTCCCGAGCCACCCAGGCGACGTACGCGCTGACTCAGGCGGCAGCGATCCAGCCGCGGGACGCGTCTGCGGCGTCAGAGTGATCGCGCTGCGGCTTCTTCGCCGCGACGACCGGAGGAACGTCCCTCCGGTCGAGTATCAAGACTGCGTGCGGCTCAGTCGTCGACAGTGCAGCCCAGCGACACCCGGATATGAAAGTAGCCGGTGGCCGGATCGACCCATTCGGCCAGCACCGTGGTCTGCTGGTCGGACTGGCCCCAACCGCGGTAGCACTGGTCGTACGCCGAGCGCTCCGCGTACTCGAGCGCTTCCTGCGCGGACCGCCCGGCGCCCTCGCCGATGACCTCGTAGTGATGGCGCGCAGCGAAGGCCGTCGTGCTGGACACGGCGGCAGCCAGCAGCACGCCCGCGGTCAAATGCCATTTCTTCATCATGATCTCCATTCGCGTCGGGGGAGCCCGCATCTTGCACGCGCTGCAAGTCCCCGAGGTTGAATGCGGGTGTCGATTCGATGACAGACGAACGAACCGGGGGACACCAAGCACGCGAAGGCAAGCGCGCGTGGCGCATCCCCGACCTTCACGACGCAGCGCACAGTTTCGCGCGGCGACACGCGCCCGATACCGGCGGATGTCGGAAAAGGAGCGCTGGTTGGCATTCATCCAGCGCCCGCGCGCTTGACCGTGCCGCGACGCCCGGCCTACTTTCGAGACGCGCTGCGGATCCAACGCACGAATGCCTACGCGACTGCAGCGCGTCGTCTCCAGCAAGGCCGTACCGGTCGTTGGATACCGGGCGGCAGCCGCAGTGCTCGACGCTCCGTCACGCAGTCCGCAATGCGTCTTCGGCCGCCGGCCGTGGCGCCGATTCCGTCCGGATCGGGCCGCCATGGCGCAAGGGACCGTCACCGCCGCGGGAATCGGATCGGCCGCGCATTGCCCGCTGCTCCCGGCACCACCGCCCGGCACACGCCCCTGGCACGGCCCATCCCGAACGCTACAAGGAGGAAGCACCCATGCACACCCTGCACGCAGCGGTCCGCCGCACCCTCGCCCTCGCCCTGCTCTCGGCCGCCGCCGCAGGCGGCAGCGCGCTCGCCGCCCAGCCCGGGCTGCCGAGCCTGGATCCGGGCATGGTGGCCGCGCTGGAACGCGACCTGGGCATGACGCAGGACCAGTACCGCGTCACCGTGGACGCCGAGCGCCGGGTGCCGACCGTGGAAACGGCGGCCCGGCAGCTGTACGGCGACAGCTACGCCGGCACCTGGATCGAGCACGACGCCGACGGCCAGCCGCGCCTGGTCGTCGCCACTGCGGCCCGGGACAAGCGCCTGCCCGCGGTGGACGGCGCCGACGTGCGCCAGGTGCGCTACAGCCTGTACGAACTCGACCAGGCCGTGCACGCGCTCGACCAGTCGGCGACCTCGCGCATCATGCGCCGGCTCGACGGCGTGCAGTCGTGGGGCGTCGACCTGCCCAACAACCGCGTCGTGGTCACGCTCTCGCCCGGCGCCGGGCGCGCCGAGGCGGTGCTGGACTTCCTGGCCCGCAGCGACGTCGACACCGGTGCGCTGCACTTCGAGGTGTCCGAGCAGGTCCCGTCCACGCTGATCAACATCTACGGCGGCATCCAGTACAACACCTGCTCGATCGGCTTCCCGGTGACCCGCGGCAGCACGAAGGGCTTCGTGACCGCGGGCCACTGCGGCAGCGCCGGCACCGCGGTGCGGATCGGCGGCACCACGGTCGGTTCGTTCCAGGCCAGCAACTTCCCCGGTTCCGACGCCGCCTGGGCCACCGTGCGCCAGCAGGACACCCTGTTCGGCCGCGTGTGGCAGTACAGCGGCAGCACGACCACGCCGGTGGTCGGCAGCGCCGAGGCCGCCGTCGGCGCGGCGATCTGCCGGTCCGGCTACCGCACCGGCTGGCGCTGCGGCACGATCACGCGCACCAACGTCAGCGTGACCTACGCCCAGGGCACGGTGAACGGCCTGCGCGAATCGAACGCCTGCGCCGGCCAGGGCGATTCGGGCGGCTCGTGGATCTCCTCGGCCGGTCACGCCCAGGGCGTCACCTCCGGCGGCGCGCTCGGCACCGATGGCACCAACTGCGGGATCGCGCAGAGCCAGCGCCGCAGCTGGTACCAGCGCCTGACCCCGATGCTCAGCTCCTACGGCGTCACCCTGGTCACGAACTGACCGTCACGCCCGTTCGGCGTGACGCGACACCCCGGTCCGCCGGGGTGTCGTGTTTCAGGGAGACGCCGCGTGCGCGGCGGGAACCTACCGGGTCTCGTTCGCGCGCTCGAAGGTGATCCAGTCCGCGAACCCGGCCTCGTCGGCGGAACCCGCCCTGCCCGGCGGCTGTGCGTTCCCACGGAACCTTAACCTCGCTTCCCTACCCTGACGCCCGTCCCGCGACGCCGGGCCGGCGCGGCCGCAACCCGCAACGGCGCCCCGCGTCGCCCACCCTGCAAGGAGATTTCCATGAGGAACGTGCCCGCATCCTGTTCGCCGGCTGCCTGCTGGCGCTGAGCCCCCAGGCCTTCGCCGAGGTCGTCAACCTGACCAACAGTGCCGACGGCGCCAACCGCGACGCCGGCATCGCCGCCGTCAAGGAGAAGCTGCAGGCCGCCTGCACCGACCGCAAGGGCACGCCGGACGCCGATTCGTTCGAGGTGGTGTTCGAACGCACCAGCGAGAATCCCGACGTGCCGAAGCCCTACTCCGTCGACGCCAAGATGCAGTGCGACCTGCCGCAGGGCTGATCCCCGCCCGCGACCGACCGCGAAAACCCCGCTCCGGCGGGGTTTTTCTTTGGCGACGCCCGCGGCCCGCCATACTGGCGCCCTGCCGTCCGTCCCACCGAGTGTCCGCATGCCCGTTCCTCCCGGCCCCACCCGCGCCGCCCCCCTGCACCCGCGCAACCGCCATCAGGGCCGCTATGATTTTCCCCGCCTGCTCGCCGCCAGTCCCGACCTGGGCGCCCACCTGCTGACGACCCCGCGCGGCGACACCAGCATCGCGTTCGACGACCCCGCCGCGGTACGTGCGCTCAACCGCGCGATCCTGCGCAGCGACTACGGCATCGCGCATTGGGACCTGCCCGACGGCGCGCTGTGCCCGCCGATCCCCGGCCGCGCCGACTACCTGCACGGCCTGGCCGACCTGCTGGCCGCGTCCGGCGACGGCACGATCCCGCGCGGCGCGGCGGTGCGCGTGCTCGACGTCGGCGTCGGCGCCAGCTGCATCTATCCGCTGCTCGGCCACGCCGAGTACGGCTGGCGCTTCGTCGGCAGCGACATCGACGCCACCTCGCTGCAGGTCGCCACCGCGATCGTCCAGGCCAACCGTCTCGACAAGGCGATCGCCCTGCGCCTCCAGCCCGCCCGCAACCGCATCTTCGAGAGCGTCGTGCGCGAGGACGACCGCTTCGACCTCACGTTGTGCAACCCGCCGTTCCACGCCTCGGCCGCCGACGCCGCCGGCGCCCACCAGCGCAAGCGGCGCCAGCTCGGCAAGGCGCCTCCTGCCGGACGCGCGACGCCCCCGGCCCCGAACTTCGGCGGCCACGCCCACGAACTGTGGTGCCCCGGCGGCGAAGCCGAGTTCCTGCGCAGGATGGTCCGCGAGAGCGCCGGCATCGGCGACCGGGTGCTGTGGTTCACCAGCCTCGTCGCCCGCGCCGAACACCTGTCCGGCCTGCGTCGGCAACTGCGCCAGGCCGACGCGGCCGACGTGCGCGAGGTCGCCATGGCGCAGGGCAGCAAGCAGAGCCGCTTCGTCGCCTGGACCTTCCACGACGCCCCCGCGCGCGCCGGCTGGCACGCCGGCCGAGGCGCCGCGCCCGCGTCTTGACCTGCGCGCAGGTATAGTCCGGCGACACGGCGGGCGCGGTGCCCGGCGACCAATCGCAGGGAGTTCCCATGGGTCTTGTGCAAGCGGTGAAGGGGGCGGTCGGCGGCGTGCTCGCCGACCAGTGGAAGGACTTCTTCACGGTGCCGGCCGGCCTGCCGCCGACCGCCGCCCTGTTCGCCGCCGTGCCGCAGGGCACCAATGCCGGGCGCGGGTCCAACACGCGCGGCTCGACCAACATCATCACCAACGGTTCGAAGATCGTCGTGCCCGAGGGCTACGGCCTGCTGCTGTTCCAGGACGGCGCGATCACCGGCTTCGTCGCCGAGCCCGGCGGCTACGAATGGCGTTCGGACGACGTCAACTCGCAGTCGATCTTCGCCGGCGACGGCATCGTCAGCCCGCTGATCCGCCAGAGCTGGGAACGCTTCAAGTTCGGCGGCCAGCCCGGCGCCCAGCAGGCCGCGTTCTTCGTCTCGCTCAAGGAACTGCCCGACAACCGCTTCGGCACCCAGTCGGAGATCTACTGGGACGACGGCTTCCTCGGCACCCAGGTCGGCGCGCTCACGCGCGGTTCCTACACGCTCAAGATCGTCGACCCGATCCTGTTCGTGAAGAATTTCGTGCCTGCCAGCTACCTGCAGCCCGGCCAGGTGTTCGACTTCACCGACATCGACAACGCCGCCGCCAGCCAGCTGTTCAACGAAGTCGTCGGCTCGCTCGCGCCGGCCTTCAGCCTGTACACGAACGATCCGGCCAAGGGCAACCGCATCACCAAGATCCAGCAGGATTCGCTGGGCTTCGCCCAGAGCCTGTCGGAGGCCGTCGAACAGGGCTACCAGTGGAAGTCCGACCGGGGCCTTGCGATCGTCAAGACCGCCATCGTCTCCATCGAGTACGACGCCAACACCCGCGAACTGCTCAAGACCGTGCAGCGCGCGGATGCGCTGGCCGGATCGCGCGGCAATTCCAACCTGCAGGCCAGCGTCGCCCAGGGCATGCAGTCGGCCGGCGAGCACGGCGGCGCGGCGGGCCTGGTCGGCCTGGGCATGGCCTCGGGGATGGCCGGTGGCCTGGGCAGCCTGCAGCAGCCGGCGACCCCGGCCGCACCGGCGGCCCCCGCCGCCGACGACCCGGTCGCCAAGCTCAAGAAGGCCAAGGAGATGCTCGACCTCGGCCTGATCACGCAGGACGACTACGACGCGCTCAAGGCCAAGGCGCTGGGCCTGTAGTCGCCGGCGCCGCGCCCATGTCCGACTCCAAGCTGCCCCCGCCGTTGCCGGCCCGGCCGGCCGACGGCCCGGGCTCGCCGCGCGACGTCCCGCCCCTGCCGGGGACGCACCCGATCGACCCGGCCACGTTGCCGGGTGCGATCCGCGACGAGCTCGAGGCCCCCGACCCGCTCGCCATCGACACCGCGTCCGCCGAACTGCGCGACGGCCTCAACCGCTGCCCCAAGTGCGGCTCGACCGACATCCGCCAGCGCCCCGGCACCGACGTGCTCGTCTGCCTGTACTGCCGCAACGAATGGCACGGCGAACGCGTCGAGGAGGCCTTCGGTTTCGGTGAGGGCATCGACGGGCTCACCGGCACCGTGCTCGCCTCCGGCGCTCGCGACATCGAGGCCGACGCCGCCGCGCTGATGACCTTCAAGTGCAGCGGCTGCGGCGCCGAGGTCACCGTCAACACCGAGAATGCGATGACCGCCCGGTGCCACTGGTGCCGTCACGTCTTCGGCATCAACGAGCAGGTGCCCAACGGCGCCGTGCCCGACGCGGTGCTGCCGTTCCACATCAAGAAGGACGACGCCGTCGCGTGCATCCGCCAGTTCGTCGACAAGCGCCGGCTGTTCGCGCTCAAGGCGTTCAAGGACGAGTTCACGCCCGACAACGTCGTCGGCGTCTATCTGCCCTACATGGTCGTCGACGGCCGCGCGAGCGCCGCCATCGCCGGCAAGGGCGAGATCGAGACGCGTCGCTACACGCGCGGCACCGACAACAACAAGAAGACCTACTACGACGCCGACGTCTACCGCGTGGAACGGCAGGTGGACTTCACCGTCGACGACCTGCCGCTCGAATCCTCGGCCGAGCGCGGCAACCTGGACATCCAGGCCAACACCAACAACATCATCAACACGATCCTGCCGTTCGACACCAAGAACGCCGTCAGGTGGAACGCCTCGTACCTGGCCGGCTTCACCTCCGAGAAGCGCAACCGCAACGTCGAGCACCTGCGTCCGCGGCTGGAAGACCAGTTGCTGTCGATCGCCCGCGCCCAGGTCGAGGGCTCGGTGCGTCGCTACGACCGCGGCGTGCGCTGGGAACACGAGCGCCTCGACGTCCACGGCACGCGCTGGGTCTCGATGTACCTGCCGGTCTGGCTGTACTCCTACCACCAGCCCGGCAGGAACGGCGGCCTGCTGCACTACATCGCCGTCAACGGCCGTACCGGCGAGACCATGGGCAGCGTGCCCGTGCAGCAGTGGAAACTGCTGCTGGCCGCGCTCACCGTCGGCACGATCCTCGAAGGCCTCGCCATCGCAGCCCTGGTGACCATGGCATGAGCGACGAAAACGGACTCTGGTTATTGCTCGCCGGCCCTGCCGGCGCCACCGCCCTGTACTGGGCGCTGTACCGCTACTACCGCAACACCGACAAGTCGCACGCCTTCGAGCGCGAGACCACGGTCGACGCCACCCCCGTCACCGGCACCGACAACAAGGTCGGCACCGTCAAGGGCACCCAGGCCACCCGCATCCAGGGCGACAACGTGCACGACTACCGGGCGCGGGTGCGGCGGGTGGCGAGTGCGGTGGGCGAGGCCGAGGGACCGAACGGGGACAACGCGCCGCCGTAGGCGGCGCACAGGTAGCTCAAGCCGGTTCGGTGACCGGCCATGTCTCCGGACGCGGTGCCCAGTCGCCGTCGCCCAGCACGGCCTGGACCAGATGTTCGAGCGGATAACCGAGCGCATTGTCCGCGGCAGCAGCTCCCGCATCGTCGTCCGTCGCCGTCGCGGCGAACGCGCGGAACGCGACCTCGTCTTCGCGCGCGGCCAGCCCGGTGATGATGCGCGCCAGGTCGTAGGCCATGTCCAGCCCGCCGTTCGCGGTATGGAAGGCCTCGCCCGACCAGAATGTCTGGATCGTCGTCGCGTTCCACCACGCAGCGTGGCGCGCGGCCATCTCGTCCGGCCGGTACAGCGCCAGACGCGGATCGGCGAGCCGCGGCAACAGCGTCTGCTCCACATTCACCGCGAACCCCTCGTGCAGCCAGTGCGGCATGGGGAGGTGCGCCAGCAGCGCATGCGTGAGCTCGTGGACGACGACCGCCTCCAGCTCGTCCAGGCCGTCATGCCAGCTCGCGAAGTGTCCGTAGCCGGCATCGATGAAGACGCCGCTGGACATCGGCGCCTCGTCGTCCTCGTTCCGGTACTGCGACACGTACGCGTCGTAATCGTCCAGACTGGCGAACACCAGCACGACGTAGCGGCCATAGCCGACATCGCTGGCAAGCGACCCGAGTCGCTCATGGATCGCCCGCAATGCCTGTTCGCAGGTGCGCAGCACCAGCGCCGCTTCGCGCGGCGGCTGCGCCGACAACAACAGGAAATCATCGGCCCCGTACTGTCGATAGGCCGACGGCAGCGCATCGGCCAGCGCGTCGAGCCAGTCCATGGCGGCGGCGTCGTAGTAGTCGTGCAGAAACCTGTCGTCTGGGTCTGTCGGCAAACCGGCACCCACAACGTGCCAATCTGGCACCGGAAGCGCCATGTCGTCGCGCCAGACCATGTGAACCGGCAACCGCGCTCTCGCTTCGCGTGCCTCCGACGCGACGGGCGCACGCGCCGTTCTCCTGCCGAACAACCACCCGAGCATTGTGTCTCCGTCGAATCCGTCATGGTGCTGCGCCCGTTACACGACCTGCCGCATATCCCGGCAGGTCGCAACGCGTCCGGCTCTTCACCCAGGCTTGTGCGATCGCGAGGTGCTACTCGCCTTTCAACGGCGCGATCCGCCCGTCCGCGATCCGCCACGCTCCGTTCTCCACGCCAACGAAGAACGGCTTGCCTTCCCAAAGGCTCCAGAACACGTGCACGTCCGTCGGGACAGGATCGAGCAGATGGGTGATCATCATCCCCACCGAATTCGGACTTGGCGCGAGCGCGATGCAGCTCCGCGTGTAGGGGCGGCTTGCGACGACGCCCTCGCCCTCGATTTCCAGCCGATACGAGCCACCGATGGGCACCGATCCGCGCGCCGGACGAGGCAGCAGGTACGCCATCCACCCGTCGGACGCACTCGATGGAAACGCGATCGCGTCGTAGTCCTTGCCGCACCGCGGCGCATCGAACGCCATCGCCATCGATCTTGCGCGCACCGCAGCCGATTCGTAGGCCGAGAGTTCGCCGGGCGCCGCCACGGCCTCCACCGGCGCCTGCAAGGTGCCGTCAGGCGACACGACCGCACGGTAGATCGCCGATGGCGTCCGATCTACGACCGTCACGGCGATACCGCCGTCGCGCGCTTCCGTAATCTCGCCCGCGACCCGGCGATCCCGGCGCATTGCCCGGTCCCTCTGCATTTCGGCTTTGACCGACGCGATTGCCCGGGCATGGAGATAGAGCGTCCGACCGTTCTCCTCCGCCGCGACGAGCGCACTCTCCTGAGGGCCCCGATCAGCCATGACGGGCGAGACGCAGAGCAATCCTGCCAGCCATGCCGACCTTGACGAGCATCGCCGCCCGAATGTCTGCAGACGCCGATGTAGACGAGTCGGTTACGTTTAGACCAAACATTTTCGAAATCCTGTCGATGGAACAATCGATCACTGCGCCGGCGGCCTCATGTTGCGTCCGCACAGCGCACCCTGCCGCGGTCCTCGGCGTTCAAAGCTCGAGGAGAATCCGCGCCTGCTGGGCCTTGAACGTCTCCTCGTCGATGAGCCCTTGCGCATGGACGCTGCCCAGAGTCTCGAGACGCGACTCGATCGACGGACCCTTGGGCATGTCCGGCGCCGGAATCGTCGACCGGCCGGCAAGACCTGCGACGAGATTCTGCGAGGCGAACATGCGGTCGAAGACGTCCTGATACAGCTCCGCGTACCGGCGCTTGTAGTGCTTCCATCCTCCCGTCGGCATCGGGTCGACGCCGTTGAAGGCCTCGCTGCTCAACAGGTGCCCGGCCCCGGTGTAGACGTCGATGACGACGTCGTGGGTGAATTCAGGGTTCGCAAATCCCTGGTCGTAGGACCACTCCTTCAGCGTGACCAGAAAGATCAGATCCACGCCGTCGGCCGTGAGCGACCGGGCCCGGACATCCGACGCGGTGCCCTTGACGCTGGGCTCGTACGTGGCGGCATAACCGGCCTGTTCGAACCCGAGACGCAAGCGCTCCCCCAGATAGCTGGCCATCGGGGAGTTGTCCGCGGTATTGCGGCTGATCGGAATCCCGTACAGCTCCCGGGTCATGCCCTCGTACGATTCCTTGCTGTCGCCGTCGAGCACGTACGGCCGGCTGTCGATCACGGTGAGCGTGACCACCTGCCCATCGCCTGCCGCGGCGGGCACGCGCATCGGGTAATCCTCATGGGCGATCCTCACCGCGATCGCCGAGGTCGGCAATGCACAGACGAGCACGATCAGACCAGCAGCAACAGACTTCAACATTCGTTCGGGTTCCTGGTTGGATTCAACGTACATCGACCGACGAGCACGCACCGGTGCCCGCAGTCGATACGGAAAAGAAGCGACTACATCTCCGGCGTGGAGTGCCGCAGTACCTCCATGGCCGCGTCCGCCTTGCGTTGCGACTCGCGGACGTCGGCAAGCGATGGCTTGGGGCGTGCCGCGTGCTCGATGCAACGATCGACCGTCGAGCCGGTGCGCGGATCGCGCTCGATACAGAAATCGTGGGCTGCAGGCATCGGCGCGGCGAACGCGCGGGGCGAAGCAAACTGCGAGACCGACGCCGGAGGCGGCGCCGCGACGGCGACGGGCTTGCCGACACCTTCCAGGCGTTCGCCCAGGTTGCGGAAATTGGCCTGGATGACCAGATACCCAGCGAGCGCCAACACCGCGATGGCCGCGATCTTCAGCAACATCGTCGCGGCGGTGACCTTGGCCCAGGACAGGGCGGCCTCGCGGCCGGCAGGCAGGGCCTGGCGCATCGCAGTCCGTACCAGCCGCTCGCCGATCTGCACGGCGAGCGCGTCCGCGCCTTGCATCGCAGCGATCGGCACCTGCGGCAGCGGTCCGAGCATCGCACGGAGTTCGTCGCCATCGATCAGCTGGATCCGGTCGTTGCGCGCCGCGGCCTCGATGGCCGCCCTGGTGAACTCGCCGCTCGTCACGACGATGGCGCCATCGGCCCTGGCATTGACCATCACGCCGATCAACTGATGCACATCGTTGTGCGGCACCTTGTACGCGTTCCAATGCTTGACCTGCACGAGGAGCAGCCGACCATCGCGCCGCAACTCGAGGTCGACGCCGCCGTCGAAGCGATCGGCTGTCGCACCTGTCCCGACATGTTCGACGTGGTAACCCGCCTCCCGGTAGTACGCGGCGAGCAGATGTTCCAGCCGGTCCCACCGCACGCCGACTAGCGCATCCTCGCGACGCCGCGCCACACGCTTCAATCCCTGCCGCATCTTCATCCCCTGACTGCTCCACATCGCCGCATCCCGCAACATCGTCCCGGACTAGCGCACCCGGTTCCGCTATCGGGCCACCACGGACAGCAATATCTCGCTGCCGATGTCGAGCGTGTACTCGAAGTTCTGGTGCATTCCCCCGTAGCCGGTGTCGCCGGGCGCGTAGTTGGCGCCGATGCTGAGCGTGTGCCGGCCGCGCGGCAGCGGCGCGATCATCAGCCAGTAGCCGTCGGACGCCGACAACACGGACGGGTCCTCGGGATCGAACCGGAAGCAACCGTCGCTGCGCACGCGCATCGCCCGTACGTCGCCAAGCGGCCGGCCATCGAGCATCGCCACCGCGCTGAGCAACTGGTCGTTGTTGACCGCCACCCAGCCCTGCGCAGCCGCACAGACCTCGGCCTCCGCGTCACCGCTGTCCTGGAAGTAGGTGTTGATGACCGGGACCAGCAGATACTTGCCTTCAGGCACCACGCAACGGCGCTTCGGCGAGAAAGTGCCATCGGTACCGGCAAGGAACCAGACCGGACTGTCGGGATCCTGTCCGACCGCACACCAGCGCCCGTCCGGATCGAGATACGGCGCAATCCATTGCCCGATCGCCCACCGCCACCAGCGTGCGGTCCACTCGCCCTGGCTGATCCCCGCGACGGCGCCTTCCGCCAGCCGCGCGTCCCGCAGCGGCGGCGACGCGCTGGCAGCGTCCTCGGCCGGCATCGCTGCAGCCACGCCCAGGCCGACGACCGACGCACACAGCGCCGACCACAGCATTCCCAGAATCCGCATTCCCTTGCCCCCGCCGGCCCCCTACCGGAAGGCGATAGTCTAGCGCCGCCGAGGCAGCAGCGGCAGTACCCTCAGGGCAATCGGGCACGATTGTCAGCGCGACGAGCATGGGCTGATGGTCTCGTCTCCGCCGCCCCCCCCTCGGCCGGCGATTGCCTCTGTTATCGAGGTCGCACGCTCGACCAACGCGTCGCCTCTTGCGATGAAATGGGGAGCCATTTCTGATCACAAAAGCTCAGCAGGCCGCGGTAGCACCAAGAAGAACGGCCCTTTGCAGTCACGCCGATCCTCGGCAGGCACCACTCTCTCTACCGCTTCATCTCCGGGCAGCGTTGAACCGCCGATCTGCACGCGACGACCTACTGGCAGGACCAGAGATCCCTTCGCGTCCAGAACGCCCAACGTTCCATCAAGGCGCGCCATTTGATAGTCGTGCGGATAGACGAGGGTGACGTCGCCAACTTCAGAATTACTGAAGCTCAAACATCCACCCACCACCTTAGCCGTTCCCTGCAAGGGGGCCAGCGCGTAAACGATGGGCTCTTGCGAAACATGCGTACGGACGAGTCGAACATCAGTGGGGCTGATCGCGGGTTCAACAGTGCACCCAGCACTACTGGCGAACAGCGCTAGCGCGATCGCCCGAACAAACCATTCACAGGAGTTGCGTTTCGTTGCGCGCCTGGTAGCTGCGCCCTTCGGATCGCGCTCACCTGGAAAATCCATGATGTGATCCGGATCGATCAAGCGCTGCTGGTGGTCGAGGCTCACGATCACCTGTTGGGTCCAGTCGTGGGCAAGCCATCATGACGCCAGGTGACAACAACAGTGGCTGCAGCCGACACTGACCATCTTGTAGCGAATCTCAATCGCGAAGCGCGAGGCGCTCAGGCGATAGCGCGCCACTCCGATAAGCGAGCAGGACCATCTCCTCAAAGAAATCGATCTTCGCGGCGGTGCTGAGCCCCATCCAATCCCGCAACTGGGCTCGCTCGGCGTCTTCGAACGTAAAACCGGCTGGAGCGGTGTCGCGTTCGTTCTTGTGCATATCACTCATCCGACCCAGCCTCAAAGATCTGCTGAAGTTTGTCGATGTCCTCAATGTCACGTGCTCGGCCGGCGCGTCGCTTCATTTCGATGAGGTGCGGAATAGAGGCGACCCGTACAGGCACGCCATCCACTTCCTTGGTCACAGCGTTCTGAAACAACTGCTCGAAGGCAATAGGCTCATCTATGAACACATCAATCGAGCGCAGAGGATTGCTGGGATCCCAAAGCGGAAAGACCAGCATGTTGCGGTTATCCCTCCACTCCGCGCGCTTGGCCGGATCGGCGAAGTCTTCGAGTGTCACCGGTAGCCGCGGCCGCAGGCCAATGGCAGCCAGCGATGCCATGCCCCGACGCGCATTGTCGGGTGACAGGCCGATGGCCAAGTCGAGATCGGCGGTGGCCCGCAGATAGCCGTGAAGAATCACGGCCAGTCCACCTACCACAACGTAATCGACCTTGGCATCGGCCAGCGTTCTGAAGATCTCGCGGAGGTTGAAGGCCATCTTGTGGATCAGCAGGCAGCAGGTGGTGGCGGTGTCTGGCCCATCATAAGGACAAACGGCACCACATTCGCGGTTCCCTCTTGGCCCGGGCAGGTTTGGCCCGACATCAGCCGTGCCCTGCGGGTGGTCGAAGGTGCGACGCTTCGCTGTCGGCAACTGTGTAGCTTCCGCCGACGGTTACGATAGCAGCCGGCGACCGCTCATCATCCAACCTGGCGTGCACGGTGCGTTATCCATCCACAAACACCGCCGCTCCTGCCTCCCGCATGAAAATCCCCAACGTCACCGGCCCCACACCCTTGAACGCGAGCAGGCGGCCCTCGAAATCCTCGCGGCTCTCGGCTGCCTCGGCAATGCCCAGGATGCGGCCGTCGTAGTCGTCGATGAGCGTCCGGCACAGCAGCGAGAGACGGGTCGCGGTGGATTCGTCGTAGCGTCGGTAACCGCCCTCCCCCAGCATGCGCACGAGTTGGACATGCGTGCAGGCGCCGAGCTTGCGGGGCGTGTCGCGGCCGTGCACCTCCACGATCACTCGCCAGGTCTCGGCTGCGATGGTCTGCGAGATGCGGTTGCCGAACAGGAAGCTGGCCAGGAACCACTTGAACAGGGCGGACTCGTCGTGTGGCTTGATCTCGAACCCAAGATCGCGTGGCAGCAACTGGCGACGCATGCGTGCTCTTCTCCGGATGCGCACTGGACAGGCCCAGTGGCTTGGTCACAGTTCGCCATGGCCGCTGTGAACCCGGCGCGGTGAGCAGCGCTTGGCGCTATGCTGCCCGGACTCTTCGTCGTGCTTCTGCCCATGTCCTATCGACCGCATCGCCATGCCGCCCTGCTGTCCGTCCTGCTGCTCGCCGCCTGCGGCGGCCCGGCGCCCTACACTGGCGGCGACGTGTCCGAACTGCAGCGCATCGACATGACCGCGGGGAACGGCGCGCCGGCGGCAGCCGGCGACGAGGTGGCCGTGCACTACACCGGCTGGCTCTACGACGAGCACGCGCCCGACAAGCGCGGGGCCAAGTTCGACAGTTCGCGCGACCGCGGCCAGCCCTTCGTGTTCGAGCTGGGCGCCGGCCGCGTCATCCGGGGCTGGGACGAGGGCGTCGTCGGGATGCGACCCGGCGGCACGCGGGAGTTGCACATCCCCGCCTGGCTCGGCTACGGCGACAACGGCGCCGGCAAGGTGATCCCGCCGGGCGCATCGCTGGTGTTCGAGGTGGAGTTGCTGGAGATCCGGACGCACGGGAAGTAGAGGAAAGCTTATAGAGCTGACAGCGCTTTATAAGATTCTCAATTCACCCAGTCACAGGCGCCCCTCGGTCCCGCGCGATCTTGGTCAGGAACGGGCCTTTTGGAGCCGCGCCTTCAGATCCGCAAACGGGTTGGAGGTCGCCGCAGCGGGCACGTCCTCTGCGCTGCGCGCGCTCACGCCGGTGTGGTCGAGTTGGCGGGCATGCTCGTTGTCGTGGCAATACACGCACAGCAACTCCCAGTTGCTGCCATCGGGCGGGTTGTCGTCGTGGTTGTGGTTGCGGTGGTGCACCGTCAGTTCGCGCAGGTTGGCGCGGGTGAACTCGCGCGCGCAGCGGCCGCAGATCCACGGGTACAGCTTCAACGCGCGTTCGCGATAGCCGTTGTTGCGCTGCTCGGCACTGCGGCGGGCCTCGGCGACGATGCGGTCGAGCCTGGTCTGGTCGGGTGTCGGCATGGGCGGAGTCTACCGCCCCGCGACAGTGCCAGGTTCACATCCCTGGACACCGCGATTTGCGTCAATCGTCGCCCTTCGCCGCGCGGCTGTCCGCGAACTCCGGAAAGGTCTCCGCGATCGAATCCTTGTCCGGCAGGATGTAGAACACGCCGCCCTTCTCGAACGTCGAGCGGACGACCTGCTCGTAGAAGTCCGATGCGACGTTGATGCAGCCGTGGGTGACGCGGTTGTCGTCCGGCGTGGGCGATGCCAGGCGCTCCTCGCGGCGCTCGGCCGGCGTACCGCTTGCGGTCGGATGCAGCGAGACCGCCGAATCATAGTCCACCCAGAGCACACGACCGGCGTCGATCGATGGACCATAGCCGCCCACGAAGCGACCGGCCGGCGTCGTGCGATCCCGCCCCGGAATCTCG
Organism: Luteimonas sp. FCS-9; assembly: GCF_001014645.1. Lineage (GTDB taxonomy): Bacteria > Pseudomonadota > Gammaproteobacteria > Xanthomonadales > Xanthomonadaceae > Luteimonas. The sequence continues at coordinate 9,945 of NZ_LASZ01000003.1, read as the reverse complement.
CGAAGCGCAAGACCGGCGATGCCGGGCGCCGCATGGTCGCCGATCGCCGAACCGAACAGCCCGGGGGCTGCGCCACGCAGCTTGCCGTCGCCGCCGAACACCAGGATTTGCGCGGCGGCCTTGTCGATCACCGCGAACGGATAGCCATGGTTGTCTTTGGCAGCGATGACCCAGCCCGCGAGCTCGATGACCGTGTCGGACACCTCCAGACCAGGCGGAAGCTGGTCGACCGAGGCGACCGGTGGCGTCACGGCGTCTTCGGCCATGGCCACGCCCACGCTCGCGGATGCCAACGCAAGCAGCAGCGCACCGTGGAAGACCCGCCTCGCAGCGTGTGTGGACTTGGCGATGGGACAACTCCTCGAAAAAACGGGTGAACCACCGGGACCCGTGGCCGGCAGGGCCAGCGGGTCCCGGTCCGGTCAGATCAACCGCGCGGCGTGCGGCGCGGCGCCGTTTCAAGCTGCTGGACGCGACGTTCCATCTGATCCAAGCGCTGGTTGGCCTGCGTCGCGGACTGGTTGGCGGATTCCGCGCTCTGGGCCGCACCCTGCACCCGCGAGTCGAGGGAATCCAGGCGCGAGTCGATACGTGCGAAGTCTTCCTTGTAGGTGGCGCAGCCACCAAGGCCCACGGCGGCGACGAGCGCCACGCCGATCATTTGTGCCGTCTTGCGATGCTGTTGGATGAGCGTCATTCGGGGGGTCTCCTGCTTCGGGGGAGTCCGGAATATAGCGGCGTTCTTGCGGCCCTATTTCATGCGCCTTCAGGCGAGATTGGACTACGTCGAAGTCCTGTGAAATGCGTCTATGTACTCACCTGGGGCGTCCACCATATGGCAGAAGATGTCCAATTGTGCTGCCCCTTTCAAAGGGGAATCCTGTGATGCTCCCCACACTGCCGCATGCAGCGCACGTTGTGCTGATCCACGTCAATGCTCGTGCGACTCCTAGATAGATAATTTGGCGGTGTCGGCGGACAGGGTCCACTAATGCGTGCGACTCCAAACATCTCATCCCCAAGCCCTGCCGTAGGGTCGAACGGTCGCCGCCGTATCGACAACGTGCGGTATGTCCACGAGTACCGGGCCAGGCCGCACACGATCTCCGCCAGGTTCAACGCGGCCTAGGGGCAGCGATCGCCATACAGGGCCAGACGACAGGTGACTACGTTGCGTGTGCAGCACTGACGCGATCCCGTCTGCGAACGGAGGGCATATTTTCGTACCCATTTTTCTTGCCTGCTCGACGGAGCTTCCAACTTTCACGAAACTCAGTGACAGAATCGCGCTGCCCTCGCTGAACAATTCTCGCACGCACTTGATTCTCCCAACGAAACTCGCGACGCCATCACAGAATCCTTCAGCCGACGAAAATTTCTTGCCACTAGGGAAGACCGATCCCCTACACCCGCATTGGAAGCCTTCATAGCGTAAGGCACCACCAATTGCCAAAGTTGCACAGGGGGATTCATGGAGGACATAGGGACGCCACAGTGGCTCTTGCCGGGCTCACAGCCGGGTGAATGTTTCATCGGCCTTATCGGCGGCGCGTCCATTTTCATGGGTGAATCGCGGCACATGTGCGTGTGCTTTTGCGAACAAAACAAGACGTTCGTGGTAGAGGCCTTGCCCGCATCGTTGGCCGAGATCGGCGCAATCGGGGGCTTCGACCTCGTCATCGATCTCGTCAATGCCTATGGCGGCAAGCGCATCTACCTACCGACACGCGCCACCCGATTCTTCGACATGACCGGTCTGGACGTCCCACCGACGGTCTACGAACACTGGCGTGACATCGCCGACGTTAACGGCCAATTGGATATCCCCAGTTCCTGGGGCCTGTTTCTCTCGCTTCGTCGTGCGGCCATTCGGGTCGCTATCGCCAGGAAATGGCCCCCCGAGCTGCTCCAGGCCACCTTCGGCGTATCCAGGCGCCAACTCAAGGCCTACCAGAACTAAATGCCGCCACACATCGATGTGGCAGCACGCCACTCGACCCCAGCCACTACGCCACCTCACTGGAGATGCATCATGCCTTCCGCCATTCCGTACGATCCCGCACTCGCACTCGGCAACCTAGTCAGCCGAGAACGCCTCGATGTGCTTGAACAGATCGCTGCTGCGCAAGCGCCAGCCGATGCCGCCGAAGACTCGCTCAATTCGCTGATTTCCACCAAACAATCGCTGGACATGACATCCCAGGAATTGGCGGGCATGGGCATCGACACCACCGAACTGGACGCCGAGCGGGCCGAGTTCGGCAAATCGGTGTCGGCGGCCGCAGAGGCCTACGCGAAGGCCAAGGTGCAGGCAATCAAGGAATCCCAGCCTCTGCGCGCCAAGATGTCAGGCCTCAGTGATTCGATCGAATCCCCCATCGACTACAACCGCAGCCAGATCAAGCAGATGCCGTTGTCCGCCGACGGCCTGCGGATGAACGTCCAGTACTTCAGCAAGGACTCCAACAGCCAGGATTCCGGCACGCACGCCTCCAATGTCGCCAAGTTCATCAGCGGACAGATCGGGCATCTGGGTAGTTCGTTCTCCGCGGAGGCCTCACGTTCCTCGGCGAGCCAGGTGCACAGCCAGACCCAGAACCACAGCATTACCGGAACGCTAGTGATCGCGATCACCTGCACGCACAAGGATGCGGTGCTGCTCGCCCCGCTGATCCTCGATGTGGACAAGGGCATCCGCGCGTTCAATGCCTATTTTCCGGACGACATGATCAAGACCGATTCGCCGGCCAACATCCAGGAAATTGCCACCCGGGCCGAGACCAAGGACGAGAAGGCACTAACGATTCTTTCGGGCGCCACCATGGGTTCGTGCTTCATCGGAATGGTGCACATCCTCAACGCCACCGATACGCGCAGCAGCGAAGCCATGGAAAGCGTGGCGTCCTCGCTTCAAACCCAAATGAAGGTCGGCAGCTGGTTCAAGAGCGCCTCGGGCGGTTTCGGCGTTAGCAAGTCCTTCAGCGATGACGCGAAGTCCCTGCTGTCCTCACAGAACATCACCTCGCACTGCACGCTGACCACCATCGGATCCATCCCGTCGATCAAGTCCAACCAGGTCAAGATGGGCGTGCGCGAATTCTCCGATTCGGACGGCTCAGCATCGATGACCGCGTTGCTCAAGCTGCAGGGCGTGACCCAGAGCGACCAGCAGTCCGTCGCTTCGTCCGCCAGTGCGGCGCGCACGGGCCAGAACCTGGTCGCCCTGAAATCCGGGCAGATGGAGAGCGCGCTCTCGGCCCTCAAGGACATCGATGATGGCGCCAACAAGATCATCGACATCAATTCGATGATGGATGCGCTCGACGACTATGTGCAGAAGTGCCTGGACGGCAAGCTCGGAGCGCCGATCACCTACTACCTCAAGCGGATTACCGCCTCGCAGCTGGCGCAGGGCTGGATAGCCAAGTACTACCCGGGCAAGTACCTCAGCGTCTCGATCGACGACGCTGGTCCCGCCACGCCGCCCGCGGTCAGCCCGCCCGACAGCGGAAGTGCTGCGCCTGCCGAAGGCGGCAGCTGATCCGCGCACCGGATAGGAGGACATCGCCATGGACGCTGCGATCCGATTCGTCCGCGCATTGGACAACCTGACCCGCACCGAGCGGGACTGGCTGCGAGCCCTGCTGGACATGTGCACGGACGGCCCCGCCGCGCTGGGTGATCTGTGGCAACGCGCCTGGTTCGAAGCGCGTCCAGGGGCTGCGCTGATTCTGCAGCCTGAATCCGGTGCGGCCTATCTGTACGCAGACGTTTCGCAAGACAATCAATCCGACCACGCGCGCGCGGACACTCTTTCAGCCGCGCTTCTGCTAGCGGATCTGGTTCGATGCGGATTCGCCAGTGCACACCACACCAGCCATACCACGGCAGGGGCCTTCCGTTGCCTGGGACGCCGCTTCCACACACCGCAGATCGCACTGGAACATGGCACGCCCCGAATCGTGCTCAACGAGGCGGGTGACTACAGCGAGGTCCCGTCCGAAATCCGCAGCAGCCGAGGCGAGATTCTGTTCACGGGCCACCGCCTCGATGCAGAAAGTGCCGGCCTCCTGCTTCAGTACACCAGTGGCGTACTGGCGATCCGGCCGGCTGTCCAGGTCGCCTGGCTGCGGGAGGCGCTGGATGCCGGGCATCCGGCGCCCGCTTCGTTCGATGTAGACGAGATCGCCGTATCGCCTGCGATCGCTTCCGCCCTTCCTGCGTCAGCGCTCGACCCTCACCTGGACGCACCCGCGCCGCAGGCCGAGGCACCGCGCGACTCACGTCCCGCGTTCAAGGACACCAGGCGCCCAAGGCGGCGGCGCGGCCCGCGTTGGATCGCTGTGCTGGTCGCGTGCAAGCTGTCTGTGATGTTCGGCGTGGCCATCGGAGTCTATGTCGACGACGCCTCCGAATTCCTGGACCTGTCCAGGCAAGCCAGGGCAGACACACTGCGTCGGAGCACGCAGCCAATGCCGCCTCAGCCCGATACCGCCATCCGCAGTGCACCCGCGGAGGTGATCACGGCGCCGGAGGCCTGGCCCAAGCCCGTGTATGAGGACGAGACGCACGCGCGCGATACGGCGCAGGTTACCGAAGCGCCGCACACGTCAGACGGCACTACACTTTTGGGTACCGACATTTCCCAGTGGTCAGGCAACGGCACGCGCGGCGCCAGGGCAGTGTTTGAGGCCGTGCCCGATCTGCACTTCGCCTTCGCTCGCGTCGCGTACGGCAGACGGCTGGACCACGAGTTCCACACCAACTGGCAGCTGATGGGGGAGCGCAACCTTTATCGAGGCGCCTACGTATTTCTGAGGCTCGACGAGGATCCGATCGCACAGGTCGACAATGCGGTCGAAGCACTAGGCCCCGCCTCGCCCCGGGATCTGTGCCTTACCATCGATTTCGAGGAACTAAGCTTCAACCCTCATCATCCTGCGCACAGCAAGCCAGATGTCAGACGTATCGTGCTGGCCGCGCTCGAGCATGCGCGGGACAGGCTTGGTTGCATGCCGCTGCTCTACACCAACTGGAGCATGGGCAGCACCTACCTCGACGATCCGCAGTTCGCGCAATACCCGCTCTGGATTGCCGATTGGACCGACGCGCCCGCGCCACGGCTGCCGCCCCCATGGAAAACCTTCGCGTTCTGGCAGCGCTCGGATCGCCTGCCCGCGAGCCCTAGCCCGGCGGATCTGGATCTCTTTCCAGGCACGCACGCGGACTTGGTACGACTGGTCCGGCGCTGACCTGAGCCAAACCTTGGACCGCGGCGTCCGCGCCTCGAACCGCCAATATGCTTTCGCGAGTCCTTGCGTCACATTCGGCGGGCACGCAGCGCATCACGCAAGCGAACGCGAGTATCCAAGAGTCCGAGCACATGTTGCGCTCTAGTAGCGTCAGCGTACCAGCAAGGCCCCGCGAACGCGCCAGTGAATGGCCAACAAAGGTTCTTCGCAGATTAGCGGGAAGCCGTTGACGACCACCACCACCCTACGCCTGATTTACAGGCGCAAGGGTGAGGAATGCTAGACTGGAAGACGATCGAGAAGCTAGGGGGCTGGGAGCGACGGTCGGACCATCACGATCTACCTCAGGCCATCAGCACGCACGATGTACGGCAAGCACTGCGGCAGCCGGCGCCCGCAGGGACATGAGACGACCGTGCGCCGGGCATGGGACGGGCCTGGGAGCACTGGCTGGACCAGGCCCAAGCCAGTCGGATTGCCGCGCTGGCTCATTTCGCGGCCAAGCTCAAAGCCTACTTGCATGGCATCGTGTCTCGCTGCCGGCATCGGCTCAACACCAGCATCGTTGAAGGAATCAACGACCCTATCAACGTCATCAAGCGTCGGGCCTACGGGTACCGCGATCAGGGGTACTTCTTCCTGGAGATTCGCGCAACCTTCCCGCTATTTAGCGAAGAACCAAAAAATGCCCTCTCACCTCTGAGAGGGCATCCATGCAGCGAAGATCACCTGGCTTCAGCTGATGACGGAACTCACCTGAATGGTCTCGTGCGGATTACCCGCCACGTTGGCCGAGTACGTGATGTCGACGCTCTCGGCGCCCTGGATCGCGGCCTGCGCATTGGTGCACCGGAACTGCACCGGGCCGCCCGCCAGACCTTGCAGTTGCACATTCATGGGATTCGCCGTCATCGCGACGATATCGGCAGCGCCTCCGCGCGCATTTTGGATCAGCGTAATCGTTGTCATTGGACACTCCGTAGCGAATGGTTCGTTGAGCACGGCGCCAGTCTCGACATCCGACATGGTCGCGGTGGCAGCCGATCAGCTGCAGGACCAACTTAGAATTGTTGTGAACGATGCAATAGAGGACCGGCCCTCCCTATCGAGTGTAGTGCCGGCTGGCGAACACCAGACCATTGTCCGAGCGCAAAAGGAACGGTTTTGGCTCGCGCCCGAGCATGCCGCAGCGCCTAATCAAAGCCTACTCGAGGGCTGCCGCCGCGGTGGTCGCCTGACCGCTGCGCGAGAGTTGCCAGCCCAGCAACCGCCGGGTATGGCAGTCGATCATCAGCGCCAACGTTAGCCAGCCATCGCGGCTCGCCCAGATCCGGCACAGATCGGTGGCCCAGCGCCGGTCCGGTGCGAGAGGTCTGCGCCGATATCAGCGTCGCCAAAGTGCGGACGCATGGAGTGAAGCAGTTCCGGTTGTAGATGCGTCAGCGCTGCATCGAAGGCAGCACGGTGGCCGCCACCGCAGAAGCACAACTTCCCTGGTGTTCGTCATGTAGACGCTCCAGTGCGGTTTCGCCCTTCACCGCCTGGCAACCGCGATGCGCACGGCAAAGCCTCCCGCTAGAGGAAAATACGGTCGGCATTGTGTGTGCGCGACGGCGCAAGGTCCCTTGCCGTGGATCATGCGGCGGGACAGCAAGCGATCACGCCAAACTGGTGCGAGTGAGCCCAGACACCGATGCGACCCGCAGCACGCAAGCGACTGCGGGTCGCGTTCGCTCAATGCAGATCGCTGCCCTGCCGCTTGGCGGCCCCACCCGCATGCACGTTGTACAGCGCCGGCACCTCCCGGACCCGAAGTCCTGGCGCCGGCACCTCGTCGAGGGGTTGCGAGCCCACCTGCCGCATGATCGTGTGCGCGGCGTCGGCGTCATTGAAGATGGTGGTGCCGGTCACAATCAGCGTGCCCTGCGCGAGCTCCCCGCCTTCGCTGGCCATCAAGAGGTCGCCTTGCGCCGTCAGCTGATCGAGCAGCCGGTTCATTTCGTCGAGCTGATCGAGCGTCACGCCGAATGCGTAGTCGTCGGCGACTGACGCGCCCGGTTCGTCCGGGACGAGAGGCATCGCCGCATCCGAACTGCCGGCGTTATCGCCGTCCTCGGTTTCCTCCGTCGCAGCCGCCGTCACGCCTTGCCTGTGCAGGGAACCAGGCTCGGATACCTCGTTCATCACCAACTGCACCTGCTCGGCCAGCATCTCGAAGTAACTCGACAGCGCCGGGGTGTCGATCGGGGGCCCGTTTTCCTGCTCGCCCATACGTGGCTCCGACAGACGCGCCAGCAATTCAACGTGCTGGTACAGCTTGCGCAGCCGGAGCTCGCCGTCCTCGGACAGCAGATAGGCAAACGACCCCTGATCTTCCGTCTCGAACTTCGCCATCATCGTCTCCTCATTCCATGAAGTGCCCGTCCGCCAGACGGAGGACGGGAAGTCGGGAGGTTCGAAACCGCACAGAGCCGGCGGGCGTATTTCCCCGAAGGGTGTTGTATTAGCCGCCCTCCCGACGCAGGCATCGCGTCGGTCCATGCCCGCAAGCGCACGGGCACAAAAAACCCACCGGTTTGACGGAGGTGGGGACCGCTCTGTGAGGAGTTTCGACGCTCCTTGCGTATGAGTCTGCGACGGGCAAACCGAGGTGTCAAGGGCGTTGTCAGCGGCGTGCGTCCAGAATCTGCACGTACTGCCAGAGGTGTCAGGAAGGCCTCTATCGATGTGCTTCTTGTCCGCCAGCAAGGGCTTGCCGTCCGCCAGGAAGAAGTGGATCAATCCTCCGACAGAGGCCTTTTCCGCCCGTAGCGCCGAACCCACGGTCACAATCGCAAACTTGCTACAGCAATATGGGCGGTCGCCTCCTTGTTATGCCACCCCGTTCACGGGTGTAACGCATATGCCCGTTCAACCGTCGATAACACAACGGCACCGTACGTATGCGGGACCGGTCGCCGCCCGGCAACCTACTGATGGATGGTAGGTTTTTGCCCTGTTTCCAGCGCCCCCAACCTGAGCCATACTGCGTGCAACGCCGCGCTTAGGCGGTCCAATAGGCATTAGATGCCATGACAATTTACGGCGACTTCCAGAACAGCATAGCCGCGGCAGACAAGCTGCTTGCTATGTACGTAGAGCTGAGGAGATTGCGTGGCCTTGGGCAGCGCGGCGCTTTAAGCGCCGCGAACAATGACCTGCTTTGGCTTCCGCGCTCCGCTGTTGTCGCATCGCTCTCAGCGCTAGACGCTTATGTTCATTCCGTCGTCTATGACAGGCTTCCGCATGCGCTTCGTCAATCTCCAATTCCGCAGTCGCTGTGCGACGCTATGTCCTCAATCCTCCCCATCAAGAGTGCGGAGGGCTTCCGTAACGCAGCACCAATCATTGCTAGCGCAGACTCCCTCGCGGAATTATCAAGGCTTCTCAAGGAAAAGACGCTGGTGTTTGTCTCTTACCAAGCGCCTGAAAAAATCATTGCTGCGTACGATCTGATTGGCCGGAACAACATCTTTGATCTTGTTTCGGCTATGTGGCCAGGGCCGGCAACATCCGCAGACGACATCAAGAGATACCTCGCAAACTATGTCAAACGCCGGAACCAGATCGCCCATGAGGGCGATCTCGAACATGGCGGCAATGAACGGCCAATGCAGCCAAACTACGCCCGGGACTGCAAGGAATTCGTAGTCAACCTTACCTCCAGGCTCAATCGCGTCGTATATGGCATCTAACAATTCATTCAAGCCGATGCCGCTTCGCGGCACGGCTTAATTCAAGCGTTAGGCGCCAATTAAGAGAGCACAGGGGAAGTATCATGTCATTTCTAGCTCAGATCATCGCTTATGTAGTCAGTCCGCTCGCGACACTTCTCGCAGTCTGGGTAGCCTATCTTGCCGTCCTCAGGGGCTCCCAACCTCAACTCCTGGTCTACTACCAACCCAATCCAGATGTTCCTTCCTTGATCGATCTCGTTATTGAAAACATTGGCGGTGGTAGTGCAATCGGCGTGGCATTCTCCGAGCCACTTCCTATTGACTGCTTCGGCATTGGGAAGTCCGATGGGAGCGGCTCTTTCGTCTCAAAAGATGGCTTTCCTTCATTGTCGGCCGGACAACGTTATACTTTTAATGGAGGCCAGTATTCCGGCCTTGAGGGCAAAATGGAAAATGGACTCAGAGTCCAAGCCTCATATAAGTACCGAAACCCTCTTGGCTTCCTTCGGAAGGCCACTGATGAGTTCACGCTAGGCATCACTCATCTAGGGCGCATGCCCACCAAGACCAGCGCGAATCAAGCAATAGTCGATGCTCTGAAAGGGCCTAATAAGACAACAATGCAAGAAATCCGAGATGAACTCCGCTCAATCAATAAACATCTTAAGCTGCTGACCAAGCGGCGCGAGCGGCAAGATGGCGACATTGGCGCCTAACAATTCATTCAAGCCGAACTCGCTTCGCGGGCCGGCTTAATTCAGGCGTATGCCCCATGTACAGATCCGCGGTTCCTGATGTCGGTTTGATGTACATCGAGTCATATGAGGACCCATCGTTCGCCAATTTCGGGCGGGAGTTGGCTGCGGATGGCCTTGATGTTCGCGTCGAGTCCAGACCAGATCCTGGCCCGTACGCAGGAGTTGAATGGTTACTTCCGACGGCAGTTGTCGTGTTCTTAGGCCGATCTTATTTTGACG
>NZ_LASZ01000002.1 GCF_001014645.1 Luteimonas sp. FCS-9 | reverse complement strand
GTCTTTGAGCTACGTGAATATCGTTGAATTCCTCGGCCTTTCAGGAAGAATGGATGCAGCTCAGAGTGGATTGAAGGTTCGCAATCTTAAGCACATGTTTTTGTGGAACTTTGTCAAGGATGAGTCCCGGAAGAGCATTGTTAAAGATTCCCGTAACTTGAAAAAGCTGGCCGCAGTTGTAGCATCACCTGCCGCCGTTAAAGATCTTCTCAAATCCGGGAATCTCGATCAGGCGTTTTCCTTGAGCAAAGGGCCGGCGACGGCGCTTTCTGAGGCGCTCTTGGCTGTTAAATCAAGGCTCGAAACAGTTTGGGGGATAATCCCCAATGTCTCCGAAGTGACTCCGCAGCATGTTGATGTAGCACTGGCGGTTGCTAAGCAGGCAAGGAGTGTGAGAACTCAGCTGCAGGCTATGCTCCAAGACATGGATGATGGAGGGTTAGATGACTAGAAGTCGTCCCGTAGCCTCAAAGCGCCTTGCGAAAAGTGCAGCCGGAAAGAGAAAAGATCGAGCTCCGAAGCGTCCGATTTTTCAGTCACTGAGCCATCCGCCAAAATCAAGTGACGCTTATTTGTGGTGCGATTATATCGAGATAAGATGTTTAGTCCATCCTGACAGAAAATTCTCAAGATCAAATTTAATTGAGTGCGTTGATGAACTTGCTGCGTTAGATATTCGACCAGATGCTAGCCTGGGAGATGATTCTGAAGCTCTCGACGAAGAAGCTGAGCTAGACGCAGAGGAACAAGATGACGACGGCGACGATGAAGTCTTGCCGGACGGGGATCGAAAGGAGGCCTGGGCGGCCGGGCTTTTTGGCCGCCTCGAGGTTCGGGCTAAGGTCTTCGGAGACGCTTACCCATTTGCGTTAGCTCCTGGAGCACAAGAAATTAGATTCAAGAATCCCGGGAGCGGAGCGCAGAGTCTTTATGTACAGCTATTACTGTCCGCGTGCTTGCGTTTGATCGAAAAATCGAGGCGACACGAGCTCACAGAAGATTTTGAAAGAATAGCCGAGAGTATTTTTAAAGGGCTGATGCCAGCGGGCTGGGAGGTTCACCAGTTTGGTGCTAAGGCATCTACGAGATATAGCGGGCATCTATTTAAACGTCTTACTAAGCTTGCAGAGGACTGGCGTGGAACTTTGCGATTGCAGCGTAGACACTTTAAAACAAGAAATTCTGGTGACGGCGGTCTAGATCTTGTCGCGTGGCATCCATTGGGTAGTGATGGTCGCGTAGGAATACCGATTGCAGCTGCTCAGTGCGGATGCACAGCAGAAGAATGGTCATTAAAGCAGCTAGAGGCTTCTCCCTCAAAGCTCAATATCGAAGTGCAGCACAAGTGGGCAACCTACTACTTCATGCCTCAGGATCTTATTGAGGCGGTCGCGGAAGGGTACGATTGGCAGCGGCGCCCAGATATCGCTGCATCAATAGTTATCGACCGACTGAGAATTATCCGACTCGCGGTTCAATTTGGGGCCGATCTTAATTATCGGGTTCTGAGTCCCGCGGCCTCAGAAGCCTGTGCTTTTAAGCTTGTATAGGGATTTAATATGGTGCGCGGGCTAATAGGTTAAAGGCTAAATGATTGTATTGATTTGAGCAGCCGTTTGGTCGTCTGACTCTACCTATATTGTGATCTATGTTTTTATGTGTGTGGCCGCTGAATCCAAGGCGTCAGCAGGTGTCTTATGCCCGACGCCGAGTGCAAGCTGGTGGCGTGACTTAATCCGGTCACCGATCGCCACATAGCATACTGCTGGCCTTCAAGCTGATATTTGTATGCTCTTAGTTGCTACAGCGTGTGAATGACCGCCGATAGCCGACCGTTGACGGCGCGTCGAACAGCGCAGCGCACTGCACTACGGGGGGCATGCTGCTGTAATTGCGCAGGCCTGCTGGAAGATAGCCGCCTTAAGGGTAGGCGGCTGTGGCGCCCTCCATCAATTGAAGGTGTAGCGATCAGATGCGCGGACCAATAGGCGGTCTCTTTTGATGGAGGGTGCGTCGAAACTTTCTCGTCGGAGCTTGGTGATGGCTTCCGCGCGCCAGGCGATGTCACCAGGCGCCGAGAATGTCTTCCTGATCTCTCGAATTGTTACAAGTGCTTGCTGGGCCCAAGTGCGGTATTCGCTAAGAGGCCATAGATAAACCTCATTGAGGTGGGGTTTCGCGCCTGGAGAGGATTTTGACGTCGGCGTCACAAGGATGGGGATCACTACTGAAGACTTCAGCTCTGGTACGTTTTGTCGAATCCATCGAGGATGATCAGCTGCTTGTCTCGCTTTCTCTACGCTGAGCGAAGAGGTTTCCTTGGCGCCTGCGTGATCTTCAAACACGAAGCATAGGTTTCCGATGTGCCACCAAGGATCTGGTGAGCCATCGGTCTCTCGCTTAGACGAATTGAATCCTAATAGCTCACCGAGAAGCACTTGAGCCGTCTCGAATTCATCCTCTGAAAGCAAGCCGTCCAGAATCTTCTTCTCGCGAGCTGCGTAGCGTCTATCGTGGCTCGAACCTAATCTTTCAAGAACGTTTTCGATATTCTCGATCTGCTCTGTCCTTAAGACGCTGTCAGGATCATCGCCTGTTGACGAGTCACTGCCTCGGCTTGTAGCTAGGTTCACAAGCCATCTCAAGCCCACCGCTGCATTCTTTGCGGCTGTAAAATAGATGTCAGATTTCTCTTCGGCGACGTACTGGCCGTTGTCCTTTGCTAGCAACGCCGACGAGCCTGCGAGATAATTCCAGAGCGCTCTATAGCCTTTGAGGTCCTCGCTTCTGATGACCCCAATTACTCTTGAGGCGGCCTCCATCGCGTCAACGAAATCGCCCTGCCAGAGACTTTTCTGATAATCAATCTCGTATGGGACAGATGATTCAAGGTCCGAGATTGCAGGGAATACGTCTTGGCTGAGGCTGTCCCTAAGCTCGATAATGTCCTGGTTGGCTGACTCCCAATCTTCACCGTTCCCAAGAAAGGTTCGCATGAAGTTGCAGAAGTCGGGCGGAGTAGCCGGCATGGATTGTTCGATACCAAATTGTAGTTCTGCTTGTATCTCAGGATGTAGGAAGCGTCGCCGCTTCTTGTCAACTAAGTAGTCCTGTAAATCTAGCCCGTTCACCACAACCGCGGAGTAATCCTCAAGAGAGCGAGTGCAACGCCCTATTGCCTGTAGCACCCTGGTCTGGATTCGTTCATTAAAAAGCACATTAGCTGCCATACGCGACATGAGAAATTTCTCTTGAAGATTAGTCGCGGATGGCAATCCCTCTACGAAGGTCAGTCGACATTCGTCGCCCGGGAAGTCGATGCCGTCATACCTGTTCGCGATGATGGCTACGGCGTTAGATTTCGAAGTAAAGGTTTCCTTGGTGTTCTCTATGTCGGTAGCATCGAGTGTTTGGAAGCTGATCTTGTTCTCCACCTCCTGTCGAATGGACTCGCCGTGAGCTTTACTTGGAACGAGAACAAGACTGCGTTCAGTCATTTGCATTAGATCGAGGCGGAGTTTACTGCAGTTATTCTCGTCTAAGCTCAGGCCGGGAAAGAGAAAAAGCCTGCGTCCTACGCCTTGTTTGTCCCAACCTTCAGGGACGGCGATCCTATGAATATTCTTTCGGCCAAAAAGTCGCTCAAGGTCTCCGCCGGAACCCAGGGTGGCGGACATATAAATGCGCTGTCGCGCATTCGTGAAAGGGGAATGGGTCCATGTTGGAGGTATGAGGGGGCGGATTAATATTTCACTTTCGTTGTAGTAAAAATGACAGCCGTGCAGATGGTCTCTGATGAGAGACCAGGGGTAGTGAATATCCCGGGCTGCCGGCGAGTGCTCGTCCAGTACAGCTCTGATGTCCCCCGATGCCATTGCGAGACTTGGACTAGGAAGCTTGTCAACCCAGCCATTATTCTCATCTCTCGTCGACTTGAGCTTGTAAAATGTCGAGTCGTCGATGTAAGGTTTAATTGCTGCGATTAAAGCTAGAAAGCAACTTTCATGATCTGGATTGATCCGGATCACTGATACTGACCACATCGAGGAAATGTAGTTCTCCGCAGCGTGAGCATCGTCAATAATTATTACATCAGCGTCGTTAAAGAATGGGTTGGTGTTGAACAGGCTGCTGTAAGTTGTTACGGCTATCTTCTCGCCGGTCCTGTACTCAGACTTTGCGTGCGGCGTATAGTTGGTCGCTTTCCCTGTAAATCCATTTGCTTGTATCCCATACTTTGCTTCGCACTGTGTTGCCACTTGGTTGACAAGTTGCTTAGTTGGGGCGAGGTATACTACACGCTCGCCTCGTTTTCGACGCAGCCACTCTGCTATGAGAGATCCAACCAGGGTTTTGCCACTTCCGGTTGGAAGCTGCAAAGCGACGTCTGCTTTCTCTGTTGCCGTCTCTGCATAGTTCCTCATGACCTCAGATTGGTGGGTCAGCACCCCCGGAATCTTGCGGCGCGGCAGATCAAAAATCAGCTTCTCTGGACTGCTGGCAGACTGGATCGATTTATTAAGCCTCTTGAAAACCATTGGTGTGACTCCGTGTCTAGTATTAAAGCTGATAGATGTAGTACTACGCGCGCCGAGCTTGAGTGGTCTTGGAGTTAGCTATGTCGAGAATTTTTTGCTTTGGTCTGAAGCGCTTTCTTCGATGCCATTCTAGGTAGCCCGATGCGGACACTTGGACCTGTCGTTTGGTGCCATGCGGATGCGATTGCATTGATGACTCAATCCAGACTATCAGGGATGCGGCAGGCGGATAGCAAGATTTGATGGCCGCCGGTGAAGGTAATTAAACCGCGATCCAATAGTTAGTGGGCGGTGCCGGTCAGGCGTCTCTAGCGTGAGTTAGAATGCGTGGTTAGAGCTGGTATCAGCTGCCTTCCCGAAGGCTCCTGCAGCGGTAGTGCTGTTGCAGTTCTCACCATGTGGTGATCAACAGACTAGGCTCAAGAGTGCTCGTGGACGGATCCGTCAGATGGCCGCGGAACGTCGGCGACGTCCTAGCTGTGCGCAAACAGAGCGAGGCCCAGGAGCGCATGTTTGCGACGGGAGCAATCCAAGGCGCGAATTCGATTGAGCTCGGACAAGTCAGGGCAATTCCTTGGCTGAGACCCTCTGCCTCACGCGGGCGGGCATTCGTTGCAGACTCCTCGCGGGCAGCGTGCTTTCGTGCGGAATCGGCGCCCATGTCGCGATTACTTGCGCGAGGGGCGCCAGCAGCCGGGGTGCTCCGTGCCCCTGCCCGCGTGTCTGGCGACCCGCTCGCGGGCGGGGATCACGCGTTGCTGGCGTGATGGAAGAATGGGTTCTTCTGCCCATCTTCGATATCAGCGCCCACCGCTGCTGCCTGTCAGGAATTTCCTACAGCTGTAGCAGGCTGTAGCTACGTCCGGTTCACTCCATGCGCGGCAAGGCTCCGCTCAGTCTGGAGGCTGGAGCAAATCGACGATATCGACGCCCAGCACGTGTGCTAGCCGCTCGAGTCCATCGATCGAGATGTTGGTGACGCGGCGTTCAAGCTGAGAAACATAGGTACGATGGAAATCGGCCACGTCAGCGAGTTGCTCTTGGCTTAAACCTTGCGCCGTGCGCAGACGGCGGATGTTCACCGCAACACGTTCGCGGGCACTAGGTTTCGCAGTGGATGATGGCTTGGAAGGCATGCCTTCCAGCCTGATCATCTACCGGCTTAGGTTCTACAGATTATAAATCTACTTTATATAACTCTACAAGATGGCCGTTGTCCTGTAGAGCACCCCTTATGGACACCGCTACGGCGGGGGCAGGAACAAGTCGGCGATGTCCACACCGAGAATCTGAGCGAACCGTTCAAGGCGGTCGACTGAGATGTTGGTCTTCGCTCGTTCCAGCTGGGACACGTAGGTGCGATGGCACTCGGCCATCTCGCCGAGCTTCTCCTGGCTCACCTTCCCCTTCATCGCCTTGCGCAGACGGCGGATGTTCGCCCCGACGCGGGTGCGGGCACTTGGGAGCGACGCGGGAGAGGACTTGGAAGCCATGCCTCCAGCCTGATCCTCTACCGCATTGCAATCTACAGAATATAAGTCTACTGTTTATTACTCTCGTTTTGGTCTGTCTGTCGGCACTTGGAGGGCCGGGAGGGCGCGATCAGGACAGCCCATATCTGCCGCGCGCCCGGGGGTGGGCAGCGGATTGACCATGGAGGCATTGCATGTCGAGCAACACGCTGTGCGTAGCGTCTGATCTGTGCCTGTACGAGGGCGGGGCAAGTGCTCCGGAGGCTGTCGGTCCACCGGTCTCGGTCGATCCAGACCAGCGGCGAGCGCGGTTGCGGGCCGTCAAAGGTCGACTTGGGAGCATCTCTGTCTCTGCCGAGATGGCGCCCCGTGTGCTGGGCGTCGCCGTGATCGCGCTGCTGCCCCTGACCGGCGTTGCCGCGCAGGAGGTAGACGCGGCACGCGAGCCCGACCCACCCGCGGATACCCGCGAGGTCGAGGACGCCGCTACCCAGTTCGACACCGTCCAGGTCACCGGTACCCGCATCCGCGGCGGCACCACGCCGTCGCCGGTGATCGCCTTCGGTGCTGAGCGGATCCAGGAGGAAGGATTCCGTGACCTGGGCGAGGTGATCCGCAGCGTGCCGCAGAACTTTGGGGGTGGGCAGAACCCGGGCGCGGGCAGCGGCGGCTTTTCCGGGGCCGGTTTCGCCAATCAGAACGTCACCGGCGGCTCGGCCCTGAACCTCCGGGGTCTGGGGCCGGACGCCACGCTGACGCTGCTCAACGGCCGGCGCATGGCCTACAGCGGCTTCGCGCAGGCGGTGGACATCAGCGCGATCCCGGTGGAGGCGGTCGAGCGCATCGACATCGTGGCCGATGGCGCGTCGGCCATCTACGGGTCCGATGCGGTGGGCGGGGTGGGCAATGTGATCCTGCGCCGCGACTACGACGGTGCGACGCTCGGCGCCCGTTATGGCGCTGCCAGCGGCGGCGGCCTCGAAACCCGCGAGTACACGGCCACGGCGGGTACGTACTGGGCCAGCGGCGGTGTCATCGCCACGTTCAAGGATGCGTCCGTCGACCCGATCTACGCGGCCGACCGGGCCTACACCCGGCACCTGGGGCCGCCGACCACGCTCTATCCCGGCAGCGACCTGCGCAGCGGCCTGCTCAGTGCGTACCAGGGGCTGGGTTCTGCCGTGGAGCTGCGGCTGGATGTGCTGCGTAGCCAGCGCGACCAGCAGACCTTCTACGAGTACATGGGCATCAACCGCCTGACGCCGGTCACCACGACCACGCTGGTGTCGCCGGGCGTCGAGTTCCGGCTGCCCCACGATTGGACGCTGTCGCTCAGCGGGGCCTGGGCCAAGGACGAGCATCACGAGCGTCAGGTGCGGGAAGACCCGGCCACCGGCGCCGTCACCCCAGTCGTCGACGACTGCTTCTGCAACGAGAGCCGCAGCTACGAGGCAAGTGTGGAAGGCCCGCTGTTGGCGTTGCCTGCTGGCGAGATGCGGCTGGCGGCGGGTGTGGGCTACCGGAGCAACGCGTTCCGGCAGTCCGCGTTGGGCACGGGCGTGGTGGCGACGCAGGGCGAGGAGCGTGCGCGCTTTGGCTATGCGGAAGTCAGCGTGCCGGTGGTCGGCGCGGGGCAGGGCGTGCCGGGCGTGCAACGGCTCGAGGTCACCGCGGCCGTGCGCAGCGAGGACTACAGCAGCTTCGGCGGCGTCACCACGCCCAAGCTGGGGCTGATCTACAGTCCCAATGCCGACTTCACGGCCAAGGCGGCGTGGGGCCGCTCGTTCAAGGCGCCGACGTTGCTGCAGGTCAACCAGGGCCAGTTCGCACAGCTGGGCTTTGCGGGCGATTACGGCGGCACGTCGGAGGCAGGGCGCGACATGGCGCTGCGGGTGGGCGGCGGCAATCCGGACTTGCAGCCCGAACGTGCGCGCACGCTGTCCGCCTCGCTGGCGTACCACCCCGAGGCGTTGGCCGGGCTGCAACTGGAGCTCACCGCGTTCCGCATCGACTACACCGACCGTGTGGTCCAGCCGATCACCGACTACGCGCAGGTGCTGGCCAATCCCGCGTTCGCCCAGGTGATCGACCGGCAACCCACGCTGGAAGAGCTGACGCGCATCGCCAGCCTGGCGCGGTTCTTCAACTTCACCGGCCAGTCCTTCGATCCGGACCGCATCGGTGCAGTGATCTACGGCAACTACGTCAACGTGGCCCGGCAGGAGATCACGGGTGCCGACCTTTCGGGTTCGTACAGGCTGGCGTTGGGGGACGACACGCTGACGCTGCGCGGCTCGGCCGCGTGGCTGGACAGTACACAGCAGAACACCGGCGCCCAGGAGTTCTTCGATCTGTCGGGCACGCTGTTCAACCCGCCCAAGCTGTCCGGCCGGGCAGGGGTGGTCTGGGAGCGGGGCGCCTTCACCACGTCCGCGTTCGCCAACTATCGCGGCGGCGTGACCAACACCGTGGATGGCCGGAAGACGGCATCGTTCACCACCTTCGATGCGGCGTTGCGCTACCGGCATGCGCGCAGCGAGGGGGCGTGGTCCGGCGTGGAAGTCTCGCTGTCGGCGCAGAACCTGCTCGACCGCGCGCCGCCGCTGTACACGCCGACGTCGTTTGCCGAGTACGCACCGCCCTATGACGGCACCAACTACTCGGCGATCGGGCGCTTCGTCAGCCTCGCCATCTCCAAGCACTTCTGAGGTGGCCATGGAGACGTTGGACCGGCAGGGATCGGTGGGCGTGCCTGCAGTGAGGCGTACGGGCCGTGCCGCGTGGTGGATGCACGTGCTATTGGCGTGTGGCGTGCTGATGCAGGGCGGTATCGCCGCACATGCGCAGTCCATTCCGCCGCGTCAGTTGCTGGAGGTCGTGGATTTCGGCCCGCCGGTGGTCTCGCCCGATGGCCGGCAGGTGGCCTTCCGGGTGGAGCAGGCGTCCATCGAGCGCAACAGCTACGACTCGGCGTGGTACGTGCAGGCGATGGATGGCGGGCAACCGCCGCGCCGTGTGGCGGATGGCGGTGTGCCGCTGCGAGACGCAGCCGGGGTAGCGGCGCCGGTGGCCGCGAGTTGGTCGCCGGATGGGCGCTGGCTGTACTACACGGCGTTGCTGGACGGCAGGGTCGATGTGTGGCGTGCGGCGGCGGACGGGTCGCGCGCCGAGCCGCTCACTCGCGATGCGGCCGATGTACGCGGCTACGTGCTGGATGCGGATGGACGCCGGCTGCTCTACCGCGTCGGTGCCACGCGCGAGGCGGTCGCCGAGGCCGAACAGCTCGAGTACGACCGCGGCATTCGCATCGATGGCGACGTGCCTATCGGCCAGGGGCTGTTCCGCGCCATCAACATCGAGGGGCGGTGGGCGACGCAGCGGTATGCCGGCATGTGGTTCGGTCGCGCGCCGTTGCTGGCGGATGCGCCGGACCGCTGGAAGGTGGTGGACCTCGCCAGCCTGCAGGTCCGCGACGCGCGGGCGGCCGAGCGGCCGCCGGTACCGCCTGCGATCGCCGACCTCGATGCGGCGTTGCCTCGGCCCTGGGCCTTGGTCGCCGAGCCTGATGGCGGTCGCCTGGCGATGCTGACGCGCTCGGCCCCGCCGCCCGGCTTCCGCCATGGGCTCGACAGCACATTGACGATGTTGCCCGGAACTAAGGCGCGTCAGCCCGTGCCATGTACGGCCAGCGCGTGCGTGGGCAAGGCGCTTGGCGCGCCGCAGTGGCGGCCCCAGAGCGACGAGGTGGTGTTCACCGTTACCGATCCGCTGCAGGGCCTGGCGCAGTCCATCCATCGATGGCACGTGCGCACCGGCGTGGTCCATCCTGTGGTGACCGTGCGCGGCACCATCGGCGGCGGTCGTGCTGGCGGCCCTTGTGGCATCTCGGCTCACGCGATGGCCTGCGTCATCGCCGAGCCCGATCGCCCGCCGCGGCTGGAGCGCATCGACCTGCAGAGCGGTCGGCGTGAAGTGCTGTTCGATCCGAATGCGGCCCTGGCCCATGCGTTGTCCGCGGTGGCGCCGGCCGAACTGCTGCGCTGGGAGAGCGCGGACGGGCAGACCTACACGGGCCAGTTCCTGCCGGCACACGCCATCGACGGGGCGCCGCCGCCGTTGTTCGTCACCTACTACAACTGTGGCGGCTTCCTGCGCGGTGGGGTCGGGGACGAGTGGCCGCTGGCCAGCCTGGCGGAGCAGGGGATCGCCGCGCTGTGCATCAACGACCCGCCGGGCTACGTGTTCGACGCGGTGCAGCGGTACGGCCGCGGCGTCGCCGGTGTGACCGCGGCGGTGGCGCAGCTTGCCTCGGCGGGGCGGATCGATCCGGCGAGGGTGGGCATGGGCGGCTTGAGCTTCGGCAGCGAGGTCGCACTGTGGGCGGCGATCCAGACCGATGGGCTGGCGGCGGTCTCGGTGACGTCGCCCACGGTGGAACCCAACTACTACCTGTTCAATACGCTGCGCGGCGATGCGTTCTTCGAGGAAGTGCAGAATGCGTGGGGTCTGGGCGCGCCCGACGAGACGCCCGAGCGCTGGCGCTTGCTGTCGCCGGCCTATCAGGTCGAGCGCATCCAGGCGCCGGTGCTGTTCCAGATGCCTGAGCAGGAATACCTCTACGCCTTGGGCGTCTCTCTGCCGCTGATCCGGCAGGGGCGCGCGGACCTCTACGTGTTTCCCAACGAAACGCATCAGAAGTTCCAGCCGCGGCACAAGCTGGCCGCCTATGAGCGCAACCTCGACTGGTTCCGCTTCTGGCTGCAGGGGCACGAGGACGCGCACCCGTCCAAGGTCGGGCAGTACGCGCGTTGGCGGGAGATGCGTGCCGGCTTGGCGGGCGCAGAGCCCGAAGGCGGGACCCGCTAACGCTGGTGCC
Source organism: Luteimonas sp. FCS-9 (assembly GCF_001014645.1). Lineage (GTDB taxonomy): Bacteria > Pseudomonadota > Gammaproteobacteria > Xanthomonadales > Xanthomonadaceae > Luteimonas. The sequence goes on along the minus strand of NZ_LASZ01000002.1, from coordinate 377,476 downwards.
GCAGCCAGTTCTCGACCATGCACAGGTCGAAGATCCGCATGAACGTGGTGTCGCGCGGGTGCAGGTTCATCGCGAAGAACGCCTCCAGGGCGGGGGAGTCCAACAGGCCTTGGCGGCGCAGGTGCCCGTCCATGAGGTAGGCGCGCATGTCGTGCTTCTTGCGCTGGTAGATGGCACCCGAGTAGCTGACGAAGGTGCCCTTGCTGCGGCGCTCCAGCACGGCACGTGGCAGCCGGTCGGCAAACGCATCGCGCGCGAGGGCACGGTTCCTTCCGCCAGCGATCCACATCCATGTCGGTGCCTTGAGGCAGGCCTCGACGACAGGCTGGGAGAGCAGGGGAAGTCGAAGCCAGTGCGTTGCGCCACGGGGAGCGCCTTCTCGGAAGACCTGCGTGCCTGCGAGCTCGGCGATGCGTTCCAGGTCGCCGGGCAGCACGCCGTCTGGCCGCGCGAACCAGGGATGGGCAGGCGGCGGCGGTGACGCCGCGGATGGGGCGAGGAATGCGGTATTGGGCTTGCACGGCGTGCGTGCACCATGCGCCAGCTTCTTGAGCGTCAATCGGCCGGCCTTCCAGTGGGTGCAGTCGTGCAGAGCCGACAGGTCGTGCACGGCGCGCATGCCGGCGCCGAATCCTCGCTCCTTGAACGCATCGGCCGCCGGCACCGCGCCCGACGAGTAGCAGAACACCGTGTCGCCGCCGCCACCGGAGAAGAAGCTGTCGGCGCCCTGGGTGGCTGCCACCGCGGCCATGGCGGCGTTCGCTGTCTGCTGCAGGACCGAGACACGGGGCCTTGTCGTTTGGACGGGCAGTTCGAAGTCGATCTCCACCACGTCGATGTCGAGCAGTGTCGCGTGCAGATCGGTGCCGAGCGTGTCCGCGATTGGTTGCGCGTAGCGGCGCTCGTCGGCGCCGGGCACCGGCGTCACCAGCGTGCTGCAGGTCACGTTCGCCGCGGCGCCCTGCAGGCACGCGGCGACGATGGAAGAGTCCAGTCCGCCCGACAACTCCATCAGGACGTCCCTGTCGGTTCGGGCCAAGGTCTCGACCACGGTGCGGACGGCGGCGCGGATGGCGGCGACGGCCTGTTCCGGGCTGCGATGCCGATGCGGCGGCTGCGCGAAGCCCCAGGGCGACCAGGCGGGCGCCACGGTCGCGATTCGGTCGTCGAGCGTGAGCGTGCATCCTGGCAGGAGTTCCTTGATTCCTTCGAGTGCCGTCTCTGCCGTGTTGACGTGGGTGTACGCCAGCATCCAGGCGATGGCGTTCCAGTCGACCTGCCGGCGATAGAGGCCAAGACCGATGGCGAGCGACACATCGGATGTGACGACCGTGACGCGTTCTCCGGCGAAGTAGAAGCAGGGCACACCGCCGGATGGCTCGCGCAACAGCGTCACGCCTTGCGCAGGCGGCGTCGCATTTCGAATCAGCAGGTACTCGCCCCAACATTCGCTCAACAGGCGGTCGTCGAGCGCGTGCGGATCGGTCGTGTCGGCGAATGCCCTTGCATCGAGCCGGGTGCCATCGCGCGAGAACACGTGGCCGATCACGACACCGGCCGGCACGGGTAGCGCAGGCGTTTCCTCGCTGACGAAGAGTGTCATCGGCCAGGGCGCATCGACCTGTCGCATGCCCTGTGCACGCAAGGAGGCGACTTGTGCGGGCGATAGCGCCATCCCGTCCTGCGAAGGCTCGATCGGCAGGAGCGCGAGGTAGCGATAGCCCATCAGATCGCCCGGATCGGCGTATGCGCGAGCGCATTGCCGACGGTGTCGTTGAGCACCCAATCGCCGTTCTGGACCCAACAATGCGCTGCGAACGGCCTGTTCGTCACGCCGAAGACGAACGACGCCCATAGGCCGCGCCGGGCGAGAAAGAAGACAAGCGAGATCGAGTCCAGTAGGCAGCAGGTTTCGATCGGGACATACGGGCGTGCCCGGCGGAACTGTTGCACTGCCCGCACCATCCCGGGATCGGGCGCCTGCTCATGATGCTCGGGCGATTTCGAAGCCCTGCAGTCTCGGCGAGTGGCCATGGCGTCCAGCAGGCGATCGAGCGCGCGCGTCTTCAGCTGTAGCTGCACGCTGCAGACGATGACGAGGACCTCAATCAGCGCGGTCTGCCTTCGGCAGGGCAGGGCGTAGGTGTGCTCGACTAGGCTATGCGAGGGGGCTTTGACGGCCGTCTCGAGCGCGCCATCTGCGCCGCTGAGCAAGGGGACCAGGATGTTGCGCTGAAGAAGCGCGTCCAGGTCGGCCACGCAATGACTACCGCCTTCCAGGTGCTGAAGAAACGCGTGCTCGAGCCGCGACCCCAGCCGAAAGTATCGATCGGCTTCGAGGTCCAGAAAGATGAGGCCGTCGTCGACGTGGCAAAACGACAAGCCTTCGCGGAGTCCGTAGCGCATTTCGGGCACCTCGGGGGGCGAGGCGCGCCTTTCGGCGCGCCCCGGCTGCTCACTCCTCGGAGATCCCTGGCGTGATGTTCAGCCCCATCACCTCACCGGGGTCGAACGCGCCGCCCTGCGTCTCGACGCTCGCAACGCCGAGCTCGATCACGTCGTCCTGCACCTCGGTGCGGGTGTTGTCGTTGGTGTTCATCTCTTCGCTCCGTTGGATTCGCCATGGACCATGGCGGCTTCAACCTAGGAGCCGAATGCGTTGATTCTCAAATGATTTCTATTTGATCACGTGGTGATCATTTCGGGTCTGTGACCGCGGTCTCGGATGCCGGCGTGTTGGACGGGTGCGATGCCGCAGTCAGTCAGTGCAAGGCCGCCAGATTCTGGCGCAGATGCGAAACGATCTTCGGCGCCATCGCCATGCGGCGACGGTGGTAATCGCGCAAGCCGGCCTTGAGCGACGTGAGATCGCGCGCCGCCCAGCAGCCGTACAGCGCGGCCAGTTCGTCATGGGCATCGTCGAGCAGCGCTTGCTTGGCATACCGCACAGGCGCGAGCTGGTCGTTGGCGCGCTTGAGCGGTGCGCGCAGCTCGTCGTTGTCGGTGAGGTCGGTGATCGCATCGAACAGCTGCCAGGTCGCGTTCGGTGTGTCCTGGGGGTCTGGCACGGCGGGCAGCGTCGTGACGGCATGCGCCGCGTTGCCTCGGTCGATGGCCTCGAGCAGAAGGCTCCCCATCCAGTCGTAGCGTGCGCCAAGGAGGGACTGGTCAAGCATCGGAACATGGAAGCCGCGGCCGGAATTCCACTCGACCAGGCCAGCCCCCCACAGCCCGTGCAACGCGTATCGAACAGGCATGGTGCTGGTCTGGAATGCACGCGCCAGCGCGGACATTTTGAGGCGCTCCCCAGGCAGGAAGCGGCCTCCCCGCAGGCCGGCTTGGATGCCGTCAAAAACAAGCGCGTGCTTGGGCGGTGTGTTCATTGCAGACCTCCGTTTCGGCTTGAAAACTGCGTCCTGTGTCGAACTACTACCGCGACGTGCCGGGGCGATCTGTGACCGCGGTCGCGCTACGTGGGTCTCGTTCGGCGCGCCGGGCTGTGTCGCGCATCTCGATCAACAGAGCCAACAGGGGGCGTGTACTCGGGCTTGTGATCGCCCCTGCTGCCATCTTGAGGTTCCGGTGACGCCGTGCACGCCGTATCTGGAAGCACGTGGTCAGCGATCCGACGGAGCGACGGCGCTTGGCGTCATAGCGTCCGCGCGCGATACAGCCGGCGGCGTTGCTACCGCTGCGTGCGCCGCGCCCGCAGGGTCGTCACGATGCGTGATGCCAGCACCTTGCGGCGCTCGAAGTAGACGTGCAGCTCGGCCTTCAGGCTTGCCAGGTCGCGCTGCTGCCAGAGGCGACACAGTTCGGCGAGATCGGCCTCGGCGTTTGGAAGCAGATCCAGCTTGGCGTGCCGGATGGGCGCCAGCCGGTCGTTCGCCAGCCGGATCGCCGCACGCATGTCCTTCAGGTCGATGGCCTCGGCGATGCTGTCGAACAACGCCCAAGTCTGCGTGGCGGTGTTCGTGCTGTCAGGCGCGGGCGTCGATGAGGCCGGCGCAGCGGGGCGAACGGGCATGTCGCAGGCCATCATCGTCAACCGCTGCATCCACTCGTAGTGCTGACGCAGCTCCGACTCGTCGGGCAGCGGCACGTGCATGCCTTCCCGGTGATGGTCCTCGATCAGGCCTTCGCCCAGCAACCGCTGCAGCGCTGCCCGGATCGGGACGCCACTGACCCCGTATTCGTCCGCGAGTGCCGCCACGTCCAGGTGCTCGCCCGGTGCGTATCGGCCAGCGCGCAGTGCGCGCTTGAGCGTCCGATGCATGTAGATCCTCTTCGAATCCGCGTTCATCGCAGAAATCCCTTCGGCGTGAGGCGCTTACGGATCCTACAACGATCTGGCGGGAGAGGCTGCTTTTGCGGCGGCGGAGACAGGCAACGTCGTACGTGGTCACGTTTGGGGTGGCCGAGCGCAGGGGCATCCGCACCAGTGTGCAGCGATCGCAGACCAGGCATGCCGTGTCGGCGATCACCGCCCCGCAGGTGCGGGGCGGTCGGCGCACCCAGTGCGCCAGGTGGGGCACGGGCTCGTCTCGGAGAGGCGCCTTCCAATGTGGCGGTAGTAGCTGCCGCGCATGCAGTGCACAGGCATGCGCGCGGCCCCATGAACGCGCGCCTCACCGCTTGGCAGGTGAGACAAACTGTCGCGCAGAGGCGCGAGACAGGCGGCCTAAAATACGACCTTGTGATGCCATCGCGCCGCTGACGCGGCATTACGAGGTGCGAATCCGTGCCTCATCCCAGGTGGCATCGAGACCTGGACATCGTCCCATGTACGACTGGTTCCCCATCGTCTTCATCATCTTCAAGGTCGTCGTCCTCGGTGTCGGCATGTTCTACGCCATCAAGTGGCACCACGACCAGGCGAAGAAGGATGAGCAGGAGAAGAAAGATGCGCTGGAGCGGCAGCGTCAGCGGGAGGCCGGTGAGGGGTAACGCCTGCTGGGCGCCGCTTGGGTCGCTCGTCCAGGGGCCGGCGGCGCGCACATGGGCGATCGCGCGTTCCAAACCGGCCGTCGTCCAGTAGCGGGCGTCGCATCGCGATGCATGGGCGTGCGACCTTCGGCGATGCCGCAGACCGCCACCATCACACCAGCCCTTGCCTCAGTATGGGGGCGCGATGGATCACGAGTGTCCGCGTCCTGCGCGTGAAGCCTTGGCGTGGAGGGACGACGAGCCGGCGATCGCCTTCTCGAACTTCCTGACGAAGCCCGCCAAGTCCTGTCCGCAGGCGTGGCAGTACTCGTGCAACTGCAAAAGGTCGAGCCTGCGCACGCCGCGTTCGACATCGCTGACGTAGGACTGCGGCCGCTCCAGCAGGCCGGCCAACTGGGACTGCGTGAGCTCGGCCTTGTCCCGCATCTCGATCAGCAGGGCCAGCAAGGCCTTGTACTCGGGCTTGTGGATCGATTTGCCTGACATCTGGGCTTTCCGGTGGGAGGGGGCGTCATCGTATCCGAAATTCAGTTTATAGGGCAGTGCGAGGTGGCGCGCCCCGTGCTCACGCCCTATTGACATTTCTGACTGCGAGGTTCAGCTTTCCGTCCGCACGCAGTTCGATGCAGGGGGCATCGCACTGGACGTGCCAGGGAGTGTTGCATGCACAGGAAGGGCGTACCGGTGCGGGCCGGTCGTGGGGTGGGGAGTCGGCTGCTGGGTGTCGCGGTGCTGGCTTGCTTGGGGTTGGTGCCAAGCGTCGCTTCGGCGGTCAAGGCATGGGAGACCCACAACGTTCGCTATGTCACCGATAGCGGCGGCACAACGAATATGGGGCCCGTGAACGTGACCGCGCCCCGCGTGAACAACGGCCCCCGCATAATGGACTTCGCGACTGTCAGAGTGGTCGGAACCAGAGGCGGCGGAGGCGGCGGGATCCCGACCCTGGCGCCAGTGAAGGCGATCCGGCCGAACTTAGGCGATCCGGCAGAGCCTACTCAGACGGGAAATCCGGAAGTGCCGTGCGATCAAACCTCGGGCAGCTCGATGACCGCGGGCAATCCGATCGTGTACGCCACCGGCAACAAGGTGGAGTTCGAAACGGACTTCGAGGCCAATGGCGAGATGGGGCTGTTCCTTTCTCGCACCTACAACCATTACTGGTCGGGTGTTGGACTCTTCGGTCAGCATTGGCTGAGCAACTTCGATTACTCGCTGACATCGTCCGCCACAGGGGCGAATGCGGCCAATCTATGGCTGCAGCGCCCGGATGGTCGGCGCATCAAATTCAACCGTACGGCGTCTGGACGCTGGAATGAAGACAAGGCGGAGGCCATCGCCTACGTCACGTTGTCGGGCAACGTCTATACCCACCACACCGAAGACGGGCTGGTTGAGCAGTACAACATCAATGGCTACATCACTCGGCTCGCCAGTCGCCAGGGCGTGGCGTGGACTTTCAGCTACACCAACAACTACTTGCAGCGGGTGACCCACACCTCTGGCCGCTATGTCCAATTCACTTGGAGCAACGGGCAACTGACGAAGGTGACCGACCCGGCTGGCAACGCCTACGCCTTCACCTACACCGCCAATGCGCTTGGCAGTGGCCGTCACCGGTTGGCGACGGCGACGGCGCCCGGCGCGCCTTCGACCACGGTGCAATACCACTACGAAGATGCACGCTTCCCCGGCGGCCTGACCGGAAAGTCGTTCAACGGTCTGCGCTACTCGAACTTCGCCTACGACGCGAACGGCCGCGCCACGCTGAGCGAGCATGCAGGCGGCGTCGAGCGTTACACCTTCGCCTACGAGCTCAACGCATCTGCCCCGCCGGCGCCCAGGCTGCCGCCACCGCCGCCCGTAGGCGGCGTCTGCAATCCCACCACGCGCGTCTGCACTGTGCCATTGTCGGTCGGCGATCGCCTGCGTACCACATCCAGCCTGCCCGTGGTGCAGGCCGCGAGTGCCGCTACCGGCACCATCCGTCGCACGGTCGTGACCAATCCCCTGGGCAAGCAGACCAGCTACGAGTTCGAGGACGGCAAGCTGATCGCGACCATCGGTATCGCCTCAGCGCATTGCGCAGCCGCCAGCAAGGCGATCGTCTACGACGCCAACGGCTACCCATCGATCGCCGAAGATTTCAACAACAACAAGACCTATACGACCTACAACGCCAAGGGGCAGCTGCTGGAGTTGCGCGAGGCGGTCGGCACGCCGATCGAGCGCAAGACGACCTATGCCTGGAGCGCAACCAATCGGATGACCCGTCAGACCCTGGTCGGGCAGGTCGAAACCACCTGGGCCTACGACAGCAAGGACAGGCTGACGTCGGTGGCAGCGAAGAACCTGAGTGCGAACGGTGTCAAAAACCAGGTGCGCAAAACGACCTATACGTACACCGTGCACGGCAACGGCATGCTGGCGTCGATCGCCGTCGACGGTCCGATTGCGGGCACCGGCGATCAGGTCGTCAGTCGCTACGACGCGGCCGGCGCGCTGACCGCTCAGGAAAGCAGCATCGGCAGCGTGACCTATTCGGACTACAACGCACTCGGGCAGCCGGGCAAGGTGACCGGCCTGAACGGCGACGTGGTGGAGTTCGCATACGACGCGCAAGGGCGGCTTGTGCGCGAGCGCCGCTTCCCCAGCGGAGCGGCTGCCGACACCACGTACCGATATCTCTCGAGTGGGCTGCTGGGTGCGGTCACGCAACCCGATGGCCAGGTCAGGACGTACGCCTACGATGCCGCGAGGCGTCTGGTGGCGGAGTCCGAACCGGAAGCCGGCGGAAGCCATTCCGTGGTCGAGTACACCCGGGACCCGATGTCACTGGTGACGCAGATGATCGTGCGCAGTGGCGCGCGTCCCATCTCGCCCGACAGTGCCATCCGCGGCACCATCGACGGTGTGTTCGGCAACGAGAGCGCCGGTTACACGATCACAGGTTGGGCGTGCGCCTCGTACCATGACGGATCCATTCCTGTGCATCTGTACCTGGGCGGTCCGGCCGGGTCGGGCACCGGGTTCAGCGGCTACATGGCCAACCTGTCCAGCGAGCCGGCGGTTGCGCAGGCCTGCGAATCCCAGGGAACGGCGCACCGGTTCATCCTTCCGATCACGACCGCCATGCGTCAGCAGCACGGCGGCAAGACGATCCATGTGCACGGGATCTCGCCCGTTGGCAACCCGAACCTGACGATCGCCGCGTCGGGCAGCTACCGCATTCCTTCGATGCCGAGCACGAATCCGCCACCCAAGCCCCCGCCCCCGGATCGAGGCGAGTGCGATCCACGCACCGGCATCTGCTACCAGCCCAGGGGCATCGAGATCGACATCGTGTCCGGCCCGCGGGCTTCGGTGGGTATGCTTTCGGCCGCCGGCGGCATCGCCTACCGGCGCATCGTCGACTACGACGAACTGGGCCGCGTGCGCGGGGTGCGGGGCAACAATGGCCAGCTAACGACGTACACCTACGACAAGAACGGCAATGTTCTCACCGAAAAGAACGCGTTCAATCATGTCACCACGCACCACTACGATGCGCTGAATCGTCGGATCCGCACGGACGACGCGCTGGGCCATTCGACGTACTACGCCTACAACGCGCTCGACCTGCCGACCAAGGTCACCGACCCACGAGGAAACGCCACGGTCTATGTGGTCGACGGTTTCGGCCAGGTCATCAAGCAGACGAGTCCTGATACGGGCGCGACGACGTTCCAGTACGACGCGGCAGGCCAGAAGACGCGGATGACACGGAACGACGGCAGCTGGCTGGCGTATTCGTATGACGGCCTGGGTCGACTGACGCAAACGACCAGCGGCGATGCCACGCTGGCGTACGGCTACGACTGGTGCGGAAACGGAAAAGGCCGCCTGTGCAACGCGGATTCCGGAACGAGCACGCGCCACTTCGGCTATACCCCTGAGGGTGCGATCGCCATCACACGTGATGTGACGCCGAACTCGGATGACTGGGTCCATTACGCCTATGACGCGTCCGGTCGTCTTGGCGGCGTTAGCTACCCGGGTGGCGCGTCGGTTGGTTACGGCTACCACCTCGGCAAGTTGGCTGTAATCCAGGCCACGATCAATGGCGTCACGCGCACTGTGGCCAATCAGTTCCAATACGCGCCGACCGGGGCGATGACGCGGATGGTGTACGGCAACGGTACTGTGAAGGAGCGCGAGTACGATCAGGATGGCCGTTTGACGATTACTCACGACCACGGGTGGCTTGGTCACACATACGGCTACAACGCCGTTGACGAAGTGACGTCCATCCAAAATTGGTCGCGCACCCAATACAACCAGAACTTCAGCTATGACGCACTCTCGCGATTGACGAGTATCGCATCGCCGGTGGGCAATCAGAACTTCACATTCGATGCCAACGGCAATCGGACGTATCACCAATGGCTGTCCAATGAGACCTACACCCCGCAGCCGGGTAGCAACAGGCTGTTGTCGTCGGATCATCAGTTCACTTACGACGGCCGTGGCAACCGGCGGACGAAGTCCTGGGGTGGCTCGACTTCGACCTATCACTACGATGGCTTCAACCGGCTGTTGAAGGTCTCGCGCGATGTGGGAGTGACTGACACCAACCCGAACTACGTCACTGCGACCTATCCGGCGGGAACGACGACATATTCGGTGAACGCGCTGGGCCAACGGACTGCCAAGAGCGGTCCACTGGGCAGCACTCGGTTCGTGTACGGTGGACAAAACACCCTGATGTCAGAGGTGACGAGCGGACAGTGGACCGATCACATCTGGATGGGCAGCGAGCCGATCGGCTTCGTGCGTGGCGGGCAGCTGTACTTCACGCATGCGGATCGGCTGGGTCGCCCGGAGGTGGTTACCGACACCGCCGGGAAACACCGCTGGCTTGCCGCGAACTATGCCTATGATCGCGCCGTGCTCGGCAGCACGATTGGCGACTACAACCTGGGGTTCCCTGGGCAGTACTACGATGCGGAGACCGGCTTCTGGTACAACGGCTTCCGCGACTACGACGGGCGGACGGGCACGTACCTGCAGAGCGATCCGATCGGGTTGGCGGGCGGGTTGAATACATATATTTACGGGATGGCTAACCCTGTCAGTTTTTACGATCCATACGGATTGTGCGTTGACTATCTGGGGTTGGTAGTTGGCATTGGTGATATGGTTGTCGGCGGTCAAGCTGTTGTGACCGGTTTGGGTGGGGTGGTGATGGGTGCGGCTGTTGAACAGCCTCTGCTGGTTACTGCTGCGAGCGTGAAGACTGGCCTGGCGGCTGGTGCAGTTCATGACGGATTTATGGGTGTCCAGACCGCGATCGATGGAAAGCCGCGCGCATCTGCCTACGAGAAGCTTGGTGGTGCTCTAGGAGGCGAGGTCGGCGCGGAAATGGGGGCAATAGCGTCCAAGTTTGGGAGCATGTCCGGTATTTTGAAGTCGGCGCGTGGAGCGGCAGCTAGGAATGTGAGCGATTCCGATCTTTGGGGCGGGATATCAGGGGCGAGTGCGCTCGGAGGTGGGAGCTGTACATGCAATTAAATATGGGAGGAGATCGTGTTTCAGAGGGTACTGGGTTTCATAAGTTTGCTTTTTTTCTCTGGTTTATTTCTGAGAGTTGTATATTATTTCTTGGATAAAGTATTGCGCGGCCAAGATTTTGTGGGGTCGGATGGGGTGGTGCTTTTATTTGGATTTCTTTTTGGTTTTGTCTCTGTGATGCAGTGGAAATCTCTTGGGAATAAGAATAAGCCGATTTGATGTTTCTCTAGCTTCAGGGGGGGCGTTGTCGCCTGCATGGGCGTGTAGTTTTATGTGTGACCAGTCTGGGAACATAATTAAAGCAAAGTGCGCCGGTCAGATTCCCATGGCGATCAGATAAGCTTTCGAGGAGGGGTGTGATGCCCTCTCCGGTGTCGCTGTTCGAGTGACTGATCAACTCGTCAATGAGCGAACCGCAGATGATTCCGTGGAAGAGCAGCTCGGCTGGCAAGTTCAGAGAATGGGCGACTCCGAACGATCGCGAGGCTGTGAGGTGGAACAGAGTCCGCGGGGGAGTGCGGACCTACTAGCCACCCCGCGGCAGCAAAACCGTGAACGTATTCACGCCATCCGCAGACGCCGCATCGACGCTGCCGCCGTGCGCCTGGCGATCTCCCGCACCAGGAACAGGCCGGGGCCCAGGCTTGCATGCTCGCCTTGGGACGCACGCTCGGCGCCGCGCCGCAGGGGATCGAAGATCACGCGCCGTGCGCCTTCCGACAGCGCAGGGCCGGGGCTGGCGACCTGGACGAGGAGCTCGTCCGCCGTGCCAGACGCGCGGATCACGATGTCCTTGCCGGCATCGCCGTACTTCACCGCGTTGGTGACCAGGTTGTGGAGCGCCTCGCGGAGGCGGGACGCGTCGAGCCGGGCGGTCGTCGGGCCTTTCGCGTCGAAGCGGATCGAGGCCTCCGGTAGCGCGGCGCGGAGCAGTTCGACCTCTTCGGCCAGCACCTTGGTCAGGTCGCAGTCCTCGAGGCGCAGCACCATGCCCGCGCCGAGCTTGCTCCGGCTGTAGTCCAGAAGATCGTCCAGCAGGCTGGTCATCCGCTTGCCGCTGTCGCGAATGACGTCGAGCTGGCGGGCGTGGGACGAGTCGTGCGCGGTCCTGGCAAGCAGTTCGGCGTTGATCATGAGTGCGGCGAGCGGTCCGCGCAGTTCATGCCCCAGCGCACCGAGGAAGACCTCGCGCCAGCTGTCGACCTCCGCCGAGTACTCGGCCAGCGATTCGGCGATGGCCTGGTCGATGGCCTCGTTGAAGCGCATCAGGTCCTGGATCGAGCCGGCCAGCAGCGCCCGGTCGTCGGCCCACAGGCGAAGCACCGCGGCGCGCAGGGCGCGGTACTCGGCCACCATCTGGTTCACGCCGAATCCGGAGCGCGCGCGTGTCCGGCCGTGATGGCTGGCAGCCGTTTCCGGCCCGACGCTCGCCGGGGCGCGCCCTTCGGATTTGGCATGCTGCTCCGAGGCGCTCTGCTCGGTCCGCAGGTCGCGCACGATCGCGTCCAGGATCAGCGGCAGGTGGTTGCGCAACTCGCGTGCGCTCAGCGGCATCCCGGCAGGCGCCTGAGTTTCGGCGAATGACACCGCGCCCGCGACGATCTCCCGGGCGTGCTGCTCGATGAAGTCCGCAAGGCGCATGGCGTCTTCCGAGAGGGAAGGAGACGCCGATGCTACATGGGGGAACCTGGGCGCATCGTCGCTACGCGGGACGCCAGGCCGGGGTCACGACTCCCGGTCGGGCAGCGCCGCGTGATCGCCCTGCTTGAACACCGTGCGCTGGCCGATCGGTGCGCTCTTCTTCGCGGTCGGCTTGGCCAGGCCCGGGATCAGGAAGTCCGCAGCGCTCTGGCCGCGTTTGGTCTTCTCGGCCAGCCAGCGCGGCATCCGGCCGCGGCCGGACCAGGTATTCCGCTTGTTGTCCGGATCGCGATACTTGACCGCGGCCTTCGCGCGCTTGCGCTTCCGGGCCGGGGTCTTGGTGACGGACGTCTTCGGTGCTGCCGAAACCGGCTGGCCCCCGACGAGTTCCTCGATCGTGTAGCCCTGGGAACTGGCGAATGCGATCAGGTCCTTGCGGACGGCGGCGATCGGCCGGCGACTGACCAGCAGTTGCTTGCGTTTCTCGGCAGCGGCCAACAGCGAATCGAGCTCGCGCTGGCCGAGCTCGTTGATATCGATTTTCATGGCGCACAGGGTCGGGCTGGGACGGTGGTGTGTCAAGCACGAGCCACGAGGCGAATGACCCGACACATGCAGTCCCAAGAATCATCTTTCGTCTGTTGCGAAGGATATTGTCGCCGCCGCCGGCAGCGCCGTGGGTGGAGCAGCCCGCACCAGCCCGATCCGGCGCCCAACTCACTCTTTCAGCGTGCCGTCGTCCGGATCCGTCGCGGAATAGGTGGATGTCGGGATTTCAGCGTCGTGCGGATGGCGCAACGCACTGCGGACATCGTCGGGCAGGCGATCGACCTGCAGGACCACCTTGCCGAAATGCACCTCCTTCACGGCGCTCATCGGCAGGACGAAGTCGCCCCCGTTCTGGATGTTGACGACGAATTCCGACGACGCCTCGCGTATCTCGCGCACTGCGCCGATGCCCAGTTCGCCATCGGCCACGAAGACCATCTGACCCACTTCCAGTTGCTCGGACATCATGCATTACCTTTTGATCCGGGAAAGATCCCGCCTGGCAACCGGAGCCTGCAGTCCCGATGCCGCGGGGACCGCAGGATGTGGCGCCGGCGGTCGAGGGGCGGTGACGGTAACGCCCGCGGCCGGACGACGGCATCCTCGATGCCTGCGCGTCGGCAGCCTGCCTGCGCACGCTCGGACACGCCTGCTTCGCGCGGCGTGGAGGCGCATGGCGATCGGCCTTCAGTCGCCGGTTTGCGAATGCGGCGCTTCGACGGCCTTCGACTGGGGCGAGTCCTTCTGGCGCAGCACAATCGTCAGAAGGACGAGGGCCAGTACCGCCAGGAACTCGCTTTGCCAGTTCTGCATCGACTCGAACCAGAAATCGCTGCTGAGCAGGTGCTCGACAAAGCCGGGTACCGGCAGGCCCTCCAGTCGCGCTTCGTCGCATTTCGCGCGCCAGCTGCCGGCCGCGTGAAGCGAGAACGACAGCACGAACAGCGCCATGAAGGCGATCGCCAGCGAGTGCTCGTAGAGCCTGCGCCAGATCCCGCCCTTGCGCACGGGCCAAGGCGTCGTTCCCGGCTCGATCCGAGGAGTTTCCTCCGCGGGCTCCAACGGGCGCGATTCCGCCGATCCGCGCTGGCGCAACCGCACGGTCAGCAGCACGTACATTCCCATCTGGAGAAACTCGCTTTCCCAGTTCTCGAACGTCGCGCTGCTGAAATGCCCGGTCAGGAGGTAGGCCCCGAAGCCGAGGGGTGGCGCACCGTACTGGGCCAGTTCCTCGTTGTGAACGGCCCAGCCGGTCAAGGCCTGCGCTGCGAGAAACACCAGCATCAGCCCCAGCAGGACGATCGACAATCCATTCCTACGCCACATCACGCACCTCTGCAATGGAAAGGCGGCTGCACGCCGCCTCCCATGCCTCAGGACGCCGCCGCGGCCTGCTGGTTGCCCCCCTGCTCGGCCAGGAGCGTCAGCTTCTCGTCGGTCGCCTTTTCTTCTTCCAGCGTCTCGAGCAGCAGGGGCAGGGCGTCGCGGTAGTCCAACTGCTTGGCGAGCGCCGCGATGGTGCCGTAGGACGCGATCTCGTAGTGCTCCACCTTCTGCGCGCCGCCGATCAGGGCCGCATCGCGCAGGGGGCCCTTCTCGATGGAATCGATGACTTCCTTGCCTTCCTCCACCAGGCCTTCCATCGCCGCGCACTTGATGCGCTTGAGGCGGATGCCCAGCACCTCCACCACCTGGTCGATGCGCTCGATCTGGCCCTGGGTCTCTTCCAGATGGGCCTCGAAGGCCGCTGCGAGGTTCGGGTTGGCGGAGGCGCGCGCGAGGCGCGGCAGGGCCTTGGTCAGCTGCTTCTCGGCGCTGTAGATATCGGACAACTCATGGATGAACAGGTCTTCTGCGGTCTTGATGGCCATGTGCGTTCCCGTTTGCGAAGTTGTTGGGGGAGATACCCTGCCGCCTGTCCGGGACACACGGCGTGAAAAATGGCGCTGCGGCTGGCGGACGTGCACGCGACGCTGGCGAGGCGCCTTCGTCGCATGACACGCCTGCCGCGATGGCCTAGGCTTTGCGCCTCCCCCATGCAGACGAATCCGGCGCCGCCGGCGTGGCCCGTCGCGGCCGGCGCATTCGCGCCGCCCGTCCGGCCCGGTGGCGCGGCGCCGGTTCGACCGATGTCCCGATGTCGCAGTCCCCGCCGCTGTCCGATCCCGCCGTGTCCGGTCCCGCGTCCCAGCCGCACGGCTTCGCGCTGCGGGTGGTCGGCGCGGCCGCGTTCGCGCACCTGCTCAACGACCTGATCCAGGCCACGCTGCCGGCGATCTTTCCGATGCTCAAGGCCGGGTTCGACCTGAGCTTCGGACAGATCGGCGGGATCGCGCTGGTGTACCAGATCACCGCGTCGCTGCTGCAGCCGTGGATCGGCCTGTACACCGACCGGCACCCGATGCCGTACCTGCTGCCCGCGGGCATGGCGGTGACCTTCGTCGGCATCGGCACGCTGGCGGTGGCGCACAGCTACGCGATGCTGCTCGCGTCGGCGGCGATCGTCGGCGTGGGTTCGGCGACGTTCCATCCCGAGGCCTCGCGCGTGGCGCGGATGGGCTCGGGCGGGCGCTTCGGCACCGCGCAGTCGACGTTCCAGGTCGGCGGCAACACCGGTTCGGCGATCGGGCCGCTGCTGGCGGCCGCGATCGTGATCCCGCACGGCCAGTCGGCGATCGCGTGGTTCATGCTCGTCGCCGCGCTCGCGGTGTGCGTGCTGCTGGGGCTGACGCGCTGGACGGTGCGCCACGGCCAGGCGCGCCTGACGCACCTGGCGGGCGGGCACGGCGCCGGCCTGCCGCGCGGCAAGGTCGTGCAGGCGATCGCGGTGGTGTCGGTGCTGATGTTCGCGAAGTTCGTCTACATCGCCTCGTTCACCAACTACTTCACGTTCTACCTGATCGAGCGCTTCGGCCTGGGCGTGCAGCAGAGCCAGGTCTACCTGTTCCTGTTCCTGGGAGCGATCGCGCTGGGCACCTTCGCCGGCGGCCCGGTGGGCGACCGCATCGGGCGCAAGGCGGTGATCTGGATCTCGTTCCTGGGCGTGGCGCCGTTCGCGCTGGCGCTGCCGCACGTGGGCCTGGCGGCGACGGCGGTGCTGGCGGTGGTCATCGGCCTGGTGATGTCGTCGGCGTTCGCGGCGCTGGTGGTGTACGCGCAGGAGGCGGTGCCGGGGCGCGTGGGCATGGTGTCGGGGGTGATGTTCGGCTTGATGTTCGGCATCGGCGGCCTGGGCGCGGCCGCGCTCGGCCAACTGGCCGACGCGCGCGGCATCGTGTGGGTCTACCACGTCACCGCCTATCTGCCGCTGCTGGGCCTGGCGACCGCGCTGCTGCCGCTGACCAAGGGGCGCCGGATCTGAGGCCGGATCGGGGCGCGGATGGGTCGGCCGCCGGCATGCGGATGGCCGGAGGCTGTGTGCCCTGATCTGGCGTCTCATGCCGTGAGCGCGCCGGGCGCCAGCCTGCGCGCATGGACTGGCAGACCGACCCCTTGCTGCGCGAAGAATGCGACGCCCCCGCACCGTGGCCGGCGACGATGCCGCATGCGTATCGGTGGAGCGCCTGCGACGGCGTCGCGCTGCTGACCTGGCGCGGTCAGGCCGTCGGCGCGGTCTATCCCAACGGCCGGTACTGGCTGCGATGGCGGCGACGCGAACACGCCGGTACGGCCGCCTCGCCCGCGCAGGCCCGGCGCTTCATGACGCGCTGGCTGCACGCGCGCCGCGACGCCGCGCCGGTGCTCGACGACGACTCGCCGCCGCGCACGCTGGTGCCGCTGGAGACGTTCCTGCGCGAGTACGAGGACGCGGTCGACTGACGCCGGCAGGGTCGCGCCGTGTCGGCGCGTGCGGGTCCGCTACCTCGCCGGACTTGTTCGTTCAGCTCATGTAGCCCGTTGCTCAGCGCAGCCGCGCCCGCACCTCGGCCGCGATGCGGGCGGTCTCGCGCAGCGGGGTCACGGGGAAGGCGGGCAGTGCGTCGCCGAGGACCTGGATGCGGCCGTCGGCGAGCAGGCCGTCGACGAAGCGGCGCGGGCCGCCGTCGATGCGCCCGGGCTCGAACACGAAGACCGGGGCGCGGGTGGCGGCGGCCTCGGAGAGCATGTTGACCGAGTCGGCCGAGCAGACAATGCGGTCCGCCCAACCGAGCAGGCCGGGGTAGGGATTCGCGCCGTCGATGTCGTCGGCCCAGGCCACAGCGGCGTGACCGGCGTAGCGGGCGCGCAGCGCTGCGCGCACCGGCGCGGCGGTCCGCCGCGAACCGGCCAGCAGCAGGCTGCCGCCTTCGCCCGCAAGCAGCGCGTCGAGCCGGTCGGCCAACGCCTCGAACGCCAGCACGTCGAATCGGCCGTGGCGCGAATCGCCACCCAGCAGTACCGCGATGCGCGGTCCGGGCAGCGCCGCGAATGCGGGATGCGCGGCGCGTGCGGTCGCGAGCCAGTCGTCGTCGACCGGGTGCAGGCTGCCGCGTACGACCAGCACGTTGTCGCCGCGCAGCGCATCGTGCGCAGGCACGACGACGAGATCCCAGTGCCGCGGGTCGATGCGCGGATCGAGGATCTGCACGGTCCGCGCGCCGCGGGCGCCGGCCAGGCGCGTGGCCAGCGCGGCCTGGCGCCCGCAGCCGATCGCGAGCGCGGGTGGCGTGCGCAGCCGGGTCGCATAGTCATCGCCGAAGGCGGCGCGGTCGCCGGGCAGTCGTCGCGGCGCGGCCCAGCGCCAGGGCGCGCGCGGCGTCAGGTGCAGGGGTTCGGCGGCGGCGTCGAGCGTCCGGGCCAGGGCCTCGGCCTGGCGGGCGTTGCCGGCCCGGCCATCGCTGACCGCCCAGATATGTCGGCAATCGGGCTCGCCATGCGGTTTTCGTTCCACAAATGTGACCATCCGTTCCGGGCGATGCACACGCGCCACCGCAGCATGACTCTACACTGCAGGCCTGTTCAGCCCTTGCGAGACTTCCTGATGACCGACGTCCTGCCCGATGCCGCGCTCGACCAGCTGTTCCGCACCGCCCGCACCTACAACGGCTTCGGCGGCGAGATCGACGATGCGACGCTGCGCGCGCTCTACGATCTGCTGAAGTTCGCGCCGACCTCGGCCAACATGTCGCCAGCGCGCTTCGTGTTCGTGAAGTCGGCGGAAGGCAAGGCCCGGCTGGCGCCGGCGTTGAGCGAAGGCAACCGCGACAAGACGCTGTCCGCGCCGGTCACGGTGATCATCGGCCACGACGAGGACTTCCACGAGAAGCTGCCGTTCCTGTTCCCGCACACCGACGCCAAGTCGTGGTTCGACGGCCCGCGCGAGAACCGGCGCGAGGCCGCGTTCCGCAACGGCAGCCTGCAGGGCGCGTACCTGATCCTGGCCGCGCGCGCGCTCGGGCTCGACACCGGTCCGATGTCGGGCTTCGACAACGCGAAGGTCGACGCCGAGTTCTTCGCCGGCACGCAGGTGAAGTCGAACTTCCTGGTCAACCTGGGCAAGGGCGACGCCTCGACGATCTTCCCGCGCTCGCCGCGCCTGCCGTTCGACGAGGCCGCGCGCATCGTCTGACCGGCCGCACGCCGCTCACACCGCAGTTCCCATCCACGCACCCCGCACGAGGACACCGCCATGCGCACCACACGACTGCTGCTCCCGCTCGCCGCCGCCATCGCCCTTGCCGCCTGCGCCCAGCAGGACGGCGCGCCGGCCGATGCCTCCGCCACCGCGCCCGCCGCGTCCGCACCCGCCCAGCCTTCTGGCGAAGCGCTGGCCGAGACCCAGGACACCGCCGAGGCGATCGCCGGCGTCTCGGGCACCTACGTGCTCGATCCCAACCACACCGACGTGGTCGCGCAGTGGAGCCACTTCGGCTTCTCCAACCCGGTGGCGCACTTCGGCCAGGTCGACGGCCGCATCGTCTACGACGCCGACAACGTGTCGGCCTCGTCGGTCGAGGTCACGCTGCCGCTGGCCGGCCTGAACTCGCACGTCGGCAAGTTCGACGAGCACCTGCGCAGCGCCGACTTCTTCGACGCGGCCAAGTTCCCCAACGCGACGTTCAAGAGCACGTCGGTCGAGAGCGCCGGCACCAACAAGCTCAAGGTCACCGGCGACCTGACGATCAAGGACGTCACCAAGCCGGTGGTGCTCGATGTGACGGTCAACAAGTTCGGCGAGCAGCCGATGGTCAAGCGGGCCGCCGCCGGCTTCGACGCCGTCGCGCAGATCAAGCGCAGCGACTTCGGCGTGGGCGCCTACGCGCCGAACGTCAGCGACGAGGTCGAGCTGCGGATCACGACCGAGGCTGTTGTCGCCGAGGACGCCGCCGCCCCGGCCGCGACCGCCGAGTGATCCTGGCCGCCGCCGGCGCGCCGGCGGCGGTTCGTGTTTCCCGCGGGGCCCGTGGACTTCCACGGGCCCTGCGTGTCTTCCGGTGTGGGCGCATGTCCTCGAAGGCCCGTGCCCCCACCCGACGCGCTGCGCGCGTCGACCTCCCCCGCAGGCGGGGGAGGTGATCGCGATCGATCGCGATCACCCTTTTTCCGTCGTCGCACCGCCAGGAGTGCCGTCATGAAACTGCATCGCCCCGCCGACGCGCGCGGCCAGGTCCGCACCGACTGGCTCGACAGCCGGCACACGTTCTCGTTCGGCCACTACCACGATCCGGCGTGGATGGGCTTCGGCCCGCTGCGCGTGATCAACGAGGACCGGGTCGCGCCGGGGGCGGGCTTCCCGACCCACGGCCACGCGAACATGGAGATCCTCAGCTACGTACTCGACGGCACGCTCGCGCACCAGGACGACCACGGCGGCCGCGGCACGCTGTCGGCCGGCGAACTGCAGTGGATGGGCGCCGGGCACGGCATCGAGCACAGCGAGTTCAACGGCTCGGCGCAGGCGCCGGTGCATTTCCTGCAGATCTGGATCCAGCCCGATCGGGTCAACCTGCCGCCCGGCCACGCGCAGCGCGCGTTCGAGCCGGCGGCGCGGCGCGGCGCCTGGGCGGTGCTGGTCTCGCCCGACGGCCGCGACGGCAGCCTGGCGATCCGCCAGCAGGCCACGCTGCAGGGCGTGCTGCTGGGCGAGGGCGAGCGCGTCGAGGCGACGCTGCTGCCCGACCGGCGCTACTGGCTGCAGGTCGCGCGCGGCGCGGTGCGCGTCGATGGCGAGCGGCTGTCGGCCGGCGATGCGCTGGCCTGGGTCGACGAGGCGGCGACGCTCGTCGTCGAGGGCGCGGGCGAGGCCGTCGCTGACGTGCTGCTGTTCGACCTGCCGCGCTGAGCGCCCGCGACGCGCCCGGCCGCCCGACGGGGCAGCTGCGCGCGCGCTAGAATGGCGGCCTTCCACGTTCGATCGATGCCGCCGCCATGACCGCAGCCAACGTCCAGCCGACGCAAGCCAACGCCGCCAAGCAGTACGAGGTGCGGCGCGCCGACCTGCCGCTGAGCTGCCCGCTGCCGTCGATGGCGCTGTGGAACTCGCACCCGCGCGTCTACCTGCCGATCGAGGCCGAGGGCGGCGCGGCCGACTGCCCGTACTGCGGCGCGCATTTCGTCCTGGTCGACTGACCGCCGGCGGCGTCGCCGTCCGCTGCGCCGCATGCGTCGCCCGCTGACCGTCGTCCAGCTGCTGCCGGCGCTGTCGTCGGGCGGCGTCGAGCGCTCCACGATCGAGATCGCTTCCGCGCTGACCGCGGCGCGCCACACGGCCGTCGTCGTGTCCGCCGGCGGGCGGCTGGTGCCCGAACTCGAGGCCGCCGGCGCGCGGCACGTGGCGCTCGACATCGGCGCCAAGCGGCCGTGGACGCTGCGCCACGTGCGCACGCTGCGGCGGTTGTTCGAGGAGACCGGCGCCGACATCGTGCACGCGCGCTCGCGGCTGCCGGCCTGGCTCGGCTGGCTGGCGCTGCGCGGGATGCCGGACGCGCGTCGGCCGCGGTTCGTCACCACGATGCACGGACTGAACTCGCCGTCGCGCTACAGCGCGATCATGGCGCGCGGCGAACGCGTGATCTGCGTGTCCGACACCGTCCGCGCGCACCTGCTGCGCCACTATCCGAGGACCGATCCGGCGCGGCTGCGGGTGATCCCGCGCGGCATCGACCCGGCGCGCTTTCCCCCGGCGCCCCGGCCCGATCCGGCCGCGCGCGCGGCCGTCGCCGCCGCCCATCCGCAACTCGGCGGTGCGGGGCCGCTGCTGCTGCTGCCCGGCCGCGGCACGCGGCTCAAGGGCCACGGCGATGCGATCGCGCTGCTCGCCGCGCTGCGCCGCGAAGGTCGCGACGCACGGTTGTGGATGCCCGGCGCGCGCGAAGCGGGCCGCGAGGCCTACATCGCCGAGCTCGCGCGCGAGGCCGAGGCCGCCGGTTGCGCCGATGCGCTGGCGATGACGCCGCCGACCTCGGCGATCGTGCAGGCCTACGCGGCGAGCGACCTGGTGCTGCAGCTCTCGCGCAAGCCCGAGGCCTTCGGCCGCACGGTGATCGAGGCGCTGTCGTGCGCGCGGCCGGTGCTGGGCTGGGCGCACGGCGGCGTGGGCGAACTGCTGGTCGAACTGCAGCCCGAAGGTGCGGTCGCGCCGTTCGACGCCGCCGCGCTCGCGGCCGCGGCGGCCGGCCTGCTCGCCCGGCCGCTGGAGCGAGCCGCTACGATGCCCTACACCCTGCATGCCATGCAGGCAGCGACGCTGACGGTCTATGACGAACTCGACGACGACAACTGAGCCCGCCGGCACGGCGCGCGCGCCGCGCGCGGTGGGCTGGCGCTGGGCGCCGCACTGGGTGCTGGCGTTCGTGATCCTGTGGCCGGCGCCGGGCTACGCCGAGGGCGTGATGGTGCTCGGCGCGCTGGCGGCGATCGTGCTGCTGCTGCGCGCGCGCTTCCGCGGCGGCAGCACGCTGCTGAGCGCGCCGGCATGGGCGCTGACCAGCGTGCTGTTCTGCGCGTACTGGCTGCCGCAGCTGATCTCGGCGATCGACTCGGTCGACGTCGGCCGCGCGCTGCGCGAGGCCCTGGTCGACCTGCGCTACCTGCCGTTCCTGTGGCTGGTCGCCTCGGCGGTCGCCGACGCGCGCGGCCGCCGCATCACGCTGGGCGGACTGGCGATCGTCATCGCGGTCTGGACGATCGACGGTCTGGTCGAGGTGGTCTCGGGCACCAGCCCGCTGTTCTTCGGTATCGACCAGCTCAAGCAGCTGATCAGCAGCCGGCCGATGTGCAGCGCCGAGCAGGTGGCGCTGGCCGACCGCCTGGGCGGCGTGCTCGGACCATGCAACCTCAAGCTGGGCATCGTGCTGGCGAGCCTGTCGCCGTTCGCGCTGTACGCGGCCGGGCGGCGCTTCGGCGCGGCCGGCTGGATCGTCGCCAGCGCCGCCATCGGCGTGGTGCTGCTGTTCGCCGGTTCGCGCGCCTCGTGGCTGACCTACGCGCTGGTGCTGCTGTTCTCGGGTTGGCGCCTGCTGGGCTGGAAGCGGCTGCTGGCGGTGTTTGCGGCCGGTGCCGCGGTCGCGGTGGTCGTGGCGCTGGTCTCGCCGCAGGTGCGCGAGCGCGTCGAGCGCACCGCGATGGGCCTGTCGGCCGACCAGTCGGGCGTCGACACCGCGCTGTCGGGGCGGACCCGCATCTGGGGCGCGGCGTGGTGCATGGTCCGCGAGAACCCGGTCAACGGCGTGGGCGCACGGGGCTTTCGCGAGGCCTTCGACGGCTGCGACCCGCAGGCCGGTCGGCTCGCCGAGTGGGGCGAGGGCCCGGCGTTCCACGCCCACCAGATCGTGCTCGAGATCGCCAGCGAGACAGGCCTGGTCGGCCTGCTGCTGTGGCTTGCCGGGCTGGCGCTGGCCTGGCGGGCCTGGCGCTACGCGACGCCGGCCGCGCGCGAGCGGGCACGCCCGGCGATGCTTGCGCTCGCGGTGACGGTGTTCCCGTTCAACACCCACCTCGCGTTCTACTCGACGTTCTGGGGTGGGTTCACGCTGCTGCTGTGCGCGCTGTACGCCGGCAGCCTGCTGGCGCGCGCCGAGCCCGAGCCGCCACGACCCGTCGCGCGCTGAGCCACCGCCTCTCGGGTGACCGGTCTCCCGTAGGAGCGCGCTCGCGCGCGAATGCATTTCGCCGGTCAAGCGACATCGCGCGCGAAGGTGTTTCATCGAGCAAGCCCATCGCGCGCGAGCGCGCTCCTGCAGGCATTCGGGCGTTCGGGCGTTCTGGCGGCGCGTCGTCAGTACGGCGATACGCCATCGGGCTGGCGCTTGAAGCGTCGGTGGATCCACAGGTACTGGTCGGGCGCGGCGCGGGCCATGGCCTCGACGCCGGCCATCACCGTTGCGGTGTCGGCGGTCGCATCGGCGGTCGGGTAGGGCTCGGGTGCCGGCGTCAGCGTCAGCGTGTAGCCGCCGTCGGGGCGGCGCACGTGCTGGTAGAACACCACCGCCGCTCCCGACATGCGCGCCAGCTGGTGGGTCGAGGTCAGGCTGTGCGCCGGGCGGCCGAAGAACGGCACGTAGACCGCGTCGCCGCCGCTGGGGTCCTGGTCGGGCGCGTACCAGAGCAGTCCGCCGCGCTTGAGGTGGCGCACCGTGCCGCGCACGTCGCGCTTGGGGAACATCGCCGCCGCATAGCGCGCGCGGCCGCGGCGCACGGCCCATTCCATCGCCGGCGAGGCGTGCGGGCGGTACATGCCGGCCAGCGGCACGTAATCGCACATCAGCCGGCCGCAGACCTCGAGCGTCGTGAAGTGGCCCGACACCACGATGACCCCGCGCCCCTGCGCGCGCGCGGCCTCGATGTGCTCGACGCCCTCGACGACCAGCCCGCGTCGCAGCGGCTCGACCGAGCCCCACCACGCGCGGGCGAACTCGAACAGGCCGATACCCAGCGCATGGAAGTGCGCGCGCAGCAGCGCCTCGCGCGCGGCGGCGTCGCGTTCGGGAAAGCACAGCGCGAGGTTGCGGGCGGCGATCCTGCGACGGCCCGCGAGCGCGAGCCGCAGCGTCGTGCCGATCGCGCGGCCCAGCGCGCGCTGCAGCGGCCAGGGCAGGCGCGCGGCCAGCGCCATCAGCCCGATGCCGCACCATGCCGGCCAGTGCCGGGGAGAGAGCGGGGGACGCGGGAAGACCGGGGGTGCGGTGGACATGCGGCCATTGTAGAAGCTGCGCGTCGTGCGCCGGTCGGCGGGTGCCATCGCGAAGCGCCGACGAGCCCCTCCCTCGCCCGTCTCCCGAATCCCGAATCCCGAATCCCGAATCCCGAATCCCCGCCCGCCCCCATCCGCTATCCTGTCGCGATGCGCGCCGACCTCACCGAACGACTGTTGCGCGGCCTGTATTCGGCGCTGCTGGTCGTGCTCGTGCCGGTGACGGTCTACCACCTGATCTGGCGCGGCTTCCGCCAACCGGCCTACCTGCAGCGCTGGAACGAGCGCTACGGCGTCTACCGCAGCGCGCCGACGCCGACGCCGGTCTGGGTGCACGCGGTGTCGGTCGGCGAGGTCAATGCCGCGGCGCCGCTGATCAACGCGCTGCTCGCGCGCGATCCCGCGCGCCGGCTGCTGGTGACCACGATCACCCCGACCGGTTCGGAGCGGGTGCGCGCGCTGTGGGGCGAGCGGGTCGAGCATGTGTACCTGCCCTACGACCTGTCGGGCGCGGTGCGGCGCTTCCTGGCCCGGTTCCGGCCCGGCATCGGCCTGATCGTCGAGACCGAAATCTGGCCGAACCTGCTGTTCTGCTGCCGCGATGCCGGCGTGCCGACGGTCATCGTCAACGCGCGGCTGTCGGCGCGCTCGCTGCGCGGCTACCGCGTGCTGCGGCCGCTGGTCGGCCGCGCGCTGCGCACGGTGCGCCGGGTCGCGACCCAGTCCTCGGACGATGCCCGCCGGTTCGTGAAGCTCGGCGCGGCGCGCGAGCAGGTGGCCGACGTGGGCAACCTCAAGTACGACATCGCGATCGACGACGCTGCGGTCGCGGCCCTGGCGGCGACGTTCCGCGCGGGCATCGGCGCGGGGCCGGTGTGGATCGCCGCGAGCACCCATCCCGACGAGGAAGCCGCGGTGATCGCGATCCACCGGCGGTTGCGTGCGCGCTGGCCGGACCTGCTGCTGGTATGGGCGCCGCGTCACCCCGAGCGTTTCCGCGGCGTCGCGCAGCTTGCGGTCGAGGCCGGCTGGCGCGTGGCCACGCGTGCGTTCACGCGCTGGCCGGACGCCGGCGACGACGTGTTCGTGCTCGATACGCTGGGCGAACTGGGCGCGTTCTTCGCCTGTGCCGACGTCGCGTTCGTCGGCGGCAGCCTGCAGGACATCGGCGGCCACAACCTGCTCGAGCCCGCCGCGGTCGGGGTGCCGGTCGTGACCGGCCCGCACCTGCAGAACTTCGTCGACATCGCCCGCCAGCTCGGCCGCGCCGGCGCGCTGCGCATCGGCGACGACGCCGACGCGGTCCACGACCACCTGGCCGCGCTGCTGGAGGACGCCGATGCGCGCACCGCAATGGGCGAGGCCGGCCGCGCGCTGGTCGCGAACGGCCGCGGCGCGCTCGCGCGCACGCTGGCGCTGATCGCCGGCGACCTGCCGGCACCGGAAACGACAACGGCGCGGACCGTTCGATCCGCGCCGTCGTCGGTTTGACGCGTTCGCCGACGCTTACTGGGTGTTGCTGGCGTCGCCGGTCGAGGCCTGCACGCCGTTGACGTCGACCGTCAGCTGACGATTGACCTCCTGCAGGTTGCCGATGTCCAGCGTGCCTGCGGCCTGCTCGAGCAGCAGCCGGCTCTGCAGGAAGTTGTACTTGGCGAATGCGTAGTCCTGGCGCGCCGAGAACAGGTTCTGCTGGTTGATCAGCACGTCGATGACCGTACGCGTCCCGACTTCCAGGCCGACCTGCGAGGCCTCGTAGGCGGCATTGGCCGAGACCAGCGCCAGCCGGCGCGCCTCGACCTCGGTGATGCCGGCGACGAGGTTCTGGTAGGCGCTGCGGGTGTTGCGCTCGATCGCGCGGCGCTGGGCCTCGTACTGGTCGGCGGCGATGTCGCGCTGGGCAATCGACTGACGTACCTGCGACTGGATCCTGCCGCCGTTGAAGATCGGCACAGTCAATGTCACGCCGATGCTATTGGTTTCGCCTTCGCGACCCACCGAGAGTTCATTGGTCCGGCCCCAGCTGTCGCTCTTGCCATAGCTGGCGCTCAGGTCGAGCGTCGGCAGGTGCCCGGCCTTGGCCGCGGCGACGCCGTACTCGTTGGCGGTGACCTGGTACTGCAGCGCCTTGAGTTGCGGGTTCTGCTCCAGTGCGGTGGCGACCCAGGCTTCGGCGTCGCGGCCCTCGGGCAGCTGCGGGGTGAAGTCGTCGGGCAGGCCGCGCAGGTCGGTGACCGGCTGTCCGGTGATCTCGGCGAGCGCCTGGTAGGCGTCCTGCAGCGCGTTGCGCTGCAGGATCGTGTTCGCGCGCGCGCCATCGTACTGCGCGCGGGCCTCGTGCACGTCGGTGATCGGCGCCAGGCCCACTTCCAGGCGCTTGTCGGCGAAGTCGAACTGGCGCTTGAACGCGGCCTCGGCAGCCTCGGCGGCGGCCAGGGTCTCGGTCGCGATCAGCACGTCGAAATACGCGGCCGCGGTGCGCGTGATCAGCGCATCGTTGTCGGCATCGAGCTGGAAGTCGGCCGCCGTGCTCAGCGCGCGCTGCGAGCGCAGCGTCGAAATCTGGCCCCAGTCGAACAGCACCTGGCCGGCGTTGACGCCGTAGCTACGCGTGCGCGCCTTGCCAGACAGTCCGGCGACGCGGCTGTCGGTCAGCGACGCGCTGCCGCCGATCTGCGGCAGCAGGTTCGCGCGCGCTTGCACCGCGCCCTCGCGGGTCGACAACCGCTGGGATTCGGCGATCGACAGCGTCGGGTCGTTGGTGCGGGCCAGTTCGTAGGTCTGGACGAGATCGGCGGCGAACAGCGGGCCGGATGTCAGCGCGAGCGCGAGCGACAGGAACAGGGGGCGGCGGAACATCGGGGAGTCCTTCGGTCGATCAGAGGGAGAAGTGCGGCACCGGGGCGGCACCGGCGAGATAGGCGAGCCCGGTCTCGAACAACGACTCGACGCGCGGCGCGTTGACGTCCTCGCCCTCGCGGCGTACCAGGACGGCCTCCATCGCGGGCGCCTGGCCCCGGACGATGAACATGCGGCCCCCGGGGCGCAGCCACTGCACGAAACGCGCGGGCACGCTGTCGACGGCGCCGCCGACGCAGATCGCGTCGAAGCGGCGCTCGGTGTTCCAGGCGAAGGCGTCGGCGTGCACGACCTCGACGTTGGCGATGCCCTGGGCCTGCAGCCGTGCGCGCGCGGCGTCGGCGAGGTCGGCGTGGCGCTCCAGGCTGACGACGTCGCGGGCCAGGTGGCCCAGGCACGCGGCCAGGTAGCCGCTGCCGGTGCCGATCTCCAGCACCTCGTCGCCCTGCGCGAGCTTGAGCGCCTGCAGCGCGCGGCCTTCGACGACGGGCTTGAGCATGGTCTCGCCATGGCCGATCGGCAGTTCGAGGTCGGCGTAGGCCAGTGCGCGGCGGGCATCGGCGACGAACGCCTCGCGCGGCACGCGCGAGATCGTCTCGAGCACGCGTGCATCGAGCACGTCCCAGGGCCGGACCTGTTGTTCCACCATCGCCGCGCGGGCCTTGGCGTAGTCGATCGTCATCGTTGCGGTTTCCTTGTTCGCCAGCGCGCAATTCTAGCGGTCGCGGGCAGGGTGATCATCGCGGGGCGCCCGGCGCGGACGCAGTGCCGGAAGTCACCGGCCCTGTCGGCACGCCGCCCCCGTGGGCAGGCAGGGTCAGCGGCCGCGGCGCGGCCGGCCGTAGGCGCGCAGGAACATGTCGACCGAGGCCTCGACGTGGGCCCGGCGCTGGCGCGCGCAGTCCCCGGCGTCCTCGCAGTCGAGCACCATCCGCTGGTGCAGGTCGCCCTTGACCAGCACGAAGAACTGCGCGGCCGCGGTCGGCACCATCGCGTCCTCGATGTCCAGGTCGCCGGTCTCGATGCGCCGCCGCAGCAGCGCGGTGAACGCCGACTGCACGCGCTCGGGGCCGCCCTGCCAGAACCGGCGGGCCAGGCGCTTCTCGACCATCTGCGGCGTGCACAGCAGGCGGTGGCCGGCCACCGCCTCCGGCGCGCTGATCATCGTGAAGAAAGCCTCGGCGACCTCCAGCAGGCGCTGGCGCAGCGGCGTGCCGGGGGCGGGCTCGAAGACCGAGGCCGGCATCTGCTGCTCGCAGTACGCGGCCGCCGCCTCGGTGAACAGGGTGTCCTTGTCGCCGAAGTGGCTGTAGACGGTGAGCTTGGAGACCCCCGCCTCGGCGGCGATCTGGTCCATGCTCACGCCCTCGTAGCCCTGCTGCAGGAACATGCGCTCGGCCGCCTCCAGGATCGCGGCACGCTTGGCCAGATCCTTCGGGCGGCCGGGGCCGGCCGGCCCGCGGGATTCGGGCGGGGAAGCGGAGGCGGAGGGCGCACGCATGCTCATGGTTCAATACTATACCAGCCAGTTCTGAAAATATACGATACGGTCCCGTATCCGCCCGCGCCCAGCCGAGAAGCCGATGCCCCGCGTCCCGTCCGTTGTTCCCGCCCGCTGCGGGGTCGCCCTGGTCGCGGCGCTGCTGCTGGGTGCCTGCCGGCCCGAGGCCGCGCCGCCGGAGACCGCCCGCCCGGTGCTGGTCGTCACCCCGACCCAGGCGGCCGAAGGCGAGGACCTTTCCTTCGCCGGCGAGGTCCGGGCGCGGGAGGAGAGCCCGCTGTCGTTCCAGGTCGGCGGGCAACTGGTGCGGCGGCTGGTGGACGCCGGCGCGCGGGTCCGGCGCGGCCAGGTGCTCGCCGAGATCGACCCCGGCGACTTGCGCTTGCAGGCGCAGTCGGCGCAGGCGCAGCTGGCCGCGGCGGAGGCCGAGTACGCCCGCGCGCGCACCGACCGCGCGCGCTACGCCCAGCTCGTCGACCAGCAACTGGTCAGCCGCTCGACGATGGACGCGCAGGACGCGGCCTACCGCGCGGCGCAGGCGCAGCTGCGCACGGCGCGCGCCCAGGCCGACGTCGCCGGCAACCAGGCCGGCTACACCCGGCTGCTGGCACCGCGCGACGGCGTCGTCGCCAGCCGCCAGGCCGAGGCGGGGCAGGTCGTGGCCGCCGGCCAGACGATCTTCACGTTCGCCGGCGACGAGGGTCGCGAGGTCCTGATCGCGCTGCCCGAGTCGCGCATCGCCGCGTTCTCGGTCGGCCAGCGCGCCTGGATCGAGCTGTGGAACCGGCCCGGCGTGCGCCTGCCGGGCACGCTGCGCGAGATCGCGCCGGCCGCTGACGCGCAGTCGCGCACCTACGCCGCGCGCGTGGCGGTCGACGACGATGTCCGCGACGGTGTCGAACTGGGCCAGAGCGCGCGCGTGCACTTCGAGCTCGGGGCCGGCGACACGCTGCAGCTGCCGCTGACCGCGATCCAGCCCGGACCCGATGGCGGCAAGGCGGTCTGGGTGGTCGACCCGCAGACCCGCACGCTGCGCTCGGTGCCGGTCGAGACCGGCGCATTCGGTGCGCAGACCGTGCCGGTGCTGTCGGGGCTGGCGCCCGACGCGCTGGTCGTCGCCGCCGGCGGCCACCTGCTGCGTGAGGGCCAGGCGGTCGCGCCGGTCGATCGCGACAATCGGCCCGTCCAGCAGGACGCGCCGACGCCGGCGGCGGCACGATGACTGCCGCCATCGCCAGTTCGTCGCGTCCGACGCCGTGTCCGCGTAGGAGCGCGCTCGCGCGCGATGAGGCTTTCCCGATGAAGCCATCGCGCGCGAGCGCGCTCCTACGGGGCACATGCGCATGAACCGCTTCAACCTGTCCGAATGGGCGCTGGGCAACCGCACCCTGGTGCTCTACGCGATGCTCGTCGTCGCGATCGCGGGCATCTGGTCCTACGGGCGGCTGGGCCAGTCCGAGGACCCGCCGTTCACGTTCAAGGCGATGGTGATCCAGACCCAGTGGCCGGGCGCGACGGCCGAGCAGGTCTCGCGGCAGGTGACCGAGCGCATCGAGCGCAAGCTCATGGAAACCGGCGACTACGAGTTCCTGCGCTCGTACTCGCGGCCCGGCGAGTCGCAGGTGATTTTCTTCGCGCGCGACTCGATGCATTCCGACGAGATTCCCGCGCTCTGGTACCAGGTGCGCAAGAAGGTCGGCGACCTGCGCGCGCAGCTGCCGCAGGACATTGTCGGCCCGTTCTTCAACGACGAATTCGGCGACACCTTCGGCAACATCTATGCACTGACCGGCGAAGGCTTCGACTACGCGATCAAGAAGGACTACGCCGACCGCATCCAGCGCGCGCTGCAGCAGGTCGACGACGTCGGCAAGGTCGAACTGGTCGGCCTGCAGGACGAGAAGGTCTGGATCGAGGTCGACAACACGCGGCTGGCGACGCTCGGTATCCCGATGTCGGCGGTGCAGCAGGCGCTGTCGGAACAGAACGCGATGGTGCCGGCGGGGTTCTTCGAGACCGCCGACGCGCGCGTGCAGCTGCGCGTGGACGGCGCGTTCGACTCGGTCGAGGCGATCCGCGCGTTCCCCATCCGCGCCGGCGACCGCACCGTGCGGCTGGGCGACATCGCAACCGTCGAACGCGGCTTCGCCGATCCGGCCGCGCCGCGCATGCGCTTCATGGGCGAGGACGCGATCGGCATCGCGGTGGCGATGCACGACGGCGGCGACATCCTCCGGCTCGGCCGGACGCTGGAGGCCGAGTTCGCGCGGCTGCAGGAAACGCTGCCGGCGGGCATGGCGCTGCGCAAGGTCTCCGACCAGCCGCGCGCGGTGCGCGACTCGGTCGGCGAGTTCGTCAAGGTGCTCGCCGAGGCCGTGGTGATCGTGCTGCTGGTGAGCTTCCTGTCGCTGGGCCTGCGCACCGGCCTGGTGGTCGCGGTGTCGATCCCGCTGGTGCTGGCGATGACCTTCACCGCGATGGACCTGTTCGACATCGGCCTGCACAAGATTTCGCTTGGCGCGCTGGTGCTGGCGCTGGGCCTGATGGTGGACGACGCGATCATCGCGGTGGAGATGATGGCCATCCGCATGGAGCAGGGCGACAGCCGGCTCAAGGCGGCGAGCTACGCATGGACCCACACCGCGTTCCCGATGCTGACCGGCACGCTGGTGACCGCAGCGGGTTTCCTGCCGATCGCGACCGC
Organism: Luteimonas sp. FCS-9; assembly: GCF_001014645.1. GTDB lineage: Bacteria > Pseudomonadota > Gammaproteobacteria > Xanthomonadales > Xanthomonadaceae > Luteimonas. The sequence continues at coordinate 346,615 of NZ_LASZ01000002.1, read as the reverse complement.
GGCCTCGAGCACCGGCGAGTACACGCGCTCGCTGTTCGAGGTCGTGACGATCGCGCTGGTGGTGTCGTGGATCGCGGCAGTGCTGTTCATCCCGCTGCTCGGCGAGAAGATGCTGCCCGACCTCGCGAACCCGCAGCCGCCGCGCCCCGGTTCGCTGCCCGCGCGCTGGCGCGACGCGCGCCGCCGCGCCGCGGACCGCTGGCCGGCCTTCGCGTTCGCACTGGCGCCCCGGGATCCGCATGCGCACGACCACGATCCCTACCAGCGCCCGTTCTACCGCCGCTTCCGCGGCTGGCTGCACTGGTCGCTGACGCATCGTTGGCTGGTGATCGGCGCGACCGTGGCGCTGTTCGTCGCCTCCTTGCTGCTGTTCCGCTTCGTGCCGCAGCAGTTCTTCCCCGATTCGACGCGGCTGGAGCTGATGGTCGACGTCGAGCTCGCCGAGGGCAGTTCGCTGCGCGCGACCGAGGCCGCGGCCGCGCGGCTGGACGCGCTGCTCGACGGCAAGGATGGGGTCGACAACCGCGTGGCGTACATCGGCACCGGCTCGCCGCGGTTCTACCTGCCGCTGGACCAACAACTGCCGCAGGCCAACTTCGCGCAATTCGTCGTGACCGCGACCGACGTCGAGGCCCGCGAGCGCCTGCGCACCTGGCTGATCGACGAGATCGCGCCGGCGTTCCCGGAACTGCAGCTGCGCGTCACGCGGCTCGAAACCGGCCCGCCGGTCGGCTATCCGGTGCAGCTGCGCGTCTCGGGCGAGCACGTCGAGCGCGTGCGCGACATCGCCGACGCGATCGCGGCCAAGGTGCGCGAGAACCCGCACGTGACCAACGTCAACCTCGACTGGGACGAGCCCAGCCGCATCGTGCGCCTGGTCGTCGACCAGGAGCGCGCCCGCGTGCTCGGCGTGAGCTCGCAGCAGATCGCGCAGTTCCTGTCGAGTTCGCTGTCCGGCCAGCAGATCAGCACCTACCGAGAAGACAACGAACTGATCGGCATCGTCATGCGTGGACCCGCCGACGAGCGCGTCGCGCTCGAGCGGCTCGACAGCCTGGCGATGCCCGGTGCCGCCGGCCCGGTGCCGCTGTCGCAGGTCGCGCGGCTGGAGTCGACGTTCGAGGACGGCATCATCTGGCACCGCGACCGGCTGCCGACGATCACCGTGCGCGCGGACGTGCGCGGCGACGTCACGCCGCCGACCGTCGTCGGCCAGATCCTGCCCACGCTCGAGGACATTCGCGCGGACCTGCCGTCGGGCTACCGCCTGGAGACCGGTGGCACGGTCGAGGATTCGGGCAAGGGCCAGGACTCGATCAAGGCCGGGCTGCCGCTGTTCCTGTTCGTCGTGGTCACGCTGCTGATGCTGCAGCTGCGCAGCTTCTCGCGCAGTGCGCTGGTGATGCTGACCGCGCCGCTGGGGATGATCGGCGTGACCCTGTTCCTGCTGGTGTTCCGGGTGCCGTTCGGCTTCGTCGCGATGCTCGGCACGATCGCGCTGGCGGGCATGATCATGCGCAACTCGATCATCCTGGTCGACCAGATCGAGCAGGACATCGCCGCCGGCCACGCGCGCTGGGACGCGGTCATCGACGCCACCGTGCGCCGGTTCCGGCCGATCGTGCTGACGGCACTCGCCGCGATCCTGGCGATGATCCCGCTCTCCCGCAGCGTGTTCTTCGGCCCGATGGCGGTCGCGATCATGGGTGGACTGACGGTCGCCACGCTGCTGACGCTGACGTTCCTACCGGCGCTGTATGCGGCGTGGTTCCGGGTGCGCGAGGACGAGCGGCCGCGTGCGGGTGAGTGAAGGCGCGTGTACGACCGTGTGGGACGGACCTGTTTCGTTCCTAAGGCCGCGGGGGCTGCGATCGAACGATCAGCAATGACGTGATGCGATGTGGCGCGTGCCACTGATGCACTCTAGTTGACGGATGTTCCATGGAATCGTGCGCTTGGAATCACCTGCGATCGTTCGCTCAGTTGCACGTCGACATCATCGCCAGAGAATCTCAGCCGAAACCGGTACATGTTGATGTTTCCGATTTCGTTGTACTCAACAACGAAGGTGCTGTCGCTCTCCCACCTGCCGCTTACTGCGACGGGCGCGCCGAATTCGCCGCCTGAAGGCACGCGCGGAACGCCGTCCAGCCCGATCGGCCTCGGCGGATCGATGCGATCGCCAAGCTCGAGCTGAAGGTGTGCGTCCTCGGCTCCCGAAAACGTGAGGACGAAAGATTTCAGGTCAAGCGGGTTTTCGGCGAGCGTGTACCGTCTGCCCGAAACCGTACTCACCATCGGTGACATGAATGCCACTGGACGAGGCGGCGTTGCCGCATCTCCTACAGCAGTCGCCAGCCGGTCCGCCGCCGCTGGATTTTCCGGCAAGGGCTGATCGGACTTGATAGCGCGAAGAATGAAGGCGCCAATGTCGCCGGGCTCGAACTCTCCGCCCGTGAACACGACGACGACGTTCTTCTCCGGGGTGACGCTGATGCGTTGGCCGCCCCGACCTTCCGCCTCGAACAGCCGCGGATGCCTATCCGGATAGACCCAGAGGCCATATCCGTACTTCTGACCGTTGCGTGCCGGCTGCGGCTGCGCCTGGACGGCAGCACGCATCCACTCCTCCGGGACGAGTTGCCGGTCTTCCCATCGGCCGTTGTTCAACCACAAATAGCCCAACTTGGCCATATCGAGGGGCTCGAGATGAAGATCGCCCCATCCATACGAAACCCCGTGGTCATCGGCCGGCCATGCTGCGTTGCCGATGCCGAGTGGACCGAACAGCTCGCGGCGCGCGAAGTCGAGCGCACTCAGGCCCGTCGCTTCCGTGATCGCAGCGGACAGGAGGTGCATGCCACCGGAGCAGTACTCGAAACGACTTCCAGGTTCATCACGCATCGGCAGATCCAGCATGAACTGGGTCCAGTCGGTGCTTTCCCTCATCTGCGAGAGGGTGATTTCACCACGGCCGGCTTCGCAGTCCAATCCGGAGGTCATCGAAAGCAGATGCTCGATGGTCATGCGCCTCTTTTGTTCATCCAGGTTCGCGATCCTGCGTTGATCGAACACTGCAGTCAGCGGCTGGCGCAGTTCCAACGCGTGCCTGCCGATCGCGATCCCGGCGAGCGTCGACGTCACGCTCTTCGTCACGGACGCGAGATCGTGCAATTGTCCCTCCTGGAACGGCCAGAAATATGCATCCAGTACGACATGCCCGTTGCGAACGATGGTCAGGCTGTGGATCGGCGTCTGATGGTCGCGAACGTAGTCGAGCGCGTCGGCGAGTACCTCCGAATCCATCCCCTGGGCTTCCGGGGACGAGTTGCGCCATTCGTGCGTCGGCCAGTATGTCTCTTGCGCCACTGCATCGGGAACGATTGCGCAGGCGAGGGCAGCCGTACGCACGACGCACGCAGTAAAGATTCGTAGTGAATACTGCACGAAACCTCCTGGACTGATGATCGAGGGCGATGCATCGCGTGTGGGCTGGCTAACGCCTGAGTCAAGCCGCGTCACGAAGTGGCGTCGGCTCAAACGAATTGTTATGCGGCACTCGATACACCCCGAAACAGCGGTATGTAGTGCCCCACTGCCTCATGGGAGATGAAACAGTCAAAAAGCGCTGCTTGCGCAGCGTTGCGTTGCTGAAATTCATCCGGAGCAAGCAGGACTGTTACAAAGTCGGCGTAGTTGCCATACCGCGGGTTACCGATCCAGTGGGCCGCACGATGAGCGTACATCTCTGGCTGGAGATCCATGAACTTGCCAGCTCCTATCTTGTTCTCGATATGTAGGCCGTGCAATTGGCTGTCGCGATCCGACACGACAAGCAGAACATCAGTCTCAGATTGACGTCTGACTGTGATGCTCTTTCCGGTAGCTGGATCGGTGCTTGGGAACGGATGTGTGCCCCAGGGATGATCGGCCCGACAACTATGGAAAGTCGCGTTGCATCCCGAAAACTTTGTCTGGGATACAAACCATTCCAAGAAGACAGGATTGGACTCTAACTCCGCCGCGAGTGCTCGATCGAGCTCCTTCTCAGTAGCCATATCCCCTCTGTGCCGTATAACGCCTGAATTAGGCCGCGCGCCCGCTTGCATGGCTATTGCCACGCTGAGATTGCGATGTCCCCCCCCGCTTTCAGTGGCGGGGCTGTTTGGAGTCCGGGCTTATCGTAGCGACTTTGCTACCAGTCGTTGCGCGGGTGTCAGCCCGCCAAGTGACTTCTTCGGTCGTTCCTCGCTGCATTCCCGCCGCCAGCCTTCGATTTCTGTCCGAGCGTGTAGCAGTGTCGGGAACCAGTGCTCGTTGAGGCATTCATCGCGCAGGCGACCGTTGAACGATTCGACGTAAGCGTTCTGGTTCGGTTTACCCGGCTGGATCAGGCGCAACGCACGCCACGTTCGTGCGCCCACGCCATCATGGCCTTACCGCAGAATTCCTTGCCGTTGTCGGTCCGGATCACCTTCGGCAGACCACGGCTGAGTGACAGGCGGTCCAGTACGCGGCTGACGCCGTGGCCCGAGATCGCACGCTCGACTTCGATTGCCACGGCCTCGTGACTTGCGTCATCCACGATTACCAGGCACTTGATGACACGTCCGTCGGCCGTGCGATCGAAGATGAAATCCATCGACCACACATCGTTGGCCGCAGTCGGACGGATCAGCGGTTGCCGCTCAACCACCGGCACCTTCTTGCGCTTGCGGCGTCGCACCTGCAGCTTTGCCTGCTGATACAGCCGCTCCACGCGCTTGTAGTTCACGGCGTGACCGCTTTGCCGCAGCTTGAGATAGATCATGCCCACGCCGTAGCGCTTGTGCCGATGCGCCAAGGCCTGGATCTGCAACCGCAGTTCGACATTGCGATCCGGGCGGGGTACGTAGCGCAGCGCGCTCGCACTCATGCCGACCACGCGCAAAGCGCGCCGCTCGCTGAACCCTTTGCCTGCCATGCAGCGCACCTGCTCCCGACGAGCCGGTGCGCTCACCATTTTTTTCGCAGCACGTCCTTGATCACTTCGTTCTTGAGGACCTGCTCGGCCAGCAGCTTCTTCAAGCGCGCGTTCTCGGTCTCCAGCTCTTTCAGGCGCCTGGCCTCGGACACGTTCATTCCGCCGAACTTGCTGCGCCACAAGTAGTACGACGCCTCGCTGAAGCCATGCCGGCGGCACAGTTCCTTGACCGGTAGACCGACCTCGGCTACACGCAGGAAGCCGATGATCTGCTCTTCGCTGAAACGCTTTTTCACGTCCAATCTCCTTCTCGTTGGGAATTGGACTCCAAAGCAGCCTGCTACTCAATTGCGGGGGAACGTCGCAGGTCAAAGAGACGATCGCTGAGTACACCCAAGCCTTGAAAGAAAAAAGCAAGAAGCTGCAAAAAGAGGCCAAAGTACAAGCCAAGCCTGAGCAACAGGAAGATGTGCTGGCATATCTTCAGAAGTCGCCTGCTGTGATGCAGAACAAGCAATCCAGAGATCGGAGTAGGTCAGCGGATCACGGGTTGGATTACTGACGGATCCTGCACTGAGACGTTTGGATTGCGCGCCCCGCATTTCTTGCAGATAAAACGCGATTTCAATTCACCGATGGAGCAGTCATTGGTCGCAAAAAGTTTCAATTCTTCAGGCGAAAACAAAGCTTTGGTTCGGCACAAGATGCGAGAGCAAACTGTCAACATTCCCCATCCTTGATCGATCCAGACCTGTAGCGATGCTTCTGCCTTGCGCAGCACTTGGGTATGCTCCTTCAATTCGTCTGCCAATGCCTCATTCCATCCCTTTCCGTAATAGATGGACTTCACGTAAAACGCGCAAACACCAAGGTTTTTGGCTGGCTTACTTTCATCGCGTCCATCTTTGAACAACTCAGATTCATACTGCACCAGACTTTCGGGCGATAGTGGAGTGGTGTCAAAGACCACCCGCACCACATTGTCGTCATGGTCTTCATGTCCTGAGTGCTCTTCAGATCTCACGGTGATCGACTGAGTGCCCATTCCACTGATGTCACGGTTGTGGTTTGTCATCAACCCCCATCGTTGTTCAAAGACATGGCGGTGATCGCGCATCGTCACAACCAACCGCCCGATATCGTCATCTTTGAGGATCTGTTTCATGGTCGTCCTTGAGTGCTGATTACAACAGGGCGTCAGGTCCACACAGGATGCCTGTTGTGACAGCCACCAGTGTTCCACACACTGCTATCGTCGGCCACCAACTCCCCCGCTGCAACTTGACTGGCCACCGTTTTGCTGTCAAAGCAATACCGCCGCTTCAACGTGAACCGCCCCGGGATTCCTGGAGGCTCCAACTCTTGAGAGGATGGAGTCATGAACAAGCCAGTGAAGTATTCCAGGAAGTACGGGAGCGAGCGGTGCGGATGGTGCTGGAGCACCAGGACGGCCACAGTTCGCAGTGGTCGGCGATCGAGTCGATCGCCGGGAAGATCGGGTGTACGGCCGAGACGCTGCGCAACTGGGTGCGTCGGGCCGAGCGTGACGAGGGGCTGGGGCCGGGGCTGACGACGGACGAGCGGGCACGGATGAAGGCGCTGGAGCGGGAGAACCGCGAGCTGCGGCAGGCCAACGAGATCCTGGGCAAGGCGTCGGCGTATTTCGCCCAGGCGGAGCTCGACCGCCGCTTCAAGCCATGACGGGCTTCGTGGCCGACAGCGCCACGCCTACGGAGTCGAGCCGATCTGCCGGGTGCTGGAGATCGCTCCGTCGACCTATTACAGCCACGTAGTCCGCCAGTCCGATCCCGAGGCACGCCCGGAGCGCTGGCAGCGGGACTAGGCACTGGAGGTGGAGGTTCGCCGGGTCTGGGACGAGAACCGGCAGGTCTACGGCGTGCGCAAGGTCTGGAAGCAGTTGCTGCGGGAAGGCTGGCAGGTGGCGCGATGCGCGGCTGGCCGAGGCCGGGATCGAGCCGTCGGTGGGCAGCGTGGGCGACAGCTATGACAACGCGTTGGCCGAGACGATCAACGGCCTGTACAAGGCCGAGGTGATCCACCGTCAGTCGTGGCGCCGCCGCGAACAGGTGGAACTGGCCACGCTGGACTGGGTGTACTGGTTCAACCACCAACGACTGCTGGGGCCGATCGGGCACATCCCGCCAGCGGAAGCCGAAGCGGCTTACTATCGGCAGCAAGCCGGTCAGGCCAAGGCGGCCTGACTCAAACCAAACAGCCTCCAAGAAAGTCGGGGCGGTTCAGCTTCCATGAGGCCTAGCGCCTGAGTAAGCCGACTCGCGAAGCGGGTTTGGCTTGAATGAATTGTTAGCCACCACGACTGCTTGCTTTACGCGCCTCTCTGATCACGTCCGACGAGGCAGATGTCAAACCGCCTAATAGAAGACCTGCTAGTGATGAAGGAATGAGTCTTGCCGTTGTAATGAACCAACCGGGCATGTCAAGCGAGGAAAGATTGAGGAGCGTCGGAAGATTAAGCGCTAGAAATATCAAAAAGGTTGCGAACGAGACGCGGCGCACCACGAACGCCGTAAATGCGCTTGGGTACGTAAGGAACATCGTGGCACGCTCTGCCTCACGGGCATTGATTGCACGAATGGCCTCGCCACCACGTCCGAGCGCCTTGACAAAGAAACGCTTGATCTGGCCGTAAGCCGCGACGAAACCTAAAACGAGGCCTGCCAAGCTAAGAAGAATGCTGATCGTTCCAGAGTCCATAGAGTTTTTTCGTGGTGGCTAACGCCTGAATTAAGCCCGCCGCGAAGTGGCGTCGGCTTGAATAAATTGTTAGGTGGCTGCTGCATAGCCATTACACCCGCCCCTCACAAAGTGTTCCAATGATCTCAACATCTCTAAGGTCTTTGGCGCGTCCATAAGCGCGCTTCCAGTCAGCCAGCGTCTCTAAGTCTACGCATGGAATGCCATGTATTGATTCTGCATTATCTATAAGCCATGAGGTGTCTCTACCAAAACTATCGGTATTTACATCGAGATACGCCTCGAAACACCCCAGGCGAAGTCCAGGCTTCCCGTCTGGCCGCAACTTTTCGCTCCAGCCAGAGAGCGAGAGTAACTCGAAGAGCTCTGCTGTGACCACCAAATCAATGTCATCCGTGTCACGAATTCCGCGAATTGTTAGTGCGGCCCCGCCAACGACAACATACTGCGTCTCAGGCAGTTGAAGAGAACGAATCAGAGCAATGACTTCCTGTTTGTCCATCTTGCGAACAACTCTCTGGCCACCTGACGCCTGAATTAAGCCGCGCCGCGAATCGGCGTCGGCTTGAATGAATTGTTAGGCAGCAGTCTAGTCCTTATGGCGGTAGAAGGTGTAGCCAGAGGGTTTGCGACCAAAGACGCCGGTCATCCAGCCCACAGGAATTGACTGCTCGATGGACAGTGCAGGCAGCGAGCCACGGTTTGCTTGAGCATAGGTGCCGCCGGAGCGCCACTCGGACAGCACGAGCTCTTTAGCCAAAGACTCAGCGCTTGCATGGTCAGCAGCACGAATCAGCCTGGTGGTGAAGAATCCGGCAGCCGACTCACCCTCGAATGGCAGGTCAATGCCTCGGCCAGAGAGAATGAACTTGAAGTACGGCATAAGTTGTTCTGCTGCCTAACGCCTATTGGACCGCCTAAACGCGGTGTTGCGCCGAGTATCGGTCATGATCGATACGGTGGGAAGAGGGGAAATCCTACGCCGTATCAATAGCTTGCCGGGTTCCACTGGATGCTGCCGGTGCGGAAGCTGTCTGCGTTATCCGACATGGACACGGACGTATGAGTTACACCGCCGCGAACGAAGGTGTAACGGCGCCGAAGCCGCCTCGGCTTTGGGATCAGGTCCGGGCCCGGCCCCGGCTCCGGCATTACAGCCTGCGCACCGAGCAGGCGTACGTGGGGTGGATCCGGCGGTTCGTCATCGCGAACGGGCGACGTCACCCCGTGACTTGGGGCTGACGAGGTCGAGGGTTTCCTGACCCGGCTGGCCACGGAGGGGAATGTGTCGGCCGGAACGCAGAACCAGCTGCTCTCCGCGCTGCTGTTCCTGTATCGCGAAGTGCTGGGGCGAGCGGTGACGGGTGTTTCATGGACGGCTCCTCACGATGGAGAACGGCATCCGCCCCGATGCTGCGCGGACGCTCGACGTGATGGCAGGCAGCCGATCGTCAGCCACGCGTCTTCGCGCAGGCGCCCCGGTCCGCCATGCGGTACCCTCTGCGCGCCGAACGGGCGGCCGGATGCGCCCGCGGCTTCTTCCGGGGGAATCCACGCTTGCCTGCCGCGCCCGTCCACGCGACGCGTCCGTCGCTGCCCGCCGCGCGCCGATCCGGCGCGCCCGGCCCCGCGTGCCGTCTCCGCGGCATGCTGCGGCGATGCGCAGGGCTGCTCGCGGCCTGTGTACTGGCCGCGCCCCTCATGGCCGCAGCCGTACCTGTCGAGGACCGCCTCGATCCCGATTACCGCAACACCCTGCGCCACTACGGGGACGAGCAGGGGCTGCCGCAGGCCAGCGTGAACGCGATGCTGCAGACCCGCGACGGGTTCCTGTGGCTGGGGACGTTCGGCGGGCTGGTGCGTTTCGATGGGCGTGAGTTCCGCCTCTACGGCGCCGATGCGCACGACCCGGGTGCGTCGGGCGACGACGGGCCGCCGAGCAACCGGGTCCTCGCACTGCACGAGGATGCGTACGGCCGGCTGTGGATCGGGACGCAGGATGCGGGGATCGGCCTGCTCGAGCGCGGCCGCTTCCGGCAGTTGCCGGTGTGCGGGGAACGCTGCCAGGTCAACGCCCTGTATCCCGATGGCGACGGCGCGGTGTGGGCGCTGAGCACCCAGGGCGTGTTCCGGATCGACACCGCGACGCTGCAGGCCCGGGTCCAGGTGGATGCCTACAACGCGTTCGACTGGGCCGCGCCGATGGGCGAGGGCGTGCTCTATGCCGGTGGCCGGGACGGACTGTGGCGGCTGACGGCGACCGACAGCGTCCGTGTGCCGTTGCCCGACGGACGCGCGGTCGTTCGCCGGATGGCGTCGGCGCCGGATCTGCTGTGGCTCCTGCTCAGCGATCGTGCGCTGTACCGCTTTCGGCCCTCGACCGGCGCGTGGACCCTGATCCGGCGCGACCTGCCGCTCGAGACCCAACTGGTGCCTTCCAATGACGGCCGTGTGCACGTGTCGGACGAGGCGTCGGGGCTGCGCCTGCTCGCGGCCGATGGGCGCGAGGTGCCGGTGCAGGGCGCCGAGTCGCTGCATGCGCGCGTCCTGCATCTCGACGATGCGGGCAACACCTGGATCGGCACCACCGGCCAGGGCCTGTGGCGGATGCGGTCCGCGCGCGTGGCGATGCTGCACGCACCCGGCCTCGGCGGGCGGGCCCCCGGCCGGGTGGTCGAGGACGACGGCCGTGGCGGGCTGTGGATGGGCTTCGGCTGCGCGGGGCTGTGGCATCGACGCGCGGATGGCGGCACACGCCGGCTGGCGGTCGAGGCGGTGCTCGACGATGCCTGCATCTCCAGCCTGTTCCGCGACCCGGCGACAGATGCGCTGTGGATCGGCACCTCGAACGCTGGGCTCGGCCGGGTCCGCGATGGGCGCCTGGAGCGCGTCTGGCACTGGCCGGGCGAGGCGATGCTGGGGATCTGGCGTTCGCGCGGCGGCGACTGGTGGGCGGCGACGCTGCGCGACGTTTATCGGCTGCAGGTGGACGAGGACGGCACTGTGCGCGATGCTCGGCCGGTCGCCGCGTTCTCGGGCATGAGCATCGTCAGGATGGTCGACGCCCGCGCCGGCGGCGTCTGGTTCGTCGGCGACCGCGGCGCATTCCGGCTGGTAGGCGATGCCGTCGTGGAGCGGTGGACCGCCGAGCAGGGCGTGCCGGCGTTTGCGCGCGCGCTCCACGAGGACGACGACGGGCTGTGGATCGGCACCTACGGCGGTGGCCTGGTCCACGTCCGCGATGGCAAGGTGCAGCGCTACACCACGGCCGACGGCCTCTTCGATGACACCGTGTCGTGCATCCTGCCCGACCCCGACGGTCGGCTGTGGCTGGCCGGCAACCGCGGCCTGTCGGTGCTGCTGTCGCGCCCGATCGGTGCGGCCGGCCCGCGCCTGACCACCATCGGCACCGCCGACGGGCTCGACCCGGTGGAGTTCAACGGCGGTACCGTCTCGGCCTGCCGGACCGATGCCAACGGCCGGCACCTGTTCGCGATGATCCGCGGGTTCGCGCTGGTCGAACCATCGCGCTTCGAGCCGGCCGCCCGCCGGCCGCCGACGCCGTACGTCGATCGCGTGACGCTGTCGGGCCGCGCGCTCGACCCGTTCGACCTGCCCGAGATCGGCGTGGACGCAGCCAACCTGGAGATCGTGGTCGGCGTCATCGGGCTGGCCGATCCCGGGCGCACCCGCGTGCGCTATCGCGTCGGCGAGGGCGCGGACTGGGTGGAGGCCGGGCCAGGCCGCAGCCTGCTGTTGCCCGACGTGCCGTGGGGCGAGCTGCGGTTTGAGGCGCAGGCGCGTTATCTCGACGGCGACTGGTCGGCCCCGGTGACATTGCGCTTCCAGCGCCCGGTGCCGTGGTACCGCCGCGACTGGATCTGGCTGGCGGCGAGCCTCGCCGGCCTGCTGTGCCTGCTGTGGGCCACGCGCGAGCGCCGTGCCGACGAGGGCGACTACGCGGCGGTCGTCGCGCGCGCCCGCGCGCGGCTCGGGGACGGGCGCACGGCCGAGTGAACCGCGCCGCTATGCCGCCGCCCGGTCGGACGGCACGATCTGCAGCGGCAATCGCACGACGAACCGCGTGCCTGCGCCCGGTGCGCTGTCGCAGTCGATCGTGCCGCCGGCCTCGGTCACGATCCGGTGCACCATCGCCAGGCCGATGCCCGAGCCGCGCTCGCGCGGCTTGGTGGTGAAGAACGGCTCGAAGATCCGCGCCCGCGTCTGCGCCGACATGCCGTGGCCGGTGTCTTCCAGCCGCACGTGGACCGCCTCGCCCTGGATCTCGGTCGCCAGTGCCAGCCGTCCGCCGCCAGGCATGGCATCGACCGCGTTCTTGGCCAGGTTGAGCACCGCGGCCTCGAACTCCGCGCGGTCCATGCGGATCCAGGCCGCGTCGCCGCACAGCGCCGCCCGCGTCTCCACGCCGGGGCCGGCAATCGAATGCAGCACCGGCTGCAACTCGCGCAGGACCTCGTTCGCATCGAAGGTCTCGCGCACCGCGGCATCGTTGCGGGCGAGTGTCAGCAGCTTCGACGTCAGCCCGCGACCGCGTCGCGTCGCCGCCTCGATGCGCTGCAGGCAGTGTCGCGTCTCCTCGTCGATCCCGCGATGGCCCAGCCCGCGCTGCGCGAAGCCCAGCACCACGCCCAGCAGGTTGTTGAAGTCGTGCGCGACGTTGCTCGCCAGCTTGCCGAGCGCGTCGATGCGCTGGGACTGCAGCAGCTGCGCCTGCGACGCCTCCTTGTCGCGGATCTCGAGTTCCAGTTGGCGGCAAATCAGTGTCAGCTCGCGGTTGCGGCGCGCGGCGACGTCCGACTTGAGGATCAGCCGGTCGAGGATCAGCGCGACGATCGCGTTGGCCAGCACCGGCTGCAGCAGGTGCGAGGCGATTTCGCGCCATTCGTCGGCGTTCGGCACCTGGTGTTGCAGGTCGGCCCAGGCGCCGAGCAGCAGGATCGCCAGGTACGCCGCCGCCGTCGCCCACAGCCCGCGCCGGCCGAGCAGCAGGCCAGCGAACAGCAGCGGCAGGATGCTGAGCATCACGCTGCCCGACTGCGCCGCCAGCCCGTAGCGCACGTGGCTCAGCCCAAGCAGCACCAGGCCGGCGGCGACCAGCGCCGCGGCGATCGCTCGTTGGACGGGGTGGCGACGGAGGGGCATGCCGGGATTATGGCCGCACGGCCCCTCGGACGGCGTCTCGCATACGCAATTGGATCCGCGGCCGATCGGCTGTATCGATTGCCGCTACGGCGCCTGACCGCGGCACCGCGGGCTCTCGTAGGCCTGTTGGTAGCTCGCGTCGAAACAGCGCTCGAACGCCTCCAGTACGTCCAGGTTCGGTGGCCACGGGATCTCGATGGGCTTGCCGTCCGGCCCCTGGACCGTCACGGCGCCGGCGGGCGACTGCAGTCCGGGCGGCGGCGCCACGGTCGACAGCGTCTCGCGCGCCGCCTGCAGCGCGGCCCGGTCACGTTCCAGGAAGGCGATGCTGCCCGCGACATAGGCGTTCCAGCCCGTCAACTCGCCATCGACTTCGCGTATGGATCGGCGCATGAGCGCGATCGCTTCGGTCGTTTGGCCGGCTTTCGCACGCAGCTGCGCCTCGTGCCAGTCGAGCAGGTTGCGCCCCTCAGGCCGATGCACCCGGCGGTATTCGGCGATCAGGTCGGCGGCGGCGAGATGGCAGCCGCGGCCTTCGCCCAGCGGGCGCCATCCACCATCGATGTCCTGGTCGAACGCGTCGATCGACAGGGCCAGCATCGCATCGCGATCCACGCTGCAGTCGACGGGTGCGGGCTCCTCTGCGGTGACGCCGAGCGCGGCGGCCAGCAGCAACGGAATCCATGGCATCGCGGTGATCCTCGAACCGGGGTGGATCGCACCATACCGCAGAGGCCGATCGCGGTGCCGCCGCGATGAATCTGGGCCTTAAAGGCCTGCTACTGGAAGCAGGGCATCGTCAACGCCTGAGCTAAGCCACGCCGCGGAGCGGCCTCGGTTTGGATGAATTGTTAGATCTCACCATCGATTGCGGTCCTCGGATTTCCGAAGACGCGATCGCGCAGCGCCGGGAATAGATGGAGAACTATGCTGACACTTGGTGTGATCACTACCGATGCCAAAATCGGAACATAGAGATAGTAAAAGGCTTCAAATTTGGCGGGGATCATCAGCTGTGCCGCTAGCACAAGCGCAATCCCGACCATCAAGCCACCAGCAGGAAGCCAGAGCGCTTTTGCGCCAAACGTGAATAACAGTAGGCCAAAGAAAGATCCTGCTGCGCCAAGAGCAAGGAACGAGATTGGCCCGGCGAAGCCGACGCTGAGACCGGCGAACCATCCGATGGTGCCGAACGACAGTGCCGAGAGCGCAGCTGCAGCGATTGGTTTCATGAGAGCTAATGCCTTATTAAGCCGCGCCGCGAAGCGTATCGGCTTGAATGAATTGTTAGGCTGCATTCTGATCATCATTGAGCTTGAGTGCTTGCCTAAGGGTGGCTGGATCTAACGCAGGAAGCTTCGCTTCGATCGAATCTAAAAGTTTTGCATTGACTTGAGCAAGCATTGGCCTTAACTCGCGGTTGACGCGATGCGCATGGCCTGTCCAATCGGCCTTCTTGGACTTTAGCGAGCCAATGATTCGTTCGTGATGTTCAATCTTCTCTGAGAGGAGTCGTGCGACATGAATAAGAGAATTGATCTGACTATTGGCGCGGATCTCGTCGCGCTGCAGCTTCAATTGCCAAAGTGTGATGGCGAGAGCAGCGAGAGCAACTAGTAATTCCATGGATCTCTCCCTAGTTATCCGAATGTCCGAAATGTTTCCATGTGGCCTAACGCCTTAATTAAGCCGGCCGGCGAAGCCGGTTCGGCTCGAGTGAATTGTTAGGTGCGGATGAGGCGGTGCCGGGAACCATGCACCATGCGACGATGAGAATAACGACTGCGAGGAGAGTGTCAGCCAGCCGCTGAAGCAGGCCGCGAACTTGAGCAAGCTCTGGTTGAAGCATGAGCGCGAACAGAAAGAACCACATGCAGCCGGCTGCGACAAGGAGTGTGCGCCAGCGTGCCGTGAGCGCGGGTGAAAATGCCAGAAGGACAAAGGCAAGTGCCCCGGAAAAATAGGTGATAAGGCCGAGGAAGTCGTGCGCTACTTGAGATGGAGAACCGCCGATGGGACAGCCTGCGTCACAAGGGACAAGCGCAGCCCCGATAAAGGCGATTGGCTGAGACCAAAGCAGCCACAACCCGGCACGACTGATGCCACGAACATGCGTGATTGGCCAGGCTGCAACAAGAAAGGCGGAAAAAAGCGCGCCGAGGGGTATAAAGCCAAACAGACCAAGCGCCGTTGCCCAAGGCGTGCCACTGGCGTTGAGTTCACTGATGAAGTGGCTGATCTGTGAGTAGCCGGGCTTAAGGGCTGCCCCGGCGGTGTAGAACAACGCGCCAAAAAAGATTGTGACTGCGGCAAGAAGGCGAACAATCCGAACTTTGCTTCTCATGGGGTACGACATCCTTTCTTCCGCACCTAACGCCTGAGTCAAGCCGCGCCGCGAAGCGGCGTCGGCTTGAATGAATTGTTAGGCCACACCCGCCTCATAAATTTGACCAAGCTTGACGAAGTCCAAGGGCGTGGACAACGCTAAAGAACAAGCAAATGGCCGAGCTAACGTACCAAAAAGTCATGCTATTGCCTGGAAAGTGCGCCATGAGAGGGAGAAAAGCAACTCCCCGTAGCAAATAGACGGCAGTAATTGCAATTAAAGCAGGACGAAGAAAAGGGAGTCGACGGATAAGTCCCGAGCCGGAAAGAGCGTACATTGACCAAGCAAGCAAAACGGCAGCTATAACCGATGTGATTACAGTTGGGTACCGATGTCCGGACAAAGCCATCTGGGCCATTCCCTCTCCCGCGCCGAGCAAACGATACCCAGGAGCACCAACAGCGATACATGCCAGATGCAGCAAGGCAGCGAGCGCGCTTAGACCTGCTGCAATGACAAGAAGTGGACTGCGGATGTTAACCATGAGGTTTCCTGTGTGGCCTAACGCCTATCGGACCGCCTAAACGCGGTGTTGCACGGGGTATCGGTCATGATATGAACAGTGAGGAGAGGCCAAATATTACGCCGCATCAACACCTTGCCGGATTCTAATGAAGAGAGCTGTGCGGAAACTGTCTGCGTTATCCGAGACGGACACGGGCGTGTGAGTTGTACCAGTGCGAACGAAGGTATAACGGCGTCAAAGGCACACCGGCTTTTCAATCAGGCAGGCCCTCGAGTTCCTGGTTAAGCCATTGGCTACAACCCGTAGCCGCCGACCGGTGTCGTCTCGAAGCGCTCGCCGAAACCGGTGACGTGGGGTCGGGCCTTCGCGATGGCCTGCTGCACGGCGGACAGCGTGAGCGACGCTTCGTGGCGTTCCTTGCTGTCCCAGACCTCGGTAATCCAGACCGGATTCTCGTCGCTCGGATCCTGCGCCACGATATAGCTCAGGCAACCTGGCATTTCCCGGGTTCCTTCGAGCAGCGCAGCAATCACGAGGTCTCGCTGGCCCGGGGCCAGGGTCATCTTTCCGATCAATCCGTACATGGGCTGTGGTCCTTGATGGGCGCGGGCGCCGGGCGAGGCCGACACGATCGCGCCTGCTGCGATGGCCGTGATGAACGCGCGGCGGCTGAGGGTTTGCATGCCGATGTCCAGGCTCGCGCATCAGGTGCGAATGGCATCCGAATCGTTCGTCAGCCATGACTGTCGGGAAAGGACAGGCCGATCCCGCATTCGGTGCAGTACAGGCCCGTCTCGGCGGGCGTGTGCGGCGCCTTGGCGACAGCGTAGTACGAAACCGGGGGAGAGGCGTGTCGCGCTGCAGCGCGGAGGCCGCGTGGCAGACGGCCGTCGAAATGGAAGACGCACTTCGCGATCGACCAGCCTTGCGAGGCCCCGGTCACGGCCAGGCCATGGGACAGGGCGGCGGCGTAGAAAGATGCGAGGTGGCGGCACGGCGTCGGCATCGCTGCGACTGGCTACCGGCGGACGCCCATGCCGACCGGAATGGGTGCGCCGCCCCCATCATGGTCCCGCGGGCCGCACGTCGCAGAGATCGGACATGAGGCGCAAGCATGCGATCGGCGTGCAGACAGCGCTGCAGGGCGCGGCTGTGGCATCAGTGCGCACTGGTCTTCGAGAGCAGGTTCAGCACGGCAACGCCGCTGACGATGAGGCCCATGCCGACGAAGCCCCAAGGATCGAGCTTCTGGCCGTGGAAGATCCAGGCGATCGCGGTCACGAGCACGATGCCGAGCCCTGCCCAGACGGCATACGCGATACCGACCGGAATCGACTTGAGCGCCAGCGACAGGGCATAGAACGCGAGCCCGTAGCCGACCACCACGATCGCGGACGGAATCGGCCGGGTGAATCCCTCGCTGGACTTCAGCGCGGACGTCGCGACGACTTCGCCGACGATGGCGACCGCCAACAGCAACCAGCTCTTCATCGCCTCTCTCTATCACATCGGGAACGTCATCATGGGTGACGATGGGCGCCGGAGAACAGTCTTGAACAACCTGCGGCGCCGTGAGCACGCATCGCGCACGAGGCGCACTGCGACTTGGCTCGGTGCCGGGCAACAGCCTTGCGCAACGATGGCGAGGGACGCAACGCGTCAAGACATACGCCGGGCCGCCGCCCTATCAGGCATCCATGCGCCGCAGCCGGTCGCGCAACCATCCGGCGAGCGTGGCCTCGTCGAGATCGCCGGAAGCCACTTGCAACCAGACCTGTACGCAGTCGGCGTCGCTCGCGTCCAGCCGGTGGCCGTGCAGATCGATGAAGGTTTCCGCGGCGACGAGGGACGTGCGCTTGTTGCCATCGATAAATGGATGAAGCCGTGCGATCCCGTGGGCATAGGCGGCGGCGAGTGCGGCCAGGTCAGGAGATGGATTTCCGTAGGCCAGGCGCTGCTGCGGTTTGGCGAGGGCGGTGTCGAGAAGGCCCGGATCGCGAATGCCCACGCCCCCGCCATGTTCGGCTAGCTGGTCTTCGTGCATGGCGGTGATCAACTCGCGGCTCAGCCAGAGCCAATCGCTCACTTCGCCAGTTCCCGGAGCGCCGCCCGACGCCGCTTCATCACCTTGCGCGCGACCTCCATCTGCCGCTCGAACTCGGGGTCGTAGGGCGAAAGGCGATAACCGTCAGGAGATTCGCT
The DNA here is from genome assembly GCF_001014645.1 of Luteimonas sp. FCS-9. Classification (GTDB taxonomy): domain Bacteria; phylum Pseudomonadota; class Gammaproteobacteria; order Xanthomonadales; family Xanthomonadaceae; genus Luteimonas. The sequence goes on along the minus strand of NZ_LASZ01000002.1, from coordinate 328,699 downwards.
GAGGTAGAGGGCATCGCCCGCTTCGAGATTGAGCCGGGAGAGAATGTCTTTCGGCAACACGACGCCGACCGAATTGCCGATGCGGGTGAGCTTGAGCATGGTCATGGCAGTGGCCAGAGGTTATTACGAACGTAATTACACTTTCATCGAGGGCCCTGGTCAAGCGGATACGCCAGCCGAGCCCACCGGCGTTCAGTCGCCGAGCAGGGAGAGATTACGGACCGCGCCCTTGTCCGCGCTGGTCGCCAGCAGTGCATAGGCCTTCAGCGCTGCGGTGACCTTGCGGGGACGCGGCTGGGCGGGCTTCCAGCCGGCCGACTGCTGCGCGGCGCGGCGGGCGTCGAGTTCGGCGGGGTCGACGAGAAGGTCGATGGCGCGCCCCGGGATGTCGATGCGGATGCGGTCGCCGTCGCGGACCAGGCCGATCGTCCCGCCGGCGGCGGCCTCGGGCGAAACGTGGCCGATCGACAGGCCGGAGGTACCGCCCGAGAAGCGGCCGTCGGTCAGCAGCGCGCAGCGCTTGCCCAGCCCCTTGGACTTCAGGTAGCTCGTCGGATACAGCATCTCCTGCATGCCGGGGCCGCCCTTGGGGCCCTCGTAGCGGATCACGACGACCTCGCCGGGCTGGACTTCGTCGCCGAGGATGCCGGCGACCGCGGCGTCCTGGCTCTCGTACACGCGCGCCGGACCCTCGAACACGTGGATCGCGGCGTCGACGCCGGCGGTCTTGACCACGCAGCCGTCGGCGGCAAGGTTGCCGGTGAGCACGGCCAGGCCGCCTTCCTGCGAGTAGGCGTGCGCGAGGTCGCGGATGCAGCCCCCGGCGCGGTCGAGGTCCAGCGTGGGCCAGCGCGTGGCCTGGATGAAAGCGGTCTGCGTGGGGATGCCGGCCGGGCCGGCGCGGAAGAACGTGTGCACCGCGTCGTCCTGCACGGTGGCGACGTCCCACGCCGCGAGCGCATCCCCCAGCGTCCTGGCGTGCACGGTCGCGACATCGGTGTGCAGCAGGCCGCCGCGCGCGAGTTCGGCCAGGATCGCCGGCACCCCGCCGGCGCGGTGCACGTCCTCGACGTGGTAGTCGGGCGAGTTGGGCGCGACCTTGCACAGCTGCGGCACTCGGCGCGAGAGCCGGTCGATGTCGGCCATCGTGAAGTCGACGCCCGCCTCCTGGGCGGCGGCGAGCAGGTGCAGGATGGTGTTGGTCGAGCCGCCCATCGCGATGTCGAGCGTCATCGCGTTCTCGAACGCCTCGAACGTGGCGATGCCGCGCGGCAGCGCGGTCGGGTCCTCGGCGCCGTACCAGCGGTGGCACAGCTCGACGGCGGTGCGCGCGGCCTGCAGGAACAGCCGCTCGCGATCGGCGTGGGTGGCCAGCAACGTGCCGTTGCCGGGCAGGGACAGGCCCAGCGCCTCGGTCAGGCAGTTCATCGAGTTGGCGGTGAACATGCCCGAGCACGAGCCGCAGGTCGGGCATGCGCTGCGCTCGACCGCGGCGACCTGCTCGTCGGTGGCGGCGGGGTTGGCGGCCAGCACCATCGCGTCGACCAGATCGAGCTTGTGGTCGGCGAGCTTCGTCTTGCCGGCCTCCATCGGCCCGCCCGAGACGAACACCACCGGGATGTCGAGCCGCAGCGCGGCCATCAGCATGCCCGGGGTGATCTTGTCGCAGTTGGAGATGCACACCAGTGCGTCGGCGCAGTGCGCGTTGACCATGTACTCGACCGCGTCGGCGATCAATTCGCGGCTGGGCAACGAGTACAGCATGCCGTCGTGGCCCATCGCGATGCCGTCGTCCACGGCGATGGTGTTGAACTCCTTGGCCACGCCGCCCACGCGCTCGATCTCGCGCGCGACCAGTTGGCCCATGTCCTTGAGGTGCACGTGGCCGGGCACGAACTGGGTGAACGAATTGGCGATCGCGACGATCGGCTTGTGGAAGTCGCCGTCGGTCATGCCGGTCGCGCGCCACAGGGCGCGGGCGCCGGCCATGTTGCGGCCATGGGTGGAAGTACGGGAGCGATAGTCGGACATGGGCGTGGCTGGAGTCGGCGGGCGCCGACGGTGGCGGCGGGAGGAAGGGGTTTAGATGACGCCCTGGGCGAGCATGGCGTCGGCGACCTTGATGAAGCCGGCGATGTTGGCGCCGGCGACGTAGTCCACGCGGCCGTCGGCGCGCTTGCCGTGGCGGACGCAATGGCCGTGGATGTCCTTCATGATCGCGTGCAGGCGCTCGTCGACCTCGGCGTGGTGCCAGGACAGGCGCAGCGCGTTCTGGCTCATCTCCAGGCCCGAGGTCGCCACGCCGCCGGCGTTGCTGGCCTTGCCGGGCGCGTACAGCGTGCCCGCGGCCTGGAACGCGTCGATCGCCTCGAGCGTGCACGGCATGTTCGCGCCTTCGGCCACGCACAGCACGCCGTTGTCGATCAGCGTGCGCGCATCGCGCTCGTCGAGCTCGTTCTGGGTCGCGCAGGGCAGGGCGATCTCGGCCGGGACGTGCCAGGGGCGCCGGCCTTCGAGGTACTCGAAGCGCGGGTCGTCGGCGAGCTCGGCCAGCCGGCCGCGGCGCTGGTTCTTCAGCGCCATGAGTTCTTCGACCGCATCGCCGTCGAAGCCGTCCTTCGCGTACAGCGTGCCGCCCGAGTCGGAGAAGGTCAGCACCCGGCCGCCGAGCTCGATGGCCTTGAGCGCGGCGTACTGCGCGACGTTGCCCGCGCCCGAGATCAGCACACGCGCGCCGTCGGTGTCGCGGCGCGCGTGGTGCAGCATCTGCTCGACGAAGTAGACGGTGCCGTAGCCGGTGGCCTCGGGCCGCATCAGGCTGCCGCCGTAGCTCAGGCCCTTGCCGGTGAACACGCAGCCGGCATGGTTGGCGAGCTTCTTGAGGTAGCCGGCCATGAAACCGATCTCGCGCGCGCCCACGCCGATGTCGCCGGCCGGCACGTCGGTGTCGGGGCCCAGATGACGATGGAGCTCGGCGACGAGCGCCTGGCAGAAGCGCATCACCTCGCCGTCGCTGCGGCCCTTGGGGTCGAAGTCGGCGCCGCCCTTGCCGCCGCCCATCGGCAGCGTCGTGAGCGCGTTCTTGAAGGTCTGTTCGAACGCCAGGAACTTCAGGATCGACAGGTTCACGGAAGGGTGGAAGCGCATGCCGCCCTTGAACGGGCCGATCGCCGCGCTGTGCTGCACGCGCCAGGCGCGGTTGACCCGGACGCGGCCGTGGTCGTCGACCCACGGCACGCGGAACTGCACGACGCGCTCGGGTTCGACCAAGCGCTCGAGCAGCGCCTGGTCGCGGTAGTGCGGGTGGCGGTCCAGGAACGGCCACAGGCTGGTCATGACCTCGCGCACCGCCTGCAGGAACTCAGGCTGGTGCGGATCGCGCGCGGCGACCGTGCGCAGGAAGTCCCCGAGCCCGGCCGGGGTGCCGTCGCCGCCGGTCATGCAGCCTGTTCGCTGGACAGGGCGAGCCGCTCCACGATCGCGTCGGTGGCCTCGCGGGTCGAGCGGGCACCGTCGTGCGGGGCGAGGTCGGCGGTGAACACGCCGGCATCGAGCGCCGCGTCCACGGCCTGTTCGATGCAGGCCGCTTCCTGCGACAGGCCCAGCGAGTAGCGCAGCAGCAGCGCGGCGCTGAGGATCGTGCCGACCGGGTTGGCGATGCCGCGACCGGCGATGTCGGGCGCCGAGCCGTGGATCGGCTCGAAGAGGCCTTTGGCGCGGTCCGTCGAAGTCGAACCGTCGGCGCCCACGCAGCCCTCGCCCAGCGACGCCGACGGCAGCAGGCCAAGCGAGCCGGCGAGCATCGAAGCCTCGTCGGTCAGGATGTCGCCGAACATGTTCTCGGTCACGATCACATCAAACGCGCGCGGCTTGGCCAGCAGATGCATCGCCATCGAGTCGACCAGCTGGTGCTCGAGCGTCACGTCGGGGAACTCGTCGCGCGCCACGCGGGTGGCGACCTCGCGCCACAGCCGCGAGGTCTCGAGCACGTTGGCCTTGTCGACCGAGGTCACGTGGCCGCGGCGTCCGCGCGCCAGCAGGCAGGCGCGCCGCACGACGCGCTCGACTTCCTCCACCGAGTACCGGCACAGGTCGGTGGCGTCCTCGGCGCTGCGCGTCTTGTCGCCGAAGTAGATGCCGCCGGTGAGCTCGCGCACGACCAGCAGGTCGACGCCGGCCAGCAGATGCGACTTGATCGGCGAGGCGCCGACGGCCGCGGCGTGCGGGCGCACCGGACGCAGGTTCGCGTACAGGCCGAGCGCCTTGCGGATCGCCAGCAGGCCCTGCTCGGGCCGCACCGGCGCGTCGGGCGCCGACCACTTGGGCCCGCCGACCGCGCCCAGCAGCACCGCGTCGGCATCGCGCGCGGCGGCCAGCGTGGCGTCGGGCAGCGGGTGGCCGGTCGCGTCGATCGCGGCGCCACCGATCAGGTGCTCGTGCAGCGAGAAACGGTGGCCGAAGCGGTCGGCGACCGCCTGCAGCACTTCGACCGCGGCTGCGGTCACTTCCGGGCCGATGCCGTCGCCCGGCAGTACGACGATGTCAGCGTGCATGGTGGCGCTCCTCGTAGGATCGGATCTCGGCGCTGCGCGCCAGCAGGTAGCCCATCTCGTCGACGCCCTCGAGCAGGCAGGTGCGCGCGAACGCGTCGAGCGGGAAGGGATGGACGGCGCCGCGGGGCGTGCGCAGCTCGCGCGCCGCGATGTCGACCTCCAGCACGTCGTCGGGCCGCGACATCAGGTCCTGCACGACCGCCTCGGGCAGCACGACCGCCAGCAGGCCGTTCTTGAGCGCGTTGTTGCGGAAGATGTCGGCGATCTCGCTGCTCACGACCACGCGCAGCCCCAGGTCGCGCAGCGCCCACGGCGCATGCTCGCGCGAGGAGCCGCAGCCGAAGTTGCGCCCGGCCAGCAGGATCTCGCGGCCGGCGTTGCGCGGCTGGTTGAATGCGAAATCGGGGTTGGGCGCGCCATCCTCGCGCCAGCGCCAATCGTTGAAGGCGTGCCGGCCCAGGCCCTGGCGCTCGGTCGTCGACAGGAAGCGGGCGGGGATGATCTGGTCGGTATCGATGTTGGTCTGGGCCAGCACGACGCTGGCCGAGACGATCCGGGTGTTCGAAGTCATGTGATGGACCCTGGCGTGACGCGGGGGGGCGCGGATTTAAGGCGTGGGGCGAAGGCGACGGGCGCACGGCGTGCCGGCGGGATCGCCCGCGTCCGTCCCGTGTCGTCTGCAAGGCTTGGCGGTCGGTACGCGCGCATCACGCCACCGCCCGGCGATCGTCGAACAGCTCGCGCGGATCGGCGACGACGCCGCGCACCGCGGCCCAGGCGGCGGTCGCCGGCGAAGCCAGCAGCGTGCGCGCGCCGGGCCCCTGGCGACCTTCGAAATTGCGGTTGCTGGTGCTCACGGCCAGTTGGCCGGGTGCGACCAGGTCGCCGTTCATCGCGATGCACATCGAGCAGCCGGGCTCGCGCCATTCGGCGCCGGCCGCGCGCACGATCGCGTCGATGCCCTCGGCCTCGGCCTCGCGCTTGACGATCTCAGAGCCCGGCACCACGAGCATGCGCACGCCGGCCGCGACGCGGCGGCCCTGCAGCACCTGCGCGACCTCGCGCATGTCGCGCAAGCGGCCGTTGGTGCACGAGCCCACGAACACCACGTCGACCGGCATGCCGGCCAGCGGGCGTCCGGCGGCAACGCGCATGTAGTCCTGGCCCTTGCGCTCGGCGGCATCGGACGCCTCGGGCACCGGCACGTCGACGCCGATCGCCGTGCCCGGGTGCGTGCCCCAGGTCAGTGTCGGGCGGATGTCGGCCGCGTCGATGCGCACCTCGACGTCGAACGTCGCGCCCGGGTCGCTGCGCAGTTCGCGCCAGCGTGCGACCGCGGCGTCGAAGTCCGCGCCCTTGGGCCCGCGCGGCGTGCGCGCGATCCAGTCGAACGTGGTGTCGTCGGGCGCGACCATGCCGGCGCGCGCACCGGCCTCGATCGACATGTTGCACAGGGTCATGCGCTGCTCCATGTCCATCGCCTCGATCGTCGAGCCGCGATACTCGATGACGTGGCCGGTGCCGCCGTTGACGCCGATCACGCCGATCGCGTGCAGGGTCACGTCCTTGGCACCGACGCCCGGGGCGAGTTCGCCGTCGACCGTGATCGCCATCGTGCGGGGGCGCCGTTGCAGCAGGCACTGCGTGGCCAGCACGTTGCCGACCTCGCTGGTGCCGATGCCGAAGGCGAGCGCGCCGAACGCGCCGTGGGTGGAGGTGTGGCTGTCGCCGCAGACGATGGTCATGCCCGGCTGGGTGAAGCCCTGCTCGGGCGCGATCACGTGGACGATGCCGCGCTGGTCGGAGGCCATGTCGAACAGCTCGATGCCGAACTGCGCGCAGTTGGCAGCCAGCGTCTCGACCTGCTTCTCGGCGGCGGGTGTGGCGTAGGGCAGGCGGCCGTCGGGACCGGCCGGCAGCGTCGGCGTGGAGTGGTCCATCGTCGCCTTGGTACGGTCGGGGCGGCGCGGGGACAGGCCGCGGGCGCGCAACTCGGTGAACGCCTGCGGGGACGTGACCTCGTGGATCAGGTGCAGGTCGATGTAGAGCACGGCGGGCGCGGCGTCGGTCTCGGGGATCACGACGTGCGCGTCCCACAGCTTGTCGAAGAGGGTTTTGGGTGGACTGGCGGTCATGCTGGTTCTTGTCTTGTTTGTAGGAGCGCGCTTGCGCGCGATGGGATTGCCGGAAAGCGTCATCGCGCGAGCGCGCCTACGGGAACGGGGGCGCTCAGGCGTGGACGGCCTGTTGCGGCGCGGGTGCGGTCGCGGCGCGGCCGCGCAGGATCCGGTTGGCGACGTCGAGCCAGGCCAGCGCGCTGGCCTCGATGATGTCGCGGCTGGTGCCGCTGCCGTCGAAGATGTCCTCGCCGTGGCGCACGCTGACGCTGGCCTCGCCGCGCGCGTCGCGCCCGATGCCGACACTGTGCACCTGATAGCTCTCCAGCGACAGCTCGACGCCGGTCGCCGAGGCCAGCGCGGCGAACAGCGCGTCGACCGGGCCGTCGCCGAGTGCGCTTTCGCTGACCTTGTTGCCGTCGGGGTCGGACAGCTCGATCACCGCGCTCGCGCGCTGGCCCCGGTCGCTGATCGTCATCGACGCCAGACGCCAGCCCTGGCCGTGCACGTCGCCGTGCATCAGCGCTTCCAGGTCGTCGTCGTCGACCACGCGCTGGCGCTCGCACAGCGCCTTGAACGCAGCGAACACCTGGTCGAGCTGCGCGTCCTCGAGCGTGTAGCCGAGCGCGCGCAGGCGGTGGCCGACCGCGGCGCGGCCGCTGTGGCGGCCCAGCACCAGCTTCGAATCGGGCCAGCCGACGTCGGAGGGATTCATGATCTCGTAGGTGCCGCGGTGGCGCAGCATGCCGTGCTGGTGGATGCCCGACTCGTGCGCGAACGCGTTCTCGCCGACGATCGCCTTGTTGCGCTGCACGCTCATCCCGGTCAGGCGGCGCAGCAGCTGCGAGGTCGGCACCAGGCGGCGGGTGTCGAGCCGGGTGTCGACGCCGTAGAACGCGTTGCGCACCTTCAGCGCCATCGCCAGTTCCTCGACGGCGCAGTTGCCGGCGCGCTCGCCGATGCCGTTGATCGTGCACTCGACCTGGCGCGCGCCGCCCTCGATCGCGGCCAGCGAGTTGGCGACCGCTAGGCCCAGGTCGTTGTGGCAGTGCGCGCTGAAGATCACGTCGCGCGCGCCGGGGACCGTGGCGATCAGCCGCTGGAACAGCGCGCGGCTCTCCTCGGGCGTCGCGTAGCCCAGCGTGTCGGGCACGTTGATCGTGGTCGCGCCGTTGGCGATCGCCGCGGCGATGACCTCGTCCAGGAAGTCGTCCTCGGTGCGGGTGCCGTCCTCGGTCGAGAACTCCACGTCATCGACCAGCCGACGCGCGTGCGCGACGCTGGTCGCGGCCATGTCCAGCACCTGCTGCCGGCTCATGCGCAGCTTGTGCTCGCGGTGCAGCGGGCTGGTGGAAACGAAGACGTGGATGCGCGGACGTGCCGTGCCCTCGAGCGCGCGCGCCGAGGCCTCGATGTCGGCCGGCAGGCAGCGCGAGAGCACCGCGAGCGTCGGGTCGCGGACTTCGCGGGCGATCAGCCGCGCGGCCTCGCGATCGGATTCGGAGCTGGCGGGAAAGCCGGTCTCGATGATGTCCACGCCCAGCTCGGCGAGCGCGCGCGCCATCACCACCTTCTGCTGCGGCGACATGCTGCAGCCGGGCGATTGCTCGCCGTCGCGCAGCGTGGTGTCGAAGATGCGGATCGTGTCGGGAGCGGTCATGCGGGAAGTTCCTCGGGAATGCGGTGTGGCGTGCGGTCGGGCTGTGCGGCGGCGGGGCTGCGTCGAAGTCGCGGCTCGCCGCCTCCGGCCGGCGCGGGCGCGGCGAGATCGTTGCGCCGCCGCGGGGTGGCGACCGGTGCGGGCGGAGACGCGATCACGGCGACCGGCTCGACTGCGCGCTGGCGACGCCGCGGCTTGCGCGGGGGCCGCGGCCTGACCTCCGACAGCAGGCGCGCCAGCACGCCGGCATCCACGTTGCCGCCCGAGACCACCGCGACCTTGCGGCGGCCGGCGACGCGTCGCCCCGCGGCCAGCGCCAGCGCGCCGGCGCCCTCGGCGATCACGTGCTCCTCGAGCGCCAGCCGGACCAGCGTCTCGCGCAGCTCGGCCTCGCGGACGATGACGACGTCGTCGAGCAGGTCGGCCAGCAGTGCGCGGGTCAGCTGGCCCGGGTCCGCCACGCGCACGCCGTCGGCGAGCGTGGCGACCGGCGAGAACGGGCCGTCCTCGCCGCGCAGCACGCGTGCCATCGCGTCGACGCCCTCGACCTGGGCGCCGACGATGCGCACGCCCTGGCTCCTGAGCGCCAGCGCGACACCGGCCGCCAGGCCGCCGCCGCCGATCGGCACGATGACGACGTCGGGGACCAGCGCGGCCGCGATCTCCAGGCCCACCGTGCCCTGGCCGGCGATCACGTCGATGTCGTCGAACGCCGACAGCAGGCGGAAGCCGTTCTGGGCGGCCAGTTCGGCCGCGAACGCCTTGGCCTCGTCGTAGGTGTCGCCATGCAGGCGCACCGTGGCGCCCCAGTGCGCGACGCCGGCGACCTTGGTCTGCGGCGCGTTGCGCGGCATCACCGTGATCGCCGGCACGCCGAGCCGATAGGCGGCCCAGGCCATGCCCTGGGCGTGGTTGCCGGCCGAGGCGGCGATGACCGTGCGGTCGTCGCCGCGCTCGCGCGCGGCCAGCAACGCGTTGAGCGCGCCGCGCACCTTGTACGAGCCGGTGCGCTGCAGGTTTTCCAGCTTCAGCCAGCAGCCGAAGCGCTCGGCATAGTGGATCGGCGTCGCGTCGAGGTGCCGGCGCAGCCGCGCCTGCGCCGCCAGCACGTCGCTGGCGGTCGCACGCGGGGCGCGGCCTACGTCGGGCTCGGACATGCTCAGACCGCCGTCAGCCAGCCGCGGCCGGTCTCGGCCTGGCCGCGGACGACGCGGCCGTAGAGCTCGGCCAGTTCGCGGGTCACCGGGTTGTCGCCGTAGCTGCGGTCCTCGATGGCCTGCACCGGGGCGACCTCGGCGGCGGTGCCGCAGGCGAACACCTCGTCGGCGTCCAGCAGTTCGGCCACGGTGACCGCGCGCACCTGCGCGCCGGTCAGCGCGATCAGCGTGTCGCGGGTGATGCCCGGCAGCGCGTCGCGGTGGTCGACCGACGTCACGCGCCCGTCCTTGACCAGGAAGACGTTGGCGCCGGTGCATTCGACGACGAAGCCGTCGGCATCGGTGAACAGCGCCTCGTCGAAGCCGCGCGACTTGCTCTGCCGCTTGGCCAGGATCGAGTTGACGTAGGCGCCGCACAGCTTCAGCGGCGGCAGCGAGTCGGCGGGGTTGCGCCGCCAGGTGCTGATGCCCAGGCGCGCGCGGGTGCCCGCCAGGTGCACGCGGGTCGCGGTCGTGGCGACCATCAGGTGCTCGGTGTGGCCCTCGACGTCGAGCCCGAAGCCGCCTTCGCCGAACCACGCCAGCGGGCGGACGTAGGCATCGCGGTGGCGGTTGGCGCGCAGCGTCGCCAGCACCGCCTCGGTCGCGAGCGCCGGGTCGAAGGCCATGCCCAGCAGCGCCGCGCCCTGGCGCATGCGTTCCATGTGCTCGGGCAGCCGGAACACCGCCGCGCCGTCGGCCGTGGCATAGGCGCGGATGCCCTCGAACACGCCGCTGCCGTAGTGCATCGCGTGCGTGGTGAGCCCGGCCTGCAGCGTGTCGATGTCGTGCAGCGCGCCGTCGAACCAGACCTGGTCTCTGGGGGCATGGGCGGCGTCGGCGATCGGCGTGACCGTCGCGGCCTCGGCGGTGGCGTTCAGCGACATGGCTGCACCTCCACCGACAGGCAGTCGTAGAGCTTGGCGAGCTGGCCCTGCAGCGCGCCGGCCGCGCGATCGCCCTCGACGGTCATGCGCAGGTTCCAGCGGTCGCTGTCCTCGCGCGCGGCGCCCTCGAACGCCAGCGGCCGGAAGCCGCGGCGTTCGGTGGTGCCCAGCACCCGCACCAGTGCGCCTTCGGCGCGGCGCAGGGTCATCTCAAACTGGTAACGCATGGCTCGATTCCTTGGGAGAGGTGGCGACGGGGTGTGCGGTGGGTGCGGCCGGCGTCCCGACGTCGAGCGAAGTGACCTCGTCGGCGTCGAGCATCTGCGCGTTGTTGTGGTTGGGCGGTACCAGCGGCCAGACGTTGGCGGCGGTGTCGATGGCGACGTGCAGCAGCGCCGGGCCCGGCGCGTCGAGCAGCGCCTGCAGCGCGGCCTCGACGTCGTCGGCGCGGTCGACCGACAGCGCCTGGATGCCGAATGCGCGCGCGACCTGCGCGAAGTCGGGGTTGTCGGACAGGTCGATCTCCGAATAGCGGCGCTCGAAGAACAGCTCCTGCCACTGCCGCACCATGCCCAGCGCCTGGTTGTCGAGCAGCACGATCTTGACCGGCACCCGGTAGCGCTTGAGCGTCGCCAGCTCCTGCACGTTCATCAGGAACGAGCCGTCGCCGCTGACGCAGACCACGCGCCGCGCCGGGTCCTCGATCTGCGCGCCGATCGCGGCCGGTAGGCCGAAGCCCATCGCGCCCAGCGCGCCGCTGGTCAGGTGCTTGCGCGGATGGTCGAAGCGCCAGTGCTGGGCGACCCACATCTGGTGCTGGCCGACGTCGCAGGCGACGACGGCGTCGGGCGCCAGCTCGCTCAGGCGCTTGAGCAGCGCCGGGGCATACACCTTGTCGCCGGGCGCGTCGTAGCGCGCGGCGAAGCGTTCACGCCGTTGCGCGCACAGCGCACGCCATTGCGCGCGCGCGGCCGCGTGCCGGCCCTGCATCTGCGCCGCGCACGGCGCGGCCAGGCGCGACAGGCTGGCCGCGACGTCGCCGCAGACCGCGACATCGGTCTCGCGCAGCTTGCCGATCTCGCAGCCGTCGCCGTCCAGGTGCACGATCCGCGCGTGCGGGGCGAACTCGGCCAGCTTGCCGGTGGCGCGGTCGTCGAAGCGCGCGCCCACGACCAGCAGCAGGTCGGCCTCCTGCACCGCCAGGTTGGCCGCGCGCGTGCCGTGCATGCCCAACATGCCCAGGTTCGCCGGGTGCGACGGCGCCAGCGCGCCGAGCCCGCGCAGCGTCAGCACGGTCGGGATCGCGGTCAGGTCGGCGAACTCGCGGAACGCCTCCAGCGCATCGCCCAGGATGATGCCGCCGCCGCCGTAGACCACCGGACGTTCGGCCTGCGAAATCAGCGCGGCCGCTTCGTGCAGCGCATGATCGGCGCAGGCCGGCATCGTGTCGGCCGTGGAGGGAACGTGCGCGCCCAGGTGGGCCGCATCGCCGACCTGCACGTCCTTGGGCAGGTCGATCAGCACCGGCCCGGGACGACCGGAACGCGCGAGCCGGAACGCCTCGGCGACCGCGCGCGGCAGTTCGTCGACGCTGCGCACCAGGAAGCTGTGCTTGACGATCGGCAGCGTCATGCCGAACACGTCCAGTTCCTGGAACGCGTCGGTCCCCATCAGCGGCGTGGCGACCTGGCCGGTGACGATCACCATCGGCACCGAGTCGAGCATCGCATCGGCGATGCCGGTGACCAGGTTCGAGGCGCCCGGACCGGAGGTCGCCACGCAGACGCCCACGCGCCCGCTGGCCCGCGCGAACCCGTTCGCGGCGAATGCCGCGCCCTGTTCGTGGCGGACCAGCACGTGCTTCAACGACGCGCCGTGCAGCGCGTCGTAGAACGGCATGATCGCGCCGCCCGGATACCCGAAGATCGTCTCGACCCCCTCGGCCTCCAGCGCCTGCACCAGCCAGCGGGCGCCGTTCATCACGCAGCCTCGCTCTGCGCCTTGGCAGGCGCCTGCGCCGCGTCGGCCTGCTCGCCCAGCCAGGTCATCTTCGCGCGCAGTTCGCGGCCGACCTTCTCGATCGGATGGTCGAAGTCGGCCTGCTTGAAGCGCTTGTAGTTCGGCAGCCCGGCCTCGTACTCGGCGACCCAGTTCTTGGCGAACGTGCCGTCCTGGATGTCGGCCAGCACCGCCTTCATGCGCGCCTTGACGCCGGCGTCGATCACGCGCGGGCCGCTGACGTAGTCGCCGTACTGCGCGGTCTCGGAGATGAACTCGAGCATGCGGGTGATGCCGCCTTCGTAGAACAGGTCGACGATCAGCTTGAGCTCGTGCAGCACCTCGTAATAGGCGATCTCGGGCTGGTAGCCGGCCTCGACCAGCGTCTCGAATCCGGCCTGCACCAGCGACGACGCGCCGCCGCACAGCACCGCCTGCTCGCCGAACAGGTCGGTCTCGGTCTCTTCCTTGAACGTGGTCTCGATCACGTTGGCGCGCGCGCCGCCCAGGCCCGCGGCATAGGCCAGCGCGGTGGCCTGCGCGTTGCCGCTGCGGTCCTGGTGCACCGCGTAGATGCACGGCACGCCGCGGCCGATCTCGTATTCACGGCGCACCAGCGCGCCCGGGCCCTTGGGCGCGACCAGCACCACGTCCAGGTCGTCGCGCGGGGCGATCATGCCGTAGTGCACGTTCAGGCCGTGGGCGAACAACAGTGTCGCGCCTTGCTTCATGTGCGGCGCCAGCACGTCGGCGTAGAGCTGCTTCTGCACCATGTCCGGCGTCAGCACGGCGACCAGATCGGCGTCCTTCACCGCATCGGCAGGCGCGTTGACCGCGAAGCCGTCGGCCTTGGCCTTTTGTTCGGTCGGCCCGCCGGGGCGCAGGCCGACGACAACGTCGAAGCCGGAGTCGCGCAGGTTCAACGCGTGCGCGCGGCCCTGGCTGCCGTAACCGACGATGGCGATGGTGGGGTGTGCAGTGCTCATGGGCGATCGTGTCCACTGGGTTGGGAGGAAGGGGCGGGCGCCGCGATCGGGGCCCGGATACGACGACGGCCGGAGGTCGAGGGCATCGCCCTGATCCATCCGGCCGTCCTGCGCGCCGTCGCGGCGCGGGTGCAGGCGGTGCGTCGAGACGTCCGCGCCGCGCTGCACGCCGCGTGGGCGGCGGTGCGGGCAGTGCGGCGGGCGGGCATCGACGTGGACATTTGTGTGCTCTCGGGAAGGTGGTCTGGCAGGGAGGCGGCAACAAAAAACCCCGCGCTTGTCGGCGCGGGGTTCGGTTCTTTCGACCTTGGTGTTCGTTTGCTCTACACGAACCCCGTTCCCGCGCCTGATTGGACGGTAATAAGAAGTACGGCGAGAAGGAGCGCGGTGCCCGCGGCGAACGCGAGGACCCGGCCGTCACCGGCGGCGGTGCGTGCGAGGGTCTGGGGGCGGGTGTTGCGCTGCGTCATGGGTCGAGAAAAGCACGGCCTTGCAGCGCATGTCAACAGTTGCGTCGACAACCAATCCCGTCGGCGCGGCGGATCAGCGTCTGCGCGCGGCACGATGCGCGCGCCGCAGCAGGCCCAGCGTCGCCTGTTCCCACTGTCGCGGTCCGCGCGCGTTCGCGGCCGCGCGCTGCAGGCTGCCGTCGCGCCACGCCGGGTAGAGCACCGGGTCCACGTAGGCCTTGCGGCAGACCGAGACCGTATTGCCGAGCGTGGCGGCGACATCGGCGATGACCTGTTTCTCCTGCAGCGCCAGCGCCCGCTCGCTCGGCGGACCGCCGTTGCGCCCGGTGGGCAGCGGCAGCGCGGCGAACCGACGGAACGCCAGCGCCGTGCCGCCCCAGGTGCGGAAGTCCTTCGCCGTGAACGCCTCGCCCATGGCCTCGCGCAGATAGTCGTTGACCATGCCCGAGTCCACGCCGCGGCATTCGCCGTCCTCGTCCAGGTACTGGAACAGCGCCTGTCCCGGCAGCTGCTGGCAGCGGCGCACGAGCCGGCACAGCCGCGCGTCGTCGAGCGCGATGTCCTGCGCCTGGCCGCTCTTGCCGCGGAAGCGCAGCCGCGCGCCGCCGGCCTTGGCCCGCTCGAAGTGCCGGTTGCGCAACGTGGTCAGCCCGAACGAGCCGTTGCTGCGGGTGTAGGTGTCGTTGCCGACGCGAATCAGGGTCTGCGACAGCAGCGACACGACGATCGCCAGCACCTTCTCGCGCGGCATGCCGGGCAGGGCGAGATCGCGGCGCAGCGCACGGCGCAGGCGCGGCAACGCCTCGCCGAAGGCCACGATCCGGTCGAACTTGCCCATCCCGCGCGTGGTCGACCAGTCGGGGTGGTAGCGGTACTGCTTGCGACCGCGCGCGTCGCGGCCGGTCGCCTGCAGATGGCCGTTGGCGTGGCGGCAGATCCACACGTCGGTGTAGGCGGGCGGAATCGCGAGCTGGCGGATGCGGGCCAGCGTGTCGCGATCGCGCACGATGCCGCCGTCGGGGTCGCGGTAGCTGAAGCCCTTGCCCGCGCGACGGCGGCGCAGGCCAGGATCGCGGTCGCAGACCCAGCGCAGTCCGGCGGCGCGCGCGGCCTCGATGCTGGCCTCGGTGGCGGGGGCTGACACGGGCGCGTTGCGGTTCATGAGCAGCTGATAACAACGCCGCCGGCAGTGCGCCGTGAACGCCGGCCCCTTCACCCCCCAGGCACGGCGGCCTGCGCAGACTCGCCCCACACACACTTCCGGAGGACGCCTCATGAAGACTCTGCACAAGACCCTGATGGCCGGCGCGCTGGCCGGTGCCGTCGCATTCACCGGCTCGGCCCTCGCGCAGGATCACGACCGTCACGACCGCAAGGACCAGACCGCGGCCGCGCAGACCGATTCCAACCAGCCGATGTCCGACACCTGGATCACCACCAAGGTGAAGGCGGATCTTCTGGCGTCGAGCGACGTCTCGGGCCTGGACATCAGCGTCGAAACGAGCAACGGCACGGTGAGCCTGTCGGGCGACGTCGAGTCGCAGGCGCAGATCGACCGTGCCACCGCGATCGCGCGCGGAATCGAAGGCGTGCAGCGCGTCGACACCAAGCAGCTGAAGGTCGCCACCGGCAACCGCGTCTCGCGTCCCTGATCGACGCCTCGCGACCAGCGAAGCCCCCTGCCATGCGGCAGGGGGCTTTTTCGTGGCGCGGGATTGCGGTCGATGCGGGCGCCAGCGGGAATTCCCGTAGGAGCGCGCTCGCGCGCGATGGGACATTCCCGGCCAAGCCCATCGCGCGCGAGCGCGCTCCTACGGGACAGCGGAGCGTGATTCGCGAAAAGCACCCGGCCCACGCAGGATCGACGAACTCGATCATTTCTGCACCCACAACCTTGCCGCGCCGCCGTCCCGTATCCCGCTTTTCGATCCGCTGTCGCACCTGTGTCCAGCGCCTGCCGGGTGCCGTGACCACCAAGCGGATATCGGGCCGCGACTGGGCACGGTACCCGGCAGGCGCCCACGCAGGATTTTCCGCCTGTCCCCGACGCCTCCAAAGATGTTCCTTCCGGCTTCCCGTTAGAGCGCAGCCGCCAGCGCCGCGTGATCCGCCGGCAAGGGCGTGCCCTGCGCAGGGCGCGCCAGGCACGCCGCGAGCGCGGGCGGCAGCGGCACGGCGTGGCCGACCAGCGGTTCGACGATGGTCTCGAACTTGGCCGGGTGCGCGGTCGCGACGACCGCCCAGTCGCGCGTGTCGCCCGCATCGCGCAGCCCGTCGAGCACGGACAGTGCCGTGGCCGTGTGCGGGCAGGGCACGATGCCGTGACGCGCAGGCGCCGCCGCGATCGCCTCTCGGATCGTCGCGTCGTCCACGCGTTCGGCGACGAAGCCCGCCCGCAGCGCCGCATCGTCGGCGTGCCAGTGCCGCAGCCGCTCGAAGTTGCTCGGCGCGCCCACATCCATCGCATTGGCGAGCGTGGCGCGCGTGGGCTGGGCGGCGTAGTCGGCGCCGGCGAAGAAACGCGGCAGCGTGTCGTTGGCATTGCAGGCCAGCCGGATCTCGCCCAGCGGCGCGCCCATGGCGCGCGCGAGCACCGCCGCGCAGGCGTTGCCCAGGTTGCCGGTCGGCACGATGAGGTTCAGCGTCGTGCCGTGGCGCGCGTGGTGCGCGACCGCCGCATGCACGTAGTACGCCGACTGCGGCAGCAGCCGTCCCAGGCTGATGCTGTTGGCCGAGCCCAGCGGCACGCGCGCCCGCAGCGCCGGATCCGACAGCGCACCCTTGGCCAGGTGCTGGCAGTCGTCGAAGCTGCCGTCGACGCGGAACGCCCGCACGTTGTCGCCCCAGCATTCCAGCCCGTGCGCCTGCCGCGGCGACACCCGCCCTTCGGGGTAGAGGATCGCGACACGGAAGCCGGGCCGCCGATGGAAGGCGGCGGCGACCGCCGCGCCGGTGTCGCCCGACGTGGCGACGACGATCGTGGTGTCGGGCGCGTCGGGCGACCGCAGCGCCTCGAGCGCGCCGGCGAGAAAGCGCGCGGCGTAGTCCTTGAACGCCGCCGTGGGTCCGTGGAACAGCTCGAGCACGTGATCGCCGGTGCCGTGCAGCGGTCGCAACGGCGCGTCGAACGCGAACGCCTCGCCGCACAGCGCGGGTAAACGTCCCTCGAGCCGCGAGCCTGCGAACCACGGCGCGAGCGTCGCTGTCGCGGTGTCGGCGAGCGTGGCGCGTGGCGTCGCCAGGTCGAGCACCGGGATCGACGCCGGCACGTACAGGCCGCCATCGGGTGCGAGTCCGGCGACGAGTGCGTCGTCGATCGGCGTCGGCGGCACGCCGCCGCGGGTGCTCAGGAAATCCATGGACGACTCGTCACTGGGGGAAGGACATGCGCGTGGCGCGATCGATGGCCGTGCGCGCCGGCGCCGCGCCGAGGAGCGCGGCACGCGGGCCCGCGACCGGGCCGACGTAGGCGCGCGCATCGAAGCCGGCGTCGGCGAAGGCCTGGCGCATGGCTGGCGCCGCCGTCTCGGCGTCGGCGCGCGAGGCGAACCACGCGAACACGCTCGGACCGCCGCCCGAGATGCTCGCACCGAGCGCCGCGTGCGCGAGCGCGGCCGCCTTCACCTGCGCGAAGCCGGGGATCAGCGCGGCGCGTCGCGGTTCGACCAGCACGTCGTGCAGCCCGGCGCGGACCAGGTCCAGGTCGCCGCGCTGCAGCCCGGTCAGGAACAGCGCCAGGTGCGTGCCGTGCGCGACGACGTCGTGCAGCGGATAGGGCTCGGCGAGCACGGCGCGCGAGCGTCGCGTCTCCAGCACCTGGTCGGGATGCACGACCACCGCGTGCAGCGTGGCAGGCACGTCGAGCGCGATCGCGCGGTCGGCGGTCGCCAGCGTCACTCCGCCCAGGAGCATCGGCGCGACGTTGTCGCCGTGGCGGCTGCCACTGGAGATCGACTCTCCGTCGAGCGCGAACGGATACAGCGCCCCGCGCGCCAGCGGCGCATCGAGCAGCGCGTTCGCGGCGACGAGCGCGGCGACGCACGAGGCCGCCGACCCGCCGAGTCCCGAGCCCAGGGGAATGCCCTTCTCCAGCCGCAGCGCGAACCCGTCCGGCAGCGACAGCGCCTCGCGCAGCGACTGCAGCGCGACCCCGGCGGTGTTGCGGGCCGGGTCGAGCGGGATCGCGTCGATGCCGGCGACGTCGCCGTCGATCGACTCGATGACGACCGTCGGCGCGGCGATGCGGCGGACCCGGGCGACGTCCCGCGGTCCGTCGATCGCATGGCCGAGCAGGTCGAAGCCGACGCCGATGTTGCCGACGCTCGCCGGTGCGAAGGCGGCGATCCAGGGGTGTTCGGGCATGGTGTGGTCTCGTGCGGAAGCGGGATCGGCCGCGCGTCGGCGCGTCCGGCCAGGCGGCGCGCCGGGCGGCGCAACGAAGTGCGGGAAGCCGTCGGTCATCCGTGCGGCCCGGCACCGATCCTCGATGCATCGCCGTCATCATGCCGCAGGAACGGCAGTCCGGCCTGCTTGCCCAGCGCATGCGCGATCGCGAGCACGTCGGCGAACACACCGGCCGCGGTGACCTCCGGGCCGGCGCCCGGGCCCTGGACCACCAGCGGGTTCTCGGCATAGCGGGCCGTGCGGAACTGCACGAGGTTGTCGGTCAGCCGGGTGTGGCGGCACGGGTGGTCGGCGGGCAGCGCGACGACGCCGACGCTGGCGCGGCCGTCGCCGTGCAGGCGGGCGAGGTGGCGCAGCGCATGGCCGTCGGCGTGCGCGGCATCGAGGCGGGCCTGCATCGGTGCGTCGAGCTCGGGCAGGCGCTCGAGGAAGACCTCCAGCGGCACGTCGCGCAGCGCCTCGGGTACCAGGCTCTCGACCGCGACGTCGTCGAGCGACAGCGTCCGGCCGGCCTCGCGCGCCAGGATCACCAGCTTGCGCGCGACGTCCAGGCCCGACAGGTCGTCGCGCGGATCGGGCTCGGTGTAGCCCAGCGCACGTGCCTCGCGCACCAGCGCGGAGAACGGGCGGCTGCCGTCGTAGCTGTTGAACAGCCAGGCCAGCGTGCCCGAGAGCATGCCGTCGATGCCGTGCAGCGTGTCGCCGGTGTCGAGCAGACCGCGCAGGGTCTGGATCACCGGCAGGCCGGCGCCGACGGTGGCCTCGTACAGAAAGCGGCCGCCGCCTTCGCGCTGCGCGCCGCGGATGGCCGCGTAGCGCGTCCACGGGCCGCTGCCGGCATGCTTGTTCGGTGTGACGACATGGATGCCGGCGGCGAGCCAGGCGGGGTAGTGCGCCGCGACCGCGTCGCTGGCGCTGCAGTCGACGATCAGCGCGTGCGGCAGGTGGCTGGCGCGCACGTGCGCGGCGAACGCATCGAGGTTGCAGGCGGGCGCGTCGGCGTCGAGCGCGGCCGCCGCGTGCGCAGGGTCGAGCGGCGCGTCGTCGAGGCGCATCCGCCGGCTGCTGGCGATCGCGCGCAGCCGCAGGTCGACGCCGGCCCGCGCGCGCAGCGCCGGCACCACGTCGGCCAGCTGCGACAGCAGTGCGCGCCCGACGTTGCCCGGTCCGATCACGCCGACCGAGACCGTCTGCGGCGACAGCCAGAACGCGGCATGCGCGGCGCGCAGCGCGCGGGTCGCGTCGGCCTGGGCGATCGCGACCGAGATGTTGCGTTCGCTCGCGCCCTGGGCGATCGCGCGGATGTTGACGTGCGCCTGGGCGAGACCGGCGAACAGCCGCGCCGCGACGCCCTGGGTCCCGACCATGCCGTCGCCGACCGCCGCCAGCACGCACAGGTCGCGGGTCACCGTCACCGCCTGCGCCCGGCCCTGGTCGATCGCGTCGGCGAACGCCGCGAGGATCGCCTCGCGGCCGCGCTCGACCTGGCCCGCCTGCACCACGCAGCAGATCGAATGTTCGGACGAGCCCTGGGAGATCATCGTCACCGACACGCCGGCCGCGTGCAGCGCCGCGAACATGCGCTCGGCGGTGCCGGGCACGCCGACCAGGCCGTTGCCGACGAGTTCGAGCACGGCCACGTCGCGGACCAGGCTCAGGCCCTTGACCGGGGAGGCGGCCGGGACGGATTCGGGCACGATCGTCGTGCCGGGCGCGGCCGGGTTGCGGCTGTTGCGGATGCGCACCGGGATGCCGCGGGCCTGCACCGGCGCCAGCGTCTGCGGATGCAGCACGCTCGCACCGAAGTAGGCGAGCTCGCAGGCCTCGGCGTACGACATCGCCTGCAGGCAGACGGCGTCGGGGACCAGGCGCGGGTCGGCCGACAGCACGCCATCGACGTCGGTCCAGATGGTCAGCGCGCCGGCATCGAACAGGTTGGCGAAGATCGCCGCCGAGTAGTCGCTGCCGTTGCGTCCGAGCGTGGTGTCGTGTCCGTCGCCGTCACGGGCCACGAAGCCGGTGATCACCACGTCGCGCGCGCCGTGCGCCAGGCGCCAGCGTGCGAGCCGGGCGCGGCTGGCGTCCCAGTCCACGACCGCGCCCATCTCGCCAGGCCGGACCACCAGTACCTCGCGCGCATCCAGGCGCTGCCAGCCCGGGCCGAGCGCCGCCTGGACCAGTCGCGAGGACAGCTGCTCGCCGCAGCCGTGGATGCGCGCCAGACGCGCGTTGTGGCCGTCGGCATCCGCGTTCAGGCCCTGCAGGTCGTGCGCGAGCGTGGCGAACTCGTCCTCGAGCGCTGCGTGCAGCGGGCCGCCGGTCTCGGGCTCGAACACGTCGGCGGTCGCCAGGTGGCGCTGGCGCAGCGCCTCCCAGGCCGGCTTCCAGTCCTCGAGCGCGGGCGCGGCGTCGGCCAGCGCGACCAGCGCGTTGGTCGTGCCCGCCATCGCCGACACCACCACGGGCCGTACTCGGGCATCGCCGGGCACCAGTGCCGCGAGCGCGGCGATGTGCGCGGCGTCGGCCAGGCTGCTGCCGCCGAACTTGTGCACGTGGCAGGCGAGCGCAGGCTGCGCCCCGGTGGCGGGCGCGGCGGGCGCGGTGGGGACGGCTGGGGCGAGTGGCGCGACGGCGGACGACATGGGAGCTCCTCGAAGGGGCTCCGCATCCGGTCGGGGCGGGACGTGGCGTCCGCATCCCGGGTCGGGATGCGGAGCGGGCGGTCAGGTCAACTGGCGGCGCGCGTCCACATCCCGGTCCCGGTGGTACCGGTGCCGGTAATGCCGACGATCGTCGTGATGCCCGACGCCGCGCATGCGCCCACGACCGCGCGGGGGGCGGTCGTCGGGGCGGTGCGGGCGTTGGTGCGATGCATCATGGCCGCAGGACACCACGCCGCCGCGCGCGCTGTCAACGGTTTTCGGCGAAACGATCGCGATGCCGGAAAACCCGCCGTGCGCCGAGCGCAATTCGAATCCGGGCGGTGCGCCGCTGTTGCGGCGCCCCTTGGGAGCCCACCGGCTTCGTGGTCTAATCGGCCCCGAAGCGGGGGTACCGGCGCACGCCGGTTGAGACAGTCCCTTCGAACCTGATCCGGCTGATACCGGCGTAGGGAAGCTTCGCAACCGGCTTTCGGACCGGAGGCGCGCGTTCGCGTGCCGGCGTCCGTCGGCCGGACGCGCCGCCGCTTCGTCCCCGCATCGCGAATCCCTCGCGAGCGCCGTGCCTCTGGGTGCGGATCCAACAGGACGAATGCCATGAACGCCCAGCCCGCCAGCCTGCTGCAGCAGGCCCAGCACCTCTCCGACTCGGTGACCCGGCCCATTCCCGGTTCGCGCAAGATCCACGTCCAGGGCTCGCGCCCCGACCTGCGCGTGGCGATGCGCGAGATCGCGCTGACCCGCACGCCCACGCTGTTCGGCGGCGAGGACAACCCGCCGGTCACCGTCTACGACCCGTCGGGGCCGTACACCGATCCGGACGTGACGATCGACCTGGCCGCGGGCCTGGCGCCGTTGCGCGCGGCGTGGATCGACGAGCGCGGCGACACCGAGGTCCTGCCAGGCCTGTCGTCGAGCTTCGGCCGCGCGCGCGAGCACGATCCCCGGCTCGCCAGTGTGCGCTTCCCGTCCCGCACGCAGCCGCGCGTGGCCAGGGCCGGTGCCAACGTCACCCAGATGCACTACGCGCGCCGCGGCATCGTCACGCCGGAGATGGAGTACGTCGCGATCCGGGAGAACCAGCGCCTGGATCTGGTGCGCGACGCGAGGCTGCGCAGCCAGCACCCCGGCGAGGCCTTCGGCGCGCGCATCCAGTCCTCGATCACGCCCGAATTCGTGCGCGACGAGATCGCACGCGGCCGCGCGATCCTGCCCTGCAACATCAACCATCCCGAGAGCGAGCCGATGATCATCGGCCGCAACTTCCTGACCAAGATCAACGCCAACATCGGCAACAGCGCGGTGTCGTCGGGCATCGCCGAGGAGGTCGAGAAGCTCGTCTGGTCGATCCGCTGGGGCGGCGACACGGTCATGGACCTGTCGACCGGCAAGCACATCCACGAGACGCGCGAATGGATCGTGCGCAACTCGCCGGTGCCGATCGGCACGGTGCCGATCTACCAGGCGCTGGAGAAGGTCGACGGCCGCGCCGAGGAACTGACCTGGGAGATCTTCCGCGACACCCTGATCGAACAGGCCGAGCAGGGCGTCGACTACTTCACGATCCACGCCGGCGTGCTGCTGCGCTACGTGCCGCTGACCGCCGGGCGGGTGACCGGCATCGTCTCGCGTGGCGGCTCGATCATGGCCAAGTGGTGCCTGGCGCACCATCGCGAGAGCTTCCTGTACGAGCACTTCGAGGACATCTGCGAGATCATGAAGGCCTACGACGTGGCGTTCTCGCTCGGCGACGGGCTGCGTCCGGGCTGCATCGCCGACGCCAACGACGCCGCGCAGTTCGGCGAGCTCGAGACGCTCGGCGAGCTGACGAAGATCGCATGGAAGCACGACGTGCAGACGATGATCGAGGGCCCCGGCCACGTGCCGATGCAATTGATCAAGGAGAACATGGACAAGCAGCTGCGCGAGTGCGGCGAGGCGCCGTTCTACACGCTCGGGCCGTTGACCACCGACATCGCGCCGGGCTACGACCACATCACCTCCGCGATCGGCGCGGCGATGATCGGCTGGTACGGCACGGCGATGCTCTGCTACGTCACGCCCAAGGAGCACCTGGGGCTGCCCAACCGCGACGACGTGCGCGACGGGATCATGGCCTACAAGATCGCCGCCCACGCGGCCGACCTCGCCAAGGGCCACCCGGGCGCGCAGGTGCGCGACAACGCGCTGAGCAAGGCGCGGTTCGAGTTCCGCTGGCAGGACCAGTTCCACCTCGGCCTCGACCCGGAGAAGGCGGAGGCCTTCCACGACGAGACCCTGCCCAAGGACGCCCACAAGGCCGCGCACTTCTGCTCGATGTGCGGGCCGCATTTCTGCTCGATGAAGATCACCCAGGACGTGCGCGACTACGCCGCCGAGCATGGCGTGGCGGCCGAGCAGGCACTGGCCGCGGGCATGGCCGAGAAGTCGGCGCAGTTCCGCGCCCAGGGCGGCGAGGTCTACCGGCCGGAATGATCCGCAGGCGGCGGCCGGATGAACCGTTCGTCCGGCCGTCGCGTCCGCTCCACGTCGCGCCGCGTATGTTCAGGACCGGTATCGGGACGTGCCGTCACGATCCGGCGATCCACAGGGAGATCCGAAGATGAAGACCTCGACGTCCCGCGTCGCCGCCTGGCTCGTGGCGCTGTGCGGCCTCGCGCTGCTCGCCGGTTGCGCGACCGGCCCCCGCATCACCACCGAGGCCGACCCGCGCGCGGATTTCTCGGCCTACCGCACCTGGTCGTTCTATTCGCCGCTGGCGATCGAGAAGGACGGCTACGAGACCCAGACCAGCGAAGTCACCAAGGCGGCCGTCCGCGCCGAGATGGAGCGCCGCGGCTACCGCTACAGCGAGACCAACCCGGACCTGTGGGTCAACATCAACGCCTACATGGAACGCCGCACCGACGTCAGCAGCTACCCGACGGTCGACTATGCCTACTATTACAGCTACCGCCATCGCGGCTACTTCGCGGTGCCGTACTGGAACGAGCGCACCAGTGTCTACCGCTACACCGAGGGCACGATGAACGTGGATCTCGTCGATGCCCGCCAGAAGCGGCTGGTGTGGGAGGGCATCGCGGTCGGCCGGGTCGCCAACCTCAAGCCGGAGCAGCGCGAAGCGCGGATTTACTCGACGATCGCGGAGATCTTCGCGAACTATCCGCATCAGGCGGGCGCACGCGGGCAGGCGCTGTAAGCGCGATTCATCCCGTTGCCGGAAAGCGGGCCTCAGGGCCCGCTTTTTTGTGGCTGTGTAGGAGCGCGCTTGCGCGCGAAGAACCGTTGCCGGTCGAGCGACATCGCGCGCGAGCGCGCTCCTACACGGCGGATCAGTCGGCGCTGCGGCCTTCGCCCAAGTCCTGCGCCAGCCGCTGCAGCCAGCCGCGCCACGTGGCGCCGTCGCGTGTGGGGTCGTATTCGCAGCCCAGCGCCGTGATGCGCGCGCCCAGTGCGGCTTCGTCGAGCTGCTCGCCCAGCAGCGCCTCGGCTTCCGCGCGGGCGTGGGACACCTGGTCCGGATTCTCGCTGTCGCGGTAGTAGGCGACCACAGCCTCGGGCGCGTCATGCTCGGCCGCCCAGTCCTGGTGGAAATAGCCCGCGAAGAAGTTCTCCAGTGTCGGATATGCGCGCATCAGGATTGCTGCCTCAGGGCTTGTTGGGATAGCCGGTGACGATTCTATAGCCGATGTCGAGCTGGCTGGAACGCTCGAGGACCAGGCGGACGGAGAACACGTCGACTGCGGCGGTGTCGCCGCGACTGACCGAGATGCCGGTCGTGGCGTCGAACGTGGTGTCGACGACCAGGCGGTTGCCGCCCGCGCCATCGACCCAGGCATCGATCCGCGCCTGGTGGTCGGCGATCGTCGCCGAGACGAAATGCTCGGCCTCGGGCAGGTCGCGGAAGCTGGACGCAGCGCTGATGTTCTCGCGGCTCACGCGGTCGAGCAGCCATTGCTCGCTCTTGCCGACATGGCGCTCGATCAGATGCCCGCCGACATCCTCGTGGGCCTCCAGCCCGCCGCCGGGCACCTCGCCGGCGCCATCGGGGCCGTCCACGCCGGCGAGGTGGTCGTCGATCCGCGCCACGGTGGCCTCGACCGCGTCGCGCTCCACCCGGGACAGGGTCGCGTCCGGCAGCGCCGCCAGGGCGTCGCGGATGTCGCCGAGCAGCGGCCTGAGTTCGTCGGCGAAGACCGGGCTGCGTTCGGAGAGCTGGACCGCATCCTCGGTCTCGGCGAGGAAGGCCTCCAGTCCGCCGCGTTCGACCAGCGCCGCGAGGTGCGCATCGAGCGCATCGCGCGAGGTCGCGGCCAGTGCGAGCGGCTGCGCGGCCGGTGCGTCGGCAGCGAAGGCGGGGCGGTCGGGCCCCGCGCGATCGATGCAGCCCAGGGAAACGTCCATCGTCCACGTCCGGGTCGTTCGGGAAGCGGCAGGGTAGGACGCCACAACGGGCGAAACATCTGGGAGCGACCCTAGGCGCCGGGCCTGCCGCCGTCGCTCATCGTGCAGGGCTGCTTTGCCGGATCTGGCGCCGGATCGTGCCGGGTTCAGCTGTCGTTGGCTAATCTCACCGACCTTGCAGGTCGCGTCAGAAGTATTGGAAGCAGCATGACCGGTTCATCCCACCCAGAGGAAGCCGCTCTACCGCAGCGTCTCCTCGTGGGGGCCGGCACGGTGGACTTCGCGACCCGCGAGATCGAGATGCCCGGCGGGCGACGCGCCATACGCGTGACGCCCAAGGCGGCCGCGGTGCTCCGGGCGCTGGCCCGTACCCCCGGTGCAGTCCTGTCACGCAACGACCTGCTGGCCGAGGCCTGGCCGGACACGCTTCCGACGGACGACGTGCTGACCCAGGCGGTCACCCAGTTGCGCAAGGCCTTCGGCAGCGGCAGCGCCGGCGCTGCCGAGGGACGACGCTACATCGAGACGATCGCCAAGGGCGGCTACCGCCTGACGGTGCCGGTGACGGTCCCGGGCGATGCCGTCTCGACAGCGGCCGCGCCAGCGGATGTCTCCACGACTGCAGAGGGCGAGCCCACGCGTGACGGCTCCGACACGCCTGCGCCCACACGGCCAGCGGGCACGACGCCCGCGCCGGCACCCGCGCCTCCGGGGCGCTGGACGCAGGCGTGGTGGGCGGGTGCGGTCCTCGCCGTGGTGGCGATCTGCGTCGTGAGCGCGGTCCTGCTGGCCTCGCGCGACCCCGGTCCGCGGCTTGCCGCGACGGACGACGTCTCGGCGCTGGCGCCGGGCAAGCCCTACCGGCTGGTCACGTCCGCTGCCGGATTCGAGCTGTCGCCGAGCCTGTCGCCGGATGCCGGCATGGTCGCCTATTCGGCCAGCATGCTGCCCGACGGCACCCCGCTGCCGGGCGCGTCCATCCTGGTGCAGGCGACCTCGGGCGCCGCCCCCCGCGCGGTGTCGCGCCCGCGGGCCGGCGAGCGCGACGACCTGCCGGCCTGGTCGCCCGACGGCCGGGATATCGCGTTCGCGCGCTGGGACGCGGCCGGCGGCTGCCGGATCCTGCTCGTGTCCGCCACCGCTGTGGGCGGCGAGCGGGAGATCGCGCGCTGCGACGGCAGCGAACTGCTGAGCTTCGACTGGCTTCCCGATGGCAGCGGACTGCTCTTCGGCACTATGACCGGCAGTCGGGACGGCGCGGGTCTGCGGATCCTCGACCTGGATCCGGCGGCAGGTGGCTGGCGTCCCCTCCGTTATTCCGCGACCCCGGGCGATCTCGACTATCTGCCGAAGGTCTCGCCCGATGGCAGATGGATCGCCTTCATCCGCAACCCGCAGCTGGGCGATCTGTGGCGCATTCCCATCGACGGCGGCGAGGCCGAGCAGCTGACCCGGCTGGGAACCGAGCTGCGCGGGCTGAGCTGGACGCGCGACGGGTACGCGCTGGTCTACGGTCGCCGGATCGACAGCGAGACGCGCCTGCACCGGCTGGACCTGCGGACGGGTGCGACCTCGGACCTGGGGGTCGAGGATGCGCAGATGCCGGTGATCGCGCGCGACGCGGACATGGTCGCGTTCGTGCACCGCCAGCCGCAGTTCGGGATCCAGCGGATCGATGCCGAGACCGGCCGGAGGCGACCGCTGTTCGCGTCCTCGGGGCGCGACACCCAACCCGTCGCTGCGCCGGATGGCCGGCAACTCGTCTTCACGTCCGATCGCACCGGCAGCTTCGAATTGTGGTGGGTCGATCTCGCGCGTCCCGGGTCGCTGCGGCCGATCGCCGGCGTGCGGCCGGACACGCGGCAACCGCCGGTGTGGTCGGCGGACAGCCGCCGCCTGCTGCTGTCGGCGCTGGATGCGCAGGGACGCCCCGGGGTCGTCGAGATCGGGCCGGCGTCCGGCCGGGTCACGCCGCTGCCGGTGCCCGCGGCGCGCCCGGTCCAGGCGGTCTACGGGGCGGGCGGCGGGCTGCTCGTGATCGAGGAGGAGCGCGAGGGCCGGACGGTGCTCGTCGCCTACGATCGCGACTGGCGGGTCCGGGGCCGAATGGAGGGCGTCTCGCATGTCCGATTCGATCCGCGGCACGCGCGGGTCCTCTACACCCGGCTCGACGGCAACGGTCTGTGGAGTGCGCCCGCCGATCTCGCGCTGTCCCGTACCCGCCAGCTCAGCGCGGATGTGCCGTCGCGCTGGCGCTATCGCAGCTGGGCGCTGACCACCGAGGGTCGCCTGTCGTACCTGGACAGCGACGCCGGCTGCCGGACCCGGATGACCCTGTTCGATCTCGGAGACGAGGGGCTGCGGCCCGCGCACAGCGATTGTCTCGACGCGTCCCACCGGAGCGCCGTGAACGGGTTCAGCAGCCTGCGCGACGACTGGCTGGTGGCAGTCGCAGTCGACGATGGCACCGACATCGGGCTCATGCCCGTGCCCAGCGACAGCGACGCGCCGACCAGCCTGATCGCCAAGTGGTTGATTTCCATGAAAAGAAAGTCGTCGTGACGGTTTCGGAAGAATTTCGGGGCGAATTCGGCAAACCCTAGGCGCCGCTTCGGGCAGGTCGTGGGCGCGGGTGGCACAAAGAGGCCCCTTCATCACCGGGTGTCTCGCGATGTCAGCCGCACTCTGGGCCCAGCGTGGCCATCTGCTCCAGTTCGACACTTTGTCCACATCGGCGCAATGCGTGGGTGCTTCGCGCCTGGGGGTCGTGCAGGTGACCGCTCCCGCCTTCAGCATCTGGATCCAGGTCCGTGGCGACGGCTGGATCGAGTCGCGCGAGGGACGGTTCCGCATGCGGCGCGGCGACTGGATGGCGTTCGAGAAGGAATCCGCGCCGTTGATCCAGACCGGGCCGAAAGGCATCTGCATCGGTCTCGCGCTCGATGCCCGGGCGCTGGACGAACTGCAGGCGCTCGACGACGGCGGCCTGTACGCAGGCCGCGGGCGGATCCCGCCGCGCGACGTTCGCGCGTTGCTGCGACTCTGGCGGGAGGCACAGCGAGGGAGTGGAGACGGACTGAGCGTCCGGCCCCTGCTGCTGCAACTGGCGATCATGCAGCGCGACCTGGCGGCCCGGGCACGCCGGTGCCCCGGCCGTTCGCGGAACCGCAAGCGCCAAGTGTTCGGCCGCATGCAGCGCGCCAGGCTCTATCTGGAAGGCCACAGCGACCGTGTGGTGCGCATCAGCGAGCTGGCCGACCTGACGAGCTTCTCCAGCTGGTACTTCTCCAAAGCGTTCCACGCCCTGTACGACGAGAGCCCGCAGGCGCTGTCGGTGCGCCTGCGACTCGAGCGCGCCGGTCATCTGCTGCGCACGACCCCGATGATGGTCGGCGAGGTCGCCGCCGCGACGGGATTCGACAACTGCTGCAGCTTCGCGCGGGCGTTCAAGGCGCACCATGGCACCTCGGCGAGTCGGTTCCGGGCCGCAGCCGGGCGTCAGGCGGGTATCGATGGCGCGACCGAGGAGCTTTACGCGAGTGCATGACATGTCGCTGTGACAGTGGTCGCATCATAACGGCGCATTCATCGAATAAGACAGATTCGGCAAAGCCTTAAGACCTGCAGTGCAAGGCGTGAATCCAGTGTGCAGACGTAACGTGCGATGGGCGTCTTAACGCGTCAGTAACGCAACCACTCTGGAGAGAGAATTTGATGAACCTTCGCACCCCCGCGATTCGCAAGGGCCTGCTGCCCGCGGCGATCGTGTTCGCGCTCGCGCCCGTCGCTGCCAGCGCGCAGGACCAGACGCAGGGCACCACCGAGCTCGACCGCATCCAGGTCACCGGTTCGCGTATCAAGCAGGCCGATATCGAGACCTCGCAGCCGGTCCTCACGATGACCCGTGCCGAGATCGAAAAGCAGGGCTGGACCTCCGTCGCGGACGTCCTGCAGCGCGTGTCGGCCAATGGCGCCGCGCTCAACCGCACGTTCAACAATGGCGGTGACGGCTCGGCCGGCATCAGCCTGCGCAACCTCGGTGAGGCGCGCACCCTGGTGCTCGTCAACGGCCGCCGCTGGACCTCGGGTCTGGGTGGCAGCGTCGACCTCAACACGATCCCGTCGGCGATCATCGAGCGCATCGACGTGCTGAAGGACGGCGCGTCCACGATCTATGGTTCCGATGCCATCGCCGGCGTCGTCAACATCATCACGCGCACCGACTTCGAAGGTGTCGAGGCGAGCGCGTACTACGGCCAGTTCGGCCAGGGCGACGGCGCCCGCGAAGCCTGGGACGCCACCATCGGCACGTCCAGCGACCGCGGTTCTCTGCTGATCGGCGCTTCGTATGTGAAGGAAGACGCGATCATGGCGGGCGACCGCCCGATCTCCGCCGGCGGTCCGCCCCACTTCGGCGGGCAGAGCGGTACCGGTTACCCGGGCTCGTTCGTCGATCCTGCGGACGATGTGCGTTATGTCATCGTCAATGGTGAGCGCGTGCCCTACGACGGCGTGACGCACGGCTACAACTCGTCGCCGGACAACTTCCTGCTGACGCCGTCGGAGCGCAAGTCGTTCTTTGCCCAGGGCACCTACTCGCTGACCGATACGGTCTCGGTGCGCACGGAAATGCTCTATAACGGGCGCATTTCCGAGCAGTTGCTGGCTGCCATGCCGGTGACCGGCCTGACGCTCGACGCCGACAGCCTGTACAACCCCTACGACCGCGACCTGATCTCGGTCAACCGCCGCTTCGGCGAGACCGGCGGTCGTTCGTTCAACCAGAACGTCAAGAACTTCCACTTCTACGGCGGCCTGGAAGGCTACTTCGAGGTCGGCGAGCGGACGTTCGACTGGGACGTCGGTTACCGCTACGACAAGACCGACAGCAACGACCTGACCTACGGCCTGTTCAACCTCGCCAATCTCGAGAATGCGTACGGTCCGTCCGAACTGCGCGACGGCGTGCCGGTCTGTGTGAGCGCGCCCGGCGGCGACATCATCGCCGGCTGCGTGCCGGTCAACCCGCTCGGGCCTCTGGGCTCGATCAGCCAGGAGGCGCTCGACTACACCTCGTTCACCGCGCACGATTCGACCCTGGTCGAGTCGAAGGGCATCACGGTCAACCTCAGTGGTTCGATCGTGGAGCTGCCCGCCGGTTCGCTCGGTTTTGCCGCCGGTTACGAGCGCCGTAAGGAGTACGGCCAGTTCGATCCCGACGCGTTCATCGCCGCCGGCCTGAGCACCGGCAACGGTACGTTGCCGACCCGCGGTGGCTACGACCTGGACGAGGTCTATCTCGAACTGTCGATCCCGGTGCTGGCGGATCTGCCGGGTGCCGAACTGCTCGACTTCAGCGTCGCCAGCCGTTACTCGGACTACAGCAACTTCGGCGACACCACCAACAACAAGGTGGGTTTCCGCTGGAAGCCGTTCTCCGACCTGCTGATCCGCGGTAACTACGCCGAGGGCTTCCGCGCGCCGAGCATCAACAACCTGTACGCGGGTGACTCGGATTCCTACGAGTCCTACGCGGACCCGTGCTCGACGCACTCCCCGCTGAACGCCAACCCGACCGTGCGGGAGCGTTGCGCGGCCGCCGGTGTGCCGGCAGGCTTCGAGCAGCCCGGCGATGGCGCCCTGCGTCAGACGAATGAGCCGTTCACCTGGCAGGCGAATGCCGACCTGCAGCCCGAGGAAGCGAAGAACAAGACCCTGGGCTTCGTGTACAGCCCGAGCTGGGCGCAGGGCCTGAACGTCTCGCTCGACTGGTGGAAGATCAAGATCGACAACGCGATCACCCGTCCCGAGGCGAACTTCATCCTCGAGAAGTGCTACGCGGGCAACGCGACCGAGCAGTCGATCTACTGCGGCCTGATCACGCGCGATCCGACGTACCCGGGCGCCCCGAACATGGTCACCAACATCGACATGCCGCTGCTCAACCTCTCGTCCTACGAGGTGGAAGGCTACGACCTGTCGGTCAAGTACCGTTTCCCGGAGACCAGCTACGGCCAGTTTGCGTTGTCGTGGGACAGCACCTACCTCTCCAACTGGGAGCGTCGCGCGACGGTGGATTCCGAGTCCGAGAGCCTGCAGGGCCAGTACCTGCAGCAGGATCCCTACTGGCGCATCCGTTCGAACGCTTCGCTCGACTGGGCGATCGGCGATGTGGGCGTCACCTGGACCGCGCGCTACATGTCGGGCCTGGAAGAAGCCTGCGCGTATAGCGTGGGCGAGGGTGCCGAGGAGTACTGCTCGGATCCGGGCCGCCGCATTGCGTCCGGTTCAGCGCCGCGCAACCACCTCGCCTCGACCACGTACCACGATCTGCAGGTACGCTGGAATGCACCGTGGAATGCGACGATCTCGGTGGGTGCGAACAACCTGTTCGAGAAGGATCCGCCGCTCGCGCTGCTGGCCCCGTACAACCAGTTCGACCCGCAGTACGACGTGCCTGGACGTTTCACCTACATCCAGTACCGTCAGCGCTTCTGATCGACGCTGGTAGAGGAACGGCCCCTTCGGGGGCCGTTTTTTTTTGAACCTTCCGCAAGATGCGATCCCGCATGGGCACGTCGCGACGCTGCGACGGCGCGCAGGGAGCACCGCCCACACAAGGTAAGGGCACGCGTGTTGCCGTTCACCGCATGTCAGATCGTCGGTGCCGTTGCGCCGCGCAGGGTCGGGCAGCGCCGTAGAGGCCGTCAGCCGGCCAGCCGCTCCATCAACCGCGCCGCCTGCGCCCGCCAGCCGTCGAGCTGCGCGTGGACGCCGGTCCGTGCCAGGTAGTCCTCCCGCACCGGCAGGTCGGCGACGAGCGAGGTCGCGACGTGGACTGCGCCGGCGATCCAGAAGCTGCGCGTGCCGGCGCGGGCGGGGTCGCGCTGGAACGCCACCGCCTCGATGATCGGCATCGGCAGGCCCCACAGGCCGAGCAGGTAGGCGCCGGCTTCCATGTGGCCGGGTGCGTCGGCATCGCGCGTGTCGTCGGGTGCCGTGGCGCCCGGGCGGGCGTCGCGCACGCCCGGCAGCAGCAGGCCGATGTCGGCGAGCAGGGCGGCGGTCGCACCGAGCTCGGCGCTGGATTCGGGCAGCATGCGCCGCGCGAGTTGCGAGGCGAGCAGTGCGCGCTGCTGCAGCGCGTGCCGGTCGATGTCGTGGCCGCCGGGCTGCGCGAAGACCTCGCTGGCGAGCACGAGGTCGCGCATCGTCGACAGGCCCAGGCGGGTCACCGCGGTGCGCAGGTCGGTGATCGTCCTGCCGGCCGAGAAGTACGCCGAATTGCACAGCTGCAGGACCTTGGCGGCGATCGCCGGGTCGCTGCCGATCAAGCGGGCGATATCGGCCGTGCCGGTGTCCTCGTCCGCCTCGAGCGCGTGCATCAGGGCCAGGTAGGTCTGGGGCGGCGGCGGTAGCTGCTCGATGCGACCGATGCAGGTGCGCAGGGCCGGGTCGTCGAGCAGTTCGCGCAGCTCCTCGAGGCTGCCGATCGCCTCGAGCAGTTGCGCCTCGCCGACCGGTACGGGCAGGAAGCGGTGTGCGAGCGACAGCACGCGCGCGTGCGGATGCGCGCCGATCAGCGCGATGCGCGAGGTTTCCGGGCGCAGGGTGCGGATCTGCCCGAGCAGCGTCGCGGCCGGCATGTCCGGCAGTGCGGGCGCCACGACGACGACGTCCTGCGGCGATTCGGCAGCCAGCGCGATCGCGGCATTGCCATCCTCGACGTGCTGGACGTGCCAGCGCTCGTCCATGTCGCCGACGAGCGCGAGCAGGCCGGCAGGCAGCCCGTCCCCGTCCCCTACGAACAGAATGCGCACCTGTGCAACTCCCCCTGCGGGACACCGCGCGGGCGCGGCATCGGGCGGACGGATCCGCCATGCGCGGCGCGCTTGGCGCGCCGCTCGGGCCCCGGCGCCATGGGCGCCGGCGGCGGATCAACCGGCCTGCTTGTAGGCCTCGATCGCGTCGACCAGGATCTGCTTGGCCTCGGCCGCGTCGCCCCAGCCCTCGACCTTGACCCACTTGCCCTTCTCGAGATCCTTGTAGTGCTCGAAGAAGTGGCCGATGCGCTCGAGCCAGTGCTTGGACACGTTCTCCAGGTCGTTGACGTGCGCATAGCCGGCGAAGACCTTGTCCACCGGTACGGCGAGGATCTTCTCGTCGCTGCCGGCCTCGTCGCTCATCTTCAGCACGCCGACCGGGCGGCAGCGGATCACCGAGCCGGGCACCAGGGGCAGCGGCAGCACGACCAGCACGTCGGCCGGATCGCCGTCGCCGCAGACGGTCGAGGGCACGTAGCCGTAGTTGCACGGGTAGCGCATCGGCGTGGACAGGATGCGGTCGACGAAGATCGCGCCGCTCTCCTTGTCGACCTCGTACTTGACGGGCTCGGCGTCCTTCGGGATCTCGATGATGACGTTGATTTCGTGCGGCGGGTTCTTGCCGGTGGAGACGGAATCCAGGCCCATGCTGCTGCGGTTCCAGTGCGGAAAGTGGGCCGTCATTCTACGCGCAAGCCCTGTTGCGGCGCAGCGCGCATCGGCCGGCGGTTTCGACTGAAACGGTTCCGCGCCGGCGCGGCCTCGGGTACGCCCTAGTACGGCGGCGCCATACGCTGGCGTACATATGGTCGCCACTCCTTCTCGCGCAGGCCTGCCATGACCACGTTCGACTCGCTGTCGCCCACGTCCGTCTCCCCATCGAGCGCCCAGGGTTACTGGGACAACCCGCTGGCACCGACCCCGCACCGCCACGACGGGTCGACGACCGAGGTCGAGCACGGCCATCCCGTCGACGGGATGGCCGACGACGGTCCGCAGGTCAGCACGCGCGACCAGCCGCAGCGCGCGGCCAATGGTGCGGTGGAGATCGACGGCACGGCCACCAATCCCGGCGAGAAGACCACCCGCAGCACGCCCGACGGCAAGCCGGTCCAGATCGAGCCGCTGCACAAGGACGACCAGGTGGACATCGCGCGCGAGCGCACCGTCGCCCAGGGCTACGTGAGCCGCGACCAGGTGGTGTTCACCACCGGCAGCGGCAACGACGACGTCGGCGTGAGCCAGCGCGACGACGGGACGCTCGACGTCACCGTCAACGGCGAAAGCTACGAGGTGCGGCTGGGCGAGGGTCAGGAGCTGACGCTGCGCACCGGCGAGGGCAACGACACGATCAAGGTCGCGCCCAACGTCGACGTCAACATCGTCGTCGATGCCGGCCAGGGCGACAACGACGTGCTGGTCGAGGGCAACGGGGACAACCGCATCTCCAGCG
The DNA here is from genome assembly GCF_001014645.1 of Luteimonas sp. FCS-9. Classification (GTDB taxonomy): domain Bacteria; phylum Pseudomonadota; class Gammaproteobacteria; order Xanthomonadales; family Xanthomonadaceae; genus Luteimonas. The sequence continues at coordinate 294,088 of NZ_LASZ01000002.1, read as the reverse complement.
GCGACGGCGACGACCAGATCCGGGTGACCGGCGGCGGTCGCAACGACATCCACACCACCGGCGGCACCAACGAGATCCACGGCGGCAGCGGCGTCAACGTGATCTACGGCGGCGACGGCAGCGACACCATCCATGCCGGCACGGGCACCAACTACATCGAGGGCGGGCGCGGCGACGACGTCATCCACGGTGGCGGCGAGTTCGACATCCTCTCCGCCGGCCGCGGCGACGACGTGGTCCACGTCGGCGAGGGCCGCAGCACGGTGTACGCCGGCGACGGCCAGGACACGATCGAGGGCGCGAACGCGCAGACGACGGTCTATTCGGAGGTCTCGGACCTGGTCAACGCCGCGACCGGCGCCAAGCCGACCGTGGTCAACGTCGAGATCGACAACAGCGTCGGCGACCGCGGCATCGCGGTGAAGGGCTCGGAGGCGTTCGTGCAGCGGATGCAATCTGAGCTGGATTTCCTGAGGTCCTCGCCGAACGGCCAGCAGATGCTCGCCGAGTTCGACAAGGCCGCCGAGGCCAAGGGCAACACCGTGACGATCCAGGAGCTGTCGAACGAGGACAACGGCTACGCGCAGACCTTCAGCAACGATGCCGACATCGTCAACGGGCGTCCCGGGGCGGGTGGCGACGTGACCATCAGCTACAACCCGTCCTTCCACATGGACGCGTTCCCGGCGCCGTCGGTGGTGCTCTACCACGAGATGTCGCACGCCTATAACGGCGTCAACGGCACCTTCCTGCCGGGGACCTACCGCGGCGAGGGCCCGGACAGCGGGCAGGTGCCCAATGCCGAACGACAGGCCGTGGGCCTGGAGTCCAGTGCCCAGCCCTACGACTTCGACGGCACCGGCCCGATCACCCACAATCCGATCCACCTGACCGAGAACGGCATCCGCCGCGAGCTCGGCCTGCCGGATCGTCCCAGCTACGCGCTCTGATCGATCACGCCGCGATGCACCGCGGTGATCCGGGCTCGGAAGGCGGCGCATGCGCCGCCTTCCTCGTGCTGGGACGCGCGCCGGGATGCGGTTGAGGCCACGCGCGCCGTGCGCGCCGCGCTCACGGTGCCGGCCGCATGCTGGGCCCCGGTCGCGCGCCTTCCGCAATGCCTGGTCGGCGATGCTTCTGACGGCATCGCTCGCGATGTCTCACCCTTCGGTTTCCCGCGACACGAGGCCCTCCATGACGCCCACCGATACCGCCCGCGCCCATGTCGACGCCGAGGGCGCCGCACTCGACGCCGTGTTCGCCGCGACGGCCCGCGGCACGCTCGAAGTCCGCTACCGGCTGCGCAACACCGGCAACGCTGCGCTCGCCGTATTCGACCGCGGCGACCGCCACGCGGTCCTGACCGGGCGGCAGATGCAAGGCGCGGCGGGCATCCCGTACCTGCGCGACGAAGGCGAGGGCCGGGTCACGCTTTCGCACGTCGCGCAGTCGCTGCCCACGCCGGCGCCGACGGTGCCGCCCACCCCATTGGCGCGCCGCGTCGAGCCGGGCGGCGAACTGGCGGGCGAGTTCGCGTTCTCGCAGTGGCTGGGCGACACGCCGGTCGCGGTGCGCTGGTGTCTGGGCGTCGCCCCGGCCGACGCCGCGCGGCTGCTCTCGCCCGAAGCGGGCGAGGACGGCGAGGTCTGGCGCGCCGATTTCGCGTTCGCCGATGCGCAGCGCCTGCTGTGCACGCCTTGGTTCGACCTGGTGCGGGGCACGTTCCTGCGGGACTGAGCGCGCCTGCCCGCCGCCGACAGAACGGGCGCGGCGCCAAAGGTATCCGCCGTCGCTAGAGCAAGGGCACCAACAGCAGCGCCACGATGTTGATGATCTTGATCAGGGGATTGATCGCCGGGCCGGCGGTGTCCTTGTAGGGATCGCCGACGGTGTCGCCGGTGACGGCCGCCTTGTGTGCCTCGCTGCCCTTGCCGCCGTGGAAGCCGTCCTCGATGTACTTCTTGGCGTTGTCCCAGGCGCCGCCGCCGGTGGTCATCGAGATCGCGACGAACAGGCCGGTGACGATCGTGCCGATCAGCAGGCCGCCCAGCGCGCGGATGCCCGCCCCCGGCCCCATCAGCGCGTTCATGCCCAGCGCGACCACGACCGGGACCAGCACCGGCAGCAGCGAGGGCAGGATCATTTCCTTGATCGCGGATTTCGTCAGCATGTCGACCGCGCGGTCGTACTGCGGCTTGCCGGTGCCGGCCATGATCCCGGGGATCTCGCGGAACTGCCGGCGCACCTCCTCGACGACCGCGCCCGCGGCGCGGCCGACGGCCTCCATCGCCATCGCGCCGAACAGGTAGGGGATCAGGCCGCCGACGAACAGGCCGATGATCACCGCCGGGTCGGCGAGATCGAAGCGGAACTCGACGCCGGGGTACTTCGCTTCGAGGTTGTGGGTGAAATCGGCGAACAGCACCAGCGCCGCGAGCGCCGCCGAGCCGATCGCATAGCCCTTGGTCACCGCCTTTGTGGTGTTGCCGACCGCGTCGAGCGGATCGGTGATCTCGCGCACCTCCGGCGGCAACTCAGCCATCTCGGCGATGCCGCCGGCGTTGTCGGTGATCGGCCCGTACGCGTCGAGCGCGACGATCATGCCGGCCATCGACAGCATCGCGGTCGCCGCGATCGCGATGCCGTAGAGCCCGGCGAACGAGAAGCAGGCCCAGATCGCGAAGCACACCGCCACCACCGGCAGCGCGGTCGACTTCATCGACACGCCGAGCCCGGCGATGATGTTGGTGCCGTGGCCCGTCGTCGAGGCCTGCGCAATGTGCCGGACCGGCCCGTACTGCGTGCCGGTGTAGTACTCGGTGATCCAGACGATCGCGCCGGTGAGCAGCAGCCCGATCAGCGCGCACCAGTAGAGGTTGCCGGCGCCGTGCGCGTTGTCGGCCATCAGCTGCGTGGTGATCGGCCAGAACAGCGCCGCGGCGATCACGCCCGAGACGATTACGCCCTTGTACAGCGCGCCCATGATCGAGCCGCCCGCCCGCACGCGCACGAAGAACGTGCCGACGATCGAGGCCAGGATCGAGGCGCCGCCGAGCACCAGCGGATACAGCACACCGTTGCCGCCCACGCTGTCGGCCATCAGGTAGCCCAGCAGCATCGTCGCGATCACCGTGACCGCGTAGGTCTCGAACAGGTCGGCGGCCATGCCCGCGCAGTCGCCGACGTTGTCGCCGACGTTGTCGGCGATCACCGCCGGGTTGCGTGGGTCGTCCTCCGGGATGCCGGCCTCGACCTTGCCCACCAGGTCCGCGCCCACGTCGGCGCCCTTGGTGAAGATGCCGCCGCCCAGCCGCGCGAAGATCGAGATCAGCGAACTGCCGAAGGCCAGGCCGACCAGCGCATGCAGCGCCGCCTCGCCGACGATGCCGAAGCGCGGCAGCAGCATCCAGTAGCCGGCCACGCCCAGCAGCCCCAGCCCGACGACGAGCATGCCGGTGATCGCGCCGCCGCGGAACGCGACGTCCATCGCCGGGCCGATGCCGCGCCGCGCGGCCTCGGCGGTGCGCACGTTGGCGCGCACCGAGACATTCATGCCGATGTAGCCCGCCGCGCCCGAGAGCACCGCGCCCAGCAGGAAGCCCAGCCCGGTCGCCCATCCCAGGAACAGCCCGATCAGCACGAACAGCACCGCGCCGGCGATCGCGATCGTCAGGTACTGGCGGTTGAGGTAGGCGCGCGCGCCTTCCTGGATCGCACCGGCGATCTGCTGCATCCGTTCGTTGCCGGCCGGTTGCCGGTTGATCCAACCGGCGGAGACCACGCCGTAGACGATTGCGATGGCGGCGCAGCCCAGCGCCAGCCATAGACCGTGTTGCTCGAGCATGGACCCCCTCCCGAAAGTGGTGATGCCAGACAGAACAGCGATGGTGCGGCCCGACTATGGCACAGCGCAGGCATGAGGGCATGCCGCGGCGCCGCGAGGCCTCAATCGCCCGGAGCGACCTGCAGCGCGGGCACGCCGGCCGCGTCGCAGTGCAGGCGCAGCGGCGCGCCGAAGGCCTGCGATAGCAATCCGGCATCCAGCATGTCGGCCCGCGGCCCCTCGGCCAGTACCCGGCCCTCGCGCAGCAGCACGACGTGCCCGATCTCGGGCACCAGTTCCTCGGCGTGGTGGGTCACCAGCACCAGCGTGGTGCCGCCGCGCGCCAGCGCGCGCAGGCGGTCGAGCAACTGCGCGCGCGCAACGACGTCGAGTCCGGTCGAGGGCTCGTCGAGCAGCAGCGCCTCGGGCCGATGGACCAGCGCACGCGCGATGAGCACCCGCCGCGCTTCGCCGGCCGACAGCGTCGCGTAGCGGCGCCCGGCCAGGTGCGCGGCGGCCATCGCGGCCCGCGCCTCGTGCGCGGCGATCCGCAGTGCGTCGTCGACCAGGGCCGGCGCCACCGGCGCGATGCTGCCGTACGCGGCGGCAACGACCGCAGCGTCCACCCGGAGGGCGGGGACGGAGAGCAGGTCCTGGTGGATGCGGCCGGTGACGATGCCCAGCCGCGCGCGCAGCCGGGCCACGTCTCCCAGTCGCGCGCCGAACACGCGCACCGGCGGCGTGCCGTCGGGATGCGCCAGCGCGTGCAGCTCGCGGGTGAGCAACTGCACGAGCGTGGACTTGCCGCAGCCGTTCGCACCTAGGATCGCGGTGTGGCGACCGGCCGGGATCCGCAGCCGCAGTGCATGCAGCACGGTGCGGCCGTCGCGGACCACGGTCGCATCATGGAGCTCGAGCAGCGGTGGTGTCGGGACCTGGGGCGTGTTCATCTGGTGCGCAGTGTGACAGGCCTGAACGGCAGCGCTCACCATACGGCCGGGCAGGGATGGCAATCGTCCCGGGCCCGTCCCATCATGAGGCGCACCCGAACCCGATCGTCCGTCGCCATGTCCGTCTCGATCTTCGACCTGTTGTCCGGTGGCCTGCTGCAGCTGGGGTGGGGCGCAATGCTGCTCTACCTGCTGGCCGTCACCCAGCTCACCATCTTCGCCGTCACCCTGTACCTGCACCGCAGCCAGGCACATCGCGGCGTCGACTTCCATCCCGCCGTCGCGCACGTCTTCCGGTTCTGGACGTGGTTGACCACGTCGATGATCACCCGCGAGTGGGTCGCGATCCATCGCAAACACCACGCCAAGTGCGAGACCGAGGACGATCCGCACAGCCCCATGCACAAGGGCATCGGCAACGTCTTCTGGCGCGGCGTGGAGCTGTATCGCGAGGCGCGCGCGCAGCGGGCCGACATCGAGCAGTACGGCAAGGGCGCGCCCGACGACTGGATCGAGCACCGGCTCTACACCCCGCACGCGAACCTGGGGCCGACGGTGCTGCTGCTGGCGAGCTTCGTGCTGTTCGGCTTCAAGGGCGTCGCGGTCTGGGCGATCCAGATGGCATGGATCCCGTTCTGGGCCGCCGGCGTGGTCAACGGGCTGGGCCACTGGTGGGGCTATCGCAACTTCGAGACCACCGACACCGCGACCAACCTCACGCCATGGGGCGTGTGGATCGGCGGCGAGGAACTGCACAACAACCACCATGCGTTTCCCAGCTCGGCAAAGTTCGCGCTGCGCCGCTGGGAGTTCGACATCGGTTGGATGGTCATCAAGGGCCTGGAGAAGCTGCGCCTGGCGAAGGTGCTGCGCGTCGCGCCGTCGCTGGACGTGCGCCCGAACATCCACGTGCCCGACACCGACACGATGAAGGCGCTGCTGGCGCACCGGTTCCAGGCGATGACCGACTACCAGCGCAACGTGCTGGGCCCCGCGCTGCGCGAGGAAGCCCAGGCCGCGGGCGCGAAGCTGCGCGCGCTGCTGCCGCGCAAGCTGCGCAAGGGCCTGGTCGACGACGGCCGCTGGCTGCCGCCCGACGCGCGCGCGCAGCTGCAGAGCTGGGTCGCCCAGCGGCCGCGCATCCGGACCTTGGTCGAGTACCGCGCGCGCCTGGCAGCGCTGCTGGAAGCGCGTTCGCTCAACGCCGGCGAGACGCTGCAGAACCTGCAGGCGTGGTGCCGCGAGGCCGAGGCCAGCGGCATCCGCGCGCTGCAGGACTACTCGGCGCGGCTCAAGGGCTACTCGCTGCAGAGCGCACGCGCCTGAGCCGGCGCGGGGCGATGCCGCGTCCGACCGGCGCGCGCGTGGCGATCGTCGCATGGCTGGCGATCGCGCTGGCAGGCGTGGGCTTGGCGCCGGCCGCGGGCGCCCAGGTCGCGCGCACGTCCGAGTACCTGGAGCGGATGGACGCCGACGGCGACGGGCGCGTCTCGCTCGCCGAGTACCAGGCGTGGATGGGCTACGCCTTCGACCGCATGGACCGCGACGGAGACGGCGTGTTGTCGGCCGACGAATTGCCGGGCGGCCAGGGCCGCCCGATTACAAGGGCCGAGCATCTGGCGCGCCTCGCCGCGACCTTCAATCGCCAGGACCGCAACCGCGACGGCTTTCTCGACGCTCGGGAGCTTGCGGCGCCGCCGCAGCGCTGACGGTGTCCGCGATCCGGGCACGCGCGCGAAGCCGAGCCCGGTGGTGCAATCCCTGGGCTGCGCCGGTCGACGCATGCCTGCGTGCCCCCGCCGCGGCCTGTCGGCTTTGCTCCAGCTCCGAAGACCCCGTAGCCCGGCTACGTCCGGGTGCCTGGTTTCTCGCGCGCGGGCCATCACGAATCGGTATGGCATGGATGTCAGCCCCGGACGCGGAGCCCGCCCGCGCGACGACGTAGCAGGCGACGCATGCCGTGCCTTCGGTCTTTTGACACAGCGACTCCGACGCCTTGAACGACGAACGCCGGCCCAAGGCCGGCGTTCGGGTCTCGCGTGGCCGCTTGGCCCCGCCGATGTGGCTACTTGGTGATGTCGACGTTGCGCGTCTCGCGCAGGAAGAACGTCCCGATCACCAGGGTCATGATCGCGATGCCGATCGGATACCACAGGCCGTAGTAGATGTTGCCCGTGCCGGCCACCAGCGCGAACGAGATCGCGGGCAGGAAGCCGCCGAACCATCCGTTGCCGATGTGGTAGGGCAGCGACATCGAGGTGTAGCGGATCCGGGTGGGGAACAGCTCGACCAGGTAGGCCGCGATCGGGCCGTAGACCATCGTGACGTAGAGCACCAGGATCCACAGCAGCAGGATCGTCATCGGCACGTTGATGCGCTCGGTGGCGGCCTTCTCCGGGTAACCGGCCTGGGTCAGCGCCGCCTTCAGCACGCCACCGAACTCGCCCTGCTGGGTCTTGAGCGCATCGCCTGCCAGTCCCTCGGCCTCATAGGACGTGACGACGGTCTGGCCGACATGTACCTGGGCCAGCGAGCCGACCGGCGCCGCCTCGACGCTGTAGGGCACGCCGGCGCGGGTCAACGCGGCGGTCGCGACGTCGCACGAGCTGGTGAACTTGCGGATGCCCACCGGATCGAACTGGAAGCTGCAGGTCTTGGGATCGGCGACCACGACGGCAGGAGAGTTGGTGCTCGCTTCCTCGATCGCCGGGTTGGCATAGTGGGTGATGCCCTTGAAGATCGGGATGTAGGTGACCGCAGCGATCAGGCAACCGGCCATGATGATCTTCTTGCGGCCGATCCGATCCGACAGCCAGCCGAAGAACAGGAAGAACGGCGTGGCCAGCAGCAGCGCAGCGGCGATCAGCAGGTAGGACACCGTGAGGTCCACCTTGAGCATGCTCTGCAGGTAGAACAGCGCGTAGAACTGACCCGCATACCAGACCACGGCCTGACCGGCGGTCGCGCCGAAGAGCACCAGCAGCATCAGTTTCAAGTTGCCGCCCTTGAGCGAGTCGCGGAACGGCATCTTCGAGCCCTTGCCCTGTGCCTTCATTTCCTGGAACAGCGGCGATTCGGACAGCTGCAGGCGGATCCATACCGAGATGCCCAGCAGCACGATCGAGCCCAGGAACGGAATGCGCCAGCCCCAATCCTCGAACGCTTCGACGCCGAGGATCCAGCGGCAGCCCAGGATCACCGCCAGCGACAGGAACAGGCCCAGGGTCGCAGTGGTCTGGATGAAGCTGGTGTACAGCCCGCGCTTGCCGGCCGGGGCATGCTCGGCGACGTAGGTCGCCGCGCCGCCGTACTCGCCGCCCATCGCCAGGCCCTGGGCCAGTCTCAGCACGATCAGGATCACGGGTGCGGCGACGCCGATCGAGGCGTAGCTGGGCAGCACGCCGACCAGGAAGGTGGAGATGCCCATGATCAGGATCGTGACCAGGAACGTGTATTTGCGCCCGATTCGGTCGCCGAGGCTGCCGAAGAACGCGGCGCCGAACGGCCGGACGAAGAAGCCCGCGGCGAACGCCAGCAGCGTGAAGATCATGCCGGTGGTTTCGTTGACGCCACTGAAGAACTGCCGCGAGATGATGATCGCGAGCGAACCGTAGAGATAGAAGTCGTACCACTCGAAAACGGTGCCGAGGCTGGATGCGAAGATGACCTTCTTGTGGCCTTTCGTCAGCGCGCCCTTGGGCGCTGCGTTGGCGGTCGTGCTGGACATGGGAAGCTTCCCCTCCGAAGCGTGCGTGGGATGGACGGCCCCGGCGGAATGCCGGCGGTCCGGTCGTGCGTGCGGCAGGCGCGCGAGCGCAGTCCGGCGCGGTCGATGCGGCGACCGCGCCGGGGTGGATCAGAACGAGTAGCGGGCCATCGTGTGCAGGCGCATCAGTTCGCCGTCGGCGCCCGATTCGAGCGTGCGTTCGCCCCAGATCGCCTCGACGCCGAAGTCGAGCTTGGGCACCGGCGACCAGATCATGTTGGCGTGCACCGAATGCACCTTGTGGGTCACGCCCGGGCCGGTCCAGGCGATGTCGTTGTCCCACTGCGAGCGGGCATAGAACAGGTTGCCGCGCACCGTCGGGCTGAACACCTGGCGCAGGCCGAAGTAACCCGCCCAGCCGCCGAGCGCGTCGAGGTTGCCGGCGGCGTCGACCATCGCGTCCTGCTGGATCGTCGCCAGGCCGATGTAGCGGCCGATGCCCTCGCCGCCGCTGACTTGGTAGCGGATGTCGGTGCGCTCGCCCAGCTTGACCAGGCCGCTGACGGTCGCGCCGAAGCCGGTGTCGGTGCTGTCCAGGCCCGGTGCGGGCTCGTACTTGAGCTGGCGCGCCATGCCGGCGAAGCTCACGTGGCCCCAGTCGGCTTTGTGGGTGTAGCGGGCGATGACGTCGGGGATCGCGCTGTTGTCGCCGGCGATGATCCGCGCCGCGCCGCCGTAGGGCTGCACCGTCGTCTCCGGGCTCTCGACCGACACCGTCCACGGGCCGCTGGTGTAGCGGACCTGCGGCTGGCGCACGAACACGACCGCGTCGGTCGGGCCCACGAAGTCCACCGCGTCGATCAGCGCGTTGGTGTCCATGAAGTTCGACCAGGTCTGGCCGACCAGCCAGTTGTTGTAGGTCAGGTAGGCGTGGCGCAGCGTGGCGCCGTAGGTGTTGGTCGCCGCCGAGTTGCCGAGCGTGCCGCCGAAGAAGTCCATCTCCACGCGCGCACCAAGCTTGTCGCCCGAGTCGAGCACCGTGCTGGCGTCGAACCACAGCCGCGAGAACTTCGCGTGCGCGTCCATGTAGGTGTCCGGGCCCTCGCCGCCGACCGGGATCGCGCCGGGCACGTAGAAGTCGCGCCCCGCCGTCCCCTTGGCGATGTCGCCGTCGGTGGTCTTGGTGGCCATGCCGTCGACGCGGATCATGCCGCCGACCGTGAACGTCGTGCCCGGGTTGGCCTGCGGGGTGATCGTCGTGGCCTGGATCGGCTGGCTGCCGGCCGGTGCGGCGGCGACGGCCGGGGTCGAGGCCTGGGCGGTGCGGACCTCCTGCACCTGAGCGGCGGTCTGCTGCTGCTGGCCGAGCAGCGCCTGCACCTGCGCTTCGAGCTGGGCGATCCGGGCCTCGAGCTCGCGCTCCTTGGCGGTCTGTGCGAACGCGGCGCCCGGCAGCGCGAGCCCGACGAGCACGGCGGCCGTGAGCAGGCGCGGACGGGCCTTCGCGGCGATGGTCTGTGTCATGTCCCCTCCCGAGGGATGCGTGGAGCCTGGTCGAACCGGCGCGCGGTCCTTCACGCAGACTGCATGGCCGCGCGCCGCCCGCCCATTCGCCATTGGTCGAAGTGCGGCCGGGTGCGGGCAGGGCCGGTGGTCGCCATGCGCAGACGGGGCCGCCCTGCTAGACCAAGGTCCTAGCGTCGCCGGCGGACGAATGCGGCACACTGGCGCGACGTGCAAGAAGGGGAGATGTCCCGATGTCCAGTCCCGAAGAACTCCACCCGGTTCCGGCCGGTTTCGCCGGTCCCGACACCATCACCCGGGCCGACTACGAGCGCGACTACGCGCAGTCGGTCCAGGATCCCGAGGCCTTCTGGGGAAAGGTCGCCCAGCGGCTCGACTGGTACCGGCCGCCGACCCGGATCCGCGACGTCAGCTACGACCTGTCGGACTTCCGCATCCGCTGGTTCGACGACGGCGAGCTCAACGTCAGCGTCAACTGCCTGGACCGCCACCTGGCGCGCAACGGCGACAAGACCGCGCTGATCTGGGAGCCCGACGGCCCCGACACCGGGGCGCGCCACGTCAGCTACCGCGAACTGCACGCCCGCGTGTGCCGGCTGGCCAACGCGCTGCGCAACCTCGGTGTCGCCAAGGGCGACCGGGTCACGATCTACCTGCCGATGATCGTCGAGGCCGCGGTGGCGATGCTCGCCTGCGCCCGCATCGGCGCGGTGCACTCGGTGGTGTTCGGCGGCTTCTCGCCCAACTCGATCGCCGACCGCGTCGGCGACTGCGGCAGCAAGCTGATCATCACCGCCGACGAGGGCATGCGCGGCGGCAAGCGCGTGCCGCTGAAGGCCAACGTCGACGCCGCGCTCAGGCTGCCCGGCACGCAGAGCGTGGAGACCGTCCTCGTCGTGCGCCACACCGGCGGTGCGGTCGACATGCAGATGCCGCGTGACCGCTGGTACGACGCGGTCGTCGATGCGCAGCCCGACACCTGCGAGCCCGAGCGCATGAACGCGGAAGACCCGCTGTTCATCCTCTACACCTCCGGCTCGACCGGCAAGCCCAAGGGCGTGCTGCACACCACCGCCGGCTACCTGCTGTTCGCCAGCTACACGCATGCGTCGGTGTTCGACCTGCGCGACGACGACGTCTACTGGTGCACCGCCGACGTGGGCTGGGTGACCGGCCACAGCTACATCGTCTACGGGCCGCTCGCGAACGCGGCGACCTCGCTGGTGTTCGAAGGCGTGCCGAACTACCCGAGCGTGTCGCGTTTCTGGGAAGTCATCGACAAGCACAAGGTCACGATCTTCTACACCGCGCCGACCGCGATCCGCGCGCTGATGCGCGAGGGCGAGGCGGCGGTGAAGAAGACCTCGCGCGCGAGCCTGCGCCTGCTGGGCAGCGTCGGCGAGCCGATCAATCCCGAGGCCTGGCGCTGGTACGCCGACGTCGTCGGCGACGGGCGCTGCCCGATCGTCGACACCTGGTGGCAGACCGAGACCGGCGGCATCCTGATCTCGCCGCTGCCCGGCGCGATCGACGCCAAGCCCGGCTCGGCGACCAAGCCGTTCTTCGGCGTGCAGCCGGCGCTGGTCGACGCCAACGGCACGATCCTCGAGGGCGCGGCCGAGGGCAACCTGGTCATCACCGACTCGTGGCCGGGGCAGATGCGCAGCGTCTACGGCGACCATCAGCGCTTCATCGACACCTACTTCAAGGCCTATCCGGGCATGTACTTCACCGGCGATGGCTGCCGGCGAGACGAGGACGGCTACTACTGGATCACCGGGCGCGTGGACGACGTCATCAACGTGTCGGGCCACCGCATCGGCACCGCCGAACTCGAGAGCGCGCTGGTGCTCCATCCCAAGGTCGCCGAGGCCGCGGTCGTCGGATTCCCGCACGACATCAAGGGGCAGGGCATCTACGCCTACGTCACGCTGAAGGCCGACGAGGAGTACACCGAGGAACTGCGCAAGGAACTGGTCGCGCACGTGCGCCGCGAGATCGGGCCGACCGCGACGCCCGACCACATCCAGTGGGCGCCGGGCCTGCCCAAGACCCGCTCGGGCAAGATCATGCGGCGCATCCTGCGCAAGATCGCCGAGAACGCGCCCGACCAGCTCGGCGACACCAGTACGCTGGCCGACCCGTCGGTCGTCGACGCGCTGGTCAAGGAGCGGTACGTCCCCAACGCCTGACCCCGCCCCGATGACGACCCTGCTGATCGCCGACGACCATCCTCTGTTCCGCGAGGCCCTGCGCGGGGCGATCTCGCGCGCCGTGCCCGATGCCCGGCTGCGCGAGGCGCACAACGCCGAGGCGCTGTACGCGATGGTCGAGGCCGAGCCCGACGCCGACCTGCTGATGCTCGACCTCAACATGCCCGGCGCCCAGGGCTTCAGCGCGCTGGTGCACCTGCGCGCGCAGTTCCCGCAACTGCCCGTGCTGATGGTGTCCGCGCGCGAGGAGCCGGCGGTCATGCGCCGGGCGCTCGACCACGGCGCGGCCGGCTTCGTGCCCAAGTCGGCCGATGCCGAGACGCTCGGGCGCGCGGTCGCACAGGTGCTCGACGGCGACCGATTCGTGCCCGAGGCCGCGGTCTCCGCGCCGGCGGTCTCGGCCGGCGAGCACGATGTCGCTGCGCGGCTGCGCGACCTCACCCCGCAGCAGTTCCGCGTGCTGCAGATGCTCGGCGACGGCATGCTCAACAAGCAGATCGCCTACGAGCTCGGCGTCTCCGAGGCCACGGTCAAGGCGCACATGACGGCTGTGCTGCGCAAGCTCGGCGCCTCCAACCGCACCCAGGCGGTGCTGATCGCCGGCAAGCTCGCGGTCGATCCCGACCTCGACGGCATCCCGCCCGACGCGCGTTGAAGGCGCTTTAGCCGCGCGCTTGCGCGCGATGGGTCTTCCACGGAACGCGTGATGGGTTTCCAAGGAATGCGCCATCGCGCGCGAGCGCGCTCCTACAGGTCGTGGAGCGATCGGCGATGCGGATATGCGCACGACGGTCCGCCCCCCCGACACACTGATGTTCTTATGGCCGCCGTAGGCGCGCGCTTGCGCACGCCTGCGGAACGCGGCGATCAGCGGTGCCGGTACGCCCGCGGCAGGCCGCCTTCGCTGGCCGGTGTCGCCGGCGGCAGGTAGCGGTCGCGCAGTTCGGTCTGGCGCGAGCGCATCTCGATCGCGCGGCCGCCGAACCACACCTGGTCGGCGGTGTGGGCCACGTCCAGCGGGTCGCCCGACCACAGCACCAGGTCGGCGGTGCGTCCGACGGCGATCGTGCCGATCGCGGCGTCGACGCCGAACGCCTCGGCGGGCACGCGCGTGAGGCCGGCCAGCCCGGCGTCCCACGGCAGGCCGTGCGCGACCGCGTTGCCGGCGAGTTGGCGCAGCTTGCGGGCGTTGTGCGAGGCATCGCTGGCCTGCGCGAATCCCACGCGCACGCCGGCCGCATGCAGGCGCGCGGCGTTCTCGAGCGTGGCGCCGATCTGGTCGAAGTCCGACGGCAGGTTGACCAGCGGGTCGACGAACACCGGCACGCCCGCGGCCGCAAGCTCGGGCGCCAGCTTCCAGGCCTCGGCGCCGCCGCGGATCGCGATGCGCAGGCCGTGGCGCTTGCTCCAGCGCAGCAACTGGCGGATGTCGGAAGCGCGGTTGACGCCGACGACGATCGTGCCCTGGCCATCGAGGTAGGGCGCCAGCGCGCGCTTGCCGGCCGGCGTCAGCGACGCGACGTGGGAATCGGCCGGCAGCCGGCCGCGCGCCTCGTCGATCAGCTGGTCGAGCAGCATCCACTGCGCCGCGCGCGACTGCCCGCTCTGCTCGGCGCCGGCGCTGCCCAGCGCCAGGTAGAGCACCTTCGGCCCGGCCGGATCGACGCTGCCGTCCAGGCGCATCGCCGCGCCCTGGCCGCCGACGATCGCATTGGCGTTGCCGGCCGACAGCAGCGTGAAGCCGATGCCTTCCACGCGTGCGACCGGGATCACGATCGAGTCGGGATTGAACGCCAGCGTGACGTCGAACTCCGGCCGCACGACCATGTCCTCGGCCTGGCCGAGCGACAGGCGGTCGTCGCGGGTGCCGCGCTCGCCCGAGACCTCTTCGATGCCGATCCCGGTCACGCCGCCGAACAGCGTCGGCGTCAGCGGACGGCCGCCGGCCTCGACGACCGGCACGCCGGCCGCCGACAGCCCGGTGCCCACCGCGGCGATGCGTCCGCCGCGCACCAGCACGTCGGCCTCGCGCAGCGTGCCCTGCGGGCCGGCGGTGTGGACCGTCGCGCCGCGGATCAGCACGTCCTGCGCGGCGACGGGCAGCGTGGCGGCGACGAGCGCGCCCACGCACAGCAGGCGCGCGATCGCGCGCGGGAAGCGTCGGGTCGGGACAGGGCGGCTCATCGGGCACCTCCGGCGGCGGCCGCACCCTGGCCGAGCATGAAGTCCGTCACCGGCTGGCGCGACGGATCGAACCGGTCGTAGACGTGCGCGCCGTCGATCCACACCTGCTCGGCGAGCGCGTAGACGCTGAACGGGTTGCCGTTCCACAGCACCACGTCGCCCATCTTGCCGGGCGCCAGCGTGCCGGTGGACTCGAGCACGCCCAGCGACCGGGCCGCATTCTCGGTCAGCCAGCGGATCGCGTGCTCGGGCGCGATGTCGAGCCCGGCGCGCCTGGCGCTGGCCAGCACCTTCGCCGTCTCCTGGTTGAGGCGCTGGATGCCCTCGTCGGAGTCCGAATGCACGATCGCGCAGCCGCCGGGCGCGCGGTCGACGATCGCGATGTTCTCCTGGATGCCGTCGAAGGCCTCCATCTTGAAGCCCCACCAGTCGGCCCACAGCGCGCCGCACACGCCCTCGGCGGCCAGCCGGTCGGCGATCTTGTAGGCCTCCACGCCGTGGTGGAACGCGGTGATGCGGAAGTCGAACTCGCGCGCGAGATCCAGCATCTGCGCCATCTCGTCGGCGCGGTAGCAGTGGATGTGCACGAGGATGTCGCCGTCCATCGCGCCGGCCAGCGTCTCGAGCTTGAGGTCGCGCTTGCCGGGCGCGTCGCCCGCCTGCTTGCGGCGGTACTCGGCGGCGTCGATCAGCGCCGCGCGGTAGCCGGCGACGTTGCCCATGCGCGTGGCCGGGCCGCCCTTCTCGCCGTAGACGCGCTTGGGGTTCTCGCCGCAGGCCATCTTCAGCCCGTAGGGCGCGCCCGGGAACTTCATGTCCTGCACCGTGGTGGCGGCGACGTTCTTGAGTGTGACGCCGCGCCCGCCCACGAGGTTCGCCGAGCCGGGCAGGATCTGCAGCGTGGTGATGCCGCCGGCCAGCGCCGCGCCGAAGCCGGGATCCTGCGGCCACACCGAATGCTCGGCCCACACCTGCGCGGTGATCGGCGCGGTGGCCTCGTTGCCGTCGCTGTGCGCGCGTGCGCCGGGGCTGGGATACACGCCCAGGTGGGAATGCACGTCGATCAGGCCCGGGGTCACCCACTTGCCGGTGCCGTCGACGCGCAGCGCGTCGGCCGGCACGTCGAGCCCGCGGCCGACCGCGGCGATGCGGCCCTCGCGCAGCAGCACGTCGGCGCCGTCCAGGCGCTGGCCATCGCCGACGAGCACGGTGGCGCCGCTGATCAGCACCGGTGCGGCGGCGATCGGCGCATAGGTGCTGGCATAGGGCGTCTGCGCGGACGCGGACGTATGCGCAGACGATCCGGAGGATGCGGTGGTGGCGCAGCCGCCCAGCAGGGCGGCCGCCAGGGCGGCGGACAACAGGCGAGACATCGACAACTCCCCGAAGCGATGGTGAAGGCGGCGCCGCGTGCGTGCGCCGGCGAAACGAAGCAGGTCGAGTGTAACCGCGTCGTCACGCTGCGCACTGCGACTGCGCGCGCAGTTGGCGCCACGCGTGTCGCCGTCGCGGTGCGAGAATGCGGGCGGGACAACGGAGAAGACGATGAAAGAAAAAGAACAGATCGTCGGCAACTGGCTGCCGCGCTACACCGGCGTGCCGCTGGACCAGTTCGGCGACCACATCCTGCTGACCAACTTCGGCGGCTACCTGCACCACTTCGCCCGCCTGGCCGGCACCGAGGTCGTCGGCCTCGACAGGCCGATGCCCAGCGCCACCGCCGACGGCATCACGATGATCAATTTCGGCATGGGCAGCCCGAACGCGGCGACGATGATGGATCTGCTGTCGGCGATCATGCCCAAGTCGGTGCTGTTCCTGGGCAAGTGCGGTGGGCTCAAGCGCAAGAACCAGCTCGGCGATCTGGTGCTGCCGATCGCGGCGATCCGCGGCGAGGGCACCAGCAGCGATTACCTGCTGCCCGAGGTGCCGGCGCTGCCGGCGTTTGCGCTGCAGCGCGCGGTCTCGACGATGATCCGCGACCTCGGCCATGACTACTGGACCGGCACCGTCTACACCACCAACCGCCGGGTCTGGGAGCACGACGACGCGTTCAAGGAACGCCTGCGGGCGATGCGCTGCATGGCCATCGACATGGAGACGGCGACGATCTTCGCGGCCGGGTTCGCCAACCGCATCCCGTCCGGTGCGCTGCTGCTGGTCAGCGACCAGCCGATGATTCCAGAAGGGGTCAAGACCGAGGCCTCCGATGCCCGGGTGAGCGCGGACTTCGTCGAGCGCCACATCCAGATCGGCATCGAGGCGCTGAAGCTGATCCGGCGCCACGGCAAGTCCGTCCGGCATCTGCGCTTCGACGAGTGAGGCATCGCAGGGGAGCTGTCTCCGCTCGGGGCGGTTTCTGGAACTGAAGGCCGAGACGGCGTGAGCCGGTGGCGGAGCAGAGGGGCCGCCAGCCCGGGGAAGTCGGACAAAAAGGCTCTTCGCCGAAGTCCGGGGAAGCTTGCTCTGCACTCGATGGCGTTCGTCTTCGGGGCGCGCGTCGCGCCGGCCGGGAACTGCTCCCCGGCTCGGTCAGCCCGCTCCGCGGTCCGGCCCGGCGAAGCACGCCGGGCGTTCGTGTGGGCTGCGCGGCATGCCGCGCGAGCAGCCCACACTCACCCATGGCTGACTCGCCGCCGCGGACCATCCATGGCCCGCTATCGCAATCCCCGGCCAGCACGACGCACTGAGGCCGAAGGCGCACGACTTCTTCCAGCGGGCGACTCTGCGTCTACTCGAAATCGGGCTGCATACGTCCGCAGCAGTAGACCGACGGCCGGTGGCCGCGTTAAGCGCGCCATGGATGGCGCGCGCCCGAGTCAAGGCAGGATGCCTTGACCGAGGGGAGAGCGGCTTCCGGCTGGCGGGCTGCTGCCCATCCGAAGCGGCACTCCGATTCCCGCATCTGAGAGAAGAGCCAAAAAAACGCCCCGCGATGCGGGGCGTTCTTTCGTGCCCGGAGGCCTCAGCGCTTCATCGACGAGAAGAACTCGTCGTTGGACTTCGTGCTCTTCATCTTGTCGAGCAGGAACTCCATCGCCGCGATCTCGTCCATCGGGTGCAGCAGCTTGCGCAGGATCCAGATCTTCTGCAGCAGCTCCGGCTCGATCAGCAGGTCCTCGCGGCGGGTGCCCGACTGGTTGACGTTGATCGCCGGGTAGACGCGCTTCTCGGTGATGCGGCGGTCGAGGTGGACTTCCGAGTTGCCGGTGCCCTTGAACTCCTCGTAGATCACCTTGTCCATCGCGCTACCGGTGTCGACCAGCGCAGTGGCGATGATCGTCAGCGAACCGCCTTCCTCGACGTTGCGCGCGGCGCCGAAGAAGCGCTTGGGCCGGTGCATCGCGTTGGCGTCAACGCCGCCGGTGAGCACCTTGCCCGAACTCGGCACGACGTTGTTGTAGGCGCGAGCCAGGCGGGTGATCGAGTCGAGCAGGATGACCACGTCCTTCTTGTGCTCGACCAGGCGCTTGGCGCGCTCGATCACCATCTCGGCGACCTGCACGTGGCGCGCGGCCGGCTCGTCGAAGGTCGAGCTGATGACCTCGCCGCGCACGGTGCGCTGCATCTCGGTCACTTCCTCGGGCCGCTCGTCGATCAGCAGCACGATCAGGTGCACGTCGGGGTGGTTGTAGGTGATGGCGCTGGCGACCTGCTGCATCATCATCGTCTTGCCGGCCTTCGGCGGCGAGACGATCAGCGCGCGCTGGCCCTTGCCCTGCGGCGCCATCAGGTCGAGCACGCGGCCGGCGATGTCCTCGCTGGAGCCGTCGCCGCGCTCGAGCTTGAAGCGCTTGCGGGGGAACAGCGGGGTCAGGTTCTCGAACAGCACCTTGCCCTTGCTGGCTTCCGGCGGTTCGCCGTTGATCGTGTCGACGACCGACAGCGCGAAGTAGCGCTCGCCGTCCTTCGGCCAGCGGATGCGGCCGAGCAGATGGTCGCCGGTGCGCAGGTTGAAGCGGCGGATCTGGCTGGGCGAGATGTAGACGTCGTCCGGGCCGGCCAGGTAGCTGGCCTCGGCCGCGCGCAGGAAGCCGTAGCCGTCGGGCAGGATCTCGAGCACGCCGTCGGCGACGACGCCCTCGCCGTGGCGGGTCAGCACCTTGAGCAGCGCGAAGATCACGTCCTGCTTGCGCGCGCGCGCCACGCCCTCGATCGCGAGTTGGTCGGCGATGTCGAGCAGCTTGTGCGCCGGCATCCGCTTCAGGTCGCTCAGCGAGTACTGCGGGAAGCCCTCGGGCACGTTCGGCGGCGGCAGGCGCTGCGCGTGGTCGTTGCCGCCGTCCTGCGGCAGGCCGTCGTCGCGGCCACCGCGCTGGCGGTCGCGCCGGTTCTTGAAGCGGTCGCGGCGGTTGCCCTGGTCCTGGCGATCCTGGCGGTTGTTCTGGTAGGGCTGTTGCTGCTGCGGACGCTGCTCGCCGCCCTGGCGGGGCTCGCCGCCGTTGCGGGGCTGCTCGCCGCGCGGGGCGCCGTCCTGCGGCGCGGCATCGCCGGTCCGGGCGGGCGGGGCGCGCTGCGCATCGGCGGGGGGCGTCGCGTCGGCCGCCGGTCGCGGCGCGGCGGGCGCGGCAGGCGCGGTGTCCTGGGCCGGAAGCTGGAGCTGGGACTGGGCGGCGTCGGAAGCGGGCTCGGCGGCCTTTTTGGCCACGCGGGGCTTGCGGACGCGCTTGACGGCGGTGTCGCCGGCCGGCGTGCCGGCGTCGTCGGGGGTGTTGTCGGACAAGAGAAGGATCCTCGCTCGGTGCGAGCGCCCGGAGGGCGGAAGGTGGAAACGGGCAGGGCCGGGACGTCACGCCCGGCGGGTGCAGTTCAGATGGGTGCGGCAGGCGAATGCCTGCCGGAGTCGCGCAAACCTAGCATCGCCGCGGGGGCGGCGGCAAGCGCCTGCGGCCGCGGCGATTCAGGCCGGGGCCGCTCGCGGCGGCCTCGAAGGCCGCCGGGGGGTCAGAGCGCCTTGTCGATCAGCTGGGCCAGCTGGGCCTTGCCCACGGCGCCGATCTGGGTGCCGTGGACCTGGCCGTCCTTGAACACCAGCAGCATCGGGATCGAGCGTACGTGGTACTTCAGCGCGGTGGCCTGGTTCTGGTCGACATCGACCTTGACCACCTTGGCGCGCCCGGCGTAGTCGCCGGCCAGCTCGTCGAGCGCCGGGGCGATCATCCGGCAGGGCCCGCACCAAGGCGCCCAGAAGTCCACCAGCACCGGCACGTCGGCCTGCAGCACGGTGGCGTCGAAGTCGGAATCGGTGGCATGGATGACGCGTTCGCTCACGGGCTTCTCCGGATCAAGGAGGCGCCGGCTGCGGCAGCGGCGCCGGGATGGATGGTAAAGTGGGGGATCGTCGGCCCGAATCAAGGCGGCGCATCCGCGGGACGACCCACGCGTCCTGCATCCAGGCAGTCTGCGTTGCGGATGCCTCCCACGCAAGCACGCGGCGCCCACTGCCGGCGACGCCCGGATACAGACCTACGCATGAGCGACAAACCCCTGACCGACCTCACCTTCGCCTCCTTCGAGCTGCATCCGGCCCTGCAGGCCGGCCTGGAAGGCGCGGGCTTCACCCGCTGCACCCCGATCCAGGCGCTGACGCTGCCGCTGGCCCTCAACGGCCGCGACGTCGCCGGCCAGGCGCAGACCGGCACCGGCAAGACGCTGGCGTTCCTGGTCGCGGTGATCAACCGCCTGCTGACCCGCCCGGCGCTGGCCGACCGCAAGCCCGAGGACCCGCGCGCGCTGATCCTGGCGCCGACCCGCGAACTCGCGATCCAGATCCACAAGGACGCGGTCAAGTTCGGCAGCGAGCTGGGCCTGAAGTTCGCGCTCGTCTACGGCGGCGTCGACTACGACAAGCAGCGCCAGATCCTGCAGGAGGGCGCGGACGTCATCATCGCGACCCCCGGCCGGCTGATCGACTACGTCAAGCAGCACAAGGTCGTCAGCCTGCACGCCTGCGAGATGTGCGTGCTCGACGAGGCCGACCGGATGTTCGACCTGGGCTTCATCAAGGACATCCGCTTCCTGCTGCGCCGCATGCCGGTGCGCACCGAGCGCCAGACGCTGCTGTTCTCGGCGACGCTGAGCCACCGCGTGCTCGAGCTCGCCTACGAGCACATGAACGAGCCCGAGAAGCTCGTCGTGGAGACCGAGTCGATCACCGCCGCGCGCGTGCGCCAGCGCATGTACTACCCGGCCGACGACGAGAAGCTGCCGCTGCTGATCGGCCTGCTGTCGCGCAGCGAGGGCGCGCGCACGATGGTGTTCGTCAACACCAAGGCGTTCGTCGAGCGCGTCGCGCGCGCGCTGGAGAAGGCGGGCTACCGCGTCGGCGTGCTGTCGGGCGACGTGCCGCAGAAGAAGCGCGAATCGCTGCTCAAGAAGTTCCAGGCCGGCCAGCTCGAACTGCTGGTGGCGACCGACGTCGCCGCCCGCGGCCTGCACATCGACGGCGTGAGCCACGTCTTCAACTACGACCTGCCGTTCGACGCCGAGGACTACGTGCACCGCATCGGGCGCACCGCGCGCCTGGGCGCCGAGGGCGACGCGATCAGCTTCGCCTGCGAGCGCTACGCGACCTCGCTGCCCGACATCGAGGCCTACATCGAGCAGAAGATCCCGTCCGAGCCGGTCACCCAGGAACTGCTGACCGCGTTGCCGCGCAAGCCGCGCGAGGGTGTCGAGCTCGATGCCGCCGAGGGCGAGAGCGTGGGCGAGATCTTCCGCGAGGTGCGCGAGGCGCGTGCCGCCGAGGACGCCAAGCGCGGCGGTGGTCGCGATGGCCGTCCGGGCGGCGGCCGCGGTCCGCGCAGCGCGTCGGGCGAACGTGGTGAGCGCGGCGAGCGGCCGCGTCGGCGCAAGCCGCGGCCGGCGGGCGAGGCCACCGACGGCGTCGCCGCCGAGGCGACCGAGGCCGCACCCGCACCCGCAGCCGCAGCGCCGGTCATCGACGCCGCCGGCGCCGTGGCCCAGGCGATGCCCGATGCGTCCAAGCCGCCGCGCAAGCGCCGGCGTCGTCGTCGCGGCCAGAAGGTCGAGGGCGCCGAGGGCGCACCGACGCAGGCCGACGCCGCCGCACCGGTAGCCGCGCCTGTCGCGCCGGCGCCGCGCAATGGCGGCAATGGTGGCCAGGGCCCGCGCGAGGTCCGTCCGACCCAGCGCCAGGCGCCGGCCGCATCCGCCGAGAAGACGCCGTCGCTGCTGAGCCGGATCGGTCGCGGCCTGCGCCGGCTGGTCTCGGGTGGCGACACGCGCTGATCCGGGAGCGGGTCGCGTCTACCGGAAGCCCCGCTGCGGCGGGGCTTTTCGCGTTCTGACGACGACCCTCGCGAGCGTGCATGCGTGCGATCGGGCGCTCCCGGGGCCGCCTCGTCGCGCGCGAGCGCGCACCGGCAGGGACGGGAGCGCCGTCGACGCCGCAGCCCACGCGTTCCCTGCGATACTGGTACGCATGAGCGTTCTGCGATTCGACAACGTGAGCAAGCAGTACGCCGGCGGCCATGTCGCGCTGTCGGACGTCAATTTCGCCGTGTCGGCGGGCGAGATGCTGTTCGTCACCGGCCACTCGGGCGCGGGCAAGAGCACGCTGCTCAAGCTGATCCACCTGGCCGAGCGGCCGAGCCGCGGCGCGGTGGTGTTCGCCGAGCGCAACCTGCTGAAGGTGCGCGGGCGCAGCGTCGCGCTGCATCGTCGCGAGGTGGGCGTGGTGTTCCAGGATCACCGGCTGCTGTCGGATCGCAGCGTGTTCGACAACATCGCGCTGCCGCTGATCCTGCGCGGCCAGCGTCGCGGCGAGATCGGCAAGCGCGTGCGCAGCGTGCTCGAGCGCCTGGGCCTGGGCAACCGCGAGCGCGCGCTGCCGACGCAGCTCTCGGCCGGCGAGCAGCAGCGGGTGGGCATCGCGCGCGCGATCGTCGGCGAGCCGCGGCTGCTGGTCGCCGACGAGCCGACCGGCAACCTCGACCCGACGCTGTCGGCCGAGATCATGGCGCTGTTCGCCGAGCTGCCCGAGCGCGGCACCAGCGTGCTGATCGCCAGCCACGACCTGGGCCTGGTCAAGCGCATGAAGAAGCGCACGCTGGTGCTCGACCACGGCACGCTGGCCGACGACATTGCGCCCGAGGACCTCGCCGATGCCTGAGGCGCCCCGCAACCAGCCGGCCCGCGCCGGCGCATCCCCGGTCGGCACCTGGGTCGACCACCACGTCTACAGCTTCGTCGCCAGCCTCGGCCGCGTGTTCCGCAAGCCCTGGTCGACCGCGCTGACGATCGGCGTGATGGCCGTCGCGCTGGCGCTGCCGCTGGGCCTGTGGCTGGTGCTCGACAACGTCGGCCGGCTCGGCGGCAGCATCGACGCCTCGCGCGAGATCAGCGTGTTCCTGCAGCAGGACGTCGACGCCGCGCGTGCCGATGCGCTGGCCGGCGAGCTGCGCGCGCGCCCCGACGTCGGCAGCGTGGTGCACCGCACGCCCGACGAGGGCCTGGCGGAGCTGCGCGAGCGCGGCGAGTTCGGCCAGGCGATCGACGTGCTCGACGAGAACCCGCTGCCGCACGTGCTGGTCCTGACGCCCGCCGGCGACGAGATGCTGCTGGCCGATGCGCTGCGCGGCCTGCCCGAGGCCGAACTGGTGCAGCACGACGCCCAGTGGCGCCAGCGCCTGGACGGCTGGCTGCGTTTCGGCGGGCGCGTGGTCTGGGTGCTAGCCGCGCTGCTGGGACTGGGCGCGCTGCTGGTCGTGGGCAACACGGTGCGCCTGGACATCCAGTCGCGGCGCGAGGAACTCGGCGTGCTGCAGCTGCTGGGCGCCACCGACGGCTTCATCCGCCGCCCGTTCCTCTACCTGGGTGCGTGGTACGGCCTGGCGGCCGGCGCGGTCGCGCTTGCGCTGCTGGGCGCGGCGGCCAGCGCGTTGCGTGCGCCGCTGGCCGAGCTGGCAGCGAGCTACGGCGCCGCGTTCGCGCTGCGCGGGTTCGGGCCGCTGGGCGTGCTCGCGGTGCTCGCCGGCTCGACGGCCCTGGGCTGGCTCGGCGGCGGCATCGTCACCGGCCACTTCCTGCGGCAGACGCGGCCCGACAATGCCTGAGTCGCACGTGGCAGTCGCCGAGGCCGAGGCCGGGTCCCGGATCCGGCTTGAGCCGTCGTGGAAGGCGCACGTGGGCGACTGGCTGCGCCGCGACGACATGCAGGCGCTGTCGGCGTTCCTGCGCGCGCGACGCGCCGACGGTGCGCGGATCCATCCGCCGGGACCGGACATCTTCGCCGCGTTCGAGGCGACGCCGTTCGATGCGGTCAAGGTCGTGATCCTCGGGCAGGACCCGTACCACGGGCCCGGCCAGGCCCACGGGCTGTCGTTCTCTGTGCGCCCCGACGTGCGGATCCCGCCGTCGCTGGACAACATGTTCAAGGAGATCGCGCGCGACCTCGGCCTGCCACGGCCCGACCACGGCTGGCTGATGCCGTGGGCGCGCCAGGGCGTGCTGCTGCTCAACGCGGTGCTGACGGTCGAGGAAGGCCGGGCCGGCTCGCACCAGGGCAAGGGCTGGGAGGGCTTCACCGACCACGTCGTCGACACCCTCAACCGCGAGCGCGAGGGCCTGGTGTTCCTGCTGTGGGGCAGCTACGCGCAGGCCAAGGGCAAGCTGGTCGACACGCGTCGTCACCGGGTGCTGCGCAGCACCCACCCCTCGCCGCTGTCGGCGCACCGCGGCTTCCTGGGCTGCGGCCATTTCTCGGCCGCCAACGACTACCTGCAACGTCGCGGCGAGCATCCGATCGACTGGTCGCTGCCACCGCGGGCCTCGCTCGCATAAAAAAACCCGGCAGCGCGAGCTGCCGGGTCGGCCCGGGCGAGGGAGGGAGCGCCCGGGTGTTCGGGGGCCAGCGGGCCGTGGCCCGCTGGCGGTCAACGCTTGGCGGTGGACTTCGCGGCGGCGGCCTTGGCGACGGTCTCGGCCTGCGCGCGGACGTCGGCGGTGGCCGACTCGAGCTGCGACTTCGCCAGCTCGGCGATCGCCTCGTGCGTCTTCACGGTACGGCCGATGACTTCCTGGCCCGCGCTGACCAGACGCTCGACGTTCTCGCGGGCGATCTGCGCGCCCTTGGGCCACAGCGCCTTGACGCCTTCGAGATCGCGGACTTCGATCGCCTCGTTGACGAACGCGAAGGTCGCGTTGGCGTTCTCGCCCAGCGTGGTGAAGTGGACGCCGAACACCTTCTCGACGTTCTCGAGGGTCAGGCGGTTGATCTGGGCCGCGGCATCGGCGAACTGGCGCGACGCGGCGGTGAACTGCTCGTTGAACTGGTAGGACATGGCGGTTACCTGCGTGGGCCGGCGATTGCCGGGTTTGTGCAGTGCAGCATAACGCCGCCATGTTGCATTGCAACATCGAGCCGACGAACGGTCGTCGTGTATTCAGTTTGGTAACGGGATCAACGGCTTGCGCGCGTCGGCGGCATCGCGGCCACGGCGTTGGCGACCGCGGCGCCTGCACGTCGCGGACGCCTGTGGGACGCGCAGGCCGCCGGCCGCCCCCGGGCTCAAGGCCCGGTGTAGCGGCAGCCCGAAGTGCAGGTCTCGCGGATCACGACCGCGCTCAGCGCCGGCAGGGCGGGCTTGAGCCGTTCCCAGATCCAGATCGCCAGGCGCTCGCTGGTCGGGTTCTCGAGCCCCGGAATCTCGTTGAGGTAGTGATGGTCGAGCTGGGCGTAGAGCGGCGCGAACGCGGCCTTGAGGTCGCCGAAATCCATGATCCATCCCGACGTCTCGCCCGGCTCTCCCGAGACGTGGATCTCGATCTGGAACGAATGGCCATGCAGTCGCGCGCATTTGTGCCCGGGCGGCACGTTGGGCAGGCGATGCGCCGCCTCGACGGAGAAGACCTTGAAGATATCCATGGCGGCATTGTCGAGCGTGGCCGGCAGCGCGGCAATCGCGGCGTGCCGCAGCGGGTGGCGGTCCGGTGCTCGCGGGGCCGCGGCGAAGCGCGGCGGCGCGCCGGTCGCGCATAGAATGCGGGCATGCATCGTCGCGCGCGCTTCCGCTGGGCCTGGTGGCTGCTGGCCTATGCCAGCCTGGGCCTGGGCATCCTGGGCGTCTTCGTCCCGGGGCTGCCGACGACGGTTTTCGTACTGATCGCCGCATGGGCGGCCTCGCGCGGTTCCGAGCGCCTGCACCGTTGGCTGCTCGCGCATCCGCGTTTCGGTCCGTCGATCCGCGACTGGCAGGCGCATCGCGCAGTCAGCCGCCGCGCGAAGTGGCTGGCGACGGTGACGATGCTCGCCTCGTCGGCGATCCTGCTGGCGCTGATGCTGTGGATCCCGGCCCACCGCTGGTGGATGACCGCGCTGCCGATCGGCTGCATGGCCGTCGTCGGGACCTGGCTGTGGCTACGGCCCGAGCCGCCGCCGGGCTGACGCGCGGATGGGCGGTCGTCGTCGATGCCGCTACGGCGTGCCGGTCTCGGCCTTGTAGCGCTCGAGATAGTCGCGATACCGGGTGTCGTTGAGCTGGCCGCCCAGGCGATAGGGCGGGGTGTAGGCGAACTGGAAGTCGTAGCGGCCGTCGCGCTCGACGACCAGCGTGCTGGTGGTCCAGGTCTGGCCCTTCTGCGCCTGCATGATCCGGCCGATCTCGGCGAAACCCGCCTTGGCGGCGGGTGAGAGCCGGAACGCGACCTTCTCGAGCGGGCCGTCGGGCGCCCGGGCGATCGCGAAGGAGATGCTGCTCGTGCGCGGCGCGCCACCGTCCTCGGCCAGCGACTCGAAGTCCACGACCAGCCGCAGCCAGTCGCGATCGCCCCACTGCCCGTCGTTCACGTCGCGGACGCTGGCCGCGACCTCGCGGACGGTCTGCGCATAGGCGGCGTTGAGGTCATCCATTCGGCGATCGCATCACTTGTTGGGGAAGGTCTGGTCGATCCAGTCCCCGCCATCCACGCGGTACTCCGCGACGAAGGCATCGGGGCGGGTGCTGGTGTTGCCCGGATTGTATTGGGGCGATACCCGCATATCCACCTCGTGCCCGGCCTCGGTCAGGCGGGCGAGCTGGTTCTCGAACCGCTTGTAGTCGCCATTGTTGAGGTTGGGCAGGCCGTCGCCGATCGGCTTGCCGTTGCCGGGCACGACGTTGAGCCGGTTGGTCGGTCCGCCGAGGCGGTCGGCGATGACGTGGAAACCGACGTCGGTCGAGCGCCCCTCGTTGCCGATGTCGCGCTGCAGGCCGGGATCGTTGCGATGGACCGGTTCGAGATCGACCCGGCCCTCGGCACGGATCAGCCGGGCCTGGTCGTCGGTGCTCCAGCGGTAGTTGCCGAACTCGTAGACGGTATCGGGGCGCGCGGCGTTCGCGGCGACGTTGAAGTCGTCCATCGAGTCGAACTGCAGCAGGGGCCGTCCGCCGACCGTGCGGCCGGTGTCGGCGCGGGCCAGGATGTCGGCCAGGTCGGCGGTGTCGCTGCCGCGCGCGGCGGTGCGCGCGGTCTCGCCCGGGCCCTGCGCATGCCCGGCCACGCGCGCCGCGTCGCCGAGATCGCCGGCGGCATCGGCGGCCTTCGCCCCCTTGGCGGCCTTGTCGACGCCCTTGGTGCCGGCGACCGTGAGCACCAGTTCGGCCGCCCCGCGGCCGATCGCTTCCCCGTAGTGACCGGCCTGCCAGTCGGCGACGATCGGGTCGACCACCGCGTCGACCAGCAGGCCCGGATTGCGCGCGATCGTCGACACGACCTCGGCCGCGGCCTCCATGCGCTGCCCGCCGCGTTCGGCCGACGGCAGCCAGTCGGGCGTGTCGAGCGTGTCGCCGGTCGCGTGCGTGTACAGCGCGGACGCGCCGTCGGCCACCCAGCCCGCCGGGCCGAGGTCGTAGCCGGTCTTCAGCGCGTTCGCCCCCAGCGTGGCGACGCCCTCGCCGGTTTCCCAGAGCACCTCGCCTGCGCCCTTGAATGCACCGCCGACCTGCGCGGCCGCGTTGCCCAACCCTTCGAGAATGCCCATCGTGTGGTCCTGTCGACGCGTGACGCGTGGCAGTCTGGCCGGCGGGTCGGATGCCGACAATCTGGGGCCGACCCTACGACCTGCCTGAACGCGGCGCCGGGAGACGTTTCCGGACCGTCTGCGTGCGGGCGAGGATGCGGACCGGCGGGGCGTGGCGCCTGTACACTTTGCCGATGACCAACCGTCTTCCGATCGCGCTGGCCGCCGCGCTGCTGCTGGCCGCCTGCGGCAACAAGGCCGACCTGCTGATGCCTTCCGAGGTGCCGCCGGAGGATGCCGGCCGCTTCCTGATCAAGTCCTCGGTGCCGACCCAGGCGCAGCGCGAGGCGGACGAGGACGCGGCCTGGGACGAGGCCGATGCCGGCGCGGACCAGGACGTCGACGATGCGCAGGGCGCGCAGGACGACGCCACCGCACCGGCCGTACCGGTGATCCGCGACGTGCCAGCGTCGTCCGGCACGCCGTGACCGGGCGCGCACCCGTCGATCCGAGGCGCCGGTGCCGGTGATGTCCGCGTCTTCCCTGCCGCTGCGGTTCTCCAAGATGCACGGCGCCGGCAACGACTTCGTCGTGCTCGACCTGCGCCACGGCGCGTCGCCGCCCGACGCCGCCGCGTGTCGCGCGCTTGCCGATCGCCACGTGGGCGTCGGCTGCGACCAGATCCTGACGATCGAGGCGGCGCGCGCGCCCGGGGCCGTGGCGCGCTACCGCATCTGGAATGCCGACGGCTCGTCGTCGCGGCAGTGCGGCAACGGCGCGCGCTGCGTGGCCGCATGGCTGGTGCGCGACGGCGCGGCCGGAACGGGTGGGTTCGTGCTCGAGAGCCCGGCCGGCCTGCACGCGGTCGAGCGCGACGGCGCGCACTTCCGCATCGCGATGGGCGTGCCGGCGTTCGCGCCGGCCGACGTGCCGCTGGCCGGCTTCGACGCCGCGCAGCCGCTGTACGCGGCCGCGCTGGACGACGGCGAACCGGTCGCGTTTGGCGCCGTGTCGATGGGCAATCCGCACGCGGTGATCGAGGTCGACGACATCGATGCGGCGCCGGTGGCGCGCATCGGCGCCGCGCTGCAGGCCTCGCGCTGGTTTCCCGAGTCGGTCAACGTCGGTTTCGCGCAGGTGCTGTCGCCGGACCGGATCGCGCTGCGGGTGTTCGAGCGCGGCGTCGGCGAGACCCGGGCCTGCGGCAGCGGCGCCTGCGCGGCGGTCGCGGTGCTGGTCCGGCGCGGTCGCATCGCGCGCAGCGCCGACGTATCGTTGCCCGGCGGCACGCTGCGCATCGCCTGGCCCGGCGACGCGGCCACATTGACGATGGCCGGACCGGCCGCATTCGTATTCGAAGGGGAGTGGAGCGCATGAGCGAGACCACCGAAAGACTCGGCGCGCACGAAGTCGCCGCCTGGCTGCGTCGGCAGCCCAAGTTCCTGCAGCAGTTCCCGGACCTGGCGCTGACACTCGTCGTGCCGCGCGACGACGGCCCGGCCGCGTCGCTGGCCAGCTACCAGCTCGAGGTGCTGCGCGACAAGAACCGCGAACTGTCCAAGCGCCTGCGCGAGCTGGTCGCGATCTCGCAGGAGAACGAACGGCTGGCCGTGCGCACGCATCAGCTCACGCTGGCGCTGATGCGCCAGTGCGATGCGGCCTCGACGGTGCGCGCGCTGGTCGCGACGCTGGCCGAAGATTTCAACGGCGACCTGGTCCGCGTGGTGTTGTTCGCGCCGATTGCCGGGCTCGACGAGGACTGGCTGCAGGTCGTCGCGAGCGACGACCGCCGCCTGCAGCCCTTCGTCGACTGCCTCAAGGACGAGGAGCCGCTGTGCGGCCGCCTGCATCCCGACAAGCAGTCGCTGCTGTACGGCCCGCGCGTGGACGAGGTGCACTCGAGCGCGCTGCTGCCGGTCGAGGGTGTCGGCCTGGTCGCGGTCGGCAGCCGCGATCCGAACCGGTTCTATCCCGGCATGGGCACGCTGTTCCTGCGCATGATGGGCGAGGCGTTCGCGGCCGCGATGAAGCGCTTCGCCGACTGAGCGCGGCGATGCCGGCAGACATCGAGGCGTTCCTGGCGCACCTGCAGGTCGAGCGGCGCATGTCGGCGCATACGCTCGACGCCTACCGCCGCGACCTGGCCGCGCTCGCCGGCTGGGCCGAAAGTGCGGGGCACGAGAGCCTGCGTGCGCTGCAGGCCGACGACATCCGCGCCTTCGTCGCCGCCGGCCACCGCGGTGGCCTGTCGGCCAAGAGCCTGCAGCGGCGGCTGTCGGCCTGCCGCAGCTTCTATCGCTGGCTGCTGCGGCACGGCCACGTCGTCGCCAACCCCGCGGCCGGCGTGCGCGGCCCCAAGGCGCCGCGCAAGCTGCCGCAGGTGCTCGACGTCGACGAGGCGACGCAACTGGTCGAGGTGCCGACCGACGCGCCGCTGGGCCTGCGCGACCGTGCGCTGCTCGAGCTGTTCTATTCCTCGGGCCTGCGCCTGGCCGAGCTGGTCGCGCTGCGCTGGCGCGATCTCGACCTCGACGGCGGGCTGGTGACCGTGCTCGGCAAGGGCAGCCGCCAGCGCAGCGTGCCGGTCGGCTCGCACGCGGCGAACGCGCTGCGCGACTGGCGCGCCGACAGCGGGGGAAGGGCCGAGGCGCCGGTGTTCCCCGGGCGCGGCGGCGGCCCGATCACCGCGCGCGCGGTGCAGATGCGGCTGCGACTGCTCGCCCAGCGCCAGGGCCTGTTCAAGCGCGTGCATCCGCACCTGCTGCGGCACTCGTTCGCCAGCCACGTGCTCGAGTCGTCGGGCGACCTGCGCGGCGTGCAGGAACTGCTTGGCCATGCCGACATCGCCACCACGCAGATCTACACCCACCTCGATTTCCAGCACCTGGCCAAGGTCTACGACGCCGCGCATCCGCGCGCGCGGCGCAAGCGCACGGCGGGCGACGACGGCGGCTGAGCCAAGCGTCGATCCGTGCGTGCGGCGGTGCGACGACGCATGGGCCCGTCGCCCGACCGCCGGCTCAGCACTTCGCGTGCTTCGGGCGCTCGGCTTCGGGCTCGATGCCCCAGGCGATGTACCAGTCCTCGCCTTCGTTCTCGATCGGATGCTGGGTGCGCCCGGCGCCGTTGCCGCAGGCCAGCGCATCGGCGGCGCAGTACTTGTCGCAGCCCCAGCAGATGCGCTCGGGGTGCCTGGGATGCAGCGGAAACGGTTTGGCCATGCCTGCGCCTCGTCGGTGCCGAATGCCAGCATCGCGCGGTGCGCGACGGCGCGCATTGATCCAGGACAAGCGGCGTGCGATCCGGTGCGTGCCGGCGGCGGATGTTCAGCTTCGAGCGTCACGTCGCGCCGTGCGGGTTGAATGGGGCGCGGCCACGCCCCACTGATGGGATTCGATCCACGGAGGCCGCATGGACCCCAGCCAGAATCCCAATGTCTTCCACGCCACGACGATCGTCTCGATCCGCAAGGGCGGCAAGGTCGTCGTCGCCGGCGACGGCCAGGTCACGCTCGGCCACACCGTGATGAAGGGCAACGCCCGCAAGGTGCGGAGGCTCGGCGACGGCAGCGTGCTCGCCGGCTTCGCCGGCGCGGCCGCCGATGCGTTCACGCTGTTCGAGCTGTTCGAGGCCAAGCTGCAGCAGCACGGCGGCCAGCTGGTGCGTGCCGCGGTCGAGCTGGTCAAGGACTGGCGCACCGACCGCCGCTACGGAAAGCTCGAGGCGCTGCTCGCGGTGGCCGACAAGGACACCTCGCTGATCATCAGCGGCAACGGCGACATCATCGAGCCCGAGGACGGCATCGTCGCGATCGGCTCGGGCGGGTCCTACGCGCTGTCGGCCGCCCGCGCGCTGCTGGCCCACACCGACCTCGACGCCCGCACGATCGCCACCGAGGCGCTGCACATCGCCGGCGACATCTGCATCTATACGAACCGGAACGTCGTCGTCGAAGAACTCTAAAGGCGGGACAGGGGATCCGGGCACCGGGATTCGGTCCAGCCGATTCCGTCCGCGGATCCCGAGTCGCGCGACCCTCCGCTCTTACGAATCCCGAATCCCCCATGCCCAATTCCAGCTCTTCCACCATGACCCCGCGCGAGATCGTGCAGGAACTCGACCGGCACATCGTCGGCCAGAACGCGGCCAAGCGCGCCGTCGCGATCGCGCTGCGCAACCGCTGGCGCCGGGCGCAGCTGCCCGACGACCTGCGCAACGAGGTCATGCCCAAGAACATCCTGATGATCGGCCCGACCGGTGTCGGCAAGACCGAGATCGCGCGCCGGCTGGCGACGCTGGCCAACGCGCCGTTCGTCAAGGTCGAGGCGACGCGCTTCACCGAGGTCGGCTACGTCGGCAAGGACGTCGAACAGATCATCCGCGACCTCGCCGACACGGCGGTCAAGCTCTATCGCGAGCAGGCCAAGGTGCGCGTGCGCACGCAGGCCGAGGACCGCGCCGAGGACCGCATCCTCGACGCGCTGCTGCCGCGGCGCGAGACGCCGTCGCAGCCGTTCGGTTTCGGCGCGCAGCAGACGACCGTCGACATCGGCGCCGAGCCGTCGTCGAAGGAGTCCGAGACGCGGCAGAAGCTGCGCCGCCAGCTGCGCGCGGGCGACCTTGACGAGCGCGAGATCGAGCTCGAGCTCAGCGCCGGGCAGGGCATGGACATCATGACCCCGCCGGGCATGGAGGAGATGGGCCAGCAGCTGCGGCAGATGTTCGCCAACCTCGGCGGCGGCAAGACCCAGAAGCGCAAGCTCACGATCCGCGCCGCGCGTCCGCAGCTGATCGAGGAGGAGGCCGGCAAGCTGGTCAACGAGGACGACGTGCGCGAGGCCGCGATCGAGGCCTGCGAGCAGCACGGCATCGTGTTCATCGACGAGATCGACAAGGTCGCCAAGCGCAGCGAGGCGGGCACCACCGGCGGCGACGTCAGCCGCGAGGGCGTGCAGCGCGACCTGCTGCCGCTGGTCGAGGGCAGCACGGTCAGCACCAAGTACGGCTCGGTGAAGACCGACCACATCCTGTTCATCGCCTCGGGCGCGTTCCACCTCGCCAAGCCCAGCGACCTGATCCCCGAGATGCAGGGTCGCTTCCCGATCCGCGTCGAACTGACCGCGCTGACCAAGGACGATTTCGTCCGCATCCTCACCGAGCCCAAGGCCGCGTTGACCACGCAGTACGTGCAACTGCTGAAGACCGAGGGCGTCGACCTGACGTTCGCGCCGGATGCGGTGGACCGGCTCGCCGAGATCGCCGCGCACGTCAACGAGCGGCAGGAGAACATCGGCGCGCGGCGCCTGCACACGGTGCTCGAGCGCCTGCTCGACACGCTGAGCTTCGAGGCCCCCGACAAGGGCGGCACGGTGACCATCGACCGCGCCTACGTCGATGCGCACCTGGGCGAACTGGTGCAGGACCAGGATCTCAGCCGCTACATCCTGTAAGACACCCGGGGCCGGTCCCCGGGCCGGCTTCACGACGCGGAAAGGGGAAAATGGGTATATTGGCCTCCAGTCAACCGGAGGCTGTCCCCATGTCCGTCGCACCGAAGTTCGATGCCCTCGACGCGCTGCCGCGCACGCCGGCGTCCGACTTCAAGAAACTGGGTTGGCGCGGGGTCATGAAGTCGGTCGCCCGAAACGGGCAGGTGGTGGTGACGAACCACAGCACGCCCGAGGCGGTGATCTTCTCGGCCGAGACCTACGATGCGATGCTGCGCGCCCTCGATGCCGCTGCCGCGCCGCAGCGCTCGGCGCTGGAGGAACTTCAGGCGAAATTCGACGCGCGACTGGCCTCGCTGCAGACCGTCGACGCCGGTGAGCGCCTGCGCGGTGTCATGGCACGGCCTGCCGCGCTGCGCGGCAAGGTCAAGGCCGGCGCCTCGCATTGACGCCGCGCGCGCGTCCGGGTGGACGGCGAGCGCGCCGCCCACGCGGGCGGACGCCTGCGGGCGATGCGGCGACGCCCGTCGCGCGCGCCCGGACGAAGAAACGTGTCCCACCCGAGCACGGGAGCGCCGCGCCGCGGCCGGTGCTGTTCGTGCTCGCCGGCGTCAACGGCGCCGGCAAGAGTTCGATCGGCGGCCACCTGCTCGCGCAGGCCGGCGTGAGCTGGTTCAACCCGGACGATTTCGCGCGCGAACTGTTCGCGCGTACCGGTTGCACGATGCCCGAGGCCAACGCCGCCGCGTGGCAGGAAGGCATGCGCCGGCTCGAGGTCGCGCTGGCCGCTGGCCACGACCATGCCTTCGAAACCACGCTCGGCGGCAACACCGTGCCGGCGAGGATCGCCCAGGCCGCGCGTACGCACGACGTGCTGATGTGGTTCTGCGGGCTGTCGTCGGCCGAGCAGCACATCGCCCGTGTGCGGGCGCGTGTCGAAGCGGGCGGACACGACATTCCCGAAGCGAACATCCGTGCGCGCTGGACACGTGCGCGCGAGCACCTGGTCGCGCTGATGCCGCATCTTGCGCATCTGCGGGTGTACGACAACAGCGCGGATGTCGCGCGTGGCAAGCCGGTGCCGGATCCGGTGCTGCTGCTGGACATGGTCGCCGGACGGCTCGCGTATCCGGCGAGCGACGACGTGGCCGCGCTGAGGGCGACACCCGGATGGGCGCAGCCGCTGCTCGAAGCCGCGCTGGCCAGCGAAACGCCAGGCCGTTAGCGGGAACGCCGATTCGCCACCCTGTAGGAGCGCGCTCGCGCGCGATGGGGCTTTGGCGGGAGACCGGTCGCGCGCGAGCGCGCTCCTACGGGAAGGTTGCTCGCCGCAAGGCGACAGAAGATCCAGGCCGCTCCGGGCTTCCTGCCCGGGGGGGGGGGGGCGGGGGCACCCGGCACCCGAGCGCCTGCGCGTCTACGGCGAACCGCCCCGGTCCGCCTCCCCCGACGTCGCGGTATCCACACTCACCACGACCGACATGCCCGGCCGCAGGCGCCCGGCGAGCGGCTGGTCGGGATCGACCGCGATGCGGACCGGGATGCGCTGTGCGATCTTGACGAAGTTGCCGGTCGCGTTGTCGGCCGGCAGGACACTGAACTCCGAGCCGGTCGCCGGCGCGATCCGCTCGACCCGGCCGGTCAGCCGCGCGCCGCCCAGCGCGTCGACGGTGAACGTCGCGGCCTGCCCGACGCGCATGTCGGCCATCTGCGTTTCCTTCATGTTCGCCACCACCCAGACGTCCGACGGCACTATCGCCATCAGCTGGGTGCCGGCATTGACCAGTGCGCCTTGCCGCACGGCGACCTGGCCGAGCAGCCCGTCCTCGGGCGCGACGATGCGGGTGTTGTCCAGGTCGATCTTCGCCAGCCGCACTGCGGCCTCGGCGCTGGCGACCGCCGCCTCCAGGCTCTCGCGGTCGATGTCGACGGTCTGCGCCTGCTGCTCGGAGATTTCGAGCGAGGCCCGCGCCTGCGCGGCCGACGCGCGGGCCTGCGCACTGCTGGCGCGGGCCAGGTCGCGGTCGTGCTGGGAAACCAGCTGCTGGTCGGCCAGCGCCTCGATCCGGCGCAGGTCGATCGCCGCGACGTCCGATTGCGCGCGGGTGGCGGCGATGTCGGCGGCGCTGCGCGCGATCGCGGCCTGTGCGCTGCGTCGCGACTGCGGCGCGTTCGCCAGCGCGGCCTGCTGGATGCGCAGGTTCGCCTGCGCCTGCTCGAAGCGCTGCCGGTAGATGCGGTCGTCGATCGTCGCCAGCAGTTGCCCGCGCCGGACCGCCTCGAAATCCTGCACGGCCACGCGCGTGACGTAACCCGAGACCTGCGGCGCGATCAACGTGACGCGGCCGCGCACGGTCGCGTTCTCGGTGCTCTGCACCGCACTGCCGAACGGCGGCAGGCGCCAGGCGTAGAGCACCAGCAGCACGCCGGCCAGCGCGACCGCGGCGAACGCCGACACCGACAGCGCGCGCCAGCGACGCGATGGCGCGGCGGGCTGTTCCGGTGGCGATGGCGGGGGGGGTGGCGTTGCGCTCATGCGGCATCCGTGGCGGGGGCGGGCGGCGACGCGACCGGCGCCGGGACGGCGCGCAGGCGCGCCCAGGCCCGCGAGGCGATGATCCACACCAGCGTGCAGAACGCGATGAAGGCGATCAACAGGAACACGTCGTTGTAGGCCAGCACGTTGGCCTCGCGGGTGGCGGCGGTACCGAGCGCGCGCAGCGCGAGCGCGTCGCGAAGTGCCGGGTCGGCGACCGTCGGCGCGTAGGCCTGGGCGCTCGCGTGCACGCGTGCGGCGACCTGCGGGTCGAGCAGCGTCAGGTGCTCGTCGAGCACGCTGGAATGGAACTTCTCGCGCACCGTCTGGAACGTGCCCAGCAGCGCCGAACCGAGCAGGCCGCCGAGATTCTGGGTCATGCCGAACAGCACGACGAAGCTGATCAGGTTGCGCGGCTGCCCGATCACCGGGCCGATGCCGGCGAGCATCACCGGTCCGAGAAAGAACGTACTGCCGAACGCGAGCAGGAACTGGCTCGCATACATCTGTTCGGGGCGGGTCGCATTGCTGGCCTGCGCGTCCATCAGCGCGCCGGCCATCATCAGCAGCAGCGAGATCACCACGGGCGGCCAGGTACGCGCGGGATTGATCGTCAGCGCGCTGGTCACCAGCCCGGCCACGCTGCCCAGCAGCACGATCGAGAACAGGGTGCGCATCTGCGCGTTGCCCAGCCCGAGCGCCTGCAGGAACCCCACCGCGCCGGTCGCCTGCTCCGAGAGCACGATGCGGATCAGCACGATCGCCAGCGCCAGCCGCAGCATCGGCCCGGTCGCCAGCCAGCGCGTGTTGAGCAGCGGGCGTGCGCGGTAATGCTCGATCGCGATCGCCGCAGTGGTCAGCACGATCGACCCCGCCAGCGCCCAGCCCAGCCAGGCGGTTTCGGTCCACCAGGCCAGGCGGCCCTGGGCGAGCACCGCGGTCAGCAGCGCCATGCCGGGTGCGAACAGGCCGAAGGTCACGAAGTCCAGCGGCTCGAACGCCTTGTGGCGATCGCCCGGCGGCAGCTTGAGCAGCAGCACGCAGCCCAGCGCGACCAGCGCCAGGCCCAGTTCGAACAGGTAGAGCCCGCGCCATTCGCCGAACTCGAGCAACTCGGTCGAGAACACCCGCGCCAGCGGCAGCGCCAACTGCCCGATGCCCAGCCCCAGCACGAGCCCGCGGATCCGGTAGCGCTGCGGGAACGCCTGCAGCATGTAGTACAGGCCCAGGGTGTTGAGCGCCGCGCCGGCGATGCCGTGGCCTGCGCGCACCGCGATCGCCGAGCCCAAGTCGTTGACGAACAGGTGTCCGAGCGCAATCAGCGCGTACAGCACCAGGAACACCTCGGTGAACAGGCGCAGCCCGAACTGCTGGCGGAACTTCACCAGCAGGATGTTCATCGACACGTTGGTCATCACGTACGCGGCCGGCAGCCACGCGACCTCGGAGGCGTAGGCGCCCAGCGCACCCTGCAGGTCGAGCAGATTCGCCGTGACCAGTGCGTTGCCCAGGCCGCCGGTGATCGCGATCACAAAGCCCACCACGCCGTAGGCGATGCGCAACCGCGTGGGATGCAGCGGCGTCGACGGCGAGCCCGGCATCATCGGCCGCTCGTGCGGCGCCCAGGCACGCGGCGCGTAGCGGCCCGTGCCCGTGGCCGGCGCTGGGGACGGAGCAGGGGACGGGACGCGCGGCATGGCGCGCAGTCTGGCGGCGCGCTCGCGCGCCGGCAAGGCGCTGCGCGCACCGGATCGTTGCGGACGGTCCGCGACGCGGGCGGGCGTGACGGCAGCGTCCACGCCGCCACGATGCCGGCGTCGGACAATGCCGGCTCCATCGTGCACGAGCATCGCGATGCCCACGCTGCGCCCCATCGTCCTGGCCTGTGTCGCGCTGCTGGCCGCCTGCGCCGAACCGGCACCCCCGGCGGCGGATGCGTCCGCGACGGCACCGGCACCGGC
This sequence comes from Luteimonas sp. FCS-9, assembly GCF_001014645.1. Lineage (GTDB taxonomy): Bacteria > Pseudomonadota > Gammaproteobacteria > Xanthomonadales > Xanthomonadaceae > Luteimonas. The sequence continues at coordinate 256,783 of NZ_LASZ01000002.1, read as the reverse complement.
GACCGGAACGCCCGACGCGGCCGCGGACGCGGCGCCCGGGGAGACGGACCCCGCCGAGGTCGCGCCGCTGTACCGGCAACTGCGCGATTTCACCGTGGCCTGCGACAACGGCCTGGCCTGCGAGGCGATCGGCGTGAACGACGGCGCGTTCGGTCTGGTGCTGCGGCTGTCGCGCGCGCCGGGCGACGACGGCGCGCAACGGCTGCGGCTGGGATCGGCGGACGGCGCGCCCGATCCGGCGGCATTGCGGCTCGACGGCGCGGCCGTGCCCGGCCTGGCCGGGCTGCCTTGGCAGCGCGACGACGATGCCGATGCGCTGACGCTCGACGCGGCGGCGGACATCGACGCGTTCCTGGCGCTGGTCGGCGACGGCACCCGGCTGTCGGCCGGCACCGGCGAGGACGCGCCATCGCTGTCGCTGTCGGGCCTGCGCGCGGCGTTACTGCTTGTCGACGAACACCAGCAGCGGCTGGACACGCCGGGCGCGTGGGCGCGGCGCGGCGGGCGCGATCCGGCCGCCGTGCCCGGCGCGCCCGCGCTGCCGAGGCTGCACGCGGCCGCGGCGCCGCCGCCGCTGCCGCCGGAGGACACGGCGCGGCTGACCGCCGCGGTCCGTACGCAGGCGGACGCGGCGCTGCGCGAGGCCCACTGCGATGCGCCGCTCGACGGATTCGACATCCGCGAGCAGGACGCTGCGTATCCGCTCGACGCCGAACACGCCCTGGTCTTCGTCGCGTGCCTGAACGGTGCCTACCAGGCTTCGAGCCTGGCGTTCCGCGTCGCGCGCGAAGGCGGCGAGGTGGCGCGCGTCGTTCCGCCCGCGCCACCGGGGTTGGACGACGTGAGGGACGAGGACTTCGCGCTGCTGACCAACGCCGGCTACGACCCGGGCACCGCCACGCTGTCGCATTTCGCCAAGGGCCGCGGGCTTGCCGACTGCGGCGAGGCGGCGCAGTGGCGCTACGACGGAGAGGTGTTCCGGCTTGCCGACTACGCCGCGTTGCGCCGCTGCGGCGGCGCTGCGCCCGGCGATTTCCCGACGTTGTGGCGCACCGGCGCGGCGCCCTGACCGCGCTGCGCTGCGACCGGCGCGTCAGTCCTCGCCGATGTCCTCGTTCCAGACCTGCGGGTGTGCGGCGATGAAGCCGCCGAGCAGGTCGATGCAGTCCTGGCTGTGCAGGTCGATCACCTCGACGCCGTTGTCGCGCAGCCAGTCGATGCCGCCCTGGAAGGTCACCGACTCGCCGACAACGACGGTGCCGATGCCGAACTGGCGCACCAGGCCGCTGCAGTACCAGCACGGCGCGAGGGTGGTCACCATGATCGTGTCGCGGTAGCTGCGCTGGCGGCCGGCCTTGCGGAAGGCGTCGGTCTCGCCGTGCACGGACGGGTCGTCCTCCTGCACGCGGCGGTTGTGGCCGCAGCCCAGCAGCCGGCCGTCGCGGTGGTAGAGCGCCGCGCCGATCGGGATGCCGCCCTCGGCCAGCCCCTGGCGGGCTTCGGCGATGGCGGTGTCGAGCAGGGCGCGGTAGTCGGGCGTGGCGATCATGCGGCGGCCGTGGCAGGGCGGACCGTGCAGTCTGACGTGCCCGCCGGGCGCGGTCGAGCGGGTGCCGCGGCCTCGGCGAATTCTTAACATCCGCGTGTCAGAATCCGCGCTCCTCCCCACGCGCGATGCAAGAACACCTATGGAATGGCTGGCCGACCCGACGATCTGGATGGGTCTGGCGACCCTGGTGGTCCTCGAGATCATCCTGGGTATCGACAACCTGGTGTTCATCGCCATCCTCGCCGACAAACTGCCGCCCGAGCAGCGCGACAAGGCGCGGATCATCGGCCTGACGCTGGCGCTGCTGATGCGCCTGGTGCTGCTGGCGCTGCTGGCGTGGATCATGAAGCTCACCGCGCCGCTGTTCTCGGTCTGGGGCAACCCGTTCTCCGGGCGCGACCTTATCCTGCTCGTCGGCGGCCTGTTCCTGCTGTTCAAGGCGACGATGGAGCTGCACGAGCGGCTCGAGGGCCGCGAACACGAGAACGGCGGCAAGAAGGCCTATGCCGCGTTCGGCGTGGTGGTCGCGCAGATCGTCGTGCTCGACGCGGTGTTCTCGCTCGACTCGGTGATCACCGCGGTCGGTATGGTCGAGCACCTGGGCGTGATGTACGCCGCGGTGATCATCGCGATGGCGGTCATGATGCTGGCCAGCAAGCCGCTGACGCGCTTCGTGAGCCGCCACCCGACGGTCGTCGTGCTGTGCCTGGGCTTCCTGCTGATGATCGGCTTCAGCCTCGTGGCCGAGGGCCTGGGCTTCAAGATCCCGAAGGGCTACCTGTACGCGGCGATCGTGTTCTCGATCCTGATCGAGGCCTTCAACCAGTGGTCGCGCTACAACCGCGAGCGCCACGTGCGCCAGCTGCCGTTCCGCCAGCGCACCGCCGACGCGGTGGTGCGGCTGCTGGGCGCGCGGCCGGAGGCGGCCGGCGAGGGCGGCGCCAGCGAACCGGCCGAGCAGGCGCCGGCCGGCGAGCGCCTGGAGGCGGCCGAGCACGACATGATCCGCAGCGTGCTGACCCTGGCCGAGCGTCCGGTGTCGAGCGTGATGACGGTGCGCGGCGACATCGAATGGATCGATGCCACGCGCGGGCTCGAGCATGCGACCGAGCGGCTGGTGCAGTCGCCGCACACGCGCCTGCCGGTCTGCGACGGGGAGCTCGACCGCCTGCTGGGCGTGGTGCAGAGCAGCGACCTGCTGTCGAGCGTGCTGCAGGGCCGTGCGCTGAACGTCGCCGAGTTCGTCCGCGAGCCGCTGGTCGTGCCCGAGGGCACGTCGACGCTGCGCGTGCTCGAGCAGATCCGCGCCCACCCGATTCCGCTGGCGGTGGTCGTCGACGAGTACGGCAGCATCGAGGGCATCGTCACCGCGAACGATCTGCTGGCGACGATCGCCGGCGACCTCGCCGACACCCAGGACGCCGACTACGGCGCGGTGCGCGGCGAGGACGGGGCATGGCTGGTCGACGGCTCGATGTCGATGCAGGACCTGGAACTGGCGACCGGCCTGTCGCTGCCGACCAGCCCGACCTACGTGACCCTGTCCGGGCTCGTGGTCCATGCGCTCGACCGCATCCCGGTCGAGGGCGACGAGGTGGTCATCGGCGGGCATGCGCTGCGGGTCGAATCGCTGGAGCGGCGCCGGGTCGGCCGGCTGCGGATCGCGCCGGCCCCGAATGAGGGATAATCGGCCCATGAGCGACGAATCCTCCAGACCCGGCACCACCCATTTCGGCTTCCGCGACGTCCCCACCGGCGAGAAGCAGAAGCTGGTCGGCCAGGTGTTCTCCTCGGTCGCGGGCAACTACGACCTGATGAACGACCTGATGAGCCTGGGCATCCACCGGGTGTGGAAGCGCTACTTCGTCGCGACCGCGCAGGTGCGTCGCGGCGACCGCGTGCTCGACCTGGCCGGCGGCACCGGCGACATCGCCGCGCTGCTCAAGAGCCGGGTCGGCGAATCGGGCGAGCTCGTGCTCGGCGACATCAACGCCGCGATGCTGCGCACCGGGCGCGACCGCATGACCGACCGCGGGCAGGTGCGCGGCTTCGAGTACGTGCAGTGCAACGCCGAGACGCTGCCGTTCCCGGACAACAGCTTCGACCTGGTGACGATCGCCTTCGGCCTGCGCAACGTGACCGACAAGGACGCCGCGCTGCGCGAGATGCGGCGCGTGCTGCGCGTCGGCGGCCAGGCGCGCGTGCTGGAGTTCTCGCAGGTCAAGCCCGAGTGGTTCCGGCCGCTCTACGATTTCCACTCGTTCCAGGTGCTGCCGCGGCTGGGCCGGCTGTTCGCCGGCGACGCCGACAGCTACCGCTACCTGGCCGAATCGATCCGCAAGCACCCACCGCAGGACGAGCTGAGGTCGATGATGGACGCGGCCGGCTTCGTGCGCTGCCGCTACCGCAACCTGTCGGCCGGCATCGTCGCGATCCACGACGGCTTCAAGGCCTGAGCGGGGACGCCGAAGGACCCGCGGTTCAGAACAGCGCCGGCGCGACCTCGATGGTGCCGCGCCGCGATGCGAGTCGGTCGGCCAGCCGGGTCGGCTCGGGCAGCCGGTAGCCGCGCAGGCAGCGCAGCGTCCAGTCCAGCGCACCGTCGATCGAGACCCGGTGCCCGGGCGAGACGATCAGCGGATTGCAGCGCGCCCGGCTGCGCAGCGCCCAGCCGATGTGCGCGCCGCGATCGCGCAATGGCGACCGGTCGCCGGGCGCATCCCCTGGCGGCTCGAACTGCCCGGCCAGGCGCTTCTTGGCCACGCCGATGCTCGGCAGGCCGGTCGTCACACCGAAATGCGCGGCGATCCCCAGGCGTCGGGGATGCGCGATGCCTTGGCCGTCGACGAACACCAGGTCGGGCGGCTGCGACAGCCGCGCGAGCGCGTCCAGCAGCGCCGGCAGCTCGCGGAAGCTCAGCAGGCCCGGCACGTAGGGCATGCGGGTCGGCACGCGGGCGACATGGGTTTCGATCGGCTGCAGCGACTGCGCATCCAGCAGCACCGCCGCGGCGCGCGTCACCGCGCCGGCCTCCTCGAAGCCGACATCGAAGCCGGCGATCCAGCGGACGCGCGCCGGCAGGCGGTCCTCGAGCTCGACCTGCGCGGCCAGGCGCGACTGCAGGCCGCGGGCCTGCGCCGCGCTGCCGTCCCAGTCGCCGAAGGGGGATGCGTGCATCGGCGCATGCTGCCTGCGGGGCGGTCGCCGCGACGTGCACGAAGCGTCACGGACGGGGCGGGGCGAGGCCGACGGAGTAGACTGCGCTGGAGTTTTTCCGCCGCGAGACGCCCGTGATCCGAATTCCCCCGTTCCGTTTCCCGCAGCTGGCCTCCGTGCTGCTGCTGTCCCTGTCGGCTCTGGCGGTCGGCGGCTGCAAGCCCGAGGCCGGGACCGCGACGCCGCCGCCGGCCAGCGAGACGCCACCGGCCGAGCCGGCCGATCGCGACGAGCATTCCTACGCCGAGCCCGACAAGGTGGTCACCGATCACCTGGCGCTCGAGCTGGCGCTCGACTTCGATGCCCGGACCATCGCCGGCACCGCGACCTACACGCTGCAGTGGAAGGACCCGGCCGCGACCGAACTGGTCCTCGACACGCGCGCGCTGACGATCGGCAAGGTCGAGGGCGAGGCCGGCGGGCAGTGGCAGCCGCTGCAGTACGCACTGGCCGACGCGGACGCCACGCTGGGCAGCAAGCTGACGATCCAGGTGCCGGACCGCAACGCACAGGTCCGGGTGGCCTACACGACCTCGCCGGATGCGTCCGGCCTGCAGTGGCTGACGCCCGAGATGACCGCGGGCAAGAAGCTGCCCTTCATGTTCAGCCAGTCGCAGCAGATCCACGCCCGCTCGTGGGTGCCGCTGCAGGACACGCCGGCGATCCGCTACACCTACGCCGCGCACGTCACCTCGCGTCCGGACGTGATGGTGCTGATGAGCGCCGACAACGATCCCGACGCGCAGCGCGACGGCGACTACACGTTCGAGATGCCGCAGAAGATCCCGTCCTACCTGATGGCGATCGCCGCCGGCGACCTGGTGTTCGAGTCGATCTCGCCGCGCAGCGGCATCTGGGCCGAGCCGGCGACGCTCGAGCGCGCGGTGGCCGAGTTCGCCGACACCGAGAAGATGATCGCCACCACCGAGCAGCTCTACGGGCCCTACCGCTGGGAGCGCTACGACCTGCTGATCCTGCCGCCGTCGTTCCCCTACGGCGGCATGGAGAACCCGCGGCTGTCGTTCATCACCCCGACCGTCATCGTCGGCGACAAGTCGCTGGTCTCGCTGGTCGCCCACGAGCTCGCGCACAGCTGGTCGGGCAACCTGGTGACGTTCTCCAGCGCCAAGCACGGCTGGCTCAACGAGGGCTTCACCAGCTACGTGGAGAACCGCATCGTCGAATCGGTCTACGGCAAGGAGACCAGCGACATGGAGTTCGTGATCGCCCGCAACGCGCTCAAGGAGAGCATCGTCTCGATGCCCGAGCCGGTGCAGGCGCTGGCCGTGAAGCCGGGCACCGAACTCGACGCCGACGACGCGCTGAGCGCGGTGGCCTACGACAAGGGCGCCTGGTTCCTGCAGTTCCTCGAGCAGCGTTTCGGCCGCGAGCCGTTCGACGCGTTCCTGCGCGGCTACTTCGATCACTTCGCGTTCCAGAGCATCACCACCGAGCAGTTCCTCGCGTATGCGAAGGAACACCTGTTCGACAAGTACCCCGGCACGGTGACCGACGCCGAGATCCAGGAATGGGTCTACGGCCGGGGCATCCCGGCCTCGGCGCCGCAGGTGATGTCGCGCAACTTCGGCATCGTCGACTCGGCGCGGCTGGCGTGGCTGGGCAGCGCCGAGCTGCCGCCGCGCCAGATCACCGACGCCTGGTCGACGCAGGAATGGCTGCATTTCCTCGACAGCCTGCCGCAGACGCTGACCGCCGAGCAGATGGCGCAGCTCGACGGCGCCTATCACTTCACCGGCACCGGCAACGGCGAGATCGCGATGCGCTGGTATCCGCTGGCCGTGCGCAGCGGCTACGCCGAGGCCAACGAGGCGCTGGCGGAGTTCACCGCGCGCGTCGGCCGTCGCAAGCTGATCATGCCGATCTACGACGCGCTGGTGCAGACCGAGCCCGGCCTGGCGCTCGCCAAGGAGATCTTCGCCAAGGCGCGTCCGGGCTACCACCCGATCACGACCGGTTCGGTCGAGAAGGTGATCGCCGAGGCCAAGCCGGTCCCGGCCGCCGACGACGAGGCCGTGTCGCCGGCCAACTGATACGGTCCGTCCGTTCCCTGCGCGGCCGCCTTCGGGCGGCCGCGTGCGTTCGGGCCCGGCCGCGGCGACGTCGGCCGTCCATCGGGGCGCGCGACCGTTGCGACGTCGCGGCGGCCTGCTAGGCTGGTGCGGCGCGTCGCATCGGCGGCGCCCCTGCCCAGATCTCCGAGGAACGCCCCCATGCCTGCCGCCGCCCGCCCGCTCGCCGCCGCCCTGTTCGTCGCGTCCCTGGCGCTCGCCGGCTGCCAGGATCGCGAGACGCAGGCCGCCGCCCAGGCCCAGGCGCAGGCGGCCGCCGCCGAACAGCAGGCGATCGCCGGCGAACGCGACTTCGAGGCGGCCGTCGCCGCCGAGAACTGGGCGCTGGCGAAGGCGCAGGCCGACGTGCTGCTGTCGCGCCATCCCTACACCGAGGCGGCCGGCCGCGTGCGCGCGAAGTTCGACGAGGTCCGCCGCCGCGGCGACGCGGTGCGCGAGCAGGCCCGGACGGCCGCGCTGTGGAGCTACGACACCCGGCCCGCCGACGGCGGCCAGCAGGTGTCGGCGGCGATCTACGCGCGCGACCCGGTCGACGTCGACGGTCGCGGCGCCAAGCCCGTGCGGCTGATCTTCCGCGACCACCCGTCGTGGGGGCGCAGCAGCTACCTCGTGCTGGAAGCCGGCGATTTCGACTGCTATCCCAGCTGCCGCGTCGAGGTCGCCATCGACGATGCCGCGCCGCGCCGCATGGCCGCGAACCGGCCGCAGACCGACGAGGCGATCGCGATGTTCATCGACGACGAAAAGGCGCTGTGGCGGCTGCTCGACGGTGCGAAGACGGTCTCGATCGTCTTCCCGGTCGAGGCCGGCGGCACCCGCACCGTCGTGTTCGAGGTCGCGGGACTCGATCGGGCGCGGATGCCCGGCTGGGAGTGAACGCGCCAGTGCGCCCGATGGCCGGGCGCCTGCGCTGATGGACGTGGCGATCGTCGTGGTCGTCAGCGCGCTGGCCCTGGGGCTGCACGTCGTGCTGTTCGTGGTGTTCCGGCGCTGGATGGACCGCGACCTCGCGCTGTCGTTCGCCGGCGACGACCCCGCGCGGCGCGCCTACATGCTGGCCCGGCTGCAGCAGGCCCGGGCGCAGGGCATCCGCCGGCGCGCGCTGCCCGACTGGCTGGCGCGCGCGGCTGCGGACGCGCCCGGGGACGCGCCCGCACCCTGACGCGCGCCCAGTTGCAGTTGGCCTGGGCGACGGCCAGCCGCTGGGCCGCGGCGTTGCGTTCGCGTGAGATGGTCCGCTGCTGGGCATCCTGTTGCGCGCGCAGCCCGGAGCGGTCGGCCGGGTCGCCGGCGTCGGCACCGATCGCCGCGCGCCGGGTCTGCGTCGCCGCCAGGCGCCGCTGCGCGGTGGACACGCGCTGGTCGGATGCGGGCTGGACCGCGCCCTGGGCGGTCTGCAGGCAGCGCTCGCGCGTCGACAGCGCCGGGGTCGGCGAGACCGGCCGGGTCACGTCGTTCGACAGCTGCGGGGTGGGCTGCACGCGGCGCAGCGTCGCGTTCGGCGGCGGGGCCGCGGGCGCACGCAGCTGCTGCGGCGGGGGCGCGGGTTGCGCGGGGCGCGAGATCGCCGCGGGCGGGGGATCGGCGGGGTTGCGCAACTGCTGCGCGGTGACGGGGGTGGCGAGGACCGCGCAGGCGAGGGCGGCGGTCAACAGGGGAAGGGGACGCATGGCGGCTCCGGAACGGGCGCAGGGAGGTCCTCCCTACATGGCCCCGCGACGTCGCGGCGTCAACGCGGCGGGTGTCGCGGGTGATCCGGGGTTCATCGGCCCGCTGGCTCCAGGTGCGGCCGGCACGGCGGTACTCCGGCGACCGGTGCCGGCGGCGGGGCCGCCACTTCGGCCGGGATCGCGACCTCATCGTCGGCAAGCATGCGTGCTGCGCGCCAGCCGCCCCAGCGGTAGTAGCCGATCGCCAGCACCATCGCGACCAGCGCGCTGGCAGGAAAACTCCACCAGATCGCGTCGGCACCGAGCGTGGGCTGCAGCCAGGTCGCGAACGGCACGCGCACGCCCCACAGCGTGGCGCCCAGGATCAGCAGTGGCGGCAGCACCGCGCCGGTCGAGCGCACCACGCCGAACAGCACGAACGTCACGCCGAAGAACAGGAACGACCAGATCGCGATGTGGTTGAGGTGGCGCGCGGTGTCGAGCACGGCGCTGCCCTCGGGCAGGAACAGCGCCAGCGCATGGCGGTCGAGGCCGATCAGCACCGCGATCAGCACGCCGGTCATCAGGAAGTTGATCCCCACGCCGGTCTTCGCCACCTGGCCCACGCGGTCCCAGTGGCCGGCGCCGACGTTCTGGGCGGCCATCGTCGAACAGGCTGCGCCGATCGCCATCGCCGGCATCTGCACGTAGGTCCACAGCTGCAGCGCGGCGCCGTAGGCGGCGGTGGTCTCGATGCCGTGCGCGTTGACCATCGCGATCATCGCGATCATCGCCGCCGACAGCATCACCATCTGCAGGCCCATCGGCAGGCCCTTGGCGAGCAGCGCGCGGACGATGGTCCAGTCGGGCCGGTACAGCGCACGCTCGTGGCGGCCGATCCACAGCCGGTGACGACGATGCCGCAGCCAGGCCAGCATCGCGGCCAGCCCCAGCGCGTTGGCGATCAGGTTCGCGGCCGCCGCGCCGGCCATGCCCATCTCCGGCAGCGGGCCGACCCCGAACAGCAGCAGCGGCACCAGCACGATGTCCAGTGCGACGACCAGCAGCAGGAACAGGAACGGCGTGCGCGAATCGCCGGCGCCGCGCAGGATCGCCGACAGGAACGCGAGCGCATACAGGAACGGCACCGCCAGGAAGATGATCCGCAGGTACGCCTCGGCGTGCGGCAGCGCCGAGGCCGGCGTGCCCATCCATTCGAGCACCGGGCCCGAGAGCGGCAGGCCGGCGATGGCGACGAGCACCGAGGCGCTCAGGAAGAACGTCGCGCTGGTCCCGATCGCGCGCTTGGCCGCCGGCAGATCGTCCCGGCCGACCGCCTGCGCCACGAGGATCGTCGCCGCCATGCCGACCCCGAACACCGCGCCGAGCAGGAAGAACAGGATGTTGTTGGCGTTGGCGATCGCCGCGATCGCGTCCTCGCCGAGGAACCGGCCGATCCAGATCGCGTTGACCGAGCCATTGAGCGACTGCAGTGCGTTGCCGCCGAGGATCGGCAGGGCAAAGGCGAACAGCGTGGCGGAAATGGGGCCGCGGGTCAGGTCGCGGGGCGGGGTGGGAGAGGCGGTGGCGCGGGGCATCCGCGTATTCAAGCGTGTATCGGATCGTGATTCGGTGATGAACAGGCTGAGAAAGCAACGTCCATTGGCGGGAAGTCTGCCCGACATCGATCAATCCAGGCCGACAGCCCGGTCAGGTTTGCGGGCCATCACCGAACAGTTCGCCCGTACTTGGGAATGAATGCGGCGATCGTCGCGCTATGGCGGGCTCTAGGGTGTTCCCCAGCATGTGCAAGCCGATCCGCCTCCATAAGATTTCCCAACCCTCGCCCTGGAGTGACTCGGATGACGAATGTCGATTCTGCAGTCAACATTGCCAAGGACCGTCTGGAGCAAGGCATCTTTGATTGGGATGTCACGAAAGGCGATCTCGACGACATCACCGCTGCGGTCGTCGATCTGACGCCGCGGGAGCGCAACGAGTTCATCAGCCGGCTCAGCGACGACGACATCAAGAACTGGACGCAGGAAATCGATGGGCTGAACGGCTCGTTGAGCGCAAACGAGCGCGCTGACCTGTTCAACGCGTTGGCCGAAGGCATGGACGCCACGCAGATGACGCGTTTCGTCCAGGCCTTCGACGGCAGCTCGAGCGGGCGCGTCGCACTTGCCGATGCCGTCGCGACCCACGGGAGCATCGAGGCCAAGACCGGTTTAATCGAAGCGACCCGGAGCAGCATCAACAGCGAGTACAGCGCGACGCAAGGGACATGGGGCAACGCCGAGACCGCTGCGATCGGCAATATTCTCGCTAGCCTGGAAGGCGATCCGGCCGCATTCGAGCAGGCGGTAGGATCGCTCAGCCCCGACCAGTTGCAGGACGTCATGTCCGTTGCGATGGGACGTCGGTACATCGCTGACTTCTCCGGCATGACCGCGGGAACCACGAGCTACGATCCAGCCACGCTCACGGGCATCTTGGGCGCAGCGGAAGGGACAGACTTGGCGACGCGCACTGCGATCTTCGAAGCCGCGATGCCTCAGCTCGCGACGATGCAGGGCGACAACGCAGGGCTGCTGGGGGCGGCCTCCTTCGTCGACGACGTGGCCCAGGCGATGGGGCAGGTGATGTCCCGCGAAGAAGCCGCGGCGGCCGGTCTGGTCAACACGCCCGAAGCGCCCCCGGCGATGTCGATCGACGACAACATCGCCGAGGCCCAGACGCATGGGTTCCCGCAGGATCTCCCCTGGTTCTACGAGCAGGTCAAAGGCCGCGCTGAGTGGGACTACAAGCAGCAGGGCGCGCAGTACGAGAACTTCGGCAACTTCCACTATGGCGTAGTGGCGGCCGCGATGGGCATTCCTGAGGACGTGGCGCTGCGTGCCGCTGGCTACGCGCAGACACAGGCGGACACGTCGAGGGACGAGTGGGGCAATCCCTACGACCTTGGCGGCTCGTATGGCGACGACCCCGCCGATCAGCAGCAGATCAAGGATGGCTACGACTACTACAATGCGGGCCTGCATCGGGTTTGGCCCGATTGACCTCGACTGCGCCGATATGACATGCAGGGCATATGGACCTCAGACGATCGATGGTGCGTGCGACCCACGTGATTGCGCTGCTGGCCGCCCTGGTAGCTTGCGCACCGGTATCGGGCGGCGCTGAAGTGGAGGTCTCCAGACTGACCTCGCCCGACGGCGCGATCGATGCGGTGCTGACGGAAGGCAACCCCGGTGCGAGCGCGTCGTTCGTCTACCGGGTCCATGTCGTGCCGAAGGGGGAAACTCCGAGCCAAGCGGCCTACGCTGCGCAACTGTATGGCGCGACCCGCAGCCCCAGTGCGTACGGAGCCGACCTGCATTGGCGCGCGCCAGGCGTGCTGGATGTCCGTTACTTGCAGGCGCGGTCGATCGACATCCCTGCCCATGTAGTCGAGGTGAATGGTCGCAAGGTGTCGATCGCCCTCCAGGAGGGCGTCGAGAATCCGGAAGCGCCTGCGGGAGGGATGGCGCCGCGGGATTGACGGTCCGAGCCGCCCGAGGCGGAACGACCCGGGCGCGTACCTGGAGCCGTCGGTTCGCCCGTTCGCCGTGTGGTGCGAGACGCAAGACCGGAGTCTTCGTCAGGCGCGCCTTCCAAGGACGGTTGATACGTCTGCCAATCCGGCGCGCCCATCATTCGAGCACCGGGCCTTCGGCCGGGCGAGGACCAGCAGCGTGGATGCGATCGGGCCGCGGGTCAGGTCGCCGGGCAGAGCGGAGGTGGTCGGGAGACGGCGGGGCATCCGCGCGTTCAAGCGGGCGCCGGATCGCGGGGAAGTGCGGGTCGGGGCGGCGCCCGGCGCCGGGCTGCCCGTGAGCCGGCATGCGCTGCGCCGGTCACGGGATTTCATCCGCGCTCGCGTGTCCTTGGCCCATGGTGGATGCCGTCGACCGCCGCCGGTTCACTCACCTCAAGGAGACCCCATGTCCGCCCCTCGGATCGCCGTTCTCGTCGGTAGCCTGCGCAAGGCCTCGATCAACCGCCGCCTGGCCCACGCCCTGGAGCGCCTCGCGGCCGACCGCGCGACGTTCGTGCACGTGGAAATTGGTGACCTGCCGCTCTACAACCAGGACGACGACGACGCCCCCACGGCGCAGGTGGTGCGCCTGCGCGATACGGTGCGGGACAGTGACGCAGTGCTGTTCGTCACGCCCGAGTACAACCGCTCGGTGCCCGGCGTGCTGAAGAATGCGATCGACCACGGCTCGCGGCCCTATGGTCAGAGCGTGTGGGCGGGCAAGCCGGCCGGTGTCCTCGGGGCCTCGATCGGCAGCATCGGCTCGGCGCTCGCCCAGCAGCATCTGCGCAACATCCTCGCCTACCTCGACATGCCGACCCTGGGCCAGCCCGAGGTCTTCCTGCACGTCAAAGACGGCGTCTTCGACGACGACGGCGGCTTCGGCAAGGCCAGCCGCGACTTCATGCAGGGCTGGTTGGACGCCTACCTGGCGTGGATCGCGCGGCACGGCGGGCCGTCGCGCGACTAGGCGACGCGATGCGGGCGGTGTTCGGTCGTCGCGCGGGCACCCGCCCGCCCGCCCGCGTCACGGGGTGTGCCGCGGGCGCGGCCGACTGTCCGCGCTTCGTGCCCGCCCTCAGGCGTGCTTGCTTTCCAACGAATACCCGAACTGCTGCCGGAACTGCAGCGAGAACTCCTCGTAGTCGAAGCGCTGGTTCTGGGTGCCGGGGTGCTCGACCTTCAGCGCGCCCATCAGGTTGCCGATGCGGCCGATGGTCAGCCAGTCGTAACCCTTCTCGATGCCGAACAGCAGACCGGCGCGGAAGGCGTCGCCGCAGCCGGTCGGGTCGGTCACGCGGCGCTCGTGCGCGGGCGGCACGTCGTGGGTCTGGCCCTCGGCATGGATCACCACGCCCTTGGGGCCGCGCGTGCAGATGTAGGCGCGCACCTTGCCGGCGATGACGGTCTCGTCCCAGCCGGTGCGTTCCTGCAGCAGGTTGGACTCGTAGTCGTTGACGATCACGTAGTCGGCCAGCTCGATGAATTGGCGCAGCTCGTCGCCGTTGAACAGCGGCATCGCCTGGCCCGGGTCGAACACGAACGGGGTGCCGGCCTCCGAGAACTCGCGCGCGTTCTGCAGCATGCCCTCGCGGCCGTCGGGACCGACCAGGCCGATCGTGATGCCGGGCACGTCCTTCACGTGGTTCTCGTGGCTGCGCATCATCGCGCCGGGGTGGAAGGCGGTGATCTGGTTGTTGTCGTGGTCGGTGGTGATGAACGCCTGCGGCGTGAACAGCTCCGGGATCTCGCGCACGTGGTCGAGATTGATGCCCAGCTCGGTGAACCACTCGCGGTAGGGGCCGAAGTCCTGGCCCACGGTGCCCATCGGGATCGGGTCGCCCCCCAGCAGCTTGAGGTTGTAGGCGATGTTGCCGGCGCAGCCGCCGAACTCGCGGCGCATCCGCGGGACCAGGAACGAGACGTTCAGGATGTGCACCTTGTCCGGGAGGATGTGGTTCTTGAACTGGTCCGGAAACACCATGATGGTGTCGTAGGCCAGGGAACCGCAGATCAGTGCAGGCATCGCGCGCAACTCGTCAGTCGTCGAAGGCCGGCTAGTCTACGGCACCCCGGCTGCGGCGGGCCGGGCGGCGGGCGTCCACGCGCCGGCGGCGGAGGCCCGGGCGCGGTCCGGAAGCGGGCCGGAGCGGGGTGCAGCGGACGCCGGGACGGCGCGTCCGAAAGCGCAATACGGGTCGTCCCGGGGCCGCGGGGCGGCGGCTTTTTTGCTAGGCTAGCGCGCTTGTGTCGCCCCCTCTGACGGACGCCTTTTCCCGATGTTCAAGAAGTTCCGCGGCCTGTTCTCCAACGATCTGTCCATCGACCTGGGCACCGCCAATACCCTGATCTTCGTCCGTGGCCAGGGCATCGTGCTCAACGAGCCGTCGGTCGTCGCCGTCCGCCAGGACCGCACCGCCGGCCAGAAGGTCGTCGCGGCGGTCGGCGCCGAGGCCAAGCAGATGCTCGGCCGCACGCCGGGCAACATCACCACGCATCGCCCGATGAAGGACGGCGTCATCGCCGACTTCACCTACACCGAAGAGATGCTCAAGCACTTCATCAAGAAGGTGCACAAGTCGCGCTTCCTGCGCCCGAGCCCGCGCGTGCTGATCTGCGTGCCGGCCGGGTCGACCCAGGTCGAGAAGCGGGCGATCAAGGACTCGGCGCTCGAGGCCGGCGCCCGCGAGGTGTCGCTGATCGAGGAGCCGATGGCCGCGGCGATCGGCGCCGGCATGCCGGTGACCGAGGCGCGCGGCTCGATGGTCGTCGACGTCGGCGGCGGCACCACCGAGGTCGCGGTCATCGCGCTCAACGGCATCGTCTACTCGCAGTCGGCCCGCATCGGCGGCGACCGCTTCGACGAGTCGATCATCAACTACGTGCGCCGCAACCACGGCATGCTGATCGGCGACGCCACCGCCGAGCGGATCAAGCTCGAGATCGGCTGCGCCTACCCGCAGGAGCCGGTGGTCGAGATCGAGGTCTCGGGCCGGCACCTGGCCGAGGGCGTGCCCAAGGTCATCACGATCAGCTCCAACGAGGTGCTCGATGCGCTGCGCGAGCCGCTGTCGGGCATCGTCGAGGCGGTCAAGCAGGCGCTCGAGCAGACCCCGCCCGAGCTGTGCGCCGACGTCGCCGAGCGCGGCATCGTGCTGACCGGCGGCGGCGCGCTGCTGCGCGACCTCGACCGCCTGATCAGCGAGGCCACCGGCCTGCACGTGCAGGTCGCCGAGGATCCGCTGACCTGCGTCGCCCGCGGCGGCGGCCGGGCGCTGGAGCTGCTCGACCTGCACGGCAACGAGTTCTTCGCCGCGGACTGACGGCGCGCCGCGATCGGTCATTCGTGATCCGCGGGGCGCGGCGCCGGTGCGGCACCCGGCGCCCCGGATGGCCGGGGCACCCGTCCGTGCGTCCGGCCACCGGTCGTTTCCCATCACGAATCACCCATCACCCATCACGGCGCGCCTCAGTGTCCTCTTCCGCCAGTTCCCCCGCCCCGCGCCCCGGCGACGTCTCCGGCACGTTGCGGCTGCTGGCCTACCTGGCGCTGTCGTGCACGCTGATCGTCATGGACCACCGCGGCAGCTGGCTGTCGGAGGCCCGGCACCAGGCGGCCGTCGTGGTGCAGCCGCTGTGGTGGCTGGCCGGGTTGCCGTCGCGGCTGGGCACGAGCATGCGCAACGACGCGGCGACCCGTGCCCAGCTCGCCGAGGACAACCGCCGGCTGCGCAACGAACTGCTGGTGCTCAATGCCCGCCAGGCCCGGCTGCGGGTGGAGGCGACCGAGAACGCGCGCCTGCGCCGCCTGCTCGGGGCGGTCGGGCAGGGCAATCTCCAGGTGCAGCTGGCGCCGATCCTCGACGTCGACCAGGACCCCACGCGCCAGCGGCTGCTGCTCGATGCCGGCAGCCGCAACGGCGTGCGCGCCGGGCAGAGCGTCATCGACGCCGGCGGCCTGCTCGGCCAGGTGATCGCGGCGACCCCGACGACCGCGACCGTGTTGCTGGTGACCGACCTCGAGCACGCGGTGCCGGTGGTCGTGGCGCGCAACGGCGTGCGTCTGGTCGCCTACGGCAGCGGCCATGCCGACGCGTTGCTGCTGCGCAACGTGCCGCTGTCGGCCGACGTGCGCGTGGGCGATGCACTGGTGACCTCGGGCCTGGGCGGGCGCTTCCCGCCCGGCTTTCCGGTCGGCACGGTCGCCGCGCTCGAGCCCGACGACAGCCGCGCGTTCCTGCTCGGGCGGCTGACGCCGGCCGCGCAGGTCGACCGCGGGCGCGACGTGCTGCTGCTGCGCGACGTCGTCGTGCCGGTGACCACGGCCGACCTCGACGCCGCGGCGGCCGAGCGCGAGGCCGCGCTGCGCGCCCAGGCCGAGGCCGAGGCCGAAGCGGCGGACGCACCCGAAGTGCCCGAAGCGCCGACCGGGGCCGCGCCCGCCGGAACGCCGGTCGACGCCCCGCCGACGCCGCCCGATGCGCCGCCCGCCACGGAGCCTGCACGATGATCCGCCGCCGCAAGCGCTGGCTGCTGCCGGTCAGCCTGCTGGCCGCGCTGCTGCTCGGCCTGCTGCCGCTGCCGGCCGGCCTGCAGCCGCTGCGCCCGTTCTGGCTGGCGCTGGTGGTCGCCTACTGGGTGATCGAGGATCCCGACCGCGCCGGGCTCGGCCTGGCGTTCGTCGTCGGGCTGGTCGCCGACCTCGCGTTCGGCGGGCTGCTCGGCGAGCAGGCACTGCGACTGGTGGTGATGAGCTTCATCCTGCAGCGCTTCCGCTCGCAGATGCGCTTCTTCCCGGTCGCTCAGCAGGCGCTCGCCATCGGCGGCCTGCTGCTCAACGACCGCATCGTCAGCGCCGCGATCCACGGCGCGCTGGGCATCCCGCAACTGCCGTGGACGTACTGGATCGCGCCGGTGCTGGGCATGCTGCTGTGGGCGCCGCTGTACCTGGTCATGGACGCGCTGCGCTTCGGACGGCGCGGGTAGGGCGGCCGTGGCCACGCGCCGCCGCCGCTCCGATGTGCGCAACAACGCCGCCGAGGCCGCGGCGTTCGCGCGCCGCGCGCTGGTGGGCTTCGGTCTGGTCGTGGTCGCGCTGACGGTGCTGGCCGGCTGGTACTTCAAGCTGCAGGTCGTCGACCACGAGATCTACGCCAAGCGTTCGGAGGCCAACCGGATCAAGCCGCGCCCGGTGGTGCCCGGCCGCGGCCTGATCTACGACCGCCAGGGGCGCATCCTGGCCGGCAACGAGCAGGCCTACCGGCTCGACGTCACGCCCGAGGAGGCCGGCGACCCGCGCCAGCTGATCGCCGAGCTGTCGCGGATCATCGCGCTGTCGCCCGACGACGTCGCCCGGTTCGAGCGCGACCGCAAGGGCCAGCGCGGCTTCCGGCCGGTGACGCTGAAGCTGCGCATCAGCGAGGACGAGATGGCGCGCTTCGCGCTCGACCGCTGGCGCTTCCCGGGCGTGGAGGTCGTGCCCTACCTCAACCGGCACTATCCCTACGGCGACCTGTTCGCGCACGTGGTGGGCTATGTCGGGCGCACCGACGAAAGCGACGTCGAGCGCTACGGACAGGCGCACCTGCTGTTCCCGCAGACCGGGCGCACGGGCCTGGAGCGCTATTACGACGAGCAGCTGCGGGGCCGGATCGGCTACGAGCAGGTCGAGACCAACGTGGAAGGGCGCGCGCTGCGCCGGCTCGGGCTGGTCCCGGCGACCGCCGGCACCGACCTGCGGCTGAGCGTGGACGCCGACCTGCAGCGTGCGATGGTGCTGGCCTTCGGCGGCCTGCACGGTTCGGCCGTCGCGGTCGAGCCGGCGACCGGCCACATCCTGGGCATGGTCAGCCTGCCCAGCTTCGACCCCAATCTGTTCGTCAACGGCATCTCGCACACCGACTACCGCCGGCTGATGGACGACCCGGCGCGGCCGCTGTTCAACCGCAACGTGCTCGGCGGCGGCCCGCCGGGCTCGACGATCAAGCCGCTGGTCGCGCTGGCCGGCGTCGACAGCGGCCTGCGTACGCCCGAATGGCGGGTGTTCTCGACCGGCGAGTTCTTCATTCCCGGCCAGCGCCGCGGCTATCGCGACGCCGGCCGCGGCGGCGGCTGGACCGATCTGCGCGACTCGATCTCGCGCTCGATCAACTACTACTACTACCAGCTCGCCTACGAGATGGGCATCGAGCGCTTCGACCAGTACATGACGCGCTACGGCTTCGGCCAGCCGACCGGGATCGACCTGCTCGGCGAGAACGCCGGCGTGGTGCCGTCCCCGCGCTACAAGGCCCAGCGCAGCAAGGAGCCCTGGTACGCGGGCGAGACGGTGATCGCCGGCATCGGCCAGGGCTACTGGATCGCGACCGCGCTGCAGCTCGCGCGCGGCACCGCGGCGATCGCCAACGGGGGGACGCTCAACACCCTGCACCTGGCCGCCGAGCGCCGCGACGGCTTCGACGCGCCGTGGCGGGCGATCGAGCGCCCGGCCGCCGAGCGCATCACCGACCGGCCCGACCACCTGCGCGCGGTGCAGGAGGGCATGGTGAATACGATCCACGGCCGCGGTACCGGCACCGCGATGGCGCGCGGCGCGCAGTACCGGATGGCCGGCAAGACCGGCACCGCGCAGCGCGTGAGCCGCCGCGGCAGCGCCAGCCTCGACCCGCGCGCGCTGCCCTACCACCTGCGCCACCAGGCGTTGTTCGTCGGCTACGCGCCGGCCGAGAACCCGACCATCGCGGTCGCGGTGATCGTCGAGCACGGCGGCTACGGCGGCACGACCGCTGCGCCGATCGCGCGGCGCATCTTCGACGCCTGGCTGCTGGGCAAGATGCCGGAGGTCGAGGTGGACCCGGCGACCGGTGCGCCGGCCGCGGTCGCCGCCGCCGGCCCGCAGGCCGCGCTCGCGCGCGAGGTCTCGTTCGACGCCGTCGTCGACGGCGTGCGCACGGTGCCGCCGGCCGAGGTCGTCGCGCCGGTGACCCCGGAGGCGCCGCGATGAGGGTCATCCTGCGCTGGCTGCTGGACCTGTGGCTGCGCTTCACGCGCACGCTCGACTGGCCGTTGCTCGCCGCGCTGGCGGCGCTGATGGCGATCGGCCTGGCGGTGCTGCACAGCGCCAGCGGCAAGAACCTGGCGATGGTCGGCTCGCAGGCCGGGCGCTACGCGGTCGGCCTGGCCGCGATGTGGCTGCTCTCGCGCATCCCGGCGGTGCAGCTGCGGCGCTTCACGCCGCTGGCCTACGCCGCCTCGCTGCTGCCGCTGGTCGCTGTGCTGTTCCTGGGCACCGGCCGCAGCGGCCAGCACTGGCTCAACCTGGGCGTGTTCTACGTGCAACCGGCCGAGCTGATGAAGCTCTCGCTGCCGATGATGGCGGCGTGGTGGCTGGGCCAGCAGCCGACGCCGCCGCGGCTGGGGACGATCGCCATCGCGGCGGCGATCATCGGCCTGCCGACCGGCCTGGTGCTGCTGCAGCCCGATCTCGGCACCGCGGTGCTGGTCGCCTCCGGCGGCGCGTTCGCGCTGTACCTGGCCGGGCTGTCGTGGTGGTGGTTCGCCGGCGCCGCCGCCGCCGCCGCGCTCGCCGCGCCCGCCGCGTGGTTCTGGTACCTGCAGCCCTACCAGAAGGACCGCATCCTGACCTTCCTCGACCCGGAGTCCGATCCGCTGGGCACCGGCTGGAACATCATCCAGTCCCGCATCGCGATCGGCTCGGGCGGGCTGGGCGGGCAGGGCTGGGGCGACGGCTCGCAGTCCCACCTCAACTACGTGCCCGAGCACACCACCGACTTCGTGTTCGCGGTGCTCAGCGAGGAATTCGGCTGGATCGGCGTCGTGGTCACGCTGGCGCTGTACCTGTTCGTGATCGGCCGCTGCCTGTGGATCGCCGGCCAGGCGCGCGACGGGTTCTCGCGGCTGCTGGTCGGCAGCCTGGGGCTGGCGATGTCGGTCTACGTGGTCGTCAACGGCGGCATGATCTCGGGCCTGCTGCCGGTGGTCGGTGTGCCGATGCCGCTGCTCAGCTACGGCGGTACGGCCGCGGTGTCGCTGCTCGCCGGCTTCGGCGTGGTGATGGCGGTGCAGGCGAGCGGCCGGCGGCGTCGCTGACCGCGTCACAACGATCGCGGCGACGCAGTGTTGGCCTTGCGCGCACGCGTGCTACCCTCGCCGCCGATGAGCCGACGCCCGTTCTTCCGACTCTCCCTGGCCGCGCTGCCGCTCGCATTGGCGGCATGCGCGACGCCCGCCAATCATGCCGAGGCCCAGGCCGAGGACTACCGCGCGATCACGCCGCTGGCCGAGCCCGGGCGTCCGCAGGGTGCGCTGCTGCCGTCGGTGCCGCAGCCGCCCGAGCGGCCGGCAGCGCCGCCGTCGGTGACCGATCCGGCGATTCCCCGCGCCCAGCGCGTGGAGAACTTCGTCGCGTACGCCGCGACGACCTACGGCGTGGAGCCGGCGCGCGTACGCGCCGCGCTGTCCCAGGCCCAGGTCCAGCAGAAGATCCTCGATGCGATCAGTCGCCCCGCCGAGGCCGTGCGGCCATGGCGAGACTACCGGCCGATCTTCATCAATCCGGCGCGCATCGACGGCGGCGTGGCCTTCTACCGCGAGAACCGCGCGGCGCTCGAGCGCGTGGCCGCCGACAGCGGCGTGCCGGCCGAGTACATCGTCGCGATCATCGGCGTGGAGACCAGCTACGGCCGGGTCACCGGCAACTGGAAGGTGCTCGACGCGCTCTACACGCTGGCATTCGACTATCCCCCGCGTGCGCCGTTCTTCGCCGGCGAGCTGGCGCAGCTGTTCGCGCTGCAGAAGGCCGAGCCGCAGCTGGCGATCGGTGAGCTCAAGGGCAGCTACGCCGGCGCGATGGGCATGGGCCAGTTCATGCCGTCGAGCTACCGGCTGTGGGCCAAGGACGGCGACGGCGACGGCCGCCGCGACCTGCTGACCCACAAGCCCGACGTGTTCGCCTCGATCGCCAACTATTTCGTCGTCCACGGCTGGCAGCGCGGCGGCCCGGTCGTGGCGCGCGCGCAGCGCGCCGACGGGGCCGCGGACTTCAAGCCCGAGAACTGGGAGCCGGTGTATCCGCTGGCCGACCTGGCCGCTCGCGGCTACACGCCGCGCCCCGGCGAGCCGACCGCCGAGGGCGCGACGCTGCTCTCGCTCGAGGGCGAGGCCGGCACTGAGCACTGGCTGGCGTACCGCAACTTCTACGTGATCACCCGCTACAACCGCTCGCCGATGTACTCGCTGTCGGTGCACCAGCTGGCACAGGCGATCCGGACGGGGGTCGGTCCGTGATCCGCTGGCTGCTGCCGGCGGCCGCCCTGCTGATGCTCGCCGGCTGCGCGGGCGCGCCCAAGAAGCCCGCGACGGCGTCCGGCGGCGAGCGGGTCGGTGCGCCGACCGCATCGGACGGCAAATCCGGCAGCGGTGCGCGCCGGGTGTCGCCGTACGCACCGGCCCAGGAGGACCCCAGCACCCGCGGGCACTACACCGCCGGCGGCCTGTACCGGCCGGGCGTGCCCGACAGCCTGCCCGACTACCTGCCCGACGTGGACGCGATTCCCGAGCCGGACGTCGTCGACCTGCCGCGCTCGGAGATCGGCAACCGCAGCCCCTACCAGGTGCTCGGCAAGACCTATCGCGTGCTCGACGACCACAGCGAGTTCGTCGAGACCGGGACCGCGTCGTACTACGGCGCCAAGTTCCACGGCCGCCTGACCTCCAACCGCGAGGTCTACGACATGTACGCATTCACCGCGGCGCACAAGTCGCTGCCGCTGCCCAGCTTCGCCCGCGTCACCAACCTCGACACCGGCAAGTCGGTGGTGGTGCGCGTCAACGACCGCGGTCCGTTCCACGACGGCCGCGTGGTCGACCTGAGCTACGCGGCGGCGGTCAAGATCGGCATCCACCCCGCCGGCACCGGCCGCGTCGAGGTGCGCGCGCTGAGCCCCGGCGAGAACGCCCGCCACGACTATCGCGCGATCGCCCAGGCCCCGCCGGCGCCCGCGTCGGCGCCGACCGCTGCGGCCGCTGCGCCGCAGGCCGCGCCGCCTGCCGCGGTCGCCGCGGCCACGACGCGACCGACGCCGCCGGCGACGAGCGCGATTGACGCCATCGTCGAGGCGCTGCCGATCGCCACCGCGCGTGCGGGCGAGCGGCCCGCACCGCTGCCGCAGGCCAGCGCCGCGGACGGACGGTTCAACATGTACCAGAACGGCAAGGTCATGACCGCCGACGACTTCGACGCCTGGCTCGCCGCGCGCGGGCTCAAGCTCGAGAACGGGCGCCAAGTCCCGATCGATGGCGCCGCGGCCCCGACGGCCGCAACGCCGGCCGTCGCCGCACCGGCCCCCGCGCCGGTTGCCGCCGCGCCCGCGCGCCCAACCGCGGCCCCTGCGGGCGGCGTCACGCTGCAGGTCGCCGCGTTCGGTGCCCGGGCCAACGCCGAACGGGCGCTCGCCACGCTGCGCGGCGCCGGCATCGGCGGCGCCCAGCTGCAGGACGGCACTGCCGCCGGCAAGCCGGTCTGGCGCCTGCGCGTGGGCCCGGTCGAGGCCGCCCGCGTCGCCGAGATGACCTCGCGCGTCGCCGGGCTCGGCTTCGGCGCGCCGACCGTCGTGCGCGACTGATATCCATCCATCCCCCGCCGGCCGCGACGGCCGGCATTCCGGAGTTCCGTTTCAGATGAAAGTGCCCGTCGTCGTTTCGCGCATGCTGCTGGCCGCCATGGCCACCGCGGTGGTCGGTCTCGCGCTCGCCCAGGACCCCGCGCCGCGGCCCGCGCCGGCGCCGGCGCCCGCTGCGCAGGGCGGCGCCGAGGGTGCGCTCAGCGACGCGTTGCCGACCCCGCCGCCGCCCGAGGTGACCGGCACGGCCTGGGTGCTGATGGACTTCGCGACCGGCCAGGTCCTGGCCGGCGAGAATGCCGACCAGCGCGTGGAGCCGGCCAGCATCACCAAGGTGATGACCAGCTACGTCATCGCCGCCGAAATGGCCGCCGGCAAGGTCAAGCCTGACGACCAGGTGCTGATGAGCGAGAACGCCTGGCGCAAGGGTGGCGCGGGCACCGATGGCAGCTACAGCGGCTTCCCGGTCAACCAGACCGCGCCGCTGCTGGACATGGAGATCGGCATGGTCGTCCAGTCCGGCAACGATGCGGCGATCGCGCTGGCCGAGCACGTGGCCGGCAGCGAGGAGGCGTTCGCGCAGCTGATGAACGCCTATGCCGCGCGCATCGGCATGAAGAACACCCACTTCACCAACGCCACCGGCCTGTCGGGCCCGGAGCACTACTCGACCGCGCGCGACCTGGCCATCCTCGGCCGCGCGATGGTGCGCGACTACCCCGAGGAATACGCGCACAACAAGATCAAGGAGTTCACCGTCGGGCCGATCACGCAGCACAACCGCAACCGGCTGCTGTGGCGCGACGACAGTGTGGACGGCATCAAGACCGGCCACCATTCGGGCGCCGGCTACTGCCTGATGGCCTCGGCGCTGCGCGGCGACCAGCGGCTGATCTCCGTCGTGATGGGCTCGAGCAGCGAGGCCCAGCGCGCGACCGATTCGCTGGCGCTGCTCAACTGGGGCTTCCGCTTCTTCGAGACGCACGCGGTCTACGACGGCGACAAGGCGGTGTCCACCCAGAAGGTCTGGAAGGGCAAGGCCGACGAGGTGCAACTGGGCGTGGCCGAGCCGATGCTGGTCAGCATGCCGCGCGGCAAGTACGCGCAGCTGCAGCCGTCGATGGACATTCCCGAGACCCTGGTCGCGCCGATCGAGAAGGGCCAGCAGATCGGCACCGTGCGCGTCGTGCTCGACGGCAAGGTCATTGCGCAGCGCCCGCTGGTGGCGCTGGAGGCGGTCGAGGAGGCCGGCTTCTTCAAGCGGCTGTGGCACGAGTTCCTGATGTGGTGGAACTCCTGAGTCCACGCATCGCGAGAAAAAAGGCCGGCAAATGCCGGCCTTTTCTTTGCTCTTCTCCCCAAATGCGGGGACAGGAGTTTCACTCCGGATGGGCAGCAGCCTGCCAGCCGGAAGCCTCTCCCCCTCGGTCAAGGCCGCTTCGCGGTCCGGCCACGCGAAGCACGCGTGGCGTTCGCGTGGATGCGCGGCAGTGCCGCGCACGCCATCCAGGCTCACCCTGCCTTGACTCGGGCGCGCGCCCGCTCCGCTGCACGGATCGGTCCGGCCCGGCGCAGCGCGCCGTGCGTTCGCCCGTTCGCGCGGCATGCCGCGCAGGCAAAGCGGGCTCTACCCATGGCGCGCTTGACGCGGCCACCGGCCGTCAGTCCGCTGCTACGGACGCTTGCAACCCGACTTCGGTAGGTGCGGAGTCGCCCGCTGAAAGAAATCGCGCGCCTTCGGTCTCAGTGCGTCGTGCTGGGTGGGGATTGCGATAGCGGGTCAAGGATGGCCCGCGGCGGCGAGTCAGCCATGGGTGAGTGTGGGCTGTTTGCGCGGCATGCCGCGCAGCCCGCACGAACGCCCGGCGTGCTTCGCCGGGCGGGACGCGGAGCGGGCTGACCGAGCCGGGGAGCAGTCCCCGGCCGGCGCGACGCGCGCTCCGGAGAAGAACGCCGCGATCGAGCGATCAGAAGCCAGATGCCTCTGACTTCGGCGCAGGCCCTTTTTGTACATCTACCCACTGCGGCGAAGTCGAACCTCGGCTATCCGTCGAACCTTCCGACCTCGCGCTCGGGAGGAGGCGCCCTGCCTCGGTGGCCGACCGGGCGCGAATGGAGACAGGGCACGGTCGGGCGCGCGGTCGCCCGCCGCCATCGCTTGGGTTCAGCGGCGGCAGCCCCGATAATCCACCGATGGAGATCAAATCCGACAATCCCGAGCACGGCTTCCAGTTTCCCGGCGTGTTCGAGCTCACCGCGATGGGCGCGGCCGACGCCGGTCTCGACACCGAGATCCCGCGGCTGCTCGGCGAGGCCGGCATCGCCGTGCTGCACGAGACCGTGACCACGCGCGCATCGAGCGCCGGACGCTATGTGTCCGTGCGCCTGAGCATCCGGGCCGAGACCCGCGCGCAGTATGACGCCGCGCACGCGGCGCTGCGCGCGCACCCCGAGGTCAAGTGGACGCTGTGACCTGCAGGGACCGTCTGCCCGAGGCGCGCCGGGCGTGAATCGCCAACTGCTCTATCGCAGCGGGCAGCTGTACGAGTTCACCGCGTCCGACATGATCCGGTTGCTGCTGCAGTCGCGCGAGGACAACGCGCGGCGCGGCGTCGGCGGCATGCTGGCGCTGCGCGATGGCCTGTTCATGCAGCTGCTGGAGGGCCCGGCCGAGGTGGTGGACGCGCTGTTCTCGCGGATCGCCGCCGATCCCCGGCATTGCGAGGTCCGGCTGCTCGTCCGCGGGGAGCGCGCCGAGCCGCTGCTGCCAGGCTGGCGCATGGCCTGGGCCGAGGCGCCGCTGGGCGAGGGCGAGACGGCGACGTTCGCCGGGCTCGACACCGACCGCCGGGCGCTGGTCCTGCTCGAACGGGCGGGCGACGACCCGGTCGCACGCACGCTGCGCGCATTCCTGCACGGCGAACCGGTGCCGCCCGGCGGCCTCGTCCCGGCCGCGGCGGGAGGCTGGCGTTGAACGCCGGCGCGCCGCCGCCGTCCGCCTGCGTGCGCCGTCTCGGGCGCCTGCCCTACGAGCCGGTCTGGCGCGCGATGCAGCGCTTCACCGACGGCCGGGACGCGGCGACCCCGGACGAACTGTGGGTCGTCGAGCACGACCCGGTGTTCACGCTCGGCCAGGCCGGCAAGCCCGAGCACGTGCTCGCCCCGGGCGACATCCCGGTCGTGCAGGTCGACCGCGGCGGGCAGGTGACCTACCACGGGCCCGGCCAGCTCGTCGTCTATCCGCTGCTCGACCTGCCGCGGCTGAGGATCGGCGTGCGCGACTACGTCTGCCGGATCGAGCAGGCGATCATCGACACGCTGGCCGACTGGAACATCGAGGCCGTGCGCCGCGAAGGCGCGCCCGGCGTCTACGTCGCCGAAGCCAAGATCGCCGCGCTCGGCATCCGCGTGCGCCGGGGCCGCACGTTCCACGGCCTCGCGTTCAACGTCGCGATGGACCTCGAGCCGTTCCGGCGGATCAATCCCTGCGGCTACCAGGGGCTGCAGGTGGTCTCGCTGGCCGACCTGGGCGGGCCGGCCTCGGTGGACGCGGTGGCACCGACGCTGCTTTCGCAGCTGGCGCGGCAGTTCGGGCTGACGCTGTCGCAGGCGCCGGCGACCGGGCTGCCCGACGCGGCCGCGGCCCGGTGACACGCAGCGTCCCCCGGCCGCCGCAGACACTGCGGGGGCGGGGGCCTACAATGGACCGTCCGAGCCGCGCAATGCCCCCGCCATGACCCGAACCGCCGACAAATCGATCCCGCTGCAGGTGGTGTCCGCGCCGCCGGCATCGCTGCAGACCGGCGTCAAGCAGGTCGCCGGCGACAAGATCGCCCGCTCACCGGTGCAGTTCGCGCAGGCGCCGGTGCTGCGCAAGCCCTCGTGGATCCG
Source organism: Luteimonas sp. FCS-9 (assembly GCF_001014645.1). Taxonomy (GTDB): domain Bacteria; phylum Pseudomonadota; class Gammaproteobacteria; order Xanthomonadales; family Xanthomonadaceae; genus Luteimonas. The sequence goes on along the minus strand of NZ_LASZ01000002.1, from coordinate 230,168 downwards.
CGTGCGCATCCCGTCCAACGGCGCGGTCGCCGCGCTCAAGTCGAAGCTGCGCGAGAACCGCCTGGTCACGGTGTGCGAGGAGGCCAGCTGCCCGAACATCCACGAGTGCTTCGGCCACGGCACCGCGACGTTCATGATCCTGGGCGAGGTCTGCACCCGTCGCTGCTCGTTCTGCGACGTCGCCCACGGCCGGCCCAAGCCGCCCGACGCGTCCGAGCCGCTGAACCTGGCGAACACGATCGCCGACATGGGCCTGAAGTACGTGGTCATCACCTCGGTCGACCGCGACGACCTGCGCGACGGCGGCGCCCAGCACTTCGTGGACTGCATCCGCGAGGTCCGCGCGCAGTCGCCGCACATCCGCATCGAGATCCTCACCCCGGACTTCCGCGGCAAGGGCCGCATGGAACGCGCGCTGGAGATCCTGCGCACGCATCCGCCGGATGTGTTCAACCACAACGTCGAAACCGTGCCGGACCTGTACCGCAACGTCCGGCCGGGCGCCGACTACCAGTGGTCGCTGACGCTGCTGCAGAAGTTCAAGGCCCAGCATCCTGACGTGTCGACCAAATCCGGCATCATGCTCGGGCTGGGCGAGACGATGGAGCAGGTGCAGGGCACGCTGCGCGACCTGCGCGCGCACGATGTCGACATGGTCACCATCGGCCAGTACCTGCAGCCCTCGGCGCACCATCATCCCGTGCTGCGCTACTGGACCCCCGACGAGTTCAAGGCGCTCGAGGACTACGGCATGGCGCTGGGCTTCAGCCATGTCGCCTCGGGACCGCTGGTGCGCTCGTCCTACCACGCCGACCGCCAGGCGATGGAAGCCGGCGTCGCGGCCTGAACGGTGCCCGGTCCGCGGGGCCGAGCCTGACGAGCAGGTGAATGCCGGCCCGCCGGCGGGACGTTCGTGTCCGGAACGCAACGGATCGCGCGTCCGGCTTGCATCGGACGTGCAACTTTCGGCACTGTCGACACGTCCATTCACGCGACAGGCTCGACCGCCTGTCCATGATTCCCGACTCCGCAGCGCAGGACACCGAATGAAAGCTTCCCGTGTCGTTTCCGGCTCCCTGATCGCCCTGGCGCTGGCCGTGCCGCTGGCGTTGATGGCCAGGCCCGACGCCATCGCCGACGTCCCGGCGGCACCCAACGTCGACCAGGTCGCGGCCTCGAAGCTCGTCTACGGGTTGCTGTCCGACAGCCGCTACGCCTATCGGCCGCGTCCGCTCGATGCCGGCATGTCGAGCGAGATCTTCGACCGCTACTTCGACAACCTCGACCCGGGCAAGGTGTTCTTCACCCAGCAGGACATCGCCCGCTTCGAGGCGCTGCGCCCGAAGATGGGCGCAGCGGTGCGCGACGGCGACGTCGCACCGGCGCTGGAGATCTTCGCGCTGTTCAAGACCCGCGTCGCCGAGCGCACCGCGCAGGCCCGCAACCTGCTCTCGCAGGACATCTTCGACTTCGGCGGCAACGACCGCTGGGAATACGACCGCAAGGACGCCGCGTGGGCGGCCGACGGCGCCGAGCTCGACACGCTGTGGCGGCAGTCGGTGCGCAACGACTGGCTGCGCCTGAAGCTGGCCGGCAAGGCGCCCGACGAGATCCGCAAGACGCTCGACCGCCGCTACCTCAACCAGGCGAACACGGTCGCGGCCTACAACGACGAGGACGCCTTCAGCAGCTTCCTCAACGCCTACACCGGCGTCATCGACCCGCACACCGACTACTTCAACCCGCGCGCGGCGCGTCTGTTCAACCAGAGCATGTCGCTGTCGCTCGAGGGCATCGGCGCGCAGCTGCAGAAGCAGGACGACGTGGTGGTGATCCGCGAGGTCATCGCCGGCGGTCCGGCCGCGCTGAGCAACCGTTTCAAGCCCGGCGACCGCATCGTCGGCGTCGGGCAGGGCACCAATGGCCCGATGGAGGACGTGATCGGCTGGCGCATCGACGATGTCGTCGAGAAGATCAAGGGGCCCAAGGACACCCAGGTGCGCCTGGACGTGATCCCCGCCGAGGCCACGCTCGACAGCGACCCGGTGCGCATCACGCTCACCCGCGCGCGCGTGCGGCTCGAGGAGCAGGCGGCGAAGGCCGAGACGCTGACGCTGCCGGCCACCGAGGGCGGCGTCGACAAGCGCATCGGCGTGATCAAGCTGCCGGCGTTCTACCAGGACTTCGAGGGCCGTCGCAGCCGCAACGGCGAATACGCCTCGGCGACGCGCGACGTCGCGCGCCTGCTGGAGCAGTTCAAGCAGGAGAAGGTCGACGGCGTGGTGCTGGACCTGCGCAACAACGGCGGCGGCTCGCTGAACGAGGCGGTCGAACTGACCGGGCTGTTCATCGACCAGGGCCCGGTCGTGCAGGTGCGCGAGTCCGGCGGCCGCGTCGGCGTGCAGGCCGACCGCGACCCCGGCGTCGCCTGGGACGGCCCGATGGCGGTGCTGATCAACCGCGGCTCGGCCTCGGCGTCGGAGATCGTCGCCGGCGCGATCCAGGATTACGGGCGCGGCCTGGTCATCGGCGAGACCACGTTCGGCAAGGGCACCGTGCAGAACCTCGTCGACCTCGACCGCTGGCCGGCCAACGAGGCCAAGCGCTACGGCCAGGTCAAGCTGACGATCGCGCAGTTCTTCCTCCCCGGCGGCAGCAGCACGCAGAACAAGGGTGTCGAGCCGGACATCCATTTCCCGGTGACGGTCGATGCGACCGAATTCGGCGAAAGCACCTACGACAACGCGCTGCCCTGGTCGCGCATCGCCGCCGTGCCGCACACCCAGTACGGCAACTTCGGAGAACTGCTGCCGCAGCTCGAGCAACTGCACGAATCTCGCGTCGCCACCGACAAGGAGTTCCAGTGGTGGGCCGAGGACATCGCCGAGTTCCGCGCCGAACGCGAGAAGAAGTGGGTTTCGCTCAACGAGGCCGAGCGCCGCACAGAGCGCGACCGCCAGGCCGCCAAGCGCACGCAGCGCCAGGAGGAGCGCAAGGCGCTGGGCCTGGAGCTCGACCCGCTGGCCGAGGATTCCGACGACGACGGCCTGCAGGCAAGCGAGCGCGCGATCGCGCAGCAGACCCGTCTGGAAAAGGCGGCCGAGGAGCGCCCGGATCCGCTGCTGCGCGAGTCGGCGGCGATCCTGGCCGACGCCGTGCGCCTGCTCAACAACGACCGCAAGCTCTCGGCGACCGTGCTGCCCGAATCGACCGCTCCGGGGCGCTGGGCGCGCTGAGTCTCTTCGGCTGTCGTCTCCCGAAGCCGCCGCGATCCGTCGCGGCGGCTTTTTGTTTTCTCCAGATGCCGGCGCGCCCGCTGTGTCCGCCCGCGTGGTCGCGATGTCGTCCGCTGCGTTCGGCGCTGCCCCCACCCGGCGCCGGTGGCACCGACCTCCCCCGCACGCGGGGGAGGTGATACGCGCGCCGACGGCTGCGCGCCAGACTGCCAGCGACCAAGTCGCGCCGCCCCTGGATCCTGCTTTTCGGCCCGCCGTCGCATCCGTATCCAGCGCCTGCCGGGTGCCGTGACCACCAAGCGGATATCTTGCCGCGACTGGGCGCGGTACCCGGCAGGCGCCCACGCCAGACTGCCGCACACCAAGTCGTGCCTGCCCCTTGGATCCTGCTTTCCGACCCGCCATCGCATCCATGTCCAGCGTCTGCCGGGTGCCGTGACCACCAAGCGGATATCGTGCCGCGACTGGGCGCGGTACCCGGCAGGCGCACGCGCCAGACCGCGGTACTTGGCAGGCGCACACGCAGAACTGCTATGCCGGGCAGGTAAGCCGGGCAGGACGTAGACGCCCGCGATGCAACGCCACCATTCCAGCCATGCAACGGGCCGCGGGCGTAGAATCTCCGGCCCCGCCGATGCGGGGCTCCCCCTTCCTTCGGAACTGCCATGAGCGTCGCGTCCGGTCCGCGTCCCGCGTCGGTGTTGGCCATCGCCCTGGCGTTGACGGCGGTCTATCTGGTCTGGGGCTCGACCTACCTCGCGATCCGCTTCGCCCTCGAGGGCGGCTATCCGCCGCTGCTGATGGCCGGTTCGCGCTTCATCGCCGCCGGTGGCCTGATGTACGCCGTGCTCCGCCTGCGCGGCGTCCCCGCCCCGACGCGCGCCCAGTGGAAGGCCCTGGTCGCGATGGGCGTGCTGCTGCTGGGCCTGGGCAACGGCATGGTCTGCATCGCCGAGCAGAGCGTGTCCTCGGGCATGGCCGCCGTGGCCGTGGCCTCGGTGCCGATCTGGGTCGCGCTGTTCGCCGTCATCCGCGGCGACCGCCCCGGTCCCGTCGAATGGGCGGGCCTGGCGATCGGGTTCGTCGGCGTGCTGTGGCTCAATGCCGGCAGCTCGCTGACCTCGACCCCGACCGGCCTCGTCGCCCTGCTGGTCGCGCCGCTGGCCTGGGCGTTCGGCTCGGTCTGGAGCCGCGGACGCGACCTGCCGTCGCCGTTCATGGCTGCCGCCGCGCAGATGCTCGCCGGCGGCGTGCTGATCCTCGCCGCCGGCCTCGTGCTTGGCGAACGGCTGGACGTCCCCCCGACGCCCAAGGGTCATCTCGCACTCGCCTACCTGGCCTCGTTCGGGTCGATCGTCGGCTTCACCGCCTACGTGTGGCTGCTGCACAACGTCCGCCCCACGCTGGCCAGCAGCTACGCCTACGTCAATCCCGCGATCGCGGTGGTGCTCGGCGCCTGGCTGGCCTCGGAGCGCTTCACCGGACACGACCTCGGTGCGATGGCGGTGATCCTGGCCGCCGTCGTGGCGATCACGCTGGGCCGTGCGCGCAAGCCCGGCCCGCCCCCCGTCCAAGGAGACGACGCATGAACGACGCCGCGCAGAGCCGCCGTGGCACCTGGATCGCGGTCGCCGCGTTCGTCATCTGGGGCCTGATGCCGCTGTACTGGCACCTGCTGCGCGAGGTGCCGTCGCTGCAGATCGTGCTGCACCGCGCGATCTGGTGCGCGATTCTCGTCGCCGCGTGGCTGACGCTGCGCCACGGACGCGGCTGGCTGCGCGAGACGATCGCCCAGCCGCGGCTGGCCGGCATGCTGGCGCTGTCGGGCGTGCTGATCGCCGGCAACTGGAGCCTGTACGTCTGGGCGGTCAACAGCGGGCACGTCGTCGAGGCCAGCCTGGGCTACTTCATCAACCCGCTGCTCAACGTCGTGATCGGCGTGCTGTTCCTGCGCGAGCGGCTGTCGCCGCCGCAATGGATCGCGGTCGCGCTGGCCGCCTGCGGCGTGGCGTGGCTGACCTTCAACTACGGCAGCTTTCCGTGGATCGCGCTGTGCCTGGCCGGCTCGTTCGCGCTGTACGGCCTGATACGCAAGTTCGCCGCGGTCGAGGCGGTCAAGGGCCTCGGCGTGGAGAACCTGTTCGTGTTCGGTCCCGCGCTGCTGGCGCTGGCCTGGTTCGAACTGCGCGGCGGCGGCGGGTTCTTCTCACTGCGCTGGGGCGGCATCACCGACGTGCTGCTGGTGATGGGCGGCGCGCTGACCGCGATCCCGCTGATCTGCTTCGCCTACGCCGTGCGGCGCGTGCCGCTGACGGTGGTCGGCCTGCTGCAGTACATCGGCCCGACGCTGCAGCTGCTGCTGGGCGTGTTCTTCTTCGGCGAGGCGTTCGGCGCAGACCGGGCCGCGGGCTTCGGCTTCATCTGGGCCGGGCTGGTGATCTTCGCGGTCGACGGCTACCTGCAGGCGCGCCGGCGCATCGTCGCGCAGCAGGCCTGATCTCGCGGGCCCTGTCGGCGCGCTCGCGCGCGATGACGCTTTCCCGGGAACGCCGTTTGCGCGCGGGCGCGCGCCTACGGGCGTGCGGCGAGGGCGGTGTCCGGGCAGGTCGGCGCGTCGAACCAGTCGACGACGGTCGGCGCCAGCCGGTCGAGCCGCATCGGCAGGCTGAGGTGGTCCTCGCCGGCCAATTCGAGATAGCGCGCCCGCGGCGCGGCGGCGGCCAGCGCACGGCCGTGCGCGACCGGCACGTGGCGGTCCGCACCGCCGTGGACCAGCAGCACGCAGGCGGGCGCATGCGCGAGCGCCGCGCCGACGTCGACGCCGTCCAGCGGCAGGTCGAGCGCTGCCCCGGCCTGCGCGATCGCCGCGTCCAGCGTCGCCGCGTCGATCCGCCAGCGCAGCCATCGGCGCGTGAGCTTCGCCTGCCAGTCGCCGGCGTCCTCGGCCAGCATGTGCGGCACCATCGCGCGGATCGCGCCGCCGGCGTTGTCGAACGATTCGAGGGCGACGATGCGCTGCGCGTCCAGGCGCGGATCGGTCGCTGCGAACAGCGCCGTCGCCGCGCCGTAGGACACGCCGAACAGATGCAGCGGGCCGACGACCTCGCCGCGCGCGCGCAGCGCCGCCACCGCATCGACGACGTCGGCGGCCTCGCGCGTGCCGTAGCCCGACGGCGCGGCGCCCGAGCGGCCGTGGTTGCGCAGGTCGAGCGCGATCGTGCGGTAGCCGGCCTGCGCCAGCGCCAGCGACCACGGCAGCAGCGAGCCGCCGTCCATCATCCAGCCGTGCAGCAGCACCACGGTGCCGCGTGGCGGGGCTCCGGTCGCGACCGGCGGCTGGAAGTCCAGGCGGAAATCCAGGCCGTCGGCATCGCCGGGCGCGCGCGTCCAGGCGTAGTCCATCCGGTAGTCGCCTGGATCGAGCGCACGCCAGAACACCGGCACGCCCGCACTGGTGGTCACGCGACCGCTGCGATGCGGCAGCCGCGCGTATGCCGCATCGATGCGCGCCTGCGGCAGCAGCGGGGACGCGCCGTCGGGCGCGACCAGGTGCGCGGCGAGCGAGGCCGACAGGCCCGGCCACGAGGAGAACCCTGCGACCAGCAGGCAGGCGAGCAGCAGGGCGGCGAGGCGGAACATCGGACGGCCGGATCGGAAACGGCCGCGCAGACTATCGACCCGGTCGCCCGCCCCGCTATCGCATCCAGGTGACAACGGCATGACAGACGGTCCGCGTTCAGCGCGGCGCGCAAGCCCGCGGAAGGTCTGGCACAGTGATGCGATGTCGCCTGTTCTCACGCCGGCCCGCCGCCGGATCTCCGATCGCCGCGCGTTGCCGGGCGCGGCCCGATGAGCGCCGGCCATGCCATCGTGGTGCTCGCCGCTGGAGGCAGCGTGCGCCTGGGCCGGCCCAAGCAGTTGCTGGCCCGGGACGGCGAGCCGCTGGTCGCGCGCGTGGTGCGGCTTGCGGCAGGCACCGCGCCCGACAGGCTGGCGGTGATGCTGGGCGGCCATCGCGAGGCGGTCGCCGCCGCGTTGGCGACGGCGCCGGGCGAGCGGCACGACGTGTCCGACTGGCGCACGGGTCTGGCGGCGAGCCTGGCGGCCGCCGCGCGTGCGCTGCAGGGCCATGGCGGTCCGGTGCTGGTGGTCGGCATCGACCAGCCGGCGCTCGAGGCGACGCACCTGCGCGCGCTGCTCGAAGGTGCGTCGTCGGCGGCGTCAGGCTGCGCGGCGACGATGCACGGCGATCGCCCCGGCGTACCGGCGGTGCTGTCGCCGGCGCTGTTCGCGCAGGCCCCCGCGCTGCGCGGCGATCGCGGCTTCGGCGGGCTGCTCGCGGCATTGCCGCCCAGCACGCTGTTCCGCCTGCACGCGCCGGCGCTGCAGCGGGACCTCGACACACCCGACGACGTGCGGCAGGCGCAGGACGACGGCCTGCTGGATCGTGATGCCTGAGCGACCGCGCCGCCTCGGCGCGCGCTGCTAGCGGGTCACCGCCAGCCAGACGATGGCGGCGGTGCCGGTGACCGCGACGGCGATCGCGGCCCGTCGCCAGCGCGCCGCACGGCGGCGGTAGCGCGCCACGCGTTCGGCATTGAGCGTGTTGGCACGGTCGATCAGCGGCGCGGTCTCGCGTTCGGCCCGGGCATAGATCGCCTCGGCGCGATCGGGCGCGGCCTCGGCCTGCAGCGCCGCGTCCTCGTAGCGTTCGAACGCGCGGGCCTGCAGCGCCTGGATCTCGCGCTGCAGGTCCGCGTTCGACAGCGCGGCCGGCTCGGGGCCGCTCATGCCGCGCGCAGCGCCGTGGTCACCGGCAACTGCGCCGCGCGCACCGCCGGGAACAGGCCGCCGACGAACCCGATCGCCAGCGCCCACTTCAGCCCGCTCCACAGCAGCGCAGGCGTGACCCGGAACTCGAACGTCATCTGCCCGATGCCGCCGGCGAGCGTCGATGCGCCGTAGCCGTCGAACAGCAGCCAGGCGATCGCGCCGCCGAGCAGGCCGCCGAGCAGCGCCAGCAGCATCGTCTCGAGCATCACCGCCACCACGACCGGCAGGCCGCGGAAGCCGATCGCGCGCAGCGTCGCGATCTCGCGCGCCCGCGCCGCGACCGTGGCGAACATCGTGTTGAGCGCGCCGAACACCGCGCCGACCGCCATGATCGAGCCGACGACGATGCCGATGATGCGCAGCACTTTCGACATGCCCTCGGACTGCTTGGCGAAGTACTCGAGCGTGGTGCTGGTCTCGACCTGGGTGCGCGGGTCGGCGTCGAGCGTGGCCTTGAACGCCGTGAAGGCACCCGGGTCGGTCAGTCGCACGGTCACCGACGCGCGGCTCGACCCGCGGCGATAGGTCGTGGCGACGACCTCGGCATCGGCCCAGATCTCCGAGTCCGTCGCGTCGCCCGCCTCGAACGCGCCGACCACCTGCCACGTGTCGCTGCCCAGCCGCACCGACCGGCCCGGCTCGAGGCCGGCGAACTGCTGGCGCGCACCCTTGCCGACGACCAGCTCGCGCTTGCCGGTCTCGAACATCCGGCCCTCGACGATGCGCAGGTCCGGCCGCACCTGGAACGCCATCTCGCCGACGCCGCGGAACTGCACGCTGCCGTCCTCGTCGGGCGCACCGCCGCGCAGCGGCAGGTTCGCGGCGACGACCAGCTCGGGCGAGGCCAGCGGCCGGCCATCGGCGTCGCGCGCGATCTGCGGTGCCTGCACCACGGCATTGATGAGGTTACGGTCGATCACCGACATCACCTCGGCGGCCGAGCCGCCCCGCAGCACGATCGCGGTCGACGCGTCGCCGGTGCTGCCGACGGTATGGCGGTAGCCCTCGGCCATCGACAGCAGCGCGACCAGCACCGCGACCACGCCGGCGATACCGATCACGACCACCGACGACGCGCCCAGCCGCTGGCTCAGCGTGCTGATGCCGACGTGGCTGACGGACGCAGCCTGGCGCCCACCGCGGGCCAGCGTCATCCACAGCGCGACCGCGACCGCCGCGGCAAGCAGCACGTACCAGGGCGCGAGGATCCAGACGACGAGCGCGACGACCAACGCGAGCACCAGGCCGGCGTTCTGCAACAGGGTCTTGAGCAATGGATGCATGGTGGTCTCCTCAGCGGCCCGCGAGGGCGTCGACGATGTTCAGGCGCATCGCGCGGACCGCCGGCAGCGCGCCGACGACCAGGCCGATCGCGACCATCAGGCCCAGTCCCAGCGCCCAGCTCTGCCACTCGACCCCCGGCAGGCGGATCATGTCGCCGGCCGCGACGTTGACCACGGCGCTCGCGACCGCCGACAGCCCAAGCCCGACCACACCGCCGAAGACCACCAGCACCACCGATTCGGCCAGCACCAGCATCAGCACGCTGGTGCTGGAGAAGCCGATCGTCTTGAGCACCGCCAGCTCCGACGTGCGTTCGCGCACCGCCTGCGCCATCGTGTTGCCGGTCAGCAGCAGCAGGGTGAAGAACACCGCGCCCATGATCGCACCGACGATCATGCCGACGTCGGCCATCTGCTTGAGCTGCGAGGCGAACGCGGCGGCCTCGGTCATCGTGCGGGTCTCGTTGGGCGAGTTGGCCGACAGCGCGTCGATCGCCTTGGCCGCACGGTCGGCCCGGCGCACGTCCGATACCCGGCTGACGTACCAGCCCACGTCGCTGTCGACGTACGGTGTGGACTCGGCGAAGTAGTCGTAGTGCATCAGCAGCATCTGGTCGTTGAACCCGCCCTGCTTGCCGTCACGGTTGCGCAGCACGCCGACGATGTCGAACGACCAGTTCAGCGAGCCGTCGCTGTTGGGGAAGATCGACGACTGCAGCGGGATCCGGTCGCCGACCGTCCAGTCGAAGCGCTGCATCAGCTTCTCGCCGACCAGGATGCCGGTGCGCGTGCGCGCGAACGCGTCGCGCTCGGCCTGTGCGACCTCGATCTCCGGATACAGGTCCAGGTAGTTGGGCGCGACCGCGAAGCTGAAGATCTGGTTGCGCGGGCCCTGGTAGGTGCCGCCGAACCAGCTCGCGTAGGTGACCGCCTCGATGTTGTCGACCAGCTCGATGCGCTTGCCCAGGGCCTGCGGCAGCGTCTCGATGAACGACAGCCGCGACGAGGTCTGCAGGCGCTGCGCGCCGTCGGCGTTCTGGCCGAGCTGCGCGAATGCCACGCGGATGCCGTCGAGCAGGCCGAACAGCAGGAATGCAGCGACGATCGACGCGACCGTCAGTGCGGTGCGGGTCTTGCGGCGCATCAGCGCGGCCCAGACCAGGTGCAGGTATTTCATGGGATGTCCTGCCGGTGTAGTTCAGGAATTCGGTGTTGCAGCGAGTCGGCTCTTCTCCTTCCCCCGCATGCGGGGGAAGGCTTTCAGATCACGTCGCTTCCGCGTGCTCGCCGACCAGCGTGCCCTTGTCCAGGTGCAGCGTGTGGCTGGCGTACTCGGCCGCCTTCGGGTCGTGGGTGACCATGACGATGGTCTTGCCGTGTTCGCGGTTGAGCGTCTGCAGCAGACCCAGGATGTCCTCGGCCGACTGCCGGTCGAGGTCGCCGGTGGGCTCGTCGCAGATCAGCAGCGTGGGGTCCGACACGATCGCGCGCGCGATCGCCACGCGCTGTTGCTGCCCGCCCGACAGTTCGTTGGGCTTGTGCGAGGTGCGGTCCGACAGCCCGACCAGGGTCAGCGCGATCTGCGCGTTGCGCTTGCGCTGCGCGCCCGAGAGCCTGGTCAGCAACAGCGGCAGCTCGACGTTCTTCTGCGCGGTCAGTGCCGGCATCAGGTTGTAGAACTGGAACACGTAGCCGACGTTGCGGCTGCGCCAGCCCGACAGCTGCCCGCCGCCCATGCGGTCGATGCGCTCGCCGTCGACGGCGATCTCGCCGCCGGTGGGCGTGTCGAGCCCGCCGATCAGGTTGAGCAGCGTCGTCTTGCCCGAGCCCGACGGGCCCATCAGTGCGACGAAATCGCCCTGCGCGATATCGAGGTTCACCCCGTGCAGCACCTCTACCTTCTCCGGTCCGCGCTGGTAGGTCTTGGTGAGGTTGCGGATCGACACCAGTGCCATCGTCATTCCCCTTGGTGATCTGGAAGTGTTGCGCCCGTAGGAGCGCGCTGGCGCGCGATGCGGGTCCACCGCAACCCTTTCGCGCGCGAGCGCGCTCCTACGAGGAATGCGTCATTGCTTGATCGTTACGCGGCTGCCGTCGTCGAGCGCATCGGGCGCGTCGACCACGAGCTCGTCGCCCGGATTCACGCCGTCGGCGATCTCGACGTTGCCGCCGACGCGCTCGCCGGGCGCGACCGTGCGCTGGCGCACGACGTCGCCGTCGACGACGAACACCACCGGCGCGCCGCCGCGCTCGGACAATGCCGTGGCCGGCACGCGCACGCCGCGGGGGGCGTCGGCGTCCTGCGCCGGACGCGCCTGTTCGAGGAAGCTCACCGTCGCCCCCATGTCCGGCACGATGCGTGCGTCCCTGGCATCCAGCGCGATGCGCACCTTGACCGTTGCCTTGCCGCGGTCGGCGGTCGGCACGATCGCGATCACGCTGCCGGGGATCTTCCAGTCCTGGTAGGCGTTGAGCGTGGTCTCGACCGGCATGCCCGGCTTGACCCGGCCGATGTACGACTCGCCGACGTCGACCTCGACCTCGAGCGAGTCCATGTCGACGATCGTGCCGATGCCGGTGCGGGTGAAGCCACCGCCGGCCGACAGCGGCGAGACGATCTCGCCCGGCTGCGCCGCCTTGGCGATGACCACACCGGCGAACGGCGCGCGGACCAGCGTGTCGTCGACGCCGATATCGGAGATCCGCAGCTGCTCGCCGGCGACGCTGGCATTGCGGCGTGCGGTGGCCAGCTGGGCACGCAGTGCGTCGCGCTGGGCGACGGCCTGCTCGTACTGCGCCTTGGACACCAGTTGCTGGCCGACCAGCGCCTGCAGTCGCTCGGCATTCGCCGCGGCCTCGGTCAGCTGCGCCTGCACGCCGGCGACCTGGCTGCGCGCGGCCTCGAGCTGCGCGGCCGACAGGTCGCGCCGGGCATCGGCGTCGATCGGGTCGAGGGTCGCGAGGACCTCGTCGGCGTCCACGTGCTGGCCTTCCTCGATCCGCACTTCGCGCACGCGGCCGGTGATCTTGGCCGACACCGTGGCCATGCGCCGGGCGACGACGTAGCCGCTGGCATCGAGCACCGAGCCGCCGGCGGTGCCGGGGGCGCTGGGCGCGGCGACAACCGTGGTCTCGACCTCGATCGCGTGCGGCACCAGCAGCCAGGCTGCGAGCAGCACGACGATCGCGACCACGGCCGCGATGCCCAGCCCGATCCACAACCGGCGACGCGACGGTGGCGGCGGCGCGCTGCGATCGATGCGGAGTTCCTTGAGTAGGTCGGCGTTCGTGTTCATTGGAGCCTGGACGGGAGGACCGGGGCCAGTGTGACCGCGGGCGGCGGGGGTTTCCAACCTGCCGGAAGTCAGCAGCGCAGCGCCGGGACGGGCCGCAGCGCCGGCACAGTCTGTCGCCGCCCGGCCCCGCGGTCACGTGACAGCTGTCAGGCGATCGCGCTGACGTTTGCGCCTGATGCCGCGCCGGTCCGACACCGAGACTGGGGTTCCCGGTTAGAAGGAGACGCGACGATGTCCATGACTGCGATCACCAACGCGCCCGCGCCCGCTGCCATCGATCCGCTGGCGTGTCTGCGCGGCGTCACGCGCACCCGCGGGCGTGTCCGCGTGCTCGATGAGGTGGATCTGACGGTGCCGCCCGGCGAGGTCACCGCGCTGCTCGGCGTCAACGGGGCGGGCAAGTCCACGACGATCGATATTCTGCTCGGCCTGCAACCTGCCGACCGGGGTGAGGCCCGGTTGTTCGGGCGCCCGCCTGCCGACCCCGTCGCACGACGGCGGATCGGGGTGATGCTGCAGCAGGCGCAATTGCCGGAGCGGCTGCAGGTCGGCGAACTGCTGGCGCTGGTGCGCAGCTGGTATCCGGCGCCGCACAGCCCGGCGGACTGCGTCGCCCTGGCCGGGCTCGAAGGGCTGCTGGCGCGCCGCTATGGCCGGCTCTCGGGCGGGCAGCAACGACGTGTGCAGTTCGCGCTGGCCTTGTGCGGCCGTCCGCAGTTGCTGTTTCTCGACGAACCGACCACCGGTCTGGACCCCGAGGCCCGGCAGCAAGTCTGGCTGGCGATCCGCGCCCTGGTGGCCGGTGGGGTAGGCGTGTTGCTGACCACGCACGACATGACCGAAGCGCAAGCGCTGGCGGACCGGGTCGTGGTGCTGGCGGCAGGGCGCGTCTGCGTCGCCGGCAGTGTCGACGCGGTGCGGGCGCGGGTCGCGCAGCGGCGCGTCGCCTGCGACAGCGCACTGCCGGAAAGCGAGATCGCGACCTGGTCGGGTGTCGCATCGGTGCCCCGGACGGGGCACCGCCTGACGATCGTGGCCGACGACGCAGAATCGGTGGTGCGCCGGCTGTTGCAGGCCGATCCGCACGCCGGCGGGCTCGAGGTACGCCGCGCGGATCTGGCTGAGGCGCTGACGGCCATGCCTGGGCAGGCGCAGGCGGGAGCAGACGCATGAGCGCGCAGGCACGGGGCGATGCGCCGGCCGGCCGGGCCCGGATGCTGCGCGCGGTGGCGCAGACCGTGCGCTGCGAACTGCTGCGGCTGCTGCGTGAGCCGATGTACGTGCTGCCGACGCTGCTGTTTCCCGCATTGTTCTACGCGATGTTCGGACTCCTGCTCGGCGGCAACCGGGGCAGCGCCGAAGTCGCCCGCTATCTGCTGGCCACCTATGGCGTGTTCGGTGCGATGGGCGCGGGCCTGTTCGGGTGCTCGGTGACGCTGGCGATCGACCGCGAGCGCGGGTTCTTCGCGCTGCAACGCGCGTTGCCAGCGCCGGGTGGCGCCTGGCTGGTGGCGCGGGCCGCGATCGCGCTGCTGTTCTCGCTGGTGATCGTGCTGGGGCTGGCGGCGCTGGCGACGGCGTTCGGCGGTGTGTCATTGGCGCCGGCGCAATGGGCGCAGCTGTGGGCGGTCACCGTGCTCGGCGCGCTGCCGTTCTGTGCGATCGGCCTGCTGCTGGGCAGCGTCGCCAGCGCCAATGCCGCACCGGCCTGGGCGAACCTGCTGTTTCTGCCGATGGCTTTCCTGTCGGGACTGTGGCTGCCGCTGTCGATGCTGCCCGATGCGCTGGCGCAACTGGCGCCGCTGTGGCCGGCCTACCACCACGGCCAGCTCGCGCTCGCGGTGCTGGGGGCCGATGTCGGGGGCGGCGCTGGCGGCCATATCGCGGTGCTGACCGCGACGACGCTGGTGTGCGCGGGGCTTGCGCTGCGCCGGCTGGCGCGGGTGGGCTGAGGGCGTGGACGCTGATCGCCTGCCGCCCGCCGGGCCGGTTACGCTGGCGGCCGTGAGCGCACAGACACCCGACGACGCACACCCCCGGCCCATCGCAGGACTGCGCCCGGCGCCCGATTCGGTGCTCGGGATGGCGCTGCGCCAGGGACGGCCGGCCTGGAGCGAGGGCATCCACGCGCTGTGGTCGGTCTGGGTGTTCGTGGTGCCGATGTTCTCGCTGCGCGGCTACGACCTGCGCTGGCTGATGCTGACGCTGCTGTCGTATCCGGTGTTCCTGGCGCTGTTCGTCGGTGCCCTGGTCCTGCCGCCGCGCCGCGCGCCCTGGTGCGCGGCGGCGATGATCGCGATGTGCCTGGCGATGCTGCCTTGGTACGTGTCGGGCTTGAGCTACTTCGTGTTCGGCTGCGTGTTCCTCGGCACGCTGTCGCGCGGGTCGGTGTGGCGCTATGCGCTGGCGCTGGCGGCGCTCAACGCGGTGTTGCTGGTGTGGGCGCGCTTGCTCGGCTATCCGTGGACGGCGCTGGCGTGGATGCCGCTGACCACCGGGGTGATCGGCATGCTGGTGCATGTCGACCGCCTACGGCACGCGCAGGATGCGGCGCTGCGGCTGTCGCACGACGAGGTCAGGCGCCTGGCGGCGGTCGCCGAGCGCGAGCGCATCGGACGCGACCTGCATGACCTGCTCGGCCACACGCTGTCGATGGTCGCGCTGAAGGCCGACCTCGCATCGCGACTGGTCGCGCGCGATCCGGCCGGCGCGCAGCGCGAGATCGGCGAGGTCGGCGGCATCGCGCGCGATGCACTGGCGCAGGTGCGCCAGGCGGTCAGCGGCATCCGCGCGGCCGGGCTCGCCGCCGAGCTCGCATCGTCTAGGCTGCTGCTCGAGACCGACGGGGTCGCGTTCGACTACGTGCTCGACAAACACGTTGCCGGTGCAGGCCTGCCGCCCGAGGTTGAAACGACGCTGGCGATGACGCTGCGCGAGGCGGTCACCAATCTGCAGCGCCACGCAGGCGCGCACGCCGCGCGAGCGACGTTCTCGCGCGAGGGCGACACGATCCGTCTGCAGGTGATCGACGACGGTCGCGGCGGTGCGATCGTGCCGGGCAACGGCCTGTCGGGCGTGCGCGAACGCATCGAGGCGCTCGGCGGCGTCCTGCACGTGGAAGGCGGCCCCGAGGGCACACGCGTCGATGCGCGCATCCCGCTGCAGCCCGCATCCGCGCGGTCGGCCGGGACGCGCCTGCGCGCCGGGGCCTGCTAACGTCCCGCCATGCCCCGCATGCCCACCGCCGACGATCCGCTGCGCGTCCTCATCGCGGAGGACCAGGCGATGCTGCGCGGCGCGCTGGCCGCGCTGCTGAATCTGGAAGACGACCTGACCGTGGTCGGCAGCGTCGGCGACGGCGAATCGGCCTGGCGCGAGGTGCAGCGGCTGGCACCTGACGTGCTGGTCGCCGACATCGAGATGCCGGGGTTGACCGGCCTGGAACTCGCGCAGCGCATCCAGCGCCACGGGCTGCCGCTGCGCGTGGTGATCGTCACCACCTTCGCGCGCGCCGGCTACCTGCGCCGCGCGCTCGACGCCGGCGTCGGCGGCTACCTGCTCAAGGACGCGCCGGCCGAGCAACTGGCCGAGGCGCTGCGGCGGGTCCACGCCGGCGGGCGCGCGATCGATCCGCAACTCGCACTCGAGGCCTGGAGCGAACCCGATCCGCTGAGCGAGCGCCAGCGGCAGGCGCTGCGGCTGGCGGGCGAGGGCCTGGACGCGCCCCAGATCGCGGCGCGGCTGCAGCTCTCGCACGGCACCGTGCGCAACTACCTGTCCGAGGCGATCGGCAAGCTCGGCGTCGTCAACCGTATCGAGGCCTACCGCCTCGCGCGGCAGAAGGGCTGGCTGTAGCGGAGCGATGTCGGCAGGACCGGGGCGGAAGACCGCCCGGGGTGGGCGCGCCGGCGGCGGGCTGCTAGCCTCGTGCGCCCGTGCCGCCGCGCACGCCCGCCGGAAGCGCCATGTCCCGATCCCCGATGCCCCTGGGCGCGCGCGTCATCGCGCTCATCGCGCTGCTGTGGAACCTGTTCGGCCTGGCGCTGCTGGTGCTGCGGCTCGGCGCGACGCCGGCCGCTGCGGCGCCGGCAGTGCCGCTGTGGTTCGATCTGGTCTCGGGCCTTGCGGTGATCACCGGGACCGGCGGAGCGCTGGCGCTGCTGCTGGCGCGACGCCAGGCGGTGCCGATGCTGCTGCTGGCCTTCGTCGCGGTCGCCGTCTCGGTGGTGGCCGGCCTGGCGCTGCAACCGGCGCTGTTTCCCGGCGGTCCGGCGATGCCGGTGTTGCTGGTTGTGGTGGTCGGCGCGTTCTCGGGGTTCGCGCGCTCGGCCGCCCGTCGCGGCTGGCTGCGCTGACGGCGCGGCTCGCCGCACCGCCCGCGAGCCGGCGCGTCAGCCGCAGCGCGCCTGGAGCATCGCCCACGCCGCACGCAGGCCCAGCGCCTCGCCGCCCTGCGGATGGCCGGGCCGGCTGCTGTCGTTCCAGGCGTAGGTGTCCAGGTGCGCCCACGGCAGGTCGCCGGGCACGAAACGCTCCAGGTACAGCGCCGCGGTGACGCTGCCGGCCATGCGCGAGCCGGCGTTGGCGATGTCGGCGATGCCGCTGGCCAGGTAGCGCAGGTACGGGCGCCACAGCGGCATGCGCCAGACCGGGTCGCGGGTCGCCTCGCCGCCGGCGATCCAGGCGGCCGCCAGCGCGTCGTCGTTGGCGAACAGCGCCGGCAGGTCGGGCCCGAGCGCGATGCGCGCCGCGCCGGTCAGCGTGGCGAAGTCGAGCAGGGTATCGGGCGACTGCTCGGCGGCGTAGGCGAGCGCGTCGCACAGCACCAGCCGGCCCTCGGCGTCGGTGTTGTCGATCTCCACGCTGATGCCCTTGCGCGTGGCGATGATCTCGCCCGGACGCAGCGCGTCGGGGCCGATCGCGTTCTCGACCGCCGGCACCAGCAGCGTGATCCGCAGCGGTAGCCTGCGCGCCATCACCAGCTCGGCCAGCGCGATCGCGTGCGCGGCGCCGCCCATGTCCTTCTTCATGTTGCGCATGCCGTCGGCCGGCTTGATGTCCAGGCCGCCGGTGTCGAAGCACACGCCCTTGCCGACGATCGCCACGTGCGGATGCGAGGGCTCGCCCCACTGCAGGTGCAGCAGGCGCGGCGCGCGGTGCGAGGCGCGGCCGACGGCGTGGATCGCAGGGAAGTTCCTTGCCAGCAACGCGTCGCCGGCGATGCTCTCGAACGTGGCGCCGTGCGTGTCGGCGATGCCGCGCACGACGTCCTCCATCTGCGCGGGCCCCATGTCCTCGGTCGGGGTGTTGACCAGGTCGCGCACGCGGGTGGTGGCGGCGATCAGGTCGACGACCGTCGCGTCGGGCGCATCCACGGCCAGGCGCGCGGGCCGGCGCGCAGTCGCCTTGTAGCGGGTGAAGCGGTAGGCGCCCAGGCCCCAGCCCAGCTGCAGCGCGTCGGCCTGGTGCGGGCCGGCCGGTCGCCAGTCGCCTTCGGGCAGGCCGTACGCGGCGTGCGCGTAGCTGTCGGGGTCGCGCGCATCGCCGATGCCGATCGCCGCGCCGCCCAGCCCGTCGTCGCCCGGCAGCAGGACCAGCGTGCCCGGCCCGGCGTCGAAGGTCTGCGCGTCGAGCCAGCCGCGGATCGCGGCGGGCTGTCCCTCGCGCCAGGCCGCGTAGTCCGCGCGCGAGACGATGTGCAGCGGGCGGGCGTCGCGCGCGTCGGTGGCGAACAGGCGGGCGGTGGTGTCGGTCATGGGCGTGTCCGGTCAGGCGTCGTCGGCGGCGGTCGGCACGGTGTCGAGCCAGTCGGCGAGCGCGGTGAGGGTGTCGAATTCGAGGTCCGGGGCCAGCTCGGGATGTTCCCAGCGGCGGTCCTCGCGGTTGATCCAGCAGGTGCGCAGTCCCGCGCGCGCGGCACCGGCGACGTCCATCTCGATATGGTCGCCGACGTGCAGCACGTCGCCGTGCGCGCAACCCAACCGTGTGCACGCGGCGTGGAAGATGCTCGCCTCCGGCTTCGCCGCGCCGTGCTCGCGCGCGGCCAGCTTGAACGCGAACAGATGCGACAGGCCGATGTGCTCGATGTCGGCATTGCCGTTGGTCAGCGCGGCCATCGGTACGCGTGAGGCGATCCGCGCGAGCGCATCGAGGCTGTCGGGATAGAACTCGATGCGGTTGCGCTCGGCATGGAACACCCGGTAGGCCGGATCGAGCAGGCCGACGTCGCCGCCGCTGTCGCGCAGCGCGTGCTCGATCGTGAGCTGGCGCAGCGCCTCGACGTCGTGCGCCAGGTGCGCGTTCTCGGCGTACACCCGGGCGCGCAGCTCGCGCATGCGCTCGATCGGATAGCGCTCGGCGGTCGCCGGGCTGTGCTCGCGCAGGAACGCGTCGAGCGCCTGCTCGATGCGCGCGCCGATCGGCGCGAACGGCCACACGGTGTCGTCGAGGTCGATGGTGATGGCACGGATCGGGAACTGCATGCGTGCATTGTAGCGGGGGACTTTCCGCGAAGCCGCCAGCTTGCGGCACATGCGTAGGCGCGCCTACGCAAGCAGTCGCGCCCAGCCCTCGAAGCCCTCCACGCGCGCGAGCACCAGCTTCACGCAGACCAGCAACGGCACCGCCAGTAGCAGCCCGACGATGCCCCACATCCAGCCGAACATCAGCAGCGCCAGCACCAGCATCAGCGGCGACAGCGCCATGCGCCGGCCCAGCACGATCGGAGTCACGAACTGGCCCTCGAGCGTGTGCAGCGCCAGGTAGATCGCTGCGGGGATCACCGGGGCCCAGGCCGGGGTCGGCCAACTCCCCTCGTAGCTGACGAAGCCCATCAGCAGCATCAGCAGCACGCCGATCAGCGGTCCGACGTACGGGGCGAAGTTCAGCAGCGCCACGACCGTGCCCCACAGCAGCGCGTCCTGCAGCGGCAGGCCCATCCACAGCAGGATGCCGGCGAAGATCGCACCGAGCAGCGTGTTGATGATCGAGATCGTCAGCACGTAGCGCGAGATCTCGCGTTCGATCGACTGCAGGATGTCGACGGTGAGCTTGCGGCGCTGGCGATCGGGCAGCAGCGCGATCGCGTTGCGCTGCAGGTTCTCGCCGTAGACCATGAAGAAGAAGGTCAGCAGCACGACGGCCAGCACCGAGGCGAGCATCTTGGGCGTGGCGACGAGCGTGCGCCACGAGCTGTCGTCCTGGATCCGCACCAGCTGTACCCGTCGCTGCGGGCGGTCCTCGGTGGCCCGGGCGAACGATTCGGCCGCCTGGTTGGCCTGGTGCACCGGCTGGGTCATCTGCTTGAGCCGCGGCGCCAGCGTGCGCAGCTGTTTGGGCGCCTGCTGGACCCATTCGCTGGCCGGTCCGTAGAGCTGTGTGCCCAGCAGGCCCGCGGCGGTGAGCCCGGCGGCCAGCACGAGCACGGCGCCGACGAAGCGGGGAATCCACAGCCGGCGCAGGCCGCGCAGCACCGGGTTGCCGACCAGCGCGAAGAACATCGCCAGCAGCACCGGCAGGATCACCCCTTGCGCGGCCCACAGCGTGGCGAGTACCACGAGCGAGGTCAGCACCACCAACGCGGTCGAGGCCCGCGGTCGCGGAGCGACCGGGGTCGGGACCGGTGGCGGCGCGCCCTCCGGCGGCGGCGGGCTGATCGGGGTGCTCATCGTCGCGCGCCGCGCCGCTGCGCGCTCAGCGCTCGGGTTCCGAGACCTCGGTCGCGGCTTCGGCCGGCCGCGGCTGGGTGTCGTACGCCGGCTCGGGCCGGCGGCGATCGGTGCGCGGCACCGGGCCCGATGCGTCCGTGGGCAGATCGGCGAAGGCCGACGTCTGCGCCGTCGGGACGGCCACCGCCGGCGCACCGGCGGCCGCGGGCGATGCAACCGGGGAGGCCGCAGCGTCCGCGGTCTGCGCGGCGTCGTCGGCGGTCTCGGCCGCCGTGTCGGCGGTATTCGCCGCCTTCTTGGCGGTCACCGCGGCGATCGTCGCCTGGATCGAGGACGCCAGCCCGGACAACGCGCTGACCATCTGCAGCGACTTCGGCCCGCCGATCTTGCCCAGGCGCCGGAGCGCGCGCGTCGGCTTGGAGACGCCCATCGCGAAACCGCCGATCAGGCCGGCGATCACGATGCGGGACGGGGTCCAGCCCTCGCGCCAGCTCGAGCGCAGCGCGGCGTAGCGATCCTGGGTCTGGATCACACGGCCGTCCACGAGCGCTTCGGCGCGTTCGACCCGGTTCTTGATGCCTTCGAAATTCATGGGGCTCGCGGCTCCGTGGTCGGCCGTCGCTCGACGCCGGTCAGTGCCGCGTCGTCATCGTCGTCGTCGTCTTGGCCGTCCTCGGAGAACAGCCCCAGCCGGGTCAGCTGCCGCCGCGTGGCGTGCATGCCGGCGTAGTCGAAGAACACCGACACCCGCCAGGCGGCCAGACCGGTCACCAGCAGGCTGATCAGCATCGAGATCGAGATCGACTGCAGCCACGACAGTCCCCAGGACTGCAGCAGCGCGATCGCCGCGCCCATCGCCAGCAGCCATGCGGACGCGCCGAAGACCACCGACACCGCCGACCACGCCAGCGCCCGTCCCAGCGCGCTGCGGGCCAGGGCGAAATCGGCGGAAATCAGCTTGCGCAACGCGCGCCCCGTGTCGAGGCCCGACCCCAGGGTTTCCTTGGCCGCCGCGCGGACGCGGCGGACGCTCTCGTCCAGGTGCGGCGCCTCGCCGGGCGCACGCTTCGCGCTGCCGGCGGGCACCTCCTCGCGCGGGTCTTCCCCGGTCACGCGCTCGGTCATGTCGATCCGCGATTACTTGCTGCGAGCGAGCTTGGCGATGATCCAGCCCGCCGCGAAGGCGGTGCCGAACGCCGCGATCGGACGCTCGCGGATCAGGTCGGCGGCGCTGTCGATCAGGTCGCGGCCCTTCTCCATCAGCAGGTCGGCCTGCTCCTTGGCCGCCGCAGTGCCTTCCTCGACCGCGGCCAGTCCGGCGGTGGCCGTCTCGGCCAGCCCCGACTTGATGCTCGCCTTGCCGAGCTTGAGTTCGTCACCCGCCACGCCGGCGGCGTTCTTGACCGCGGAGGTCGCGTCGCGTGCGGCCTGGGCCAGGTGGTTGCCGGCTTCGCCAAGGTTGGTCTTTACCGCTTCGGTCGAGGTGGGGCTCATGTTCGCTCGCTCCTGTGTGGGTCGGTCGTACCGCGCGGAGGCGCACGGCACGGGTGGGGTCAACGCATGATCACGTTGTAGATGCGTCCGCCGCGTGAAATGCGCATTGCCAGATCCGCCGGACGGCTGGCCAGCGAATCGCGGAAGCCGGCGAGGTCGCGGAACTCGCCGCTGTTGGCGGCCAGGATCAGGTCGCCCTCGCGCAGGCCGTTGTTGTGGGCGCGGCTGCCTGGCTCGACCTTCTCGATGCGCACGCCGCCGATGCGGTCGTTCTGCCGGCGGATCGCCTCGGGCAGGTCGGCCAGCGTCGCACCGGCCAGCCGCGGATCGAAGCTCGCGCCGTCGCGCGGCAATGCGCGCAGGCGGGTCTCGATCTTCATCGGCTTGCCGTCGCGCAGTACCTCCAGCGTCACCGGGGCGTCGAGCGCCTGCAGGCCCTGGAAATTGCGCAGCGCCTCGCTGTTGTCGATCCGCTGCCCGTTGGCCGAGACCACGACGTCACCGGTGCGCAGGCCCGCGTTCGCGGCCGACGAACCGCCGTACACGCGCGTGACGACCGCGCCGCGCGGCGCATCGAGGCCCAGCCCCTGGGCGATGCGCGCATCGACAGTCTGGGTGTCGACGCCGAGCGTGCCGCGCTGCACGCTGCCGGTGGCCGCCAGCTGCGTCATCACGTTGCGCGCCAGGCCGATCGGGATCGCGAAGCCCAGGCCGATGTTGCCGGCCATGCTGCCCTGGGTGTTGAAGCTCGCGGTGTTGATGCCGACCAGCTCGCCGCGCAGGTTGACCAGCGCGCCGCCCGAGTTGCCCGGGTTGATCGACGCGTCGGTCTGGATGAAGTTCTGGAAGCCCACGCCCGGCACGTTGCTGCGCTCGACCGCCGAGACGATCCCCGAGGTCACCGTCTGCCCGAAGCCGAACGGGTTGCCGACCGCGACGACGAAATCGCCGACCTGCAGGTTGCTGTCGCGGGCGAGCGGAATCGCGGTCAGGCCGGAGGCCTTGACCCGCATCAGCGCCACGTCGGTGTCGACGTCCGACCCGATGAACTCGGCCTCGAGCGTGCGACCGTCGGCCAGCGTGACCGAGACGTCGTCGGCGCCCTCGATGACGTGGTGGTTGGTCAGCACGTAGCCCTGGGCCGCGTCGACGATCACGCCCGAGCCCAGCGATTCGTTGATCCGCTCCTGCGACAGCTCGGGGAACATCCGGCGGAAGAACGGGTCGTTGCCGAACGGGCTCACCCGCACGCGCTGCTTGGTGTGCACCGACACGACCGACGGCGTGACCTGGCGCAGCATCGGCGCCAGCGACGGCAGGGCCTGGCCGTCGACGGACGCCGGCAGCGCGGCGAGCATCGGCACCGCGGCGGCGGCGGGCGGCGTCGCGATGGCGGGCTGCTGCAGCGCGTCGCGCATCGCGGTCGCGGCGAAACCGCCGAACGCGGCAGCGAGGGTCAGGGCGAGAAGCGTGGTCTTGGCGCGCATGGTGGTGGCATCCCCTGTCGGCATGGCCGTGGCGAAACGGATGGAAGGCGAACGTGGCGCCTCGGGCGGCGCCGGTCAAGCGGACGGGGCCCGCCGCCCGGCGGCGCGGGGCAAGTGTCGCGCCGCGCGCTTGAATCGGCGTTGAAGTCCGCATTCATCGATGGGCCGCGGCGCGCTACATTGGCGCTCGCGGGCGACGGGCCCGCGCAGGCAGCACGAGGGCAGCAGCATGGGCAACGAGAACCCGAAGGCCGAGGGCGGGACGACGGCATTGGCGGCGAAGGTGCGCAAGCGGGCCGGCACCGCGGTCGCATCGGCCAGGCGATCGGCGCAGCAGGCCGAGACCGCGGTCGCGGGCAGTGCACGCACGCTTGGCGAGCGTGCCAGCGGGGTGCTGGCACTGGCCGCAGATGCGGTGAGTCGACGGGTCGCGGCCGCGCGCGAGAAGCTCGAGGGCGCCCAGTCCGCCGCGGCGGCGGAGATTGCCGCGCTCAGGCGCAAGGGCGCGGGCAGGACGGCCGCCGAGCGCGCCGCCGCGAAGCGCGACGCACGGGCGGGCGCCGGCAAGGCCGCGAAGCCGGTTGCGAAGAAGGCGACGCCGGCTGCGAAAAAGGCCACGCCGGCCGCGAAGACGCCCGCGAAGAAGACCGCGACGGCAGCGGTGGGAACGCAGGCGAGGAAGGCGTCCGCGGGCAAGGCCCCGGCCGCTGCCGCTGCCGCCGCGAGCAGGACGCCCGGCACGAAGACGGCCGGCACCAAGGCGGCCGTGAAGTCCGGCGCGAAGGCGACCGCGAAGACGAGCGCGAGGAAACGTGCGGCAGGCAAGGGCGGAGACGACGCCCCGGCGAGCGGTCGGGGCGCAGGTGCGAAGACCGCCGCCAGGCGCGGGTCCGGCGGCAAGGCATAGCGGACCCAGGGCCGACAGGTCGGCCCCGGCGTGTGGGCCGGGTTCGTTGCACCGGGCAGGCGCGTGCGGGGACTGCGAGCCGCCACGCCCGGACGGGCGCGGCGGCGGCCGGCTTCAGGCGACGGCCTGGCTCAGGTCGGCGATGCGATAGCCGGCGCCGGTGATCGTGTGCAGCAACTGCACCGGCTGGTCGCGGTCGATGATCTTGCGCAGGTTGTAGAGGTGGCTGCGCAGCGTGTCGGAGTCGGGCAGGCTCAGGCCCCAGATCTCCTGCTCGATCTCGCGGCGGGTCACCACCCGCGGCGCCTCGCGCATCAGGATCGTCAGGATCTTCATCGCGATCGGCGCCAGGTTCAGTTCCTTGCCGCCGCGCTGCACGCGCAGCGACACCGGATCCAGGCGCAGGTCGCCGACTTCCAGCACCGCGGCCCCGACCTCGCGCCGGTCGCGGCGGATCAGCGCGCGGATGCGCGCCTCGAGTTCCTTGATGTCGAAGGGCTTGGTGAGGTAGTCGTCGGCGCCGGCTTCCAGGCCTTCGATCTTCTCCTCCAGCGAGTCGCGCGCGGTGAGCATCAGGATCGGGGTGGAGTTGCGGCCGTCGGCGCGCAGGCGGCGGCAGACCTCGATGCCGCCCAGCCGCGGCAGCATCAGGTCGAGCACGATGACGTCGAACGGGTTTTCCGACGCGATGTTGTACGCGTCCAGGCCATCGGCGGCGTAGTCCACCTCGAAGCCCCGGCTTTCCAGGTATTCGCCGACGGGTTCGGAAATGTTGCGGTTGTCCTCGACCAGGAGGACCAGACCCCCGGGGCTGTGATGCGCCATCCAACGAACTCCGACTGCAATTAAGGTCCGCGAAGGTCGCATCAAGGCGGTGCAGACGCGGTGAACGCTGCCGGGACGGCCGAGACGACACGCGCCGCGTATTCAGGCGACTGCGAGCACCGCCGTCTCGGTCCGGTCCCGCCCGCCACGCTTGGCGGCATACATCGCCGAATCGGCACGCCGGAGCAGGGACGCGGTCTCCACGTCGTCGGGGTGCAGCGCGCTGACGCCGGCGCTGAGGGTGACCTGCAGGTCCGGCACGCCCAGCGCTTCGGCCGCACCCTGCAACGAGATGCGCAGCACGTCGATGCGGGTCGCCGCGTGCATCGGGTCGGCGCCGGGCAGGATCGCGAGGAACTCCTCGCCGCCCATGCGCGCGATGTGGTCGGCGTCGCGGAACGCGGCGCGCAACGCGTGGGCGACGTGGCGCAGCACGCGGTCCCCGGTCTCGTGGCCGTGGAGGTCGTTGATGCGCTTGAAGTGGTCGACGTCTAGGAAAGCGATCGTCAGCGGCTCGCCGGTGTCGCGGGCATGCGCGATGCACTGCTCGAGCCGCTCGAGTGCGGCGCGGCGGTTGGGCAGGCCGGTCAGCGCATCGGTCTGCGCGAGCAGCCGCATCTCGTCGCGCTGGCGGCGCAGCCGTCCCAGCCGCAACGTCAGCACCATGCTGCAGGTCAGCGCCAGCCAGCCGCCTGCCAGCATGAAGGCCTCGACCTTCCACTGCGCCAGCGCGTCGGGCAGCAGCGCCTGCAGTGCGGCGATCGGCAGGAACGGGACCACCCCGGCGAGCAGCAGCAGGCCGTCGCCGCGACGCCGCACGATGGCGGTGATCGCGGTGATCGTGAACACCAGGCACAGCAGGTAGAAGCCGACCTCGACCGCCACCGACAGTGCGCCGACCGCACCCGGCGGCAGCCACGGGACCGCGACCGACGCCAGCACCAGCCCGCGCGCACTCCACGTGGCGGCGCGATCGAGCCGCGGCCGCCGTCGCCGCAGCCGCGACTGGCGCAGCAGCGCGGCCGCGGTCAGTCCGGCCATGCCCAGCCCGAGCGCGACCAGTGCCGGGACCGTGGCCCCGGCGACCGGCAGCCAGGGGCGCGGCCAGGCCCACAGGCCCGACAGCAGCGCCTGCCACAGTGCGAACAGCGACGCGGCCGCGGCGTAGCTGGCGAACGCGCGCTCGCGCGTGGCGAAGAAGGCCAGCAGCGCCGAGGCCAGCAGCGTCAGCACCATCACGATCGATGCGATGCGCACCGCGAAGCGGGCGATGTCGGCGCGCTGGATCGGCGCGGGTTCGCCCAGTTGCACGATCGGACGCCAGAGCGGCAGCGCGTTGTCGTCGAACCCGACCTCGATGGGCGCGGTGTCGCCGGCCTCGGGCACGATCACCGCGCCGACGCCGGCGCGGAAGCGGGTGTCGAGCGAACGGGCATCCTCGGGCGAGCCGCAGCGGATGCGCGCGCCGTGCCGGATGTCGACCGAGCCGGCGAAGGTGTTCATGACGACGACCGCCTGCGGCGCGCCGGGCCAGCCGCCCTCGGGCGCGGGCAGGCTTAGCGCGAGGTGCGCGCCGGTGTGGACGTGCGTGCAGGTCGGGGTCGCTTCGGCGGACGTCGCCGGCGCACCGGTGACCAGCGGCAGTTCGCCATCCACCCCGCGGCAGGCGGTCAGCAGCAGCACCCCCGCGGCGATCGTCAGCAGTCCCGCCTTGCCCATCCCCGCTCCAGCCCTCATGCGCCCTTGGTCCGCCGCTCGCGGCAGATGCGTTCCCGTCGTCCCCGCCGAGGGAGAAGGCACATGGTACCGGGGTGGCGTGAAGCGGACCGACGTGGCGCGGGGGACCGACGTCGTCCGGCCGGCGGTCGCGTACGCTGTCGCGCCCGCCAGGAGACCCCGCGATGGGCACGCGCGCGATCATCCACCTGCTGTTGCACGCCGCCGTGCCCGCACTGCTGGCCTGGCTGTTCTGGCGCGAGCGGTTCCTGCGCGCCTGGGGCCTGTTGCTGCTCGGCTGGCTGATCGACCTCGACCACCTGCTCGCCGATCCGGTCTACCAGCCCGACCGCTGCAGCATCGGCTTCCACCCGCTGCACACCGCCCCGGCCGTCGCGCTGTACGGCGCGCTCGCCCTGCCTCGGCGTACGCGGCTGCTGGCGCTCGGCCTGCTGGTGCACGTCGCGCTCGACGTGATCGACTGCCTGTGGATGCACCACGGCTGATCGCCGCGGCCAGCGGCGATTCAACGACCGGCTGGTAGCGTGGGACGTCGCCGTCGAGGCGGGAAACGGGAATCGCCGATGCGCACTTCGCTGCTGACGTGGATGCTGGCCGCCGCGCTCGCGCCGTCGATCGGATCCGCCACCGAGGCGCTGCGCGCCGACCTCAGCCTGCCCGAGACACCGATGTTCACCGGCCCGGCCGCGTTCGGTGACGGCGAGTACACCGGTCCGCGCACCGCGACGCCGGCCTGGCGTCGTCACCGCGACAAGACGCTCGTGCGCCGCGGCGGGTGCCCGACCGCCCCCGACGGCCAGGAACGGGCGGTCACCGGCAGCGTGAGCACCGGCATCGGCCATTCCTCCCGCGGCGGCACCAGCCACTGGAACGCGGCCGACCTGAACCTGTGCCGCGAGCGCGACGGCGAGGCCGGCGGCACGATGAACCTCAATCTCCGCGTGGCGCGCTACGACGGTCCCGGCGGCTATTACGGGATGGGCCCGGGACTCGGCTACGGTCCCTACGACGGCTTCGATGGCATCGGCGATTTCGGGCCGACCTGGCGCGACCTCCACGGTCCCTGGCCGGGTGGGCGCGGGCGCACGGAGTCGTGGAGCGAGGGGCGCCAGCCCTGGCGCTGAGCGCCACGCGATCCGAACGTCCGCATTGCGTCGCGCTCACATTCGGCTGCCTACATTGGCTCGGCGCCGTCCGGCGCGATGCAGGAAGTGGAGACGAGACGATGGCGATGAAGATTCCCCAGGGGGCGCTGGTGGTGGTGGCCAACGGCGGCGCGGCGCGCGTGTTCACCAACGTCGGCGAGAACGGCGCGCTGACGCTGCGCCAGGAAGCACTGCTGGAAGGCATGAACCTCGACGACGACGGTCCGGCCGGCGCGATGCCCGCCGAATCGAGCGCATCGCAGCTCGACGAGGCGACGTTCGCCAAGCAGCTGGCCCTGGGGCTCAACGACGGTGCGCTGAAGAACAAGTTCGCCCACCTGGTGCTGATCGCCGATCCGCAGACCCTCGGGCGCGTGCGCCCGCTGCTGCACAAGGAGACCAGCCAGCGGCTCGTCGCCGACCTGGCCAAGGACTACACCAACGCGCCGCTCGATGCGATCGAGCGTGCGCTGTCGTGACCGGGAGCCGCCGACCATGAGCTGGCAGGCACGTTATTCGGCCGACGCGCCCGACCGCGCGGGCGTCGAGGCGACGGCCGGTGCGCTCGCCCTGGAGTTCGGCACCGACTGGTGCGGTCATTGCCAGGCCGCCCAGCCCTTGCTGCGCGCCGCGATCGAAGCGCGCCCGGACCTCGCGCACGTCAAGGTCGAGGACGGCAAGGGGCGGCCGCTGGGCCGCAGCTTCGGCGTCAAGCTGTGGCCGACGCTGGTCGTGCTGCGCGACGGCGTGGAGGTGGCACGCGTCACGCGGCCCGGGTCGGTCGCCGACGTGGCGCGCGCACTGGCCGCGCTCGACTGAGCGCGGGCAGCCCGCTCAGCGGCGGGCCGACCCGTGCGCGGGCGTGGCCCGGAACCTGGAAACGTGAGGATGGCCGGGCACGGTCCAGCGCCAGGGCCGATCGACGGCGCGGCGGATGCCGATGCGCGGCGTCGTCGCCGGCAGCTCGGGGGGCGGCGTCCCGTCGTCGCCGATCCACAGTCGCGACTGCGCGCACGTCAGGTCCAGTCCGCCGTCCGCGGCCGATACGCCGAAGGCCTGGGCGAGCCGGCCCGGGCCCGAGGCGAACAGCGCCGGCGCGGTCGTGCCGCGTGCGGCCGCCATCGCCGGCAGACCCGCCAGCGGTTCGGCCGCGCGCAGCAGCACGCCGTGGCCCGAACGGTCGCCGCCCACGGCGTTGACCGCCCAGTGGATGCCGTAGATGAAGTAGACGTACAGGTGGCCCGGGGCGCCGAACATGACCCGGTTCCGGGGCGTCGGGCCGCGGAACGAGTGCGCGGCCTCGTCGTCGGCGCCGCAGTAGGCCTCGACCTCGACGATCCGGGCCTGACGCCCGTCGTGCGCGACCAGGCGCTTGTTCAGCAGTTCCGGCGCGACGCTGCGGGCGTCGCGCGCGTAGAAGGACCGGGGCAGGGGGTGCATGGTGAGAGCGTGCCGCGGCCGGCATCGCCGGCACGCGAACGCGGCGCCCGGCTCAGGCCGCGGGTGGCTGGACCGAGGTGACGCGCAGGCGCAGCACGCCGCCCGGGGTCGGCCAGTCGATGCATTGGCCGATCGACAGGCCGAGCAGTGCGGCGCCGACCGGGGCGAGCACCGAGACGTGGCCCTTGGCGACGTCGGCTTCCTGCGGATAGACCAGCGTGAGGTGGCGCGGCGCGCCATCGGCATCCTCGCACTCGACGACGGTGTGCATCCGCACCACGTCGGCGGGCATCGCGTCGGGCGGCAGCACGTCGGCGCGGTCGAGTTCGCGCTGCAGCAGCGCGGCGGTGGGGTGGTTGCGCAGTGCGGGCGACTGCAGCATGGCCTCGAGCCGGGCCAGGTCGATGCTCGAAACGGTGATCGCGGGCGTGGCGCCGGCGTCGGACGGCGGCAGGCCGCTGCGGGGAAGCGTGGACATCGGGTTCTCCATGAAGGGGTGCCGGCGGCGCTGGCCGCGGCGACACAGACGAAAGGCGACGCCCTCGCGCCGCCCCAACGCGGATTGTGCCCCGCCGCGCGCCGGCTGGCGATCCCGCGCCCCGCGTCCGGGGCCGTGTCCGGTCAGCCGGCCTGCAGATCCTGCAGGCGAGGCGGCGATCGACGACATCATCGTCATGCGACACCGTTCAGGATGTGGAACTGCCGGTGAACGCCGGGAAACATTTCGCTATCGAACAGGACCGTCATGACGCCCATCCGCTACCTGCTGCGCCACTGCGCCACCTCGCTCGACTGGGTCCTGGTCGACGCAGGCTCCGGACGCGAGCTGTCGCATCATCCCACGCGCGATGCGGCGTTCCGGGAGCTGGCCTGCAACGCTTCCGTGCTGCTGTGCGGGGCGGTCGTGCGCGTCCATGGCGTGGACGGCGGCTACGAGGGCGAGCGCGTCGTATCGGCGATCGCCCCGGCACCGCCGGTCGCCCGGCGCGACCCGGACGCCTGCTGGCGGAGCCCGGCGCCCGCGATGGCCTGACAGGCCGCAGGTCGCGGCCCCTGGCGCCGCGACCGCGAGATGCCTGCCTCACGCGGGACGCGGCGGGTCCTGCGGCTGCGTCGGCGACGGGGGATCGCGCTGCGGCTGCGGATCGCGCTCGGGATCGCCCGGCGTCGGCAGCGGCGGATCGATCGGCCGGTCGGGAATCGGATCGTGCATCGGGTGCGGCAAGGAGCCGGGCACGTCGCCATCGGGCATCGGCGGGTACTGGGGATCGGGGCTGCGTTGCATGGCAGGTTCCTGGGCTGGGGAACTGCCACGGTGGGCCGCGCGTCGCCGCGGGTGCGTGAAGGTGGCCGCGGCCGCTTCACGCCGGCGTGGAGAGAATGCGCGCATGCCCAGCCGACGGCTTCCACCGATGCTTTCCGGCTTGCACGATGCGTAGGTTCGTGCAGGCTTTCGGCGATGCGCCCTGGCCGCCGGCGCTGCCCGGGTCGGTCGGTGAGGCGCTGTCGGCGACCCCGCCGCGCTACAACATTGGCAAGCGGCGGCCGGCGGCGGTCATCTTCGACCGGGGCGACGGCCCGGTCGTCGAGGATTTCGACTGGGGCCTGGTGCCGCGCTGGTCGCCGTTGCCCGAGACGCCCTACACGACAGTGACCGCGCGGCTGGCGCGGGCCCCGCGCAGCCGGATCTTCCGCCGGCCTTGGGAGACCCGGCGTTGCGTGGTGCCGATGAACGGCTACTACAAGTGGGCCCGCAGCGGCGAGACGCCAGTGCCGTACTTCATCCAGGCGCAGGACGGCGAGGCGTTGTTCGCCGCCGGCCTGTGGGACCACTGGGACAAGGACGCGCCCGAGCTGTACACGTTCGCCGTGTTGACCCATCCCAACCCGGCGATCCCGGCGCCGCTGGTGCCCGACGGCCCGGTGTTCATGCCGGCCGCCGCGATCGCCGACTGGCTGGCCGGCCCGCCGGCGGCCCAGCGGTTCCTGGACACGATGCCGCAGCCAATGCTGGAGGCGTACCCGGTCTCGCGGCGCATCCGCAGCCCGGACGTCGACGACTACACGTTGCTGGAGCCCGCGCCGCGCGACGCGGCGGACGACGACGCGGACCGCGACTGGCTCGCGCGTGCGTTCGAAGAAGACGACGACTGAGCGTCCTCCGCCCGCGTCCCGGGCGCTGGCGCGCAGCTCAGAAGCGCTTGCCGGTCACCGGGTCGCGTCGGGGATCGGAGACTGCGTGCATGCGCTCGAGCGTGGTCGCGTCCGGCGCGCTGCGCTGGATGTCCCAGTCCTGGCCCTGGGGATAGGCCCCGACGACGCGAAAGCCCTCGTCGGCACGGACGCAGCAGTGGCCGGTGCCGACCGGCAGCAGCAACGCATCGCCCGCGGACACGTCGACGACCGTGCCGTCGGGGCCGCCGAGCATCAGCGAGGCCGTGCCCGCGGCCACGCCGAGGACCTCGTGGGCGCTCGAATGGTAGTGGTGGTAGTCGTAGACCCCGCCGCGCCAGTCGGCCGGCCAGCCGTTCGCCGCGAACCGCGCCTCGAACGCCGTGGCATCGAACGGGGCGTCCGTCGCCGTGCGCAGGCCACGGTAGATCCGCACCGGAAGCCGGGGGTTGTTGGGCATCCAGCCGTTGCGGCTCAGGGTCAGGCGTTCCTCGTGCATGGGGCGGGCGGCGGCTTGGGGGCACCGCACGATAGGCCGGCCCCCGTCGAAGCGCCGCGACGACGCGACGGTGCACGCGCCCCGCCCCTGGCGCGGTCAGCCCGGCAGCGCGACGTGCAGCGGCACCGCGACGTCCCAGCGCGCACGTCCGCCGAGCGCCTGCAGTTCGACCAGCACGGCCGCGCCGACGACCTCCGCACCCTGCGCCCGCGCCAGCGCATGGGCCGCACGCAGCGTGCCACCGGTCGCCAGCACGTCGTCGACCAGCACCACGCGCGCGCCCGGCGGCAGCGCGTCGGCATGGATCTCCAGCCGGTCGCGGCCGTACTCCAGTGCGTAGTCGTGGTGCAGCACGCGCGCGGGCAGCTTGCCCGGCTTGCGCACCGGCACGAACCCGGTACCCAGCGCCTGGGCGAGCGCCGCGGCGAAGATGAAGCCGCGCGACTCGATGCCGACGAACGCGGTGGGCGGCGCGTCGCGCCACGGCGCGGCCATCGCCTCGATCGCCGCGGCGAACGCGGCACCGTCGGCCAGGACCGGCGTGATGTCCTTGAACACGATGCCGGGCTTGGGGAAATCGGGAATCTCGCGGATCAGCGTCGACCAGTGCGGCATCGAAGGGCGCTCGAGCGGGGGGCGGGGATGATCGCCGCAATCGCGCCGCCGACACAATGTTCACCGCGCCGGGCGTATTCGCCGGGATCCCCCGCCGGAGCCCGCATGCCCCGCCATCGTCCCGCGCTCGTCGCCTGCTGCGTCGCGCTGCCTGCGCTGCTGGCCCTCGCCGCGCCGGTGCAGGCCCGCACGGTCTGGCGCTGCGTGCGCGACGGCACCGTGAGCCTGTCGACGGCGCCCGAGCCCGGCTCGACCTGCGAGGCGCGGGAGATCGCCGACGACGCGGTGCAGGCGCCGAACCTGTGGGGCGCGATGGGCGTGTTCAGTGGCGTGCTGTACGAGCGCGAGCAGGACGGCGTGCTGGTCTACGGCACGCGCCGGCTGCCCGGCGCGCGCGAATACCTGCGCTTCACCGCGCGCACGCCGCCGGGCGAGCCTGCGCACGAGGGCCTGGGCGCGGTGGGCGCGCCCCGGCTGCAGCCGCACTCGGCACTGTTCGCGGCGGCGGCCAGGACCTACGGGCTCGACGAGGCCTGGCTGCGCGCGATCGCGCATGCCGAGAGCGGCTTCGATGCCGACGCGGTGTCGCCCAAGGGCGCGCGCGGGGTCATGCAGCTGATGCCCGACGTGATCGCGGACTACGAAGTCGCCGATCCGCACGCACCCGGCGAGTCGATCCGCGCCGGCGCACGCCACTTGCGCGGCCTGCTGCGTCGCTACGACGGCGACCGCACGTCGGCGCTTGCCGCCTACAACGCCGGGATTGGCGCGGTCGCGCGCCACGGCGGCGTGCCGCCCTACGCCGAGACGCAGGCCTACATCGCGAAGGTGCAGGCGCTGTACCTGCGCTACCGCGCGGCGATGGGCGATCCGGTCGAACGGCCGGCGCTCTGACCGGCGCGTACGGGGCCAACGAAGAAGGCCGCGGAGCTCCGCGGCCTTCGGTCCTGCGGCAGGGCATCGCGCCGCGACGCCCGGTGCGCTCAGCCCTCGCGCGGCGCCAGTCGGATCAGGCGGCCGTCCTTGCCGTCCTCGATGACCCACAGCGCGCCGTCGGGGCCCTGCTCGACGCCCCGGATGCGCGCGCGCATCGCGAAGCGCTCGGCCTCGCGCGCGCTGTCGCCGTCGATCTCCACGCGCACCAGCGTCTGGCCCGACAGGCCGCCGATGAAGGCGTCGCCGGTCCACTCGGGGAACAGCGTGCCCGTGTAGAACATCAGGCTCGACGGCGAGATCACCGGCGTCCAGGTGACGGCCGGCTTCTCGAACTCGGGGCGGGTGTCGTGGTCGGGAATCGGCCGGCCGTCGTAGTGGTTGCCGTTGGAGACGAGCGGATAGCCGTAGTTCGCGCCGCGCTTGACCAGATTCAGTTCGTCGCCGCCGGCCGGGCCCATCTCGCTGTTCCACAGCCGGCCCTGCGCGTCGAACGCGATGCCCAGCGGATTGCGGTGACCGAGCGACCAGACCTGCGCGGCGACGCCGCCCTGGTCGGCGAAGGGATTGTCGGCCGGGACGCGGCCGTCGTCCTCCAGCCGCACGATCTTGCCGAGGTTGGAGGCCATGTCCTGCGAGGGATCGAACTTCTGTCGCTCGCCCGAGGAGATCCACAGCTTGCCGTCGCGGTCGAACGCCAGGCGGTGGCCATAGTGGCCGTTGCCTTCGACCTTGGGCACCTGGCGCCAGATCACCTGGACGTCCTCGAGCGTGCCGGCCTCGACGTCCAGGCGCGCGCGCGCGACCGCGGCGCCGCGACCGCCTTCGCCGTCCTCGGCGTAGCTCAGGTACACCAGGCCGTTCTGCGCGAACTGCGGGTGCGGTTCGACATCGCCCAGGCCGCCCTGGCCGCCGTAGCCGACGGCGGGCACGCCCGCGATCTCGCGCACCTGCCCGTCGGGCAGCGTCACCAGCTTCAGCGTGCCGGCCTTCTCGGTCACCAGCAGGCGGCCGTCGGGCAGGAAGGCCAGTGCCCACGGCTCGTCGAACGTGGCGACCGCGGTGCTCGCGAACGGCAGTCCCTCGATCGCGTCGCCGGCGGTCGCATCGGGCGCGGCCTGGTCGGCAGCCGGCGCCTGGGTCGCGGCCGGGGCGCTGCTGGCAGCATTGCCGTCGCAGCCGATCGACAGCAGCAGCGAGGCGGCGAGCGGGGCGAGCGCGAGGGAACGCAGTCGTGGCATGCGGATCTCCAAGGAACAATCGGGGAAAACCCGAGTGTCGCACAGGCGGCTGCGCCCTCGACGAGCGCGCTGCCATCGGCACGATTCGTAAATGTTTTGTTTCCGTTCATGCGCGCGCGCGGTAGCGAGGCCTCGATGGTCGCGTGACGCGGGCGTCACGAAACCCACCACGACGGGATCCCCGCAGTCGCGTTCACACGACGCCAACATCGGCTTACCTGCGGTGCGTCTGCAGGGGGTTAAGACGCCGTAACCCTCGGGCCTGGCAGGACGGGTCCGTTCATTCGAGTCGCGGCAGGGTAGGCGCCGTGCGGTATCCACGACGAGGATGAAACAACCCCCGCGCCAACTTCCCATCGAAACGCAGGAGAGACCATGATGAAGAATGCTCGCACGCCGCTGATCGCCGCCGTTGCACTGGGTGCCGCGGTGGCCATGCCGATGGCATTCGCGCAGGATCCGACCGCGCAGCAGGCGCCGCCGACCACCGAGGCGACCACGCAGAACTATGCGCAGGACGCGACCGCCGAGGCGCCGCAGGCGCAGCAGGGGCAGGTCACCTGGGCCGATCTCGACACCGATGGCGACGGCCGCCTGAGCCAGACCGAGGCCGCTGGTCTGGAGGGGCTGGGCCAGGTGTTCAGCGACGTCGATGCCGACGGCGATGGCTTCATCACGCCCGAGGAATACCGCAACTACGTCAACGCCCAGACCTCGGGCGCGGGCGCCAGCGAGAACTGAGGGTCTCGACCTTCCGCAGGCCGCGATTCGATCGCGGCCTGCGCATCAGCGCGAAGCGGCTCCCCATGCGGGGGCCGCTTTTCTTTTGGTTCCTCACCGAGCTCAGGGGAATCCTGTTTTTGCTCGATCAACCAATAGGTTCTTCTTCGGGGCGCGCGTCGCGCCGGCCGGGGACTGCTCCCGGCTCGGTCAGCCCGCTCCGCGGTCCGGCCCGGCGAAGCACGCCGGGCGTTCGTGCGGGCTGCGCGGCATGCCGCGCGAGCAGCCCGCACTCACCCCTGGCTGACTCGCCGCCGCGGGCCATCCCTGGCCCGCTATCGCAATCCCCGAACAGCGCGACGCACCGAGACCGACGGTGCGCGACATCTTTCCAGCAGGCGACTCTGCGTTTAGCCGAAGTCGGGTTGTAAACGTCTATGGCAGGCCGCTGCCCATCCGAAGCGGAGCGCCAATCCCGCACTTGGAAAAAGAACTTTTTTAAGACGTCTCGGGACACCTGCGGCCGCATCGCACCCCGGTCGCGGACCGGCATAATCGCTCGATGACGCACGGCATCCGACTGGTCGGCTTCGACGCCGACGACACGCTCTGGCGCAGCCAGGACTACTTCGACGAGGCGCAACTGGAATTCGAGCGCATCGTCGGGCGCTACGTCGATCTCGCCGACGGGCGCGTCGCCGAGGCGCTGTACGCGGTCGAGACCGCCAACATCGCGGTGTTCGGCTATGGCGTGAAGGGCATGGCGCTGTCGATGATCGAGTCGGCGACGCAGATCACCGGTGGCCGCATCACCGCTGCCGACCTCCACCGCATCGTCGAGATGGCCAAGACGCTGCTGCGCCATCCGGTCGAACTGCTGCCCGGGATCCGCGGGGCGGTCGCCGCCGTCGCCGAGCGCTTCGACGTCGTGCTGATCACCAAGGGCGACCTGTTCCACCAGGAGGCGAAGGTCCGCGATTCGGGCCTGTCGGATCTCTTCGGCCGCATCGAGATCGTCAGCGAAAAGGATCCGGCGACCTATGCGCGCGTGCTGTCGGAATTCGATGTCGACGCATCCGCATTCCTGATGGTCGGCAACTCGCCGCGTTCGGACATCGCGCCGGTGCTCGCGCTCGGCGGCTGGGGCGTGTACATGCCCTACCGCACGACCTGGGCGCACGAGACCCATGCCGAGATCGTCGACGGCCGCGAGCGCATGCGCGAGGTCGCCACGCCCGATCTGCTGCCCGGCGCGGTGGGCGAGCTGGCGACGCAGGCGAGCGCGATGCAACGCATCGACGACGGCGAAAACGCTTGCGACGCGAGGTAACCGTTTCCAGTTTGAATGCGCTCTTTACGCGCGCGCTTCACTTGCGACCGCGGCGGAAAAATTGCGGGTCGATTCATTTCCCGCGCGGCATGTTGAAGTCGAAGGCCGCTGCAGTGGTGGCCGCGCCGCCGGAGAGTTCGATGACGACCCACACCCTGACCCGCTGGATCTGGCCGGCCGCGCTGGCCACCGGCCTGGCCGCGACGCTCGCGCTGCCGACCCCGGCCAGGGCGAACGACGACCTGGTCCGCGTGATCGTCGACATCGCCGACGTCGTCATGCGCGGCGATACCGCCTACGATCGGCGCGGCCGCTACGGTCATGACGACCGCCTGCGGGTGTCCTACGACCGCCACGGCCGCCCGGTCTACTACCGCACCGCGCCGCGTGGCTACGCTCGCTACGACCGCGCGCCCGTGCGCTACGCGTCCGACCGCCATCGGCACCAGGGCCGGCAGCACGGCAGGACCGAATGCGACCGCCGCGGGCGTTGCACCACGCACTACTACGACCCGCGCCAGGACCGGGGGAACCGGGGCGGCTGGCGTTGAGGCCGGGGGTCGGTCGAAAACGCGCATGACCGGATCGCCGCCTTCGGGCGGCGAACCGTGTTCGGGGCGGCATCGGGGCCAGGCGGGGTGACGGCGTCGAAGGGCGCTCAGTCGGCGCGGTGGCGGGTGTCGTCGTTGAGCGGCGCGCTGCGCAGACTGCTCTCGGCGTCCTGGCCGATGCGCGTGGCCACGTGATCGAGCGCGACCCAGTAGGCGCCCAGCGCGAGCACGACGGCGCCGGCGGCGATGCCCCAGCGCAGCGTGCGCGGCGCGCGCGATGTCGTGCGGTGCGGTTCCATCCCGGGTGTCCTCGCTTGCGGTGTTGGGCTATCGTCGTGTCTCGCGCGTCGCGGCGGCGTCGAAGCCGCTGCGGCCATCCGTCCGTCCCGTTCCGAGTGACCGCCCGTGCGCCTGCCGTTTGCCGCGTTGTGCCTGTCGTCCGTGCTGCTGGCCGGGGCGCCGTCCCAGGCGCCGGCGCAGGACGCGGCGCCGCAGGCCGGGACCACCGATGCGGAAGAGGCGGTGCCCGATCCCGGCACCGGCGATCCCTGGGTCGACACCTGGCTGGCCGACGTCGACCTCTACGCGGCGCGCTATCGCGACGCGTTCGTCGACGAGGTCGCGCGCTACCAGGCAGCGCCGCGTGCGCTGGTCGAGCAACTGCTCGACGAGGCGGGCATGCGCGCCGGCGACGTCTACTTCGCCTGCGCCGTGGGGCGCGCGCTGGGCCGGCCGTGCCGCGAGATCGCCGCGCACTGGCGGCGCGACCGGACCGGCGGCTGGGCGGGCGTGCTCGAGCGGCTCGCGGTGGAGCCGGGGGCGGAGCCATTGGTCCGGGTCAAGCGCGGCCTGGTGGCGAGCTACGACCGCTGGGCGCGGCCGATCCGGCTCGACGCGTCGCTGCGGCGGGCGTTCCCCGACCGCGAGACCTGAGCCAGGCCGGCGCGCGACCCGCACGCGCCGGCGGCCGCGGGATCAGCCGATCGCCAGCGTCTTGTTCTTGCGCTCGGCCAGGCGCTTTTCCAGGTAGTGGATGTTCTGCCCGCCGGCGTGGAAGCCCTGGTCGCGCATGATCCGCTGCTGCAGCGGGATGTTGGTCTTGATGCCGTCGACGACCATCTCTGACAGTGCCACGCGCATCCGGCAGATCGCCTGCTCGCGGTCCGCGCCGTGCACGATCAGCTTGCCGATCATCGAGTCGTAGTTGGGCGGCACCGCGTAGCCCTCGTAGACGTGCGTGTCGACGCGCACGCCTGGACCGCCGGGCGCGTGGAAGTGCAGGATCGTGCCGGGCGAGGGCAGGAAGGTCTCCGGATCCTCGGCGTTGATGCGGCACTCGATCGCATGGCCGGTCAGCACCACGTCCTCCTGGCGGATCGACAGCCGGTGGCCCGAGGCGATCATCAGCTGCTCGCGCACCAGGTCGATGCCGGTGACCAGCTCGGTGACCGGGTGCTCGACCTGGATGCGGGTGTTCATCTCGATGAAGTAGAACCGGCCGTTTTCGTAGAGGAACTCGAACGTGCCCGCGCCGCGGTAGCCGATGCGGATGCAGGCCTCGACGCAGACCCGGCCGATCTCGGCGCGCTCGTCGGGCGTGATGCCCGGCGCCGGCGCTTCCTCGACGACCTTCTGGTGCCGGCGCTGCATCGAGCAGTCGCGCTCGCCCAGGTGGATCGCCCCGCCCTGGCCGTCGGCCAGCACCTGGATCTCCACGTGCCGCGGGTTCTCTAGGAACTTCTCCATGTAGACCATGTCGTTGCCGAACGCGGCCTTGGCTTCCTGCTTGGTCGTGGCGATCGCGTTGACCAGCGCGGCCTCGGTGTGGACCACGCGCATGCCGCGCCCGCCGCCGCCGCCGGCCGCCTTGACGATGACCGGATAGCCGATCTCGCGCGCGATCTTGACGTTGGTCGCGGCGTCGTCCCCGAGCGGGCCGCCGGAGCCGGGCACGCACGGCACGCCGGCCTCCTGCATCGCGCGGATCGCCTCGACCTTGTCGCCCATCAGGCGGATGGTCTCGGCCTTGGGCCCGATGAACACGAAGCCCGACTGCTCGACGCGCTCGGCGAAGTCGGCGTTCTCGCTCAGGAAGCCGTAGCCGGGGTGGATCGCCTGGGCGTCGGTGACCTCGGCCGCGGCGATGATCGCCGGCATGTCGAGGTAGCTGCGGTTGGACGGTGGCGGGCCGATGCAGACCGACTCGTCGGCCATCGCCACGTGCTTGAGGTTGCGGTCGACGGTGGAATGCACCGCGACCGTACGGATGCCGAGCGTGTGGCACGCGCGCAGGATGCGCAGCGCGATCTCGCCCCGGTTGGCGATGACGACTTTTTCAAGCATGGGATTCGGGATTCGGAATTGGGGATTCGGAAAGGGCATCCGGCTTTCGGATGCGGCGTTCGTGCGTTCGAATCAGAGCGTTGAGTCGGGCGAAGGTGCGGTCGATGAGATCGGGCTCGATGGCTGTACGCTCGCATAACCCAAGCCGGTACGCGATTTCCAGCTGGGTGGATAGCTCCGCGAGCGAGCCTCGGGCGAACGCCAGGTGTCGGAGATAGTCGGAGGTCGAGCGGCGCGCGGCGCCTTCGGCGATGTTCGACGGAACGCTGACAGCTGCGCGTCGTAGTTGCGTCGTCAGGCCGAAACGTTCATCGGAGGGGAAGGATGATGTGGTGCGATAGATCGCCTCGACCAGGCGCATGGCGTCTTGCCACACGTCCAGTCGTTCATGAGGCCTGAGCGCTGACCGACTGTCCGCCAAATCCCGAATCCCCAATCCCGAATTCCGTCGTGATCGGCCTTATCCGATCACGAACAACGGCTGATCGAACTCGACCGGCTGGCCGCTTTCGCACAGGACCGCGACGACGGTGCCCGAGGTCTCGGCCTCGATCGGGTTGAACATCTTCATCGCCTCGATGATGCCCAGGGTGTCGCCGGCCTTGACCTGCTGGCCGACCGAGACGAACGCCGGCTTGTCGGGCGCGGGGGAGGCGTAGAAGGTGCCGACCATCGGCGACTTGGTGACCTGGCCGGCCGGCAGGTCGTCGCCGGCCTTCGGGGCGCTGCCGGTGGCGGCGTCGACCGGCGAGCTCATCGGCATGACCGGTTCGGGGGCGCGCGGTGCGGGGAGCGGCGCGGGCGCGTAGGCCACGGGCGCGGCGGCGGCCGAGGTGCGCGACAGCCGGACGGACTCCTCGCCCTCCTTGATCTCGATCTCGGTGAGGTTGGACTCCTCGAGCAGGTCGATGAGCTTCTTGATCTTTCTCAGGTCCATGGCGGGCCTCTTGGTTCGTGGAACGCGCGTGGGCGCAGTACGGGGATGGGAGGGGAACGCGGTCAGGCGGCGCGCAACGCCGCGCAGGCCGCATCCAGCGCGTAGCGGTAGCTGTCGGCGCCGAAGCCGCAGACCACGCCGGTGGCCAGGTCGCTGAAGTAGCTGGTGTGGCGGAACGGCTCGCGGCGGTGCGGATTCGACAGGTGGATCTCGATGAACGGGATCGCCACTGCCGCCAGCGCGTCGCGCAGGGCGACCGAGGTGTGGGTGAAGGCGGCGGGGTTGAGCAGGATCAGCGCGGTGCCATCGGTGCGCGCGGCCTGGACCCGGTCGACGAGCACGTGCTCGGCGTTCGACTGCAGGCTCTCGAGCGTGTGGCCGGCGGCGGCCGCGCCTTCGCGCAGCATCGCGTCGATGTCGGCGAGCGTCGCATGGCCGTAGACCTCCGGCTCGCGCGTGCCGAGCAGATTGAGGTTGGGACCATGCAGGACGAGGATCGACGCCATCGGGCACCGGGTGCGGGAAGTGCGCGAAGTCTGCGGGATGTCTCCATTGCTGTCCAGTTCGCAGACGTTCGGCGATTTTAAACGGCCGTTTGATTTTTCGGCGTCACGGCGACGCCCAGTCTCCCGTTTCGCCGGGCGCGAACGGCCCGATCCGCTGCCGGCGCAGTCGGCCGTCGGCGTCGATCAGCACGGTGTACGGCAGCACGCCGCGCGGATTGCCCAGACGCACGCCGGCGTCGGCCGGGCCGGGAGTGTCGATCGCGATCGGATAGTCGACCGGGATGCGGTGCAGGAAGGCCGCGACCGCGTCGCGGTCGTCGAGCGCGACGCCGAGCACCTGGACGCCGTCGGCGCCCTGTTCGCGGGCGAAGCGGTCGAGTTCGGGCATCTCCTCGATGCACGGGCCGCACCAGCTGGCCCACAGGTTCACCAGCACCGGGCGTCCGGCGTAGGCATCGGGCAGGCGCAACCGGTCACCGTCGAGCAGGGCGACCTCGAAGCCGGACACGGGCTCGCCGCGCCGGGCCACGTGCACGCCGTCGGGCGGCGGGTCGGCGGCGGCGACCAGCGCATCGTTGTACAGGCGCTGGCCGGTCTCGGTGCCCAGCAGCGGTCCCGGCCCGGACACGAACAGGCTGGCGAGCACGCCGAGCCCGCCGGCCACGACGGCGACCGCGACGATCGCCAGCGTGCCGCCGCGCGGCCTCATGGCGCCGCGCCCGCGCGCTCGAGCGCTCCGGTCACGACCGCATCGCTCAGCAGCGCAGGCAGCACCTCGCCGTCGCCGCCGCCGCGCGGGTAGACCACGTACAGCGGCACGCCGACCGCGCCGTGCGTCTCGAGGAATGCGCCGATCTGCGGGTCGACGTTGGTCCAGTCGCCGACCATGTAGGTCGCGCCGGCGCGCGCCAGAGCCTCGCGGAACGGCGGTCGCGACAGCACCCGGCGCTCGTTGGCCTTGCAGGTCACGCACCAGTCGGCGGTCATGTTGACGAACACCGGCGTGCCGGCCTCGC
Organism: Luteimonas sp. FCS-9; assembly: GCF_001014645.1. GTDB lineage: Bacteria > Pseudomonadota > Gammaproteobacteria > Xanthomonadales > Xanthomonadaceae > Luteimonas. The sequence continues at coordinate 187,955 of NZ_LASZ01000002.1, read as the reverse complement.
GCAGCGCCTGCAGGCGCTGCGCCGAATACGCCACCTCATCCTCTGTGTCGGCAGCGACTGCGTGGGGCGTGTCGGACTGCGCGTGGCGGACCGCGTAGGCGGCCGGCAGCAACGACAGCGCCAGCAGGCCCAGCGCCAGTACGCGCGACACCGCGCCCCCGGTCCAGCGCCGCCGCTCGAACCACCACAGCGCGAGCGCGAACAGCACCAGGCCGGCGAGCAGCAGCGTCATCGCGTTCACGCCCGACTGCCGTCCGAATACCCACAGCAGCCACAGCGCGGTCAGGTACATCGGGAACGCCAGCGCCTGCTTGAACGTCTCCATCCACGCGCCGGGCCGGGGCAGGCGGTCGGCGAGTGCCGGCACCAGACCGATCGCCAGGAACGGCAGCGCCAGGCCCAGGCCGAGCATCAGGAACACCGCCAGCGCGAGCGGCGCGGGCGCAGCGAACGCGTACGCCAGCGCGCCGCCCATGAACGGCGCGATGCAGGGGCTCGCGACCACGCAGGCGAGCACCCCGGTGAAGAAGTCGCCGCTCGGCCCGGTGCGCGCGGCCAGCGCCTGGCCCAGGTTGCCGACCCGCCCGCCGAGCGTGAACACGCCCGACAGGCTCAGGCCGACCGCAAACATCAGATACACCAGCGCGGCCACGAACCACGGCTGCTGCAGTTGGAAACCCCAGCCCAGCGCCTGGCCGGCGGCCCGCAGCGCGAGCACCAGCAGGCCAACCGCGGCGAACGCGACCAGCACGCCGGCCGTGTACCACAGCGCATGCGCCCGGGCCCGCGCGCGGCTGCCGCCGCTCTGCGCCAGGCCCAGCACCTTCAGCGACAGGATCGGCAGCACGCAGGGCATCAGGTTGAGCACCAGGCCGCCGAGCAGGGCCAGGCCCAGCGCCGCGAACAGGCCGGTGCGCGGCGTCGTGGGCGGCCGGGTGCGGGCCGCGTTGTCGGCGGTCGCGTCGGTGCCTGGGTCGGGGGCGGCCCCCGCGACGGGGACGTCCCCGGCCGCCGGTGGCGCGGTCTGCGCGTCGGCGCCGGCCTGCGCTGCGCCGGGCCCGTCCGTCGGCCCGGCGTCGGGCCCGGACAAGGGCGACGCGGGCGCGGTCGCAGCGGCCACGGTCGAGCCCGCAGGCAGCGCCACCGGCACCCGGCGCGTCATCGGCGGATAGCAGATGCCGTCGGTCTGGCAGCCCTGGAACGTCGCCACGATCTCGACGTCGGCGGCATCGGGCCGGCTGCGCAGCAGCGGCAGCGGCACGTCGACCTGGTCGAAGTAGACGGTCACCGCGCCGAAGTGGTCGTCGTGATGCGCGGTGCCGGCGGGCCAGCGCGGCGCGCCGGCGCGGATGCCCGCCGCGCCCTCGACGGCGAAGCGGTTGCGGTCCCGATAGAGGTAGTAGCCCGGCGCCGGGGTGAAGCGCATCAGCACCGTGTCGCCGTCGTGCGCGATGGCCTCGAACGCGAACGCGCGCTCGGGCGGCAGCGCGCTTCCCGGCGCGCCAAGGACGGGGGCCGCGCCGCCGCCGGGGCCCGATAGTGCGCGCCCCAACGCCGCGAAACCGGCATCGGCATCGCCGGTCCCGCCTGCGGCCGCGGCCGGTTGCGGGGCTGCGGTCGGCGCCCGGGATCCCGGTTTCGGGCCAGGCAACGCGACCTGCAGCGTGCGGGTCTGCGGCGGATAGCAGATGCCGGCATCCGCGCAGCCCTGGTACTTGACCTGCAGCGCGACCCGTCGCGTGCCGGGCGCCGGCTGTCCGTCCAGCGTCGCGACCAGGCGGCCGCGGTAGGTCTCGACCTCGCCGAAGAACTCGTCGACGTGGCGCCGGCCGTCGGGCAGCGCCAGCGTGCCCGCGCCGAAGCTGCCGTCGGGGACCCGGGCCGCGGTGCGGTGGCGATAGAGATAGTAGCCGTCTGCGATCCGCCAGCGGATCTCGATCCGGTCGTGCGCGACCGCGGCCGCGGAGACGGCCAGCGCCTCGTCCACGGGCAGCACGTCGTCGAGGCCGACCGCGGCGGCCGGCAGCGCGGTGCCCAGCAGGCAGGCGGCGAGCAGGCCGTGCCAGATGCGGCGGGTGAGGTGGCGAACGTGCCCGGCCGGGAAAATGCGGGCGGCGGGAGAGGATGGACGCATCGCGGCAGTATCGCAGGGCGCGGCGCGCGATGCCCAACCGCGGTTCAGGGCGCGTCGACGTCCCGGGCAGTGCCGGTCTCGGCGTCGATCCAGTGCAGGTAGTCGGCGAGGCCACCGGCGACCGGCAGCGCGACGAGCTCGGGCACGTCGTAGGGGTGCAGCGTCGGCAACCGTGCCGTCAACGCCGCCAGGCAGGCGTCGGTGGTCTTGATCACCAGCAGCGTCTCGGCCTCGGCGTGCACGCGGCCGTCCCACCGGTACACCGACCGCACGCCGGGCACGATGTTCACGCAGGCCGCCAGCCGGTCCTCCACGAGCGCCTGCGCGAGTCGCTGCGCGCTGGCGTCGTCGGGGCAGGTGCTGAGGCAGACGAGGGCGGGCATGCGGCCACGGTATCGGGTCGGCCCCGAACATGCACGGGCCGTGCACGCGGGCCGCGCCACGCTGCGGCCGCCCGGTGGGGATGCACCATCCCGCCGGTGGGGCGGCGCACCGCGCCTTATTAGTGAACCCGCCGGTATAATTTCTCCCCCTTTCCCCGAGCCGTCCCGGCGGTCCCCCATGCGTCCAGTCCACTCCCTCGTCCTCGCCGCCACCCTGTCGCTGGCCGCCCCGCTCGCGGCGCAGGCCGCTTCCCCCATCGACGTCGGCCTCGGCGCCTCCGCCACGCGCGAGAACGAGACCACCGCCGTCGCCACCGTCGCCTGGCTGCCCGAGTGGCGGCGCACCGCCAGCGGCGTGCTGCGCTGGGAGCTGGGCGCGATCTACGTCCGGGGGCGCGACGGCACCCGCTTCGACCTCGACGAGGATGTCGGTGTGGTCCACGGCGGCGCGCGCTACGAGCGCGACAACGGCTTCACCGCCGGCTTCGGCGTCGGCGCGCAGATCGGCCGCACCGACGCGCTGTCGGGCAACCCGCAGTTCGTCAGCACGATCGGCTGGCGCTGGCAACGCTTCTCGCTGCTGGCCCGGCACATCTCCAACGCCAGCATCAAGCAGCCCAACGACGGCGAGACGATGCTCGTCGCGGCCTGGCGCTTCCGCTGAGTGGCCGCCCGACGGGTCGGCTCCGAGTCGGGGGCCGCGCATCGTCGGTTCGATCGAAAAATTTTCGACGCGCCCCTTGTAAACCTGCGACGGGGTCCCATCTCCCGTCGCGTCCCGGTTTGCCGGGCTGCGTGCGCCGCGCGTTCTGGCAGTCCCTACGGGCGAGTGCTAGAATTCGGGCCCGTTTTCTTCACAATCAATCACTTAGAGAGGGTTGGAATGAGCAATCTCAAGCCGCTGTACGACCGCGTCGTGGTCAAGCCCGTCGAGGCCGAAGAGAAGAGCGCCGGCGGCATCCTGATCCCGGACAACGCGAAGGAAAAGCCGACCAAGGGCGAGATCGTCGCGGTCGGCGAGGGCAAGGCCCTGGACAACGGCAGCGTGCGTGCGCCGAAGGTCAAGGTCGGCGACATCGTGATCTACGGGCAGTACTCGGGCAGCGCCTACAAGGCCGACGGCATCGAATACAAGATCGTGAAGGAAGACGACATCCTCGCCATCGTCGGTTGATTGACGGCGGGGATTCGGGATTCGGGAACGGGGATTGGAGACGGCAACCGCCGCGCCCCGTTCCCTGCGAGTCGACCGTCCCCCCGCCTTTTCGAATCCCCAATCCCAAATCCCCAATTCCGGAGTTTGTTCAATGGCTGCTAAGGAAATCCGCTTCGGCGAAGACGCGCGCACCAAGATGGTCCGCGGCGTCAACGTCCTCGCCAACGCCGTCAAGGCGACCCTCGGCCCGAAGGGCCGCAACGTCGTGCTCGAGAAGAGCTTCGGCGCGCCGACGATCACCAAGGACGGCGTGTCCGTCGCCAAGGAGATCGAGCTGGCCGACAAGTTCGAGAACATGGGCGCGCAGATGGTGAAGGAGGTCGCGTCCAAGACGTCCGACAACGCCGGTGACGGCACCACGACCGCGACCGTGCTGGCCCAGGCGTTCATCCGCGAGGGCTCCAAGGCCGTCGCCGCCGGCATGAATCCGATGGACCTCAAGCGCGGCATCGACAAGGCCGTGCAGGCCGCCGTCGCCGAGCTCAAGAACCTGTCCAAGCCGACGGCCGACGACAAGGCGATCGCCCAGGTCGGCACGATCTCGGCCAACTCCGACGAGTCGATCGGCACGATCATCGCCGACGCGATGAAGAAGGTCGGCAAGGAAGGCGTGATCACGGTCGAGGAAGGCTCGGGCCTGGAGAACGAACTCGACGTCGTCGAGGGCATGCAGTTCGACCGCGGCTACCTGTCGCCGTACTTCGTCAACAACCAGCAGTCGCAGACCGCCGACCTCGACGATCCGTTCATCCTGCTGCACGACAAGAAGATCTCGAACGTCCGTGACCTGCTGCCCGTCCTCGAGGGCGTGGCCAAGGCCGGCAAGCCGCTGCTGATCGTCGCCGAGGAAGTCGAGGGCGAGGCCCTGGCCACGCTCGTCGTCAACACCATCCGCGGCATCGTCAAGGTCGTGGCCGTCAAGGCGCCGGGCTTCGGCGACCGTCGCAAGGCGATGCTCGAGGACATGGCCGTGCTGACCGGCGGCACCGTGATCTCCGAGGAAGTGGGTCTGTCGCTCGAGAAGGCGACGATCAACGACCTGGGCCGCGCCAAGAAGGTGCAGGTCTCCAAGGAGAACACCACGATCATCGACGGCGCCGGCGACACCGGCTCGATCGAGTCGCGCATCAAGCAGATCAAGGCGCAGATCGAGGAGACCTCCTCGGACTACGACCGCGAGAAGCTGCAGGAGCGCGTGGCCAAGCTGGCCGGCGGCGTGGCGGTGATCAAGGTCGGCGCATCGACCGAGATCGAGATGAAGGAGAAGAAGGCCCGTGTCGAAGACGCCCTGCACGCCACGCGCGCAGCGGTCGAGGAAGGCGTGGTCCCGGGCGGTGGCGTCGCGCTGATCCGCGCGCTGGCCGCGATCTCCGACATCAAGGGCGCCAACGAGGACCAGAACCACGGCATCGCGATCGCGCTGCGTGCGATGGAAGCCCCGCTGCGCGAGATCGTGACCAACGCCGGCGAAGAGCCGTCGGTCATCGTCAACAACGTCAAGGGCGGCACCGGCAACTACGGCTACAACGCCGCCAACGGCGAGTACGGCGACATGGTCGAGTTCGGCATCCTGGACCCGACCAAGGTCACCCGCACCGCGCTGCAGAACGCCGCGTCGATCGCCGGTCTGATGATCACGACCGAGGCGATGGTCGCCGAGCTGCCGAAGAAGGAAGAGCCGGCGATGCCGCCGGGCGGTGGCATGGGCGGCATGGGCGGCATGGATTTCTGATCCGGCGCCTCCGTCGTACCGCGACACCCGAAGACCCCCGCGCAAGCGGGGGTCTTTTTTTTTGGCCGACAGGCACTGGCATCTGTCACACGATTGGTGTCTGCTGCAGGGACGGGGGGACATCACGGAGCGGCGGGGCCGTGCCGGTTCCCGGCCGCGCGTCGACGTCCCGCCAACGGGGCCAGGCACCATGACGACAGAGCAGCAGACGCGGTGGACGGTGAGCGGCGCCGTATCGAGACGAGTCCGGGACTTCGGCAAGGCGACGGCCAAGGCGCGGTCATGGCAATGTCCCTGGCCGGTCGCGGCGTGGGTGGGACTGCGCTATGCGCTGACCGGCGACAGTGGGCGCTTCCGCAGCCACGCCGGGTGGCGCGTGTCGCGGATCAGCCGGGAATAGCGGTCCTGTCCGGCCAACGAGCGCGATGCCGGCCCCGGCGTGTTCGGTGTCGTCACCGGCGATCGGCGATGCTGTCGTCATGACGACCGCGTCCACCTCCTGGCTCCGCGCGCATCGGCGCGGGCTGCGTCGTGGTGCGTTCGCGTTCGCGATCCTCTACGCGGTATACCTCGTCGCCGCCAACATGTTCCTCAACAGCGCGCTCGGCGAGCGGATCATCAACCGCAAGCCCGGGCGCTACCACGCGCAGTGGACCTGGGCGATGAGCCTGTATCCCGGCCACATCCATGCACGTGGCGTGGTGATGGGTGGCCATGCGCGGACGAATCGCTGGACGGTCGCCAGCCCGCGCGCCGACGGGCGGATCAAGCTGCTGCCGTTGCTGTGGCGCGAGGTCGCGTTCGGCACGATCCGCGCACGCGACGTGTCGGTACACGTGGCGCGCACGCCGGACGACATGCCGACCACCAAGCGGCCCGGCCGGGCGCCGTGGACGCTGCGCTTCGATGCGATCACCACGCCGAGCCTGCTGCGCTTCGACTTCTACGAGGCCCGGGTGACCGGCCATGGCAAGGCGCGCTTCGTGTTCGAGAAGCAGCTGCAGGGCGGGGCGATGGCGGTCGGGCGCTCGACGCTGGAGATGCCCGATGCGACGCTGCACGTGGGCGACGTGGCGCTGCTGCGCCAGGGCGCGCTGACGTTCGAGATCGCGATGCCCGCGCACATCCGCGAGCAGGCGCAGGGCGCGGAGAAACTGGTGCTGCTCGATGCGCGCATGCGCGTCGACGGGCCGGCGCCGGGCATCGATCTGGTCGCGCGCAACGACGATGCGCTGCCGATCGGCGCCGCCGCGACGTCCGGCCATCTGCGCGCCGACCTCGCCCTCGAGCGCGGCGTGCTGATGCCCGGCAGCCGGCTCGACTGGTCGGCCCCGGTGTTCTCGCGCGGGGCCGACGGCACGGCCCTGCGCCATCCGCTCGGGGTCGCGCTGCGCACCGCGCCCGATGCGATCGCGTTCGCGGCCCGGGTTCCCGCGCCTGCGGCCGGGGCGCCCTGGCTACGCGCCGACCTGCGCGTCGACGACCGCCGGCTCGGCCCGGACGACTGGCTGCGCCCGGTGCGGGCGGTGGCCGGCACCGTCGAGACGCAGTGGCCGGCGGTGCCGCTGCGCTGGATCGACCTCATGCTCGACGACGTCGACTGGCTCGCCTTCGACGGCCGCGCCGATCTCGACGCCGCGCTGGCGCTGCAGCAGGGCCGGCTGCGGGCGGGCAGCCGGATCGACGTGCGCGATGCGCGCCTGCGCGCCCGCGTGCTCGACAACCGGTTCGAGGGCGCGGCGCACGCCGCGATGCGGCTGGATGAGGCCGATGGCGGCGAGCCGCGCACCACGATCGCGATCGCGATGGACCGCTTCACGCTGGCGCCCGAGGCCACGCCTGCCCGCATCGACCTCGAGGGACGCGACCTGCGCCTGGACCTGGCCGCGACCGGGCCGCTGGCCGAGTTCCACGAACACCTCGACGCGCGGCTGCGCTTCGAGGATGCCCAGGTGCCCGACCTGCGCAGCTTCAACCGCTACCTGCCCGGCGACAGCGCCCGGCTGCTGGGCGGCAGCGGGCAGGCGAGCGGCGACCTGCGGCTGGACAACGCCGGCGAGATGGCGAGCGGGCGCATGCAGGTGCGCGGGCGCGGTGTCCGTCTGGCGCTGGGGCCGTCGCGGCTGACCGGCGACGTCGCGCTCGACAGCCGGCTCACGCGCATGCAGAAGGTCGGCCGGCGCTACACGATCGACGCGCTGGCCGTGACGCTGGACGGCGTGCGGCTCGAGGAGGCGTCGCGCACGCAGGCGCCGCCGTGGTGGGCGCGCCTGGCGCTCGAGCAGGGCACGCTCGACTGGCGCGAGCCATTCGAGGTGAGCGGCCGCGGCCGCGTCGACATGCGCGACGTCAGCGTGCTGCTGGGCCTGTTCGCCGAACGCCGCGTGCTGCCGCGCTGGATCGGCAACCTCGTCGACGCCGGGCAGGTGCACGCGACCGGCGACCTGCGCGTGCGCGGCAACGAACTGGTGTTCGACCGCATCGCGGCGCGCAACGACCGCGTCGACCTGCAGGCGCGCCTGCGGATCGCCGACGGGCGGCCCCATGGCGATCTGTACGCGCGCTGGGGGATCCTGGGCCTGGGCGTGGAACTGCAGGACGGCGAGCGCACGCTGCACATCGCGGGCGCCCGGGACTGGTACGAGGGGCGGCCGCCGCTGCTGCCCAGGTGAGGCCGGCCGGCGAATCGTCGCAGATGCAACGGTCGCATCGCCGCGATCGACGTGGTATCAATGCCCGCATGAACCGTCGCGCCGCCGCCTTCTTCTACTGGTATTCGTTTCCGACGCCCCCGGCGGTGGAAGGTCTGCGCGTACCCTGACGATCACGGTTCACACGCATCCCCGAAAGCCGCCAGCGACCCTGGCGGCTTTTTTCATGCCCGTTCCTTTCTCCTCTTCCCAGGAATGTCCCCGATGCCCCCCGATACCGACGACCTGCGCATCCGCGACCTGCAGCCGCTGACGCCGCCGATGCGACTGCTGGCCGAACTGCCGTGCGACGAGGCGATGTCCGCCACCGTCGCCGGCGCGCGCGCGGCCTGCCACGCCATCCTGCACGGCCATGACGACCGGTTGATCGTCGTCGTCGGCCCCTGCTCGATCCACGACCCGGTCGCGGCGATGGACTACGCGCGCCGGCTGCGCGCATTGCGCGACACGCTCGGCGATGCGCTGGAGCTGGTCATGCGCGTGTACTTCGAGAAGCCGCGCACGACGATCGGCTGGAAGGGGCTGATCAACGACCCGGATCTCGACGGCAGCTTCCGCATCGACCGCGGCCTGCGGCTGGCGCGCGGGCTGCTGCGCGACGTCAACGCGCTGGGGTTGCCGGCCGGCGTGGAATTCCTCGACATCATCAGCCCGCAGTACCTGGCCGACCTGGTCGCCTGGGGCGCGATCGGCGCGCGCACGACCGAGAGCCAGGTGCATCGCGAAATGGCGTCCGGGCTGTCGTGCCCGGTCGGCTTCAAGAACGGCACCGGCGGCGACGTGCGCATCGCGGTCGACGCGGTCGGCGCGGCCTCGCACCCCCACCATTTCCTCGCCGTGGGCAAGGACGGCCGCTGCGCGGTCGCCGCGACCGCCGGCAATCCCGATTGCCACGTCATCCTGCGCGGCGGCGCGCAGCCCAACTACGACGCGGCGAGCGTGGACGCCGCGGCGCAGGTGCTCGCCGCCGGCGGCCTGCGTCCGGCGCTGATGGTCGACGCCAGCCACGCCAACAGCGGCAAGAACCCCGACAACCAGCCCGGTGTGATCGCCGACATCGCGCGTCGGATCGAGGGCGGCGAGCGGCGCATCGTCGGCGCGATGATCGAAAGCCACCTGGTCGCCGGCAAGCAGGCGCTGACGTCCGGCCGGCCGCTGACCTACGGCCAGAGCATCACCGACGGCTGTATTGACTGGGCGACCACGGTCGACGTGCTCGACCGGCTGGCCGACGCGGTGCGCGCGCGTCGCACGCGCGAGGCCGCGCAGGCCGCCTGAGCGGCGAGGTCCTGCGTAGGCGCGCGCTCGCGCGCGATGGGCTGCCCCGGGGATGCCCTCGCGGCCAAGGCCGCTCCTACAGGGATTGGCGCGCTGCTGTAGGCGCGCGCTCGCGCGCGACGGGTCGGCTCGGAGTGTCGCGCACCCGAATCACGCCGCCTCGCCGGCCGCCATCCCCGAGGCCCATGCCCACTGGAAGTTGTAGCCGCCCAGCCACCCGGTCACGTCGAGCACCTCGCCGACGAAGTACAGCCCCGGCGCGTGCCGCGATTCAAGGGTGCGCGAGGACACCGCGTCGGTGTCGACGCCGCCGAGCGTGACCTCCGCCGTGCGATAGCCTTCGGTACCGCTGGCGACCAGCGGCCAGGCCTGCAGCAGCGCCGCGGTGTCGTGCAGTTGCGCCGGCGTGTACTGGCGCATCGGCCGGCTCGCCAGCCACACCTCGCACAGCCGCTGCGCGAAGCGGCGCGGCATCACGTCGGCGAGCACGGTCCGCAGTTCGGCCGCCGGGCGCTCGGACTGCTGCGCCTGCAGCCAGGCCAGCGCGTCGCGGCCCGGCAGCAGGTCCAGGCGCAGGTCGTCGCCGGGCTGCCAGTACGAGGAAATTTGCAGGATCGCCGGCCCGCTGAGGCCGCGGTGGGTGATCAGCATGCGGTTGCGGAACGCGGCGCCGTTGCAGCCGGCCTCGACGTCGAGCGCGACGCCCGACAGCGCGGCCAGCCGTTCCTGGTGCTTGCCGCTGAGGGTCAGCGGCACCAGTCCGGCGCGCGTGGGCAGCATCGAGTGACCGAACGCGCGCGCGATCTCGTAGCCGAACCCGCTCGCGCCCAGGCTCGGGATCGACAGCCCGCCGGTCGCCACGATCAAGGACGCGCAGTGCAGCGTGCCGATCGCGGTCTCGAGCCGGAAGCCGCCGTCGACCGCCCGCGGCAGCTGCACCGCGCAATGCGTGCGGACCTGCACGCCGACCGCCTGCGCCTCGTCGAGCAGCAGGCGCACGATCTGCTTGGAGGAGCCGTCGCAGAACAACTGGCCCAGCTCCTTCTCGTGCCAGGCGATGCCATGGCGGTCGACCAGTTCGATGAAGTCCTGCGGCGTGTAGCGGGCGAGCGCGGACTTGCAGAAATGCGGATTCGACGACAGGTACTGCGCCGGCGTGGTGCCGGTATTGGTGAAATTGCAGTGGCCGCCGCCCGACATCAGGATCTTCTTGCCGACCTTGTTGGCGTGGTCGAGCACCAGGACGCGTCGGCCGCGCCGTCCGGCCGCGATCGCCGCCATCAGTCCGGCCGCGCCGGCGCCCAGCACGATCACGTCCGGGTCCTGGCGGGGCGGCGGGGCGGGAGCGGGGTCGGACATCGGGTCGGGCGCGGCGAGGACGGGGGCGCAGTCTAGGCGGTCCGCGGCCGCACTGCCTCGCGAGCGCCCGCGCCGTGGAGCGACGCGGCCGACCGGCACGTCCTCCGCGCCGCACTCACATGGCGATGAATAGGCTGCGCCATCTTCCCCGGTGGCGATGCCATGGATCTCAAGAGCGGCTATCCGTTCTGGGCCGTCCGCAACGGCCTGATGCACGCGTTCCCGAAGCTGGACGAGGACCTGCGGTGCGACGTGCTGGTGATCGGCGGCGGCATCACCGGCGCGCTGATCGCCGACGAGCTGGCCGCTCACGGCCACGAGGTCGTCGTGGTCGAGCAACGCGACGTCGCCTGGGGCAGCAGTTCGGCGAGCACCGCGCTGCTGCAGTACGAGATCGACACCCACCTGGTGGACCTGGCACGGCGCTACGGCGAGGACGCCGCGGCGCTGGCCTACCGCGCCTGCGGCGAGGCGATCGACCTGCTTGCCGGCGTCGCCCGCGACGTGCGCGACGTCGACTTCGAGCGCACCGGCAGCCTCTACTACGCCAGCCGGCGGCGCGACGTGTCGGCGCTGCAGGACGAGTACCTCGCGCGCCGGCGGCACGGGTTCGACGTCGAGTACCTCGACGGGCCGTCGGTGCAGGCGCGCTACGGCTTCGAGGCGCCGGCCGCGCTGCTCAGTGCGCAGGCCGCGCAGGTCGATCCCTACCGCTTCGCCTCGCGACTGCTGGCGCGGCTGGCTCGGCGCGGGGCGGGCGTCTTCGACCGCAGCACGATCGTCGACCTGCAGGCGCGCAGCCGCGACGTGGTCGCCACGACCGAAGCGGGCGCGCGGGTGCGGGCCCGCCACGTCGTCGTGGCCGCGGGCTACGCCAGCCAGCACTGGCTGCCGCGGCGCGTGGCGCGCAACCGCAGCAGCTATGCCTTCGTCACCGACCCGCTGGACGACGACCTGCCCGAGCGGCTCGCGCGGCTGCTGGTCTGGGAAACCGCGCGGCCGTACCTGTACCTGCGCACCACCGGCGACCGCCGGCTGTTGATCGGCGGCGAGGACGACGACATCGACGTGCCGGCCCGCCGCGATGCGCGCGTGGACAAGAAGGCACGGCGGCTGATGAAGCGCGTCCACGCGTTGTGGCCGGAGCTCGATCTGCAGCCGACGTTCGCCTGGGCCGGCACGTTCGCCGAGACCGACGACGGGCTCCCGTTCTTCGGTCCGCACCCGGCCACCGGGCCGCGCGTGCACTACGCGATGGCCTACGGCGGCAACGGCATCACCTACTCGATGCTCGGCGCCGGCCTGCTGCGCGCGGGGATCGAGCGCCGCCGGCATCCGCTGGCCCGGCTGTTCGCGTTCGATCGCGTGGATTGACGCCTGCGCGCGCGGGCGCCGATCATCCCGCGATGACCGCTGCGCGCCCCTGGTACCTCTACCTGCTCGAATGCCGGGACGGCAACTGGTACGCCGGCATCACCAACGATCTCGACGCGCGGTTCGAAGCGCATGCGGCCGGTCGCGGCGCGAAGTACACGCGCGCGCATCCGCCGCTGCGGGTCCTCGCCAGCCGGCCCTACGCCGACCGCGCCAGCGCCTCGCGCGCCGAATGGCAGCTCAAGCGTCAGCCGCGCGCGCGCAAGCTGGCCTGGCTGCAGGCGCAGCCCGAGGTCTGACCTCGCGCCGCGTCCGTCCGGCCGCGCGACCGCCGGCTCAGCGCACCGCGCGCATGTCGCCGGTGTCGAGCCAGCGCTGGTGCCATGACAGCGCCTCGGGCAGCAGGTGCGGCGTGTGCTTGCCGTAGCTCTCGCGCAGCGCGCGCGCGAAGTAGTCCTCCAGCGCGTCGCGGTAGAGCGGATGCGCGCAGCGGTCGATCAGCACGCGCGCGCGCTGCTTGGGCGACAGGCCGCGCAGGTCGGCCAGGCCGTGCTCGGTGACGACGATCGAGACATCGTGCTCGGTGTGGTCGACATGGCTGACCATCGGCACGATCGAGGAGATCGTGCCGCCCTTGGCGGTGCTCGGGCTCATGAAGATCGACAGGAAGCCGTTGCGCGCGAAGTCGCCCGAGCCGCCGATGCCGTTCTGCATCCGGCTGCCCATGATGTGGGTCGAGTTGACGTTGCCGTAGAGGTCGACCTCGACCATGCCGTTCATGCCGATGCAGCCCAGGCGGCGCACGAGTTCGGGATGGTTGGAGATCTCCTGGGTGCGCAGCACGATGCGCTCGCGGAAGAAGCCGATGTTGGCCTCGAAGCGCAGGCTGGCCTCCGGGCTCAGCGCGAAGCCCGTGCACGAGGCGCTGCGCAGCACGCCCGATTCGAGCAGGTCGAGCATGCCGTCCTGGATGACCTCGGTGAACGCGGTCAGGTCGCGGAAGCCGCTGTCGGCCAGGTTCGCGAGCACCGCGTTGGGGATGTTGCCCACGCCCGACTGCAGCGGCAGCAGGCCCTTGGGCAGCCGGCCCTTGGCGACTTCGTGCTGCAGGAACTCGACCAGGAACGCGGCGATGCGCTGGCTCGCCTCGTCGGGCGGATTGAACGGGCTGTTGCGGTCGGGGGCCGCGGTGCGCACGATCGCCACGATCTTGTCCGGGTCGCAGCGCAGCGCGGTGTCGCCGATGCGGTCGTCGGCGTGCTCGAGCGGGATGGGGCGCCGCTGCGGCGGCAATGCGGTGCCGTAGTAGATGTCGTGCATGCCCTCGAGCGCGAGCGGCTGCGCGTCGTTGACCTCCACGATCACGCGCTTGGCCAGGTCGAGCCAGGTCTTGCTGTTGCCGACCGAGGTCGACGGCACGATCGTGCCGTCCTCGCGGATCGCCACCGCCTCGATCACCGCCACGTCGATGTCGCCGTAGAAGCCGAACCACGCGTGCTGGGCGACGTGGCTCAGGTGCGCGTCGATGTAGGCCAGCGTGCCGTCGTTGATGCGCCGGCGGGCCTCGGGGTCGCTCTGGAACGGCAGGCGCAGCGCGATGCCGTCGACCTTGGCCAGCGCGCCGTCGAGCTCGGGCGCGGTCGAGGCGCCGGTCAGCAACCGGATCTGGAACGGCTGCCCCGCCGCGTGGACCTGCTCGATGCGCGCGGCCAGCGCCACCGGCACCGCCTTGGGATAGCCCGAGCCGGTGAAGCCGCTCATCGCGACGGTCTGGCCCGGCTCGATCAGCGCGGCGGCCTGTTCGGGCGTGACGATGCGGCTGCGCAGGCCGGCGTGGCGGATACGGTCTTCGGTCATGGCGGGCACGAGGGGACGGAAGCGGCGATTATCGCGTGGGCGGATGGATCGTGCAGGGGCGATGCGCCGGCGCGCGCTCGCTATAGTCGTGCCCCCCGTTCGCGCCCGGATCCGCCATGTCCCCGCCTGTCGCCCGTTTCTCGCTTCCCGCCGTCGCCTGCGCCGCAGGCGGCACCGGGGGCCACCTGTTCCCGGCCGAGGCCCTGGCGCGGGAGCTGCAGCGGCGCGGGCATCCGGTGGTGATCTACACCGAGCGCCGCGGCGCGGCCTACACCCAGGCGCTGGCCGGGCTCGACCACGTGGTGCTGCCCGCGCGCAGTCTCGAAGGCGGGCTGCGCGGCAAGCTCGCCGCCGGGCTGACGATCCTGCGCGCGGCCTGGCAGGCGCGCACCGACATGCGCCGCCGCGGCGTCGGCGTGCTGGTCGGCTTCGGCGGCTACCCGAGCTTCGCCCCGGCGCTCGCGGCCAGGAGCCTCGGCAAGCCGCTGCTGCTGCACGAGCAGGGCGCGCGGCTGAGCCTGGCCAACCAGAAGCTGCTGCGGCTGGCCGACGGCGTGGCGACCTCGTTCCCCGCGACCGCGGGGCTCGACGGGTTCGATCCGGCGCGCGTCGTCGACACCGGCAACCCGGTGCGCGCCGCGATCCTCGACGCGCGCGGCGACTACCCCGCGCTCGGCGGCGACGCGCCGCTGCGGCTGCTGGTCGTGGGCGGCAGCCAGAGCGCGCGCGTGTTCGGCGAGGTCGTGCCGCCGGCGCTGCTGCAACTGCCCGATGCCCTTCGCCGGCGGTTGCAGGTCTCGCTGCAGATGAAGGGCGGGGCGGCCGGCGAGGTCGAGACCGCATTGCGCACGGCCGGCATCGAGGCGACCGTGCGCCCGTTCTTCGACGACATGGGCGCGCGGTTGCGCGACGCGCACCTGGTCGTCACCCGAGCCGGCGCGACGACCGCGGCCGATCTGCTGACCGTCGGGCGTCCGGCGGTCATGGTGCCGATCCCGCAGGGCGGCTCGCGCGACGAGCAGCGCCGCAACGCGGAGGCGCTCGCGGCCGCGGGCGTGGGCTGGTGCGTGCCCGAGCCCGAGCTAACTGCGGAGCGCCTGGCCGCATTGCTCGTGGACGCATTCGCATCGCCGACCGTGCTGCCCGCGGCCGCGCGTGCCGCCCTGGCGCTCGGGCGCCCGGATGCCGCGTCGGCCCTGGCCGACCGCGTCCAGGCCGCACTCGGGATCGGCGACGGCACGGCGGCCTAGCCCCACACCGGGCGTGTTCGACCTGAATGCGTAGGGTTTGGTGAACCCGCGAGTATCGTTTTGCAGTGCAGCGTGCATCCCGCCGAAGAGTCTTCCAATATCGCCCCGCACCCGACGTGGGGGAGGGAGCAAGCCCGTAACCGGTTCGCCGGAAGCGGGCTTTTTTTTTGGCTCTTCGGCGAGCGCGACTTCTTCCAGCGGGCCGCTCTCGGTCCCCGAACTCAGGTTGCAAACGTCCAAGGCAGCGGACTGACGGCCGGTGGCTGGGCCGGACCGATCCGAGAAGCGGAGTGGGCGCGCGCCCGAGTCGAGGCAGGGTGAGCCTGGATGGCGTGCGCGGCACTGCCGCGCATCCACGCGAACGCCACGCGTGCTTCGCGTGGCCGGACCGCGAAGCGGCCCTTGCCGAGGGAAGAGCGGCTTCCGGCCGGTAGGCCGCTGCCCATCCGAAGTGGAACGTCCATTCCGCTAGTTTGGGAGAAGAGCCTTCTTTGACGCTTCTTCTCGGTCGTGGAAGTGAGCGTCTCCTGTTTCGGACCGGCGGCCACTGTCATGATGGCGGGATGACCGCCGATCCCCGTGCCGCGCTCGATGCGCATGTCGAACGCCTGCTGGCCCGCCTGCCCGATGACGTGCGAGGCGACGCCGCGGCGATGGCGCGCCTGCGCCCGGTCGCGATCGCCAGCGACGTCGCGATCGAGGTCCTGCAGCGCCAGCCCGAGCTGCTGCGGGCGTTGCTGGCGGACGACGGCGACACGGCGCCCGCGCCGCCGCGACTGCATGCCGGCAACGGCGGTGACTGGCCGATGCTGCTGCGCCGCTACCGGCTCGCCTGCTCGACGCGGCTGATCTGGCGCGACGTGCATGGCATCGACGACGTTGCCGCGACGCTCGCCGGCAGCACGCAGCTGGCCGAGGCCTGTCTGCAGTGCGCGCTCGATGCGCTCGAGCATGCGTTCGCGGGCCGCCACGGCGTCGTGCGCGACGGCGACGGGCGCGTCGTGCGCCTGGTCGTGTTCGGACTCGGCAAGCTCGGCGGCGGCGAACTCAACTTCAGTTCCGACATCGACCTGGTCTACGGCTTCGAATCGGCCGGCGAGAGCGACGGTGCGCGTCCGCTGGCGGCCGAGGACTATTTCACCCGGCTGGGGCAGCAGTTGGCGCGGCTGCTCGACGAGATCACCGGCGACGGCTTCTGCCATCGCGTCGACCTGCGCCTGCGTCCGTTCGGCAACGCGGGCCGCATCGCGCTGAGCTTCGCAGCGATGGAGCAGTATTTCCAGCGCGAGGGACGCGACTGGGAACGCTACGCCTGGCAGAAGGCGCGGCCGGTGGCCGGCGACGTCGCGGCGGGCGCGCGGTTCCTCGACCTGCTGCGGCCGTTCGTCTACCGCCGCTACCTCGACTTCGGCGCGCTCGACGGCCTGCGGCAGATGAAGGACATGATCGCCGCCGAGGTCGCGCGCCGGGAGCTGGCCGACGACATCAAGCGCGGCGACGGCGGCATCCGCGAGATCGAGTTCCTGGCCCAGGCGCTGCAGCTGATCCGCGGCGGCAGGGAACCGGCGCTGCGCGAGCGCCGGCTGCTGCCCGCGCTGCGGGCGCTGCACGCGGCCGGCCAGCTCTCGGACGAGGCGTTGGCGCGGCTGCAGGCCGCGTACCGGTTTCTGCGCCGGCTGGAGAACCGGTTGCAGATGCTGCGTGATGCGCAGACCCACGTGTTGCCGGCCGATCCGCTCGACCGACTGCGGATCGCGTCCGGGCTCGGGTACGCCGACTGGGACGCGCTCGATGCCGAGTTGCGGCGCCAGCGCGGCCACGTCGCGCACGAATTCGACGCGCTGCTCGCGGTCCGCAGCCAGCAGCGGCATGTCAACACCGACAGCGACCTGGCGACCTGGTGGCGCGCACTGCCCGATGGCGGCGATGCGCAGACGCTGGCGGCCGCCGGCTTCGACGACGCGGGCAACGTCGCCGACGCGTTGCGCGACTTCGCGCGTTCGCCGAGCGTGCGCGACCTGTCGGACAACGCCCGTGCGCGGCTCGACCGGCTGATGCCGGTGCTGCTGCAGGCGTCGGCGCCGGCCGACCGGCCTTTGCAGGCGGTGCGGCGACTGCTGGCGCTGCTGCACAACATCCTGCGGCGCGCGAGCTATCTCGCCCTGCTCGACGAGCAGCCGGCCGCGCTGGCGCGGCTGGTGGACGCAGTGACCCGCAGCGCGTTCCTCGCCGAGCGCCTGGCCGCGCATCCGCTGCTGCTCGACGAACTGCTCGACGCGCGCGTCGAGGGGCCGCTGCCCGAGCGCAAGGGCCTGGCGGCGCAATGCGCGCGCGCCCTGCAGCAGCCCGACCTGGAGGCCGCGCTGCTCTCGCTCAACGAGATCCGCCAGCAGCTGAGCTTCCGGATCGCACTGGCCACGCTCGACCGCCGGCTCGACGCACCGGCGGCGACCCGCCAGCTCGCCTGGCTGGCCGACGCGGTGGTCGAGGTGGTGCTGGCGCTGGCGATGCGCGAACTCGCGGCCGCGCACGGCCGGCTGCCGGATGCGCGCTTCGCGGTGGTCGGTTACGGCAGCCTCGGCGGCGAGGAGCTGGGGTTCGGCTCGGACCTCGACCTGGTGTTCCTGTACGACGCGCCGGCCGACGCGCAGTCGGACGGCGCGCGTCCGCTCGACGCCCAGCGCTGGGCCGCTCGGCTGGCGCAGAAGATCGTCGCGCTGCTGGGCACGGTCACCGGCGGCGGCCGGCTCTACGACGTCGACGTGCGCCTGCGCCCCGACGGCGGCAAGGGGCTGCTGGTCTCGTCGCTGGCCAGCTATGCGGAGTACCAGCGCGGGCGCGCGTGGACCTGGGAGCACCAGGCGCTGGTCCGGGCGCGCGTGGTGGCCGGCGAGCCGTCGATGCGCGAGGCGTTCGAGTCCGTCCGCAACGCCACGCTGGCCCGGCCGCGCGACCCGGCGGCGCTGCGTGAGGAGATCGCGGCGATGCGCCGGCGCATGCGCGGCGAACTCGACCGCTCCACTGCCGACCGGTTCGATCTCAAGCAGGGCGACGGCGGACTGGTCGACCTGGAGTTCCTGGCCCAGTCGCTGGTCCTGCAGGGCGCCCCGACGCACCCGGCGCTGCTCGGCCCCAGGGCCACCCCGCTGCTGCTGGAGGCCGCCGCGACCGCGGGCCTGCTGGCGCCAGCGCAGTGCGACGCGCTCCAGGCGGCGCACGCCCGGCTGCTGGCGTCCGCGCTGGCGTGCATGCTCGACCGCCGCCCGCGCATCGCCGCACAGTCGCAGGCGCTCGCGGACGTCCGGGACACGATCCGGCGCATCGCGGCCTGGGGCTGACTTTCATCGTGGATTCGCGTGGCGGCGGGCACACTGTCGGCGCTCGTCGGTGCTGCAACGGGCCCACGCTGAATCCATCCGTTTTCGTGAACGAAGCCTGTCCAGACCCCGCGTAACGTTCCATGACCGGAACACTCGGGAACTTCCGGCGGCCTTAGCAGTCATAACTGGAGACTGCTACCATCCTTTTCATGAGCACGCAGACGATGACCCAAGCCCTGGTTGCCAACAGCCTGCCGATTCCCAGCCCGCTGGGTTCGCTCGATGCCTACATCGGCGCCGTGCACCAGATCCCGGTGCTGACGGTCGAGGAAGAGCAGGCCCTCGCCCAGCGCTACCGCGACCACGAGGATCTGGACGCGGCGCGCGAGCTGGTCCATTCGCACCTGCGCTTCGTCGTCCACGTCGCCCGCGGCTACAACGGCTACGGCCTGCCGCTGGGCGACCTGATCCAGGAAGGCAACATCGGCCTGATGAAGGCCGTCAAGCGCTTCGATCCGGATGTCGGCGTGCGGCTGGTGAGCTTCGCCGTGCACTGGATCCGCGCGGAGATGCACGAGTTCATCCTCAAGAACTGGCGCATCGTCAAGGTCGCCACGACCAAGGCGCAGCGCAAGCTGTTCTTCAACCTGCGCAAGAGCAAGACCCGCCTGGGCTGGCTCAACGCCGAGGAAGTGCGCACCGTCGCCGCAGACCTCAACGTGTCCGAGCGCGAGGTGCTGGAGATGGAGTCGCGCCTGTCGGGCCGCGACATCGGCTTCGACGCGCCGGCGGGCGAGGACGACGACAACGCACCGCCGGCGCCGGTGGCCTACCTCGTCGCGCAGGACGAGGACCCGGCCCAGGCGTACGAGCGCAGCGACAGCGAGGCCGACCAGCTCGAACTGCTGCGCGCGGGGCTCGCCAACCTCGACGCCCGCTCGCGCGACATCATCCGGCGCCGCTGGCTCGACGACGAGCACAAGGTGACGCTGCAGGAACTGGCCGACGAGTACGGCGTGTCGGCCGAGCGCATCCGCCAGGTCGAAGCCAACGCGCTGAAGAAGATGAAGGCGCTGTTCGCGGCCTGAGCCCGCGCCCATCGATGGTGTTCCAGGACGGCCCGCGCAAGCGGGCCGTTTCCGTCTGGATCTCTGCTCGGATGGTTCGAGGGGCGCGACGCCGTGGGATCACGTCCGCGCAGCGCGAGTCTTCAGCGCCGAACCTGATGCATCCTCACCACTTGAACAGCACCAGGCTCAACGCCAGTGCGGCCATGCCGGCGACGAGGCCGTAGACGGTCTCGTGGCCCTTGGCGTAGCGCTTGGCGGCGGGCAGCAGTTCGTCGAGCGCGAGGAAGACCATGACGCCGGCGATGAGGCCGAAGACGGTGCCGAACACGGGCTCGGACAGAAACGGACGCAGCAACGCATAGCCGATCAGCGCGCCCAGCGGCTCGGCCAGGCCCGACAGCAGGCACGCCAGGAACGCGTAGATCTTGTTGTTGGTCGCGAAGTAGACCGGCACCGCGATCGCGATGCCTTCGGGGATGTTGTGGATCGCGATGGCGAACGCGAGCGGCAGGCCGACGCCGGGGTTCTCGAGCGTGGCGAAGAACGTCGCCAGCCCTTCCGGGAAGTTGTGCGCGGTGATCGCGACCGCCGTCAGCAGGCCGACGCGCTTGATGTAGCCGGCGTTGTGCTCGCGGAAGTAGGGGTCGTCCACCTCCAGGCGCTCGTGCGGGTTGGGCACCAGCCGGTCGATGGAGACGATGAACAGCACGCCGCCCAGGAACGCGAGCGTGCCCCAGGTGAAGCCGAGCTGCTCGCCGTAGGCCTCGGTGAAGGCGAGGATCGACTTGTCGAGGATCTCGGTCAGCGACACGTAGACCATCGCGCCGGCCGCGAACGCGAGCCCGAAGGCGAGCAGGCGGGCGTTCGGCTGCCGGGCGAAGATCACCAGCAGGCTGCCCAGGCCGGTGGCCAGGCCGGCCGCGGTGGTGACCCCGAGCGCGGTCAGGAAATGGTGGGTCGAGATGTCGAGCATGGCGGGCCGGATCGGAGAAGGCTCAGTCCGGCGCCGTGTCCGGCGTCGACGGATGAGCGGCCATGCTATCCGAAGCCTGCAGCGGCCGGTCGTGTACCGGCGCGTCGGGGCCGACCTCAGGCGGCGGGCCGAAGATGATCCGTGCCGCGCGCCGGTGGGTCCAGTACGCGAGCGTCCAGTTGAGCAGCACGACGACGCGGTTGCGGAAGCCGATCAGGAAGAACACGTGCGCGACCAGCCAGAACCACCACGCAGGCGCGCCCGAGAGCTTGAGCCGGCCCAGGTGCACGACGCCGGCCATGCGACCGATCGTGGCGAGGTTGCCGTAGTCGCGATAGGCGAACGGGGCCCGCGGCCGCCCGGCCAGGTCGGCGCGCAGGTTCGCCGCGGCGTGTTCGCCCATCTGCTTGGCTGCCGGCGCCACGCCCGGCACCTGGCGGCCGCCGCTGTCGACGGCGACCATGTCGCCGATCGCGTAGATGTCCGGGTGGCCGGGCACGGTGAGGTCCGGCTCGACGCGCAGGCGGCCGGCGCGGTCGCGCGGCGTGTTAAGCAATGCACCCAGCGGCGAGGCGGCGACGCCGGCCGCCCAGATCACGGTCCGCGCGGCGATCCGCCGGTCGCCCAGCCGGTAGCCCTCGGCGTCGATGTCGGCGACCGGCTCGCCGGTGAGCACTTCCACGCCGAGCTTCTCGAGCTGGCGGCGGGCCCGGGCCGACAGGTCCTCGGGGAACGACGCGAGCACGCGCGGCCCGGCCTCGAGCAGGCGTACCCTGGCCAGCGCCGGGTCGATGTGGCGGAACTCGCTGCGCAGCGTATGGCGCGCGATCTCGGCCAGCGTGCCGGCCAGTTCCACGCCGGTCGGCCCGCCGCCGACGATGGCGAAGCTCAGCCATGCGGCGCGGGCGTCGGGATCGGTCTCGGCCTCGGCGCGCTCGAAGGCCAGCAGCATGCGGCGACGCAAGTGCAGCGCGTCGTCGAGCGTCTTCAGGCCCGGCGCGTGCGGCGCCCACTGGTCGTTGCCGAAGTAGGCGTGGGTGGCGCCGGCCGCCAGCACCAGGCGGTCGTAGCCGAGCGTCATGCCGCCGTCGAGCGTGAGCGTGCGTGCGGCGGGATCGATGCCCTCGACCTCGGCCATGCGGATCTCGACGTTGCGCTGGCGCCGCAGGATGTGGCGCAGCGGCGCGGCGATGTCCGGCGCCGACAGCCCGGCGGTCGCCACCTGGTAGAGCAGCGGCTGGAACAGGTGGTGGTTGCCGCGATCGATCAGCGTGATGCGGACCGGTGCGCCGGCCAGGGCGCGCGTGGCCCAGAGGCCGGCGAAGCCGCCGCCGACGATGACGACGCGCGGATGGTCGGAAGAAGCGGACATCGCGGCCCCACGGTGCGGAGATGCCTCGATTCTAAGGCGCCGGCGCGACGACGCGCCGTGTTCCGATGCATCGGCGTGTTCCACCGCAATCCCGTGTGCGGGCACTCCCGTCCGTGCGTTCTGTGTCGAGAATCGCATCGCGCCGGCATCGGGTCGTCCTGCTCTCCGATCCGCTCTCGCAATGCGTCCAGCGCCTGCCGGGTGCCGTGACCACCAAGCGGATATCGGGCCGCGATTGGGCGCGGTACCCGGCAGGCGCACCCGCAGGCACCGCATCATCACCCGCTGCGTCGCGCGCGCGTCGCCTTACAGCCGCGCGCGCTGGGCCGCGAGCGCGTCGCGTTGCGCGGTCCAGTCGGCCAGGCGCTGGCGCTCCTGTTCGACGACCGTCATCGGCGCGTTCCTGACGAAGGTCTCGTTCGACAGCTTGCCGTGGCACTTGGCCAGCTCGCCCTCGACGCGCTTGAGCTCCTTGTCCAGGCGCACGCGCTCGGCGTCGAGGTCGACGAGCCCTTCGAGCGGCACGTACAGCGCGAGTTCGCCGACCAGCGCGGTCGCCGCCGGCGGCGGGTCGCCCTCGAGCCGGTCGATGCGCTCGAGCCGGACGAGGAAGCGCAGCTGCGAATCGAAGCGGTGCAGGCGCTCGGTCGACAGCGGGTGGTCCTCGCGCGTCAGCAGCACGATCTGGCGCGACGGCGACACGCCCAGCTCGCTGCGGATGCGGCGCAGTGCGCTGACCATCTGCTTGAGCCACTCGACGTCGGCGTCGGCCTTGGAATACGCGGCCACCGCCTGCGCATCGGCCTGCGGGTAAGGGCGCAGCGAGATCGTCGTCGCCTCGATGCCCAGCCGCGGCGCGACCTGGCGCCACAGTTCCTCGGTGACGAACGGGATCAGCGGGTGCAGCAGTCGCAGCAGCGATTCGAGCACGTGCAGCAGCGTGCGACGGGTGCTGTCGGCGGCCGCCGCGTCGGTGCCCGACAGCGCGGGCTTGGCGAGCTCGACGAACCAGTCGCAGAACTGGTTCCAGGCGAATTCGTACAACGTCTGCGCGAGCAGGTCGAAGCGGTAGCTCTCGAAGTGCGTGCGGGCCTCGTTGGCGACCTTGTCGAGCCGGGACAGGATCCACTGCTCGGTGTCGGTCACCGGCCAGGCGGCGTCGGCCGCGGGGGCGAAGCCCTCGGTGTTCATCAGCACGAAGCGCGTCGCGTTCCACAGCTTGTTGCAGAAGTTCTTGTAGCCCTCGGCCCGGCCGAGGTCGAACTTGATGTCGCGGCCGGGGCCGGCGAGCGCGGCCATCGTGAAGCGCAGTGGGTCGGCGCCGTGCGCGGCGATGCCCTCGGGGAACTCCTTGCGCGTGGCCTTCTCGATCTTCGGCGCGTCCTTGGGCTTCATCAGCCCGGTGGTGCGCTTGGCGACGAGGTCCTCGATCGCGATGCCGTCGATGATGTCGAGCGGGTCGAGCACGTTGCCCTTCGACTTGGACATCTTCTGGCCGTCCTTGTCGCGGACCAGGCCGGTCATGTAGACGTCGCGGAACGGCACCTGGCCGACCAGGTGGTCGGTCAGCATGATCATCCGCGCCACCCAGAAGAAGATGATGTCGAAGCCGGTGACCAGCACGCTCGAGGGCACGAAGTGCGCGAAGCCGCGTTCGCCCATCGCCGTCGCGTCCGGCCAGCCCATCGTGCCGATCGGCCACAGGCCCGACGAGAACCAGGTCTCTAGCACGTCGCTGTCCTGTGTCAGCGCGACGTCCGGCCCCAGGCCCGCCTTCTCACGCGCCTCGGCTTCGGTGCGGGCGACATAGATGTTGCCTGCCGCGTCGTACCACGCCGGGATGCGGTGGCCCCACCACAGCTGGCGGCTGATGCACCAGTCCTGGATGTTCTCCATCCAGTGGCGATAGGTGCTGGTCCAGTTCGGCGGGACGAACCTGACCGCGCCGCTCTCGACCAGTTCCAGGCCGCGTTGGGCCAGGCCGTCCATCGCGACGAACCACTGGTCGGTCAGATACGGCTCGATGACCTGGCCGGTGCGGTCGCCGCGCGGCACCTGCAGCTTGTGCGGACGTGCCTCCAGCATCAGCCCTTCGGCTTCGAGTTCGGCGAGCACGGCCTTGCGCGCGTCGAAGCGGTCCAAGCCGCGGAAGCGCTCGGGCGCCGCGTCGTTGAGCGCGGCCTCGGGCGTGAACAGGTTGATCGTCGGCAGGCCGTGGCGCTGGCCGACCTGGTAGTCGTTGAAGTCGTGCGCGGGGGTCACCTTGACCACGCCGGTGCCGAAGGCACGGTCGACGTAGGCATCGCCGATCACGGGGATCGTACGGCCGGTCAGCGGCAGTGCCACGGTCTTGCCGATCAGCTGCGCGTAGCGCGGATCCTCCGGGTGCACCATGACCGCCGTGTCGCCGAGCATCGTTTCCGGACGCGTGGTGGCCACGACCAGATGGTCGCGCGTCTCGCGCAGCGTCTCGTGGCCGTCGGCGTCGGTCTCGACGTGTTCATAGGTCGCGCCGTCGGCCAGCGGATAGCGGATTTCCCACAGGAAGCCGTCCTCCTCCTCACTGACGACCTCAAGGTCCGAGATCGCGGTCTTGAGCACCGGATCCCAGTTGACCAGGCGCTGGCCGCGGTAGATCAGGCCCTGCTCGTGCAGGCGCACGAAGGCCTCGACGACCGCCTGGGACGGCTGCGGGTCCATCGTGAACGTCGTGCGCGACCAGTCGCCCGACGCGCCCAGCCGGCGCATCTGGCGCTCGATCGTGCCGCCCGACTCGGTCTTCCACTCCCACACTTTCTCGATGAAGCGCTCGCGGCCCAGCGAATCGCGCGTGTCGCTGCTGCCGGCGAGCTTGAGGTTGCGCGAGACCACCATTTCGGTCGCGATGCCGGCATGGTCGGTGCCCATCTGCCACAGCGTGCGGTAGCCGCGCATCCGGTGGTAGCGCACCAGCGCGTCCTGCAGCGTGTGCTGGAACGCGTGGCCCATGTGCAGCGTGCCGGTGACGTTGGGCGGCGGCAGCAGGATCGTGTAGGCCGGCCCGTCGCCCTGCGGCGCGAACACCCCGCCGGCCTCCCATTCGGCGTACAGGCGGGCTTCGAAGGAACCGGGGTCGTAGCTGGAGGCGAGGGGCATGGGGCGTCGGGATTCGGAAGTGGGGATTCGGGATTGGGAAGGCGGGGCTCCGGAGCGGGGCGGGATTCATCGCTCGAATCCCGAATCCCCAATCTCGGATCCCGGCCCTCCACTCACATGTCGTGCTTGGACACCTCGAGTCCGGCAGCCTTGTAGTGGCGCCAGCGCTCGCGCAGGGGCTCGCGGGCCGAGTCGTCGGCGGGGACGACCTCGAGCACGCGCTCGAAGCCGCCGTCGACCGCGGCGTCGCGCAGGTTGATGACCAGCGCGCGCATCGGGGTGTCGGCGCCGGGAGCCGCGATCAGCACCGGCGCCTCGTCGTCCTCGTCGTCGGTGCCGGCGATCTGGTGCGGAATGTACGCGTCCTCGCCCATGTCCCACAGCATGTCGTCGAGCATCTCGGCCTGCGCCATGTCGCGCGCGAGCACCAGCGTCCACTGCTGCGCGGCATAGGCCTTGCGCACCAGTTCGCAGACCAGCCGCAGCGGCTCGTCGCGGAACCGGGGCTTGGCGATCAGATAGAAGTCGGCGCGCATGCGGGCAGGGATCGGAAATTCGGGGGTCGGGATTCGGAAGAACGGGACCGGGCTTCTCCTAATCCCCGGTCCCCCGTCCCGAATCCCGGGCGCATCGACGGTGCCTCAGGCACGGTCCATGAGCCACTGCGACAGCAGGCCGACGGGGCGGCCGGTGGCGTAGGCCATCTTGCCGCTGCCGCTGGCGCTGCCGGCGATGTCGAGGTGGGCCCAGCGCTGTCCTTCCGTGAAGCGCGAGAGGAAGCAGCCGGCCGTGATCGCGCCGCCCCAGCGGCCGCCGATGTTGTAGACGTCGGCGAAGTTGGAATCGAGCATCGACTGGTATTCGTCCCACAGCGGCAGACGCCAGGCGCGGTCGAAGACGTGCTCGCCGGCGGCCAGCAGCTCGGCGGCCAGATCGTCGTGCTTGCTCATCAGGCCGGTGGCCTGCGAGCCGAGCGCGACCATGCACGCACCGGTCAGCGTGGCGACGTCGACCAGTGCGGCCGGCTCGAAGCGCTCGGCGTAGGTCAGCGCGTCGCACAGGATCAGCCGGCCCTCGGCGTCGGTGTTGCCGACCTCGATGGTCTTGCCCGACATGCTGGTGATGACGTCGGACGGGCGATAGCTGTTGCCGTCGATCGCGTTCTCGACCGCCGGTACCACGACGTGCAGGTTGATCGGCAGGTCCAGGCCCACCGCGGACACGAACGTGCCCATGACCGTGGCCGCGCCGCACATGTCGAACTTCATCTCCTCGATGCCGCCCTGCGTCTTGAGGTTGACGCCGCCGGTGTCGAAGGTGATGCCCTTGCCGACGAGGACGTAGGGCTTGGCGTCGCCGCCGTTCTTCCAGCTCAGCACGACCAGGCGGGGGCGGTTGGCCGAGCCGCGCGCGACCGCCAGCAGCGAGCCCATGCCCAGCGCCTCCATCTGCGCCTCCTCCAGGACCTCGCACGAGGCCTTGTCGAAGCGGTCGGCGAACGTGCGCGCCTGCTCGGCGAGGTAGGCCGGGTTGCAGACGTTCGGCGGCAGGTTGCCGAGCTCGCGCGCGAACTTCACGCCCGCGGCGATCGCCTTGCCCTGCGCGAGGGCCTGCGCGTCGTCGCCGACGATCGAGATGGCGGCCAGCGCCGCGGGCTCGCGCTTCTTGTTGCGCGCGCCCAGCGTGGCGACGTAGCGGTAGGCGGCATGGTCGGCGGCGATCGCCGCCTGGCGGATCTTCCACGCCGTGTCGTGGCCGGCGACCTCGAGGTCGGCCAGCGCGATCGCGGCGTTCGTGGCCGTGCCGTCCTTGAGCGCGCGGATCGCGTCGCCGACGGCGCGGATGTACTGCGCGGCGCCGAACTTGGCGCGCTCGCCCAGGCCGACCGTGAGCACGCGCGGCGCGGTCACGCCGGGCAGGTCGTGCAGCAGCGTGGTGCGCCCGGGCTTGCCGGGCAGGTCGCCGCGCTGGGCGAGCGCGGACAGGCGGCCGCCGCTGGCGGTGTCGATGCTCTCCGCCGCGCCCGACAGCGGACCGTCGGCGAAGATGCCGACGACCACGCAGTCGCTCGACAGGGTGGAGGGCGTGTCGCGGTTCAGGGAGAATTCGAGGGTCATCAACCAGATTCCATGGGGTGATCGGTACACTTCACGGTCCAGCGGGCGTCGCCTGTGACAGGCTGCGCCGTCGCAGATGCGTCGTGAAGGCGCGGCTGGACGAACTCCCAAGTCTAAAGCAAAGCCCCCGCGCCCGATGCCGAAGCTCGACCGCTACCTGTTCCGCGAATTTGCCCAGGCGACCTTCGCGGCGCTGGTGGTGCTGATGATCGTCAGCCTCGGCGGGGTGTTCGCCGACGTGCTCGGCGACATCGCGCGCGGCCGGGTGCCGGCCGGCCTGATGCTGGCCCAGCTGGGCCTGCAGGTCATCAACTACCTGCCGCTGATCCTGCCGCTGGGTCTGATGCTCGGCCTGATGCTGGCGTTCGGGCGCCTGTACCGCGATTCGGAGATGCCGGTGCTGACCTCGGTCGGCGTCGGCCCGGTGCGCCTGCTGCGGCCGCTGGCGCTGGTCGTGGTGCCGATGGCGCTGTTCATCGGCGCCTGCTCGCTGTGGCTGGGGCCGTGGGCCCGGGCCTACTCGCAGCAGATGATCGAGGCCGGCCAGCGCAGCCTGCTCGTCTCGGGGCTGGAGGCCGGCCGGTTCGTCGAATTCCCCGGCGGCAACGGCGTGGTCTACGTCAATGCGATGTCCGACGACGGCAGCCGGCTGGGCCGGGTGTTCGTCTACCGGCAGGACGAAGGCCGCATGGACGTGACCACCGCGCTGAGCGGCGAGCTGAGCGTCGAGGGCGCCGAGCGCTTCCTGCGCCTGGACGGGGGCTTCCGCGTCGAGGGCCCGCTCGACGCCGGGCTCGACTACCGGCTGATGCGCTACGCCAGCAACGAGATCCGGCTGCCGACCGCCGACCTGAGCGCCGATGGCGACGACCCCGAGCTCAAGCCGACGCTGGCGCTGCTGGGCGACGCGCGGCCCGAGGCGCATGCGCAGCTGCACTTCCGACTGGCGCCGCCGCTGCTGGCGCTGGCGTTCGCGCTGCTGGCCGTGCCGCTGGCGCGCAGCCCGCCGCGCCAGGCCCGCTACGGCCGGATGATGATGGGTTTCCTGGCCTACGTGCTGGGCATGAACCTGATGATGCTGGGCACCGACTGGGTCGGCGAGGGCCGGATCCCGGTCGCGCTCGGCCTGTGGTGGCTGGTGCTGCCGCTGCTGGGCTTCGGCGCCTGGCTGTACTTCCGCGACGGCCGGGTCGTCGCACCGAAGTGGAGGCGCGCGCGATGAGGCCGCTGCTGCGCATCCACGACCTGTACGTCGCCCGCGTGGTCACCATCGCGGTGTTCGCGACCTGGGTGGTGCTGGTGGGGCTGGACGCCCTGATGGCCGGCGTCAACGAGATCGGTGCGGTCGGGCAGGGCGACTACACCTACCTGTCGGCCGTGGCCTACATCGCGCAGACGCTGCCGCGCCGCGCCTACGTGATGTTCCCCACGGCCGCGGTGATCGGCTCGCTGATGGGCTTGGGGCAGCTTGCGGCCACCTCGGAACTGATTGCGATGCGCGCGCTGGGCCTGTCGCGGACGCGGCTGAGCATCTCGGTGGCGCTGCCGCTGCTGGTGTTGACCGCGCTGATGGTGGTCAACGGCGAGACGCTTGGCCCGATGGCGCAGCGCAACGCCGACAGCATGAAGTCGGCCCAGCGCTCGAACAACATGGTGGTCGGCCGGTATTCCGGCCTGTGGGCGCGCGAGGGCGACACCTTCCTCAATGCGCAGAACGGCAGCGAGATCGCCGAGGCGGGCGGCAGTCGCATCCAGCTGCAGGACGTGCGGCTGTTCGAATTCGCCAGCGACGGCCGGCTCGAGTCCGTCGCGCATGCCAAGACCGCCGAGCACGGCGCCGACGGCTGGCTGCTGCGCGAGGTGCAGCGCACGTGGTTCGAGCCGCGCGCGGTGACCCGGACCGAGGCGCTGGAGGAACACTGGGCCTCGCAGCTCGACGCCTCGACGCTGGCGGCCAGCGCCAGCAGCATCTGGCGCCCGCGCTACATGCCCTCGAGCGAGCTGCGCGCGGGCATCGAGTACCGCAAGCGCAACCAGCTCGACGCGGGCGAGTTCGAGGAGCATTACTGGGGCCGCTGGTTCTACCCGCTGAACGTGCTCGCGTTGTGCCTGGCCGCGATCCCGTTCGCGTTCGGCTCGCTGCGCAGCGGCAATGCGGGCAAGCGGCTGTTCATCGGCGTGGTGTTCGCGCTCGGCTTCTGGCTGACGCAGATGCAGGTGGTGAAGTTCGCCGCCGTCTACCGGATCGATTTCCGCCTCGCCTACCTGCTGCCTCCGGCGGTGATGCTGCTGGTGTCCTGGCTGCTGTTCCGGCGGCGCAGCGCCTGATCGACGCGTGCGCGTATCGCGATGATGCGCGCTCGCCGGACCGCCGCCGCGTCAGGCGGACGGACGGCGTGGTTCGCGGAGGATGCGCGTCCCGCTGGCGCGGTCGTGCCAGGTCAGCCGGTCACGGTCGATCCATGCCCACCAGAAGCCAAGCCCGCCGGCCAGCAGCGACACCGTCCCGACCGCGAAGCGCAGCCACAGCGCACGCAGACTCGGCTGCCCGCCATCGTGGCCGCGCACGCGGATGCGCCAGGGTCGCATGCCCAGGGTTTGCCCGCCATGGCGCCAGCTCGCGACCGCGTAGGCCCCGGTCGCCAGCCAGCAGCACAGCCACAGCAGCCACTGCAGTGCGCTCATCGGCGGGATGTTCTCGTGCGGGTCGTGGTGGCCCGCGAACGTGTAGCCGGCGGTGAACAGCGCCGAGAGCAGCAACCACAACGCGAGCGCGGGCCACAGGTCGTAGACCAGCGCCAGCATCCGCCAGCCGATCCAGGGGCGTGCGGCCGGGGACGCGGCGGCGGAAGGCGGTGGCGATGCGGGCATCGCGACAGCATAGCGGCTGCGGCGCGCGAACCGGCGCCGGCGCGGCGAGCGTGCGCGCCGGACGGGTGCCGCGCACGCGTCGAGGCCCTAAGCTGCGCACGATGACGCATGCGACCGCCACGCCCGCCGAACGCCGCGCCCTCGTGGTCGCCCTGCCGCCGCTGCGCGACGACGATCGCCGCGTGATCGAGGACTTCCTGGATGCGTTCTGGGCCGACACCGGCATCGCGACCCAGACCGGCGACGCGTACCGGCGCGATCTCGAGGGCCTCGCGCGCTGGCGCGACGGGCGCGATGGCGGCATCGCCCGCGCCGACCGCGCCGCGCTGTTCGGGTACCTGGCCTGGCGCACGCGGCACGGCTGGTCGCCGCGCAGCAACGCGCGGCTGCTGTCGGCATTGCGGGCGTTCTACGCCGATCGCCAGCGTCGGCACGGACGGGCCGACGACCCGACCGCCCTGCTCGAACCGCCGAAGCTGCCGCGGCCGCTGCCCAAGGCGCTGGGCGAGTCGCAGATCGAGGCCCTGCTCGCCGCCCCCGACGTGGGCTCGGCGGCCGGCCTGCGCGATCGCACGATGCTCGAGCTGATGTACGCCTGCGGCCTGCGCGTCAGCGAGCTCACCGGCCTGCCGGCGAACGGCGTCAACCTGCGCCAGGGCGCGCTGCGGGTGACCGGCAAGGGCGAGCGCACGCGGCTGGTGCCGCTGGGCGAGGAGGCCCAGCACTGGTTGCAGCGCTATCTCGCCGAGGCCCGCCCGGTGCTGGCCGGCGGCAAGCCGTTGCCGGCCGACGCCCAGGGCGGGACGCCGCTGTTCCTGACCGCCCGGCGCCTGCCGTTGACCCGGCAGCAGTTCTGGGCGCTGGTCAAGCGCTACGCGGCGGTCGCGGGCATCGACCCGGCGCGCATCAGCCCGCACGGCCTGCGCCACAGCTTCGCCACCCACCTGCTCAACCACGGCGCCGACCTGCGCGCGCTGCAGATGCTGCTCGGCCACAGTTCGCTGTCGACGACGCAGATCTACACCCTCGTCGCCCGAGAACACCTCAAGCGCCTCCACGCCACCCACCATCCGAGGGGGTGAGCGCATGCGCTTGCGAGCCACTGGCTCGCGCATGCGCGAACGCCTGGCCAAGGATGGCCGGGCAGGGCGCTCATCAGGTGACCAGGTTCCGCCATGGATGGCGGCGGGGCGTATCGACTCCGAGGCGGCATGCCGCGTGACGGGGGCGAACGCCTCGCGTGCTTCGCGAGGCCGGGCAGGCGCCGGAACGAATAGCCGATACCAACTCGACGCCGACCGCGCGCATGCGCGAACGCCTGGCCAAGGATGGCCGGGCAGGGCGCTCATCAGGTGACCAGGTTCCGCCATGGATGGCGGCGGGGCGTATCGACTCCGAGGCGGCATGCCGCGTGACGGGGGCGAACGCCTCGCGTGCTTCGCGAGGCCGGGCGAGCGCCGGAACGAACAGCCGATAACAGTTCGACGCCGATCGCGCGGAAGACCACGATCCGACGTGCAGGTCGCATCGCTTCCCCGCCTGCGGACACAGGATCGCGAAATGCACCTCATCCCAACCTTCCACCCGTCAAGGGCGCAATGCCCCGCAGGCGGGGGAAGGGGTCGAAAAGCAGGGCCGCGCGCGGGTTACCTCCTCCGCTTGCGGGGGGGGGGGGTCGGCGCCGCAGGCGCCGGGTGGGGGCGGCTGCGGGCATCGTGATCGACACGGCGCCTGCCCCCTGCGGCGCCGGGCACCCGGATGCCCCGTTCGCCATTCTGCCCGTGAACACCAATGCGATCGCAAGGCCCCCGGGTCGATCCCCGGTCCCCGCTTCGTGCCAGAATCGCCGGTCCCGGAGTTCCTCCGTCCGCGGTAGCCCGATGCGATGAAGCGATACGTGTTCGCCCTGTTCAGCGCCTTCAGCCTGTCCGCCTGTGCCCAGGGCACGAGCGCGCCCGACGCGACCGCCGCGTCGCCGCAGCCGCCTGCTGCCACGGCCGCGGAGGCGCCGCCTCCGCCGCCGGGTACGCCGGCCGCGAGCGCGCGCAACGCCATCCTGTCGATCAATCCGCGGGTGTCGATCGAGAGCATCGACGACGCGCCGCTGCCCGGCTTCCAGGAAGTGATCGTCGCCGGCCAGGTGCTGTACGTCAGCAACGACGGCCGCTACGTCATGCAGGGCAGCCTGTTCGATGCGCAGGAAAAGCGCGATCTGAGCCAGTCGGGCCTGTCGCAGCTGCGCAAGCGGCTGCTGTCGGAGGTGCCGGAGGAACAGCGCATCATCTTCGCGCCGGCCAATCCGAAGTACACCGTTTCGGTGTTCACCGACGTCGAATGCGGCTACTGCCGCCGCCTGCACGACGACATCGCCGAATACAACAAGCGCGGCATCGCCATCGAGTATCTGGCCTACCCGCGCATGGGGCCGGGCAGCGACGACTTCCGGCTGATGGAGTCGGTCTGGTGCGCCGACGACCGCCGCAAGGCGCTCACCGATGCCAAGGCCGGCCGCCGCGTGAACGCGCAGGCCTGCGACAACCCGGTGGCCGCGCACTACGCGCTGGGCCAGCGCGCGGGGCTGACCGGCACGCCGATGATCGTCGCCGAGGACGGGACCCAGATGCCCGGCTACATGCCGCCCGACCAGCTGCTCGCCGCGCTGCAGCGCCTGGCCAGCGAGGCCGGCACGCCCTGAGGCCGTCCGCGCGTCGCCGGACCCGGCGGCGCGCCCGGCCATTGGCTACAATGGGCGGCCCTGGATCACGGTTTGCCCGGACATGATCGTCCTCGAGGGCCAGCAGGCCCTGTCGCCGTTCCGACGCGAGCGGCTTGAAGCGCGTCTGCAAGCGGTCTCGCCGGCGCTGCGCGTCGCCGATGCCTGGCACGTCTACTTCGTCGAGGCCGAGCCCGGGCACACGCCCGACGACGCCACGCTGCGACGGCTGCTCCAGGTCGACGCCGGCCCCGGTCCGGCGCTGGCGCCGGGCGCGGTGTCGCGCACGGTCTCGCCGCGGCTGGGCACGATCTCGCCGTGGGCGAGCAAGGCCGGCGAGCTGTTGCGCGGCGCCGGATTGCCGGTCCACCGGGTCGAGCGCGGGCTGCGCATCGACCTGCTCGGCTGGCCCGATGCGCCGGCCGAGCGCGCCGCGGTCTCCAAGCTGCTGCACGATCCGATGACCCAGTCGCTGCTCGACGACGTCGACGCGGCGCAGGCGTTGTTCGCCGAGCCGGCGCGTGGTTCGCTTGAGCGCATCCCGCTCGACGGCCTCGAGGCCGCGAATGCGCGGCTGGGCCTGGCGCTGGCCGACGACGAGATCGACTACCTGCGCGAGCGCTTCGGCGCGCTCGGACGTGCGCCGTCGGACGTCGAGCTGATGATGTTCGCGCAGGCCAATTCCGAGCACTGCCGCCACAAGATCTTCAACGCCACGTGGAGCATCGACGGCGAGGCGCAGCCGCAGTCGCTGTTCCGCATGATCCGCCACACCCACGCCCAGACGCCCGAACACACGCTGTCGGCCTACAGCGACAACGCGGCGGTGGTGGAAGGCTATCCGGCGCGCCGCTTCCGGCCCGACCCGGTGTTGTTCGAGTACCGCAGCGAGCCGCTGCAGGGCAGTGCGTTCTGCATCAAGGTCGAGACCCACAACCACCCGACGGCGATCTCGCCGTTTGCCGGCGCGGCCACCGGTGCGGGCGGCGAGATCCGCGACGAAGGCGCGACCGGCCGCGGCGGCAAGCCCAAGGCCGGCCTGACCGGGTTCACGGTTTCGCACCTGCGCATCCCGACGCTGCCGCAGCCCTGGGAGGGCGCGCGCGCGCTCAACCCGCGCATGGCACCGGCGCTGGAGATCATGCTCGACGGTCCGCTCGGCGGCGCGGCGTTCAACAACGAGTTCGGCCGGCCGAACCTGCTGGGCTACTTCCGCAGCTTCGAGCTGGCCGAGGGCGAGGACGGGCTGCAGCGCGGCTACGACAAGCCGATCATGCTCGCCGGCGGACTGGGCGCGATCGATCGCACGATGGTCGAGAAGAAGCGCCTGTCGCCGGGCGACGCGGTCGTCGTGCTCGGCGGTCCGGCGATGCTGATCGGCCTGGGCGGCGGCGCCGCCAGTTCGGTGGCCTCGGGCGAAAGCGCCGAGGACCTGGATTTCGCCTCCGTGCAGCGCGACAACCCGGAGATGGAGCGCCGCTGCCAGGAGGTGATCGACCGCTGCGTCGCGCTCGGCGAGCGCAATCCGATCCTGTGGTTCCACGACGTCGGTGCCGGCGGGCTGTCGAACGCGATTCCCGAACTGCTGCACGACTCGGGCGTGGGCGGCCGCATCGACCTGGACCGCGTGCCCAGCGACGACCCGTCGCTGTCGCCGATGCAACTGTGGTGCAACGAGTCGCAGGAGCGCTACGTCCTGGGCATTCCGCAGGACCGCGTCGACGACTTCACCGCGATCTGCGCGCGCGAGCGCTGCCCGTTCGCGGTCGTCGGCGTGGCCACCGCCGAGGAGCACCTGACGGTCGGTTACGGCGTATTCCCCACAGCTGACGCGCCCGGCCCGGCGCAGCACGCCGGGCGTTCGGACACGCCGCGCGGCAATGCCGCGCAAGCGGCGCATCCTCACCCAATCGACCTGCCGATGGACGTGCTGTTCGGCAAGGCGCCGAAGATGCATCGCGACAGTACGCGCCCGTCGCCGCACCGCTGGCCGGCCGTGGACACCCGCGCGATCGACCTGCACGAGGCGGGCCTGCGCGTGCTCGCGCACCCGACCGTCGCGGCCAAGCAGTTCCTGGTCACGATCGGCGACCGTTCGGTGGGCGGGCTGACCGCGCGCGACCAGATGGTCGGCCCGTGGCAGCTGCCGGTCGCCGACTGCGCGATCACGTTGTCGGACTTCGACGGTTTCACCGGCGAGGCGATGGCGATCGGCGAGCGCACGCCGCTGGCGCTGATCGATGCCGCCGCCGCTGCGCGCATGGCCGTCGGCGAGGCGATCACCAACCTGTGCGCCGCGCCGGTGGAGACGCTGCACCGGGTCAAGCTGTCGGCCAACTGGATGGCGGCCGCCGGCCACCCCGGCGAGGAC
Organism: Luteimonas sp. FCS-9; assembly: GCF_001014645.1. Lineage (GTDB taxonomy): Bacteria > Pseudomonadota > Gammaproteobacteria > Xanthomonadales > Xanthomonadaceae > Luteimonas. Next base: position 152,719 of record NZ_LASZ01000002.1, on the reverse strand, counting down.
GCGCGGCTGTTCGACGCCGTCCGCGCGGTCGCGATGGAACTGTGCCCCGCGCTCGACCTGTCGATCCCGGTCGGCAAGGACTCGCTGTCGATGCAGACGCAGTGGGTCGAAGCCGGTGTCGGGAATTCGGGATTCGGGGGTGGAACGGCTGCGGATGCCTCCGCGACCGGGGCGCCCGCTTCTTCGAATCCCGAATCCCGAACCCCGAGTCCCCCGAGCCACAAGGTCGTCTCGCCGGTCTCGCTGATCGTCAGCGCGTTCGCGCCGGTGCCCGACGTGCGTGCGCAGCTGACGCCGCTGCTGGCGCGCGAGCCGGCGAGCGAGCTGTGGCTGATCGGCCTGGGCGCCGGCAAGCAGCGGCTCGGCGGCTCGGTGCTGTCGCAGTGCTTCGGTGCGTTCGGCGGTCCATGTCCGGACGTCGACGATCCGGCGCGCCTGAAGGCGTTCTTCGAACTGATCTGCGATGCGCGCGAGGCCGGCCTGCTGCTGGCCTACCACGACCGCTCCGACGGCGGCGCGTTCGCCGCGCTGTGCGAGATGGCGTTCTGCTCGCGCCAGGGCCTGGAGATCGATCTCGAGGGCTGGGGCGATGCGCGCCAGCGCGATGCGGTGCGCACGCTGTTCTCCGAGGAACTGGGCGCGGTCGTGCAGATCGCGTCCGGGGACCGCGCCGAGTTCGCCGACCTCGTCGAGCGCCACGGGTTGATCGAATGCGCACAGCGCATCGCCCGGCCCACGTCCTCGGCGACGATCCGCGTGCTCGACGGCGAGGACCTGCTGGCCGAATGGAAGTGGGAAGCGCTGTTCGACGCGTGGTGGTCGGTGACCCATGCGATGCAGGCGCTGCGCGACAACCCCGAATGCGCGGACGAGGAGCGCGCGTCCGCGCGCGACTTCGCGGCGCCGGGCCTACGCCCGGTGCTGCGTTTCGACCCGGCGCAGGCGCCCTTCGTCGCCACCGGCGCGAAGCCGCGCGTGGCGATCCTGCGCGAGCAGGGCGTCAACGGCCAGATCGAGATGGCGGCCGCGTTCGACCGCGCGGGTTTCGCCGCGATCGACGTGCACATGAGCGACCTGATCGAGGGCCGGGTGGATCTGGCGTCGATGCAGGGCCTGGCGGCGTGCGGCGGCTTCAGCTACGGCGACGTGCTCGGTGCCGGGCGCGGCTGGGCCACGTCGGTGCTCGAGCGCGCGCAGCTGCGCGACGCGTTCGCGGCGTTCTTCGCGCGGGGCGACACCTTCGCGCTGGGCGTGTGCAACGGGTGCCAGATGCTGTCCCAGCTCAAGGCGATCATCCCCGGCGCGCAGCACTGGCCGCGGTTGCTGCGCAACCGCAGCGAGCAGTTCGAGGCGCGCGTGGGCCTGCTCGAGGTCGTCGACTCGCCGTCGCTGTTCCTGGCGGGCATGACGGGCTCGCGCATCCCCGTCGCGGTGTCGCACGGCGAAGGCCGCGTGCAGTTCGACGATGCGGCCGCACGTGCATCGGCACGCGTCGCGCTGCGCTACGTCGAGGGGGACGGCACGCCGGCCACCCGCTACCCGGCCAATCCCAACGGCTCGCAGGACGCGATCGCCGGGCTGTGCTCGGACGATGGCCGCGCGACGATCCTGATGCCGCATCCCGAGCGCACGCCGCGCACGGTCAACCTCAGCTGGGCGCCGGCAGACTGGCCGGACGACAGTCCATGGCTGCGGATGTTCCACAACGCGCGCAGGCATCTGGCCTGAACTGACACGATTCGTCACTTTTCGCGCAAACCCATCCAGATAGGGGCCCGGAGCGATCCGGGCCCCTGATCGTTTGCGGGACCGCGAACCCGTCGCCTGCAGCACCCGGGCATCCGTCGCGCTCCTGCCGGGCGCAGGATTTCCCTCGTGGATTCATGGGGTTGCCGGTGGGGGGCGAGGACTCCTGGTGGCACTCGGCACATCCGGCCCGCCACGACGCCCGCGTTCCGGTCGCACGTCGGTATGCGGCAACCCTTGACGCCGGACGTCAGGCTGGCGAGAGTCGGCATCCGGTCGGTCGTTTGGGGACGGTTCAAGTTGCGTACATTCCGCATTCATGAAAGCCGCGTCATCCCACGTGTCCGTGTGGGGGTCGCCGGCCCCCGCCCCGCCTGAATTCCATCGCAAAGCCGCCTGGTCGACCGTCGACCCGCGGCTTTTTCTTCGCCCATCCATCAGCCCAACAAGCACTTCGAGGGGAAGCCCGCATGAACCGGATCTATCGCAAGGTGTGGAACAAGTCGCTCGGCCAGGTCGTCGTGGCTTCCGAACTCGCCACGGGCGACGGCGTCGGCACGACCGTGGTCGTGGGCCGCGGCGCGCGTCCGGCGTTGCTGGCGCTGGCACTGATGGCGGTCATGCCGGGCGCCTGGGCCCAGGCGGCCGGGGTCACGATCGACGGAACGGAACCCTGCGTCGTCGAAGGCGTGACCTACGAGTGCATCGTGCCCGGGGATGCGAGCGCTGCGGCGGGCGCGGTGGCGATCGGTGGCGCGGCGCAGGCGGGCGGCATGACCGCCACCGCGGTGGGCACGCAGACGGTCGCCACCGGGTTCGCATCGGGGGCATTCGGTGCCTCCGCGCGGGCCACGGCCAACCAAGCGCTCGCGCTCGGTGCGAATGCGCGGGCGATCGCGGCCGACAGCGTCGCGCTGGGGGCCAACGCGCGCGCGACCCGCGCCAACACGGTGTCCGTCGGCGCCGAAGGCGAGGAGCGCCAGATCGTCAACGTGGCCGCGGGCGAGCAGGCCACCGATGCGGTCAATCGCGCGCAGCTCGATGCCGTCGCCGCCGTCGCGGAGGGGACCGCCCAGTATGTCGCCGGCACCGGTGAGGGCGAAGCGGCCGCCGACGGCGACGTCGCGTTCGCTGCGGGCTCGGATGCGACGGCCGGCGGCGATGGCAGCGTCGCGATCGGCGCGGACAGCAGCGCGTCCGGGCTCGAGACCACCGCCGTGGGCTACGGTACCGACGCGTCGGGCGAATACGCGACCGCGATCGGGGCCGAGAGCGCCGCCAGCGGCGGCATGTCGGCCGCGCTCGGCTTCCTGGCGGCGGCGGAAGGCGACTGGTCGACCGCGGTCGGCGCACTGGCATCGGCGAGCGCGCAGGAAGCCACGGCACTGGGCAACGGCAGCGCCGCCAGTGGCATCGCATCGACCGCCGTCGGCACCGGCGCCGCGGCGTCGGCCGACAACAGCGTCGCGCTGGGCGCGAACTCGGTCGCCGACCGCGAGGACAGCGTCTCGGTCGGTTCGGAAGGCAGCGAGCGCCAGATCACGAACGTCGCCGAGGGCACCGAGACGACCGACGCGGTGAACCTGGGCCAGCTGCAGGAGGCGACGGCGTACAACCAGTACTTCCGCGCGACCGGCGACGGCGAGGCCTACGCCGAGGGCGAGGACGCGACCGCGTCGGGCTCGAACGCGATCGCCGAGGCGGACTATTCGACCGCCGTCGGCTCGACGACCTACGCCTCGGGCGTCGGGTCCTCGGCGTTCGGTAGCGGTACGGTCGCCAGCGGCCAGTACGCGACGGCGTCGGGCTACAACGCCGTGGCCGAGGGCGACTCGAGCACCGCGGTCGGCGGCTGGCTGTACTACGAGGACGAGGAAGGCACCGTCCTGCTCGACCAAACGACCACGGCCAGCGAGGTCGGCGCGTCGGCGCTGGGCGCGGGCGCGCAGGCGCTGGGTGCGTTCAGCACCGCGACCGGCGCGGCGGCGACGGCGCAGGGCGCGCAGTCGACGGCGCTGGGCTACAGCAGCAGCGCGGACACCGACGGTTCGAGCGCGCTGGGCGCGTTCTCCGAGGCGACCGGCGGGTTCGCGACCGCGGTGGGTTACGGCAGCGTGGCGAGCGGCGACTACGGGCTGGCAGTGGGCGGCATCGCCGACTACGGCGACCTGCTGATCGGCTTCCCCGGCCTGATCCTGCAGACGACCGAGGCCAGCGGCGTGGCGTCGACCGCGCTGGGCAACGGTGCGCTGGCGACCGACCTCGGTGCGACCGCGGTGGGCACGCTGGCCGAGGCAACGGGGATCCAGGCGACGTCGGTGGGCACGCTGGCCTACGCGACCGCGGACGGCGCGTCGGCATTGGGCAGCGGCAGCGAGGCCAGCGGCGCGGATTCGACGGCGATCGGCTTCCTGGCCGACGCCTCGGCGGCCAACAGCGTCGCGCTGGGCGCGAACACGGTGGCCGACCGCGCCGACACGGTGTCGGTCGGCTCGGCGGGCGCCGAGCGGCAGATCGTCAACGTCGCGGCCGGTACCGAGGCCACCGATGCGGTGAACCTGGGGCAGCTGGAGGCGGTGACCGGAGACACCCGTTACTTCGCCGCGTCCGGCGGGGAGGACAGCGACGGCGCCGCTTATGCGGATGGCGACTATGCGACGGCTGCGGGCGAATCGGCGCTGGCGGCAGGCCAGGGCGCATCGGCGTTCGGCAGCGGCGCGTTCGCGTTCGCCGACAACGCGACGGCGGTCGGCTTCAATGCCGTGGCCAGCGGCCAGAACAGCGCGGCGTTCGGTGCCGGCGCCGAGGCCGGCGGCGCGGCGAGCGTGGCGATCGGCGGCAATGCCGTCGACGAGGACGGCGAGCCGCTGCTGACGCTCGGCGGGCAGCCGGTCGAGACTTCGGCCACCAGCGCCGGCGTGGCCGGCACGGCCGTGGGTGCGAGCGCGGAGGCCAGCGGATTCGCAGGCAGCGCGGTCGGCGTCGGCGCCACGGCCAGTGGCGACATGGCGGCTGCGTTCGGTGCGGTCGCCACGGCGGCGGGCGACCAGTCGACCGCGCTCGGCTATGCGGCGGTGGCCACGACCGCCGATTCGACGGCGATCGGTTCGTTCTCGGTCGCGAGTGGCGTCAACAGCGTCGCGGTCGGCGGTGGCGCGGGCCTGTTCGATCTCTTCCCGACCGAGGCCTCGGGCGACTACTCGACCGCGATCGGTGGTGGCGCATGGGCCAGCGGCGACAACAGCACGGCGGTGGGCAACTTCTCGACGGCCTCGGGCGACGACAGCCTGGCGCTCGGCTCCGATGCGATCGCCTCCGCCAGCGGCAGCGTCGCGCTCGGCCAGGGGTCCGAGGCCGATCGCGACAACACGGTCTCGGTCGGTTCGGAGGGCAACGAGCGCCAGATCACGAATGTTGCCGAGGGCACCGAGACGACCGACGCGGTGAACCTGGGCCAGCTGCAGGAGGCGACGGCGTACAACCAGTACTTCCGCGCGACCGGCGACGGCGAGGCCTACGCCGAGGGCGAGGACGCGACTGCATCGGGCTCGAACGCGATCGCCGAGGCGGACTATTCGACCGCCGTCGGCTCGACGACCTACGCCTCGGGCGTCGGGTCCTCGGCGTTCGGCAGCGGTACGGTCGCCAGCGGGCAGTACGCGACGGCGTCGGGCTACAACGCCGTGGCCGAGGGCGACTCGAGCACGGCGGTCGGCGGCTGGCTGTACTACGAGGATGAAGAAGGCACCGTCCTGCTCGACCAAACGACCACGGCCAGCGAGGTCGGCGCGTCGGCACTGGGCGCGGGCGCGCAGGCGCTGGGTGCGTTCAGCACCGCGACCGGTGCGGCGGCGACGGCGCAGGGCGCGCAGTCGACGGCGCTGGGCTACAGCAGCAGCGCGGACACCGACGGTTCGAGCGCGCTGGGCGCGTTCTCCGAGGCGACCGGCGGCTTCGCGACGGCCGTGGGCTACGGCAGCGTGGCGAGCGGCGACTACGGCCTGGCAGTGGGCGGCATCGCCGACTATGGCGACCTGCTGATCGGCTTCCCGGGCCTGATCCTGCAGACGACCGAGGCCAGCGGCGTGGCGTCGACCGCGCTGGGCAACGGTGCGCTGGCGACCGACGTCGGTGCGACCGCGGTCGGCACGTTGGCCGAGGCGACGGGCATCCAGGCGACGTCGGTCGGCACGCTGGCCTACGCGACCGCGGACGGCGCGTCGGCGCTGGGCAGCGGCAGCGATGCCAGCGGCGCGGATTCGACGGCGATCGGCTTCCTGGCCGACGCCTCGGCGGCCAACAGCGTGGCGCTGGGTGCGAACTCGGTGGCCGACCGCGAGGACAGCGTCTCGGTCGGTTCGGAAGGCAGCGAGCGCCAGATCACGAACGTCGCCGAGGGCACCGAGACGACCGACGCGGTGAACCTGGGCCAGTTGCAGGAGGCGACGGCGTACAACCAGTACTTCCGCGCAACCGGCGACGGCGAGGCCTACGCGGAGGGCGAGGAGGCGACTGCATCGGGTTCGAACGCGATCGCCGAGGCGGACTATTCGACCGCCGTCGGCTCGACGACCTACGCCTCGGGCGTCGGGTCCTCGGCGTTCGGCAGCGGTACGGTCGCCAGCGGGCAGTACGCGACGGCGTCGGGCTACAACGCCGTGGCCGAGGGTGACTCGAGCACCGCGGTCGGCGGCTGGCTGTACTACGAGGACGAGGAAGGCACCGTCCTGCTCGACCAAACGACCACGGCCAGCGAGGTCGGCGCGTCGGCGCTGGGCGCGGGCGCGCAGGCGCTGGGTGCGTTCAGCACCGCGACCGGCGCGGCGGCGACGGCGCAGGGCGCGCAGTCGACGGCGCTGGGCTACAGCAGCAGCGCGGCGACCGACGGTTCGAGCGCGCTGGGCGCGTTCTCCGAGGCGACCGGCGGGTTCGCGACGGCGGTGGGCTACGGCAGCGTGGCGAGCGGCGACTACGGGCTGGCGGTGGGCGGCATCGCCGACTACGGCGAGCTGCTGATCGGCTTCCCCGGCCTGATCCTGCAGACGACCGAGGCCAGCGGCGTGGCGTCGACCGCGCTGGGCAACGGTGCGTGGGCGACCGACCTCGGTGCGACCGCGGTGGGCACGTTGGCCGAGGCAACGGGGATCCAGGCGACGTCGGTGGGCACGCTGGCCTACGCGACCGCAGACGGCGCGTCGGCATTGGGCAGCGGCAGCGAGGCCAGCGGCGCGGATTCGACGGCGATCGGCTTCCTGGCCGACGCCTCGGCGGCCAACAGCGTGGCGCTGGGTGCGAATGCGGTGGCCGACCGCGCCGACACGGTGTCGGTCGGCTCGGCGGGCGCCGAGCGGCAGATCGTCAACGTCGCGGCCGGTACCGAAGGCACCGACGCGGTGAATCTCGACCAGCTTGAAGAAGCGACCGCCTACAACCAGTACTTCCGGGCGACCGGCGAGGACGAGGCCTACGTGACCGGCGAGGAGTCGGTCGCGGCGGGCTCGGGTGCGGCCGCCGACGGCGACTACGCCACGGCCGTGGGTTCGGCCGCGCAGGCGCAGGAGCAGGGCGCATCGGCGTTCGGCAGCGGCGCATTCGCGCTCGCCGAGAACGCAACCGCGGCCGGCTTCAACGCCGTCGCCAGCGCCAGCAACGCGCTGGCGGCCGGTGCCCTGGCCGAGGCCTCGGGCGAATACGCGGTCGCGGTGGGCGCCGAGAGCCTGGCGTCGGGCGAACTGGCGACCGCCACTGGTGCGGGCGCGGTCGCGAGCGGCGACGGCAGCCTGGCGTCCGGTTCGCTGGCCGAAGCCGGTGGCGAGGAGTCGACGGCAGTGGGCTTCTATGCCGCCGCGACGGGGGACGGTGCGACCGCGGTCGGCGCAGAGAGCGTCGCCGATGGCGTGACCGCCGCGGCCTTCGGCTTCGGGTCGGCAGCCTCCGACGACTACGCCACCGCACTCGGTGGCTATGCGACGGCCTCGGGTTTCAACAGCACGGCGGTCGGCAACTTCAGCACCGCGAGCGGATCCAATGCCCTGGCGGTCGGCTCCGACAGCACCGCCTCGGGCGCCTACAGCACCGCGGTCGGTCAGGCGGCGACGGCCACCGGCGTCAACAGCGTCGCGGTGGGCGGCGCCTTGCTCGGCCTGCTGCCGGCCGAGGCCTCGGGCGACTACTCGACCGCGGTCGGCGGCGCCGCTTGGGCGGCGGGCACCAACAGCACCGCGCTGGGCAACTTCGCCGAGGCGGTTGCGGTCGACAGCGTGGCGCTGGGCGCCGATTCGATCGCCGACCGCGAGAACAGCGTGTCGGTCGGTTCGGAAGGCAACGAGCGCCAGATCACGAACGTTGCCGAGGGCACCCAGGACACCGACGCGGTCAACCTGGCACAGCTCAACGCCGCCGCGGACGGCGCGCTGCTCGCGGGCCGTTATTTCCGGGCCACCGGAGACGGCGAGGCCGTTGCCGAGGGCGAGGACGCGACCGCGTCGGGCTCGAACGCGATCGCCGAGGCCGACTACTCGACCGCAGTCGGTTCGACGACCTATGCGGCCGGTGTCGGCGCGTCGGCGTTCGGCAGCGGCGCCCAGGCGTCCGCTGCGAACAGCGTCGCGATCGGCTTCAACAGCTATGCCGCGGCCGAGGGTGCCGTGGCGATCGGCGGTCTCGGCCAGGCCTACGACGCGTTCAACGCGCCGATGCTCGACGAGAACGGCGATCCCATCCTGGTGTCCACGCAGGCCGAGGCGGGCGGTACCGCTGTGGGTTCGGGCGCGCTCGCGACCGGGCAGAACGCCACCGCACTGGGCAACGGCGCGCAGGCGCTGGGCGACGAGAGCTATGCGGGGGGCGTGAAGTCCCGCGCGACCGGGGACTGGAGCACGGCGATCGGCAGCAACGCTTGGGCCAGCGGAGGTGATGCGACCGCTGCCGGCGCCTATGCGTGGGCGACTGCCGACGGCGCCACCGCGTTCGGCACCTCGGCATGGGCGACGGCGACGAACGCGTCGGCGTTCGGCTACGGCGCCTGGGCCGCGGGCTCGGGGGCGACCGCGCTGGGCATGGACACCTGGGCCGAGGGCGTCAATGCCATCGCCGTGGGGCGTGGCGCGCTCAGCACCGCCGACCAGGCGATCGCGGTCGGTGCGATCTCGCTCGCCGACGGCACCAATGCCGTCGCGATCGGCCGCGGCTCGCTGGGCCTCGCGGACGACGGCGTCGCGCTGGGCTCGCGCGCGAGCGTGAACGCCGACGCGACCGGGGGCCTCGCCCTGGGTGCCAACGCTAACGCTGCGGCCGAGGGCAGCGTGGCGCTCGGTGCCGGCTCGCAGGCCGACCGCGCGGGCACCGTGTCGGTCGGCGCATCGGCGGACTGGACGGACGAGTACGGCGTCACGCACGAGGCCAGGCAGCGTCAGATCACCAACGTCGCGGCCGGTACCGAGGACACCGATGCGGTGAACCTGGCACAGCTCAACACGGTGGCCGACAGCGTGGGGGATCTCGCCGAGAACGCACTGGTCTACGACGATGACAGCAAGTCGCGGGTGACCCTGGCCGGTGTCGACGGTACGGTGATCGGGAATGTCGCGGCCGGCGAGATCAGTGCCGACAGCACCGAAGCGGTCAACGGCAGCCAGCTGTTCGAGACCAACGCACGCGTCGATGTCGTGGAGGGTCGCGTCGATGCGCTTGACGGGCGCATCGGCGACATCGAGGACGTGACCGCGAATGCGGTGACCTTCGACGACGAGAGTCGCGGCTCGATCACCCTGTCTGAAGACGGCACGGTGATCGCCAACCTCGCCGAGGGCGAGGTCTCGGCGACCAGCACGCAGGCGATCAACGGCAGCCAGCTCCACGAGGCGTTGGCCTCGACCGCCGATATCCTCGGTGGCGGCGCATCAGTGACCGCGTTCGGCACGCTGGCCGCGCCGAGCTACACGATCCAGGGGACCGAGTACGGCAACATCGGTGCGACGTTCGCCGCACTCGACATCGAGATCAGCAACCTCAAGACGCGCGTCGGGAACGTCGAGGACATCATCGATTCGAACACCGGCACCAACGACCGCGTCGCGGTCGGCGGCGACACGCCGGCATCGATCGCCGACGGCAGCAACGGCGTCGCGGTCGGCGACGGTGCGCAGACGGGCGGCCAGAACGGCGTGGCGGTCGGCGGCGATGCCTACGCGCACGGGCCCAACGACACCGCGCTCGGCGGCAACGCCAAGGTGTACGCGGACGGCAGCACGGCGGTCGGCGCGAACACGACGATCACCGCCGAGGCGACGAATGCGGTGGCCGTCGGCGAGGGGGCGAGCGTGAGCGCCGCGTCGGGCACCGCGCTGGGGCAGGGCGCATCGGTCACCGCGGAAGGCGCGGTCGCGCTGGGCCAGGGCTCGGTCGCCGACCGCGCGAACACGGTATCGGTGGGCAGCGCCGGCAACGAGCGGCAGATCGCCAACGTGGCGGCTGGCACCGCCGCGACCGATGCCGCCAACGTCGGCCAGGTCAACGCCGGGGTCTCCGAGGCCAAGGCCTACGCCGACACCACCGCCACGCAGGCGGTGGCCACCGCGAACGCCTACACCGACCAGAAGTTCGCGACCTGGAACGACAGCTTCGAAACGTTCAAGGGCGACGTTGATCGCCGCTTCTACGACACCGAGCGCCGGATCGACCGGCAGGGTGCGATGGGCGCGGCGATGCTCAACATGGCCACCAGCGCGGCAGGCATCCGGACGCAGAACCGGGTCGGCGTCGGCGTCGGCTTCCAGGGCGGGGAAAGCGCGCTGTCGGTCGGCTACCAGCGCGCGATCAGCGAACGCGCGACGGTGACCGTGGGCGGTGCGTTCAGCGGCGACGAGAAATCCGTGGGTCTGGGCGCCGGCTTCGGCTGGTGACCGCGCGGGAACCGGCGGTGGGCGAGTGCCCCCGCCGGTCTGCGGTTCGACGCCGTCGGGGCGACCCGGCGACGTCCGTACGACATCCGTCGTCGCGTCGGCCTCCACGCCGGCGGGACGACGCTTCCGAGGTCCAATTCTCCAACGAGGGTCCGAAATGAAGAAGAGCATCATCCCCTGCACGCTGGCCGTCGCGGTCGGCGCGGCGCTCGCCGCCGGTGCCGTCCATGCCGGCAAGGCTCCGCGCCCGGCCGACAAGGTGGCGACCGAAACGCCGTTGCTGCAGTCGGACGCGACGCCGATCCGGCGCTTCATCGTCGAGTACCGCGACGGTGCGCGCGAGCGGCAGGACCAGCAGGCGGCCGTGGCCGGCGTCCGCAGCGCGCTCGCCCGCTCGGGCGTGGTGCGCGGGGCCGGCAAGGCGAACAACGTGCAGTACCTGCGCACGCTGGCGACCGGCCACCAGGTGCTGCGCCTGGCGCAGGGCGTGGACCGCGTCGCAGCCGAGGCGCTGATGCGGCAGATCGCCGCCGATCCGAACGTCAAGTCGGTCGCGCCCGACCGGCTGCGCCAGATCGCCGCCGCGCCGGTGCAGCCGGCCTACGTGCCCAACGATCCCGGCCTGGAATGGCAGTGGCACCTGCTCGCGCCCGATGGCGGCGCCACCACCGATGGCGGCCCGAACCGCGGCGGCATCGATGCGCCGGCGGCGTGGGACCTCACCGATGGCGAGGGCATCACGATCGCGGTGCTCGACACCGGCATCACCGAGCATCCGGACATCGACAGCTCGCTCGGCGACGCCGGCTACGACTTCATCTCCGATGCGTTCGTGTCCGGCCGCGACAGCGACGACCGCGTCGCCGGCGGCTGGGACCTGGGCGACTGGACGATCGGCTATCCCGGCGCGGAGACCTGCCAGCAGCGCAACAGCAGCTGGCACGGCACGCACGTCGCCGGCACCGCCGGTGCGCAGCGCACCGACAACGGCATCGCGGTCAGCGGCGTCGCATACGGCGCGAAGATCCTGCCGGTGCGCGTGCTCGGCCATTGCGGCGGCTACGACTCGGACATCGTCGACGCGATCATCTGGGCGGCAGGCGGTGACGTCGACGGCGTCCCGGCGAACGCGAATCCGGCGCAGGTGATCAACCTGAGCCTGGGCGGCAGCGGGGCGTGCTCGGCGGCCGAGGCCGACGCGATCGCGCAGGCGAACGCGCTCGGTGCGACGGTGGTGATCGCGGCCGGCAACAGCAATGCAGACGTCGCGAACTTCTCGCCGGCCAACTGCCCGGGTGCGATCGCGGTGGCGTCCAACGGCGTCACCAGCCGCCGGGCGTACTACTCGAACTACGGCACCGGCATCGACATCTCGGCACCGGGCGGCGGCGTCTACGCGAACGACGGCAACTCGGGCTCGCAGATCGACGACGGTTTCGTGTGGCAGGCGAAGAACCCGAGCACGACGACGCCGACGCCGCTGGCGAGCATCACCGGGGCGCCGACCTACGGCACGGCGGGCACCTCGCAGGCGTCGCCGCATGTCGCAGGTGTAGTCGCGCTGATGCAGAGCGCACGCCTGGCGGCCGACCTGCCGCTGCTCGATCCGGAGGAGGTGCTCGACGTGCTCACGCGCACGGTCACGCCGTTCACGGTCGCGCCGTCGACCAGCCAGCCGATCGGCCCGGGCATCGTCAACGCCGGGGCGGCGGTGCTCAAGGCGATCGAGCCGCCGTGCGATCCGGACGTCGAGGAATGCGCGCCGGACGCGACGCCGGTCGTCAACGGGGTGCCGGTCCGGGCGCTGTCGGGCGCGGCGGGCGGCGAGACGCTGTACTCGATCGAGGTGCCGGCCGGAGTGACCGGTGCGCTGACGATCACCACCAGTGGGGGCAGTGGCGACGTGTCGTTGCATGTCAGCCTGGACGAGGCGCCGGCGCAAACGGGGACCTGGAACTCCGCGCGTCCGGGCAACAGCGAGACCGTCCGGATCAACCGGCCGGCGGCGGGCGTTTACTACATCAAGCTGGCAGGCACGCGGGCGTACAGCAACGTGTCGCTGCAGGCGAAGTTCACGCCGCCGGCGTGACGTTGCCGCCGCACCCGCAAGGACGCGGGTGCGGCGATGCAGGCGTCTTTCGAGCCCGCGGATTCCGCGGGCTTCTTTGTTTCAGGAGGGCCCGGGTGCCGCAATTCTCTGGACGACGTCAAGCCCCGCGGCGGTCAGCCGCTTGCGTGCCACTCATGGCGCCAATGCGCGCAGCCTTCACTGGCCGGTGCCGCCCGCATCACCATTTGCTCGAAGCCCGTGCCACCACCTCGCCGCTCCAGTCCACGAAGGCGCGCACTGCTGGAGACAGGTGCCGGCTGTGCGGATAAAGCACTGAAATCGGTTCCGGCTCGGCGTGCGCGTCTTCCAGTACGCGGATCAGCCGTCCTGCGGCCAAATGTTCGCGCACCATGTAGCTCGCGACGCGGATCAGGCCCAGGCCGGCGATGCCGGCATCCACATAGGCATCGGTGTCGTTGACGCGAACGCTTTCCTTCATGCCTATGTTGGTCGTCTGCGCGGCCCCCTGAAATTGCCAGTGGGCAAAGCGTCCGGCGTGGCCGCCGAGATAGCCCACGGCGACGTGCTGTTGCAACGCCTGCACGCTGCGGGGCGCGCCATGTTGCGCCAGGTAGTCCGGGGCGCCGCAGACGATCCAGTGGAAGCGGCCGATGCGCCGGGCCACCAGTTGCGAACTGCGCGGGGCGCCGGTGCGGATGACGCAGTCCAGGCCCTGCCGAACGACGTCGACCATGGTGTCGGAGAGGTGCAGCTCCAGTTCAATTTGGGGATGGCGGCGCATGAATGCCGGCAAGGCTGCGATGAGGCAGTGCCTGGCCAGCGACGAGGTGGTGCCGATCCTGATCGTGCCGCGCAACGCTTCGGTACGCTGGGACGCTTGAGCCTCGGCTTCCTGCAACTCGCGCAGGATCGCTTTGCAGCTGTCGTAGAAGCGCAGGCCGGCGTCGGTGGCGCTGACGGCGCGCGTGGTGCGGTTGAGCAGCCGCGCTCCCAGGTGTGACTCCAGTTCCTTGATGTTGCGCGTGACGGTCGAGGGAAGCACGTTCAGCGTGTCGGCGGCCTGCCGGAAGCTGCCGGCCTCGATCACGCGCACGAAGGTCTCCATGGCTTGCAGCTTGTCCAAGGGGGGCGGGATCTCCTGGGAGGGACGATGAGGTGGGAGCGCAGCGTCGACGCCTGTGACCACTGTCGAGCGCGATGGCGGATTGTTGCATTTATTCAAATATTAAAAGCTGTTTCTTCCGATTTTTCATGTGCCGCTGAAAACCTACGATGCAGGGGCTTCGACATGAATCCTGCTGGAGAGGGCGATGAAGGGTCACTGATCCGGCTTTCTGGTCGGCAGGTCCGTCAAGGCGAAATCACGAATTATTCAGAGTGAAGCAATTATGACAAAGTCTGACGATGAAGCCGGTTGTCCCGGCGTGCTGGTTCTCGGAGCCGGCCAGCTCGGTATGGCGGTGCTGCGCGCACTTGCTCCGCGCATGGCCGAGCGCCGCCGGTCGGTCACGGTTGTCGTCTCGCCGCACACCCTCGCCAGCGCCATGCCCGGCGACCTCGAGAATCTTGGCGTCCTGCGGGAGTTGGGCGTGGAGGTCGTGGGCTTCGACCTGGCGGGCGATCCCGCCGCCCTGCAGGCCTTGTTCGCGCGCTATCGCACGGTGATCAACTGCACCGGCTTCGTGGCTGGTCCCGGCACCCAACTCAAGATCACCCGCGCCGCATTGGATGCCCGCGTCGAGCGCTATTTCCCCTGGCAGTTCGGCGTCGATTACGACGTGGTCGGGCAGGGCAGCGGCCAGCCGGTGTTCGACGAGCAATACCAGGTACGCCAGCTGCTGCGTGCCCAGCAGCAGACCGAGTGGGTGATTGTCTCCACCGGCATGTTCACCAGCTTCCTGTTCGAACCGGCGTTCGACGTGGTGAATCTGGAGGCTGGGACGATCCATGGACTGGGCACCTGGGACACCAAGGTCACGGTGACCACGCCAGAAGACATCGGCAGGCTCACCACGGAGATCCTGCTGACCGAACCGCGCATCGCCAACGAAGTGGTGTTCGTGGCCGGCGACACGATTTCCTACGGAAAATTGGCCGAGGTCATCGAGCGGATCACCGGCCGGACCTTCGACAAGACGCTGTGGACGCTGGACAAACTGCGCGCCGATCTGGCGCAGTCGCCCGGTGACGTCATGACGCGCTATCGCGCCGCCTTTGCGTTGGGGGACGGCATGTGGTGGGACAAGGCCGGCACCTTCAATGCCCGGCATGGAATTGAAACCGTCGACGTGGCGCACTACCTGACGCGTCTGTTGAAGGCCTGATCCGGCTATTGGCACGCCACCGCGCACGCGCCCGCCCCGGGGCGGGCCGTGCATGACGTCGCCCTGGGCCACGTGCTGGCCCGAAAAGTCGACCGCCGGGCGGATGCGGCCCTCTCCCACCGCCCATCGCCGGATCGGGTGTCGCGATCGAGCGGCATGGCGCGGACGCCTGTCAGGTACCGCGCCCATCTGCGGCCCGAACTCCGCTTGGTGGTCGCGGCATTCGGCAGGCGCTGGACACGGTGCGGCGGCGGGCCGGTAGGCGGGGGAGATGGTGTGGGCCGGTGGCGATGCTCGGAATCGGGCGTCGCGATCGAAGGGCTGGTGGTTCGGCGCCGCTCACTCCGGAGTCTCGCGCTCGTCGTCAGTCGATGCGCAGCCGGCCGACCATGCCGGCTTCGGCATGCCCGGGAAGATTGCAGGCGATTTCCAGCTCGCCGGGACCGGTGAACCGCCAGACGAGCTCGCCGGTGCGGCCGGGCGCGACCAGGACGCTGTTGGGATCGTCGTGGGCGCCGTGCGATGCGATCGCGGTCCCGGTGATGGTGCCAGCCTGCAGCATGTCGAGCATCTCCTGGCGATGGGCGGCGTGCAGGGCGGCATCGCCGAGATTGAATTCGTGCAACAACCGGCCGCGGTTGCGCACGACGAAACGGACCGTCTGGCCGTCTTCGACCGCCAGGGTGTCGGGGGCGAACCGCATCTCGTCCATGTCGATCTCGACGGTGCGCCGCGCCTTGGCGGCCGGGGCGGGCTGCCCGAAGGCGAAGCCGTGGGCGCCGTGGGCCAGCGCGCCGCCGCTCGCGGCGCAGGCCAGCGCCACGACGGCGGCGATCGGGGATTTCATCGGAGGTCTCTGTCTGGAATGCCCGGCCAGCGTGCCGGTGGCGGGCCGGCGGCGCCTTGATCTGGGACAAGGCGCGTGCCGGCGGCCGGCTTGAGGGCGACGGCGGATCGAGGGATACGGCGAAGCGCTGCGCCGCGCGTTCAGTGCATGGGCTGCAGCACGGTCTCGCCCAGCGCGCGGCCCAGTGTCTGGAAAGCCTGCTCGGCCTGCGTCAGCGCGTCGAAGTCCTCGGCGCAGGCCAGCACGATCGTCGCGCCGTCGCGGGCGGCCTCGGGGTCGATCACGCCGACGTTGCAGGCGCGGCGGACCTGGGTGCCGGTCTTCTGCGCGAAGTCGGTCCCGGGCGGCAGGCCCGCCGACAGGCGACGGTCGCCGGTGCCGATGGCGCGCATGTGCCCGAGCATCAGCGCGGTGCTCTCCGGCGACAGCAGTTCGCCGGCGATCAGCCGTTCGAGCAGCGTCGCGAATGCCGGCAACGTCGCCTGGTTGCGCTCGCCGCGGTAGTAGTCGGCGAACACCGCATCGAAGGTATCGGCCTTCAGCGCGCTGCGCGGCACGCCCAACTCGCGCGCGAGCGCCTGCAGCCGGGGCTCGCCGGCCTCGGCATTGCGCAGGCGCACGATCGCCACGTTGTCGAGGTCGGCGACGCCAGGATGGAGCGGGCCGTAGGCGTCGTAGCGCACCTGCAGGATCGTCGTCACCGGGCCGAAGCCGCCGCCGGTCCAGGCATGGATGCGTGCGTTGAGGTGGGCTTCGCCGATGCGGCGGATCAGCATGTCGGTCGCGGTGCTGTCGCTGTCGCGAAGCGACTTCTCGACCAGCGTGCCGATGCTCAGGCGCGCGCCCGGATCGTGCTGCAGCAGGTCGCCGGCGCCGTCGACGTAGTCGGTGCGGGCGAGTGTCAGCGTGTCGTCGAGCGACAGCGTGCCGGCGTCGACGGCTTCGAGCACGGCGATCGCGACCGGGATCTTGATCGTCGAGGACAGGTACCAAGGGCGGGCGTCGCCGCGGTCGAGCGTGCCGGGCGCGTCGCCGTAGCGGCGCACGTAGACGCCGAAGTCGCCAGGCATCGCGTCGTCGATGCGGGACACCGCCGCGTCGAGCGGTGCGATCCACGCGGCCTGCGTACCGCGCGCCTCGGCGGCCGCGGCGGCCTGGGCGGGATCGGAAGGCGCAGGCGCTTCGCCGGCGCGACAGGCGGCGAGCAGCAGCGCGGACAGCGCGAGCGACAGGCGGCGGGCTCGGATCATCGATGCACCTCTGGTGGGGGCGCTGCCGCGCTCGGGATCTTGGCTGCGGCGACGGCCGCACCGATTTCGCGCAGCGCGCGCTCGCCGGCCTGGGTATCCGCACCGCGGACGCAGGCGACGATCACGACGTCGATTGCGGGGTGGGCGGGCGCGCCGGGCAGTGTCGCGATGCCCGAATCGCACAGGCGCCGGTACTGGGTGCCGGTCTTGTGTGCGAACCGCGTGCCGGGCGGCAGGCCGGCGCGGATCCGCCGGGTGCCGGTCTGCACGCGCGCCATCAGGCCGAGCAGCTGGCGGGTGCCTGCCGGGTCGAGGGCCTGGCCGCGCTGCAGCGCGGCGAGCATGCGGCCGTAGTCGCGCAGCGTCGCGCTGTTGACGTGGGTCGCGTAGTAGGACTCGAACGCGCTGTCGAGATCGGGCAGCAGGAAATCCGACGCCGGCACGTCGAGCAGGTCCGCGAGCCTGCGCACGCGCGCCTGTCCGGGGCCGGCGCGCTGCAGCGCCAGCAAATCCTGCGACGACAGACCCGCCGCCGCGGGATGGAGCATGCCGTAGGCGCGTCGTCGCACGTCGGACAGCGTGGTGATCCGCACGCCCTGCGCGGCGATCAGCTCGGCGGCAACCGCATTGACCTGGCCGAGGCCGACGGTGCGGATCAGCACGTCGCTGGCGGTGTTGTCGCTGTGGACGATCATCTCCTCGAGCAGGTAGGCGATGGGCAACCGGGCGCCGGCGCGATGCGCGTTGGTGCCGCCGGCGCCGTCGACGAAGTCGTCGTCGCGCAGGGCGACCTGCGTGTCGAGGGTCAACCAGCCCTGCTCGATCTCGCGCAGCACCGCGATCGCGATCGGCACCTTGACGCCGGACGCGAGGTACCAGGACTCGTCCGCGCGCAGGCCCCAGGTCGCATCGTCGTCCAGACGCTGCACGTAGACGCCGATCTCGCCGGACAGGCGCGCATCCACCGCGCGCAGGCGCCGGTCGAGCGCGGCGGCCCACGCCGGCGGCCCCTGTAATGCCGCGTCCGCGACCATCTTCGGGCGCGGTGACGCGGGCTGCGCGGCAGCGGTCGCCGCGAAGAGGCCCGCGATCGCGACGCCGGCGACGGTCACGAGGTTCCGGCGCAGCATCGCGCCCCATCGCGGCGGGGCCTCGCCGCGCGGCCGCAGGGCGCGCCGGGCGGCCATCATCGACGCCGGTCCGGCGGCGGGCGAACCGCCGTCCTCAGGCGCGCCCACAGCCAGATCCACCCGGCGGTCGCCAGGATCAGGCCCGCCGTCAGCGCCAGCGCCTGCGTGTACGAGACCGCCTGGTACCAGCCCAGCACCTGGCGGAACAGCAGGAAGATCACCGCGATGTGCACGATGAACGCCATCAGCGCGTCGCTGCCGACGACCGCCACCGGCCGCAGCCAGGCCGCAAGCCGTTCCCCGCCCGCAACCGCCAGGGCGAGCAGCGCGAGCGCGCCGCCGACGCTGAAGAGCATGAACATCAGTTCGGGCGGGTGCTTGCCGGTATTGCGCGCGATCTCGACAAGCAGCGGTCGCAGCTCGCCCGCGCGCAGTGCAAATACGCCCAGCAGCGCCGCGCCGCACAGCGCCAGCGCGCAGGCCAGCGCCAGCCGCGTGCGCGCATCGCCGTACCAACGCAGCAGCAACCCGCCGATCAGCAGGCCGAGCAGCACCAGCGGTCCACGCGCGAGCTGGCCCCAGGTGTAGTAGTCGGGATGCTCGACGACGAGCGCCTGCAACTGCGGCACGCCCCAGAAATCAAAGTGGTGCAGCAGCCACCACGACGCGAACGCGACCGCCAGCGGACTGAGCCAGCGCAGCCAGGCCGGCGTGCGCGCCCACAGCGGCAGTAGCCACGGCATCCACAGCAGCGCGATCGCGTAGAACCCCAGGATCTCGACGAACGACGGGAAGTTCCGGTACAGCAGCGTGTCGACGATGGTCTCGCGGTCGTAACGGCCGGCCATCTCCACCACGGTCAGCACCTTGTACCAGAACAGCACCACCAGGCCCCGCCACAGCAGCCGGTTGCGGCGGCGCGGCCAGTCCGGCGCGCCGGTCCTGGGTACGAACGCGACCGCCAGCGCGACGCCGAACACGATCACGAACAGCGACGAGGAGAACTTGGTGATCGCATGGACCGGCACCTGGCCCCACGGCGGGAAGTCGTCGAACGGCATCAGGCCGTTGGTCCCGTGGCTGAGGATCATCAGGCAGACCGCGAAGCCGCGCGCCAGGTCGATCGTGCCGATGCGGCCCGGCGTCGGGAAGGCGGGGGACGCCGCGGTGCCGGCGTCGCGGCCGGTGGTCGCCGCCATGCGTCAGCGCGCACCGGCCGGCGTCAGCCGCCAGACCGCATTGCCGACGTCGTCCGCCACCAGCACGCCGCCGCGCGCGTCGATCGCCACGCCCACCGGCCGGCCCTGCGCATCGCCCTCGTCGTCGACGAAGCCACCCAGCACGGTCTCGATCGGTCCGGACGGCTTGCCGCCGGAGAACGGCACGAACACGACCGAGTAGCCGATCTTGGGCTTGCGGTTCCACGAGCCGTGCAGACCGATGAACGCACCGTCGCGGTAGCGCGCATCCAGTGCGTCGCCGGTGTAGAACGCCAGCCCCAGCGGCGCGACGTGCGCGCCGAGCGCGTAGTCGGGCGTGATCGACCGCGCGACCAGCTCGGGCTTCTGCGGCTGCACGCGGGCATCCACGTTCCGGCCCCAGTAGGCGTAGGGCCAGCCGTAGAAGCCGCCCTCGCGCACCGAGGTGAGGTAGTCGGGCGGCAGGTCGTTGCCGATCTCGTCGCGCTCGTTGACCACCGCCCACAACTGGCCGTTCGACGGGTGCAGCGCGAGTGCGGTCGGGTTGCGCAGGCCGCCCGCGTACTCGCGCACCGCGCCACCGGCCGCGTCCACTTCCAGCACTGCGGCCCGGTTGACCTCCTCCTCCATGCCGTTCTCGGCGATGTTGCTGTTCGATCCCACGCCCACGTACAGCTTGCCGCCGTCGCGCGCGGCGACCAGCGACTTGGTCCAGTGGTGGTTGCGGCCGGCCGGCAGTTCGGCGACGCGCTCGGGCGTGGTGGAAATCGAGGTCGCGCCGCTGGCGTAGGGCACCTTGACCAGCGCGTCGGCGTTGGCGACGTAGAGCGTGTCGCCGACCAGCGCCATGCCGTAGGGCGAGGTGAGCCCGGTCAGGAACGCGTGACGCTCGTCGGCCACCCCGTCGCCGTCGGTGTCGCGCAGCAGGGTGATGCGGTCGGCGCTGGCCACGCCGGCGCCGGCGCGCTTCTGGACCGCGCCCATGGCCAGCTGCTTGGGGCCCGGCGTGGTCTCGGTCTCGGGCTTGTTGGCCTCGGCGACCAGCACGTCGCCATTGGGCAGCACCAGCACCTGGCGCGGATGGTCGAGGTCGCGCGCGAAGGCCGTGACCGAGAAGCCGTCGCCCGGCACCGGCATGGCGTCGACCGGCCAGCCGACCGCGGGCGCGATCTCGACGACGGGCAGCGCGGCGGATTCGGGCGCGGGCAGGTACGGGTCCGGGCCGGTGCCCGTCGCGGCGCCGTCGGCGCGGTCTGCGCCCGCCTGCACCTGCGCCGGGTTCTCGGTCGGGGGATCGTCGCTGCTCATGCAGCCGGCCAGCGCGAGCGCCAGTACGGCGAGGACGGGCGCGGCGCGCAGGGCGCGGGCCGGCGATGCCGGCACGGTCGGGATCCGGGACATGGCGGGCCTTCCTGAAGGAGGACGGGTCATTGCAGCAGCGGCGCCGTGACGGACCGGTCAGCGGCCGGCGCATCTGGGATACTGTCGAGCCTGGTTTCCCGCACCGATCGCCATGTCCAACAGTCCCGGTTCGCGTCGTTCCCCGGCGGCGAAGGCCGCCCGCCAGGCGCAGGGCGCACCGATCCACGCGCAGTTGCGCGACGGCAGCGGCCGCGTACTGGCCGGCGCGACGCTGGAGGACGGCGAATGGACGATGGTGCTGGGTGGGCGCCCGGTGGCGAGCACGCCCAGCGCCGCGATGCTGCTGGCGATGCTGCGCCACACCGCCGCGGTGCAGGGCCGCGCCGGCGTGCGCACGCGGCTGTCGGTCTCCAAGGTGCTCGACGCGGCTGCGTGCGCCGAGGCGCAGGCCGCGGGCCGCACGCTCGCCGCGCACCTGGACTGGCTCGAGGCCGAGCGCCGCTCGCGCAACGATCCGGCGCCGGCGCTGCACTGACCCGGGAAGGTACCGGCGACGCCAGATCCCGCACCTGGGCGGGCCAAGCCTGGCGGCCTGCTGGACGATGAACCGGGCAGGCGGCATCGAGGAGCGCGGGGAGCGGCCGCCGCTATCATCCGCCGGTCGTCCGCCCGGTAGTGCCCGCAATGGTCCGCGTCCGTTCGTTGTCCGTCCTCGTGTCGCTGCCGCTGGCCCTCGCGCTGCTCGCGGGTTGCGGGCGCAACGCGCGCGAGGACGCGCCGTTCATGGGCGAGTCGTTCGACGCCGACGACACCTATTCGCGCACCTACGCGCTCGCACCGGCCCAGGCCTGCAGCGCAGCGCGGCTGGCGTTGCTGGGCCAGGGCTACGCGGTCGGCAGGGCCGGCGACGACGCGGTCGAGGCGACCAAGAACTTCCAGCCCGAGGACGAGGTGCACACGCAGCTGTCGGTGCGCGTGTCGTGCGTGCCGCGCGGCGCCGACCGCACGCTGCTGTTCGTCAGCGCGCTGCTCGACCGCTACGTGCTGCGCAAGAGCTCCAACTCGGCCAGCCTGGGCGTCGGTGCGCTGGGCTCGCTGTCGGTGCCGATCGGCAGCCGCGAGGATTCGCTGGTGCGCGTGGCCAGCAGCACCGTGCAGGACGCCGGCTTCTACCGCCGGTTCTTCGAGCGCGTGGGTTACTACGTGCCCACGCCCGCCACCGGCGAGCGTCGGCCGCACGCGGCGCAGGACGCCGGCGAGGATCCGCCGCCGACCGACCTGCACCGGCGTCCGGCGCAGGACGACGCGCCGCGCTGAGCCCCGCCGGGGGCGAACTGCTACAGTCGGCGCGGTCCGTCGCCGCTGGGGTCGCGTCTGGTGAATGCCGTGCTGGAAGGAGTCGAGGCGTCGTCCACCGCGCCGGAGCTGCGCGTGATCGCGCGGTTGCGCGGCAACGGCCGGCTCAAGGACGTCGACCTCGCCCGTGCGCAGCGTCTGCATGCCGAGGCCGGCGGCAGCCTGCTCGCGCTGCTCGCCCGGCTGGGCCTGGTCTCCGAACGCGACCACGCCGAGGCCTGCGCCGCGGAGTTCGGCCTGCCGCTGCTCGCCGCGCGCGAACTGCCCGAGGAACCGCCGGAGGCGGCCGAGGGCGCGACGCCGCTGTCGGTGCGCTTCCTGCGCCAGTTCCACGTCGTGCCGATCGGCGAGGACGGCGGCCGCCTGCGGCTGTGGATGTCCGATCCCTTTGATGCCTACGCGCTCGACGCCGTGCGCCTGGCCACCGGCCGCGAGCCGGCACCGGCGGTCGGCCTGCGCTCGGAGATCGACGACGCGATCGAGCGCTGGTACGGGCAGGGCCGCAGTGCGATGGGCACGATCGTCGAATCGGCCGACGGCGAGGGCGGCGGCGACGTCGACGACGTCGAGCACCTGCGCGACCTGGCATCCGAGGCGCCGGTGATCCGGCTGGTGAACCTGGTGATCCAGCGCGCCGTGGAATTGCGCGCGTCCGACATCCACATCGAGCCGTTCGAGAGCCGGCTCAAGGTCCGCTACCGGGTCGACGGCGTGCTGATCGACGGCGAGAGCCCGCCGGTCAACCTCACCGCCGCGGTCATCAGCCGCATCAAGATCATGGCCCGGCTCAACATCGCCGAGCGCCGGCTGCCGCAGGACGGGCGCATCATGCTGCGCGTGCAGGGCAAGGAACTCGACCTGCGCGTGAGCAGCGTGCCGACCGCGCACGGCGAGAGCGTGGTGATGCGCCTGCTCGACCGCGAGACGGTGGTGTTCGACTTCCAGCGGCTGGGCTTCACCGACGATTTCCTGCCGCAGTTCCAAAAGGTGCTCGACCAGCCGCACGGGATCCTGCTGGTGACCGGGCCGACCGGCTCGGGCAAGACGACCACGCTCTACACGGCGCTGTCGCAGCTCAACACGCCGGACGTGAAGATCATCACCGTCGAGGATCCGGTGGAGTACCAGATCGAGGGCATCAACCAGATCCAGGCCAAGCCGCAGATCGGCCTGGACTTCGCCAACGCGCTGCGCTCGATCGTCCGCCAGGATCCGGACATCATCATGATCGGCGAGATGCGCGACCTGGAGACCGCGCGCATCGCCATCCAGTCCGCGCTGACCGGCCACCTGGTGCTCAGCACGCTGCACACCAACAACGCCGCCGGCGGCATCACCCGCATGCTCGACATGGGCGTGGAGGACTACCTGCTGACCTCGACCGTCAACGGCATCCTGGCCCAGCGCCTGGTACGCCGGCTTGAGCCGGTGCACGCGGTGCGCTATGCGGCGTCCCCTGAGGAGATCGAGCGCTTCGAGCTGCGCCGGCACCAGCCCGAGGGCGAGATCCATCTCTACCGTCCGGGCCCGTCGGCCGCCGCGCCGACCGGCTATCTGGGACGCACCACGATTGTCGAGTTCCTGGTCATGAACGACGAGATCCGGCGCGCAGTGATGCGCCATGCCGGCATGGGCGAACTCGAGGACCTCGCGCGCCGCGCCGGCATGCGCACGATGTACGAGGACGGCATCGCCAAGGCCCTGCGCGGCCTGACGACGATCGAGGAAGTGCTGCGGGTGACGGAGGAGGCCTGATGCCGCACCCACCGCGAACCGCCCGACGTCCATCGCCCGTCGCGACGCAATGACCCTTTACCGCTACAAGGCCCTCAATCCGCGCGGCGAAGTGCTCGACGGCACGATGGACGCGTCCAGCGAGGCCGAGGTCGCGCTGCGGCTGCAGGAACAGGGGCACCTGCCGGTGGAGGCGCGGCCGGCGAGCGAGGCGCGCGGGCTCGGCGACTGGCGGGCGGCGTTCAAGCCCAGGCCGTTCTCCGGCCAGCGGCTGGTGCAGTTCACCCAGCAGCTGGCGACGCTGCTGCACGCCGGACAGCCGCTCGACCGCGCACTGACGATCCTGCTCGATCTGCCCGAGGAACCGGAGGCCAAGCGCACGATCACCGAACTGCGCGACGCGGTCCGCGGCGGGGTGTCGCTGTCGACGGCGCTCGACCGCCAGCACGGCACGTTCTCGCGCCTCTACGTGAACATGGTCCGCGCGGGCGAGGCGGGCGGCAGCCTCGAGGACACGCTGCAGCGACTGGCCGACTACCTTGAGCGCGCGCGTGCGTTGCGCGGCCGCGTGGTCAACGCGCTGATCTATCCGGCGATCCTGATCGTCATGGTCGGCGCGTCGCTGCTGTTCCTGCTCGGCTACGTCGTGCCGCAGTTCGCGGCGATGTACGACAGCCTCGATGCCGAGTTGCCGGTATTCACGCGCCTGGTGCTCGGCGTCGGCGGCTTCGTGCGCGACTGGTGGATCGTGCTGCTGTTCGCGCCGGTGCTGGCGGTCTACGCGTTCGTGCTCAAGCTGCGCGACGCGCGGTTCCGCGCGCGCTTCGACGCCTGGCTGCTGGAGCGCCGGCTGGTCGGGCCGCTGGCCGCGCGCATCGAGACGGCGCGCCTGGCGCGGACGCTCGGCACGCTGCTGCGCAACGGCGTGCCGCTGATCACGGCGCTGGGCATCGGCCGCAACGTGCTGGGCAACCTCGCGCTTGCAGCCGATGTGGAGGCTGCGGCGGCGGAAGTGAAGAACGGCGTCGGGCTGTCGTCGGCCCTTGCGCGTGGCGGACGCTTCCCGCGGCTGGCGATCCAGATGGTCCAGGTCGGCGAGGAATCCGGTGCGCTCGACGCGATGCTGATGCGCACCGCCGACACCTTCGACCAGCAGACCGGGCAGTCGCTCGACCGCATGCTCGCCGCGCTCGTGCCCGCGATCACGATGCTGCTCGCGCTGGTGGTGATGGTCGTGATTCTGGCGGTGCTGGTGCCGATCTACGACCTGACGAGCGTGATCGGGTGAGGCGCCGCGATGGGTGACCGGCGATGCATGGCAGATCCCCTCGCGGTCGAAGACCGCTTTTCCGATCGCCGATCATCCGCTACCCGATTGCGCCGATCACGGCGTGCCGCGCTGCTGCGCAGCGCGCTGCGGCTCGCGCCAGCGCAGCCACAGCACGACCGCGGCGGCGGCAACGCTCGCGACGCCCCACAGGCCCACCGCGCCCTGCGCCGCGCCCCAGGCGCGCACGCACAGGCAGGCCGCCAGCGCCAGCGCGAGTGCGCCCGCCCAGCGCAGTGCGCGTCGGCGACCGGGACCGGGCGCGCCACCGAGGACCGCGGCGTGGTGGCGGTCCATCGCCAGCGCCAGCGCCGCGAAGCCGGCCGTCGCCAACAGGGTGGCCAGCACGACCAGTGCCACGCTCATGCCGGCACCTGCGCATCGGCGACGCGCGCGCGCCGTGGCCGTCGCATGGGGGCGCGGCGCGCGTGGCGATCGACTGCCCAGGCCATCCAGCCCAACGCAGCGCCCAGCACCAGCAGGCCGATGTCCATCGCCGCCATCGCCGTGTCGCCGGCGGCGAGGCTGGCGAACAGCCCATGGCGCGTTGCAACCACGTTGTAGAGCGGGAGCGCGGCGAACAGCAGTGCGCCGATCATCAGTTGCTCGCGCCAGGCCGCGACCGGCCGGCGCACGCACGCATGCAGCATGCACGCCAGCCAGAACAGGAAGAACAGGTGGATCTCCCACTGCGCGCGCTCGGCCATGCCGGCTGGCAGCAGCCGGTTGGCCCACAGGAACACCGCCATCGCCGCCGGCAGGCCGGCGACGAAGCCGATGTTGAGCGATTCGACCAGCCGGAAGCCGACGTGCGGGCGTGCCGGGTCGGGCAGTTGCGCTCGCCGCTTGACGGTCCACAGCACCAGCCCGCTGGCGACCATCAGCGTGCCGGCCAGGCTCGAGAGAAAGAACAGCCAGCGCATCGTCATCGGCGCGAAGCGCGCCGCGTGCAGCCCGACCATGCCGCCGCGGGTGTCGGCGGCCGCGCCCCGCGGTGGCGTGCGCCAGACGAGTTCGCCGCTGGTGCCAGAGAACGCCATCGACTCGAAGTCGTAGACGATGCGTGTGTCGGGGCTGCGCGAGGCCACGACCTGCGCGGCGGCATCGCCGGGCAGGTCGATGCGCAGGGTGCCGATGCGGTCGGTCCGCCAATCGGCCGACGCGCGCGCGAGCATCGCCTCGACGTCGCCCAGCGGCGCCGGCGTGCCGCTGCGCTCCACGGTCGGCGCCTGCGGGAACAGCTCGGCGTAGAACGCCTGCTCGTCGGCGTAGCGGGCGTCGACGCCGAACGGCATGTACAGCGCCATCAGGGTGATCAGGCCGGTGTAGGTGATCATCAGGTGGAACGGCAGCGCCAGCACCGCCAGCGCGTTGTGGCCGTCGAGCCAGCTGCGCTGGCCCTTGCCGCGGCGGAACGTGAAGAAGTCGGCGAAAATCTTGCGGTGCGTGACCACGCCGCTGACGATCGCCACCAGCATGAACATCGCGCAGATGCCTGCCAGCCAGCGGCCCCACACCACCGGCATGTAGTGCATGTCGAAATGCAGCCGGTAGAAGAAGTCGCCGCCGCGGGTGTCGCGCACCGCGACCGCGCGGCCGTCGGCGTCGATCCAGGTGCGCGACGCGAACGTCTCGCGGAACGACTGGCCCGGCATGCGCCACGACACCTGCGTGCCGGCGGTGCGCGGCCCGGGCAACTGCACCGTCCACGTGTCGGCGCCCTGGGCATGGGTCTCAAGCCACGCCAGTGCCTGGCGCGCCGAGGTCGCCGTCTCGACCGGCGGCCCCAGCTCGGGCGTCATCCAGCGGGTGATCTCCTCGCGCCAGTAGGCGCTGGTGCCGGTCAGGAACATCGCGTAGAGCGCCCAGCCCACCAGCAGGCCGCTCCAGGTGTGCAGCCACGCTTGCGACTGGCGGAAGCCGCGGCTCATGCCGGCGCCCCGGTCAGCGCGACCAGGCCGCCGGCGGCCGCTGCGATGCCGGCCAGCCATGCCCCTGCCCGCAGGCCGTCGCGCGCAGCGAACGTGGCCATCACACCGGCCGCGAACAGTGCGAACGACAGCAGCGTGGCGGTCAGTGCGGCCGGCAGCGCGCCGCCGGGCAGCAGCCGCGCGATCGCGATCACCACCAGCGAGGTGGCCGCGTAGTTGCCGGGTACGGCGACCAGGACGCGGCACAGCACGTCCAGGCGGGCGACCGCGGCCGTCCGGTCGCGCGGTGACCGGACGGGGATCGGGGATGGGGTGGACATCGCGGGCAGGCGTCTGAATGGGAGCGCGGACTGCACATGATATCAAATGCGAATCATTTTCAATTGTGCCCGTGCGTGGCCGGCACGACGGCCCCGGGGCCGGGGCTTCCCGGCGCGCCCCGGTCGCGGCATACAATCCGGTCTCGACCCCAGACGAGGCAGGCCCAATGCACAACACCGTCCGATCGCATCGCGGGGGCCGCAGGGCGGCACAGGGCGGCTTCAGCCTGATCGAGATCATCCTCGTGGTGGTGCTGATCGGCGGCATCGTCGCCTTCGCCGCGAGCCGCATCCTCGGTGGCGGCGACCGCGCCCGCGTCAACCTGGCCAAGGCGCAGGTCCAGACCCTGGCCGAGAAGGTCCACCAGTTCGAGATGGACACCGGCCGCCTGCCTAGCGCCCTGAACGATCTGGTCGTGCAGCCCGGTGACGCCGGCGGCTGGCTGGGGCCATACGCGAAAGAGGGCGAGTTGCGCGATCCCTGGAACACGCCCTACGAGTTCAGGGTGCCGGGCGACGGCCAGCCCTTCGACATCATCAGTCTCGGCGCCGACCGCAAGGCCGGCGGCGACAGCGTCGACGCGGACATCCGCTACGAATGAGCCTGCGGCGGCCGCGGCCATCGGCGTCGCGCCCGCTTCCGGCCCGCGGGACCGCCGGCCGCCGGCGCGCGGTGCCGGGACGCCAGCGCGGCTTCTCGCTGCTCGAGGGGCTGCTGGTCGTGGGCCTGATCGCGGTGACCGGCGTGCTCGCGGCCGCGGCGATGGGCGGCGGCTTCGACCGCATCGCGCTGCAGTCGACGGCCAAGGAACTGGCCGCGCAATTGCGCTACACGCGCACCCAGGCGATCGCGACCGGACAGCCGCAGCGCTTCGTGCTCGATCCGCAGGCGCGTACCTGGCAGGCGCCCAACGGCCGGCGCGGCGAGATCCCCGAGCGGCTCGACGTCGAGTTCACCGGCGCGCGCGAACTGCAGGCATCCGCCAGCGAGGGCGCGATCGTGTTCTTCGCCGACGGCGCGGCCACCGGCGGCCGGATCCGGGTGGCGCTGCGCGGCGCGGCCTGGCAGGTCGACGTCGCGTGGCTCACCGGCGAGGTCCGGCTGGGCAGGAGCGCGCAATGAGACGCCCGGGCGCAGGACGCGGCCAGTCGGGCTACACGCTGATCGAGGTGATCGTGGCCTTCGCCGTGCTCGGGCTGGGCCTGATGCTGCTGCTGGGCACGCTGTCCAACGGCACCCGGCAGGTGCGCTGGGCAGCCGATGCCGGGCGCGCGGCGCTGCATGCGCGCTCGCTGCTCGACGGCGTCGGCCTTTCGATCCCGGTCGCGCCCGGCCAGAGCACCGGCACGTTCGAGGACGGGCGCTACCGCTGGACGCTCGACATCGCGCCGTTCGTCGATCCCGACCTGCCGCCGGTGGCGGCGGCGTCCCCGGGCGGGCCGCAGCTGTTCGAGCTGACGCTCGCGATGGACTGGGGCGAGGCCGGCCCGCGCGAGCGGCTGCTGCTGCGCACGCTGCGTCTGCGTGCGCCCGACGCGGCCGGCCCGGCGACGCCATGAACCGCAGCGCCCGCGGCTTCACGCTGATCGAGGTGCTGGTGGCGACCACGCTGCTCGCCGCCGGCCTCGCGCTCGCGCTGACCACGCTGCGCGCGGCGACCGCGACGGTCGAGCGCGGCGAGTCCCTGGCCCAGCGCAGCGAGCGCATGCGCGCGGTCGAGGGCTTCCTGCGCCGGCGCATCGCCTCGGCGCTGCAGATCGGCTTCGAGGTCGACGATACGACCGGCGAGCCGGTGCGCTTCGTCGGCGAGCCGCAGCGGCTGCGCTTCGTCGCCGACCTGCCGGACTACCTGGGCCAGGGCGGCCCGCACCTGCACACGCTCGCGGTCGACGACGACGGTGCGCCGCAACGCCTGACCGCGGCGTTCGCGATGGTGCTGGGCGGCCGCACGATCGAGGACGCCCGGCCGCGCCCGCCCGAGCCGTTGATCGACGACCTCACCGCGCTGCGCCTGCGTTACCGCGGCTTCGATGCCGCCGGCGCGCTCGGCGACTGGGGCGAACGCTGGGGGCCGGCAACGTTGCCGCTGCAGGTCGAGGTCGCGATCGAGACCGAGCGCGACGGCGCCTGGCCGCTGCTCGTCGTGACCCTGCCGCAGGGCACCGGGCAGGCGGCACCGGAGTCGATGCCGTGACCGGCATGCGCGGCGCGGCGCTGCTGCTGGTGCTGTGGCTGATCGTGCTGCTGTCGGCGCTGGTCGGCGCGTTCGCGCTGACCGCCCGCATCGAGAACCAGCAGGGGCGCGTGCTCGCGCGCGGCACGGTCGGCGATGCGGCCGCGCGCGCCGGGCTGGAGTACGCGCTGACGCGCCTGGTGGCGCCGGAGCCGGCGCTGCAGTGGCAGCCCGACGGGCGGCCCTACGCCTGGCGGTTCCACGACATCGAGGTCGAGATCCGCATCGTCGACGAGACCGGCAAGGTCGATCTCAACGCCGCCGAGGCGGGGTTGCTGACAGCGCTGCTGCACACCGTCGGCGCCGAACCCGACGTGGCGGCCCGCGTGGCCGGCGCGCTCGTCGACTGGCGCGACGAGGACGATCTGGTGCAGGCCGTCGGCGGCGCCGAAAGCGGCGACTACGCGGCGCAGGGACGTCCGTACGGCGCCAAGAACGCGCCGTTCGAGACCGTCGCCGAGGTCCAGCAGGTCCTGGGAATGACGCCGGCGCTGTTCGAGGCCGCGGCGCCGCATCTGACCGTCCACGGCCGCCTGCCCGCGCCCGATCCGCAGTTCGCCGATGCCGTCGTGCTGCAGGCGATGGGCGTGGACGCCGACCCGATCCTGGCCGCGCGTGCGGCCACCGGCGCGCTGCTCGCCGACGCGGTGCTGGGCGGCGGCAGCGGCACGTATAGTATCGACAGCCGTGCGCGGCTCGAGGGGGAGCGGAGCGCAAGGTTGCGGGCAGTGGTCAGGACCGGCGCAGGCGCCGTACCGGGCACGGCTTACAGCGTGCTGCGTTGGGAGGAGGGAGCTTCACCGCGATGATGTCCGCAACACCCGCAACACCCGCACCACCGGCCGCGTCGGCGCCGGCGCGCCGTGGCTGGCGCCCCGATGGACGCACATGGGCCCGGGCCCGCGCCGCGCTCGCCTGGTGGCGCACGGCGCTCGCGGCCTGGTTGCCGGCGCGCGTGCGCGAGGCGTTCGGTCTGTCCGGCCGCCGGCTGCTGCTGCAGCCGCAGGGCGAGGTCCTGCGCCTGGCCCTGCACGAGGCGGGACGGGTCCGGGAACTCGCGCAGCTGCCGTTGTCCGAACTGGCCGCGCCGGCCGGCGACCCGCTGGCGCCGCTGCTGGGCGACCGGCTGGCCGAGACGCCGCGCTGGCTGCTGCTGCCGGCCCGCACCGGCCTGCGCCGGCGCATGCAGTTGCCCGAGGCCGCGGCCGACCGCCTGCACGACGTGCTCGGCTTCGAGATCGACCGGCAGACACCGTTCGCCGTCGGCGACGTGCGCCACGGCCACCGGTTGCTGGGGCGCCGCGGCGAGGGACAGCTCGACGTCGAACTCGTCGTGGTGCCGCGGACCACGATCGACGCGCAGCTGGCTGCGCTCGGGGCGCTGGCGCCCACGCTCGCCGGCATCGACCTGGCCGACGACGACGGACCGCTCGGGGTCGACCTGATCGACGCCGATAGACGCCGGCGCCGCGAGGACCCGCAGCGGCGCCTGCAGTGGCTGCTGGCGGCGATCGCGGTGCTGCTGGCGACGGGCGGCCTGTGGCAGATGCGCGAGAACCGCCGCGAGGCGGCCGACGCACTGCAGGCGACCGTCGACGCCGCGGCGACGCGCGCGCGCGGCATCGGCGCAGCGCCAGCAACTGGTCGACCTGCGCGAGGGCATGGCATTCCTGCAGGCGCAGCGCGCGGCGCGGCCGACGACGGTCGCCGTGCTCGACGAACTGAGCCGGCGCCTGCCCGACAGCACGTCGCTGGAGAAGGCCGCGATCGAGGGCGACCGGATCCTGCTGATCGGCCTGAGCACCGAGGCCTCGGCGCTGGTCGGTCACCTGCAGGGCTCGCCGCTGTGGCGCTCGCCGGCGCTGGCCGGTGCGCTGCAGAACGATCCGCGCACGCGCTCCGACCGTTTCACGCTGACCGCCGAACTCGCGCCGCCGCCCGCAGCCGCCGCGCCGGCACCGCAGGAGGCCGCCCGTGCCGACGATGCCCGATAGCCCGGTGCCGGCGCGCGACCGCTGGCTGGCGCTGGCGCTGCTGCTCGGCGCGCTGCTGCTCGGCTACCTGGTGCTGCTGCATCCGTGGTGGACGCAGCCGATGCGCGAGCTGGGTGCGCGCATCGACACGCTGCAGGAGCGCGAACTGCGCGTGCGCCGCGAACTGGAACAGGCGCCGCGCGTGCGCGCCGAGCTCGAACGCGCGCGCGAGGCGATGGCGGCCGCCCCCGGCTTCATGCCGCAGTCGAGCGTCGAGCTGGCGACCGCGGCGCTGGTGCAGCGGCTCGAGAACGCGGTGCTCGAGGCCAGTCCCGGCAACCGCAGCTGCGCGATCAGCAACCGCTCGCCGCTGGCTGGCGGCCGCAACGAGCGTTACCCGCGCGCCACCGTCCAGGTGCGGCTGCGCTGCGGCATGCCCGAACTCGCCGCGGTGCTGCATTCGCTCGAGGCCGGCACGCCGCGGCTGTTCGTCGACAACCTCAACATCCTCAGCCAGCGGCACACGCTCGCCGCCGGCACCGCCAGCGGCGGCGTCGACGTGAGCTTCGACCTGTCGGGCTACGTGCTGCCCGGTCCGGCGGCCCAGGGCGCCGCGCCCGCCCGGGGCGCCCCGGCCACGGAGGGTTCCGCCGATGCGGGTTGACCGCTTCAACCCGCGGACCTGGCTGCTCGGCGCGGTCGCCGCGTGGGCGCTGGCGTTCCTGCTGCTGACGCTGGCCGGGCTCGGCGGGCGGATCGGCCAGCGCGAGGACGACGGCAGCGATCCGGCCGCGGCCGGCCAGGCGCTGCCGGCCGTACCGGCGCAGCCGCCGCTGTCGCAGTACGGGGAGATCGCGTCGCGGCCGCTGTTCTCGGCCGACCGCCGGCCCCATCCGTTCTTCATCGATCCGCAGGACGAGGGCGGGGAGGGCGCACCCGGCTTCGACTTCGTGCTGACCAGCGTGCTGCGCACGCCCGACTTCGCGATGGCGATTCTGCAGCCCAGCGGCGGCGGCGAGTCGATCCGCCTGCGCGTCGGCGAGGCGCCGCAGGCCACGCCCGGCTGGGTGCTGGGTAGCGTCGAGGCGCGCAGCGTGGTGTTCAACGGCCCCGAAGGCCCGCGTACGCTGGAACTGCGCGTGTTCGACGGTACCGGGGGCCAGCCGCCGACCCCGATGGCGCCGCCGGTCGCGCAGGACCGTGGCGTGCCGGTGCCGTTGCACGCACGGCGCATGCCCGTTCCAGCACCGCCACCGCCGCAGGACACGCCGCAGTCCGGCGACGCAGGACGCGCCCAGGCGCGCAACCGTGGGCCGTCGGGAAGTGGCGAGGCCGCCGCCGGCGGCGCCGCTGTCGAAGGCGCCGCCGGCGCGGCGGAGGCGCAGGTCGAGGCGATCCGCCGCCGCATCGAGGAACGGCGTGCGCGCCTGCGCCAGGAACAACAGCAGCAGCAACGGCAGCCGTCGCCGTCCAACCCCGCCCAGGATCCGTAGACTCCAGTCGATGAAGCCTCTTTCGATGACGCCAGCCCTTCCGTTCAGGACGATCGCGATCGGCACCTGCATCGCACTGCTCGCCGGTTGCGCCAGCGCGCCGCCGCCGACCCTGCGTCGCGATGCCGACCTGCGCCAGGGGGTGGAGGCCGATGCCACCGGCGTCGCCGACGGGCCGCGCGTGCAGCCGCTGGTCGACGACGACGACCGGCCGCGGCCGCAGATCCGTCGCGGCAGCGGCACGGTCATCAACCAGGGCGCCGCGGCCGCGCCGCCGCCGACGCTCGGCGGCGGCACGACCGGGCAGGCCTCGTTCAATTTCGAGGGCGAGTCGGTCCACGCGGTCGCCAAGGCGATCCTCGGCGACATGCTCGGCCAGAACTACGTCATCGCGCCGGAAGTGCAGGGCACGGTCACGCTGGCCACGCCCAAGCCGGTGAGCGCGGCGCAGGCGCTGAGCCTGCTGGAGATGGTGCTGGGCTGGAACAACGCCCGGATGATCTACAGCGACGGCCGCTACAACATCGTGCCCGCCGACACCGCGCTCGCCACCGGCACGGTCGCGCCGCGCACCGGCGGGACCGGTGCGGCGCGCGGCTTCGAGGTGCGCACCGTGCCGCTGCGCTACATCTCGGCGACCGAGATGGAGAAGGTGCTCGAACCGTACGCGCGGCCCAACGCGATCGTCGGCGCCGACAACGCGCGCAACGTCATCACGATCTCGGGCAGCCGGTCCGAGCTCGACAACTACCTGCGCACGATCGAGATCTTCGACGTCGACTGGCTGTCGGGCATGTCGGTCGGCGTGTTCCCGCTGCAGTCGGGCAAGGCCACGCAAGTGGTCGCGGACCTGGAAAAGGTGTTCGGCCAGGACAGCGAATCGCCGGTCTCGGGCATGTTCCGCTTCATGCCGCTCGAGGGCGCGAACGCGGTGCTGGTCATCACGCCGCAGGCCGACTACCTGGGCGAGATCCAGCAGTGGCTCGAGCGCATCGACAACGCCGGCCAGGAACCGCGGCTGTTCTCGCACGAACTGAAGTTCATCAAGGCACGCGAGCTCGCGCAGCGGCTGTCGGAGGTGTTCGGCGGCAGCGGTGGCAGCAGCAGCGGCCAGGACGGCGCCTCGCTGATGCCGGGACTGAGCGGCAACACGCTGCGCAGCGGCGGTCTCGACGGCGGCACGTCGGGCGGCCGCGGCGGATTCGATTCGACGACGGGCGGCCTGGGCAGCAGCTCGGGCATGGGCGGCGGCCGCGGCGGCATGCGCGGTGGCGGCGGCAGCGGCGGCGACATCGGCCAGATGCAGCTCGACGAGCGCCAGGACGGGCCCAGCAGCGTGACGCTGGAGGTCGGCGGCGACCGCGTCGGCGTGTCGGCGGTCGACGAGACCAACACGCTGCTGGTGCGCACAACCCCGGCCGCGTGGCGCTCGATCCGCGACGTCGTCGAGCGGCTCGACGTGATGCCCGCGCAGGTGCACATCGAGGCGCAGGTGGTGGAGGTGCTGCTGCGCGGCGAGCTCGAATACGGCGTCAACTGGTTCATCGAGAAGGGGATGACCGACAACAACCTGCCGGTGTTCGGACCGCCGGGCGGAGATCCCGGCGTCAGCGGCCCCAGCCGCTGGAGCACGCTCGGCGCCAGCATCGGCGGCGTGTCGGGACCGGGCCTCGCCTGGTCGCTGGTCAAGAACGATGCGGCGGCGGTGATCCGCGCGCTGGACGAGGTCACCGACGTCAACATCCTGCAGTCGCCGTCGGTGTTCGTGCGCAACAACGCGATGGCCGAGTTCAACGTCGGTGCGAGCATCCCGATCTCGTCGAGCAGCATCAATCCGATCCTCGGCGACAGTGCCTACACCAACGTGCAGTACCTGGAGACCGGCACGATCCTGAAGGTTCGTCCGCGCGTGACCCGCGACGGCATGGTGTTCCTGGACATCGTGCAGGAGGTCAGCTCGCCCCAGCCGCAGAACACCGCCGACGAGCTGGGCAACGTGCGCATCGATACCCGACGGCTGAAGACCGAGGCCGCGGTGCAGGCCGGCGACACGGTCATGCTGGCTGGCCTGATCCGCGACGAGGTGTCGAGGTCGTCCTCGGGCATTCCCGGCTTGAGCCGGATCCCGGTGATCGGCAGCCTGTTCGGGTCGCAGGCGACGAGCAACGAACGCAGCGAAGTCATCGTCCTGCTGACGCCGACGATCGTGCGCAATCCCCAGGAAGCGCGCCAGCTGACCGACGAGTACGGCCGCCGCTTTCGCGCGCTGCAGCCGCTGCGTCCGCGCGACTGACCATGACCGGGGACGCGCGCGCATGACGGAGTTGCCGGTCGTGCTGCTGCCGGTCGGGCACGACGACGATGCGCTCGACGCCTGTCTGGCCGCGCTCGACGCCGGCACGCCCGCGGGCGCGCGCGTCTGGCTGGCCGACGACGCGCGCATCGGCCCGCGCGGCGCGCAGATCGTGCAGCGCTGGCTGGCGCGCACGCCGTTGCAGGCCGACTACACCTGCCGCCAGCGCGGCATCGGCGAGGTCGCGCACCTGGACGACGTGCTGCGCGCCTGCGGCGATGCCGACGTTGTCGTGCTCGCCCCCGATGCGGTGCCGCTGCCCGGCTGGCTGGTCGAACTGGCCGCGTGTTTCGCGCGCGATGCCTCGATCGCCACCGCGACGCCCTGGTGCAATGCCGGCGAGGCGGCGTCGTGGCCCCGCATCGGCGAGATCGCGCCGGTGCCCGACGATCCGGCGCGGCTCGCGCGCGCCTGCCAGCAATTGCCGCCGCTGCATCCCGAACTGCCGGCCGCGATCGACCACGCGGTGCTGCTGCGCGGCAACGCCCGGCGCAAGGCCGGCGGGCTCGATGCCGCGAGCTACGGCTCGTGGTATGCCGCGCTGATCGACCTGTCGCTGCGCATGGCCGGCCTGGGCTGGCGCAACGCCCTGTGCGAGACCGCGTTCGTCGCGCGTGGCGGCGAGGGCGGCCCGGCCGAAGGCGACCTGGACGTGCTCGCGGCCCGCTGGCCGGCGTGGCACGCGCGGTTGGCCACGTACCTGATGGACGACCCGCTGCATGCCTGCCGCGCGCGGCTGCAGCAGCGCTGCGCGGCGCTCGGGGAGGCCCCGACCCAGGCGGGGCTGTTTCCCCCGCAGGACGCGGCTGCGGACGATGGCGCGTCATCGTCCTCCATCGGCGTCGCGGGTGGGGCGGGCGACGCCGGTCGCGACGCGGCGGCAGACCCGGTGTCCGCGCACGAACCCGCCGCTGGGCCCGGGCCGGCGACGCGATGAGCACGATCTCCACGCCCCGCCGCGCGGCCGACGTCGTTGCGGTCGTCGTCACGTACCAGAGCGCGAGCACGATCGACGATTGCCTGCGGCGCCTGCGCGCGGCCGACGGCGTCGCGCAGATCCGCGTCGTCGACAACGGCTCGGTCGACGAGACGCTGGCGATCGTGCAGCGGCACGCCTCGCTCGATCCGCGCGTGCGCTTCATCGGCAACCCCGACAATCCCGGTTTCGCGGTCGCCTGCAACCAGGGCGCCCGCGACGCCGACGCGCCGTGGATCGCGTTCGTCAATCCGGATTGCCTGGTCGAGCCCGACACGCTGGTGCGTCTGCGCGCGCACGCCGATGCGCTTGGTGGCGACTGCCTGCTCGGCACCGAACTCGTCGGCGAGGACGGCGTGCGCGACCCCGCGGCGCGGCGCCGGGATCCCGATTTCGCCGCGATGCTGCGCAGCGCCACCGCCCGCGACCTGGCGCTGCCGCGCGACGACGCGCAACCACTGCAGCGCGTGGATGCGGTGTCCGGCGCGCTGATGCTGCTGTCGCGCACGCTGTTCGCACGGATCGGCGGTTTCGATACCGGCTATCGACTCCACGCCGAGGATCTCGATCTGTGCCGCCGCGCCCGCGAGGCGGGAGCCGTGGTCGCGATCGCCAACGACGTCGCGGTGCTGCACGTGCGCGGCGTGTCCAGCCGCGCGCGACCCCTGTTCGTCGAATGGCACAAGCACCGCGGCCTGTGGCGCTACTTCCGCCGGTTCGAGGCCCCACGACGCAGCATCGCGCAGCGAATGGGCGTGTGGCTCGCGATCTGGCTGCGGTTCGTGCTGGTGGTCCTGCGGCCGTCGCGCCAACAGGGCATGCCACCCGCGTAGCCGGCCGGCGACGGGCGCGAGCGGCGCTGCCGCGTCCACCAACCACGTTACGCCGGCGGAAAAACGCCGCGCTTGGCGCATCCGCGCCGGGCCCTGTGCTTCGGATCGTGTGCCGCCGGGCCAAGTCTGCAACCGTGCTGGATGCGGGCGTTCGTGAAAAATTCATCCGCATGACAGGGGGATGCAAAAAAACCGGCATCTGAAGGGCCAAGGTGATCGTTTTTTGCAACCAATTGCTTCGATCCGCTCAATACCATGCATGGGTAGCCCGCTTGCCGTATCCAGCAAGGAGTTCGCCCCAATGCCTGCGTCCGCCACGCCCGTCCCGTGCCGCACCGCCGACCGGCTGTCCCGCTCGATCTGCGCCGCTCTTGCACTCGGCACCGTGCCTTGGGTCCCGGCCCTGGCGCAGGCGCCCACCACCGCCGCCGCGCCCCATACGCTCGATTCGGTACAGGTCACCGGCTCGCGCATCCAGCGTCAGAGCAACAACACCGACACCGCGCAGCCGATCGGCGTGATCTCGGGCGAGGTGTTCGTCGAACGCGGTTTCACCAATGCCGCCGAGGCGGTGAACCAGTTGCCCGAGGTGATCGGCTCGCTCAGCGATGCCGGCGACCAGGAGGGCGGGCAGACCGGCAAGCAGTTCGTCAACCTGTTCAACCTCGGCTCGGAGCGGACGCTGACGCTGGTCAACGGGCGTCGCTTCGTCGGCTCGAACGCCGCCGGTGGCGGGCAGGGCGGCAACCAGGTCGATCTCAATAACATCCCGGCCAGCCTGATCGACCGGATCGAGGTGGTGCAGGCCACCGGCTCGGCGGTCTATGGCTCGGACGCGGTCGCCGGCGTGGTCAACATCATCCTCAAGAGCAAGTTCGAGGGCGCCGAGCTCGACGCCCAGACCGGCCTGTCGGACCGCGGCGACTACGAGCGTCACGCCTTCAGCCTGACCGGCGGCACCGGCTTCGCCGACGGCCGCGGCAGCGTCGTCGTCAACCTCGACTGGTCCAAGTCGGGTGCACTGGTCGCCGCCGATCGGCGCTGGACCTCGCGCGGCTTCACGTTCGCGCCCAATCCGGCGAACACCTCCGACAGCGACGGCATTCCGGCCTCGGTCGGTCGCGAGGATCACCGCATGTCCGAGCATCCGCTGGGCGGCACGCTCTACACCGCGCCGGCCCCGCTGGCGCAGTTCCGGCTCAACGTCGGCGGCGGCCCGGTCCGCTTCGACCATACCGGCAGTCTGGTGCCCTACGACGTCGGCGACTACGTGCAACCGGCCTATGCGTTCGGTGGCGACGGACTGAAGATCTCCGAGTTCACGTCGGTGCGCACGCCGGTCGAGCGCCACGTGCTGACCGCGCTGGGGCACTTCGACCTGACCGATCGCGTGCGCCTGAGCGCCGAGGTGATGGGCGCGGAGATGAGCGCCTACGAGCCGATCAACCAGGGGGCGTACAACTCGGCGCTGCTGACCACCCAGCCCAACGGCGCGCTGCGCTTCGGCACCGACAATCCGTTTCTGAGCGACCAGGCACGCGACCTGCTGACCGCGAACGGCGTTGGCAGCTTCTGGCTGTCGCGCTTCCACACCGACATCCTGCCCGCCTCGGGCGTCAGCAGCCGCAGCCGGACCCAGCGCGGCGTGCTGGCCCTGGACGGCAACTTCGAGGCGGCGGGGCGCTACTTCCACTGGAATGCCTCGGCCAACTTCGGTCGCAACGAAGGTGGCTTCAGCAGCTACGGGATCCTGCAGCAGAACTGGCTCCAGGCGATCGACGCGGTGCGCGATGGCAGCGGCAACATCGTGTGCCGCGTGGCGCTGACCGACCCGGGCAGCGCGTGCGCGCCGCTGAACCTGTTCGGTATCGGCCAGTCCAGCCAGGCGGCGCGCGACTACGTCACCGGCGTGTTCGGCGCGCAGTACGAGACCCGGCAGAACAATTACCAGGTCAACTTCGGCGGCGAGCTGGCCGAGCTGCCGGCCGGCTCATTGAACTTCGTCACCGGCTGGGAGTATCGCAAGGAGTTCTCCGACTACCGGCCCTTCGAAACCTCGGCACTGGGCCTGGGCCGCAGCGCACCGGTCGCCGCGATGCGCGGCGAGTACGACACCAATGAGCTCTACGCCGAACTGCTGGTGCCGGTGCTGGGCAACGGCGTCGCGCTGGGCCCGGTCACCGGGCTGGAGTTCGACGGCGCCTACCGCACGGTCGACAACTCGCTGGCCGGCGACAACGAGGCGGTATCGGCGGGCATGCGCCTGACGCTGTTCGAGGACCTGACCCTGCGCGGCACCTGGAACAAGACCTTCCGCGCGCCGAGCCTGTACGAACTGTTCCTGCCGCGTTCGATGATGACCGGCACCGGCGTCGACCCCTGCGATGCGCGTTACATCGACACAGGGGCGAACGCTTCGCTGCGCGGGTCCAACTGCCGCGCCGAGCTTGCCGCGCTGGGCGTCGATCCGAACGCGCCGCTGAATTCGCTGATCACCAACGTGCCGACCGAGATGTACACCGGCGGCAACGCCGCGCTGAAGAACGAGCTGGCCGAATCGTGGACCGCCGGCATCGTCTACGCGCCGCGCCAGATGCCGGGCCTGTCGCTGGTGGTCGACCACGTCGAGATGAAGATCAAGGACGCGATCTCCTACTTCGACGCGGCCTCGACGATGCAGGCCTGCTACGACCAGCCGATGCCCAACCCGTACTGCGGGAACTTCGAGCGCGGTCCGGACGGCCAGATCGTGCAGGGCTCGATGCAGGTCGGCTACACCAACGCCGGCTACGTCGACTTCGGCGCGACCAGCTTC
This sequence comes from Luteimonas sp. FCS-9, assembly GCF_001014645.1. Classification (GTDB taxonomy): domain Bacteria; phylum Pseudomonadota; class Gammaproteobacteria; order Xanthomonadales; family Xanthomonadaceae; genus Luteimonas. The sequence continues at coordinate 112,542 of NZ_LASZ01000002.1, read as the reverse complement.
GCGGCCAACTACCGGCTGCCGATCGGCGATCGTTTCGGCAGCCTGGACCTGGGGCTGAACGTGATGAAGATGCGCAAGCTGCTGGTGTCGGTGTCCGGCCTGGGCTTCGACGAGTACGACGCCGTCGGCACCGGCCTGCTGTCGAGTTCGCTGCTCGGGCCGACGCCCGAGTACCAGGCGCGCTTCAACGCGCGCTGGGAGAACGGCCCGGTGACGGTCAACTGGAACACGCAGTGGTACGACGCGGTGGTCTACGACCACAGCTACACGATCGAGACCCGCGACATCCTCGGCGTGCCGAGCACGATCAAGCACGATGCGTCGGTGCAATACGCGCTGACCGACCGGCTGTCGCTGCGGTTCATCGTCAACAACGTGTTCGACCGCGAGCCGCCGGTCAACATCGCGGTCGGCGCGGGCGCCTACAACGACCTGTCGGACGTGATCGGCCGCTACTACTTCGCCGGCGTGAACTACCGCTTCTGATCCGTGCGCCTTCGTGCCTCACGCCCGGGTAGGCGCACCGCCGCCCGGGCCGCCCCGACCGTCCTGGAGACATCGATGCGCCTGTTCGCCACCGCCGGCCGGCTGGCCGGCCTCGGCCTGATGTTGACGCTGTTCGCCGCGTCCGCGACCGCGCACGCCGCCGCAGTCGACCCCGCGCGCTACACGATGGTCGCCAACGGCGAGACGGTCGGCCATCTGCGCGGCGAGGCCGACGGCGACACGCTGCGGATCGACTTCCACGTCGACAACAACGGCCGCGGTCCGAAGCACCGCGAGACGCTGACCCTGTCGGAGAACGGCGTCCCGCTGGTCTGGCGGATCGAAGGGACCTCGCTGATGGGCGGGCCGGTGGAGGAGCAGTACGGCTTTGCTGACGGCGTCGCGCGCTGGCGCAGCCAGGCCGACAGCGGCGAGACCCCGGCGCCGGCCGCGCCGCTGTACGTCGTCAACGACGCCAGTCCCTGGGCGCTGATCGTCTACGAACGCCTGCTACGCGCGCAGCCCGACCAGCGCATCGACGTGGTGCCCGGCGGCCGGCTGCGGCGCGAGACGGTGACCGCGCTGCCGGACATCGGCGGCGGACTGTCGCTGGTGCGCATCGTCGGGCTCGACCTGGCCCCCGAATACCTTGCGCTCGACCGCGACGGCGAGGTCTTCGCGTTGCTCGGCAGTGCCGGCACCGCGATCCGCGAAGGCGAGGAAGCCGCCGCCCAGGCTCTGGCCGCCGCGGTGGCCGAGGCCGAGACCGCGCGCAACGTGGACCTGCAGCATCGCCTGGCCGGCGTCCACGCCGAAGGTTTCGCGGTGCGCGACGTACGCGTGTTCGATCCGGTCGCCGCGGCGATGTCCGCGCCGTCCACGGTCGTGGTGCGCGATGGCCGCATCGACCGCGTGGTCGCGGTCGACGCGCCGCTCGACGCAGCGCTCGCTGTATACGACGGCGGTGGCGGCGTGCTGCTGCCGGGCCTGCACGACATGCACGCACACACCTCGATCGAGACCGGCTGGTGGTACCTGGCCGCGGGCGTCACGACGATCCGCGACATGGGCAACGACAACCAGCGGCTGGCGGACCTGATGCGGCGTATCGAGGCCGGCGAACTGGCCGGACCGCGGATCGTGCGCAACGGCTTCCTCGAAGGCCGCAGTCCCTACTCGGCGCGCAACGGCGTCGTCGCCGACACGCTCGAGGAGGCGTTGCAGGCGGTGCGCGACTACGCGCGCGACGGCTTCTGGCAGATCAAGCTCTACAACTCCATGCCTCCCGACTGGGTGCCGGCCATTGCCGCCGAAGCGCACCGGCTGGGGCTGGGCGTGACCGGTCACGTGCCGGCGTTCACGACGCCCGATGCGATGATCGAGGCCGGGTACGACGAGATCGCCCATTTCAACCAGCTCGCTTTGGGCTGGGTGCTGGAAGAGGGCGAGGACACGCGCACGCCGCTGCGCCTGACCGCGATGGCCCGCCTGGCCGGTCTCGACCTGCAGGCCTCGCCGCGGGTGGCGCGTTCGCTGGCGCTGATGCGCGAACGTGGCACCGCGCTCGACACCACGGCGGTGATCCTGGAACGGTTGATGCTCAGCCGCGCCGGCGGCATCTCGCCGGGCGGCGAGCACTTCCTGGACCACATGCCGGTCAGCTATCGCCGGTTCCGCTATCGCACCTACGTGCCGGACCTCACGCCCGAACTCGACCGCGACTACCACGTCGGGGTCGAGAAGATGCTCGAGGCGATGAAGCTGCTGCACGACAACGGCGTGCCGCTGCTGCCGGGCACCGACGACGGCACCGGCTTCACCGTGCATCGCGAGATCGAGCTGTACGCCCGCGCGCTGGGCAATGCCGACGCGCTGCGTGCCGGCACCGTCGGCGCGGCGACCTACCTGGGGCTGGCCGACAACTACGGCACGCTGGCGCCGGGGCAGGCTGCGGACTTCTTCCTGGTGCCGGGCGATCCGCTGCAGGACATCGACGCGATCCGCAAGGTGCGCCTGGTGTCGCGTGCCGGGCACGTGTACCAGCCGGCGGCGATCTACGAGGCGCTTGGCGTGCGGCCGTTCGTCGACGCGGCGGAGCGGGTGCGGTGATGCGCGCAGGATGGGCGGTGGCGGTCCTGTGCCTGGCCGCCGGCATCGCGCCGGTCGGGGCGCAGGACCTGGTGGTCCGCGACGCGACCGTCATGACCGCGTCCGATGCCGGCACGCTCAATGGCGCGGATGTCTGGGTGCGCGACGGCCGCATCGCGGCGGTCGGGCCCGATCTCGCGGTGCCGGCCGGCACGCCGGAGGTGGACGGCCGCGGCCTGCACCTGACGCCGGGCATCGTCGATCCGCATTCGCATCTGGCGACCGGCGGCCACAACAACGAAACGAGCGCGCCGTTCACGCCCGAAGTGCGGATCGTCGATGTCATCGATCCGCGCGACCGCGAGTTCACGCTCGCGATCGCCGGCGGTACGACCACGCAGCTGATCCTGCCCGGCTCGGCCAACCTGATCGGCGGGCAGGGCGTGGTGGTCAAGAACCGCATCGGCGAACCGCTGGAGCGCATGGTCGTGGCCGACGCGCCGATGGCGGTCAAGTTCGCGATCGGCGAGAACCCGATCCGCACCTACGGCGCGAAGGGGCGCTCGCCCGCCTCGCGCATGGGCTCGGCTGCGGCCCTGCGCGAGCGCTTCGCCGCGGTGCGTGCGTCCGGTGCGCGCACCGCGGCGGCGGGCAAGGACGGCGACGCGGCGGGCAAGGAATCGGACCGCATCCTGCGTGAGCTGATCGCCGGTCGTGCGTATGCGCACATCCACGCCTACCGCGCCGGCGAGATGGAGACGCTGATCGCGATCGCGCGCGAGGCCGGTTTCACGATCCGCGCCTTCCACCATGCGACCGAGGCCTACAAGATCGGCCCGCAACTGGCGCAGGCCGGCATCGCGGCGGTGGTGTGGAGCGACTGGTTCGGAGTCAAGGCCGAAGCCTGGGACGCGATCCCGTGGAACGGCCCGATGCTGCTGGAGCAGGGCGTGCACGTGGCGCTGCACAGCGATTCGGTCGACATCACCCGGCGCATGCACCAGGAGGCGGCGAAGGTCGTGCGCTACGGCGCGACCCGCGAGCAGGCACTGCGCATGATCACGCGCGATGCCGCGTGGGTGCTCGGGCTCGAGGACCGGATCGGCTCGATCGAGGCCGGCAAGGATGCGGACCTGGTGCTGTGGGATGCCGACCCGTTCAGCGCCGCGGCGCGGGTGCAGCAGGTCTACATCGACGGACGGCGCTACTTCGACCGGGCGACCGCCGATGCGGAGGTGCCGCGATGAGCCGCCCGGGCACGGCGCTGTCGTGGCTGGTGCTCGCGGCCGCCGCGACGGTGGCGGGCGCCGTCGCCGCGGCACCGACCGCGATCGTCGGCGCGCGACTCCTGCCGGTCGCCTCGGTGCCGATCGACGTGGGCACGCTGGTGATCGACGACGACGGCCGCATCGCCGCGCTCGGCCCGGTCGATGCGGTCGCCGTGCCCGCGGGGGCGCGGACGATCGACGCGCACGGCATGACCGTCTATCCGGGCCTGATCGATTCGGAGACCAGCCTCGGCCTGGCCGAGCGCGACATGGAGTTCGCCGCGCACGACGTCCTCGAAGCGTCTGCGCCGATGTTCCCGCAGGGGCGCGTCGCCGACGCGTTCAATCCCGATTCCGCGCATCTGGAAGTCGTGCGCGCCAATGGCATCACCCATGCCGTCGTCGCGCCCGGCGACAGCCTGCCGGCGACGGGACAGGGCGCGCTGGTGCAGCTGGCCGCCGGGCCCGGTGGCCATGTCGTGCGCTCGCCGCTGGCGCTGTATCTCAACGTCGGCGAGCGCGTCGGCGGCGACGGCGCGCCGGAGACGCGCATGGGCGTGGCCGCGCAGCTGCGGCAACTGCTGGCCGATGCCCGCGCACGGCTCGCCGATGCGTCCGCGCGCACCAAATCTGATCCGCGGCTCGATGCGCTGGCGCCGGCGTTGCGCCGCGAGCAGCCGGTGGTGATCTCGGCGACCTCGTCGCAGGACGTGCGGCTGGCACTGGCGCTGGCGCGTGAGTTCGACCTGGACCTCATCCTGTCGGATGTCATTGACGCGCAGGACCAGTTCGATGCGATCGCCGCGGCGGACGTGCCGGTGATCCTGGGCCCGATCCAGTTGCTCCCGCGCGATACGCAGCGCTACGACGCCCATTACCGCGTGCCGGCGCAATTGGCCGCACGCGGCATCCGCTTCGCGTTCTCGTCCGGGGGCGTGGCGCAGATCCGGCGCTTCGGCTATCCGCGCATGGCGCAGATGCGCAACCTGCCGTACCTGGCCGGCTTGGCCACCGGCTACGGGCTCGATGCGGACGTCGCGCTCGAAGCGCTGACCCTTGCGCCCGCGCGCATCTGGGGCGTCGACGACGCGCTCGGCAGCCTGGCGGTGGGCCGGCGCGCGAACGTCGTCGTCGCGACGGGCAGTCCGCTTGAACCGACGAGCGACGTGCGCCATGTGTTCATCGATGGCGACGAGGTGTCGCTCGACAGCTACCAGAGCCGGCTCCGCGATCGTTACCGCGCCCCGGGGAGCGGTCGTTGAGCGTCGGCAGGCCGGCGCGTCGCTTCACAGCTGCCTGGCGCGCGATCGCGTGGCTGGCACTGGCGGCCGCGTGCGTGCCGGCCGGTGCGCGTGCCGATGCCGGGAGGGCCGCGGCCGCCTGGACGCAGTGGACGTGGCCAGGCAGCACGCGCGCGGCGCCGCGCGAGGTCGCCGTCGTCGCCGAGGCGCTGCCGCTGCCGGGTGCCGACGGCGGGATCGACGCGACCGTGTTCTCGACCGGCTATCTCGCCGGAACGCCTGGCGACGCATTGCGGCCGGTGGTGTTCTTCTGGAACGGCGGGCCGGGCAGCGCCGCGGTCGGCCTGCACGCGACGTTCGCGCCACGCACGCCCGGCGCGGCGCCCGCCGACGCCGGCGCACGCGGCAGCCGCGACAATCCCGACAGCCCGATCGACATCGCCGACCTGGTGTTCGTCGATCCGGTCGGCACCGGCTACAGCCGCGTGCTGCGCGAGGGCGCCGGCGCTCAGCACTGGGGCGTCGCGCAGGATGCCGACTCGGCCGCCCGCTTCGTCGCCGCTTGGCTGCGGCGGCACGGCCGCGAGGACGCACCGGTGGTGCTGGTCGGACAGAGCTACGCCGGCATCCGCGTGCCGTTGGCGGCGCAGGCGCTGCTCGACGCGATGCCGGGGCTGGACCTGCGCGGGTTGCTGCTGGTGTCGCCGTCGACCGGCGGGCCGCGCGGCGATGCGGCCGATCCTGACGCGCAGGCGCGGCGCGCACGCACGCGCTGCCACGGCCAGCTCGCGGTCTACGTCCAGACCGCGGCATTCCACGGGATCGGTGCGCAGGCCGGGCGCGCGCCCGCCGACATCGCTGCCGACGTGGAGGCCTTCCTGCACGCGCGCGATGTGTTCGCCGCCGACGACCACGCGCGCATCGCTGCGGACATCGGTCTGCCCCGGTCCGAGGTCGCCGCCGCGGACGGCTGCGTGGCACCGCTGGCGTTCCAGACCGGCCTGCTGGCCGCGCGCGGCGACCGCATCGGCACCGCCGACACCCGGCTGCATGCACCACTGGCGCTGACCCGCACGCGCCAACCGCCGTACGACGATCCGTCCACGTCGCCCTACACGCTCGACTACGACCTCGATGCCGCGTGGCGGCATTACCTGCGGCACGAGATCGGCTATCGCAGCGAAGAGGACTACGTCCGGCTGTCGCTGGCCGCGCACGGCGCCTGGGACTGGACGTGGCCGGCGCACGCTGGCGCGTCCACCACGACGGTGCTCGCCGGGCTGCTGGCGCGCGTGCCGGCGCTGCGCGTGCTGGTCGCGGTCGGGTACTACGACCTGTCGGTCCCGTACCTGGAGCCGGTGCGCGCATTCGAGGCGGCCGGGCTGCCCGGCCCGCGCTTCTCCATCGAACGCTACCGCGCCGGCCATGCCGTGCACGGCGATCGGGACGGGCGCGCGCGTGCGTTTGCCGACCTGCGTGCGCTGATCGGAGGCGCGCGATGAGCGCGCCGGTCCCCGGCGGCTCAGCCGGCGCGATAGGCCGACAGCGGCAGCGCGGTGCTGGCCTTCAGGTCCTCGACGACGATCGAGCTGCGCATGTCGGAGACCTCGCCGCAGCCGGCCACCCGGCCCAGGATCTCGCGGAAATGGTCGAGATCGCGGGTGACGGTCTTGATCAGGAAATCGCCATCCCCGGTGACCATCGCGCAGTCGAGGATCTCCGGGCACTCCTCCACCAGTTCGCGGAAGGCCGACGCCGGATCCGCGTTGTGACGCAGACGGACATGCACGTAGCACTTCAATCCAAGACCGAGCCGCACCGGCTCGAGCAGCGCGGCGTAGCCGCGGATCAGGCCCGCGGCGCGCAGCGTCTTGATGCGGCGCGAGCATTGCGAGTGCGACAGATGCACCACCTCGGCCAGTTCCATCATCGTGATGTCGCCCTGGCGCTGCAGGGTGTCGAGGATGCGCAGGTCGTGCTGGTCGAGACGGACGTCGGCGGACGGGGACATCGCGGCGTGGCTCCTGGCTGCGTCGACGGAATGGTCCGATCATACGAGAGCGGAGTGCGCGCATGACCATGCCATCGGTCGCTTCGTACGCCGCATGGGTCCGGGATATGGTGGCGGCCTGCCACGCGCGTTCCGGAAGCAACCAGTTGTTCGACAGCGCCATCGAGGAACCCACCGCGCTGCTGGCGCACCTGACCGCCTCGCTGGACTTCTCCGCGTCCGGCCACTACCGCAGCACGTTCCCCAGCGGCAATCCGCTGATGCTGGACGCGCTGTCCAGGCGCTACGGCGCGGAGGCTGACCGCATCCTCGCCACCGCGGGCGCGTCGGCGGGCGTGCAGATCGTCTGCGCCGCGCTGCTCGGGCCGGGTGCGCGGGTGCTGGTCGAGCGTCCGTACTTCGAGATGCTGGTCGACCTCGCGCGCAGCGTGGGCGCGGAGGTGGACCATCTCGACCGAGATCCGTCGACCGGCGCGATCACGCCCGACGCCCTCGATGCCGCGATCGGCCCCGAAACCCGGTTGGTGCTGCTGACCAACCCGAACAACCCGACCGGCTTCGTGCTCGACCGCGAGGCACGCCGCGCGCTGGCGGCGGTGGCGCAGGCACGTCGCGTGCCGGTGCTCTTCGATGAGGTGTATGCCGGGTTCACCGAGGCCGCGCCGCCGCACACGCTCGCCGCGCACGACTCGCCGTGGTTCGTCAGCGTCGGCAGCCTGAGCAAGCTGTACGGACTGCACGCGCTCAAGTGCGGCTGGATCGTTGCCGGGACCGCGGTGCACGACCGCGTCGCACAGGCCTACCGGCGGCTGGAGAACGGCGCCTCGCGGCTGACCCATGCGATCGGCGCGCGCGTGCTCGAAGCGCCCGAGCCGTTCGACGCCCACTGGCGCGGCGTGCTGGCGACCTCGCGGCCGCTGGTCGAGACCCGGCTCGCGGCGCTCGAGGACGCGGGCCTGATCCGCGCGCAGCTGCCGGCAAGTGGCTGCATCGCGTTCCCGCGGCTGCCCGACGGCTGGTGCGATGCGGCCTTCAGCGCGTTCGTCTGGTCGACGCAGGCGCTGGCGGCCGCACCCGGTAACCTGTTCGGCCGGCCGGGCCACCTGCGGATCGGGTTCGGACGCGAGGCCGCGGACGTGGCCGAGGGCCTCGACCGGCTCGAGGCGGGGTTGCGGGCCTTCGGGACACAGCCGCGATGAGCGGCGCCTCCTCGCTCGGCGCGGTGCCGAAGTTCGGCTGGGCGTTCGGCCAGTTCGCGCTGGCCTCGCACATGGCCATCATCAGCATCTACCTGATGTACTACCTGACCGAGGGCCACGGCATCTCGGCTGGGATGGCCGGCATGGTCCTGCTGCTGCCGCGGATCTGGAACGTGGTCACCGACCCGCTGATGGGCGCGGTGTCGGACCGCACGCGATCGCGCTGGGGGCGTCGCCGGCCGTACCTGGTCGCCGGCGCGCTGGTCTGGGGCGCCGGGTTTGCGGCGATGTTCGCGCTGCCCTCGCATGCCGATCCTGCCGTCACCGCGCTGTGGTTCGTCGCGGTCTACCTGGTGGTCAACACCGGCGTCACGCTGTACCACGTGCCGTACTCGGCGATGGCGCCCGAGATGACGCGCGACTACGACGAGCGGCTGAAGCTGATCGGCTACAAGGAGATGGCCGCCCGCATCGCCGTGCTGCTGGCGATCGCCGGCGCGCCGCTGCTGCTGGAAGCCGCGGCGACGCCGGCGCAGGGCTACCGCTGGATCGGCCTGGCGTTCGGCGGGCTGATCGTGGTGTCCGGGCTGGTCGCGTTCTTCACCACGGCCAGTGCACCGGCGGTGGAGTTCCAGCCGCAGACGATGTCGCTGCGCGCGCAGTGGCACACGCTCAGGCGGAACCGGCCGCTGGGCATCCTGTCGCTGGCCTACCTGTTCGGCAACATCGCCAGCGTCGCCTTCAGCGCGCTGTTGATCTACTTCATCACCGTCGTCCACGGGCAGTCGCCGGCGTTGATGGGCGTGCTGTATCCGGTCGGGGCGCTGACCAGCGTGCTCCTGACGCCGGTCTGGGCGCGCATCGGTGCGCGCATCGGCAAGCGCGAGGCCTGCCGGATCGCCTACCTCGGCCTGATCGTGTGCTGGCTGTGCCCGGGCCTGGTGCCGCAGGGGGCGGTCTGGGCGTTGTACCTGCTGATGTTCGTGCACGGCGCCTTCAACGCCGCGGCCGAACTGCTGCCCAATGCGATGGTGCCCGATACCGTCGAGTACGACGAGCTCAACAGCGGCAGCCGCCGCGAAGGCACGATCTACGGCGCGTGGATCTTCGTGCAGCAGACGGGCATGGCGCTGGGCGGTTTCGCCGCCAGCGTGGCGCTGGTGTTGCTGGGCTACCAGGCCGGTGTGGAGCAACACCCGGGGTCGGTCGTCGCCGGCCTGCGCTGGGGCTTCGCCGTGGTGCCGGCGGCTGCGCTGGCGGTGGCCTGGTGGCTGGTCGGCCGCTACGACCTCGACGCCTGGCGTTTCGCCGAGATCCAGCACGCACTGGCGGCGCGCCGCGCCGCCGCGAACACGGAGACCGCTGCCCGATGAAGACGTTCGCCTCGACCTGCCTGCTGATCCTGTCGACATGGTGGCCGGGCGCTGCGCTGCAGGCCTCGCCCGTCGCCGACGCGCGGCTCGAACACGTCGGCACCTTCGGCGGGACACAGGTGCGCTACACCTCGCAGATCGAGACGTTCCGCGTCCGCGACGGCGAGGGGGCCGCCGACATCGTCGTGATGAGCCACGTCGCCGCCAACGGGGACGCCGCGCGTCCGGTGCTGTTCGCGTTCAACGGCGGGCCGATCTCGGCCTCGTTCTACCTGCATGCCGGTGCGCTCGGTCCGCTGCGGGTGGCGTTCCCCGATGCGCTCGACGCCGATCCGGCGATGTTCCAGACCGTGCCTAACGCGTACGCGATCCTCGATGTCGCCGACATCGTGCTGTTCGACCCGGCGGGGACCGGTTTCAGCCGTGTCGTCGACGGCACGCCTGCGGGGCACTTCCACTCGGTGGAGGCCGACGCACGCCAGCTGGTGGCGATGATCGAGGCGTGGTCGCAGCGTCATGGGCGTCTCGATTCGCCCAAGTACCTGCTGGGCGAGAGCTACGGCACCCTGCGCGCCGCGGCCGCCGCGCACCAGATGCAGTTCCGCGACACGCCGATGCGCATCGACGGCGTGTTCCTGCTGGGGCAGGCGCTGAACATCATCGAGTACGCGCAGCGCGAGCAGAACATCGTCAGCTACGTGGTGTCGTTGCCGACCGTCGCGGCGACCGCCTGGCACCATGGGCGCGTGGCGCGCGACGGACGCGCGTTCGAGGACTGGCTCGACGAGGTGCGGCTGTGGGCGCGCACCGAGTACCTGACCGCGTTGTTCCAGGGCCAGTTCCTGCCCGAACCCGAACGGCTGCGGATTGCGCGTCAGCTGCAGGCCTATACCGGCGTCGATGCGCAGGTGCTGCTGCGCGAGGACCTCAAGCTGACCAAGGACGAGCACCGGGTCGAACTGCTGCGGGACCAGGGTCAGGTGCTGGGCGTCTACGACACGCGCTACGCCGGCCCGCCGGATCCGGCGCGGGCCTCGCCCGCGGCGACCGATCCTTCCGGGATCACCGGGCCGGCCTTCCGGCGCGGCCTGGAAGACCTGTTGCGCGTGCAGTTCGGCATCGAGGACGCCGCCGGGTATCGCAGCTCGGCCGATATCGGCGGCATCGACGCCTGGACCTGGGGGCGCAGCACCTCGCCGTTCGGCGACTGGCCGTACATGGAATGGATCCGCGAGGTCATGGCGGCCAATCCTGATTTCCGCGTGGTGATGGGCCACGGCCACCACGACACGGCGACGACCACCGGCGCGTCCGACTACGCAGTCGCACATTCGGGCTGGCCGCTCGACAGGGTGCGTTCGGTCTACTACGTGGGCGGGCACATGCCCTACACGATCGAGAGCAGCCTGGCGCAGTTCGCCGACGACCTGCGCACGTTCGTGGGCGGTCGGTGATGCGCGCGCGCCGCCGCGGCGACGGCATGCGTGGCGCGGTCGCGCTGATCGTGCTGGTCCTCGTGGGCACCGGGACGGTGGCGGCCGCGCCCACCGATGCCCCGGCCGCTGCGTCGCCTGTCCCGGCCGACGCGGTGGTCGTCCCCGTCGACACTCCGCTGCTGCCGCGCGTCGAGCGCCATCATCGCGGCCGCTTCAATGGCCGCGCGCTGCGCTACCGCAGCGTTGTGGAGGAATGGCCGCTGCGCGACGCGGACGGTACGACGATCGCGTCGATCGTCTCGACCAGCTATCTCGCCGAGGGTGCCGATACGGCGCGTCCGGTGATCTTCGCGTTCAACGGCGGGCCCGGTTCGGCGTCGATCTGGCTGCACATGGGGTTCCTTGGGCCGAAGCGTCCCGATTACGGGACACGGGCAGGCGACGACGAGACCGGGCCGCCGACCGCACCGCCGTTCGCAGTGGTCGACAACTCCGAATCACCGCTCGACGTGGCCGACATCGTGCTGATCGACCCGCCCGGCACGGGTTTCTCGCGCGTGTTCGGCGAGACGAATGCCGACCGCGTATTCGGCGTGCGCGAGGACGCCGAGGCGGTCGCCCGCTTCCTCGGCGACTGGCTGCGCCTTCACCGCCGCGAAGGCAGTCCGCGCTATCTGATGGGCGAGAGCTACGGCACGGTGCGCGCGGCCGAGGTGGCCCGCCTGCTGGCCGGCGGACCGACCGGCAGCGGTCGCATGGACGGCATCACGCTCAACGGCGTGATGCTGCTGGGCCAGTCGATGGACGGCAGCCGCCGCACGCCGGAACTCGCGTCGGCGACCGGGCTGCCGAGCTACGCAGCCACCGCGTGGTACCACCGCGCGGTGCCGCGCGACGCCACGCTCGAGGGGCACGTCGCCCGCGCCCGCGCGTTCGCCGAAGGCCCGTACCTGCAGGCGCTGTTCGCCGGCTCGCGGCTGCCTGCCGAGGCGCGGGCGGCCGTCGCCGCCGAACTGGCCGCGCTGACCGGCATCGCCGCCGCGCGCTGGACCGCAGTCGAGCTGCGCATGGACGCGGCGACGTTCGGCCGCGAGGTGCTGCGCGACATCGGGCGCCAGGTCGGGGCCTACGACAGCCGGTTCACCTTGCCGCTGGCGGCATCGGGCGGCGATCCGGTGGCCGACGATCCGGCGATGGGGCAGTACGTGCCCCTGTACGTGGCGACGCTGCAGGCGCACCTGCGCGAGGCCCTGGGCGTACGGACCGACCGCGCGTACAACGCGATCGAGTTCCGCCGCATCAACGCGCGCTTCTGGAAGGGCCAGCCCCCGCTGCAGGACGACCATGCGCGGTCGCTGGCGGTCGCGATGCGCCGCAATCCCGCGCTGCGCGTGCTGGTGGCGACCGGCCACTACGACCTGGTAACCACTGTCGGCGCGGCCGACCAGGCGGTCGCACTGTCCGGCATGGATCCGGCGCGCGTGACGATGCGCACCTACGCCTCCGGCCACATGCCCTACATCGGCGCGGGCAGCCGCGCACAACTCGCGGCCGACGTCCGCGCATTCGTCACTGGAGGATCGTCCAATGGCACCACGCCCTGAACGCACGTCCCCGAGGCCGGGCCGATGAGCCGGGTCCTCGCGCGCCTGGCCGAACTGGACCTGCAGTTGCCGCCGCCGCTGGTCGCGCCGCCGGGCGTCGTGCTGCCGTTCGCGTTCGCGCAATGTGTCGGCCGGCGCGTGCTGATCGCCGGCCACGGTCCGCAGGGGCCGGACGGCCGGCTGTCCGGTCCGTTCGGCAAGGTCGGCGCCGAAGTCGACGTGGCAGCCGCCCGGCACGCCGCGATGCTGACCGGGCTGTCGATGCTCGCGAGCGTGCAGGCCTGCATCGGGGACCTGGACCGTGTCAGCGGCTGGGGGCGGGTGTTCGGCATGGTCGCCTCCGCGCCCGGGTTCCAGGACCAGCCGGCGGTGATCAACGGGTTTTCCGACCTGGTCCTGGCGGTGTTCGGGCCGACCGTCGGGCGCCATGTGCGCAGCGCGGTCGGCATGGCGGAGTTGCCGTGGAACATCCCGGTGGAGATCGAAGGCGAACTGGAGATCGACGGGGGCGTCGCATGAGCCGCGCGCTCGCGACGGGCCGCGCCGGGATCGCATGCCGGGGTGCGCGCGCGATGGCGAGGATCCATCGCGTCGTCGCTGCGCTCGCACTGTCGCTGGTCGCATGGCCGGTCGCGGCGCAGTCGCCGGCGCTGGAGTACGTGCTCACGCCCGTCCCGTCGGCCGACGGGACGCGCATCGAGGCGGTCGACGTCCGGCTGACGATTTACGGCGTGCGGCCCGAGGCGGGCGCGCCGCTGCTGCAGATGCCGTTGGTGTCGAGCAACGTGCCGACCGTCGCGGCGGGCCTGTCGGCGCTCGGGGCACACGATGCCCGGGGGCCGCTGGCGCTGCGGGTCGAGGATGTCGGCGAGGATCCGTCGGTGCAGCGCCGCTGGTTCGCCACGCGCGCGCCCGAGGGCGCGATCGAACTGCGCTACCAGGCGCCGACGGTCGAGGCGCTGGCCGCGCGCGGCGCCGCCCCGCCGATCGAGCTGCGTGGCGAAAGCGGGGCGGTGTCGGGCGGCGGCGCGGCCTTCCTGGTGCGCCCGCCGGAGGGCGAATTCCGCCTACGCGCGGACTGGCGCCTGGACGCGCTGCCGTCGGGCGCGGTCGGCCTGAGCAGCCTCGACACATTGGCCGATGGCGAAACCGCGCCGGCCAGCCTGGTCGACAGCGCGTACTTCATGGCCGGCACGATCCAGCGCTATCCCACGACCGGCGCGACCGATCGGTTCTTCTCGGCCTGGCAGGGCGAGACGCCGTTCGATGCGCGTGCGCTCATGACCTGGGGCGAGACGCTGTACGCGCACTACCTGCGCCTGTTCGATGCGCCGCCGACACCCTACGGCGTGTTCCTGCGCCGCAACCAGGTGAACCCGGGGGGTGGCATCGGCATGCACCGCTCGTTCGTGCTGACCTACGACACCGATCGCGGCAGCGATCCCGAATCGCTGCGCTTCACCCTCGCGCATGAGATGTTCCATACCTTCCAGCCGCTGATGGCGCGCGGCCGCGGCATGGACGAGAGCCTGGGCGCGGCGTGGTTCAACGAGGGCCTGGCGGTGTTCTACCAGGGCGCGCTGCCGTTCCGTTTCGGCATGGTGTCGCCCGACGCGTATCTGCGCGATCTCAACTTCACGATGGCGCGCTTGTACACCAACCTGTTCGCCGAAACGCCCAACCGCGAGGTCGCCGCGCGCTTCTGGGAGGACACGCGCATCCGCACGCTGCCCTACGACCGCGGCTACGTGTACTTCGTCAACGTCGACGCCGCGATCCGCAAGGCGTCGAATGGCGCGCGATCGCTCGACGACCTGATGCTGGCGCTGCAGCGGCGCCGGGCCCAGGGCCTGTCGGTCGAGCAGGGCGACTGGGAGGCGCTGGTCGAGGCCGAACTCGGGCAGCCAGGCGTGGATGCGTTCCACGCGATGCTCGAAGGCCGGGTGCAGGTCCCGGACGCCGACGTGTTCGGCCCGTGCTTCACGCGCGTGCAGCAGCCGTTGCGGCGCTATGAGCTGGGCTTCGAGCCCAAGGTGCTGGTCGAGCCCACACGGGTCGTGCGCGGGCTGGTGGCCGGGTCGGCCGCCGCGGCCGCCGGCGTGCGCGACGGCGACGAGATCCTCCAGCCGGTGGGCCAGGACGCGATCCAGGGCGACCAGGACGGCGTGCTCGAACTCCGGGTCCGGCGCGACGGACACGACCGGACGATCCGCTACCGCCCGCGCGGCGAGGTGGTCCCGACCTGGCAGTGGGTACGGGCGCCGGCGGTCTCCGACGCCGCGTGCCATGGGCACGCGAGCGGCGCGCGGGAGACGAACGACGGCGTGCGGTGACGTCAGGCGCCTACGCACGGCGCGCATGCGTCCGACGCGTTAGCCTATGGCCCCCTCATGGACGGCGTCCCCCATGCCGATCATCCAGTCCCTGCTCGACACCGACCTGTACAAGTTCACGATGATGCAGGCGGTGCTGCACCAGCACCCCGGTGCGCACGTCGAGTACCGGTTCAAGTGCAGGACGCCGAGCATCGACCTGGCGCGCTATCTCGACCAGATCGACGAAGAAATCGACGCCTTGTGCGCGCTGCGCTTCACCGACGACGAACTGGCGTACGTCCGCGGCCTGCGCTTCATCAAGCCCGACTTCGCCGATTTCCTCGGCCTGTTCCGGCTCGATCGCAAGTACATCGAGCTGCGGCCGTCGGCCTCGGTCCCGGGCGAGATCGAGCTCGATATCCGCGGTCCGTGGCTGCACACGATCCTGTTCGAGGTGCCGCTGCTGGCGATCGTCAACGAGGTCTGGTTCCGCAACACCTCGGCGCCGGATTTCGCCGAGGGCGAGCGCCGGCTGCAGGCCAAGGCCGCGTTGCTGCGCGACACGCCGGACTTCGGCGACTGCAAGGTCGCCGACTACGGCACCCGGCGCCGCTATTCGCGCCAGTGGCACGGGCACATGCTGCCGCTGCTGCGCGAGGCGCTGGGCGTGCAGTTCGTGGGCACCAGCAACGTGGCGTTCGCCCGGCGCTACGGCATGACGCCGCTGGGCACGATGGCGCACGAGTACCTGCAGGCGTTCCAGGCGCTGGGTCCGCGGCTGCGCGATTCGCAGGTCGCGGCGCTGGAGGCCTGGGCGCACGAGTACCGCGGCGATCTGGGCATCGCGCTGTCGGATGTGGTCGGCCTGGACGCGTTCCTGCGCGACTTCGACATGTACTTCTGCAAGCTGTTCGACGGCGTGCGCCACGATTCGGGCGACCCGTTCGTCTGGGGCGACCGGATGCTCGCGCACTTCCAGCACAACCGCGTTGATCCGACGAGCAAGACACTGGTGTTCAGCGACGGCCTGGACTTCGCCAAGGTCATGCGGCTCCACGACCATTTCCGCGGCCGCTGCCAGGTCGCGTTCGGGGTCGGCACGCACCTGACCAACGATCTCGGTCCGACGCCGCTCAACATCGTCATCAAGATGGTCCGCTGCAACGGCCAGCCGGTGGCCAAGCTCAGCGATTCGCCCGGCAAGAGCATGTGCGACGACCCGGGCTACCTGGCCTATCTGCGCCAGGTGTTCGGCGTTCCGCCGGAACAGGCTGCGTGACGGGGCGCCGCGCCGGATGCGGGCGCGCCCCCCGTCCGGTGTCAGCGGTGGCGGTTGATCGCGTCGCGCAATTCGCGCGCGGCGCGCGCTGCGGCCTCGGCATGGTCGTCGCCGCGCGAGGCGTAGAGGATCGCGCGCGAAGAACTGACCATCAGCCCGGTGCCATCGGCAGTCCGGGCGTGGGTCACGACCGCCTCGACGTCGCCGCCCTGCGCGCCGACGCCGGGCACCAGCAACGGCAGGTCGCCGACGATCGCGCGGACCTCGCGCAACTGCGCCGGCCAGGTCGCGCCGACGACCAGGGCGCAGTTGCCGTACGCGTTCCAGTCCCGCGCGACGGTCTCGGCGACGTGCTGGTACAGCGGACGCGTCGCGCCGCCGTGCGCGACCGGCAGGTCCTGCAGGTCCGCGGCGCCGGGGTTGGACGTGCGGCACAGGATCACCACGCCCTTGTCGCCGCAGTCGAGGAACGGCTGCACCGAATCGCGGCCGAGATACGGGTTCACCGTGACCGCGTCGGCGGCGTAGCGCCCGAAGGCCTCGCCCACGTACTGCTGCGCGGTGCTGCCGATGTCGCCGCGCTTGGCATCGAGGATCACGGGCACGTCGGGATGCTCGGCGTGCAGGTGCGCGATCAGCCGCTGCAGCGCGTCCTCGGCACCGAGTGCGGCGAAGTGGGCGATCTGCGGCTTGAACGCGCAGGCGTATTCGGCGGTCGCGTCGGCGATGTCGCGGCAGAAGGCGTACACCGCGTCCGGGTCGCCGGAAAACTGCGCGGGAAACTTCGCGGGCTCCGGATCGAGCCCGACGCAGACCAGCGTGTCGGCGGCCTGCCAGCGCGTACGCAGCGCCTGGATGAAGGAGCGGGACATGGCGGTCCTCAGGTGACGATGATCGGGGCGTCGCGCGTGACCACGACGGTGTGCTCGAACTGCGCGCCGACGCCCTTGGGGCAGACCAGCGACCAGCCGTCGTCGAGCGCGTCGGTGCGCGTGCTGTGCGTCGCCAGGAACGGTTCGACCGTGATCACCATGCCCTCGTGCAGCCGGCGGGTGTCGCGCCGGTCGTAGTAGCCCGGAATCGAGCCCGGTTCCTCGTGCAGTGCGCGTCCGACGCCATGGCTCTGCAGGTCGCGGATCACCCGGAAGCCGCGGCGCGCGGCGACCGTCTCGATGGTCCGGCCGATGCTGTTGATCAGCGCGCCGGCGCGCAACTGGGCGATCGCCGCATCGCGCGCTTCGCGGGTCGCATCGAGCAGGCGCTGCTGCGCCGCGCTGGCGGTGCCGACGACGAAGCTCGCCCCGGTATCGGCGAAGAAATCGTCGAGCTCGGCCGAGACATCGATGTTGACCAGGTCGCCCTCGCACAGCGGCGTCTCGTTCGGGATGCCATGTGCGACCACCCGATTGACGCTGATACAGGTCGCAGCCGGAAAGCCGTAGGTCAGCACCGGCGCCGACTGCGCACCGGCCTCGCGCAGCATCTCGGCGCCGATCGCATCGAGCTCACGCGGCGTGACGCCCGCAATCGCCCGGGCCCGCATCGTAGACAGGATGCCGGCCACCAGCGCACCTGCGCGCCGAAGGCCTTCGAGCTCATCAGGCGTCTGGATCGTCATCGATACACCGGGGTCAGCGTGGGATTTTGGTCGCGGCGCGCGTCCCGTGGCGGGGTCAGAGATATTCGACTCTGACCCCGGTTTCGGAGCGTGGCGGTCGGTTACTTCAGGGCCTTGAACCGCAGACGCTTGGGACCGGCGTCGTCGCCGAGGCGGCGCTTCTTGTCCTCCTCGTACTCGCGGTAGTTGCCCTGGAAGAACTCGACGTGGCTGTCGCCCTCGAACGCGAGGATGTGCGTGGCGATGCGGTCGAGGAACCAGCGGTCGTGCGAGATCACGAACGTGTTACCCGGGAACTCCAGCAGAGCGTCTTCCAGCGCGCGCAGCGTTTCGATGTCCAGGTCGTTCGACGGTTCGTCGAGCAGCAGCACGTTGCCGCCCTGCAGCAGCGTCTTGGCCATGTGCAGGCGACCGCGCTCACCGCCCGACAGCGAGCCCACCAGCTTCTGCTGGTCCTGGCCCTTGAAGTTGAAGCGGCCGATGTAGGCGCGCGACTGGATCTCGATGCCGTTGATGTTGAGGATGTCCAGGCCGCCGGCGATCTCCTGGAAGACGTTGTGGTTGCCTTCGAGCTTGTCGCGGCTCTGGTCGACGTACGACAGCTGCACGGTCGGCCCGACGACGATCTCGCCCGAGTCCGGCTTCTCCTGTCCGGTGATCATCTTGAAAAGCGTGGACTTGCCGGCGCCGTTGGGGCCAATGATCCCGACGATCGCGCCCGGCGGCACGATCATCGACAGGTTGTCGATCAGCAGGCGGTCGCCGAACTTCTTGCTGACGTTCTTGAACTCCATCACCGAGTTGCCCAGACGCTCGCCCGGCGGGATGAAGATCTCGTTGGTCTCGTTGCGCTTCTGGTAGTCCTGCGACTGCAGTTCTTCCAGGCGGGCCAGACGCGCCTTGCCCTTGGAGCGGCCGCCCTTGGCGTTCTGCCGCGACCACTCGAGCTCCTTCTGGATCGCCTTCTGGCGCGCCTTCTCTTGGTTCTCTTCCTGCTTCAGGCGCTCGTCCTTCTGCGTCAGCCACTCGGTGTAGTTGCCCTTCCACGGAATGCCGCGGCCGCGGTCGAGCTCGAGGATCCACTCGGCGGCGTTGTCGAGGAAGTAGCGGTCGTGGGTGACGGCCACGACGGTGCCGGTGTAGCGGGCGAGGAACTGCTCCAGCCACTCGACCGACTCGGCGTCGAGGTGGTTGGTCGGTTCGTCGAGCAGCAGCATGTCCGGCTTCTGCAGCAGCAGGCGGCACAGCGCGACGCGGCGCTTCTCGCCACCCGAGAGATTGCCGATCTTCGCGTCCCACGGCGGCAGGCGCAGCGCGTCGGCTGCGACGTCGAGCTGGTTCTCCAGCGTGTGCGCGTCGCCGGCGGCCAGGATCGCCTCCAGGCGCTCCTGCTCCTTGGCGAGCGCGTCGAAGTCGGCGCCTTCCTCGGCGTAGGCGGCGTAGACCGCCTCGAGCGCGGCCTGGGCCTGCAGCACCTCGCCCACGCCTTCCTCGACCGCCTCGCGCACGGTCTGCTCGGGGTTCAGGCGCGGCTCCTGCTCCAGGTAGCCGACCTTGATGCCCGGCTGCGGGCGGGCCTCGCCCTCGAAGTCCTGATCGACGCCTGCCATGATCTTGAGCACCGTCGACTTGCCGGCGCCGTTGAGGCCCAGCAGGCCGATCTTGGCGCCGGGATAGAACGACAGCGAGATGTCCTTGATGATCTGCCGCTTCGGCGGGACCACCTTGGACACGCGGTTCATGGTGTAGATGTATTGCGAGGACATGGGGGCTCCGGTTGCGCCTGCCCGCGCCGGGGCCCGGTCGGGCGGCGTCAGGCGGGAGAAGAATGCCCGCGATTATAGCCCGCATCCCAAGACGCGCGTCCGAGGCGGCGTGCGCCCGGACCGCGCTCGTGCCGGTGCGGGGAACGCCTCCGAGCTGAGGCGGCGGCGCGCGTCCAGCGCCGCCGCGCGCAGCCGGCGACGGCGCGCTGGACCGCCCCAGGCCGGGCGTCCGGCACGGCTGCGGCCCGCGGGCGGCTACAATGGCCGGCCACGCCCGATCCCTGGAGTCCTCGATGTTCCCGCGCGACGCCCGTCTCGACAGCTTCGACCCCGAACTCGCCCAGGCCATTGCCGCGGAGGTCCGCCGCCAGGAGGACCACGTCGAGCTGATCGCGTCGGAGAACTACTGCAGCGCGCTGGTCATGGCCGCGCAGGGCAGCCAGCTGACCAACAAGTACGCCGAGGGCTATCCGGGCAAGCGCTACTACGGCGGCTGCGAGCACGTCGACGTCGCCGAGCAGCTGGCGATCGACCGGCTCAAGCAGCTGTTCGATGCCGACTACGCCAACGTGCAGCCGCATTCGGGCTCGCAGGCCAACCAGGCGGTCTACTTCGCCCTGCTGCAGGCCGGGGACAAGATCCTCGGCATGAGCCTGGCGCACGGTGGCCACTTGACCCACGGTGCCAAGGTCAACGCCTCGGGCAAGCTGTTCGACGCCGTGCAGTACGGTGTGGACGATGCCGGGTTGATCGACTACGACGAGGTCGAGCGGCTGGCGCTCGAGCACAAGCCGAAGATGATCGTCGCCGGCTTCTCGGCGTATTCGCAGAAGATCGACTGGGCGCGTTTCCGCGCGATTGCCGACAAGGTCGGCGCGCTGCTGTTCGTCGACATGGCCCATGTCGCGGGCCTGGTCGCGGCCGGCGTCTACCCGAGCCCGCTGCCGCACGCGCACGTCGTGACCTCGACCACGCACAAGACCCTGCGCGGCCCGCGCGGCGGCATCATCGTCGCCAGCCGCGAAGGCGCGGGCGAGGCGTTCGACGACATGACCAAGAAGCTGCAGTCGATCGTGTTCCCCGGCATCCAGGGCGGCCCGCTGATGCACGTGATCGCCGCCAAGGCGGTCGCGTTCAAGGAGGCGCTGGACCCGGCGTTCACGGCCTACCAGCAGCAGGTGGTGAAGAACGCGCAGGCGATGGCGAAGGTGATCGTCGAGCGCGGCTACAAGATCGTCTCCGGCGGCACCGAGAACCACCTGATGCTCGTCGACCTGATCGGCAAGGACGTCAGCGGCAAGGAGGCCGAGGAGGCCCTGGGCCGCGCCCACATCACCGTCAACAAGAACGCCGTGCCCAACGACCCGCGCAAGCCCTTCGTGACCTCGGGCCTGCGCCTGGGGACGCCCGCGGTGACGACGCGTGGCTACACCGAGGCCGACTGCACCGAACTGGCCCACTGGATCTGCGACGTGCTCGACGCGCCGGCCGACGACGCCGTCGTCGCCGCCGTGCGCGAGAAGGTCGCCCAGCAGTGCGCCAAGTACCCGGTGTATGGTTGACGCGCCGGGATTGGGGGCTGGGGATTCGGGATTCGGAGTGCCTCCGTTTGCCGGCCCTGCCGCTTTTCCCAGTCCCGAATCCCCCATCCCGAATCCCCTCGCCTGATGCACTGCCCCTTCTGCCAGCACATCGATACCCGGGTGATCGATTCGCGCGCGTCCGAGGACGGCGCGACGATCCGGCGTCGTCGTGAGTGCGAGGCCTGCGGCGAGCGATTCAGCACGCTGGAGACGATCGAGCTCAAGCTGCCGGCGATCATCAAGGGCGACGGCCGGCGCGAGCCTTTCGATGCGCGCAAGCTGCGCCTGAGCATGGACCGCGCGCTGCACAAGCGGCCCGTGTCGGAGGAGCAGATCGAGGCGACGGTGCGTGCGGTGGTGCACCAGTTGCGCATGACCGCCGAGCGCGAGGTGTCGTCGCGCCGGGTCGGGGAGTTCGTCATCGCCGAGCTGCGCAAGCTCGACCATGTCGGCTTCGTGCGCTTCGCCTCGGTCTACCGGGCGTTCGAGGACGTCGCCGACTTCCGCGA
Organism: Luteimonas sp. FCS-9; assembly: GCF_001014645.1. Taxonomy (GTDB): domain Bacteria; phylum Pseudomonadota; class Gammaproteobacteria; order Xanthomonadales; family Xanthomonadaceae; genus Luteimonas. The sequence goes on along the minus strand of NZ_LASZ01000002.1, from coordinate 90,766 downwards.
GGAGCTTGACCGGCTCGAACGCGACCTGCCCGGCGACGGCCAACTGCCGCTGCTGGAAGGCGAGGCCGCGCGGGCAGGCAAGGGCCCGCGTCGGCGCTGAACGCGCGACCGGCCATGGAGATCGTGGCCGATCGATGTGGATCGAAAGCTGACGCGATCTGCGCTCGCAGCCGTAGGAGCGCGCTTGCGCGCGAAGGGGCCCGTGTCGGCCATGGGCCAGCGCCAACCGACAACGCCTTTCCGAGCCGGGTCAGACGCGACGGTCCGCGGCCAAACCGATACAACCCGTCGCGCGCGAGCGCGCTCCTACGAGAGCGTGATTCCGTGTGTCGCGGGGCGATGCATGGCAACAATACGTCTTCGAGGTACTGCGCATGACCGACTTCACCGCCGACGACCACGCCCACATGGCGCAGGCGCTGCGCCTGGCCGAACGTGGCGCATGGACCACGCGCCCCAATCCGATGGTCGGCTGCGTGCTGGTGTCGGCGGGCGAGGTCGTCGGCGAAGGCTTCCACGTGCAGCAGGGCGGCCCGCACGCCGAGATCGTCGCGCTGCAGGCCGCCGGCGAGCGGGCGCGGGGCGCGACCGCCTACGTCACCCTCGAGCCCTGCGCGCATGTCGGCCGCACCGGGCCCTGTGCCGACGCACTGGTCGCCGCCGGGGTCGCGCGGGTGGTGGCGGCGATGCGCGATCCGTTCCCGCAGGTCGACGGCGCGGGCTTCGACCGGCTGCGTGCGGCGGGCGTCGCGGTCGCGTCCGGGCTGATGGAGACGCAGGCCCGGGCGCTGAACGCGGGCTTCCTGTCGCGGGTCGAGCGCGGCCGCCCGTGGGTCCGGGTCAAGCTCGCCTGCAGCCTCGACGGCCGCACCGCGATGGCCGACGGCGAGTCGAAATGGATCAGCGGCCCGCAGTCGCGGGCCGACGTCATGCGCTGGCGTGCGCGCAGTGCGGCGATCCTGACCGGCAGCGGCACCGTGCTCGCCGACGACCCGGCGCTGACCGTGCGGCTCGAGGACCCGGCGCCGTTCGTGCCGCCCCTGCGCGTGGTGCTCGACGCCGGGCTCGTCTCGCTGTCGCGCCGGCAGGTCCGCGACGGGGCCGCGCCCACGCTCTATCTGCACGCAGACGACGTCTCGGTGCCGGCCGAGATCGGCTGCGAGCACGCCGCGTTGCCGCGTCGCGATGGTCGGCTGGACCTGGAGGCGGCGCTGGCGCTGCTGGCCGGGCGCGGGATCAACGAGGTCCAGGTCGAGGCCGGCGCCATGCTGTCGGGCGCGCTGCTGCGGGCGGGCCTTGTCGACGATCTGCTGCTCTACGTCGCGCCGGTGCTGCTTGGGGAGCGCGCCCGGCCGCTGTTCGCCGGGCTCGGCATCGACGCGATGGCGCAGCGGTTGCACCTGGACACGGTCGAGGTCAGCCGGATCGGGGACGACCTGCGGTGGCGGCTGCGGCCGAAGGCGCTCTGATTCGGGTGGCGTGGGGGGGCGGGAGCCGGGTCGAGCGGTGCGTCTGCTTCCTTTTTCGCCGGGAGGCGGGTGGTCGGGAAAGCGCGATCGCGCGCGAGCGCGCTCCTACAGGGGGTGTCGCGCGCGAGCGCGGAAGGGCGTGGCCTTGGGACGTTCGCCGTGGCCGCAATGAAGCGTCCCGCCGCCGGGGCCGAAGGCATGGGGGCGGCGCTGCTAGAATGCCCGTGCCGGCCCGTCCGGCAACCAATCGAATGTCTTCAGGGCGGGGTGGAAGTCCCCACCGGCGGTAGGCGCGGCGACGCGCGAGCCCGCGAGCGCTGCCGGCGGCGTGCGAGATCCTCGCATCGGCCCTGGCAGGTCAGCAGACCCGGTCGAAGTCCGGGGCCGACGGTCACAGTCCGGATGCGAGAAGACGACGCCATGCGCGGCCTTGTGGCCGTGCACGCTGTCGCGTCCCGGACCGTTCCCATTCGGCACACCGTGCGGGCGATCCGCGCGGACGGAGGCAGCGACATGTTCACCGGATTGATCGAGGGCGTCGGACGCCTGGTTTCCAACGAGGCGCGCGGTGGCGACGCGCGGCTGCGCATCGCGGTCGGTACGCTGCCGTTCGCCGATGTCGTGCAGGGCGAGAGCATCGCGGTCAACGGCGTCTGCCTGACCGTGGTGGCGTTCGACGACGCGCATTTCGAAGCCGACGCCTCCACCGAAACCCTGGCGTTGACCACGCTCGGCGCGCTGGCCACGGACCGCCCGCTGAACCTCGAACGCGCGATGCGCCCGACCGACCGGCTCGGCGGGCACCTGGTCAGCGGCCACGTCGACGGCGTCGGCCGGGTGGCCTCGGTGCACGACGACGCCCGTGCGCAGCGCTGGCGCTTCGAGGCGCCGGCGGCGCTGCTGCGCTACATCGCGCACAAGGGCTCGATCTGCGTCGACGGCGTCAGCTTGACGGTCAACGCGGTCGATGCCGACGGCTTCGAGGTCGCGCTGGTGCCGCACACCGTCGCGCACACCGCGTTCGGCGCGACCGCGGTCGGCGATGCGGTCAATCTCGAGGTGGACCTGGTCGCGCGCTACGTCGAGCGCCTGCTCGCCAGCGGCGTTGTGCCGGCGGGGGTGCGCGCATGAACTTCGCCCCGATTCCCGAACTGCTGGAGGAGATCCGCGCCGGGCGGATGGTCGTGGTCGTCGACGACGAGGACCGCGAGAACGAGGGCGACCTGATCATGGCGGCCGAGCTGGTCCGGCCGGCCGACATCAACTTCATGGTCACCCACGGCCGCGGCTTGGTCTGCCTGCCGCTGACCGCCGACCGCGCCGCCCAGCTGGGCCTGGCGCCGATGGTGCGGGCCAATACCGCGCAGTTCCAGACCAACTTCACGGTCAGCATCGAAGCGGCCGAAGGCGTGACCACCGGCATCTCCGCACACGACCGCGCCCACACGATCCGCACCGCGGTGCGGCCCGACGCCCGGCCCGACGACCTGCACCAGCCCGGCCACATCTTTCCGCTGATCGCCCAGCCCGGCGGCGTGCTGACCCGCGCCGGCCACACCGAGGCCGGCGTGGACCTGGCGATGCTGGCCGGACTGGCGCCGGCCGGCGTGCTGGTCGAGATCCTCAACCCCGACGGCAGCATGGCGCGCCGCCCCGAACTGGAGGCGTTCGCGCGCGAGCACGGGCTGAAGATGGGCTCGATCGCCGACCTGATCGCGTACCGCCTCAGCACCGAGCGCACCGTCGAGCGCATCGACGAGCGCGACATCGAGACCGAGTTCGGTCCGTTCCGGCTGGTGACCTACCGCGACCGGATCGCGCACGAACTGCACTTCGCGCTGGTGTGCGGCACGCCCGACGCGGCGACCCCGACGCTGGTCCGCGTGCAGGTCGAGAACCCGCTGGCCGACCTGCTGCACTGGCGCCGCGACGATTTCGGCGTCGCCGCGACCGACGCACTCCGCGCGATCGCGGCCGAGGGGCAGGGCGTGATGGTGGTGCTGTCGGCGCCGCGCGATGCCGACGGCCTGCTGGCGCGGCTGCGGCAGGAGCCGGTCGTGCGCCCGCCGGGCAAGGACAAGGACGTCGGGCAATGGCGGCGCAACGGCGCCGGCGCGCAGATCCTCGCCGATCTCGGCCTGGGCCGGCTGCGCGTGCTGGGCACGCCGCGCCGCCAGATCGGCCTGGCCGGCTACGGGCTGGAAGTCGTGGAGTCCGTTCCGGCATGACGCGCGGTAAACTGGCCGGCCTGAGCGAGGCCCCATGCCCATGAGCCACATCGAAGGCGACCTGCGCGCCCCCGCCGGCGCGCGCTACGCGATCGTCGCCAGCCGCTGGAACCCCAGGATCACCGATGCGCTGGTCGCCGGCGCGCGCAAGGCGTTCGCCGACCACGGCGTCGCCGAGGACGCGGTCGACGTCGTGCGCGTGCCCGGTGCCTGGGAGATCCCGCTGGCGTGCGCGCGCATCGCCGCGGCCGGCGGCCATGCCGCGCTGCTGGCGCTGGGCTGCGTGGTGCGCGGCGACACCCGGCACTACGAGCAGGTCGCCGACGGCTGCAGCGATGCGCTGATGCGCGTCGCGCTCGATGCCGGCGTGCCCGTGGCCAACGGCGTGCTCGCGGTCGAGGATTACGGCGACGCCGAGAAGCGGGCCGGCGGCAGCCACGGCAACAAGGGCGAGGAGGCGGCGCTGGTCGCCATCGAGATGAGCAACCTGCTGGACAAGATCGGATGACCCAGACCCGCAAACCCCAAGGCGTCGACCCGGTGCTGCGCTCGCGCGCGCGCCGCCGCGCGCTGCAGGCCGTCTACGCGATGCAGATGTCGGGCGCGCAGGCACGCGAGATCGTCGCGCAGTTCGCGCACGAGCAGGCCAAGGAGGTCGCCGACCTGGCGTACTTCGAGGACCTGGTGCACGGCGTGGGCAGTCGTTACCGCGAGCTCGACGCCGCGCTGGCGCCGTTCCTGGACCGCGAGATCGACGAGGTCGACCCGATCGAGCGCGCGATGCTGCGCATCGCCGCCTACGAGCTGCAGCATCGCGTCGACGTGCCCTACCGCGTGGTGATCGACGAGGCGCTGCGCACCGTCAAGCGCTTCGGCTCCGAGCACGGCCACACCTACGTCAACGGCGTGCTCGACCGGGCCGCCGCGCAGTGGCGCGCGCCCGAGGTCGGGGCGCTGCGCGGCCGCTGACCGCACCTGTCGCGGTGGCCGGCGAGTTCGCGCTGATCGACCGCATCCGCGCCCGCGTGGTGCGGCGCGACGACGTGGTGCTGGGCATCGGCGACGATGCCGCGTTGCTGCAGCCCGCAGCGGGCGAGCAGCTCGTCGTGGCGATGGACACGCTCAACGTCGACGTGCACTTTCCCGGCGATACCGCGCCTGCCGACATCGGCTGGAAGGCACTGGCGGTCAATCTGTCGGATCTGGCGGCGATGGGCGCCAGGCCCGCGTGGTGCACGTTGTCGCTGTCGCTGCCGGCCCCCGACGCCGGCTGGGTCGACGCCTTTCTCGACGGCTTCGACGCGCTGGCGCGCCCGCATGCGGTCGCGCTGGTCGGCGGCGACACCACGCGCGGGCCGTTGTCGGTCTGCGTCGCGGTGCACGGCTTCGTCGCGCCCGGGCGTGCGTTGCGGCGCGACCGCGCGCAGGTCGGCGACGATGTCTGGGTCAGCGGCACGCTGGGCGATGCGGCCGCAGCGCTCGCGCAATGGACCGCGGGGGGCGCACGCGACGCCGCGTTGCGACGCCGCCTCGATCGCCCCGAGCCCCGACTCGCGCTCGGCCAGGCACTGGCGGCGCACGCGCATGCCGCGATCGACGTTTCCGACGGCCTGCTGGCCGACCTCGGCCATGTCTGCCGGGCGAGTGGCGTGGGCGCGCAGATCGATGTCGATGCGCTGCCGGCCTCCGAGGCGCTGCGCCGCGCGGCCGCCGACGCTGGACAGCGTCGAGTGCTGCAGGCCGCGGGCGGCGACGACTACGAACTGTGCTTCACCGCGCCCCAGCATGCGCGCGCCGCGATCGACGAGATCGCGCGGGCCAGCGGCACCCCGGCAATCCGGATCGGGCGGATCGTGGCCGGCGACGGCGTCGTCGCGACCACCGGCGATGGCACCGCCTGGACGCCGGCGCGGGCCGGCTGGGACCACTTTGCCGGCTGAGTCAGCGCGACGCGTTATTCGATGCCGGACGCGTTCGTACGTCCTCGGGCAGCAGGCTGAGCACTTCGTCGATGATGCCGGGCAGGGACTGTTCGCTGTAGCCGCGATGCGTGAAGGCCACGCGTCCGTCGCGGTCGAGCATGAACATGTGCGGCAACGTGCGCACGCCGTAGAGATCGCTGATGTCGCCGCGCGCATCGTGCACCCAGGTCAGGTCGATATCGCGGTTCCTGCGAACCACGTCGGTGAACTCGCGGCGGGGCTCCTTGTAGTTGATCGCGACGACCTCGAGCGCGTCGCGACCGACCACGCGCTGGAACTGGCCCAGCACCGGCAGCTCCTTGCGGCAGGGCGGGCACCAGGAGGCCCAGAAGGTCACGATCACGACTTTTCCGCGCAGCGCGGCGAGGTCGACCTCGCGGCCCGCGCGGTCCTTGCCGAGCAGTGGCGGCGGCAGGCTGCCTACCGCGGGCGGTGTCGCGTCCTGCGCGGACGCGGTGCCCATCGATGCAGTGAGCAGCAGGCAGGCCAGCACGCAGCTGGCGATCGATCGCGTCATCCCTGAATCCCCTGTGGTTCCCCGCGCCAATCTTCGCATGCACCCGCCTGGCGCGCATCGACAGCAGACGCAGTAGCAAACCGCAGCCGTAGGAGTGCGCTCGCGCGCGAAGGGCTTTCTCGGTAAAGCGCTTTCGCGCGCGAGCGCGCTCCTACGGATCTGGGCTTGTGTGCTCGCGCGCCTGTGGATGGCATCCGCGTGCCGCGGGCAGATGCTCAGTCGTCGGCGCGGAATGCGTCCTCGATCCAGCGCAGCGTCGGCGCCGCCGCGTCGCCGCTGGTCTCGACCACGTCGAAGCGGCAGGGCAGGTCGCGCAGTCGCGGCTGGCGGGACAGGAACAGCTGCGCCGCCAGCACGATCCGGCGCCGCTTGCCGGCATCGACCGAGGCCGCGCCGCCGCCGAAGCGCTGGCTGCGCCGATGACGCACCTCGACGAACACGATCGTGGGCGCAGGCCCGCGCGCGTCGCGCATGACCAGGTCGAGTTCGCCGCCGCGGTAGCCGACGTTGGCGGCCAGCAGCGTCAGGCCTGCCGCCTGCAGGTGGGCCAGCGCCGCGCGCTCGGCGGCCTGGCCGTCGCTGCGGCGATCGCTCAACCGCCGGCGTCCGCCTGCGCGACGATCCGGCCGCCGCGCCAGGTCGCCCACGCCGGCTGGCGCACGACCTGGCCGCCGGGGCCGATGCGCAACATGCCGGTCGCACCGCCGACGGCGGCCTCGGCGTTGCGGCTCAGGTGCTCGAGATAGCCGCTCAGCAGCCAGGCGTCGAAGCCGAACGCGAACAGCCGCGCGGCGCCGCCGCGGGCGGTCGGCAGGTCGCGGGCGATCGTCGCCTGCGGCGGCAGCGAACGCGCGCTGGCGCCGGTGGACCAGCCTTCGGTCGGGAACACGATGCCGTCGAGGATCTGGTCCTCCTCCGGCTTGCCGGTCCCGGCGGTCAGCTGCGAGGTGCCCAGGCGCGGCCGACTGCCGAGCCCGGCGACCGACAGCTGCGGGGCGATCGCGCGCGCCTGGTTGCCGCGGATCGCGAGGAACACCGCGTCCACGCCGGCCTCGGCGGTCACCGCGTTTCGCAGCGCTGGGGTCTGGTCGACCGGCGTGTCGCCGACCACGGCGATCGTGCCGACGATGCTGCCGCCGGCCTGGGTCAGCCGCGCGCGCAGCGCGTCGACGCTGCGCCGCGCATTGTCGTCGCCGCTGCTGAGCACCAGCACGTTGCGCGCGTTGCGCGCCAGAAGGTACTGCGCGGCCGCGTCGCCTTCGTCCTCGGGCGCCAGCGAGAACGCCGCCGAGTTCTCGGGCGGCGTCGCCACGCCGCGGTTCAGGGCCAGCAGCGGCACCGCCGGCGCGGCCTGCAGGACCGCGTCGACCTCGTCGCGGCCCAGCGGCCCGACGATCTGGTCGGCGCCCTCGGCGATCGCCCGCGCGTACGCGCCCGCGGCGCCGGCCGGCGTGCCGGCGGTGTCGTAGAACGCCAGCTCGGGCCGCGTGCGGCGCTCGCCGTAGTAGCCGGCCAGCAGGCCGTCGCGGACCGGCGCGGCAGCGGTTGCCAGCGCGCCGCTCATCGGCAGCAGCACCGCCAGCTTGCGTGGCGGGCGGTAGCCGTCGGACTCGGCGGCCGGGCGGGCGTCGTCGAACTGCCAGCGCTCGGGCTCGGCCGGTGCGACGTCGCCGGGGCCCGGGCCGGTCGTGCCGGTCGTCCGCACGGTCGCGCAGCCGGCGACCAGCGCCGCCAGGGCGACGGCCAGCATCGGGCGCGTCGCGCTGCCGGGACGGGAGGCGCGCTGGCCCGTGCGCGCGGTCGAGGCCTGTGCCGTTGCTGTCATGTCGCGGTTCCGCTGCGGGATAATGGCCGCATTCTAGCGTTCCGCCGTGGAGACGATGACTGCATCCGCCCGCCCCACGCCCGCGCCGGGCATCCTGCACGTCGTCGCCACGCCGATCGGCAACCTGGGCGACCTGTCGCCGCGCGCGCAGCAGGTCCTGCGCACGGTCGACGCGATCTGCGCCGAGGACACGCGGCACACCCGCCAGCTGCTCGGTCATTTCGGCATCGAGCGGCCGCTGGTCGCGCTGCACGAGCACAACGAGGACGGGCTCGCTGCGCGCCTGGTCGAGCGCCTGCGCAGCGGCGAGACGCTGGCGCTGGTCAGCGACGCCGGCACGCCGCTGGTCAGCGATCCGGGGTTCCGGCTGGTGGCGGCCGCGCGCGCGGCCGGCCTGCGCGTCTCGCCGGTGCCCGGCGCCAGTGCGCTGATCGCCGCGTTGAGCGTCGCCGGGCTGCCCAGCGACCGGTTCGTGTTCGAGGGCTTCCTGCCGGCGAAGGCCAGCGCGCGGCGCGACCGGCTGCAGGCGCTCGCCGCCGAGCCGCGGACGCTGCTGTTCTACGAGTCCTCGCACCGGATCGACGCGATGCTCGCCGATGCGGTCGACGCGTTCGGCCCCGCGCGGCGGGCGGTCGTCGCGCGAGAACTGACCAAGCTGTTCGAGACCGTGCTCGACGGCGACCTGGCAACCTTGCACGCGCGCGTCGTCGCCGACGCCGACCAGCGCAAGGGCGAGTTCGTCGTGCTCGTCGAAGGTGCGCCGGCGTCCGAGGATGCGGCGCTGGCGGAAGGGCGGCGGCTCTACGCCGCGCTCGCGCCGCACCTGCCACCGTCGACCGCGGCCAAGGTCGCGGCCGAGCTCAGCGGTGCGCCGCGCAAGGCGCTCTACGGCCAGGGAACTCCCGGCGCCTGACCGGGTCGAAGGGCATCCAGTGCAAGGATGCTGTTTGCATGTCCCGACCCCTACGCCGTCTGGCGGCCGTCATGTGCTGTCTCGTGCTGGCCGGTTGCGCCTTCCGCGTGCAGGAATCGCATCTCGTCCGGCCGATGCCGGCGCCGCCCACCGACCTGGCCGCGCTGCGCGCTGCGACCCCTGCGTATACCGCCACCGAGGCGCGGATCCCGACGCCCGACGGCGCCTCGCTGTACCAGTTGCGGCTGCAGCGCCCCGATGCCCGGGCGACGGTGCTGTACTTCGGCGGCAATGGCTATCGCATCGGATTGCATGCCGGGCATTCGCTTCGCGCCTATGACGCATTGCCGGTGGATCTGGTGCTGGTCGACCACCGCGGTTACGGCGGCAGCACCGGCACGCCGACGATCGCCGCGCTGCAGGCCGATGCCCTGCAGGTCTACGACGCGTTGCGCGCGGAGACCGCGGCGGCCGGCCGAGCGCTGATCGTGCACGGCCAGTCGCTGGGCAGCTTCCTCGCCGGCCATGTCGCCGATGCGCGCACGCTCGATGGGCTGGTGCTCGAGAGTTCGATGACCACGACCGAGGACTGGGCTGCCGCGATGCGCGCGCGCTCGGGCTTCTGGACGCGGCTGGCGGTGCGCCGCTTCGACATCGCACCGGCATTGCAGCAGGCCGGCAATCTCGAGATCGCCCGGCGGCTGGACGAGCCGGTGCTGTTCGTCGTCGGCGAACGCGACGTCGTCACCGCGCCGCGGTTCACGCAAGCGCTCTACGACGCGGCGCCGCTGCCGGCGTCCGACAGGCGCCTGCTCGTGGTGCCCGGCCGCGGTCACAACGACGCGTCGGTCTCGCCGCAGTTCCACGAGGCGCTGCTCGCGTTGCTGGATCGCATCGAGCGAGGTTGAGGCGACCGGTCACCCGATGGCGCGTGTGGCCTCGTCGCGCAGGGACCGCATGGCCTCGGCGATCGTCGACGGGGCCGATGCTGCCACGCCCGGGTCGGCGTGCGACAATGCGCGCCGGCGGAGTCGGCCGGACAGTCGCGTCGTCGGCCTCCATTTCGGTGGAGACCGGCGCCGAGGAAAGTCCGGGCTCCACAGGGCACGGTGCCAGGTAACGCCTGGGCGGCGCGAGTCGACGGAAAGTGCAACAGAAAGATACCGCCAGCGGCCCGGTCGTCTCCGGACGGCCGGGTGCGGGCAAGGGTGAAATGGTGCGGTAAGAGCGCACCGCGAGCCTGGTAACAGGCCGGCACGGCAAACCCCACCGGGAGCAAGACCAAATAGGGACCTCATGACGCGGCCCGCGTCGGGTCCGGGTAGGTTGCTCGAGCGTATCGGTGACGATGCGCCTAGAGGAATGACTGTCCACGACAGAACCCGGCTTACAGGCCGGCTCCGCCACCAAAACACCAGCGGCATCCGAAGTACTGTTCTCGATGTACCGATTGGCTCCCGCAGCCGGTCCCCAATGGCGCGATCGCCCGTCCCCGCGCTGTGGAGCCTTGCGCCTTTCATGGATGGAAGGAAACGGCATAGGGGCGACGACGCGGCAATCCCGCGACCGTCTGCCCCATCCCGGCCCTCCCTGCGCGCGCGGGGGAGGGAGCTCACGACGAGCGAGGCAATCAAGCCCGCGCGCCGGCCCTCCTTCGCGCGCGGGGACGTTGTCAGGGGACGGGGCGTCTCTCGGTGCAAGCAAGCGGACGACCTCCCCCGCGGCGGCGGGCGCCGGCGCGCGCGGCGCACCGGGTGGGGCGAGCCGCCGGTGGTTCAACGCGCGCTGCACGTCGAAAGAAGTGGATAGCGGAGCCGCCGCGCCCGCCGCGTCGATCCCGCAACTGTCCACCCGCTCGGTGTCGGCGGTTGCGAAGCGCCGCGCGTCAACCCGTCGCAGCCAGCCATCTGCGGTCGTCATGCTGCATCGCAACATGACGATACCGTAAAGGCCGCGTGACGGTGACGTTCAGGTCCAAAAGTGACGCATTCTCAAAATTTGAGACGAAACAGACGCTTGTGGATAAAGCTTGAACAAGTCTCTGAAGAGTGCCGCAAGTCATTGAGCAGACAGGCGAAAACGACCCGACAAAGCTGTTGACAACCCGTGGGCGCGCTCCTAAGGTGGCGGCACGTGGGAAAACCGGGAGTTTGGTGGTTTTCCAGCGCACAAGCCCGCCGCAGACGGGCGCCACCGGGTAGGACGGACGTGTTCCAGGGCGAAACCGCCATCACCATCGACGACAAGGGCCGACTGGCGATTCCGACCGCCTATCGGGACGTCGTCGCGCGTGAGTGCGACAACCGCCTGGTGCTGACCTACAACCCGTTCGACGCCGGCAGCCTCTATCTCTACCCGTACGCGGTGTGGGAAGGCGTCCGCGACAAGATCAACGCGTTGCCGCGCACCCGGTCCACCAACCGCACGCTCCAGCTCAAGCTGGTCGGCGCGGCCATGGTCGTCGAGCCGGACGGCAACGGTCGCATCGGCATCCCCGCCAGCCAGCGCAACACCGTGGGCATCGAGCGCAAGGCGGTGCTGGTGGGCATGGGGGACAAGTTCGAACTCTGGAGCGAGCAGGCGCACCAGGCCCAGATCCGGCAGACGCTCAGCGACGCGGACATGGACGGTGACGACCTGGTCGGACTGCAGTTGTGACGGGCGGTGGTGCGGATGCCCCGTCCGGCCACCTCCCGGTGTTGTATGCGCAAGTCCTCGAGGGCCTGCGCGTACGTGAAGACGGGCGGTACCTGGACGGCACGTTCGGACGCGGCGGTCATGCCGGCGGCGTCCTCGAACGCCTTGGCCCCGGAGGTCGACTGCTGCTGATGGACAAGGATCCCGACGCGATCGCAGTGGCCCAGGCGCGCTTCGGCGCCGACGTGCGCGTGTCGATCCGGCGCGGCAGCTTCGCTGCGCTGTCCGACTGGGACGCCGTGACGCAGGCCCCGCTCGACGGCGTGCTGTTCGACCTGGGCGTGTCGTCGCCGCAACTCGACGTCGCCGACCGCGGCTTCAGCTTCGGCAAGGACGGCCCGCTGGACATGCGCATGGACCCGGACGCGGACGAGAGCGCCGCGCAGTGGCTCGCGCATGCCGCCGAGGCGGAGATCGCCGACGTGCTGTGGACCTACGGCGAGGAGCGCATGAGCCGGCGGATCGCGCGGGCGATCGTCGCCCGTCGCGCGCAGGCGCCGTTCGAGCGCACCGCCGACCTGGCGGCCGTCATCGCCGCGAACGTGCCGCGCGGCAAGCCGCAGCGCGGCCAGCGCGAGACCCACCCGGCGACGCGGTCGTTCCAGGCGATCCGGATCCACGTCAACCGCGAACTGGCCGATCTCGAGGCGGGCCTGGACGCCGCCCTCGATGCGCTCGCGCCGGGCGGGCGCCTGGCGGTGATCAGCTTCCACTCGCTCGAGGACCGCATCGTCAAGCGCTTCATCGCGCGCCACGCCAAGGCGCCGGCCGGCAACCGCCGCCTGCCCGAGGCGCAGGCCTTCGTGCCGGCGCTGCGCATCGTCGCCGATGCGACCAAGGCCGACGAGGCCGAGTTGCGGGACAACCCGCGCGCGCGCAGCGCGGTGCTGCGCGTGGCCGAGAAACTGCCGGCCGCGCACGGGGAGGCCGCATGAAGCTGCGCCATCTCTTCGTCGCGATCCTGCTGGCCGCCAACGTGATCACCGCGATCGGCGTGGTGCACGCGCGCCACGACTACCGCCAGCTCTACATCCAGCTGACCCGGCTCGAGCGCGCGCGCGACGAGCTCAACGTCGACTTCGGCCGCCTGCAGCTCGAGCAGGCGACGTGGGCGATGAGCAACCGCGTCGACCAGGTCGCGCGCGAGCGCCTGGGCATGCGCTTCCCCGAGACCGCCGAGATCGTGGTGGTGCGGCCATGAAGCTCGGCAGGTTCATCAAGGCCGGCGACGGCCACGCCAAGAAGCCGCGCAAGCGCGCGCAGTTCGACCTGCGCCTGCGCCTGATGCTGGTCGGCGGCGCGCTGGGCCTGGGCGCGGTGGCGCTGGTCGGCCGGGCGGTCGACCTGCAGCTGATCGACAACGCGTTCTACCAGCAGAAGGCCGACGCGCGCTTCCGCCGCGAGGTGCCGATCCCGGCCTCGCGCGGCATGATCACCGACCGCAACGGCGAGCCGCTGGCGATCTCCTCGCCGGTCGAATCGCTGTGGGCGAACCCGCAGGAGTTGAGCAAGCACCCCGACCGGCTGCCCGAGCTGGCGCAGGCGACCGGGCTGTCGCTCGACGAGCTCGCGCGTGCGGTCTCGCAACGCGCCGACAAGGAGTTCATGTACATCCCGCGCCACCGCCGGATCAGCCCGGTCGTGGCCAAGCGCGTGCTCGACCTCGGCGTGCCGGGGGTGTTCTCGCAGCGCGAGTACCGCCGCTTCTACCCGCAGGGCGAGGCGGTCTCGCACGTGCTGGGCTTCACCAACATCGACGACCGCGGGCAGGAAGGCATCGAGCTGGCGTTCGACGACTGGCTGGCCGGCAAGCCGGGCGCGCAGAACGTGATCCGCGACCGGCACGGCCGCATTGTCGAGCACGTGAACCTGGTCCGTGCCGCCGAGCCGGGCAAGGACCTGGTGCTGAGCATCGACCGCCGCATCCAGTTCCTCGCGCATCGCGAGCTGCGTCGCGCGATCGAGGAGACCGGCGCCGCCGCCGGGTCGATCGTGGTGCTGGAGGTGGCGACCGGCGAGGTGCTGGCGATGGCCAACCTGCCGACCTACAACAACAACCGCGTGACCGGCGAGAACCGCGATGCGCACCGCAACCGTGCGGTGACCGACCTGCTCGAGCCGGGCTCGACGATGAAGCCGATCACCGTGGCGGCCGCGCTGGAGAAGGGCGTGATCACGCCGACCACCACGTTCAACACCAGCCCGGGCTGGATCGCGAACGGGCGGTTCAAGACCAGCGATTTCCGCAACTACGGCGTGCTCGACACCACCGGCATCATCACCAAGAGCTCGAACGTGGGCTCGTCGATGATCGTGCACAAGCTCGACGACCGCTACTTCTACGACTTCATCCGCAACATGGGCTACGGCCGCAGCACCGGCAGCGGCTTCCCCGGCGAAGCGGCGGGCCTGCTGCCCGATCCGTCACGGTGGTCGGGCACCGACAAGCAGGTGATGTCCTACGGCTACGGCATGTCGGTCACGCCGATGCAGATCGCGCACGCCTACGCCACGCTCGGCAACCACGGTCGCGCGCTGCCGCCGACGTTCGTCAAGGGCAACACCGGCGAGCCGCGCCAGGTGCTGTCGGCGAAGGTCGCCGACGAGGTCGTGCGGATGATGCAGACCGTGACCGAACCCGGCGGCACCGGCACGCGCGCGGCGATCCTGGGCTACCACGTCGCCGGCAAGTCGGGCACCGCCCGCAAGGCCAGCGGTGGCGGCTACGCGCGCCGCTACTTCGCGTTCTTCGCCGGGCTGGTGCCGGTGAACGATCCGCGCTTCGCGATGGCCGTGGTCATCGACGATCCGGACACGTCCAAGGGCGGGTCCACCTATGGCGGCGGCTACGTGTCCGCGCCGGTGTTCCAGCGGGTCATGGACGGCGCACTGCGCCTGATGGACGTGCCGCCCGACGACATCGAGACCTGGCTGGCCGCGCAGGCGGCCAACGAGGCCAAGCTCGCCCGCCAGCAGGGTCGTGCGCCGGCGGCGCCGGGCGCGGCGAGCGTGCCGGCCGCCACGGGAGCGCCGCGATGAGCCGCGCGATGGCCCTGTCCGAGCTGCTGCCCGACGTCGCCGCGGTGCCGGCCGATACCGTGATCACCGGCCTGGTGCAGGACAGCCGCGCGCTGCGCCCGGGCGATGCGTTCGTCGCGATCGGCGGTTTCGGCACGCACGGCCTGCATTTCGCCGCCCGGGCCAAGGCCGCCGGTGCCAGCGCGGTGCTGTTCGAGCCGCCGGTCCCGGCCGAGATCGAAACGCTGCCCGCCGACGCGATCGCGGTGGCGGGCCTGCGCGATCGCATGGGCGCGATGGCCGACGCCTTCCACGGCGCGCCCTCGCGTGCGATGACGATGGTCGGCGTCACCGGCACCAGCGGCAAGACCTCGACTGTGCAGTTGCTGGCGCAGGCGCTGGAGGCCTCGGGCACGCGCGCCGGCACGATCGGCACGCTCGGCGCCGGCCTGCACGGTGCGGTCGAGCCGACCGGCTTCACGACACCGCTGGTGCTGCAGACCCACGCGCTGCTCGCGCAGCTGCGCGACGATGGCGCGCGCGCGGTGGCGATGGAGGTCAGCTCGCACGCGCTCGACCAGGGCCGCGTCGACGCGGTGCACTTCGACGTCGCGGTGTTCACCAACCTCACCCGCGACCACCTCGACTACCACGGCGACATGGCCGGCTACGGCGCGGCCAAGGCGAAGCTGTTCGCGCGCCCCGGCCTGCAGGCCGCGGTGATCAACGTCGACGACGCGTTCGGCGCCACGCTGCCCGCGCGCCTCGAGGCCGGGGTGCGCGCGATCCGCGTCAGCGCCGCAGCTGCCGCCGAGGCCGACATCGCCGCGCACGACGTCGCGCTCGATGCCGACGGCATCGCGTTCTCTCTGCACATCGGCGGCGAACGGCTGCCGGTGCGCTCGCCGCTGCTGGGCCGCTTCAACGTCGACAACCTGCTCGTCGTGGCCGGCGTGCTCGCCGCGCTCGGCCAAGCGCCGGCGCAGATCGTGCGCACGCTCGGCGCATTGCAGCCGATCGCCGGCCGCATGAACCGCTTCGGCGGCGGGCAGGCGCAGCCGCTGGTCGTCGTCGACTACTCGCACAAGCCCGACCCGCTGCAGCAGGCGCTGCAGTCGCTGCGGGGCCACCTGCGCGGCCGGCTGACCTGCGTGTTCGGCTGCGGCGGCGAGCGCGACACCGGCAAGCGCGCGCAGATGGCGGCGATTGCCGAGGCGCACGCCGACCGGGTGATCGTCACCGACGACAATCCGCGCCGCGAGAACGGCGATGCGATCGTCGCCGACATCGTCGCCGGCTTCGCGCAGCCTGACGCCGTCCGCGTGGAGCGTGACCGCGGCCGCGCCATCGCGCAGGCGATCGCCGAAGCCGCGCCGGGCGACATCGTGCTGGTCGCCGGCAAGGGCCACGAGCCCTACCAGGAGATCGACGGCGTGCAGCATCCGTTCGACGACCGGCTGGTCGCGCAGGCGGCGCTGGCCGCGCGCGGGCCGCACGGCGACGCCCCGGCCGGCGCGGAGGACGCCCGATGACGCCGCTGTCGCTCGCCCGCATCGCCGGCTTCGTCAATGGCCGCCTGCACGGCGCCGACGGCGCGCCGCTTATCGAGGCCGTCGTGACCGACACCCGCCGGATCGACGCCGAAGACCCGCGCGCGCAGCTGTTCGTCGCGCTGCGCGGCGACAATTTCGACGGCCATGCGCACGTTGCGCGCGCCGCCGAGCTGGGCGTGCGCGCCGCGCTCGTCGCCCGGCCCCTGGACGTGGCGCTGCCGCAGGTCGTCGTCGCCGATCCGCAGGCCGCGCTGGGCGCCCTGGCCGGGGCGGTCCAGCGCGCGCGCCCCGCGCAGGTGGTCGCGATCACCGGCAGCAACGGCAAGACCAGCGTCAAGCAGCTGGCCGCGGCGATCCTCGCCCGGCATGCCGCGACCTGCTTCAACCCCGGCAACCTCAACAACGAGATCGGCCTGCCGTTGTCGATCCTCGACGCGCCCGAGGACGCGGCGTTCGCCGTCTACGAGATGGGGGCCGGCAAGCCGGGCGACATCGCCTATCTGACCGCGATCGCGCGTCCGCGCATCGCGCTGGTCAACAACGTCGCGCCGGCGCACATGGAGCGCATGGGCAGCCTACTGGGCATCGCCGACACCAAGGCCGCGGTCTACGACGCGCTGCCGGCCGACGGCACCGCGGTGATCAACGCCGACGACGCGTTCGCGCCGTATTTCGCGCAGCGCGCGCACGGCCGCCGCCTGCTGCGTTTCGGCATCGACGCCACCGCCGACGTGGCCGCCCGCGACCTTCGCCCGGACGAAACGGGCACGCGCTTCGTGCTGGCGACCCCGGCCGGCGAGGTCGAGCTCGCGCTGCCGCTGGCCGGCCGCCACAACGTGCGCAACGCGCTGGCCGCCGCGTCGATCGCGCTGGCCGCCGGCGTGCCGCTGGCGACGATCGCCGACGCGCTGGCGGCCGCCGAGGCGGTCCAGGGCCGGCTGGCCCGCCACCGCCTGGCCGGCGGGGCGACGCTGGTGGACGACAGCTACAACGCCAACCCCGGCTCGCTGCACGCCGCGATCGACACGCTGGCGGTCGCGAAGGGCGAGCGCTGGCTGGTGCTCGGCGACATGCGCGAGCTCGGCGCCGACGGCGCGGCGATGCACGCCCAGGCCGGCGCGCGCGCCAGGGCGGCCGGCATCGCCCGGCTCTATGCGCTGGGCCCGCTGAGCGCGGAGGCGGTGGCCGCCTTCGGCGACGGCGCCCGCCACTTCGAATCCCACGCCGCCCTCGCGGCGGCCCTCGTCCGCGACATGGAGGCGGCGGACCCGCGCACCAATCCCCAACCCCCCGTCACGGTCCTGGTCAAGGGATCGCGGGGCAGCGCGATGGACCGGACGGTCGCCGCGCTGCTCGACGCGCAAGGAACCCACGATGCTGCTTGAACTCGCCCGCTGGCTGCAGGGGTTCGAGGACTTCTTCGGTCTGTTCGAATACCTCACCTTCCGCGGCATCCTGGCGGCGCTGACCTCGCTGTCGCTGTCGCTGTGGCTGGGCCCGGCGGTGATCCGCAAGCTGGCGCAGTACAAGGGTGGCCAGCCGATCCGCCAGGACGGTCCGCAGACGCATTTCTCCAAGGCCGGCACGCCGACGATGGGCGGGGCGCTGATCCTGATCACCGTGCTGGCGGCGGTGCTGCTGTGGGGCGACCTGCGCAACAAGTACGTGTGGCTGGTGATGGGGGTGATGGTCGCCTTCGGCGCGATCGGCTGGTACGACGACTGGATCAAGATCGTGCACCGCGATCCCAACGGCCTCAAATCCCGCTGGAAGTACCTGCTGCAGTCGGTGTTCGGCCTGGCGGCCGGCCTGTACCTGTATCTGTACGCGGACGTGCCGGCCGCGACCACGTTCTACCTGCCGCTGTTCAAGTCGATCGCGTTGCCGCTGGCGGGCATCAGCTTCGTGGCGATCGCGTACTTCTGGATCGTCGGCTTCTCCAACGCGGTCAACCTCACCGACGGCCTCGACGGACTGGCGATCATGCCGACCGTGCTGGTGGCCTGCGGCCTGGGCGTGTTCGCCTACGCCTCGGGCAACGCGGTGTTCTCCAACTACCTGCAGATCCCCCAGGTGCCCGGCGCGGGCGAGTTGGTGATCATCTGCGCGGCCATCGCCGGCGCGGGCCTGGGCTTCCTGTGGTTCAACACCTACCCGGCCATGGTGTTCATGGGCGATATCGGCGCGCTCGCGCTCGGCGCGGTGCTCGGCACGATGGCGGTCATCGTGCGCCAGGAGCTGGTGCTGGTGATCATGGGCGGCATCTTCGTCATCGAGACGCTGTCGGTGATGATCCAGGTGGCGAGCTTCAAGCTCACCGGCAAGCGCGTGTTCCGCATGGCGCCGATCCACCACCACTTCGAGCTCAAGGGCTGGCCCGAGCCGCGCGTGATCGTGCGCTTCTGGATCATCTCGGTGATCCTGGTCCTCGTCGGCCTCGCCACGTTGAAGGTGCGCTGATGGCCCGCGCCCACGACACCGCGACCCACGATGGCGCCGGCGCCCGCCAGGCGACCCGGCTCGACGAGATCCACGGCCGCTTCGACCCGTGGCTGGTGGGGATCATGGTCGCGATCGCGACGCTGGGCGTGATCATGGTCGCGTCGAGCTCGATCGCCGTGGGCGAGGACCTCGGGGTCGGCCGCTACTACTTCCTCAGCCGCCACTTCATGTTCATCGCGCTGGGCCTGGGACTGGCCACCGCGGTGCTGCGCAGCGAACTGAGGACGATCGAGAAGTACGACCGCTTCGTGCTGCTGGGCTGCGTGGGACTGCTGCTGCTGGTGTTCGTGCCGGGCCTGGGGCGTTCGGTCAACGGCGCGCACCGCTGGATCTGGCTGGGCATCTCCAACTTCCAGGTCGTCGAGGCGGTCAAGGTCATCTACATCGTCTGGCTGGCCAGCTACCTGGTGCGCTTCCGCGACGAGGTCAACGCCACGTGGGGCGCGATGCTCAAGCCGATCGGCGTGGCCGTGGTGCTGGTGGTGCTGCTGCTGCTGCAGCCCGACTTCGGCTCGTCGATGCTGCTGCTCGGCGTGACCGCCGGCATGCTGGTGCTCGGCGGCGGCCACCTCAAGCGCATGATGCTGCCGGTGCTGCTGCTGCTGCCGGCCGTGGTCGCGGTCGCGGTCATGGAGCCCTATCGGCTGCGCCGCATCACCTCGTTCATGAACCCCTGGGAAGACCAGCTCGGCGCCGGCTACCAGCTCAGCAACGCGTTGATGGCGGTCGGCCGCGGCGAATTCTCGGGCGTCGGCCTGGGCGCATCGGTGCAGAAACTGTCCTACCTGCCCGAGGCGCACACCGACTTCATCTTCTCGGTGCTGGCCGAGGAGCTGGGATTCCTGGGCGTGTGCCTGGTGGTCGGCCTGTTCGTCGCGCTGGTCGGGCGCGCGCTGTGGATCGGCCTGAAATGCGTGGAGATGCGCCGCCACTTCGCCGGCTACTGCGCGTTCGGCGTGGCGCTGATGGTCGGGCTGCAGAGCCTGGTCTCGATCGGCGTGAACCTCGGCCTGCTGCCGACCAAGGGCCTGACGCTGCCGCTGGTGTCCTCGGGCGGTTCCAGCGTGATGATGACCTGCGTGGCGTTCGGCCTGCTGCTGCGCGTGTCCTACGAACTCGACCGCGCCCAGCGCCAGGTCGCCCGGCTGCGCGGCGATGCCGTCGCGCCTGCGCCGGCACCGGCCGGCCCGATGCCGCCCACCACCCAACCGCCGCTGCCCGTGCCGCCGGCGACCGCGACGCGCGGCACCAGCCGCCTGCGCCAGCGCGTCGAGCCGAGCTTCGGCGGCAGGAGCCACGCATGATCCGTCGCCTGCACCAGACCCGCGGCCTGTCGAAGGAGGACTTCGCGAAGGTCTTCTCGCGCGTCCACTTCGTCGGCATCGGCGGCACCGGCATGAGCGGCATCGCAGAGGTGCTGGTGACGCTGGGCTACAAGGTCTCGGGCTCGGATACCGCCGACAGCGCGGCCACCCGGCGGCTCGCCCGCCTGGGCGCGACCGTGCACCGCGGGCACGCGGCGGCCAACGTGCTGGGCACCGACTGCATCGTGGTCTCGAGCGCGATCCGCGCCGACAACCCCGAGCTGATGGAGGCACGCGCGCAGCGCATCCCGATCGTGCCGCGCGCCGAGATGCTCGCCGAACTGATGCGCTTCCGCCGCGGCATCGCAGTCGCCGGCACCCACGGCAAGACCACGACGACGTCGCTGACCGCCAGCGTGCTCGCCGAGGGCGGCCTGGACCCGACGTTCGTCGTCGGCGGGCAGTTGCTCGCCGCGGGCGCCAACGCCCGCCTGGGCAGCGGCGACTGGCTGGTCGCCGAGGCCGACGAGAGCGACGGCAGCTTCCTGCGGCTCAATCCGCTGGTCGCGATCGTCACCAACATCGACGCCGACCACCTGGAGAACTACGGCGGCGACTTCGCGCGTGTCCAGGACGCGTTCACCGAGTTCCTGCACCGGCTGCCGTTCTACGGGCTGTCGGTGCTGTGCATCGACGATCCGGAAGTCGCCAAGCTCGCGCAGAGCGTGCCGCGGCACATGATGACCTACGGCCTGTCGGACGAGGCGGACGTACGCGCCGAGAACGTCCGCCAGGACGGCGCGTCGATGCAGTTCACGCTGTGCCTGCCCGAGAACGTGCGCGTCGAGGCCCGGCTGGCGCTGCCCGGCCGCCACAACGTGCTCAATGCGCTGGCCGCGGCCGCGGTGGGCTGGCAGCTCGGCGTCGCACCCGAGGCGATCGTCGCCGCGCTCGGCCGCTTCGAGGGCATCGGCCGCCGGTTCAACCTGCTCGGCGAGCTGGTCACGCCGACCGGCGCCCGGGTGCAGCTGGTCGACGACTACGGCCACCACCCGCGCGAGCTGGCCGCGGTGTTCGCCGCCGCGCGCGGCGGCTGGGAAGACCGGCGGCTCGTGGTCGCGTTCCAGCCCCATCGCTACAGCCGGACCCGCGCGCTGTTCGACGATTTCGCCGGCGTGCTGTCGGATGTCGACGCACTGGTGCTGACCGAGGTCTATCCGGCCGGCGAGACGCCGATCGCCGGGGCGGACGCCAAGACGCTGGCGCGCGCGATCCGCGCGCGCGGCCGCATCGAGCCGGTCGTCGTCAACGCCGCCGATGACCTGGTCGACGTGCTGCCGGACGTGCTGCGCGACGGCGACCTGCTGCTGATGATGGGCGCCGGCGACATCGGCGCGACCGTGCAGCGGCTGGTGCAGGACGGATTCGAGGCGGTGGCCGCATGAGCGCGTCCCTGTCGCCGCCGCGTTTCACCGATCCGGCCGTGTTCGGCCGCGTCGCCGTGCTGCTCGGCGGCCCGGGCTCGGAGCGCGAGGTCTCGCTGCAGTCGGGGCAGGGCGTGCTCGACGCGCTGCGCTCGCGCGGCGTCGACGCCCACCCGGTCGACGGCGTGCCGGCGCTCGCGCAGGCGATCGTGGCCGGCCGCTTCGACCGCGTGTTCAACATCCTGCACGGCGGCGACGGCGAGAACGGTGTCGTACAGGGCCTGCTCGACGCGTTCGGCGTGCCCTACACCGGCTCGGGCGTGCTCGGCTCGGCGCTGACGATGGACAAGATCCGCACCAAGCAGGTGTGGGCGAGTGCAGGATTGCCGACGCCGCGCTTCGTCCGGCTGCCGCCGGGCGCCGACCTCCATGCCGCGGCCGACACGCTGGGCTACCCGGTGTTCGTCAAGCCGGCCTGCGAAGGTTCCAGCGTCGGCGTGTTCCGCGTACTGGGCGAGGCCGACCTCGCGCCCGCAATCGCGTTCGCCGCCCGCTACGACGGCGAACTGCTCATGGAACAGATGGTGCGCGGCGACGAGCTGACCGTCGGTATCCTTGGCGACATCGCACTGCCGTCGATCCGGATCGTGCCGGCCGGCGAATGGTACGACTACCACGCCAAGTACATCGCCGACGACACCCAGTACCTGTGCCCCGGCCTGTCGCCGGACGAGGAAGCGCAGATCGGCGCGCTGTCGCTGGCCGCGTTCCGTGCCGCGGGCTGTGGCGGCTGGGGACGCGTGGATCTGATGCGCGACGTCGAACGCGGCTTCCAGCTGATCGAGGTCAACACCGCACCGGGCATGACCAGCCATTCGCTGGTGCCCAAGGCCGCCGCGCAACTGGGCATGGACTACGCCGCGCTGTGCTGGCGCGTGCTCGAGTCGACGCTCACCCCGGAGGCGGTCGCGCGATGAACCAGGCGTTCGCCACCACGGCGCGGATCCTGGCCTGGCTGCTGGCGCTGGCGCTGGTGGCGCTGCCGGTCGTCGCGGTGATGAAGGGCTGGATCGGTGCCGAGCGCTGGCCGCTGCGCGTGCTGCGCATCAACGACGGCCTGGAGCAGGTCGACGTGGCGCGCGTGCGCGAGACGGTGCTGCCGCACGCGCAGCGCGGCTTCTTCGCCGTGGATCTGGTGCAGGCGCAGCGTGATGTCTCACGGCTGCCGTGGGTGGCCGGCGTCGAAGTACGCAAGCGCTGGCCCGACGTGCTGGAAGTGCGCATCGGCGAGCACGTGCCGTTCGCGCGCTGGGGCGAGGGCCGCCTGCTGTCGACGCGCGGCCGGCTGTTCTCGGCCGAGGGCGTCGAAGTGCCCGGCGCGATGCCGCGCTTCGACGGTCCGGACGCCCGCGCCAACGAGGTCGTCGCGCTCTACAACGAGGCGCGCGAGCTGTTCCGCCCGTCCGGGTTCGAGATCGCAGGCGTCGTGCTCGATGCGCGCGGCAGCTGGCTGATCCGTCTGTCCAGCGGCACCGAGGTGCTGGTCGGTAGCCAGGAAGCCAAGCTGCGCCTCGCCCGCTTCGCGCGGATGCTGCCGCGGCTGGTCGCCAACCGCACCGAGCCGCTCGCCCGCGCCGACCTGCGCTACACGAATGGTTTCGCCCTGGTATGGGCGAAACCGGGATTGGGAATTGGGGATTCGGGATTGGAAACAGCCCTCCACTTGAGTCCGCCGCAGACCTTCCCCAATCCCCAATCCCCCATCCCGAATCCCGGCTCCAATACATGAACCGCAAAGGCGACAAGACGCTCATCGTCGGACTCGACATCGGCACCTCCAAGGTGGTGGCGCTGGTCGGCGAGTATTCGCCCGGCAATCCGATCGAGGTGATCGGCATCGGCAGCCACGAATCGCGCGGCCTCAAGCGCGGCGTGGTCGTGGACATCGAATCGACCGTGCAGTCGATCCAGCGCGCGGTCGAGGAGGCCGAGCTGATGGCCGGCTGCGAGATCCGCTCGGTCTACGCGTCGATCTCGGGTAACCACGTGCAGTGCCGCAACTCGCCGGGCATCGTGCCGATCCGCGACAACGAGGTGACCTGGGCGGACCTGGACCGCGTGCTCGACGCCGCCAAGGCGGTCGCGATCCCGGCCGACCAGAAGATCCTGCACGCGATCCCGCGCGAGTACGTGCTCGACGACTCGCAGGAAGGCATCCGCAACCCCGTCGGCATGACCGGCGTGCGCCTGGAGGTGCATGCGCACCTGGTGGTGTGCGCGCAGTCGGCCGCGGCCAACATCAGCAAGTGCGTGCAGCGCTGCGGCCTGCAGATCGACGACCTGATCCTCTCGTCGCTGGCCTCCAGCACCGCGGTGTTGACCTCCGATGAGCGCGAACTGGGCGTGGTGCTGGTGGACATGGGCGCGGGCACGACCGACCTTGCGGTGTTCGTGCAGGGCGCGATCTGCCACACCGCGTCGCTGCCGATCGCCGGCGACAAGGTCACCGAGGACATCGCGCACATGCTGCGCACGCCGACCCCGGAGGCCGAACAGATCAAGGTCCGCTACGCCTGCGCGCTGGCGCAGCTGGCGACCAGCGAGGAATCGATCCAGGTCCCCAGCGTCGGCGACCGGCCGCCGCGGCGGCTGCCGCGCCAGTCGCTGGCGCAGGCGGTGCAGGCGCGCTACGAGGAGATCTTCGAGATGGTGCAGGCCGAACTGCGCCGCTCGGGCTTCGAGCAGCACGTGCGCGCCGGCATGGTGCTCACCGGCGGCGCCGCGAAGATGGAAGGCGTCGTCGAGCTGGCCGAGGAAATGCTGCAGATGCCGGTGCGCGTGGGCATCCCGCAGCACGTCACCGGCCTGGGCGAGGTCGTCGGCAACCCGGTCCACGCCAGCGGCGTGGGCCTGCTGCTGATGGGCAGCCAGATCGAGCATCCGCGTCGTCCGGTGATCTCCGCCGGGCGCGCGGGCGGGCTGCTGAAGAAGCTCAAGACGTGGTTCAACGGCGAATTCTGATGAGGCCGGGATTGGGGATTCGGGATTCGGGATTGGGAAAAGCAAGGGCGAGAGCGGCAGGTGGGCAGGTACTTCGTAAGTAGCGCGATCAACTAACAACTAAATCGGGAACAGGACGCGGGCGCGGGACGGCTTTTGACTTGCCGAATCCCCAAGCCCGAATCCCGAATCCCGGCACTCAGAGGACTACGGACATGGCACATTTCGAACTGGTCGAGAAGATGGCTCCCAACGCGGTGATCAAGGTCATCGGCGTCGGCGGCGGCGGCGGCAACGCGGTCGCCCACATGGTCAACAACAGCGTCGACGGGGTGGAGTTCATCACCGCCAACACCGACGCGCAGGCGATCAAGAACTGCGGCGCCAAGCTGCAGCTGCAGCTCGGCAGCAGCGTCACCAAGGGCCTGGGCGCGGGCGCGAACCCCGAAGTCGGCCGCCAGGCCGCGCTCGAGGACCGCGAGATCATCATGGACGCGCTGCAGGGCGCCGACATGGTGTTCATCACCGCCGGCATGGGCGGCGGCACCGGCACCGGCGCCGCGCCCGTCGTGGCCCAGCTGGCCAAGGAGATGGGCATCCTGACGGTGGCCGTGGTCACCAAGCCGTTCCCGTTCGAGGGCCGCCGGCGCATGCAGGTCGCGCTCAAGGGCATCGAGGAGATGTCGGCGCACTGCGACTCGCTGATCACCATCCCCAACGAGAAGCTGATCACCGTGCTCGGCCGCAACGCCACGATGATCCAGGCTTTCCGCGCCGCCAACGACGTCCTGCTGGGCGCCGTGCAGGGCATCGCCGACCTGATCGTCCGCCCGGGCCTGATCAACGTCGACTTCGCCGACGTGCGCACCGTGATGAGCGAGATGGGCCTGGCGATGATGGGCACCGGCCACGCCCGCGGCGACGATCGCGCGCAGGCCGCGGCCGAGGCCGCGATCCAGAATCCGCTGCTCGACGACGTCAACCTGGCCGGCGCCAACGGCATCCTGGTCAACATCACCGCCGGCGCGGACTTCACGATGAGCGAGTTCGACGAGGTCGGCCGCACGGTCGAGAACTTCGCCAGCGAGGACGCGACGATCGTCATCGGCACCGTGCTCGACCCCGACATGCAGGACGAAGTCCGCGTGACCGTGGTCGCCACCGGCCTGAACCGTGCGCCCGCGCGCGGCACCGGCTTCAACGGCGAGGGCGCCGCGCGTGGCAAGCCGCAGGTGCAGCTGATCAGCAACAACCAGCGTGGCGTCCGCGACGGCACCACCGGCCTGCTGATCGACGACGGCGATGCCGTGGCCCCGTACAGCCCGGGCCACAGCATCGCGGCCTCGCTGCGCGGCAACGCAGGCACGGCGGCCCCGACGGCACGGCCGGCAACCCAGGGTGCGGCACGCGGCGACGCGGGCGATGCACCGAAGGTCGCCGATTTCGGCAGCGACAGCAGCTACCTGGACATCCCGGCGTTCCTGCGCCGCCAGGCCGACTGATGCCGTCCCTGGCGCGCGTCCTCGGCTTCGGCAGGTCCGGCCCGGCTTTGCCGGCCCCGCGAAGCACGCGGGGCGTTCTCTCGTCGCGCGAGGCGGTGCCTCGCGAGCGCGACGGTCGAACCCCTGGCCGGGCGCGCGACGAAGCGCGAGGCAGTGCCTCGCAAGCGCTTCGTCTCGCCCTGCGCCGCCAGGCCGACTGACGCGTCGCCTGGCCGGCGTCCTCCGATCCGCGTGCCGTCACCGGCGCGCGGCGGAACGTCGGCCGCCGTGGTCCTCGCAAGCTCCGGCGTCCTGTCGTCCGCAGGTCGCCGTTTTTGGCCCGCCGGGTGTGTCCCCGGCGGGCCGGTTTGCCCGCCGTCGCCATCGTTGGCGGGCCATGTCGCCCGGATCGCGATCCCTGGCCATCGCCCGGGCCCGCTCCGTTCAGGTTCAGCAGGCCGCGTGATAATCTCGCCCCGCTGCCTCCGCGCCCATGATCGGCGCGCTTCTCCCCCCGGACTGCCGATGCCCTGCCAACGCACCATCAAGAACGTGATCCGCGCGACGGGCGTCGGCCTGCACAGCGGCGAGAAAGTGTTCCTGACCCTGCGTCCGGCCGCACCGGACACCGGCATCGTCTTCCGGCGCGTCGATCTCGACCCGGTCGTCGAGATCCCTGCCCAGGGCGGACTCGTCACCGAGACCACGCTGTGCACCGGGCTGAGCCTGGGCGCGGCCAACGTGCAGACCGTCGAACACCTGATGTCGGCGCTCGCCGGGCTCGGCGTCGACAATCTGTACGTCGAGCTGTCGGCCGCCGAGGTTCCGATCATGGACGGCTCCTCGGGCCCGTTCGTGTTCCTGCTGCAGTCGGCGGGCGTGGTCGAGCAGGCCGCACCCAAGCGCTTCATCCGCATCCTCTCGCCGATCGAGGTGCGCGAGGGCGACAAGATCGCGCGGTTCGAGCCCTACGACGGGTTCCGCCTCGACTTCACCATCGCCTTCGACCACCCGGCGATCCCGCTGGCGCAGTCGCGCGCCGAGGTCGAGTTCTCGACCGAGGCCTACATCCGCGAGGTCAGCCGCGCCCGCACCTTCGGCTTCATGCGCGACCTGGAGTACATGCGCGAGCGCAACCTCGGCCTGGGCGGTTCGATGGACAACGCGATCGTGCTCGACGAGTTCCGCGTGCTCAACGACGACGGGCTGCGCTACGCCAACGAGTTCGTGCGCCACAAGATCCTCGACGCGGTCGGGGACCTGTACCTGGCCGGCCATCCGATCCTCGGCCTGTTCCAGGGCTACAAGTCCGGACACGCGTTGAACAACAAGCTCGTCCGCGCCCTGCTCGAGACGCGCTCGGCCTGGGAGCTCGTCAGCTTCGCCGAGCACGACAACGCCCCCGTGGCCTACGGCGCCCCCGTCGCCGCCTGAGCCCCGCGCGCCCCGTCCGCCTGCGATGGGCGTCCCTTTTCGCTGCGCGCTCCCCTGGCCTGACGGCGCTCGGGCGCATGCGCCGGTCGCGCTGACCGAAGGCGCTCCGCCGCGCCAAGTCCGCGAACGCGACGTGAACTCCGGCATCTGTACGCCGGCTGCGTTCATCGCGGATGCGTTGAATAACAGAAATTTAACTTCTAATTTCTGAAAAGTTATCTTTCGGTTAACGCCCCGCCAGCGGATGCCCGGTACGATGCCCCGTCCCCTTCACCCGGTCTTGATTCCGATGAAGGGGTTCGGCAGGACCACCGCTCTACGACCCGTCGCGCTTCTCGCCTTCCGGCGGCCGGAGCGAGGCCAGGACCGACCGCAGCGTGTCGCGCGCGACCGCCGAGGGCGGGGCGCCCAGGGCGCCGCGGGCTTCTGGCGGCGCAGGCCGCAGGGGTTGGGTCGACGTCCTGACGACGATGTCGTCGACATCCAGTCCGATGGAGCGGGCGGCGTCGAGCAGCGTATCGGCCGACAGGCGCAGCCTGGCGTGCCAGATGGGCGAATCGACGAGGAACACCAGCCTGCGCCGATCGACATTGGCCAGCCGCGCATGCGGCGCCAGTGCCGGAGGCAGCAGGGGAACGAGGCGGCGGTCCAATGCGTCGAGCCAGATGGCCCGGCGGATCGGATCGGCCGACGCGCCATCCAGCGCCGCGTCCAGCGCGGCGGTCGGAGCCCCGATACGGGATGGCTTGGATCTGGACCGGAAATCAGACATTGGCACCATGACCGTCAAAACCTTGTTGAATGATATGCGCGGCGTCGCCGCGCAGGTGGCCCGCAGGGCTCGCATCCTGGCCCGTCGCCGGCCCGTGTCGATGGCGATCGTGATCGCCGCCGCCGGCATGTGCGGTGCCGGCGCGATGAACTCGGCCGAGATCGCGCGCCTGCACGGCGTCGCCGCGGCGCACGAGCGCAACCTGGACGAGACCCGCCGCGAGGCCCAGCGCGAGGTCAACGCCCTGGCCGCCCGGCTGGGCGAGCTGCAGGCCCAGGCCAACCGGCTCAACGCGCTCGGCGACCGGCTCGCCCGCGGCGCGGGACTGGAGGACGGCGAGTTCGACTTCGACCGCACGGTCGGCGTCGGTGGCCCGGAACCGGCGCAGGACATGCCGGCCGGCAAGCTGCTCGGCGGTCTCGACGCGCTCGAAGGCGACCTGACGCACTCCGGCCAGCAGCTCTCGGTGCTCGAGGCGCTGCTGCTCGACCGCAAGCTCCAGCGCGACGCGCTGCCCTCGCGTTCCCCGGTCACCAGCAGCTTCGTGACCTCGTCCTACGGCTACCGGGCCGATCCGTTCGGCCGCGGCGGCCAGTTCCACAAGGGCATCGACTTCGACGCGCGCACCGGCGACCCGGTGATGACCGTCGCCGACGGCGTGGTCAGCTACTCGGGCGTGCGCAGCGGCTACGGCAACGTGGTCGAGGTCGACCACGGCAATGGCTACGTGACCCGCTATGCGCACAATTCGCGCAACGTGGTGAAGGTCGGCGACCTGGTCCGCGTCGGTGACGAGATCGCCAAGGCCGGCTCGACCGGCCGCTCGACCGGTGCCCACGTGCACTTCGAGGTCTGGGAGAACGGGCGGGTGCAGAACCCGCGCAAGTTCCTCGGCGACATGGGCGTGCGCCGCCAGTAGGCGGAGCAGGCTTCGCTCCACGAGCAGGCGGGTCTGTAGGAGCGCGCTTGCGCGCGAACAGGACTTGCCGGGAAGGCGCCATCGCGCGCGAGCGCGCTCCTACCCCGGGGCGCCGGCAGGGTCGCCTTGAAAACGCCGGGCCGCTCCCCAAGCTACAATGCGCGTTGCCATCAAAGGGCGCCTGGCGCCCTTTTCTGTTTGCGGCTTCTGGGGAATCCGCCTCGGTCCCGCGCTCCGATTCCAGACTTCGGTATTCCAATGCTCAATCGCTTGCTCACCAGTGTCTTCGGCAGTCGCAACGACCGCTTCGTCAAACAGCTCGAGAAGATCGTCGTCAGGATCAACGCGCTCGAGCCGCAGATGGAGGCGCTGTCCGACGCCGACCTGCAGGCCAAGACGCCGGAGTTCAAGCAGCGCATCGCCAACGGCGAGACCCTCGACAAGCTGCTGCCCGAGGCATTTGCGGTCTGCCGTGAGGCGAGCAAGCGCGTGCTCGGCATGCGTCCCTACGACGTGCAGCTGATCGGCGGCATGGTGCTGCACATGGGCAAGATCGCCGAGATGCGCACCGGCGAGGGCAAGACCCTGGTCGGCACGCTGCCGACCTACCTCAACGCGCTCGAAGGCAAGGGCGTCCACGTCGTCACCGTCAACGACTACCTGGCCCGCCGCGACGCGGCGCAGATGGGCAAGCTCTACAACTGGCTGGGCCTGTCGGTCGGCGTCATCTGGCCGGGCATGCCGCACGGCGAGGCCAAGCGCGAGGCCTACCGCGCCGACATCACCTACGGCACCAACAACGAGTTCGGCTTCGACTACCTGCGCGACAACATGGCGCTGTCGAAGGCCGACCGTTACCAGCGCGCGCTCAACTACACGATCATCGACGAGGTCGACTCGATCCTGATCGACGAGGCGCGCACGCCGCTGATCATCTCGGGCCCGGCCGACGATTCGCCGGAGCTCTACATCAAGGTCAACCGCGTGGTCCCGTCGCTGGTGCGCCAGGAGACCGAGGACGGCGACGGCGACTTCTGGGTCGACGAGAAGGCCAAGCAGGTCCACCTGTCGGAGGAAGGCCAGGAGCACGCCGAGGCGCTGCTGCGCGGCGCCGGCATCCTCGGCGAGGACGACAGCCTGTACGCGCCGCAGAACATCCACGTCGTGCATCATCTCAACGCGGGCCTGCGCGCGCACGCGATCTACCAGCGCGACGACCACTACATCGTCCGCGACGGCGAGGTCATCATCGTCGACGAGTTCACCGGCCGCACGCTGCCGGGCCGTCGCTGGTCCGACGGCCTGCACCAGGCGGTCGAGGCCAAGGAGGGCGTGCCTGTCCAGCGCGAGAACCAGACGCTGGCGAGCATCACCTTCCAGAACCTGTTCCGCATGTACGGCAAGCTCTCGGGCATGACCGGCACGGCCGACACCGAAGCCTTCGAGTTCGAGAGCATCTACGGCCTGGAGGTCGTGGTGATCCCGACCCACCGGCCGATGATCCGCAAGGACGCGCCGGACGCGGTGTTCCTCAACCGTGCCGGCAAGTACCGCGCGGTCGCACGCGAGATCCAGTCCGCGCACGAGCGCGGGCAGCCGGTGCTGGTCGGCACGACGTCGATCGAGGTCTCCGAACTGCTCAGCGAGCACCTGCGCAAGGAAGGCATCGCGCACGAGGTGCTCAACGCCAAGCAGCACGAGCGCGAGGCGCAGATCGTCGCCCAGGCCGGTCGCCCCGGCGCGGTGACCATCGCCACCAACATGGCCGGCCGCGGTACCGACATCGTGCTCGGCGGCTCGCTCGAGACCGAGCTCGCGACGCTCGAGGCCGAGTCCGGCGTACCTGTCGACGAGGCGACGAAGACGCGCCTGCGCGCCGAGTGGCAGCAGCGCCACGACGCGGTCGTCGCCGCCGGCGGCCTGCACATCATCGGCACCGAGCGCCACGAGTCGCGGCGCATCGACAACCAGTTGCGCGGCCGCTCCGGCCGCCAGGGCGACCCGGGGTCCTCGCGCTTCTACCTGTCGCTCGAAGACAACCTGATGCGCATCTTCGCCGCCGACTGGGTGCAGAAGGTCATGGCGCGGATGGGCCTGCAGGAAGACGACATCATCGAAAGCCCGCTGGTCACCCGCCAGATCGCGAATGCGCAGCGCAAGGTCGAGGCACACAACTTCGACATCCGCAAGAACCTGCTCGACTTCGACGACGTCAACAACGACCAGCGCAAGGTCATCTACGGCCAGCGCGACGAACTGCTGGACGCCGAGAGCGTCAAGGAGAACGTCGACGGCATCCGCGCCGACGTCGTCGCCGGCATCGTCGGCCGCTACGTGCCGCCGCAGTCGATCGACGAGCAGTGGGACCTGCCGGCGCTGGAGGCGGAGATCGAGCGCGAGTTCGGCCTGCGGCTGGAGCTGGTGTCGATGGCGAAGTCGCGCGAGGAACTCGATGCCGAGCAGATCGCCGAGCACGTGCAGCAGTCGGTCGACGCGCTGTTCGCCGACAAGGAGGCGCAGCTCGGCGACGAGACGATGCGCATGCTCGAAAAGCACATCATGCTCAACGTGCTCGACCAGGGCTGGAAGGAGCACCTGGCGCGCATGGACTACCTGCGGCAGGGCATCCACCTGCGCGGCTACGCGCAGAAGCAGCCCAAGCAGGAGTACAAGCGCGAGGCCTTCGAGCTGTTCTCCGAGATGCTCGACAAGGTCAAGCACGAGGTCGTGACGATGCTCGCCCGCGTGCGTGTGCGCAGCGAGGACGAGATCGCCGCGCTCGAGGCCGAGGAGCGTCGCCAGATCGAGGCCAAGCTCAACCAGGCCCAGTTCCAGCATGCCGACGCCGGCGGCTACGGTGCCGACGAGGAGGCCGACGACGTGCGCGCGGCGCAGGCCTCGGCCGCCGCCCCGCAGGCGCAGATCGTCCGCGACGGCGCCAAGGTGGGCCGCAACGATCCCTGCCCCTGCGGCAGCGGCAAGAAGTACAAGCACTGCCACGGCCAGCTGAGCTGAGCTGACGGATCGGCGCGGTCACCGCGCCACGTCCGGGTCGCGGCTGCGCGGCCCGATGCCAGGCGCCGCATGATCCGTAGGAGCGCGCCCGCGCGCGATCACGTTCAGCTGACGCCGCGCCCCCGGCCGTCATTGGCAAACCCGCGCGCCGCCCCTAACCTGAGCCCCACTCCGGATTCCAGGGCAGCATGAGCGAGCGCGTCGTCGAGGTCGTGGCAGGGGTCATCACCGACAAGCGCGGGCGCATCCTGTTGTCGCGGCGAACGCCCAACCGGGACATGCCCGGCCTGTGGGAGTTCCCCGGCGGCAAGCGCGAGCCGGGCGAGACGCCCGAGGCCGCGCTGGCGCGCGAGCTCGATGAGGAACTCGGCATCGAGGTCGTGGTCGGCGCGCCGCTGATGGTGGTGCCGCAACGCTATCCCACCAAGCGGTTGCGGCTCGATGTCCGCCACGTGGCGCAGTGGCACGGCGTGCCCAAGGGGCGCGAAGGCCAGGCCCTGGCCTGGGTCGCGCCCGACAAGCTCGGCCGCTACTCGATGCCGCCGGCCGACCTGCCGGTGGTGGCCGCGCTGCGGGCGCCGGACCGGTACCTGGTCACGCCGCCGCCCGGCGCCGACGATGCCGCCTGGCTGCGCGCGCTCGACGACGCGCTACGCAGCGGCATCCGGCGCGTGCAACTGCGCCTGCCCGGCATCGATCCGGACCGGCAAGGCCGCCTGCTCACCGAGGCGGCCCTGCGGTGCCGCCGGCGCGGCGCCGACCTGCTGTTCAACGGTGCGCCCGAGTTGGCGCAGGCGGCGGGCGTCGGCCTGCACCTGAAGGCTGCGGCGCTGCGCGAGCACGTCGTACGCCCGGTCGCCCCCGGGCTGCTGCTGGCCGCCTCCTGTCACGACGCCGACGATCTCGCGCAGGCCGCCCGCCTGGGCTGCGATTTCGTCGTGCTCGGCGCCGTCGCCGAGACCGCCAGCCATCCCGGCCAGTCCGGAATCGGCTGGGCCGGGTTCGCCGGCCTGCGCGAGCACAGCGCGCTGCCGATCTACGTGATCGGCGGCATGACGCCCGACGACATCGACGACGCCCGCCGCCACGGCGCCCAGGGCATCGCCGCAATCCGCGGGCTCTGGCCGGGCGCGACGTAGCCGGCCGAGTCCTTCCGCTGCAGGCTCGTCGCGTTGTCGCCACCTCCCCCGGCTGCGGGGGAGGTCGGCGCCGCAGGCGCCGGGTGGGGGCACGGGCCTTCCCCAGCAAGGTAAGACGCCGCGCGCCTACCGACCGCCAGCCGCTTCGTCACGCGCCGCCGCCAACGCACGATAGCGGGCATCCAGCGCGCCGATCCGCGCGTCCAGCGCTTCAAGGCTGTCGTCGTTGACGAAGACGTCGTCGGCGATTCCCAGGCGGGCCTCGCGCGAGGCCTGCGCGCCGATCATCTTCGTCGCCAGCGCCTCGTCGATCCCGTCGCGACGCAGCAGCCGCGCCAGCTGCACGTCGACGGGCACGTCGATCACCAGCACGCGGTGCAGCCAGGGGTAGCGGTCCCGGCCGCCCTCGGCGAGCAGCGGAATCGCCGCGACGGCATACGGACCGGACGCGGCCTCGCACGCGGTCTGCAGCACGAGGCGGATGCGCGGATGCAGGATGGCTTCCAGGCGTGCACGCGCGTCGGGATCGGCGAAGATCCGGCGCCGCATCGCCGCGCGGTCCAGCGTGCCGTCGGCGGCCAGCGCCTCGGGCCCGAATGCGGCGACGACCTCGGCCAGGCCCTCGCTGCCGCGCGCGACCGCCGCATGCGCGGCGAGATCCGCATCGGCGACGACGATGCCGCGTCGCTCGAAGGCCGCCGTGGCCGCGGACTTGCCCGAGGCGATGCCCCCGGTGAGGCCAATGACCAGCGCGACCATCGTGGCGGCTGCGCTACTGCAGGCCGGACACGCGCAGGTACAGCGCGGTCAGGTCCTCGCCCCACATGAAGGTGACCCAGCCGGCGACCGCGAGGTACGGGCCGAACGGGATCGGCGTGGCGCGGTCGCGCCCCTGCACCGCCAGCAGGATCGAGCCGACGATCGCGCCGGCCACCGCCGACAGCAGGATGATCGGCAGCAGCCCCGACAGGCCGCACCAGGCGCCGAGCGCGGCCAGCAGCTTGAAGTCGCCATGGCCCATGCCTTCCTTGCCGGTCGCCTGCTTGAACAGCCACCACACCGACCACAGGCTCGCATAGCCCACCACGGCGCCCAGCAGCGCCGGCTTGGCCGGCATGTAGAGGTTGTCGAGGCTGGCGATCAGCCCCAGCCACATCAACGGCAACGTCAGCGAATCGGGCAGCAGCTGCGTGCGCGCGTCGATGCCCGACAGCGCGACCAGGAAGCCGGTCAGCACCAGCGCGCCGAAGCCCTGCCAGCCGAAGCCGAACCGCCAGACGCAGGCCGCGAACAGCAGCATCGTCAGCAGTTCGATCGCCGGGTACTGGACCGAGATCGGCGCCTTGCAGCTGCGGCAGCGTCCGCGCAGCGCCAGCCAGCTGATGACGGGGATGTTCTCGTACCACGACAGCTGGTGCCCGCAGTGCGGACAGTGCGAGCGCTCGACGACGATGCCCGGGGGCGGGGGGTCGTAGAGGTCCGGCTCGCCGAGGATCTCCCGGCTGTCGCGCTTCCACTGCCATTCCAGGCGCCGGGGCAGGCGCAGGATCACGACGTTGAGGAAACTGCCCACCAGCAGGCCGAGGCCGGCGGCGAGGGGATAGCCCAGGGCCGGGTTTTGATCGAGGAATGCCATCTATGCTGTCACCGAGCGCCGGACCGTCAGACCACGGCCGCGAGCTTGAAGATCGGCAGGTACATGCCGATGACCATGCCGCCGACGACGATGCCGATGAAGACCATGATCAGCGGCTCGATCAGGCTGGCGAGCGCGTCGACCGCGTTGTTGACCTCTTCCTCGTAGAACTCGGCCACCTTGAAGAGCATCGTGTCGAGCGCGCCGGCCTCCTCGCCGATCGCGGCCATCTGCACCACCATGTGCGGAAACAGGCCGACCTGCTTCATCGCCAGGTTGACCTGATATCCCACCGAGACGTCGTCGCGCATGCGGTGCACGGCCTGCGCGTAGACCGCATTGCCGGTGGCGCCCGACACCGAGTCGAGCGCTTCGACCAGCGGCACGCCCGCCTTGAAGGTCGTCGCCAGCGTGCGCGCGAAGCGGGCGACCGCAGCGTTGTGCATGATCTGCCCGACCACCGGAATCCGGAGAACCGCCCGGTCGACGAGATGCTGGAAGGCGACCGAGCGCTTGAACGCGAAGATCGCGCCGGCGACCCCGATCACCAGCACCGCGAGGATCGCCAGCCACCATTTCACCAGGAAGCGCGAGGCATTGACGATGAGCTGGGTGAAGGCCGGCAGGTCGGCGCCGAACGACTGGAATACCGACTCGAACTGCGGCACCACGTAGATCAGCAGGATCGCGCTGACGATCAGCGCCACGGCGATCGTCATCAGCGGATAGAACAGCGCCTTCTTGATCTTGCCCTTCAGCTTCTCGGTGTTTTCCTTGTACGTGGCGATCGTGTCGAGCACGGTTTCCAGTACACCGGCCGATTCGCCGGCCCGCACCAGGTTGCGGTAGAGCTCGTCGAACTGCACCGGATGCCGGGCCAGCGCCTCGTTGATCGACGAGCCGCCCTCGATGTCCAGGCGCAACGCATTGACCAGATCGGCCATGCGCGGATTCTTGTTGCCCGAGCCGATGATCTCCAGCGCCTGCACCACCGGCACGCCGGACTTGATCATCGTGGCGAGCTGCCGGCTGAAGACGGCGATGTCCTTGGGCGTCACCCGACGCCCGGCGGCACCGAAAAGCGGCTTGGGCCGGGCCTTGACCACGCTGGGCTGGATGCCCTGGCGACGCAGTTCGGCGCGCAGCAGGTTGGCGCTCTTGGCCTGCTGCTCGCCCTTCATCTTGACGCCGCGCCGGTCGGTGCCTTCCCAGACGAAGGTCGCCAGCGTCACGCCAGCCCGGGCGGGCTCTGTCGGCTTGCGGGCGGCTTTCCTTGCGGCGGTACGTGAGATCGACATGTGGGCTTCCCCTGGGACCGGCCCCCCAGCCGGGCGGATCGCCGCATGGTAGCAAAAGCACCCGTGCGCCCGGCCTTCGAGGGTCGAGGTGGGGCCGGCTCAGTCCTTGGTCACGCGGTTGATCTCGGCCAGGGTGGTCAGGCCCTGGCGGACCTTCTCCAGCGCCGACTGGCGCAGGTCCTTCACACCGGCCCGCTGCGCCGCTTCGGCGATCTGCAACGCATTGCCGCCCTGCAGGATGATCGCCTGGATCTCGTCGCTCATCGGCATCACCTGGTACACGCCGAGCCGTCCCCGATAGCCGCTCGTGCATTCGTCGCAGCCGACGGCCTCGTACACCTCCACGCCGGCCCGGACCTGTTCCTCCGAGAAGCCTTCGGCCAGCAGCGCATGGTCGGGCAGCGTGGTCCGCTTGCGGCACTTGCTGCACAGCCGTCGCGCCAGGCGCTGTGCGATCACCAGCGTCACCGAACTGACGATGTTGTACGGCGCGATGCCCATGTTCATCAGGCGCGCGATCGTCTGCGGTGCGTCGTTCGTGTGCAGCGTCGACAGCACCATGTGGCCGGTCTGGGCCGCCTTGATCGCGATCTCCGCGGTTTCCAAGTCGCGGATCTCGCCGACCATGATGATGTCCGGGTCCTGGCGCAGGAACGAGCGCAGTGCCGCGGCGAACGTCATGCCACGCTTTTCGTTCTGCTGGACCTGGTTGACGCCCGGCAGGCGGATCTCGACCGGATCCTCGACGGTCGAGATGTTGCGTGTCTCGTCGTTGAGGATGCCCAGCGCCGTGTACAGCGAGACCGTCTTACCCGACCCGGTCGGGCCGGTGACCAGCACCATGCCGTAGGGTTTGTGGATCGCGTCGAGAAACAGCGCCTGCTGGTCGGGCTCGTAACCCAGCTTGTCGATGCCCAGCTTCGCCGCGCTGGCATCGAGGATGCGCAGCACGACCTTCTCGCCGAACAGCGTCGGCAGCGTGCTGACGCGGAAATCGATCTGCCGGGTCTTGGACAGGTTGAGCTTGATGCGCCCGTCCTGCGGGACGCGCTTTTCGGCGATGTCGAGCTGCGCCATGACCTTGAGGCGTGCGGTGATCCGGCCGTTGAGCTTGACCGGCATCTTGGCCACCTGGCGCAGCATGCCGTCGATGCGCAGGCGGACACGATAGTCCGTCTCGTAAGGCTCGAAGTGGATGTCCGAGGCGCCGCGCTTGATCGCATCGACGAGAATCTTGTTGACGAAGCGCACGATCGGCGTGTCGTCCTTGCCGTCGACCACGTTCTCGATCCGGCTCGCCTCCTCGTCGCTGCCGACATCGAGCGTCTCCAGCCCTTCCGCATCTTCGAGCGCATCGGCGAAGCCGTCGGAGGTCGACAGCCACAACTCGAGCATGCGACGGATGCTGTCCTCGTCGACGAGGATCGGCTCGACCGACAGGTTGGTCTGGAACTGGATCTCGTCCAGGGCCCGCGTGTTCGTAGGGTCGGCGACGCCGACGAACAGGCGCGACCCGCGCTTGAACAGCGGCAGCACGCAATGGCGGTTGAGCAGTTCCTCGCTGACCAGCCGGACGGCGCTTGCCTGCGCGTCCATCGCCGAGGCGTCGAACAGCGGCATCCCGAACTCGACCGAGTTGGCGGCCGCCATCTGCGCCGCAGTCACCAGCTTGTGCTCGCGCAGGTAGCCGGCCACGTTTCGCCGCGCCGCCGTCGCCTTGTCGAGCGCCTCCCGGGCCGCGGCCTCGCCCAGCGCGCCATCCATGACCAGCCGGCGGGCGATGCCGGTGATGCCGACGAGATTGGGGGCCGAGTTGGGGCTCATCTGATCGCTCCGCGGTGTTCGGCGGGCACTCTACTGCAATGCGCGTGGGGGCGGCGCCTCGGAGAGGGGCGGGGAAGATGGGGGCATGGCGGCGCCTGCTGGTGCGCCCTTCCGGAGGTCACTCGATCGGTTGCCAGCGCCACCACCTGTAATGATATTCCTCGTCCTCCACCTGGTAGCGCATTCCGCAGCTCGTGCAGGCGCAGATGAGCCGCTCGCCCCAGCCGCCCGGTCGCGGTGCCGTTTCGAGGATGCGCACCCAGCCCGCCTCGGCCTCGCGGGCGGGGTCGTAGAAGTCGTCCGCGGGGTACAGCGTGCACAGGCAGCCCGCGCCGTCGCGTACGAAGGCCAGCTTGCGCAGCGCGAACCTGAGATGGCTGGCGTTGGGGCGCAGCGCGCCGCCCAGATCGATATCGCGCGTTCTCGCGCGGATCGTCGCGATGTGGTCCGCGAGGTGCGTCAGCGCAGCCATGTCGCGCAGGTGGCGGATCCTGCCTGCGGCGGACCAGATCCGATGCGCGTCGCCGGAGGTCAGGTCGTCGAGAAGGTCCATCGAGCGGTTCTCGCGGTCGGATGCGGTTGTGCCATGGCGAGCGATCGCCGAATTCCGAGCGCCGACGCGCAGGTCAGCGTCGGCCTGGTGCCGGACCGCCGCGCCGCGCCGCATGCCGCCGTCGAAGCTGCGACGCCAACCAAGACAGCAGCATCGCGGGGATCGCGAGCAGCGCCGCGTACAGAACCCCCGCCGCCAGCAGCGGCCCAATGCCAGATACCACGACCGTCACCGGCACCAGCATGAGCACGACGAGCGCACCCCAGCGCCACGCGCCCACCGGGAAGACCAGGCCGAGCACCGCGGACAGCCCGAGCGCGACTGGGTAGGCCATCGTCCAGAAGCTGGCAATGTCCCAGGGTTCGACGCCGCCGGCCGCTGCGGATGCGAGTGCCCACAGGGCCGCACCGGCGACGGAGGCGGCCAGGGGTGGAACCCAGGCGCGCGTCATGACGGGTCGTTCCGACGAAAGGCGAATGCGCGGGGCGGACGCCCGGAGACGCTTGCCCCAGCTGACCACTCCGTCTGCGGGCCAATTGGCCTGAACGCATCTGTAGCCGATATGCCTGTCGCGCCTATTCCGTGGCGCTTGGCACGGTACGAAACCACGGGATAGAGGACTGCGCGCATCTGCAACTCCGGCCGGTCGACTGCAATCCATAGAGGATATCGAACAGCATGCGAACGACGGCCGTCACACACCTCACTCAACCTCGAAACATATGGGCGCGCTCACGTTTCCCTGAGGCGCGCCTTAGGGCTGACCGCGATGTCTGTCATTCCGCCTGCGTCACCGTCAGCGTCACGACGCCGGCCTCGGCCGTGATCCGCACCCGGCTGCCGACCGCGAAGCCCAGTGCCTCCAGCCACAGGCCGCTCAGCCGCAGATACGGCACCTCGTCGTCGCCCCGGTGGGCCTCGCGCGCGGGGTAATGCTGATAGCCGACGGTGCAGCGCCTGGGTTGGCGCGGGCGGCGAGGCCGCGTGCGGCGGAACTCGTCGATGTCTTGTGGGGTGCCCGCTATCAGCAGCGGCGTGAACTTGGACATGGGTATCTCCTGGCAGGTCCAGCGCCGCACGGCGCGTTCGGCTTCGGGCGGCAAGGGCTTGGGGCGGCGCACGAACGGCGCGTAACGCGGAGGCAGGTCTTCGCTCATGGCCGCGTCCCGTGGGCGACGGAGGCGGATCGGACGTCAGACGACGGATGCGGGTGCATGGAACTTCTCCTAGAAGGGCGGGGCACGCCGCTCGACGCAGCGCGCCCCGACCGATCAGCCGATCAGTTCAGAGACACGCCCAAAGGACGTTGCGATACGGCGCCAGGCAGAGCGCCATACGTGGGCCGAGGCTCGCGCACGCCGCCTCGTTTGGTGGGCGGCACGATCATCTGGTCTTCCACGGTGTCCAGCAGCGACCGGATCCTGTCCGTCGCCTCCGTGATCGCCTGGCCCAGTACCGGCAGCGTGGCATCGGCCAGGTCGTCGTTGTCGGACGCAATAACGTCGCCATGGGCCGCGATGGCCTGGATGAGCTGGCCGAGCGCATCCGCCTGGTCGACGCTCATGCCGAAGACCAGTCGGTCGCCATCGGGATCGGTCAGCGAAATCTCTGCGACAGGCTCACTCGCCGGACCATCGCCATCGCCATCGCCTCGCTCCGTCGTACGCGCGGAAGCGCCGGGATGCGCTCCCTCCCCCGCATGCGGGGGAGGGCCGGGGTGGGGGCCCTCGGCATCGGCGAACGCAGCATCCGCCGGCCTTCGTTCCCCATCCGAAACCGCATCCAGCACCAGCCCAGACTGTTCCGCCAGAAAAGCCAGATAGGTCGCCAGCTGTTCCAGGCGTACTTCCGGCGTGCCGTCCCGTTCCTCCTCCAGCGTGCGCGGCTGCGCCAGCCGGGCCAGAAACACGATGTGCTCGTGCAGTTGCTTGAGCCGCAGTTGGCCGGGTTCGGTCAGGACATAGCCCGGCAGGGCGCGGTCGTTCGCTTCGCAGTTCGACATCTCAACCTCCTCATTCCATCGAAGGGCCCGCCCACCGCGCAGGGCGGACGGGAAGTCGGGAGGTTAGAAACCGCTTAGAGTCGGCGGGCGTATTTCCCCGAAGGGTGTTGTATTAGCCGCCCTCCCGACGCAGGCATCGCGTCGGTTGCACCCGCAAGTGCACGGGCACAAAAAACCCACCAGTTTGACGGAGGTGGGGACCGCTCTAAGAGGAGTTTCTACGCTCCTTGGCGCCGAGTGTGCGGTGCCAAGGCGGCGAGTGTCAAGGTAGGAAGTGTCAGGGAATCCCGCATTGGGGCGTAGGGGAATTCTGATCTTGGTCGCAATGCAAGCTAGCAGGGTCGGCATGCGCTTAGCACAATAAAGCCGGCATGTTGGCGCGCGAGTAAAAAGAACCCCGCGCGGCGGGGTTCTCATCGAACTGCAAGGAGCTGCTTCAATCAATATCTGCGAGCTCGCCGATGTCACGGAGTCTCACGGTCCGTACTTTCGGTCGTTGCATCAAGACTTCTTCTTCGAAACTGGTTTGTGGTCACCTTTGTCGCCTTGACCTTTGTCTGGCACTGTCGTCGACTTTCGGGCCTTGTCCGCAGGCTGGGCCCGAGACACCTTGTCACCATCAGCCAGCGTTCCGTCGTCGTTGCGACGCTGGTAGCGGGAGTCCCCCTCGTTCGGGGTAATGAGCTCTCGCGGATTGGATGAAGATTTCTTGGAGGTCATCATTGATAGCTCCTGCGCCGCGGTCCGCGGCGACATGAGCGTAGGGGATGCCGGCTGGGTCGGCAACTGGATGGCGCTGTTCGCTGGATGCGCGGTCAGGCTGGTTTGCTGAACGCCCAGTTGAGTCGGGATATAACCGCTGTTCGAGCAATTCACGGCGCCGCTTAAGGACCACCGGCTCGGCGGTCATGCCTGCTCCAGCTCCCAATGCCCCGTCAGTACACCGACGAGCCGCTCCTGGCGGGCCGCGAGAACCTCAATCGTCCAAACCTTCTCCGATCGCACTTCCTGTGTCAGGACGAATGGAGATGCAATGCCTTTCCCCTTGAAGTAGACATCTTTCTTTAAGGTGAATTCGTAGTTCCTGGCAGAGGGGTTTTTGCGAATATGCAGGGGGACGAGGTTGGCCAGGCGATGCGTCCAGGAATCTCGCTCATCTTCGTCGGGGAACTCTTTAAGCCACTGGGAGTTGATGGCGGGCGTCTGAGGGAGCACATGCTCCAGCGATATATGTTTGAACGTCTGCTGCTTGCTCCCGTCGCTGGATAGGGCTTCAAGACGCAGGATCAGCGCTCTTCGAGCTTTCGGCAGCCTGCGATAGATGTCGCCATCCAATGCGGACATGAAGTCCCGTTTCTGGTTGTCCGACAGGTTCAATGTCATCAGCTTGGCCGGATCGCCCGCGAATGCCGATGCCTCGGTCTCTCTGGTGAGAGTCGCATAGGTCTCGATGCGTTCGTTCACGCCCGCCTTGGTGACGAGCAGAAAGTAGGTCAGCCGTTCGAGCGCCTTAAAGAATGCTGCGACCAGCTCGGGTCGTTGGCGGAAGCGCTTGAAGTACACGAG
The DNA here is from genome assembly GCF_001014645.1 of Luteimonas sp. FCS-9. Classification (GTDB taxonomy): domain Bacteria; phylum Pseudomonadota; class Gammaproteobacteria; order Xanthomonadales; family Xanthomonadaceae; genus Luteimonas. The sequence goes on along the minus strand of NZ_LASZ01000002.1, from coordinate 48,695 downwards.
CGCCGGAGGCACCCAGCCGTTGAAATCCACCTCGTTGAGCCACGACAGATACTCGTTGATCGTCTCTGCATGTGTGGACGCCTCGAAATCGGCATTCCTGATGAAATTCCACACCTCGGCGTATGGCTTGATGACCTCGTCAATCAGGATGGTGGGCGTCGCGTATTCGGTGACGCTGTCCTTGAATTCCTTGACCAGCGTTGCCCGCTGCTTCTGCTTGGCATAGAACGTGCGGATGTGCCCGAACAGATCGCTGAATCCGGCGCGGCCCAGCATCCGCTCGATGCGGCTCCATTGCTGGGCATACGCACCGCTTGTCGCGGCGTCCGTCAGCTTGCGGATGTCGCCGAGGATGGCCGCCTTCAGGATGTCGACGGGTGCCAGCTCGAGGTCCCGATCGTTGAGGACCGAAAAGATGCGATATGCCGCTTCGAAATTTGGTGTCGAGATGACCCCCAGCGAGCAGCTCGTAGCCAGGAACTTAAACAGCGCCGCGCGCTCCACCGTAGGCAGCAATTTGGCCCGCTCCGACAGAAGCGTCGCATTCTCGCGGTATCTAAGCTGGCTGTCCTTTAATACATTGGAGCCAGCAAGCAGACGCTCGATCCCGTCTGGTTCCTGGATGTAAAAAGAACTCAGCGTCGTCCTCGCGCGCGATCAGGCGGTACTCGTTCGTCTCGCCGAGGATGGTCATTCCTTTCTTGTAGAGGAAATCGGTGATGTCGTCGGCCGCTTCGGGCAACGCCCAACGCAGTACGGAAAATAGAATCGTCAAGGTACTCAGGCGCTGCTGACCATCGACTATTCAGGATCTTGGCGACTGGTCTTCCTTGATGAGGGCAATACTGCCGAGAAAGTACTGGCTGGCGGTTGCTGGCGTACGGGCATCCTGCATGGCGGCCAGCAAGTCGTCCAGCAATTCTCCCGCTTGCTCGGTCGTCCATGCGTATGGCCGCTGGTAGTCCGGAATCTCGAAGCGATAGTTGCCCTCGAAGATCTCGCGGATCAAATTGTCGTGTGCTTCCAGTGTCTTTGTCACCTTCTTCTTCCTTGATGGTAAATTCTAGATTATGAGTTGTGATTGGGGCGCGCGCTCGAACCTCGTGGATAAAAAAAACCCCGCCGGGGCGGGGGTTTTTTTGAGCTAAAGCAGGTTTACGTCGGCGATTCCGTCAGTATCCTTACGGTTACTCCCCGGAAACGGTGCGGCAGTTGGCCGGGAAGTACTTGTTCAACGTGGCAGCAGAAGGAGCGCAAGCCCAGGTAATCGGGCCTGCGTAGCCAGCAGCAACGGTAGTGTTGGTGTCGCCCTGCTTAGGGGTGAACGTCACGCTGCCACTATCAAGAGCCGACACGCCGGTCCCCTGAATCGCGACAGTGATCACGCCACTGGCAACGGTCACGGATTCGACAAACTTGGACTCAATATTTGCAGCGGCGTCAAGTCCGGCTGCGCTGTTGTCGGCCGGAAGTGCGCCACTGGCTTGGAAAGATTCTGCTACTGCGGTCTTAGCAGCAGCGGCAAAGCCGATAACCTCGGCCATCTTTGCACGGTTGGTGTAATCCTGATAAGCCGGCAACGCAATCGCCGCCAGAATGGCGATGATCGCCACGACGATCATCAGTTCGATCAGGGTAAAGCCCTGCTGCTTCTTCATGGTGGAGCTCCCGAGGGGTGATGACTTCACGTGCCTGAGGTGCGGCGGGTGCCGATCCGTGGGCAGCCGTGCGACATGCACGTGCATCGGGACTGTCGCATGTGTCGTGCCAAATCCCTGTTTGCCTCGCTATTCACGTAAAATGGCTTGAAACCAGCAGTGCTCCTGCCGGTTTCTCCGCTTTCGGTCGACATAGAGCGTCGCTTTTGGACGCAATTTGGCACATGCGTGAGGTCGTGCCGACCAGATGGGGTTGGGGTACCGTGTCGTAGCTGTAGCGTGTGTCGCCTTCCGCCAGCATCGGCAGCAGGGGCGACAGCTTGAGTGCAATTGATCCGCCATGGATCTTGGACACATCGAGAGGTCTTCGACGCGCCGTCCTGACCCCTAGTCGTGGCAGCCGATGCCGTACAAGGAAGCGATGTTGGCGCGTGGCACGAAGTACGTCGGTCGGGGCTCGCCAGGTTTGCGGACCAAAAGTATGTCGCCGGCCGGCGCTACCACGAACAGTCGGGTGCCGAGGTCCGGCGGTGCGCGTCCGGGAGCCCAGGTCACTTCGGCGCAAGCCGCACCGCCGGTCAACGGCGCCCGTAGCACTGCGCCCACAAGTGTTGCGGATGCGGACGGTATGAGTACGAGCAGTGTCAGCCCGACTGCCACGTACTGTCCGATGACCGTCAACGGGCGTGAATGGCTCCCAATACGTCTTGCGATCATCGCTGCGCCAATCTGTACGACGCCAAGCGTGGCCGTTGTGGCGACGATAAGTGCGACCGCCAACGGAACGGAATCCTGACGCTCCGCGAACCGAAGGCACGCAAGGATTACGGTGATGAGTGCGAACAACTGCGCTAGCGATGCAAATGCGGCGTTCAGCCATAGATCGAATGGAATCTCACGGGCATGTCGTCCGGTGCTGCGGACAAAAATGAGCGTGGTGAGCGCGAGGATGGCGGCGACGAGGGTGAGGAGATTCGTGCTGGACGGATTTGTGTCCGGAATGGTCGCCAGAAGCAGCGCCATGGTCGGTGCGATGATCGACAACGACCAATGCCAGACGATACTTCTTCGCCGCGCACCTGCGGCGCCGATTTCATTGGCCAGGCTTGCGCTACCGGTGCCGCCGCGAATGAGCAGGAACCAAGCTGGCATGAGCAGGAGAATGACGAGCGCGAACACCAAGATCAGGATCAACGTGAGAATTACAGGGATTGCAGTGATCGTTGATGACGAAGTCAGATCCAGCGGCACCTGGTGCTGATGCGCGTAATGCAATAGGCAGAGGACGGTGACAATTAGGCCAGCGATTGAGAGTGGCCAAGCGCGATCGTGCAGCCATTTGAGTCCAGCATCGATTTCCTCAGTGAGGGTAGAGGGCGGCGTGGGGAGGGTGTCATGTGGGGTGGACATTCCTGGTTTCCGATGGTTTGGCTCAAAGCCCCATCGGGCTGTATGCGCGTTTCCTTGAGGCCGTTTCGACCTCAAAAGTGCGAAGCGTGACCGATGCCCTGCTTTGGTGTGCCGACCATCCCTTCCCCGCGGGCATCTGGTCGAAGGTCTCGGCACACTGGCATGAGTCATCGCACTTATCGTGTCCCCACAATCAGTACGCGGATTTCCCTCTGCCTGGAGAATGGGCTCGTCAGGACCTATGAGGTTGCATGGCTAATTTGCTGTGCCGGCTCCTGGCTGTCGCTGCGCGTCCTCCCCCGAAGCGCGTGTCCTGCGAGTGCGTCGAGACACGTTGTTCTCGCGCGATAGGGCCTGCAACGGCAGCACGATGCGGAAGGTGCTGCCTTCGCCCGGCGCACTGTCGATCTCGATGTCGCCGCCGGCTGTGCGCACGAGGTCGGCCGCCACGGCCAAACCGAGTCCGGCGCCCTGGCCGGCAGGCCGTGTCGTGAAGAACGGTTCGAGGCACCGTGCCCGGGTGGCGGCGTCCATGCCGCGGCCGGTGTCGCGGGCGACGATCTCCACGCGGTCCGGCGCGCGCAGGGCGACGGAGAGTGTGAAGCGGCCGCCGTCGGGCATGGCCTGCTGGGCGTTCGTGGCCAGGCCGAGCAGGACGAGTTCCAGTTGGGCGCGGTCGAAGCGGATCGCCAGGCCGGTGCCGGCGTCGAGATCGAGCGCGACGTCGACGGTCGACGGGAAGGTCTGGCGCAGCATGGGCGCGAGTTCGGCGATCGCCTCGACGGCGTCGAAGGTCTCGGGCCAGGCGTCGTCGTGGCGGCTGAAGTCGACCAGGCGATGGCTGACCGCGCCAGCGCGGCGTGCGGCGGCCTCGGCGCTGCGCAGGGCGGCCTTCATTTCGTCCGGGTCGTCGGTGGCCAGCCCGCGTCCGGCATGGCCCATGACCAGGGCGAGCAGGTGGTTGAAGTCATGGGCGATGCTCGAGGCCAGCCGGCCGACGGCCTCCATCTTCTGCGCATGCAGCAGCTGCGCCTGCTGACGCTCGCGCTGTTCCATTTCCAGCAGCAGCCGGTCGCGCACTTGCGCCAGGTCGCTGCCGCGGCGGCGGGCGAGGGCGAGGCTTTCGTGGAGGGCGACGAGGGCCTGGTCGACGACGAAGGCGACCAGCCCCAATCCCAGCACAGCGGACAGAGCCGCCAACGCCACGCCCACGACGTGTCCGGGCGCGAACAGCAGCGGCTGCGCATCCTGCCAGGCGCCGATCGCGACCAGCGCGGCCATCCATGCGGCTGCGGTCCACAGCACCCGACGCCCCAGCAGCACCGCTCCGATGAGGACGGGCAGCAGTTGCAGCCAGTGCTGCGGGCCCTGCAGGGCGAGGCCCCAGCGCGGATAGGCGACCGACAACACGAGCAGACTGCCGAGCACGAAGGCGACGGCGGCGAGGCGTGTTGCGCCCCGCCGCGCCGCGACGAAGCAGCTCCACAGCAGTGTGGTGTGGACGGCCGTCAGCCAGAGCGAGACGGAATCGAGCAGGCCATCGAAACGCCACCAGGCGATGGCGGTCGACAGCGGTTGGTAGACGCCACAGAACACGAGCACCCATTGCAGCATGGATGCGTTACGGTGGTCGGCGGCGTCGACGGGGGTGACGGCACTGGGCTCGCCTGGTGACGCCGCGCCGGGCCGCGCCCTGTTTGCTGAATCTGTCCGCATGCGGTCCATCCCCCTGCCGGCGATTATATTGGCGTCGCAGCCGCCCCCGCCATGGCGTTACACGACGCCGCTGCATCCGAGGCCACCCCATGCGCTTATGCCGTTCCCGACGCCGTGCCGGCGTGATGCTGTTCCTATTGCTTGGGTCGTCGGGGGGCGCCGCGGCGCAGGGCGTCCCTCATCTTGCAGACATCCAGCGCTGCGAGCGCCTTGCGTTGGTACGTCCGGCCGAGTCGATCCAGATTGCGAAGCCCCTGCTGGCCAGGCAGGACCTGTCCAATGAAGCGAGGGTCATGGTGACGGCCTGTCTCGGCCTTGCACGGCTTGGAGAAGGGCGGGCCGAGATGGCGGGCGCGGTGGCGCAGGAGTTGCTGTCGTTGCTGGACGATCCACAGCTTTCGGATCGTGTGCGCTGGCAGAGCCAGTTGCGTGCTGCCCTGCTGTTCAATCGTAGCGGGAAGATCCAGGACGCGATGGACTTGCTGGCGCAGGTGCAAGCGGAAGCGGTGAAAAGTGGCGACCCCAAGCGCCAGATCGCAGTGCTCGTTGCCATCGGGCATTTGCGTTCGCAGGATTTCGACGATCCCGAGGGCGCATTGGCCTACTTTCGGCAAGCCTATGGGCTCGACCGTCGTCTGGGACAGCCTTCCGGCGTGCCGAGCATCGCGCTCGGCCACGATCTCGCGTACACGTTGTTCTTGTTGAAGCGGTACGACGAGGCTGATCCGCTGCTGGCGGAAGCAGATGCTCTGGCTGCTGGATTTCCCGAGTTGGTCTCCATGCGCCATCGCATCGCCAGTCATCGTGCCGAGATTCGTCGCGTCGGCGGCGAGCCGCGCGAGGCGGAGGCCAGCCTGCGGACGCTGCTCGGCAAGTTCAGGGAAACCGGGGACGTGCCGGGCGAAATCGTGGCCTCGCAGCGACTCGCGCGCTCGTTGCTCGACCAGCAGCGCGCGCAAGAAGCGCGTCCCATCGCGGAACAGGCGCTGGCAGGCGCCGAACGCGCCGGCATGCCGATGGAGCAACGCGACGGCCTGTACCTGCTCGCCGACATCGCGATCGCACTCGGCGATGCCGGGGCCGCCGCCGACTACGCGGGTCGCGCGCGTGCGCTCGACCGTGCCGACGGTCGCGAGAAGACCGCGCAGCAGCTGGCGCGGCTGCAGGCCCAGGCCGCGCGCGAACTGCAGCCCGAGCAGATCCTCGCGCGGCAGGACGCGGCGCGGACGCGGCTGCTGCGCGACATCGGGCTGGGCGTGCTGGCCGTGGTCGCGCTGGTTGCGCTGGTGCTGCTCGTGCGTACGCGGCGTCAGAAGCACCGCCTGGCCGAGCTGAGCACGACCGATCCGTTGACCGGCCTGGCGAACCGCCGCGCGGCCGACGGGGCGCTGCGGGCGCTGACCGCCGACGGCCGGCGCGCGGCGCTGCTGTTGCTGGACGTGGATGCGTTCAAGACGATCAACGACCGCTTCGGGCACGACATCGGCGACGGGGCGCTGGTCGAGGTCGCGCGCTGCCTGCGCGCGGCCTGCGACGCCGGGGACGTGGTCGCGCGCTGGGGCGGCGAGGAGTTCCTTGTGGCGCGGGGCGATACGTCGCAGGCGGCGGCCTTCGCGCTGGCCGAGCACCTGCGCCGGCAGGTCGAGCGCCTGCGGGTGGACGACGGCCGCGGCGGCACGCTGCCGTTGACGATCTCGATCGGCGTGGCGGCGTTGCCTGTGTTCCCGCACGGGGCGCCGCGCTGGCAGGAGGCGATCCGGGTGGCCGACCGCGCGCTGTACGTCGCCAAGCGCGCAGGGCGCAATGCCTGGGCCGGCCTGTGGGGCTTGGAGGCGGGCGACGGCGTGGACGTCTACAGCGTGCTCGACCACCCCGGCCATGCGCTGGAGCAGGGCTGGATCGAGATCGGCGGCAACCGCCCGATGGATTGGTCGCTGGCGCGTTCCCGGGCGGTGGGCAGCGTGCCGGTGGGCGAAGCCGTGAACAAGGGAAGCGTCAGACGCACTTGAGTCGCGTGATCGCGTGTCCGGCTCCTGCGTTCACAAGGCTGCAGCCCGATCGACATTTCTTTCTCCCGGGCGCAGGAACTGCACAGGCGGGAGGACGCGTCTTTTCTTTACGGGCTCGCGGGGGCGATCGGATCACTCGGGCCGCGTGCCCGCCGTCAGTCGATGCCGAGCTTCTTGAGCTTGTAGCGCAGCGCGCGGAAGGTGATGCCGAGCACGGCCGCGGTCTTGGTCTTGTTGTAGCGGTTTTCCTGCAGCGCCTGCTGGATCGCGGCGCGCTCGATGTCCTCGATGTACGAGGGCAGCGCGGTGCCGGCGGTTTCGTAGGGGCTGAGCGTGCGCGGGTCGGGCGGCAGCCGCGCGCCGGCCGCGGCGGGCGCCGCGCCGCCGCCGGCCATGCCGGGCTGGGACGTCGGCAGATGCAGATCGGCGGCGGTGATGCGGTCGCCGTCGGCCATGGCCAGCGCGCGCTCGAGGATGTTCTCCAGCTCGCGGATGTTGCCGGGGAACGCATGCGCCTCGAGTGCGGTCACCGCGTCGGGCGCCAGTGTCGGTGCCGGGCGGCGCATCGCCTGCGCGAGCCGGCGCAGGATCGCGTCCGACAGCAGCGGCAGGTCGCCGGCGCGCTCGCGCAGTGGCGGCACGGTGAGGCCGATGACGTTGATGCGGTAGTACAGGTCGTGGCGGAAACGGCCGTCGTCGACCAGCGCGGCCAGGTCCTTGTGCGTGGCCGAAAGGATGCGCACGTCCACCGGCACCTCGGCCGAGGCGCCGACCGGACGCACCGACTTCTCCTGGATCGCACGCAGCAGCTTGACCTGCATCGGCAGCGGCAGTTCGGCGACCTCGTCAAGGAACAGCGTGCCGCCCTCGGCGGCCTGGAACAGCCCGGGCTTGTCGCTGTGCGCGCCGGTGAAGCTGCCCTTGCGATGGCCGAAGAACTCGCTTTCCATCAGCTCGGTCGGGATCGCGCCGCAGTTGACCGGCACGAACGGGCCGCCGGCGCGCGCGCTCTGCGCGTGCAGCATGCGGGCGACGAGCTCCTTGCCCGTGCCCGATTCGCCGTTGATGCATACCGGCGCCTGGCTGCGGGCGACCTTGGCCAGCGTGTTGCGCAGCGTCACCATGGCCTCGGACGTGCCGAGCAGGCGCCCGCCGTACTCGTCGTTGCCGTGGCGGGCGCGCTCGCCCAGCTCGAGCGCCTGGCGCACGAGCCCGCGCAGCACGTTGATGTCGACCGGCTTGCTGACGAAGTCGAACGCGCCGGCCTTGAGCGCGTCGACCGCGGCCTCGACGTTGCCGTAGGCGGTGATTACAGCGACCGGGGTGCCAGGGAAGCGCGTGTTGATCTCGCCGACCAGTTCCAGGCCCGAGCCGTCGGGCAGGCGCATGTCAGTCAGGCACAGATCGTAGTGGCCGGCGGCCAGCAGTTCGCGTGCGGCGGCGAGATTCGGGGCGGTGTCGGTACGCAGGCCCATCCGGCCCAGCGTGAGGACCAGCAGTTCGCGGATGTCGTGTTCGTCGTCGACGATCAGGGCGCTGCGGTGCTCGCTCATCGAAACCTGGCTTGGCGCTTGCTTTCGGGTACGTCCAATAGTGACAGCTTTTGCCAATAGTGACGAGGGTCACACCGGTGACGCGGGTCACACCGGGCGCGTCCGGCAGGCGCGTTTTCGTGAGGTTTCGTGCGTTTCGCGGCCGGCGCGCCGGACGGCGCGCTGCGCGCGTGGCCTAGCTGCGCAGCGCGGCCCGTCGCGCGGACAGCGTGATCCGGAAGCAGGCGCCACCGCCGGGCGAGGCCACGTACTCGAGCCGCGCCTCGTTGGCGCGGCACAGTTCGTGGGCGATGTAGAGCCCCAGCCCGGTGCCGCTTTCGGAGGTGGTGAAGAACGGCCGGAACAGCTGGGCGGCGACCGCGGGCGGGATGCCCGGCCCGCGATCGAGCACGCTGACCGTCGGGCGTTCGCCGTCCTCGACGCGCAGCGCGATGCGTGCGGGCTCGCCGGGCAGGCGCCCATAGCGCACGGCGTTGTTGACCAGCGCGGTCAGCATCTGCTGCAGATGGCGCGGGTCGATCATCGCGCGCACCTGGGCGCGGTCGCAGGCGACCTTCAGTTCCGCGTTGTCGTCGGCGACGATCAGCCGGTAGTCCTGCACGAACGCATGTGCGGCCGCGACGAGATCGACGGGTTCGGGCCGGGCGCGCTCGCGGCGCGCCAGGCCGAGCACACTCTCGACGATGCCGTTGGTGCGCACGCACTGCTGGTGGACGATCTGCAGCAGGCGGCGGTCGCCGTCCTGGATGGCCTCCGATTCCTCGAGCAGCTGAGTGGCGTAGCTGATCGCCGCGAGCGGGTTGCGGATCTCGTGCGCGAGGCTGGCGGAGAACCGGCCCATCGTGGCGAGCGTCAGCGACTCGGCGCGGCGGGTGACCAGCGAGGTGTCGTCGAGGAACACCAGCGTGTTGTCGCCGTCGGCGAGCAGGCGCACGAAGCGCGGCATCACGTCGACGTGCTCGCGCAGGGCCAGCGGGGCGTCGTCGCTGCTGCCGCTGCGCAGCCAGCTGGCCAGCCGCAACGCCAGCGGCGGCGACAGGCGCGAGAGCGGGCGGCCGTGCAGGTCGCCCTCGCCGTCGCTGTCGAGCAGGGCCAGCGCGGCCTCGTTGGCCAGGCGCACGTGGCCTGCGCCATCGACGAGCAGCACGCCGGTCTGCATGCGCCGGATGATCAGCTCGTTGATCTCCGCCAGGTTCTGCGCCTCGGCCTCGTGACGGTCGGCCAGCGCCTGGCTCTCGCGGATCTGCCTGCCGAGCAGGCGGGTCAGCGACGCGGCGGCGAAGAGGCCAAGCGCGAACATCAGCGTCTCGGCCATCGGCCGGGTCGCGGGTTCGCCGGTCAGCAGATCGGATGCCGGTTCGGCGAACAGCGCTGCGGCGGCGGCCATGGACAGCAGCAGGCTGGTGCGCAGCGTGACGAACAGCGCGGCCGCGCCGACGTTGAACAGCAGCAGCATCGCAACGCCCGGCGTGGCGTCGGGAATCGCGTGGCAGGCCAGCGCGGCGACCAGGATGTCGACGGCGACGCCGACCACGGCATGCGCGGTGTAGTCGGGATCGGGCGCGCGGGCGTGGATCAGCAGGCCGACCGAGGCGACCAGGTAGCCCAGGGTCACCGGCACCGCGACGGTCGGGTCCTGCACGCCACCCAGCGCCTCGCCCCAGGGGCTGAACACCACCAGCGCCAGCAGCGCCGCCTCGAGCACCCGGTAGAGCGAGAACAGGGCCAGTTCGCGCTGCATCAGCGACCGGGGCATCGCGGGGGCGGCCAGGCGCACGGGGGCTCCAGGGGGCAGGGTCGGCGCCAGTATAGGCAGGCCCCGGCGGGCGCGGCCGACCCCCGGTTTTGCCCGGCGGGCGCGCATGCGCGAGAATAGCGGACCCCGTCGGCCCGCCACGCCTCGTGCGCCTGCCGGCGGCCGGCGACATTTCCTTCCCGTACGGACCCCACATGAACTTCCACGAATACCAGGCGAAGCAGTTGTTTGCCGATTACGGCATCCCCGTGCCGGCCGGGCGCGTCGCGTCCACCGCCGACGAAGCAGTCGAAGCAGCCAAGTCCCTGGGCGACGGCCCCTGGATGGTCAAGGCCCAGATCCATGCGGGCGGCCGCGGCAAGGCCGGCGGCGTGAAGTTCTGCAAGACCCACGACGACGTGAAGGCCGCCGCCGAGAAGATGCTCGGCACGAACATGGCGACCTACCAGTCGGCGGGCGTGGCGCTGCCGGTGAACCTGGTGCTGGTGACCGAGGCCGGCGAGATCGCCAAGGAGCTCTACCTGTCGGTGCTGGTCGACCGCGGGACGCAGTCGATCACCTACATCGTCTCGAGCGAGGGCGGCGTGGACATCGAGCAGGTGGCCGCCGAGACCCCCGAGAAGATCGAGACCCTCAACGTCGGCTTCGTCGAGGGCTTCCAGGCCTACCAGGGCCGCGACATCGGCTTCAAGATCGGCCTGAACGCCAAGCAGGCCAACCAGCTGGCCAAGATCATGGGCGGCCTGTACACGCTGTTCAACGAGAAGGACCTGGCGCTGGTCGAGCTCAACCCGCTGGCGATCCTCGACAGCGGCGACCTGTACGCGCTCGACGGCAAGGTCAACAGCGACGACAACGCGACCTTCCGCCACAAGGATCTGGCCGCGATGCGCGACAAGACCCAGGAAGACGAGGCCGAGGTGCGTGCCAGCGAGTACGACCTGAACTACGTGACGATGGACGGCAACATCGGCTGCATGGTCAACGGCGCGGGCCTGGCGATGGCGACGATGGACGTGATCGCGCTCAACGGCGGTTCGCCGGCGAACTTCCTCGACGTGGGCGGCGGCGCGACCAAGGAGCGCGTGACCGAGGCATTCAAGCTGATCCTGTCCTCGGACAAGGTCAAGGCGATCTTCGTCAACATCTTCGGCGGCATCGTGCGCTGCGACATGATCGCCGAGGGCATCATCGCCGCGGTCAAGGAAGTGGACGTCAAGGTCCCGGTCGTCGTCCGCCTGGAAGGCACCAACGTCGAGGCGGGCAAGAAGCTGCTGGCCGAGTCGGGCCTGGCCATCACCCCGGCCGACGACATCAACGACGGCGCCAAGAAGGCCGTCGCGGCCGTCGCCGCCTAAGCCCACACATCACCTGTAGGAGCGCGCTTGCGCGCGATTGCCTTCCGTTCCGCATTCCGGAACTCCCAGGCAAGAAGTATCGCGGCCAAGGCCGCTCCTGCGACAGCACAGGATTTCCAATGAGCGTCCTCATCAACAAGAACACCAAGGTGATCGTGCAGGGCTTCACCGGCCAGCAGGGCACCTTCCACGCGACCCAGATGGTCGAGTACGGCACCCAGGTCGTCGGCGGCGTGACCCCCGGCAAGGGCGGCACCACCCATATCAACCTGCCGGTGTTCAACACCGTGCGTGAGGCGGTGGAGGCCACCGGCGCCGATGCGTCGGTGATCTACGTGCCGCCGCCGTTCGCGGCCGACGCGATCCTCGAGGCCGCGGCTGCCGGCATCAAGGTCATCGTGTGCATCACCGAGGGCATTCCGGTGCTCGACATGCTGCGCGTCAAGAACGTGCTCAAGTCGCACCCGGGCGTCACCCTGGTCGGTCCCAACTGCCCCGGCGTGATCACCCCGGGCGAGTGCAAGATCGGCATCATGCCGGGCCACATCCACCAGCCGGGCAAGATCGGCATCGTCTCGCGTTCGGGCACGCTGACCTACGAGGCGGTCAAGCAGACCACCGCGGCGGGCCTCGGCCAGTCGACGGTCATCGGCATCGGCGGCGACCCGATCAACGGCCTGAACTTCGTCGACTGCCTGAAGCTGTTCAACGAGGACCCGCAGACCGAGGGCATCATCATGGTCGGCGAGATCGGTGGCGATGCCGAGGAAGCGGGCGCCGAGTACATCAAGGCGCACGTCAAGAAGCCGGTCGTGGGCTTCATCGCCGGCGCCTCGGCCCCTCCGGGCAAGCGCATGGGCCACGCCGGCGCGATCGCGTCGGGCGGCTCGGGCACGGCCGAAGGCAAGTTCAAGGCGATGGAAGCGGCCGGCGTGAAGACGGTCCGTTCGCCGGGTGACCTGGGCGCGGCGATCGCCGAGCTGGTCAAGTAAGCGATCCGGGCGACCGGAGATCCACGAAAAGGCCGCCCTCGGGCGGCCTTTTTCTTGGCCCCCGTCCGTGCCGCATGCCGTCACTGTCGCGCGGCCGCCCGGACCCATGTAGGAGCGCGCCCGCGCGCGATGGCGCTTTGCCAGGAAGGCTTCATCGCGCGCGAGCGCGCTCCTACGGGCCCTTCAGCCAACCGGTCGATTGACATGTCGCCGTCCACTGCGCATGCTCGATGCGCATCGAAGAGGGCTAGGCCATGCGCATCCGCGAAGACTATGCCGGCTACGGCAAGCGCGCGACCAATGTCAGCGTCAATCAGGGATTGCTCGAGGAGGCGCGCGCGCTCGACATCAACCTGTCGGCCACGCTGGAAAAGGCGCTGGAAGCCGAGGTGCGCGCGCGCCGGCGCGCGCAGTGGCGGGAGGACAACCGAGAGGCGATGGCCGCGTACAACGCGCGCATCGCCCGCGACGGGCTCGCCGGCGACCGTGTCCGCGCCTTCAAGGCGTCGCTGAAGGACGCCGAAGGCGCATGAGCCAGTTCTGCGTCTATGCCAACGCCGACCCGGCCTCGCGTCGCGCCGTGCCCTGCTGGCTGAACGTGCAGAGCGATCTGATCGACACCGTGGAGTCGCGCGTCGTCGTGCCGCTGCTTCCGCCCGAGCAGGCCGGCCCGCTGCTCACCCGCCTGATGCCGGCGCTGCCGGTCGCCGGCGAAACGATGGTGATGGACACCGCGCAGATCACCAGCGTGCCCATGCAGATGCTCGGTCCGCAGGTCGCGAACCTGTCGAGCGAACGACTGCTCATCATCGAAGCCCTGGATTTCCTGACGCATGGCATCTGACCCGTCCCGCTCCCTGCGCATCGCCCTGGCCCAGTTCGACTTCCCGGTCGGCGACGTGGGGCGCAACGCCGAACGCATCGCGGCGATGATCGAGGAGGCGAAGACCGAGTTCGGCGCCGACATCGTCGTATTCCCGGAACTGGCGATCAGCGGCTACCCGCCCGAGGACCTGCTGATGCGGCCGGGCTTCCTGATCGACTGCGAGGCCGCGCTGATGCAGGTTGCCAAGGACGTGCGCGGCATCGTCGCCGTCGTCGGCTGGCCCGAATCGGCCGGCAGCGTGCTCTACAACTCGGCCAGCGTGCTGCGCGACGGCAAGGTCGAGCGCACCTACCGCAAGCGCGAACTGCCCAACTACAACGTCTTCGACGAGCGCCGTTACTTCCACGTCGATCCCGACGGCGGTTCGTGCGTGGTCGAGGTGCGCGGCGTGCCGGTCGGCGTGCTCGTCTGCGAGGATCTGTGGTTCCCCGAGCCGCTCGACGACACCGTACGCGCCGGCGCCGAACTGGTGGTGGTGCCCAACGCCTCGCCCTACGAGCGCGGCAAGCACCGCCAGCGCGACGCGCTGCTGGCCGAGCGCACGCGCGAGGCGGGTGTAGCGCTGGCCTACGTCAACGTGGTCGGCGGCCAGGATGCGCTGGTGTTCGACGGCGCCTCGGTCGTCGCCGATGCCGACGGCACCGTCCATCCCGCGGCGGTGGCGTTCGACGACCAGTGGCTGGTGGTCGACTACGACCGCGAACGCCGCGGCTTCACGCCGGTCGTCTGGGTCGACGACGGCGACGAGAGCATCGACGCGCTGGCCTGGCGGGCGGTGGTGCGCGGCCTGCGCGACTACTGCGGCAAGAACGGGTTCTCCAAGGTCTGGCTGGGGCTGTCGGGCGGCATCGACTCGTCGGTGGTGCTGGCGATGGCGGTCGATGCGCTCGGGGCCGACAACGTGACCGCGGTGCGGCTGCCGTCGCGCTACACCGCCGGACTGAGCAACGACCTGGCGGCCGAGCAGTGCGCGCGGCTGGGCGTGCGCATGCTCACGATCCCGATCGAGCCGCCGTTCCAGGGGTTCCTCGACACGCTGGCCGAGGCCTTCGACGGCGCCGCGCCCGACGTGACCGAGGAGAACCTGCAGTCGCGCACGCGTGGCGCAGTGCTGATGGCGCTGTCCAACAAGCATGGCGGGCTGCTGCTGACCACAGGCAACAAGAGCGAGTACGCGGTCGGCTACGCGACGATCTACGGCGACATGTGCGGCGGCTACGCGCCGCTCAAGGATCTCTACAAGACCGAGGTGTTCGGGCTGGCGAAGTGGCGCAACACCGTCGGCGGCAGCCCGGTGATCCCGCCGGCGGTCATCGATCGGCCGCCGTCGGCGGAACTGCGCGCCGACCAGCTCGACCAGGATTCGCTGCCGCCCTACGACGTGCTCGACGCGATCCTGCGCCGTTTCGTCGACCAGGAGGAATCCCGCGACGAGATCGTCGCGGCCGGCTTCGACGCGGCGACCGTCGACCGGATGCTGCGGCTGGTCCGCACCAGCGAATGGAAGCGGCACCAGGCTGCGCCGGGGCCGAAGATCTCGCGCCGCGCCTTCGGCCGCGAGCGGCGCTATCCGATCAGCAACCGGTACTCGGGGTGATGCGCGATTTGGCGCGCGGCCTTCCTCGTCGGTCATGCCCGCGACGGCGGGGCCTGCGCGCGCCCGTGAACTCCGGTACCCCTTCCCCCCGTAGGAGCGCGCTAGCGCGCGACGGGCTTGCCGTGGAAAGCCCCTTCGCTCGCAAGCGCGCTCCTACAGGTGGTGGGTGGCGCGCGTGCTGTCGCTGATCCAGCGCGTCAGCGAGGCCGCGGTGCGGGTCGACGGCGCGGACGTCGGCCGGATCGGGCCGGGGCTGCTGGCGCTGGTCGGGATCGAGCCGGGCGACGGCGAGGCGCAGGTCGCGCGGATGGCCGAGCGGCTGCTGGCCTACCGGGTGTTCGCCGACGAGACGGGGCGCATGAACCGCTCGCTGGCACAGGCCGGCGGCGGGCTGCTGCTGGTCAGCCAGTTCACGCTGGCGGCCGATACGCGCTCGGGCAACCGGCCGGGCTTCAGCACGGCTGCGCCGCCCGACGAGGCTGAACGGACCTTCGACCGCCTGGTCGCGGCCTGCCGTGCCCGGCACCGGGGGGTGGAAACGGGGCGCTTCGGCGCCCATATGGAGGTCAGCCTGGTCAACGACGGCCCGGTGACCTTCCTGCTGCGGGCATGACCCCGGCCCCGCAGGTGGTATAATTACGGGTTCACTTTGACAACGGTGCGCCACATGGCGAATGAACGTCCCGCCCAGCAGTCCGACATCAAGCTCCTGATCAGCAAGGGGCTGGAGCAGGGCTATCTGACCTACGCCGAGGTCAACGACCACCTGCCCGACGACATGGTCGATCCGGAGCAGATCGAAGACATCATCGGCATGATCAACGGCATGGGCATCGATGTCCATGAGGTCGCGCCCGATGCCGAGACGCTGCTGCTGGCCGGCGAGTCGAGCGGCAACCGCGAGGTCGACGAGACCGCGGCCGAGGAGGCCGCCGCCGCGCTGACCTCGCTCGACACCGAAGGCGGTCGCACCACCGACCCGGTGCGCATGTACATGCGCGAGATGGGCACGGTCGAGCTGCTGACCCGCGAGGGCGAGATCGCGATCGCCAAGCGCATCGAGGAAGGCCTGAACCAGATGATGGCCTCGGTGGCCAGCTTCCCGTGGTCGGTCCAGCTGCTGCTGGAGGAATACGAGCTGCACAAGGCTGGCAAGAAGCGCCTGGCCGAGGTCGTGGTCGGCTTCAACGACCAGCTGCTCGAAGAGCTGGCGGCCGAGGAAGAGGCCGCCGCCGGCAACGCGCCCGCGCCCGTGGCCGCCGATTCGGACGACGACGGCGACGACGACGACGATTCGGACGACGACAGCGGCGACGAGGAGGAGAGCACCGGTCCCAGCGGTCCGGATCCGGCCGAGGTCGCGCGCCGCATGGACGTGCTGGCCGACCTGTTCAACAAGTTCCAGAAGGCCTACGCCAAGAACGGCGCGTCCGCCAAGCCGGTGGTCAAGCTGCGCGGCGAGATGGCCGACCAGTTCATGACCTTCAAGCTGCCGCTGCCGCTGAGCGACCTGCTGGTGCGCAAGCTGCGCGACGTGGTCGGCGAACTCAAGGACCATGAGCGTCGCATCCTCGACCTGTCCACGCGCGTGGCCAAGATGCCGCGCAAGGACTTCATCCGCGCCTGGGACGGCAACCAGACCAATACCGGTTGGGCGGACGAGATGATCAAGCGCAAGCAGAAGTGGTCGTCGGGCCTGAAGGATGTGCGTGACCAGATCGTCGCCGAGCAGGAAGCCACGCTCGCGATCGAGAAGGCGATGGGCGTGACCCTGGGCGATCTCAAGGAGATCAACCGGGCGATGGCCTACGGCGAGGCCAAGGCCCGCAAGGCCAAGAAGGAGATGGTCGAGGCCAACCTGCGTCTGGTGATCTCGATCGCCAAGAAGTACACCAACCGCGGCCTGCAGTTCCTGGACCTGATCCAGGAGGGCAACATCGGCCTGATGAAGGCGGTCGACAAGTTCGAGCACCGCCGCGGCTTCAAGTTCTCGACCTACGCCACGTGGTGGATCCGCCAGGCGATCACGCGCTCGATCGCCGATCAGGCGCGCACGATCCGCATCCCGGTGCACATGATCGAGACGATCAACAAGCTCAACCGCATCTCCCGCCAGATGCTCCAGCAGTACGGCCGCGAGGCCACGCCGGAAGAACTGGCCAAGGAGATGGACATGCCCGAGGACAAGATCCGCAAGGTCATGAAGATCGCCAAGGAGCCGATCTCGATGGAGACCCCGATCGGCGACGACGAGGACTCGCATCTGGGCGACTTCATCGAGGACACCAACGTGGAGTCCCCGATCGACGCGACCACCAACACCAACCTGATGGAGACGGTCCGCGACGTGCTCGCCGGTCTGACCCCGCGGGAGGCGAAGGTGCTTCGCATGCGTTTCGGCATCGACATGAACACCGATCACACGCTGGAAGAGGTCGGCAAGCAGTTCGACGTGACGCGCGAGCGGATCCGCCAGATCGAGGCCAAGGCGCTGCGCAAGCTGCGTCATCCCTCGCGCTCGGAGCAGTTGCGCAGCTTCCTCGACGTCGAGTGAGTCGACGGCGTCGGAGCCACGAAAAGCCCGCCGGAAGGCGGGTTTTTCGTATCCTGCATCCGTAGGAGCGCGCCCGCGCGCGATGAGGCTCCTGCGGTGAAGCCCTTCGCGCGCCAGCGCGCTGCTACGGAAGGTTGACATCGTCGGGGAAGGACGTCGCATGCAAGCGTGCGCCTGTACGGGTTAGGCTTGTCGGAAGGCGCCATCGCGCGCCTGCCTGGAATCGTCGCCACCGAGGATGCCCATGGACGAGCAGACCCACACCGCGTCCGACCCCTACGCGCCGCCGGTCGCCCCGGTCGCCGAACCGCAGGACGCGGCCGGGTTGCCGTTGTTCAAGATCGCCGGCATCGGCATCGCGACCTTCTTCGGGTCGGTGCTGGCCGGTGGCCTGCTGATGGCGATGAACTTCCACCGCATGGGCCGGCCCGACCGCGTCTGGCCGACGCTCGGCCTGGCGCTGCTGGGGCTGGTGGCGACCGGCGCGCTCGGCGCGGTGCTGCCCGAGCAGTTCCCCGGCATGCTGATCACCGTGCCCACGCTGGTCGCGGTGACGATGCTGGCCGGCAGGACGCAGGGCGAGGCCATCGCCCGCCGCGAGCGCGCGGGCCTGCCGATGCGCTCGAACTGGCTGGCGTTCGGCATCTCGCTGCTGGTGCTGCTGCCGATCGTCGCGCTCGGCGTCGGGCTGCTGCTGCTCGCCAGCGGCTGAGGGGAGCGGGAGCGCGGGCGGCGGGCGTGCATGACGCCCGCGTCCGGCCTCGCAGGGTTCGCCTGTCAGTCGAGCACGGTCGGCGTCGGCGTGCCGACGATCACGACATCCGCCTTGCGGCGGGCAAACAGGCCGACGCTGACCACGCCCGGGATCTGGTTGAGCGTGGCCTCCAGCGCCACCGGGTCCGTGATCGACAGGCCGTGGACGTCGAGCACCCAGTTGCCGTTGTCGGTGGTCACCTGCTCGCGCCACACCGGCTGGCCGCCGGTGGCGGCGAGGATCTCGCGCGCGACCAGGCTGCGCGCCATCGGGATCACCTCGACCGGCAGCGGGAAGCGGCCGAGCACCGGCACCTGCTTGGCCGGATCGACGATGCACACGAAGGTCGCGCTGGCCTCGGCGATGATCTTCTCGCGCGTCAGCGCCGCGCCGCCGCCCTTGATCAGGTGGCGCTGCGGGTCGCATTCGTCGGCACCGTCGACGTACAGCGGCAGCGGACCGGTCGCGTTGAGGTCGAGGACCTCGATGCCGTGGGCGCGCAGTCGCTGCGTGCTCTGCTCCGAACTCGAGACCGCGCCGTCGATGCGGTGCTTGATCCTGGCGAGCGCGTCGATGAAGTAGGCCACCGTCGAGCCGGTGCCGACGCCGACGATCATGCCGTCCTCGACGTAGTCGATGGCCTTCTCGCCGGCCAGTCGCTTGCTCTCGCTCATCGTGCGTTCTCCAGGGACAGCAACAGTTTCCACTGCGCGGACGTGACGGGCAGCACCGACAGCCGGGCGCCCTTGCGGATCAGTGCGAACTCCTCGCCCAGCTCGGCGCTGTGCGCGCGGATGCGCGACAGCGGGATCGGCGCGTCCAGCTTGCGCACGAAGGCGACATCGACCAGGAACCAGCGCGGGGTCTCCTGGGTGGCCTTGGCGTCGAAGTACTTCGAGCGCGCCTGGAACTGCGTGGGGTCGGGGTAGGCGGTGCTGGCGACCCGGGCGATGCCGTAGATGCCCGGCACGTCGGCGTTGGAGTGGTAGAACAGCACCTCGTCGTCGACCCGCATGCCGTCGCGCATGAAGTTGCGCGCCTGGTAGTTGCGCACGCCGGTCCAGGGTTCGGTGCCGACGCGGGCCAGGTCGTCGATCGAGAAATCCTCCGGTTCGGACTTCATCAGCCAGTAGCGCTTGCGTGGACTCATTGCGGCTCGGTCGCGAGGAAGGTGCGGGTGTCGGTGCAGACCGCGTCGAGCGGGACGTCCCAGTCGGCGGCCTCGAGCGCGTCGACCTGCTGCAGTGCGAACGCCGCGCCCACCAGCGCGGGCGGGGCGGCTCGCGTGCGGCGGAACGCGAAGCTGCGGTCGTACCAGCCGCCGCCCATGCCCAGCCGGCGGCCCTGCGCGTCGAAGCCGACGAGCGGCGCGACGACCAGCGCCATCTCGTGCGCCTCGAGTGCGGAGGCCGGCGCGACGTCGGGCTCGGGGATGCCGTAGCGGTTGGTCACCAGCGGGTCGCCGGCGCGCCAGGGCGCGAAGCGCAGCGTGTCGCCGTGCAGCAGCGGCAGGCAGTACACCAGGCCGGGCGGCAGGCGCAGCTGGAAGACGTGCAGGCCGATCTCGCCGTCGCTGGCCCAGTAGCCGGCGACGTAGCCGCTGGCGGGCAGCATGGGCAGGGCGAGCAGTTGCGCGGCCAGGCCTTCGGAGGCGGCGATGCGCGCCGCGGCCGGCAACGCGCGGCGCAGGTCGCGCAGGCGGCGGCGAAGGGCGGGGCGGTCGGTCATGCGGCCGGACTCGTCGTCGGAAAGCGCCGGCGACGCGGCAGGCGGAAAAGAAATACGTTCTCCGCACATGTCGATGCACGCGAAACGACCTTGAACCCGAGGTTCAAGTGGGAACGCCGGAATTCCTTCGGGCTTTCCGCTCGAGGGCGGATATGCACTCCCGGTTTTCCTGCATCCCCGGTGTCGTTCTTAAGGGACAAGGCGAATGTTTTGCACGCTGTCGGACACAGCAGAGAACGCAGGCGCAGTATAGCGCCGCAACGCCGGAAGGCGCAGCCGTTCGTCGGCGCGCCACGCGACTCGATGGAGGAAATTCAGTTGCGTCGAGCCCCCGCGAAGGCCTGCCGCGACGCGGGGCCAGAGTAGCAACCGGGGCCGTCGTGCGCCCGGGCCTCAGGGTTCGGCTTCGAACGCGTCGAGCCGACGGTGCAGCGCGGCCACCGCATCGGCGACGGCCGCGCCGCCATCGCCACGGCCCTGCTCGCGCAGCTGCAGCAGCTCGTGCGCGAAGTTCAGCGCGGCCAGCACCGCGATCCGGTCGACGGCCGCCATGCGATTGGCGCCGCGGATCTCGCGCATCTGCGCGTCGAGCAGCCGCGCGGCCGCGGTCAGGCCGTCGCGCTCGCCCGGCGCGACGCCCACGGTGTACTCGCGATCGAGCACGCGGACATTGACCGCCTCGCTCGCACCGCTCACGTGTGCTGCTCCAGCGACTTGAGGCGCGCGATCATCGCCTCCACGCGCGAGCGCGCCTGCTCGTTCTTCGACAGCAGCTGCGCGCGCTCGACGACGATCGTCTCCTGCTGCTGGCGCAGGCTGCGGTTCTCGTCGCTGAGCAGGCGGACGCGCTCGATCAGCGTCTCCACGCGCGTCGTCAGGCGGGCCAGCTGGGCGATGACGTCGGGCGTGTCCATGCCGGCACGATAGGCAGGGCCCCGGTGCCGGTCAAGGCGGCGCGACCGGGCCGGTGCCCGCAGCCGCCGGGCCGTGGGCGGGGCGTTCGCGGACGAAGGCCAGGCACTGGGCCGGGGGCAGCGGGCGCGAGATCCAATAGCCCTGCAGTTCGTCGCAGCCGCGCTCGGCCAGGAAGCGCAGCTGGGCCTCGGTCTCCACACCCTCTGCGACGACCGTCCGGCCCAGCGCGTGCGCCATCGTGATGACGGTGGTCGTGATCGCCGCGTCCTCGGGGTCGTCCGGCAGCCCGGCGACGAACGCCTTGTCGATCTTGATCGTCGTGATCGGCAGCCGCTTGAGGTAGGCCAGCGACGAGTAGCCGGTGCCGAAGTCGTCGATCGCCAGCGACACGCCCATGGTACGCAGCGCCTGCAGGCGGGCGGCGGCATGCTCGGCGTCGGCCATCAGCACGCTCTCGGTCAGCTCCAGCTCCAGGCGCTCGGGCGGGAAGCCGACCTCGTCCAGCACCCGGCGCACGACGCCGGGGAAGTCGCCGCGCAGCAGCTGCAGCAGCGAGACGTTGACCGACACCGAGATGTCGGCCAGGCCCTGGCGGCGCCAGTCGAGGATGGTCCGGCAGGCCTCGCGCAGCACCCATTCGCCGATCTCGTGGATCAGCCCGCTCTCCTCGGCGATCGGGATGAACTCGCTGGGCGGGATCTCGCCCAGCGTCGGGCTGTGCCAGCGCAGCAGGGCCTCGACGCTGGCGATCCCGTCCAGCGCCATGGAATGGCGTGGCTGCAGCGCCAGGCGCAGTTCGCCGCGGTCGAGCACCTCGCGCAGGGCGCCGGTCAGCGTGGTCCGCCGGCGCGCGGCGATGTCCATCGCGTCGTCGTAGCGCATGAAGGTCCGCCGGCCGGCGGCCTTGGCCTGGTACATCGCGATGTCGGCCTGCTTGAGCAGCTCGGTCGGCCCGCGCGCGTGGTCGGGATAGACGCTGATGCCCAGCGACGGCGAGATCGTGATCTGGCGGCGCTCGTCGATGCGCAGCGGCGCCTCGAAGGCATGGATGATCTCGCGCGCGATGCGGTCGGCGGCCTGCGCCTCGTCGAGATTCTCGATCACGATCGTGAACTCGTCGCCGCCCAGCCGCGCGACCGTGTGGTGCATGCCGACGGTCTGCTGCACGCGCGTGGCGGCCGCGCGCAGGATGCGGTCGCCGGCGGCATGGCCGAGCGAATCGTTGATGTCCTTGAACCGGTCGAGGTCGAGGAACAGCACCGCGATGCGGCGGCCGGTGTCCTGGGCCCGCGCGATCGCCCGCGACAGGCGCTCGGACAGCAGCGAGCGGTTGGGCAGGCTGGTGAGCGTGTCGAAATTGGCGAGATAGCGCAGTTCCTGCTCGGCGCGCTTCTGGTGGGTGATGTCGTTGAGCACGAACACGTGCAGCGGCGTGCCCAGGTCGGCGTCGTGGACGGTGCGGCATTCGACGGTCGCCAGGAACTGCTCGCCGTCCTTGCGCCGCTGCCGCAGTTCGCCGCTCCAGTGGCCGTGACGGGTCGCCTGCTCGCGCAGGTGGCGCGAGACGTCCTCGCTGTCGGAGTTGTCGTCGAGCAGCCGGGCGTCCTGGCCCAGCACTTCGCTCTCGGTGTAGCCGGTCATGCGCAGGAAGGCGGGATTGACGGACACGTAGCGGAACTGTGCGTCGATGACCGCGACCGCCTCGCGCATGCTGCGCAGCACCTCGGCGGCGATGCGGTGTTCGCGCTCGGCCGCGCGCGTGGCGGTGATGTCGAGCGCGGTGCCGGCGATGCGCAGCACCGCGCCGTCGCGGTCGCGCGCGACTGCACGGCCGCGGGCCCGGACCCAGCGCCAGTCGTCGCCGTCGATCGCGACGCGCAACTGGACCTGCAATCGCCCGCTGCCGTCGCCCTGCAGATAGCGTGCCAGCGCCTCGCGCGCGATCGGTCGGTCCTCGGGGTGCAGCAGGGTCTCGATCGGCGCGGTGCGCTCGACGACCTCGCTGCCGTCGGGCGCGACCATGGCGCAGGTCGTGTGCCGGAGCTGCCCGGACGCCACGTCGTAGTCCCAGTAGCGTTCGCCGGTGGCCCACAGCGCAAGCGTCAGGCGCTCGACCCGTTCGTCGGGCGCACCGGCGCGTGCGCGCCGCGCGCGGCCGCGCAGCGCCAGCATCACGCACAACGCCAGCAATGCGACCAGCAACGCGGCGACCGGAACGTGCAGCTGGCTGGGGACGATCACACGGACTCCGCGCCGGATGGGCGCGTCGAGTTTAGGCATCGCGCGGTCGGGACAACAAGCGTGATCGTACGGTCGCGGGCGAACCGGTTGCTACACTGCACCATCCGTTGCCGCCCGTGTGAGTGCCGTGTCAGAACGCCTGCCCAGTTCCGCCGAGATCGACGCCGAGGTCCGGCGCCTGCAGCTGGCCATCGGTGCCAGCGAACTGCACGGCAGCCTGTGCGGCTGGCTGGCCGGCGGTGGCGCGTCCAGGCCCG
Source organism: Luteimonas sp. FCS-9 (assembly GCF_001014645.1). Classification (GTDB taxonomy): domain Bacteria; phylum Pseudomonadota; class Gammaproteobacteria; order Xanthomonadales; family Xanthomonadaceae; genus Luteimonas. Next base: position 25,311 of record NZ_LASZ01000002.1, on the reverse strand, counting down.
ACTGGCTGGCGCCGGTGCTCGCCGACGACACCTTGCCGTCGCCCGAACCCGGCAGCGCGCTCGACCGCCTGCGCGCGGTCAGCGCGGCGCAGCTCGAGGATCGCAGCTTCGGCTTCGCGCTGCTGCTGCCCGACGACGACGCGACGCTCTCGGCGCGCAGCACGGCGCTGTTCGACTGGTGCCGCGGCTTCCTCGGCGGCTTCGGCCTGGCCGCGGGTGCCGCGCCCGGGCTGTCGGAGGAGGGCACCGAGGCGCTGGCCGACCTTGCGCGACTGGCTGCGGCCGATGCGCAGACCGATGCCGAGGACGATGACGCCGAGGAGGACGCGTTCGCCGAGATCGAGGAGTTCGTCCGCGTCGCGGTCCTGCTGCTGCACGGCGACGCGGCGCTCGGCCGGCGCCATCGCAACCGGTTGAACTGACATGGCCGGCGCGCCCTCGGCCACCGCCTACCAGAAGCGGCGGCGCCAGCTGATGCGGATGGCCGGCGACGATGCGATCCTGGTGCTGCCCGCCGCGCCCGAGCGCATCCGCAGCCGCGACACCCACCATCCCTACCGGCAGGATTCCGACCTGTGGTACCGGACCGGGTTCGCGGAACCCGAGGCGGTCCTGGTGCTGGTGCCCGGACGCCAACACGGCGAGACGCTGCTGTTCTGCCGCGAGCGCGATCCCGAGCGCGAGGCCTGGGACGGGCCGCGGGTCGGGCCCGAAGGCGCGGTCGACGCGCTGGGCATGGACGATGCGTACCCGATCGACGACCTCGACGAGATCCTGCCGGGCCTGCTCGAGGGCAGGACCCGCGTCTACTACCACTTCGGTCGCGACACCGAGTTCGACCTGCAGCTGATCGGCTGGCTCAACCGCGTGCGCGCGCAGGTGCGGCTGGGCGCGCAGCCGCCGCACGAGTTCCTCGAGCTGGGCCACCTGCTCGACGAGATGCGGCTGATCAAGACCGCCGACGAGCTCAAGCTGATGCGTCGCGCGGCGAGGATCAGCGTCGAGGCGCACGCCGCGGCGATGCGCGCGGCGCGGCCGGGCGTGCGCGAGTACGAGCTGCAGGCCGAACTCGAGTACGTGTTCCGCCGCCACGACGCGGCGCCGGCCTACGAGAGCATCGTCGGCGCGGGCGCCAACGCCTGCGTGCTGCACTACCGGGCCAACGCCGCGCAGGCGCGCGACGGCGACCTGGTGTTGATCGACGCGGGCGCGGAATACCGCGGCTACGCCGCCGACATCACGCGCACCTTCCCGGTCAACGGCCGCTTCACCGCCGAACAGCGTGCGCTGCATGCAGTGGTCGAATCGGCGCAGCAGGCCGCGCTGGCGCAGGCCCGTCCCGGCGTGCCCTACGAGGCCGGGCACAGCGCCGCGGTGGAGGCGCTGACGGACGGGCTGCTGCGGCTGGGCCTGCTCAAGGGCCGCCTGGAGAAGCGCATCGCCGACGGCAGCTACAAGCGCTACTACCCGCACAAGACCGGCCACTGGCTGGGCCTGGACGTGCACGACGTCGGCGACTACCGCATCGAGGGGGAGTCGCGGCTGCTCGAGCCGGGCATGGTCTACACGATCGAGCCGGGACTCTACGTGCCGGCCGACGACACCTCGGTCGACGCGAAGTGGCGCGGGATCGGCATCCGCACCGAGGACGACGTGCTGGTCACCCGCACCGGGCACGAGGTGCTGACCGCGGGGCTGGCGCGCACGGCCGACGAGATCGAGGCGTTCATGGCGCGCTGAGGGTCACTGCCTCTCGCGCGAAAACGCGTTGCCTTGTAGGAGCGGCGCTTGTGCTTGCATCCCCTTTTCGGGGACGCGCGATGGGCTTTATCGCAACGCCCCATCGCGCGCGAGCGCGCTCCTACGAAGATCGGGGCAGGCGCTGGCGCTCTTGCGCGAATCGGGAGCCGGCCGTCGGGCTGCGCCCTCACCCCACCATCGGCATCCGCCGATGGTCCCCCCTCTCCCGCACGGCGGGAGAGGGACGGTCGTCGGGCCTGCGGCCCGGCGTTCTCATTGGGTCGCGGGTTCCGCCCACGCGTCGCGCGTGAGGTTGACCGGGGCGTCGTCGGTGCACACGACGTTGTCCTCGATCCGGATGCCGCCATAGGGACGGAACGCCTCGACGCGGTCCCAGTCGACCGCATCGCCCTTGCCGGCAGCCTTCAGGTCCTCGAGCAGCATGTCGACGAAGTACACGCCCGGCTCGATCGTGACGACCATGCCGGGCGCGAGCGTGCGCGTCAGCCGCAGGTAGGGATGGCCGTCGGGCTTGGCGATCGTGCCGCCGGTCTCCGACGCCGCGAAGCCGGCGACGTCGTGCACCTGCAGGCCGATACCGTGGCCGATGCCGTGCGGGAAGAACGCGGCGCTGACGCCGGTCTCCAGCGCCTCTTCGGGCGAGATGCGCAGCACGCCGAAGTCGCGCAGCACGCCCGACAGCGCCAGGTGCGCGTCCAGGTGCAGCCGCTTGTAGTCGACGCCGCTGCGGACCTGATCGCACATGGCCTGCTGCGCGCGGTCGACCGCGTCGATCATCGCCTGGAACTCGCTGCCGGTCTCGCGCGCGTAGCTGCGGGTGATGTCGGCCGCGTAGCCGGCGTGGCTGGCGCCGGCGTCGATCAGGAAGCTGTGCACCGGCTCGGGCGCGAGTCGGCCCAGTTCGGTGTAGTGCAGCACCGCGGCGTGCTCGTTGAGCGCGACGATGTTGTGGTACGGCAGTTCGTTGGCGTCCTGGCCGGCCGCCTGGCAGTAGGCCAGGTGGATGCCGAACTCGCTGGCCCCGGCGCGGAACGCGCGCTCGGCCGCCTGGTGGGCGCCGACCGCGATGCGCGTGGCCTCGCGCAGCATCGCCAGCTCGTAGGGTGTCTTGAACGCACGGTGGTAGTCGAGGTGGTCGATCACCGCCTGCGGGTTGTTCGGCCGATAGGCGCCGTAGTGGCCGGGCGCGCTCTGCGGCTCGCCGAGGATCGCGCAGCGGGCGGCGTTCTTGGGCAGGTGCTGCTGCGCCTCCTCCGGCTTGCGGATGACGACGATATCGAAGTGCTCCACCCAATAGCCCGAGGGCGCTTCGGGCACGACGTGCCAGTAGTCGCGCGGCTGCAGGTAGACCAGCTTCGGCTTCGCGCCCGGCGTCACCACCAGCCAACTGCCGGGGTTGCGGGTCAGCGGCACCCAGGCCTTGAACTGCGGGTTCACGGCGTAGGGATAGTCGCGGTCGTCGAAGACCTGGTAGTGCAGCGTGCCGCTGGGGATCACCAGGTGGTCGAGGCCGGCGCGCTCGAGCGCGGTCTGCGCGCGCTGGGTCAGCGTCGCAAGGTGGTCTGCGTAGAGGGCGGCGGCGGACGGCGCGGAAGTGTTGGACATCTCGATCCTGCGGGAAAGCGTGAACGCCTATTCTGCCGCAAGCGGCCCGGGGCCTGGGTCCGGCGGGGCGTCAGTCGTCCAGGAACAGCGACACCACGTCGTTGGCGAAGCGGTGGCCGAGCGCGGTCGGCACGATGCGCGCGCCGTCGTCGTGCAGCCAGCCGGCGTCGAACGCGGCCTGCAGCGGCGCGGCGATCGCCGACGGCGGCAGGCCGGTGCGGGCCTGGAAATCGCGCAGCGTGAAGCCCTCGACCAGCCGCAGCGCGTTGAGCATGTACTCGAACGGCCGTCGCGCGTCGGCGATGCGCTCGTCGCCGCCGATCGAGGCGGGCGTGCCGGCCGTGGCCAGCCAGGTCGTGGGGTGCTTGTGCTTCCAGCGGCGCGCGATCGCCTGCTCGCTGCCCAGCGTGAGCTTGCCGTGCGCGCCGGCGCCGATGCCCAGGTAGTCGCCGAAGCGCCAGTAGTTGAGGTTGTGGGCGCATTGGCGGCCGGGCTGCGCGTACGCCGAGATCTCGTACTGCGCGTAGCCGGCCTCGGCGAGTCGCGTCTGGCAGCGCTCCTGCATGTCCCAGGCGAGGTCCTCGTCGGGCAGGCCCTGCGGCGGGCGGGCGGCGTAGACGGTGTTGGGCTCGAGTGTGAGCTGGTAGTGCGAAATGTGCGCCGGCGCCAGCGCAATCGCGCGCGCCACGTCGTCCTCGGCCATCGCCAGCGTCTGCCCGGGCAGCGCGTACATCAGATCGAGGTTGAGGTTGTCGAAGCCCGCCTCGCGCGCCAGCGCGATCGCCGCCAGCGCCTGAGCGCCGTCGTGGATGCGGCCCAGGCGGTGCAGGCAGCCGTCGTCGAAGCTCTGGATGCCGAAGCTGATCCGGTTCACGCCGGCTCGGCGGTAGTCCTCGAACCGGCCGTGCTCGGCGGTGCCGGGGTTGGTCTCGAGCGTGATCTCGGCGCCCGGCGCGAAGCGCAGCCGCGCCGAGGCGCCCTGCAGCAGCCGGTCGATCGCGTCGGCCGGGAACAGGCTCGGCGTGCCGCCGCCGAAGAACACGCTGTGCACCGTGCGGCCCCAGGCCAGCGGCAGGTCCTGATCGAGGTCGGCCAGCAACGCGTCGACGTAGGCGTCGAACGGCAGCGCAGCCGCGCCGTCCGTGGACCGGAACTCGTGCGAGTTGAAGTCGCAGTACGGGCACTTGCGCACGCACCAGGGCAGGTGCACGTACAGCGACAGGGGCGGGGGGATCAGCATCGGCCGGGAGCGGACTCGTGGCGTGCCGGTCGGGCGCGGCGGCACGCCGGGCGGGGCGTCAGGATGCCAGGCCGGTCAGGCGCTGGCGCAGCGCCAGCAGCGCGCGTGCGCGGTGGCTGAGGCGGTTCTTCAGCTCGGGCGGCATCTCCGCCGCGGTCAGGCCGTGCGCGGGATCGAGGAACACCGGGTTGTAACCGAAGCCATGGTGGCCGCGCGGGGCGTCGAGGATGCGGCCTTCCCAGGCGCCCTCGGCGATCAGCGGCTGCGGGTCGTCGGCCTGGCGCAGCACCACGATCACCGCGTAGAAGCGCGCCGTGCGCCGGTCTTCGGGCACGTCGCGCAGCGACTCGAGCAGCTTGGCGTTGTTGGCCGCATCGTCGGTCGGCGTGCCGGCGTAGCGCGCGCTGTAGAGGCCGGGCGCGCCGCCGAGCGCGTCGACGATCAGGCCCGAGTCGTCGGCCAGCGCGGGCAGGCCGGTCGCGGCGCTGGCGTGCCGGGCCTTGATCAATGCGTTCTCGACGAACGTGGTGCCGGTCTCGGCGACGTCGCCGACGTCCAGCGCGCGTTGCGGCACGATCTCCAGCGGCAGGTCGGCGAGCATCGCCTGCAGCTCGGCGGGCTTGCCGGCGTTGCCGCTGGCCAGGACCAGGCGCGTGCGCGCGGTCGCCTCCACGTCAGCCCGCCAGCGCCGCGCGCTGCAGCGCGACCAGTTCGGCGATGCCGGTTTCGGCCAGGCCCAGCATCGCGTCCATCTCGGCGCGCCGGAACGCATGGCCCTCGGCCGTGCCCTGGATCTCGATGAAACCGCCGCCGTCGTTCATCACCACGTTCATGTCGGTGTCGCAGTCGCTGTCCTCGGCGTAGTCGAGGTCGAGCACCGGCACGCCGCGGTAGACGCCCACCGAGACCGCGGCGATCGCGCCGTGGACCGGGTCGCGCACCAGCTCGCGGCGCGCCTGCAGCGCGCGGATCGCATCGACCAATGCGACGTAGGCGCCGGTGATCGCGGCGGTGCGGGTGCCGCCGTCGGCCTGCAGCACGTCGCAGTCGAGCGTGATCGTGCGCTCGCCCAGCGCGCGGCGGTCGACGCAGGCGCGCAGGCTGCGGCCGATCAGCCGCTGGATCTCCAGCGTCCGGCCGCCCTGCTTGCCGCGTGCGGCTTCGCGGTCGTTGCGGGTGTTGGTGGCGCGCGGGAGCATGCCGTACTCGGCGGTGACCCAGCCCTCGCCCTTGCCGCGCAGGAACGCGGGCACGCGGCTCTCGACGCTGGCGTTGCACAGCACGCGCGTGTCGCCGAAGCTCACCAGCACCGAACCCTCGGCATGGCGCGTGAACCCGCGCTCGAAGCGCACGTTGCGCAGTTGGCCGGGCGCGCGGCCGCTCGGTCGGGAGGAATCGGACATGGCGGGTCGCTGCAGGAAACGGGGGGCGATTCTAGCAGCCGCCCGGCCGGGCCCGGGCCGCGCCGGCTCGGCGTCGGCGGCCTTCGGGTATCCTGCCCGGCTCCATACGAGCCTCGTCCGGGACCGCCCATGATCCGCAGCATGACCGCCTTCGCCTCGGGCGAACGCACCACGCCCTGGGGCACGCTGAGCTGCGAACTGCGGGCGGTCAACCACCGGTTCCTGGAACTGGGCGTGCGCATGCCCGAAGAGCTGCGGGCGTTCGAGCCGGTGCTGCGCGAGCGCATCGCCGCGCGTGTCTCCCGCGGCAAGCTGGATCTGGGGCTGCGGTTGCGCCCGGCCGAGGGCGGCGGCGAGCTGCAGCTCAACCGCGCGCTGCTCGACCAGCTCGGCCAGCTGGCGCAGGACCTGCGTGCCGGCTTTCCCGAGCTGCGCGCCAGTCTGACCGAGCTGCTGCAGTTCCCCGGCGTGCTGCAGTCGCGCGGCGTGGACCCGGCGGCGCTGCAGGTCGAGGTCGTCGCGCTGCTCGACGAGGTGCTCGACGGCTTCGTCGCCGCGCGCGAGCGCGAGGGCGCCAAGCTCGTGGCCGCGACGCTGGAGCGGGTCGACGGCATCGCCGCGATCGCCGCCCAGGTACGCACGCTGATGCCGGCGATCCGGGAGGGCCAGCGCGCGAAGCTGCAGGCGCGCCTGGACGACCTGGCCCAGCCGGTCGACCCGGGCCGCATGGAGCAGGAACTGGTGCTGTGGCTGCAGAAGCTCGACGTCGACGAGGAGCTCGACCGGCTCGACAGCCACGTCGACGAGATCCGCCGCGTGTTCGCCCAGCGCGAACCCGTCGGCCGGCGGTTGGACTTCCTGCTGCAGGAGTTCAACCGCGAGGCCAACACGCTCGGCTCCAAGTCGGTCGACAAGCGCAGCTCGCAGGCGGCGATCGAGCTGAAGGTGCTGATCGACCAGATCCGCGAGCAGGTGCAGAACATCGAGTAGGGCGGCCGGGGGGCGGTGCGGCAGCTGCGTAAGTGATGCCGCGATAGGAGGCGCCGCGGGGGCGCGCGGGTTTCGTTACGCAGGATGGCGCAATAAGTCCCTTTGTGAAGGGGAGCGGTCGCACAGTCAGCTTGCTGTGATATGTTACGTTATAACATAACTAAAAGACGCGGCGCGATGTAGGCACTGACAGGGCGAGCCCATGGCGCTATCGAGCAATTAACCGAGAAATTCTCGCTCCATTCCCGCCATGAAAGTCCACAGCCGAACCATGAAAGCAGACGCCAACCCACAGCAAAGAATGCTTCCTGTCACCGTCCTGTCAGGTTTCCTCGGTGCAGGCAAGACGACCTTGCTCAACCACATTCTCAACAACCGCGAAGGCCGGCGCGTGGCGGTCATCGTCAACGACATGTCGGAGGTCAATATCGACGCCGCGCTGGTGCGCGAAGGCGGTGCAGAACTGTCGCGCACCGATGAGAAGCTGGTCGAGATGAGCAACGGGTGCATCTGCTGCACGTTGCGGGAGGATCTGCTGGTCGAAGTCGACCGGCTGGCGAAGGAAGGACGCTTCGACCAGCTCGTCATCGAGTCCACCGGGATCTCCGAGCCCCTCCCGGTGGCAGAAACCTTCACGTTCGCAGGCGAAGACGGGCGCAGCCTCAACGAGGTGGCGCACTTGGACACGATGGTCACCGTGGTCGATGCCTTCAACTTCCTGCGTGACTACGGTTCACGGGACAGCTTGCAATCACGTGGTGAATCGCTGGGCCCCCAGGACCCGCGCACGGTTGTCGACCTGTTGATCGACCAGGTCGAATTCTGCGACGTGATCGTACTCAACAAGGTCGATCTGATCAGCGACGACGAGCGCGAGCAGCTGATGGGGATCCTGCGACGCCTCAATCCGCGCGCGAGGATCGAGGTCGCCGAGTTCGGGCGGGTGCCACTGGACCGAGTGCTCGAAACGCGCCTGTTCGATTTCGAGGAAGCGTCGAGAGCGCCCGGCTGGCTCAAGGCGTTACGCGGTGAGCACACGCCGGAAACCGAGGAGTACGGCATCCGCAGTTTCGTCTACCGCGCGAGAAGGCCGTTCCATCCCCAGAGATTCGCGGCGCTCGCCAACAGCCGCTGGCCGGGCGTGGTGCGATCCAAGGGGCACTTCTGGTTGGCGAGTCATCCGACGCTGGTCGGATCCTGGTCGCAGGCGGGCGCGATCTCCCGTCACAACCCGGTGGGTTACTGGTGGGTGGCCGTGCCGATCGAGCGCTGGCCGCGCGATCCCGAATCGGTCGAGCTGGTTCGCAAGCACTGGCTCGACGGTGTCGGCGACGCACGCCAGGAGATCGTGCTGATCGGGATGGACATGGATGAAGCCGCCCTGCGCGCGGATCTCGACGCCTGCCTGCTCACCGACGACGAGATGGCCCTTGGCCCGACGGTATGGGCGAGTTGGCCCAACCCCTTCCCCGAATGGCCCTGAGCGCCAGGTATCCCTCTGCTCCCGCTGCGAGCGGGGGCGTTGTTCCTTCTTCTCTCCGATCCCGAGCGCGTCCATGAATCTGCCTCTCCCCGATGTCTCGTTGACCGAAGCCGCATCCGGCGCGAGTCCGCTGGAGTGGGTGGGCATGCAGGGCATCGACCTGCCCGTCCTGCTGGCAGAGCCAGGCTATCGGCGCGTGCTGCATGCGCGAGCCGATGCGCAGGTCGATCTGCCGGCGACACACGTCAAGGGCATCCACATGTCGAGGCTGTACCGCCTGTTGGACGATGGACTGGGCGAGGATGCCGCGCTGTCTCCGGAGGGCCTGCGGCAGCTGCTGCAGGCCATGATCGCGAGCCATGGAGACTGCAACAGCCGAAACGCCCGGCTGCGGCTCTCGTTCGATCTGCTCGTGCGTCGTCCAGCCCTCGTGTCCGAAGGACTGGCGGGCTGGAAAGCCTATCCGGTCACGATCCATGCCGCGCTGATTGGCGAGGTATTGACGCTGCGAGCGTTGGTCACGGTCGGCTACTCCTCGACCTGTCCATGCTCGGCCGCCCTGTCCCGGCAGCTCGTGGAGCGGGGATTCCTGTCCGCGTTCCCCGGGCCGGGCTCCGTGGAGCCCGCCGCGGTGGCGGCATGGCTGCGCCGCCACGCGACGTTGGCCACGCCGCACAGTCAGCGCAGCCAGGCGCAGGTCGGGATAGACGTTGCGCCGGACGTCTCGACTCTGGGATTGCTCGACTTGATCGGCCGCGTCGAGCAGGCCGTGGGAACACCGGTCCAGACCGCGGTCAAGCGCGCCGACGAGCAGGCATTTGCGGCCCTCAATGGCCAGAACCTGATGTTCGTCGAGGATGCGGCCAGGCGTATCCACGAGGCGTTGCACGAGACCTCGGCGAATCTGCGCGTCCATGTCCGCCATCTGGAGAGCCTGCATCCGCACGATGCGGTCGCCTGGGCCGGCGGGGGAGGCCTCGGATGAGCGCCGGCTCCTCCGAGGAGCGGATTCCCGTCACGCTGTTGACCGGATTTCTGGGCAGCGGCAAGACCACCCTGCTCAACCATCTGGTGCGCCAGCCGGCGTTGGCCGACGCGCTGGTCATCATCAACGAGTTCGGCGAAATGGCGCTGGACCACTTGCTGGTCGCGCACAGTACCGAGCAGCTCGTCGTGGAAATGGGGAGCGGCTGCGTCTGCTGCACGGTGCGCGGGGATCTGGTCAAGACGCTGCGTGAGGTCATCTGGCGCTTCGCGCGCGACGGTCGGCGGCAGTTCCGCCGGGTGCTGATCGAGACCACGGGTCTGGCGGACCCGGTGCCGATCGTGCATACGCTGATGACCCATCCGCAGGTTGCGCCGCATTACCGGCTCGATGGCATCGTGGCGACGCTCGACCTGACGACGGGACAGTCGAGTCTGGCCAGGCACGGTGAGGCGGCGAAGCAGGCGGCCATGGCCGATGTGCTGTTGCTGACCAAAGCGGATCTGGCGACCGATGCGCAGCGTGACGCGTTGTCGCGTCGGCTGGCGGCCGTCAATCCCGCGGCGCCGCGCTGGGAGGTGACCCATGGAGAAATCGCGGCGGAGAAGCTGCTCGACCTGGGACTGTTCTCGATCGAGGACAAAGCGCCGGATGTGGCGCGGTGGCTGCAGGAGGAAGCCTATCTCCAGCCGCCGGTCCTGTTCCAGCTGGGGATGACGCCCTTGACCGAGTCCGTCCAACCACATGGCGACGTCAACCGCCACGATGAACACATCCGCGCGTTCTGCTTCGCGATCGACGACCCTATCCCGGAGGCGCTTCTGACCCTCTGGCTGGAAGTGCTGATGGGCCTGGCCGGTCGCGACATCCTGCGGGTCAAAGGCATCCTGAACGTCGAAGGCCACGAGCGGCCGCTGGTCGTCCACGGCGTCCAGCACGTGTTCCATCCGCCCCTGCGACTGCCGGCCTGGCCCGACGGGGATCGCCGCTCGCGTCTGGTGTTCATCACCCACGAGGTGGATCGACGCACGATCGAGGGGGCGTTTCACATCCTGCGCCATGCCCTGCCACAGCCGCGGGAGAACCTGACGTGAGCTTGCAGATCCATCTGCACAACACGATGTCGCGACGCAAGGAGCCGCTGTACACCGGACGGCCGGACCGGGCGACGCTCGATGTCTGCGGCGGCCCAAAGGTCTACAACGACGCGCACAGCGGCGACGCCCGGCCGGCCACGATCTTCGATGTGCTGGCGCACCCAACTCTTGTCCTTTCGCTCCAGCGGTCGCGAAACGCATGACCATCGACATGGGTTCACACGGGCTTTGCGTTATACAGTAACGTTTCCTCGGCCGGTCCACGGTTCCAAGACCGATTCCAGCCACGCCCCCAGTTCCGGAGCAACACCATGGTTCTTCGTACGTGTCTTCTGTCCACCGCGATCGCGGCGGCGTTCCTGGCAGGCAGCCAGCCGATCGCAGCGCAGCCCGTCGAGGCACGGGTCGAACAGACCGCCAATCCGCTACTGGCCGCCTGGGAGACGCCCGAGGGCGTGCCGCCATACGATCGCATCCGGCCCGAGCACTACGAGCCGGCGTTCGACCGGGCGATCGCGGAAGCCCGGGCACAGAGCGTCCAGATCGCCAACGATCCGTCCGAGCCGACATTCGAGAACACCATCGAAGCCATGGAGCGTTCGGGTCGGCAGCTGGCCAGGGTGTCGAGCACATTCTTCACCGTGGCCTCTGCGGACGCGACTCCGGCCAACCAGGCGATCCAGAAGAACGTTGCGCCGAAACTGGCGCGGCTGTCCAACGAAACACTGCTCGATCAAGCGCTGTTCCGGCGCGTCGATACGCTGTACAGGAAGCGCGCGGAGCTCGGGCTGAACCCCGAACAGACCCGCCTGTTGGAGGAGACCCGCAAGCGGTTCGTACGCGCGGGCGCGGCGCTCTCTCCTGCTGCGCGCGAGCGCGTCGCGGCGATCAACGAAGAACTCGCCAACCTTGGCGTCGAGTTCGGTCAAAAGTTGCTGGCCGACCAGAAGGCCAACGACGTGCTGTTGACCGCGGCCGAAGTCGACGGGCTCCCAGGCGACCAGGCCGGCGCTGCGGCGGCTGCGGCAGAGGCCGCGGGCCAGCCTGGGCATTACCTGTTCCCTGCGACGCGCTCGGCTGCAGAGCCGTTCCTGACCTCGGCGCCTGATCGGGGGGCCAGGGAGAAAATCTGGCGGGCCTTCACGCTCCGTGGCGACAACGACAACGCCAACAACACCAGTGCGGTCATCGCCAGGCTCGTCGAGCTGCGCGCCGAACGCGCGAAGCTGATGGGCGCCAGGAGTCACGCGGACTTCGTCCTGGAAGACTCGATGGCAAAGACCACCGACGCCGCCATGGAACTGTTGATGGCGGTCTACCAGCCCGCGCTGGCGCGTTCGAAGGAGGAGCTGCGGGACATCGAGGCGCTCGCCGCGAAGGACGGCATCACGGACGTCGAGCCCTGGGATTGGCGCTACTACGCCGAGCAGGTCCGCCGCGAGCGCTTCTCGCTCGACGAAGCCGAGGTCAAGCAGTACATGCCGCTGGAGGGCATGGTCGATGCGCTGTTCGAGACCACGCAGAAATTGTTCGGACTCACCGCGCACGAGCGCAAGGACATCCCGGTCTACGCCGACGGCGTGCGCGTGTTCGAGATTCGCGAGGCAGACGGCAGCAAGCTCGGCTTGTTCTATGCCGACTGGTTCGCGCGCCCCACCAAGCGTCCCGGTGCATGGATGAACAGTATCCGCGTTCCCAACGGCCTGCTCGGCGACAGCCCGATCGTGGTCAACAACCAGAACATTCCGCCGCCGGCGGAAGGGCAGCCTGCGCTGATCTCGATCGACGAGGCGCGGACCCTGTTCCACGAGTTCGGGCACGGGCTGCACGGGCTGCTGTCCAAGGCGCATTACCCGAGCCTGTCGGGCACCGCAGTCCCGCGCGACTTCGTTGAATTCCCCTCGCAGGTCTACGAACACTGGATCACCGAGCCCTCGATCCTGCGTGCGCACGCACGCAATGCCGCTGGCGAGCCAATGCCCGAACCGATGCTGCAGGCGCTGCTCGACGCGCAAACGTTCAACCAGGGCTTCCTCACCGTCCAGCAGCTCTCGTCCGCGATCCTCGACATGCGCCTGCACACGTTGACCGAACTGCCGGCAGGCTTCAATGCGCGGGATTGGGAAGCGGCGCAACTGCGCGAGCTTGGCGTCCCGGACGAAATCGGCATGCGCCATCGTCTGCCGCACTTCAGCCACATCTTCGATGGTGGCTATTCGGCCAGTTACTACGCCTACACGTGGGCCGAAGCGATGGACGCCGATGGCTTCGATGCGTTCAAGGAAGCGGGCGACGTGTTCGACCCGGAGCTGGCAGGCAAGCTGCGCCGCGAAGTGTACGAGCGCGGCAATACGCGCGACCCGTCCGAGAGCTACATCGGCTTTCGCGGACGTCTGCCCAATGCCGATGCGCTGCTGCGCAACCGTGGCCTCAAATGACGCCCCTGGCATCACGATGATGTGCGGGTCGATCCGGGGCCGCCAGATCGTCCAGTGCCTGCCGCCACTGCTTCAAAGATGTGCTCAGCGACGGACGTCACAGGGCAAGTGCGATCAAGGCGCCTGCCGGCTGCCGCGAATTGCCAACTCCAACGACGATCCAATGTGGACCTCGCCGCCGGGTTGGTGATAGCGGCGCGATCCGCACCCGGAAGGGGACTGAGATGGCGCGAGTGCGGGCGCGCTTGCCTACTGGGCGGGGCGGGGATGCGGCGACAAGCACGGCCTAGCACGCGACCGACGCGGCGATGCCAAGATAAAACTCAACGGGAGGGGGAAGACGATGGCCAAAGGGGTGAGTCGCCTGCTGGTGGTGGTGGTGTCGTGGTTGCCGCTGGTGTGCGCGGCGACGGGGTTGCACGAGGATCCGCGCTACCTGCAGCCGCGCGATCTGTTCGACCTGGAATGGGCCGACGCCCCGGCCTTGTCGCCGGACGGTCGGCAGGTCATCTACCAGCGACAGGGCTACGACATCCTGAGGGACCGCCGGCTCAGCCGGCTGTGGCTGCTGGATGTGGACAGCGGCCGGCAGGTGCCGCTGGGTGAGGACGCGGCGGGCAGCAATGCCACATGGTCGCCGGACGGAAGCCGGGTGGCGTGGATCGCACGAAACGGTGAGCGCGCACAGATCATGGTGCGCTGGAAGGATGGCGGTCGCCAGGTGGCGCTGGGCTGGTTGCCCCAACCGCCGTCCGATCTGTCCTGGTCCCCGGATGGCCGCCGCATCGCGTTCACCATGGCGGTGGAAGCGGACACCGAGCCCCAGATCAAACTGCCGTCGAAGCCGGAAGGCGCGGAGTGGGCGCCGCAGGCCAAGTACATCGATCGTGTCGGCTACCGGGCCGATGGCGCCGGCTACACCCGTCCAGGCTATCGCCACGTCTTCGTGATTCCGGCCGACGGCGGCACGCCGCGCCAGGTCAGCCGCGGCGACTTCAGCCACCGTTCGCCCGTGTGGGATCGGGACGGGCGCTCGCTGTACGTGGTATCCAACCAGTCACCGGAGTGGGAGTACCAGCCGCGCGAGAGCGAGATCTATCGGCTGGATCTGGCCAGCGGCGCCGTCGCCGCGTTGACCGACAGGCGCGGTCCGGACGAACAGCCCGTGCTTTCTCCGGACGGGCGGCAGTTGGCCTATGTCGGCTATGACGACGAACGCAAGGGGCACCAGGTGACCCACCTGTACTTGCTCGACCTGCAGAGCGGGCGTTCCCGCGCGCTGACCGCGGATTTCGATTACCCGGTAGCCGATCCGCAGTGGGACCGCAATGGCCGGGGGCTGTACTTCAGCTACGAGCGCGAGGGGCGCGGCCACATCGCCTGGATCGATGCAGGCGGCGGCCGGATGCAGACGTTGACCGACGACTTCGGCGGCACGTCGATCGGCCGTCCCTACACCGGGGGCGCGTTGTCGGTGGCCGGCGACCGCGTCGTCTATACCCGCAGTTCGGTCGACCGACCGGCCGATCTGGCGGTGGTGCAGCGTGGCGGCAGGCCGCGCGTGCTGACCGACCTCAACGGCGACGTCCTCGACTACAAGCAACTCGGACAGGTCGAGGACTTCTGGTTCAAGTCCTCCGCCGATGGTCTCGACGTGCAGGCCTGGCTGGTGAAGCCGCCGCAGTACCGCGAGGGCCAGCGCTATCCCCTGCTGCTTGAGATCCACGGCGGGCCGTTCGCCGCCTACGGTCCGAGCTTCGCTGCCGAGACCCAGCTCTACGCCAGCGCCGGCTACGCGGTGTTGTACGTCAATCCGCGGGGCAGCACCGGCTACGGCCAGGCCTTCGCCGACCACATCCACCACAACTATCCCGGCCGGGACTATGACGACCTGATGAGCGCGGTGGACACGGCGATCGCCCAAGGCGTCGCCGATCCGGACCAGCTCTACGTTACCGGTGGCTCCGGTGGCGGCACGCTGACCGCGTGGATCGTCGGCCACACCGACCGCTTCAAGGCCGCGGTCGTGGCCAAGCCGGTGATCGACTGGACCAGCTTCGTGCTGACTGCCGACATGTACCCGTACTTCACCCAGTACTGGTTCCCGGGGCCGCCGTGGGAGGCGTTCGATCACTACTGGAAGCGGTCGCCGCTGGCTTACGTCGGCAACGTGACGACACCGACGATGCTGATCACCGGTGAGGACGATCTGCGTACGCCCATTCCGCAAACCGAACAGTTCTACCAGGCACTGAAGCTGCGCCGGGTGGACACCGCGATGTTGCGCATTCCGGGCGCCTCGCATGGCATCGGTGCACGTCCGACCGAGACGCTCAACCAGGTGCTTGGCACGCTTGGCTGGATGGAACGCTATCGCAGTCAGCCAAGGGGAGCCACGCCGGCCTCGGGCGGTAATGAGGCGGCTACGCCTTGATGGTCGGAGCGGCGCGCCGCTGGCGCCCCGTAGTCCTCCTCGCGAAGTAAGCCGGTGTCGGGCGACATCGGCTTCTTGCTCCGGCGGGACAGGGAAAGACCCCGGACATCGGGGCGCGCAGGTGTCCAGCGCGCCTCCACCGTGAGCAAATGTGTTACAAGGTAACAATTGTGGTTCAAGGGTTCCGGCCCACCTCGAGTACAAGTCGCCTCGTCGTGCGGTCGGCGAACCGGTCGAGCAACAATCTGCTCATACTCGAGAATGAACCCACTCGGTGAGGACAGCGGTACGTTGGACCGCGCAACGCGCTGTCTAGCGCGGGGGAAGCTTCAAATAGAGGATCGGGTCGCCGGTCTGCTCGTTTGCTGAGCTACGGCGTCGCCGTCTGTCGAATGAGCGGGCATCACGCTCGGCTAGGAATCGAATATCGGGGGCGCTCTTGTCAACCAACACCGCAAGCTCATCCGTTTGCCTGATCCTCGGCGGCGCCATCCTCGGCATGACCGTGGCCGCCGGGGGCGCGATGGCCCAGGACGCGCCCATCCTCCAGCCCGGGGCTCCAGGTCAGGCGACCCGTCCGCTCACGGCGGAGGAGGCGGCGAAAATCGCTGACAACCGTTACTCGCCGGACGACGTGCGGTTCATGCAACACATGATCCTGCACCATCACCAGGCCGTGCAGATGGTCGCCTTGGTGCGGGACCGCACCAACCGCAAGACGCTGATCGACGTGGCCGGGCGGATCGATGCGTCGCAGGCCGACGAGATCGCTTTCATGCAGACCTGGTTGCGCGAACGCGGCCAGACGGCGCCTGATCCGGCCGCCGACACGCACGCCATGCACCACGGCCACGACTCCAGCACGATGGCGGGGATGGCGACGCCCGAGCAGATGGCCGAACTGGCGGCCGCCAGCGGCCCGGACTTCGATCGGCTGTTCCTGGAGCGGATGATCGCCCATCACGAAGGCGCCTTGAAGATGGTCGAGGAGCTGCTGAAGAGGCCCGGCTCGGTCCACGACCCGGTGCTGTTCGAGTTCGTCACCGACGTAACCAACGAGCAGAAGGGCGAAATCCGCCGCATGGCCGCGGCATCGCGTGAATTGTCGGAGGACCCGCGTTCGAAACTCGCCGCGGGCTTCAGGGATGGCGGGGAGGCGGTCCGCAATCTGCGCTTGGTCGCCAGCCTGCCCAGGCCGTCCGGTTTCTACGATCCCGGCAACCCGGCGGACCTGCCGCCGCCCGTGCCGGAGAAGGACGGGCAAAACAAGGCGGGCGACGAGGAGGGCAAGGACGACGAGAAACCGGACGACGAGAAGTCCCGGCGTTCGCCGTTCCGCAACTTCTCCAATACCGACATGGCGTTTTCCGGCGATCTGCTGGCCGCCGGCAACTACCACGGGTTCAACCTCTATCGCCTGGGCGAGAACGGCGTACCGCGACCGATCGCGTCGGTGGTGTGCCCGGGCGGGCAGGGCGATGTGTCCATCGTCGGCGATCTGCTGCTCATGTCGGTGGAGCAGACCACCGCGCGGGTGGACTGCGGCCGCCAGGGCGTCGCCGAGGACGTCAGCGCCGACCGGTTCCGTGGTCTGCGCATCTTCGACATCAGCAATCCCCTGAGTCCGGTGCAGGTGGGCCAGGTCCAGACCTGTCGTGGCTCGCACACCCATTCGGTGGTGTCGGCCGACGACGAGAAGATCATCGTCTACAACTCCGGCACCGCTGCAATCCGGGACGAGCGCGAGCTGGCGGGCTGCATCGGCCCGGTGTCGGGCGACGACCGCACCGCCCTGTTCCGCGTCGACGTCATCGAAATCCCGCTCGCCAACCCGTCCGGCTCGCGCATCGTCGACAGCCCGACGGTCTTTGCCGACCCCCAGATCGGGCAGATCGCCGGCCTGTGGCAGGGCGGCGACCACGGCGAGGGCACCCAGATCACCAGCCGTACCGACCATTGTCACGACATCACCGTGTTCCCGTCGCGGAATCTGGCCGCCGGCGCCTGCTCGGGCAACGGCCTCATTTTCGACATCGGCGATCCGCTTGCCCCCAGGCGCGTCGATGCCGTTGGCGACCCGGGCTTCGCCTACTGGCACTCGGCCACCTTCAACAACGACGGGACCAAGGTGCTGTTCACCGACGAATGGGGCGGCGGCGGGCGTCCGCGTTGCCGCGTGCAGGATCCGCTGACGTGGGGTGCGAACGCGATCTACGACATCGTCGACGGCAGAAAGCTGGAGTTTCGTAGCTACTTCAAGCTGCCGGCGGCCCAGAACGAGCGGGAGAACTGCGTCGCCCACAATGGCTCGATCATCCCCGTGCCCGGCCGCGACATCTTCGTCCAGGCTTGGTACCAGGGCGGCATTTCGGTAATCGACTTCACCGACTCGGCCAATCCCCTCGAGATCGCCTATTTCGATCGTGGACCGATTGACGACAAGCACCTAATCGTGGGCGGCTACTGGTCGGCCTACTGGTATGGCGGGCGCATCTACGGGACCGAGATCGTGCGTGGCCTGGACGTGCTTGCGCTCGAAGCCAGCGAGTACCTGACCGAGGCCGAGATTGCGGCCGCTGCGCTCGCCGACCAGGGCAGTACGTTCAACCCGCAGCAGCAGTTCCCGGTGTCCTGGCCCGCTCATCCGGTCGTGGCGCGCGCGTACGTGGATCAATTGCAGCGCACCCAGGTCCTGTCCCCCAGTGCGGTGACCGCATTGGTCGAGGCCTTGGACAAGGCCCACGCCAGCGTCGAGGCCAGCGCGAAAGACCCGCGCTTGGCCTCCGAGCTCGACGCCTTGGCCGCCGGGTTGAATCCGAACGTCCAGAAGGATGCCCAAGCTTCGCGGCGGTTGACTGCGGTGCAGGACACGCTGAAGGGAGTCGCGGCATTGCTGCGGTAGTCAGCTGGAGACCGTCGTGTCCGCCTTCGACGCTGCATCGAATAGGAGGGGCTGGGCCGCAGGCGCGAGCGGGCATCCGCATGCGCGAGCGCAGGAACGCGACGGGCCTGCGCGTAAAGCGGTACGATGCGCGGCTTTCCGGGCGCCGGAGCCAGGTGTGACGCATCGCGAAGCCGCATCCAACACCGCCGCCGCCCCGATGCGCGGCACGCTGTTCATCGTCGCCGCGCCGTCGGGCGCGGGCAAGTCGAGCATCGTCAACGCCTGCCTGTCGCGCGACCCCGACATCGCCCTGTCGATCTCGTTCACTTCGCGCGCGCCGCGCCCGGGCGAACGCCACGCCGAGCATTACCACTTCGTCGGCAAGGACACGTTCCAGCGCATGATCGAGGCCGGCGAGTTCTTCGAGCACGCGCTGGTGCACGGCGACTGGAAGGGCACCGCTCGCCAGTCGGTCGAGCCGCAGCTGGCCGCGGGCAAGGACGTGCTGCTGGAGATCGACTGGCAGGGCGCGCGGCAGGTCCGCGCGTTGGTGCCCGAGGCGGTCAGCGTGTTCATCCTGCCGCCCTCGCGCGAGGCGCTTGACCAGCGCATGCGCAAGCGCGGCCAGGACAGCGAGGCCGTCATGGCGCAGCGCCTGGCCGCCGCGCAGGAGGAGATGTCGCACTACGACGAGTTCGACTACGTCGTCGTCAACGAGGACTTCGAGACCGCGGTCGCGGAGATGTGCGCGATTTTCCGCGCCAGCCGGCTGCGCCGCGACCGCCAGGCCGAACGCCACGCCGGACTGATCGCGCGGCTGCTGTCGGGACGCTGAGCGGCGCCGGCCGGTCGGCCGGCAAGTGATTGATTCTTCGAGGGGCGGCTTGCGCGGACGCCCTTGCGGCCGTACCATGGCCGGCCCTTTTTCCTGAATTCGCGCGACCGCAGCCGGTCGCCGGGAGCCCGCATGGCCCGCATCACCGTAGAAGATTGCCTGGAAGTCGTCGACAACCGCTTCGAGCTGGTCATGATGGCCGCCAAGCGTGCGCGCCAGCTCGCCAATGGCGTCGAGGCGCAGCTCGACAACAGCGAGAACGACGACAAGCCGACCGTCCTGGCGCTGCGCGAGATCGCCGCGCGCCGGATCGACCAGCCGTTCATCGACGCGGTCGACAAGTCCGAGCGCGAGCGCAAGGAGCGCGAGGCGCTGGAGTGGGCCGCGGCCGAGGTCGTCGCCGACGAGGACATGGCCAAGGGCGACGATCTCTGACGTTCCCGGCGCGCCGCATCGGCGCTGCCCGCGTCTTCCGACGGCCCCGCCTTTCGTGCGGGGCCGTCGCGTTTCCGGGCCTGCCGTTTTCGCGCCCGCCCGGGCCCGGCGCGCCGGCCGGCGGCGCGGTTCCCAAACGCCGACCTTGCCCGTAGGCTTCCGGGATGACGCCCGCTCCTCCTGCCAGCCTCGCCACGCCCGACGTTCCCGGCGACGACGCGTTGCCCGACTACGTCCGCGACCTCGAGCGCGCGACGCTTTACCTGCCGGCCGACCAGCGCGCGCTGCTGCGCCGGGCCTGGGCCGTCGGCGCTGCGGCGCACGCGGGGCAGACGCGCAAGTCGGGCGAGGCCTACATCACCCATCCGGTCGCGGTGGCCGGGGTGCTGGCCGAGCAGAAGGTCGACGTCGAGACCCTGGTCGCGGCGATCCTGCACGACACGATCGAGGACACGCCGCTCACGCGCGACGAGCTGGCCGAGCAGTTCGGCGAGCCGGTCGCCGAACTCGTCGATGGCGTGACCAAGCTCGACAAGCTCAACTTCAGCAGCCGCCAGGAAGCCGACGCCGAGAGCTTCCGCAAGATGATGCTGGCGATGGCGCGCGACCTGCGCGTGATCCTGATCAAGCTCGCCGACCGCCTGCACAACATGCGCACGCTCGGCGCGCAGCCGGGCCCGGCGCGCGAGCGCATCGCGCGCGAGACGCTCGAGGTCTACGCGCCGATCGCCCAGCGGCTGGGCATGAACCGGATCAAGGCCGAACTGCAGGACCTGGGCTTCCACGCGCTGCATCCGATCCGGCACATGGTGCTCGAGAAGCGCATCCGCAACCAGCCGCTGGTGCGGCGCGAGGCATTGGCGAGCATCGAGGCGCAACTGGCGCAGCGGCTGACCAGCGCCGGGCTGCAGTACCGGCTCGTGGGGCGGGTGAAATCGCCTTGGAGCATCTACAACAAGATGCAGGGCGAGGGAAAGACCTTCACCCAGGTCATGGACGTCTTCGGCTACCGGATCATCGTCGGCAACGCCGCCGACTGCTATCACGCGCTGGGTATCGCGCACGCGGTGTTCAAGCCGCTCGACGGCCGCTTCCGCGACTTCATCGCGATCCCCAAGGCCAACGGCTACCAGTCGCTGCACACGGTGCTGTTCGGTCCCTATGGCGCGCCGATCGAGGTGCAGATCCGCACCGAGGAGATGGACCTGATCGCCGAGCGCGGCATCGCCGCGCACTGGGCCTACAAGCACGGCGGCGACGGTCCCAACAGCGCGCAGTCGCGCGCGCACTCGTGGATCGCCGGGCTGCTGGAGTCGCAGCGCACGACCGGTTCGTCGCTGGAGTTCCTGGAGAACGTCAAGGTCGACCTGTTCCCCGACGAGGTCTACCTGTTCACGCCCAAGGGCGACATCATGGCGCTGCCGCGCAACTCGACCGCGCTCGACTTCGCGTACTCGGTGCACACCGACATCGGCAACCAGGCGGTGGCCGCGCGCGTCGACGGCAAGCTGGTGCCGCTGCGCACGCAGCTGGCCAGCGGCCAGCGCGTGGAGATCGTCACCGCCAAGTCCTCGATCCCGCGGCCGCAGTGGCTGGAGTTCGTCGCCACCGGCAAGGCCCGGACCGCGATCCGCGCCCAGCTCAAGCAATTGCAGCACGAGGACGCGGTGCAGCTCGGCCACCGCATGCTCGACCGCGCGCTGGAGGGCCTGGGCACCTCGCTCGACCGCCTGCCGCAGGCGCGGCTCGACGCCTACCTCGCCGAGGCGCGCTACCCGCGGCTCGAGGAACTGATGGCCGACATCGCGCTGGGCAACTGGATGCCGGCGCAGGTGGCGCTGGCGCTGGCCCAGCACGACGCCGGCGCGCAGGACGGAGGCCAGGCGGCGCGCCCGGGCGAGACGATCCGCATCCGCGGCGACGAGCGCGGCGTGATCGCGTTCGCCAACTGCTGCCTGCCGATCCCCGGCGACGACATCATGGGCTACCACACCACCGGGCGCGGCATCGTGGTGCACCGGCTGGACTGTCCGAACGTCGCCGAGTTCCGCAAGTCGCCCGAGCGCTGGGTCGCGATCGACTGGGACCGCGAGGTCGTGGGCGACTACAACGTCGCGCTGCGCATCGAGGTCGAGAACCATCCGGGCGTGCTCGCGCAGGTCGCCGCAGCGATCGCGCGCGCGCACTCCAACATCGACGGCGTGGAATATCTCGAGCGCGACAGCACGGTCGCCGCGATCCGGTTCTCGATCGAGGTCAAGCACCGCAAGCACCTGGCCGACGTCATCCGCCGCACCCGGCGCCTGCCGGTCGTGCACGGCGTGCAGCGGATGTAGCGCGGCTGACCGCTGCGCGACGGGGCAGCGCCGCAGGCGCCGCTCTACAATGGCCGGATCGTCCGCCATTACCGGAGTTCATGCATGCCCCGCATCCCCGTCAGCACCCAGGACGCGCCCGCCGCGATCGGCCCGTACTCGCAGGCCGTCCGCGCCGGCGACACCGTCTATTTCTCCGGGCAGATCCCGCTCGACCCGGCGACCGGCGAGATCGTCGCCGGCGACATCACCGCGCAGGCGCGTCGCGCGTTCGACAACCTCAAGGCGGTGGCCGACGCGGCCGGCGGCAGCCTGTCCGACATCGTGCGCGTGGGCCTGTACGTGACCGACCTGGGCGAGTTCGCGCAGGTCAATGCGGTCATGGCCGAATACTTCGATGCGCCGTATCCCGCGCGCTCGACGATCGAGGTGCCGGCCCTGCCCAAGGGCGCGCGCTTCGAGGTCGACGCGGTGATGGTGCTCGCCTGACCGCGCGCGGGCGGGGCACATGAGCAGGCCCGCGCTCGCCGCTGCCGGCGCGGCGTCGATCTCGACGCTGCCCGGCGTGGGCCCCAAGGTCGCCGAGAAGCTGGCCGCGCGCGGGCTGGCCACCGTCGGCGACCTGTGGCTGCACCTGCCCCGGCAGTACGAGGACCGCACGCGGATCGTGCCGATCCGGTCGCTGCGCGGCGGTGTCCCTGCCCAGGTGCAGGGCGAGGTCGAGGCGGTGGACCGGGCGTTCCGCCGGCGGCCGATGCTGCGCGTCGCGATCGGCGACGGCTCGAGCGCGTCGCTGGTGCTGCGGTTCTTCCATTTCCGCGCCGCGCAGGTCGCGCAGTTCGCGGTGGGCACCCGGCTGTGCGTGTACGGCACGCCGCGTCCCGGGCAGCACGGGCTGGAGATCGTGCACCCCAGCTACCGGGTGGTCGGCGACGCCGCCGATCCGGCGCTCGAGGATGCGCTCGATCCGGTCTACCCGGCGATCGAGGGCATCGGCCCGGCCACGTTGCGCCGCATGATCGGCCACGCGCTCGACCGGTTGCCCGACGGCGATGCGTTGGAGCTGGTGCCGGCCGCGCTGCTCGACGGCCTGGCGCTGCCGCCGCTGCGCGAGGCGCTGCTCGCCGTGCACCGCCCGCCGCCGGACGTGGACCTGGGCGCGCTGCTCGCCGGGCGCCATCCGGCGCAGCGACGGCTCGCGCTCGAGGAGATGCTGGCCCACCATCTGAGCCTGCGCCGGCAGCGCATCGCGCTGCAGGCGCACCGTGCGCCGGTGCTGAAACCCGGGCCGCTGGCCGCCGCGCTCGAAGGTAGCCTGCCGTTCGCGCTCACCGGCGCGCAGCGCCGCGTGTACGCCGAGATCGTGCGCGATCTCGCCCGGCCGCGGCCCATGCTGCGCCTGGTACAGGGCGACGTGGGCAGCGGCAAGACCGTCGTCGCCGCGCTCGCCGCGCTGGCGGCGATCGACTCGGGCCGCCAGGCCGCGCTGATGGCGCCCACCGAACTGCTGGCCGAGCAGCACTTCCGCAACCTGTCGGCCTGGCTCGAGCCGCTGGGCGTGCGGGTGGCCTGGCTCGCCGGCAAAGTCACCGGCCGTGCGCGCGCGGCGGCGGCCGCCGACATCGGCGCCGGCGTCGCGCAACTTGCCGTGGGCACCCACGCGCTGATGCAGCAGTCGGTCGCGTTCCACGACCTGGCACTGGCGATCGTCGACGAGCAGCATCGCTTCGGCGTTCACCAGCGCCTGGCGCTGCGCGACAAGGGCGCGCAGGCAGGCAGCGTGCCGCACCAACTGGTGATGACCGCGACGCCGATCCCGCGGACGCTGGCGATGGCGGCCTATGCCGACCTCGACGTCTCGGCGATCGACGAACTGCCGCCCGGGCGTACGCCGGTGCAGACGGTCGTGCTCGGCGCGGGGCGCCGCGCCGAACTGGTCGAGCGCATCCGCGCCGCGTGCGCGCAGGGGCGGCAGGCGTACTGGGTCTGCACGTTGATCGACGAGTCCGACGAGGTCGTCGCGCAGGCCGCGCAGACGACGTTCGAGCAACTGTCGGCGGCGCTGCCCGAGCTGCGGATCGGCTTCGTGCACGGGCGCCTGCGACCGGCGGAGAAGCAGGCCGCGATGCGCGCGTTCAAGGACGGCCACAGTGACCTGCTCGTCGCGACCACGGTCATCGAGGTCGGCGTCGACGTGCCCAATGCCTCGCTGATGGTGATCGAGAACGCCGAGCGCCTGGGCCTGGCGCAGTTGCACCAGTTGCGCGGCCGGGTCGGGCGAGGCAGCGCCGCGTCGAGCTGCGTGCTGCTCTACCAGCCGCCGCTGTCGCGCACCGCGCGCGAGCGCCTCGACACGATGCGCGCGACCGGCGACGGCTTCGTCATCGCCGAAAAGGATCTCGAGCTCCGCGGGCCGGGCGAACTGCTGGGCACGCGGCAGACGGGCCTGGCCGAGTTCCGGCTGGCCGACCTGGCGCGCGATGCCGATCTGCTGCCGACCGTGCATCGTCTCGGCGAGGCGCTGCTGCGGACCGATCCGCAATGCGCCGACCGGCTCGTCGCGCGCTGGATCGGCGGCGCCGCCCGCTACGCCGCCGCCTGATTTTCGAGACGTCCTGAAGGGCCGATTCGCGACCGAAGCATCGGGTTGTCGATCATCGGTCGGCGTTTGCACGGAGTCAGCTGGATGAATGCGTCGGCCTTCATGCGCCGAAGACTGCGGGGCCCGATACGGTCGCCATGCAGCGCGGGGTATGGCGCTGCGCATGGGCAGGGGGCTAGGGAATGGCGCTGTCGACAGGAACGATCCGGGTCTACACCGCGGACGAACGCCCGATCGTGCTGGCCGGGATGCGGGCGGTGCTGCAGGTGCCCGACTCGGGCATCCACGTGACCGGCGAGGCGACGAACGTACACGCCCTGCTGTGGATGCTGCAGACGCGGATCGATTGCCAGGTGGTAGTCACCGACTTCACGATGCAGGGCGCCGACGAACGCGCCGGCGACGGCCTGCGCATGCTCGCGCAGCTGCGCTCGCGGTTTCCGGGCGTCGGTGTCGTCGTCTTCACCGAGGTGCGCAACCCGCCGTTGCTGCGCGCGATGCTGGAGCTGGGCGTGCACGCGATCGTCGACCAGTCGGGCGCCGTGGCCGAACTGCCCGCGGCGATCCGCTGCGCCTCCGGGGGCAGACGCTACGTGAGCCGTGCGGTCCAGCGCGTGCTCGACGCGGCGACCGGCATCGGTCGGACCGCGCGCCTGTCACGGCAGGAGGCGGAGGTCGTGCGGCTGTTCGCGAACGGCAAGACGGTCAGCGAGATCGCGCTGTCGTTCTCGCGCAGCGTCAAGACCGTCAGCAGGCAGAAGAGCGATGCGATGCGCAAGCTCGGCCTCGACAACCACAGCCAGC
>NZ_LASZ01000001.1 GCF_001014645.1 Luteimonas sp. FCS-9 | reverse complement strand
GCGCGCGTAGTGAAGACGCGCAATGTCGTCCTCGCCTCCCCCGCAAGCGGAGGAGGGCTTCTGCTCTCCGGGCAGATCACCGCGTCGTGTCCAGCACCCGCCGGGTGTCGCGACGACCAAGCGGATATCGGGCCGCGACTCGGCGTGATACCCGGCGGGTGCACGCGGGAGGTGCTGGTCGCACAAATCGAATCAATCGCCCCTCATGCGCCCGCACGCGCGGGAGGGGATGACTGCATCACTTTCTTCCGAAGTCCGGAGTCCGGAGCTTTGGAGCCCGGACACGACACGGGGCCCGAAGGCCCCGTGTTTGACGCCGTGTTGGCGAGTGACCTCAGCGGCCGCCGCCGCGCGGACCGCGATTGCCGCCGCCGGGCGGACGACCGCCAGGGCCACGGTTGCCGCCCGGTGCGCCGCCCGGACCGCGATTGCCACCCGGGCCCCGGGCACCGGCGCCCTTCGGGCCGCGGTTGCCGCCCGGACGCGGGCCGCGCGGGCCGGCATTGGGGTTGAAGCTGCCCGGGTTGGCGTGGTCGGACGGAAACGTCGGTGCGCTGTCGGGGTGGCCGTAGGGCGCGCGCGGCCGGCCCGCGCCGCCGGCCGGCTTCAAGGCCCAGGGGCCCTGTGCGCCACCGCCGCCACGCGGCCCCTGGCCGCCCGGGCCGCCGGGACCGCGCTTCTTCGCGCCGGCACCGCCGTAGGGCTTCTTGGGGCCGCGGCCGTCGGCGTTGCGGTGGCCGGTCGGACCGGTCTCCACGCCGTCGGGCACGTACCAGGTGCGGAACGCCGCCGGGTTGCCCTCGGGCAGCGCGCGCGCGCCCTTGTCCTTGCGCTGCTTGAACGGCTTCTGCGACTGCTTGGCGGCGGCGTCGCCGCTGACGGTCAGGCCGCCGTGCGGCTTGCGCGGACCGCCGCGGCCGCGGCCGCGGTCCTCGCGCACGTGGTCGAAGCGGCGCAGCTCGCGCCCTTCGTCGGCGGTGTTGTGGCCGTTGACGTAGGCCTTGCCGGGCGTGCGGCCCAGATGCACCGTCGACTTGGCGGCCTTGCGCTGGCCGATCACCGGCTGCAGCGTCAGTGCCGGCGGCGGGCCTTCCTCGAGCTTGAGCTCCTTGCGCAGCGCGTCGACCTGCGCATCGGGCAGTTCCTGCGACTGGCCGCGCAGCAGCGGTTGCGGCAGCACGACCTGGCCGTAGCGCACGCGCTTGAGCCGGCTGACCTGGCAACCCTGCGATTCCCACAGCCGGCGGACCTCGCGGTTGCGGCCTTCCTTGAGCAGCACCTGGAACCAGTCGTGCGACTCGGTGCCGCCGATGCGTTCGATCTCGTCGAACTTCGCCGGCCCGTCCTCCAGCGCGACGCCGCGGCGCAGCCGGTCGACGATCTTCTCCGACACGGTGTCCTCGCCCTCGGGGGCGCGCACGCGGCAGACATACTCGCGTTCGACCTCGTAGGAGGGATGCATCATCGCGTTGGCGAGCTCGCCGTCGGTCGTGAGCAGCAGCAGGCCGGTGGTGTTGATGTCCAGGCGGCCGATCGCGATCCAGCGCGCGCCCTTGAGCGCGGGCAGGGCGTCGAAGATCGTCGGCCGGCCCTCGGGATCCTCGCGCGTGGTGACCTCGCCCTCGGGCTTGTTGTAGATCAGCACGCGCGCCGGCTCGGTCAGCGCGCTGGCGACGAAGACCTTGCCGTCGAGCTCGATGCGGTCGCCGCCCTTGATCGACATGCCGGTCTGCGCGACCTCGCCGTTGACCTTGACCAGGCCGTCGGCGATGCGCTGCTCGAGCGCGCGGCGCGAGCCCAGGCCGGCCTGCGCGAGCACCTTGTGCAGGCGCTCCTCGAGACGCGGCGCGGTCTCCGCGGCGGGCGT
This sequence comes from Luteimonas sp. FCS-9, assembly GCF_001014645.1. Classification (GTDB taxonomy): domain Bacteria; phylum Pseudomonadota; class Gammaproteobacteria; order Xanthomonadales; family Xanthomonadaceae; genus Luteimonas. Next base: position 381,899 of record NZ_LASZ01000001.1, on the reverse strand, counting down.
CTCGCCGCGCTTGAGGGACAGGGTGCGTGCGGGTTTTTCGGTGTTGCGTTGCTGCGTCATGTGGGGCTCCGGTCGCTGTCGCCGTCTGCGGCGAGGGCTTCGTCTTCGTCGGGTGTTTCGGGATGGTCGGGGCCGGACTGCGGGTCCGGCGGAAGGTCTTGCGGTGTGTCGGGTGTCGCGTCCTCGGCGTCGTCCGGCGCATCGGATGCGGGGGCCGGACCGTTGGCGGCGGCGCTCGTATCGCCGCCATCGCCATCGCCCCCGGCATCGGGCGTGTCGTCGCCGTCGTCGGCGCCGGCGATGCCGCCGATTCCGCGCGGTTCGCCGTCGTTGCCGTCGTCGCCGCCGCCGGCGGCACCGGCCAGGCGCAGTTGCGGGTCGAGTTCGGCGAAATCCTTGAGCTCGGACAATGGCGGCAGCTCGTCGAGCCGCTTGAGGCCGAAGTAGTCGAGGAAGGCCTTGGTGGTGCCCAGCAGTTCGGGGCGGCCGGGCATGTCGCGATGGCCGACGACGCGGATCCACTCGCGCTCCTCGAGCGCCTTGATGATGTTGCTGTTGGTCGCCACGCCGCGGACCTGCTCGATCTCGCCGCGGGTGATCGGCTGGCGGTAGGCGATCAGCGCCAGCGTCTCGAGCGTGGCACGCGTGTACTTGGTCTGGCGCTCGCTCCACAGCCGCGCGACCCAGCCGTGGACGTCGCCCCGGACCTGGTAGCGCCAGCCCGAGGCCAGCTCCACGAGTTCGACGCCGCGGTCGGCGCAGGCGGCCTGCAGGTCGGCCAGCGCCTGTTTCAGGCTGCCGTCGGGCGGCGCCTCGTCGAGCGTGAACAACGCGCCCAGCTGGGCGACGGTCAGCGGCTGCGTGGAGGCGAGCAGGGCGGCCTCGACGATGCGGTTGATCAGGGTCTGGTCCATCGGGACGGTCGAAAGATCCGTGGAAAGGGTCAGGACTGCGGCGCGTCGGGCACGTCGTCGTCGAACTCGCTGGAGAAGCGCGTCGGCGGCGCCTCGCCGTCGGCGCTGGCCAGCGACTTGATGTAGATCGGCGCCAGCGGCGCCTCCTGCACGATGTCGAGCAGGCGTTCCTTGGTGAGCTCGAGGACCGAGAGGAACGTCACCACGACGCCCAGACGGCCTTCCTCGGGCTCGAACAGCGACTCGAAACGGTGGAACGCGCCGCCGGCCAGGCGGGTCAGCACCTCGCCCATGCGCTGGCGCACGCTCAGCGCCTCGCGCCGGATCGCGTGCCCGGTGAACAGCTCGGCGCGCTTGAGCACGTCGTGCAGCGCCAGCAGCATCTCGCGCAGCTCCACCTGCGGCGGCTCGCGGTTGGCCGGCCGCTCGGGCAGCGCGACCTGCGCCGGCGTGGTGTCGCGGTCCTGTCGCGGCAAGCGGTCGATGTCCTCGGCCGCCTGCTTGAAGCGTTCGTACTCCTGCAGCCGGCGCACCAGTTCGGCGCGCGGGTCGCCCTCGTCGCCGTCCTCGACCGGCGGCCGCGGCAGCAGCATCCGCGACTTGATCTCGGCCAGGATCGCGGCCATGACCAGATACTCGGCGGCCAGCTCGAAGCGCAGTTCCTGCATCACGCCGATGTAGTCGACGTACTGCTGGGTGATCTCGGCCACCGGGATGTCGAGGATGTCGAGGTTCTGGCGGCGGATCAGGTACAGCAGCAGGTCGAGCGGGCCTTCGAAGGCCTCCAGGATCACCTCGAGCGCGTCCGGCGGGATGTACAGGTCCTGCGGGATCTGCAGCACCGGCTGCCCGTGCACCAGCGCCAGCGGCATCTCCTGCTGCTGGGGCGAGGGGCCGGCGGCCGCGGGCGCGGTCTCGGGCTGGCTCATTCGGGGCGCGACCCCATCGGGTCGCTCGGGAGCGGGATCACTGGCGAGGCATCATTGGCATGGCGTGGCGACAGGACGGCGGCCACTGCGGCGCGGGTCCGATCGGGTGCGCGGCATCGGCCTGCGCGATAGGGACAACGGTGCTGCGAGGACGTCTTCGGACCGTGCGCCATGCGCGACGCGCGTCTGCGGGCGGACAGGCGCGGGAATCGAAAGGCGTCGGACCCGGACCGGTGCGACGACCGCGGGCGGGCCGGCGTCGGAAAGACGCGCCGCCGCGGCGGAACGGGCCGGGGGGTGCTGGCGCACAGGGTACGCGCGTCGCCCGGGGGCTGTCCAGCACCCGGCGGCGATGGCGGCGATCGTCGCGAACGCGCCCGTCGCGAGGCCGGCCGCGCGTGTCCCGGTCGCGGCCGCGGACCGGAGGCGACCGCGCCGACGACGGCGTGTCGGAGCCCGGGCAGGGGGGACTCTCGGGCAGGGCGGGCACCTGCCCCACGACCATGCCTGGAGATGTCCCTGCTGCGCCGCAGCATTACAGAATTGGATGAAAACGCTTACATTCCGCCGCAATCGCGAACCGCGGAGTATGGATGAGCGTCACCATCAAGGATGTCGCGAAGGCCGCCAACGTGTCGGTGGCCACCGTGTCGCGCGCACTCAACGGCCACCAGAACGTGGCCGAGGCCGTGCGTCGGCGTGTGGTCGAAGCGGCGGCGGAGCTGCGCTACAGTCCCCACCATGCGGCGCGCAGCCTGAGCAGCCGGCGCACGCAGACGGTGGGTGTCGTGCTGCCGGATCTGCACGGCGAGTTCTTCTCCGAGCTCATGCGCGGCGTCGACCAGGTCGCGCGCACGCGCGGGCTGCACCTGCTGGTGTCCAGCTACCACGGCAATCCCGAGGCGCAGGGCGCTGCGCTGCGCGCGATGCGCGGGCGCGTCGACGGCCTGCTGTTGATGTCCCCCTACGTCCACGACGCGGATTTCCTCGAGCGCAACGTCGACATCAGCCTGCCGCTGGTGCTGATGAACGCGGCCGGCGAGAGCGCCTACCGGTCGATCGGCATCGACAACTATGGGGGTGCCCGCGAGATGGTCCGCCACCTCGTGGCGGCGGGCCACCGCCGCATCGCCTTCATCACCGGTCCCGACGACAACGACGATGCGTGCGAGCGCCTGCGCGGTTATCGCGACGGTCTGTCGGCCTCGGGCGCGGGGTATGCGCCCTGGGAACTGAAGGGCCAGTTCGACGAGGATTCCGGGCACCGGGCCGGCGAGGCGCTGCTGGCGATGGACGAGCGTCCCGATGCGGTGTTCGCGGCGAACGACATGATGGCGATCGGCTGCCTGTACGCCCTGGGGCGCGGCGGCGTGCGCACCCCGGACGAGGTGGCGGTGGTGGGGTTCGACGATATTCCGCTTGCACGCTACGTTCACCCGGCGCTAACGACGATGCGCGTCGACATCGCTGAACTCGGCGCGCGTGCCCTCAAGGCACTGGTGGCCCTGGAAGCGCATGCCGAAGGCGCGTCGTCCGCCGACGACGCGTTGCTGCGCCCCGTGCTGGTGGTCCGCGATTCGTGCGGCAGCCGGTCGTCGGGATGACCACAGCGCCACGCAGGGCACCTTGGGAGGGGCGCCGATGAAGACTCACTCGCACACGCGGGACCCGTCCGGTCATCTCCGGTCCGGATGACGGCGTCGCGCGTCGTGCGCACGACCGATCCTCCGGGCACCGCCCTCCGATCCGATCCCCCGATCCCTTTTCCAGAGAATCCCAGATGAAACCCCTTCGCCAACGCTCGCGCCTGATCTCGCGTTCCCTCCTCAGCATCGCACTGACAGGTTGCCTGTCGATGACCGCGCCGGCCGTGCTGGCGCAGTCCACGGCCGCGACCATCCGCGGCCAGGTGACCGTCGATTCGGCACCCGCCGGCGACGCGCGCGTGACCGCGATCAACACTGCGACCGGCCTGACCCGCAGCGTCGCGGTCGGCGCCAACGGCAGCTACAACCTCGCCGGCCTGCCGCCGGGCACCTACCGCCTGCAGGTCGAGGCGAACGGGCAGAGCACCTCGCAGAACGTGACGGTGGCCGTCGGCCAGACCGCGACGCTGAACCTGGGCGTGGGCGGCGTCGCCGAAACCGCGACCGCGGGCGAGGCGACCGACATGGACGCGGTGCGTGTCACCGCCGCGGCGCTGGTCGAGACCAAGACCTCGGAGGTGGCGACCTATGTGTCGCAGAAGCAGATCGAGTCGCTGCCGCAGGCCACGCGCAACTTCCTGGCGTTCGCCGACACCGTGCCGGGCATGGTGTTCGAGCAGGACGGCAACGGCAACGCGAAGCTGCGCTCGGGCGGCCAGTCGGCCAACAACATCAACGTCTTCATCGACGGTGTCGGCCAGAAGAGCTACACGATGCCCGGCGGCGTGCCCGGCCAGGACTCGAGCCGCGGCAATCCATTCCCGCAGTCGGCGATCGGCGAGTACAAGGTCATCACGTCCAACTACAAGGCCGAGTTCGACCAGATCAGCAGCGCCGCGGTCGTCGCCGCGACCCGCAGCGGCACCAACGAGTTCGAGGGCAGCTTCTTCTGGGATCGCACCGCCGCCGAGTGGCGCGCGCGCACCCCGGCCGAGCTCGACAACGGCACCAAGTCCGATTCCAAGGAAGAGCAGTACGGCGTGTCGTTCGGCGGCCCGATCCTGCAGGACCGCCTGCACTTCTTCGTCGCCTACGAGGCGAAGGAATACAACACGCCGCGCACGCTCGAGCTGCTCGACGACAGCCGCTACGACGAGGCCGATGTGCCGGCCGAGCTCGTCGCCGGCATCGGGCCGGCCAACTCGCCGTTCAAGCAGGACATGTACTTCGGCAAGCTGAGCTGGTCGGTCGACGACTACAACCTGGTCGAGCTGTCGACGCAGATCCGTCGCGAGGAGGAGACGATCCGCAACAACGGCGAGTACACGATCGACCGCGCGAGCTTCATCGACAACGACGTCAGCCGCTACGACCTGCGCTGGCAGTACAGCGGCGACCGCTGGCTCAACGACATGCACCTCACCTACGAGGACTCGGCCTGGGTGCAGCAGCCGCTGGTCGGCGGCAACGGCTACATCCTGACGGTGTCCGATTACAACACCACGAACGGTTTCCGCGAGAACACCCGCAATATCGTCAGTTCCGGTCCCGGCTCGGGCAACCAGGACAAGGGCCAGAAGGGCTGGTCGTTCCAGAACGACCTGACCTTCAGCGGCTGGGACGCGCACACGTTGAAGATGGGCGTGAAGTTCAAGCAGGTGGACCTGCTGTCGACCGAGCGCAACTTCACCAACCCGCAGCTCTACTACGACATCGCGCAGAGCACCGACCAGCCGTACCGCATCGAGTTCGGCCGGGCGATCCCGGGCACGCCCGGCGGCGTGTCGCAGTCCGACAACAAGCAGTTCGGCATCTACGTCCAGGACGACTGGGAGGTCAACGAGCACCTGACGCTGAACTTCGGCCTGCGCTACGACTACGAGACCACGCCGGCCTACGAGGACTACGTAACCCCGGCCGCCCTGGCCGAGAACCTGCGCAACTACCCGAACCTGCAGAATTCCGACATCGACGTCGAGAACTACATCAGCAACGGCAACAACCGCAGTGCGTACAAGGGCGCATGGCAGCCGCGCCTGGGCTTCTCCTACGACCTGGCGGGCGACCAGCGCCACGTGATCTTCGGCGGCGCGGGCCGGTCGTACGACCGCAACCTGTTCACCAACCTGCAGAAGGAGGAGCAGACGGTCTCCTACGCCGCGCCGTACCGCGTGTGGTTCACCGACGTCGACGGCCAGTGCCGCAACGCCGGCGGCTGCGTGGATTGGGACCCGATCTACCTGACCGAGGCCGGCCGCGACCAGCTGGTGAACTCCGGCCAGGTCTCGCGCGAGTACTACCTGATCAACAACGATCTCAAGGTGCCGTACTCCGACCAGTTCAGCCTCGGCATCCGCAACGCCTGGGACTTCGGCGAGACGACCTGGAACAGCGAGGTCGCGGTCGCCCACGTCCGCAGCCGCGACGGGCTGTCGGTGCGCCTGGGCAACCGCCGTCCGGACGGCAGCTTCTTCGAGCCGGGCACCGACTTCGGGCCGCCGTGGAACTACGACGCGCCGTTCGGCCGCCTGGTGCTGCTCGACAACGGCCTGGAAACCAAGACCAATTCGCTGCTGGTCAAGTTCGACAAGCCCTACACCAACGCATCGGGCTGGGGCGTCACGACCGCCTACACCTTCACCGATGCGGAGCGGAACTCGAACGAGGACGGCGCGGGCATCTTCGACTGGCCGTACGCGGGCTACTACGGCTACCTGCCGGTGTCGCAGATCCCGCGCCACCGTTTCGTTACCACCGGCATCTGGGACGGTCCGGGCGGCATCACGTACTCGGGCAAGCTCACGCTCGAGAGCCAGCGCGAGCGCGTGGGCGTCAACCGCAGCGGCGACGCCCCGTTCTTCGATTACTACAAGCCGGACGGCACGTTCGGCCACCTGCAGCTCGATCTCGCGGCGCAGAAGGTCTGGCAGGCGTCCGACGACATCAGCCTGCGCGTGCGCGCCGACGTGCTCAACGTGACCAACCGCTACAACTGGGAGTCGTACAACGACGACTGGACGAGCGCGAACTTCGGCCAGAACAATCTCGCCATCCGCCTGCCGACCCGCACCTTCAAGCTGTCGTTCGGCATCGACTGGTAATTCCCGCCTGCCGGTCCCCTTCGGGGGACCGGCAGTTTTATACTCCACCCTGAAAACGATTTCACCGCGAGGTTTCCTTCACGATGCGATCCCGTCTCCGTGCGTTCCCACTCCTGATGCTCGTCGCACTCGCGGCCCTGTTCCTGGCCGCCTGCGGCAAGCAGGAGCCCGCCGAACCGACGGTGCCGCCGCCCAAGCCGGGGCCCATCGCGCAGGTGCCCGAGCCCGAGCCCGAACCCGAGGAGCAGGGGCCGCCGGAGCTGCCGCCGCTGTTCGCCGACATCGAGCGCCGGACGTTCCAGTACTTCTGGGACACCACCAACGAGGTCAACGGGCTCACCCCCGACCGGTTCCCGTCGCGGCCATTCTCCAGCGTCGCCGCGGTCGGCTACGCGCTGACCGCGTATCCGATCGGCATCGAGCGCGGCTGGGTCAGCCGGACGCAGGCGGTCGATCGCACGCTGACCACGCTGCGGTTCTTCCGCGACGTGAAGATGGGCCCGCAGGCCACCGGCACCGGCGGCCACCAGGGCTTCTTCTACCACTTCATCGACATGGACACCGGCCACCGCGTCGAGCCGTGGGTGGAGCTTTCGAGCGTCGATACCGGCCTGATGATGATGGGCGTGCTGTTCGCGCAGTCGTACTACGACCGCGACGATCCGCGCGAGGCCGAGATCCGCAAGCTCGCCGACCAGCTCTACCGCAACGTGCGCTGGCCGTTCCTGCAGCAGCGCAAGCCGCTGATCTCGATGGGCTGGTATCCCGAGAGCGGCTTCATCGAGCACGACTGGACCGGCTACGACGAGGCGATGCTGGTCTACATCCTCGCGCTCGGTTCGCCGACCCATCCGGTCGGTCCGGAGGCATGGGAGGTGTGGACGCGGACCTACGACCGGCTGTGGGGCGTGTTCCGTGGCCAGGAGTACCTGAGCTTCGCGCCGCACTTCGGCCACCAGTACAGCCACGTGTGGGTCGATTTCCGTGGCATCCGCGACGACTACATGCGCCGCCGCGGCATCGACTACTTCGAGAACAGCCGCCGTGCGACCTATGCGCAGCGCCAGTACGCGATCGACAACCCGATGGGCTGGAAGGACTACGGCGAGAACGTCTGGGGCCTGACGGCCAGCGACGGGCCGCAGCGCACCGACCAGGACTACAACGGCGAGCAGCGCGAGTTCCGCCACTACAGCGCGCGCGGCGCCGGCCTGGACGTCGCGTTCGATGACGGCACGATCGCGCCGACCGCGGCGGTCGCCTCGATCGCGTTCGCGCCGGAGATCGTGATCCCGGCGACCGAGGAGATGCACCGTCGCTACGGCGACTACCTGTACTCGAGCTACGGCTTCCTCGACGCGTTCAACCCGAGCTTCACCTACGAGGACGTGCCGCTGAAGACCGGCCGCATCGTGCCGGGCAAGGGCTGGGTGGCCAGCGACTACATCGCGATCGACCAGGGCCCGATCCTGGCGATGATCGCCAACTACCGCAACGACTTCGTCTGGAACGTCATGAAGAAGAACCCCTACATCCGCGCCGGTCTGGAGCGGGCGGGGTTCACCGGCGGCTGGCTCGCCGGCGAGGACGAGCCGAAGGATTCGGGCCCGCCGGACGCCGACGCGGCGACCGCGCGCGCGGTCGGCATCGCCGAGTCGCGCGCTGCCAACCAGACGCCGCCGCGCGATGCGCCGGCGCCGGCGCCCGCGCCCGCGCGTGCGTCCGACCCGGTGCCGGTCGAGTGAGTCGCGGCGCGCGTCGCGCGTGGCGTGCACGGTCGGGTCGCGCATGACGACCGCGCTCCGCCGTGTCTGGCTGTTGTGCGCGCTGGTGCTGGTCCTGGCCGGCTGCGCGCGGCGGTCCGACGAGACGGTGATCCGCTTCTGGGCGATGGGCCGCGAGGCCGAGGTCGTCGCCGAACTGGTGCGAGAGTTCGAGGACCAGCATCCGGGCATCCGGGTGCAGATCCAGCAGATCCCGTGGACCTCGGCCCACGAGAAGCTGCTCACCGCCTACGCGGCCGACGCGTTGCCGGACCTGTGCCAGCTCGGCAATACCTGGGTGCCGGAGTTCGCCGTGCTCGGCGCGCTTGAGCCGCTGCAGTCGCGGGTCGACGCCTCGGCGACGATCGACCAAGCGGACTACTTCCCGGGCATCTGGGACACCAACGTCGTCGACGGCACGCTGCTCGGCGTGCCGTGGTACGTCGACACGCGGCTGGTGTTCTACCGCCGCGACCTGCTCGAGGCGGCCGGCGTGGAACGCTTCCCGGAGACCTGGGCGGAATGGGAGACGGCGATGGCGGCGGTCAAGCGCCACGTCGGCCCATCGCGCTACGCGGTGATGCTGCCGCTCAACGAATTCGAGCAGTTGCTGTCGTTCGGGCTGCAGCAGGACGATCCGTTGCTGCGCGACGACGACGGCCGCGGCAACTTCGCCAGCCCGGGCTTCCGCCGGGCGCTGGGCTTCTACACCAACATGTTCGAGCAGGGCTGGGCGCCGCGGATGTCGGAGACGCAGATCTCCAACGTCTGGGACGAGTTCGGCCGCGGCTTCTTCACGTTCTACGTGTCGGGCCCCTGGAACATCCGCGAGTTCCGCACGCGGTTGCCGGCCGAGCTGCAGGACAAGTGGGCGACTGCGCCGCTGCCTGGGCCAGAGGGTCCGGGTGTGGGGATTGCCGGCGGCACGTCGCTGGTGATGTTCCGCGATTCGCCGAACAAGGAAGCGACCTGGCAGCTGGTCGAGTTCCTGTCGCGGCCCGACATCCAGGCGCGCTTCTACCAGATGATCGGCAATCTGCCGCCGCGCCGCAGCACCTGGGCGTCGGGCGAGATGCGCTACGGCGTGGAGGCGATCGCGTTCCGCGAGCAGCTCGAGCGCGTGCGGCCCACGCCGAAGGTCCTCGAATGGGAGCGGATCGTGCAGGAGATGCGACTGGCCAGCGAACGCGTGGTGCGCGGCGGCATGCCGCAGGACCAGGCGCTGCGGGCGCTCGACGCGCGCGTGGACACGCTGCTCGAGAAGCGCCGCTGGGTGCGCGAGCAGGCGGCGGAGGCCGAAGCCGATGCCTCCGTAGGAGCGCGCTCGCGCGCGCATGACGCTGCCGGGAACGTCCCGTCGCGTGTTGGCAGTTCGACCGGGACAGCGCCATCGCGCGCGAGCGCGCTCCTACAGGGAGGCGATGGCCATGCGCGCTAGTACCGCCGGCTGGGTGTTCGCCGGGCCGGCGCTGATCCTGCTCGGGGTGTTCTTCGGCATCCCGGTGGCGTCGGCGCTGCTGCTGAGCCTGACCGACTTCGACCTCTACGCGCTGTCGGACACCTCGAACCTGCGCTTCGTGGCGCTGGGCAACTATCTCGACCTGCTGCAGACCCCGCTGTTCTGGAAGTCGCTGGGCAACACCGCGTACTTCGTCGTCATCGGCGTGCCGCTGTCGATCGCCGCGTCGCTGGGCGCGGCGCTGCTGCTCAACGCCAAGGTGGCGCGGTTCAAGGGCCTGTTCCGCACCGCGCTGTTCGCACCGGTGGTCACGACGCTGGTCGCGGTCGCGGTGATCTGGCGCTATCTGTTCCACACCAGCTACGGGTTGGTGAACTGGGCGCTGGGCCACATCGGCATCGCGCCGATCGACTGGCTCGGCGACCCGACCTGGGCGATGCCGACGATCATCCTGTTCGCGGTGTGGAAGAACTTCGGCTACAACATGGTGATCTTCGTCGCCGGCCTGGCGGCGATCCCCGAGGACCTGTACGAGGCCGCGCGCATCGACGGCGCCTCGCGCTGGAAGCAGTTCGTCCACGTCACGCTGCCGATGCTGGGCCCGGTGCTGCTGGTCGTGGCCGTCATCACGGTCTCGGGCTACTTCCAGCTGTTCGCCGAGCCCTATGTGATGACCCGCGGCGATCCGCTGCAGAGCACGGTCAGCGTGCTGTACTTCATGTACGAGGAAGGCTTCATGTGGTGGAACCTGGGCCGTGCGTCGGCCGTGGCCTTCATGCTGTTCCTGATCATCCTGGGCGTGACCACGCTGCTGCTGCGCGCCGGCCGGCGCCGGGAGATGGTATGAGCGCGGCGCAACGCGAGGTCGGCGCGTCGCGCTGGTCGGGCTGGCTGGTCAACGGCGCTCTGGCGGTGCTGGCGCTCGTGGCGCTGGCGCCGCTGCTGTGGATGCTGTCGGTTTCGTTCATGCCCACCGGCGAGGCCAGCAGCTTCCCGCCGCCGCTGCTGCCCTCGATGCTGACCACGGCGAACTACGAACAGTTGTTCCTGCGCGCGGGCATGGTCGGCTACTTCACCAACAGCCTGCTGGTCTCGGGCGCGATCACGCTCGGCGCGCTGCTGATCAACACCATGGCAGGCTACGCGTTCGCCAAGCTTCGCTTCGCCGGGCGCGAGCGGCTGTTCCAGCTGCTGCTCGCGGCGCTGGTGATCCCGGCGCAGGTCGCGATGCTGCCGCTGTTCCTGATGATGAAGGGCATGGGCCTGGTCAACAGCTTCGGCGCGGTGATCATCCCGGGCCTGGCGACGGTGTTCGGCATCTTCCTGGTGCGCCAGTACGCGCGCTCGATCCCCGACGAACTGCTCGAGGCCGCGCGCATCGACGGGGCAGGGGAGCTGCGGATCTTCTTCCAGATCGTGCTGCCGATGCTCAAGCCGGTGCTGGTGACGCTGACGATCTTCACGTTCATGGCCGCCTGGAACGACTTCATGTGGCCGCTGATCGTGTTGACCGACCAGAGCAACTACACGCTGCCGGTGGCGCTGGCCGCGCTGTCGCGCGAGCACATCCAGGACGTGGAGATGATGATGGCCGGCGCGGTCGTCACCGTGATCCCGGTGCTGGCGCTGTTCATCGCGCTGCAGCGCTACTACATCCAGGGCCTGCTGCTCGGCAGCGTGAAGGGGTGAGGGCGCATGCTTGCGAAGCACTGCTTCGCATGCGCCCGAACGCCGCGCCAGGGATGGCGCGGCCGGGCTCTCCGGAGCCGACCCTGCCGCGCCATGGATGGCAGAGGAACAATCCGGGGTGTGGGAGCGCTTGCGCGGCACTGCCGCGCGCTCGCCCGAACGCCGCGCCAGGGATGGGGCGTGCCCGTAGGAGCGCGCTCGCGCGCGATGGCGCTGTCCAGCAGGATCCGATCGCGCGCGAGCGCGCTCCTACACGGACGGCACCACAGGGCGTTCGAACGAACGCCTGCACGGACGGATGACGATCCGCCATCGATCCAGACACGAACCACGGAGTCACCGCACCGCATGAAGATCCTCGACACCCGCGCCGACCGCGTGCCTGCCGGACCCGACATGACGCCTGCCGGCGACGCCCCCGTGGGCGACGGCCGCGTCCGCATCGTGCGCACCGCCGGCATCGTCGCGCTCGCCGCCGCGCTGGCGGCCTGCGATGTCGCCCCGACGCCAGGCGGCGACACCGTCTCGACGAGCGATGACGGCGTCCGCGTGCTCGACGATTTCGAGGACCCGTCGGCCTGGACCGTGGTCACGTCCAACCAGGTCACCGGCACGCTGCGCCCCGTCGACGGCGCCGACGGCGCCGCGCTGTGCCTGGACTACGACTACAACGGCGTGTCCGGCCACGTCGGCATCCAGCGCGACCTGCCGCTCGACTATCCCGACAACTACCGCATCGGCTTCCGGCTGCGCGGCGAGTCGCCGGCCAACGACCTGCAGTTCAAGCTCATCGACGACAGCGGCGACAACGTGTGGTGGGTCAACCGGCCCCGGTACGATTTCCCCACCCAGTGGACGCAGGTCCAGTACCGCAAGCGCCACATCGACAAGGCCTGGGGCCCGGACCCGGACAAGACGCTGCGCGCGAGCCGCAAGGTCGAGTTCACGATCTACAACAACGCCGGCGGCAAGGGCAGCGTGTGCTTCGACACGCTGACGTTCGAGCCGTTGCCGGCCGACGACGATTCGCCGCTGACCGCCAACGCCGCCTCGACGACCACGCCCGACGGCGCGGGGAATGCGGTCGACGGCGATGCCGCGACCGCCTGGCAGGCCGGCGCCGCCCCGCAGAAGCTGGTGTTGGACCTGGGCAAGGTGCGCGAGTTCGGCGCGTTGCGCCTGCAATGGCTCGACGGCCGCCACGCGGCCGACTACACCGTCTCGCTGTCGCCCGATGGCGAGCAGTGGACACAGGTGCGCGACGTCGCGGGCGGCAACGGCGGCATCGACTGGCTGTCGCTGCCCGAATCGGAGGCGCGCTACGTCGGCCTCGACCTGCGGGCGGGCCCGGGGACGGGCTTCGCGCTGGCCGAGGCGGCGCTGCAGCCGGTGGCGGTCTCCGCCCATCCCAACGACTTCCTGAAGGCGGTCGCCGCCGAACGCCCGAAGGGCCACTTCCCACGCGGTTTCAGCGGCGAGCAGCCGTACTGGACGATCCTCGGCCTGGACGGCGGCACCGAGCAGGGGCTGATCGGCGAGGACGGCGCGATCGAGGTCGCGGCCGGCGGCTTCTCGATCGAACCCTTCATCCGGGCCGGCGACGGCCTGGTGACCTGGGCCGATGCGCGGATCACCCAGTCGCTGCAGGACGGCTACCTGCCGATTCCCAGCGTCGACTGGGCGCACGACGCGGTGTCGCTGCGCGTGACCGGCTTCGCGCGCGGCACGCCGGAGGCCTCGCAACTGGTCGCGCGCTACCGCCTGACCAACTCGGGCAGCCAACCGCGCGACTTCCAGTTCGCGCTCGCGGTGCGACCGTTGCAGGTCAATCCGCCGAGCCAGTTCCTCAACATCAAGGGCGGCGTGAGCCCGCTACACAAGTTGGCGGTGGCGCCTGACCGGATCGACGTCGACGGTGTACCGCGCGTGTTCGCGCGCGAGCCGGCGCAGCAGGCCTTCGCCACGACGTTCGACGGCGGCATGGACATCGAGCACGTTGCCGCGGGCGCATTGCCGGCGACGACCGAGGTTGAGGACGCGCAGGGGCTGGCCTCGGGCGCGCTGGTCTATGCGCTGCGGCTCGAGCCGGGCCAGTCGCGCGAGTTCGACCTGGTGCTCCCGATGACCGGCGAGATGCCGTTCGCGGCCGGCCAGTGGCAGCCGCAGGCCTGGCAGGACGAGATGGCGCGTGCCTGGCACGGCAAGCTCGGCGAGGTCGGCATCGAGGTGCCCGAGGCCGGTCGCGATCTGGCCAACACGCTGCGCACGTCGCTGGCGCACATGCTGATCTCGCGCATCGGGCCACGCCTGCAGCCGGGCACGCGCTCGTACGCGCGCAGCTGGATCCGCGACGGCGCGATGATCTCCGAAGGCCTGCTGCGGATGGGGCGGCCGGAGGTCGTCAGGGACTACGTCGAGTGGTACGCCCCGTACCAGTTCGACAACGGCATGGTGCCGTGCTGCGTCGACGACCGCGGCAGCGACCCGGTCCCCGAGAACGACAGCCACGGCGAACTGATCTTCAACATCGCCGAATACTGGCGCTACACCCACGACGACGCGTTCCTCGCGCGCATGTGGCCGCACGTGCTCGGCGCGTTCGACTACATGGAGACGCTGCGCGCCAGCGAGCGCACCGAGGAGAACCGCAAGGTCAACGCGGCGTTCTACGGCATGATGCCGGTCTCGATCAGCCACGAGGGCTACTCGGCCAAGCCGATGCACTCGTACTGGGACAACTTCTGGGCGCTGCGCGGCTACAAGGACGCGGTCGAGATCGCGCAGGCGCTGGGCAAGACCGAGGACGTGCGCCGGATGACCGCCGCGCGCGACGAGTTCCGCGCCGACCTCGACGCGTCTCTGCGCGCCGCGGCGCAGCTGCACGGCATCGACTACCTGCCCGGCGCGGCCGAGCTCGGCGACTTCGACCCGACGTCGACGACGATCGCGCTGGCCCCCGGCGGCGAGCAGGGCCGGCTGCCCGAGGACCTGCTGGTCAACACCTTCGAGCGCTATTGGACGCTGTTCGCCGACCGCCGCGACGGCCGCAAGCCGTGGAAGGACTACACGCCCTACGAATGGCGCAACGTCGCCGCGTTCGTGCGGCTGGGCTGGCGCGAGCGCGCCAACGAGGTCCGCGAGTGGTTCTTCGGCCATCGCGCGCCGCTGGCGTGGAACCAGTGGGGCGAGGTCGTCACGCCGACGCCGCGCACGCCGTTCTTCCTCGGCGACCTGCCGCATGCCTGGGTCGGCTCCGATTTCGTGCGCTCGGCGCTGGACATGTTCGCCTACGTGCGCGAGGTCGACGAGAGCATCGTGCTGGCCGCCGGCGTGCCCGCCGAGTGGCTCGACGGCATCGGCGTACGGCTGCACGGCATGCGCACGCCGCAGGGCACGCTGGGCTACCGGCTGCGCCGCGAGGATGGCGTGCTGTCGCTGGACGTCGACGCCGATGCCGGGCTGCCGCCGGGCGGTCTGGTGCTGCAGTGGCCGTATCCGAGCGTTCCGGGCACGACGACCATCGACGGCCGGCCGGCGCAGTGGCAGGGCAACGAGCTGCGCATTGCGCGCGCCGGCGCGCGGGTGCGCATCGCGGGCGCCGAGTGATGCGCCCGATGCCGGCGTAGGCGCGAGTTCGCGCGCAACGGGCGTCCCCGGTGGCGCCCTCGTGCACGAACGCGCGTATGCCGATCACCGTGGCAATGATGAACATGCAACCGACTTACGCGATCCGTGCAGGCGTGCGCTCGCTCGCGATGGGGGTTTTCCGGCGCAGCCCTCGGGCGCAAGCGCGCTCCTACGAATGACGTGGACGAAAGGACAACGATGACGACCAAGAAACTGCACCATGCGCTGCTGTTCGCGTTGTTCGTCGCCGCGCCGGTGACGGCCAGCGACGACAGGCCGTGGATGGACACGGCACTGACGCCCGACGCGCGGGCCGCGCTGCTGGTGGCGGCGATGACCCAGGACGAGAAGTTCCAGATGATCCGCAGCCGGTTCGCCATCGGTGAGAAGAAGCCGGCCGAGGCGCTGACCGCGGCCGGCTACGTGGCGCCGATCCCGCGCCTGGGGATTCCGTCGCAGGGCCTGGTCGATGCGGGCCTGGGCGTCACCAACCCCGGCGGCGCGCGCGAAGGCGACCATGCCACCGCGATGCCGTCGGGACCGGCGACCGCGTCGACCTGGAGCCGCGAGGTCGCGTTCCAGGGTGGCGAGACGATGGGCCGCGAGGCGTGGCGGCAGGGCTTCAACGTGCTGCTGGCCGGCAGCGTCAACCTGCAGCGCGATCCGCGCAACGGCCGCAACTTCGAGTACGCGGGCGAGGACCCGCTGCTGGCCGGCACGCTGGTCGGCGATTCGATCCGCGGCGTGCAGTCCCAGCACGTGCTCTCGACGATGAAGCACTACGCGCTCAACGACATGGAGACGCACCGCAACTTCCACAGTGCGCAGATCGGCGATCGCGCGATGCACGAGTCCGACTTGCTCGCGTTCCGCATCGCGCTCGAGATCGGGGCGCCCGGCTCGGTGATGTGCAGCTACAACCGGATCAACGGCGTCTACGGCTGCGAGCACGACGAACTGCTCAACAACGTCCTCAAGCGCGACTGGCAGTACCCCGGCTACGTGATGTCGGACTGGGGCGGGGTGCACAGCGCGTCGAAGGCGGCGCTGGCGGGCTTGGACCAGCAGTCGGCCGGCGAGGTGTTCGACAAGGCGGTGTACTTCGATCGTCCGCTGCGCATGGCGGTCGATGCCGGCGTCGTGCCACAGGCGCGACTCGACGACATGGCGCACCGCATCCTGCGCAGCCTGATCGCGGTGGGCGCTTTCGAGCATCCGCCGCAGCGCAGGCCGCCCGATGCCGAGCTCGACGCGGCCGGCTTCGCGGTCGCGCAGCGCACCGCCGAGGAAGGCGCGGTCCTGCTGCGCAACGCGGGCGACCTGTTGCCGCTCGGCACCGAGGTCCGCCGGATCGCAGTGATCGGCGGCCATGCCGACCGGGGCGTGATCGCCGGCGGTGGCTCGTCGATGGTCGGCTGGACCTCGCGCGGGCCCAATGCCGTGCCCGGCGTGAAGCCGACGACCTGGCCCGGGCCGGTGATGTTCCAGCCGTCCTCGCCGCTGCAGGCACTGCGCGAGGCGGCGCCGCAGGCGCGCATCGACTATGTCGACGGGACCGACCGCGCGGCCGCGGCGCGGCTCGCCCTCGAGGCCGACGTGGCGATCGTGTTCGCGACGCAATGGTCGGCCGAGTCGGTGGACCTGCCGGACATGCGCCTGCCCGATGGCCAGGACGCGCTGGTCGAGGCGGTCGCCGCGGCCAACCCGCGCACGGCCGTCGTGCTGCAGACCAACGGCCCGGTCGAGCTGCCCTGGGCCGAGCGCGTGCCGGCGATCCTGCAGGCCTGGTATCCGGGCATCCGCGGCGGCGAGGCGATCGCGCGCCTGCTGACCGGCGCGGCCAACCCGTCCGGGCGCCTGCCGGTCACCTGGCCGGTCGACGTGTCGCAGTTGCCGCGGCCGCACGTGCCCGGCCTGGGCTTCAATCCGCCGCAGAAGCCCGAGGACACGATCGATTACGACATCGAGGGCGCGAACGTCGGCTATCGCTGGTTCGCGGCCAAGGGGCTGACGCCGCGCTACGCGTTCGGCCACGGCCTGTCGTACACGCGCTTCGCGCTGTCGGACCTGACCGTGCACGCCGACGGCGAGCGCCTGACCGCGCGCTTCGAGGTCCGCAACACCGGCGCGCGTGCCGGCGCCGCGGTGCCGCAGCTGTACGTGCACCTGCCCGAGGGCCACGCCACGCCGCTGCGGCTGGCCGGCTGGGACAAGCTCGAGCTGCAGCCGGGCGAGTCGCGCCAGGTCGAAGTGGCGCTGGCCCCGCGCCTGTTCGCCGACTACGACCCGCGCACGCGCGGCTGGCGCATTCCCGCCGGCCGCTACCGCATCGCGCTCGGGCAGTCGGCGACCGACACCGTCGACACGGCGACGCTGGAACTGCCCGGACGCACGCTGGACTGAGCGGGCGCGGCGAACAGCGCCCCACCTCAGCCCTCCCCCGCGTTGCGGGGGAGGGGGCAGTGCCATGTCGCGCGCGGTCGATCGCGTCGCCTTCTGCCTCCCGAGCGTCGTCGAACCGATCGTGTCGCGCGTGCACCGGCCGGCAGATCCACCTCCCCCGCGCCACGGGAGAGGTCGGCGAGACGATGGAATGCGACATTCCGAGCCGCCACCTCCCCGCAGGGCGGGAGGTCGGCGCCTCCGGCGCCGGGAGGGGGGCACGGGGCTGCCCAGAGACGAGCCGCTAGGGTCGTCCCCAGTGGAGCGCCGGGGCCGTGGTTGCTACCGTCCGGGCTCCAGGCCCGGCATCCGTTCCCGACCCGGGTCCTTTCGTCCTTGCGGAGCTCGCGATGAATGCCCAGGTCTCGCCCCACCGTCCATTCGATCCACCGCCGCCGCCTGCCGTCGATACGCTGCAGGGCGCGTCCCGCGACGCCGCCAATGCCACCGTCGCGGGCATGGACGCGGCCGCGCTCGATACGCTGCGCAGCGACGTTCAGGCGCTGCCGGCCAGCGAGCGGCAGGGGCTGCTGAACGAGCTGGCGACGCGGCTCGACGCCGACAACCTGGCGCGGCTGGACGATGTCTTCGGACAGGACGCGGTGGCGTCGGCCGTCGACATGCGCGCGCCGGCCGATGTCCGCGAGGCCTACCAGGCGCCGGCGGGCGGGGCTTCGCCCGCGACGAGCGCGCAGAGCCCCGCGCTGCCGCCGATGGACATCGCGCGGATCGAGGCGCAGCAGCGGCAACGGGCGCAGGACGATTTCTCGGCGGCGGGCCTGGACACCGGTGCGATCAGCGGGCCCTACCAGCTGTCCGAGCTGGCGCGCGAGCACGCGAGCGAGCCCGCGTACCTGGCCGAACTGGTCCGGCTGGCGGACGACGCCGATCTGCTCGCGTCGGTCGTCGCGCCGCTGCACGGGCTCTACAGCCGCGACGCCGGCGGCGCGTATGCGTTCGCCGGCGCCGACGGCGATGCCGCGCGCGAGGCCATGACGCACGCGCTCGGCGTCGCGGTCGAACGCGGCGTGCTCAGCGAGGGCGGCATCCGGCACGCCGCGGCCGACAGCGCGGGCTGGGCCGATGTCGCCGGCAGGCTGGGCATCGACAACGTCGGGCGCACGCAGGCGAGCGGCGAGGCGGCGACCACGCTCGAGTCGCTGGGCAAGGACTACGACGACGCCAAGGCCGCGGTCGACAAGCTCGACGAGGAACTCAACACCTTCCTGCTGCGGGCCGGGCCGCTGACACCGGAGCAGCAGGCCGACTTCATCGAGGCATTCCGTAGCGCCGAAGGCCATGCCGAGGTCTACGCGGCCGAGATCGAGGCGGGCGATGCGCTGGCGCAGTATGTCGAGCAGAACCGCGATGCGCTGCTCGACGGCGCGATCCGCGATCCCGACGTCGCCCAGCAGGTGGTCGACATGCTCGGCCGGCTGGCCGACTCGGGCCACGGCGAGATGGCGCTCGCGTTGCTGAGCGAGATCGGTGCCGCGCCGACGTCGGCGCTGGGACAGGCGTTCGCCGCGCACGCCGACACGTTGCAGGGCGACCTGTTCGAGCGGATCTCGAGCGCAGCCGCGGTCGAGATCGTCGGCAGGCACGACGGCGACCTCGACGCGGCGATCGCCGAACTCAAGGCGCTGTTCGAGCCGTTCAAGGACGCCCACTCGCTGTTCAAGAACCTCAAGGGCGGTGTCGACAGCTTCGCCGAGGGCTTCCGCCTGCTCGAGCAGGCCGGCGACGGCAATTTCGACGCGCTCAAGAAGCTGGCCGATGGCTTCGGGGACGCATCGCCGTTCCAGCGCGCGCTGTCGGCGGCCGGCGTGGTCATCGGTGCGGTCAAGGCCGCCGAAAACGGAGCGGAGGGCAATTACCTCGAAGCGGTGCAAGGCTTCGCTTCGGCCGGCGAGAGCGGCCTCAACCTGCTGGCCGGCGCGACCAAGCACTTCGCCGACGCCGGGCGTCTGGCGCAGTACGGCGACGATGCGGCGCGCTTCGCTGCGTTCGCGACGCGCCTGGCGCCCGCACTGGGCGTCGTCGCCAGCGCGACCTCGATGGTCCTCAACGCGCAGAAGGCCGGCGACAACGACAACGTCGGCTACGCCATCGCCGCGATCGGCGATGCGTTCAGCGTCATGGGCAGTGCGGTGTCCGCATTTCCCGGCGGCCAGGTGCCCGGCATCCTGGTCAACGCGATCGGCACCGTGATCTCGACGCTCGGCGGCTTCATCGGCGACGCCATCGACAAGCACCAGACGCGCGAGGAACTGCGCGGCTACCTCGAAGCGGCCGGGGTCGAACCCGACGTGATCGAACAGATGCTGTTCGCCGGCGAGAAGGCGCACGAGGTGGCGGCCGAGCTCGGCCTCGACGCGAAGGATTTCCAGGCCCTGATCGCCGCGCATCCGGAGATCGGCGAATCGCCGGGCCATCTGGCGGCCTTCGCCGACCTGGCCGTCGCCGCAGGGATCCCATCCGGGCAGGTGCAGGACTTCGCCGACGCCCTGGCGCAAGGCAACCCCGATTTCGCCTGGGACCTGTTCGGCATCCAGTCGGCGTTGCCCACCTCGTCCTCCGGCCGCGAGGCCATGCTGCGCGACTATCTGGAAGCGAACTACCCGCAGGCCTTCGAACTGGCGAAGACGGCGTCGCCGGAGCTGTTCGGCGACGCTGCGCAGCAGCGCGAGACCGCGCGCGCCGACTACGAGCGCGATGGGGCCAGCCCGAGCTTCGAACTGGCGCTGGCCAACAACCTGATCCGCAACGACGACGCGGCCTATCGCGCCGAGACGATCGGCCTGCTCGCACGCGACGGGCGTCTGGAGATGTGGGTCGAACACCTGGCCGGCTACGGCGGCGAATGGGCCGACGCGGCAGTGGCCGCGCTCGACGATGCGGTCGCAGCCGGTGTGATCGACCGTGCGACCGCGGATTCCCTCAAGGCCACGCTGGGCTGACGTCGCCTCTCCGTGCGCGGCGGCGCATCCGCCGCGCACGGGCCGACCGCCGCGTCAGTACGCGTACTGCAACTGCACCCACAGCTTGTCGGTGTCGAGCGTGCGCGCCGCATCGTCGCTGCGATAGCGGGCGAGCTTGAGCAGCCCGGACAGGCCCTTCACGCCCGGGATCGCGTGGGCGTAGGACAGGTCGATCTCGTCGCCGTAGTCGCCGCCGCCGCGCTCGGGCGAGAAGTCGTGGTACCAGGCTTGCAGGCTGCCGCCGCCCAGCGGGACGGTCGCGCCGACATAGCGGTCGACGACGCCCGACGCGGGTGTGGTCAGGAACACGTCGGCCCAGCCCTGGAACGCGTGCTTGGTCGCAAGCGGGGTCTGGAACGCGCGGTTGCCGGTGCCGTCGCCGCCGCCGAGCGATTCGTAGCCCGCCTTGAAGGTCGTGCCGCGCCATTGGTAGCCCAGTTCGCCGAGCGCGTAGCGGCTGTCGAGCGCCCAGGGGTTGTCGCCCAGGTCGCGCTGGCGGGCGATCTCGGCGGCGTAGCGCCAGGCGCCGGACTTGCCTTCCAGGCGCAGGCCGGTGGTGTGGCTCGACAGCGTGCCGAGCGGCGCGGTCGCCGACCCCGCGATCCCGTCGAGGTCGAGGCGGTAGTGGTACGCGGTGGCCGACAGCGCCGGTGCGACGCGCAGGCTGGCCTGCAGCAGGTGGCTGCGGCCGTCGATGTCGGCGGGATTGGCGCGGGTGGCGAAGGCACCGTCGTCGGGGCCGAAGACGGTGTGGATGCGGCCGATGACCGCGTAGTCGAACGTGAGCCGGTCGAACGGCGAGAGCTGCAGCCGGACCGCGTCATAGGTCTGTTCGTTCTGGCGCCAGGCGACGCCGCCGACGAAGCGCTGGTTGCCGAGGTTGATGCGCTGGCGGCCGAACGTCGCGGTGCCACCGCCGAAGGCCCAGCGCACGAGGGCCTGGTTGACCTCGGCGCCGTCGGGATCGGCGACGACGGGATAGGCGCGCTCGCCGTTGCGCGTGTCGTTGAAGCGTTCCGAGCCCAGGTGCGCGATGCCGTCGATCTCGCCGAGCGCCGACCAGCCGTGCCATTGCGGCGTCAGGTAGCCGAGGCGCGCGCGCAGCGTGTGCGCGTCGGCGTCGCGCGCGAGGCCGTCCTGTTCGACGTGCTCGTAGCGATAGCGCAGGTCGAGGGACGGGCCGGGTTCGTCGGCGAGGGCGGCAAGGGGCAGGGCGGCGAGCAGCAGCGGCAGTGCGCGGCGGCGGAGCGTGCGGATCGACATGACGGTGTCTTCGTGTGGGGTAGGCGCACCTTCGTCCTCCGCGGGGCGCATCGCCATGATCTCGGTCAACCGCGTGCGATGCCCTGGCGATCGATTGCGGGATCGCGCCCACTGCGCGGGAGATTCGCCCGGAACGCCCTGCGGAGCGTGCGCCACTCCGCGCACGCGTAAATGCCGCCATGCCACCGTAGGAGCGCGCTTGCGCGCGAGGGGCCTTTCCGGAAACGTGCTCGCGCGCGAGGCGCCCCGGCGGGATCAGCCCGCGCGCGCCTCGCGCACGATCGCCGCGGCGCGGGACGAGGCCTCGCGTACGCGCGCGTAATCGCCGGCGGCCAGCCACGCCTTGTCGAGCATCCACGAGCCGCCGATGCACAGCACGTTCGGCTGCGCCAGGAACTCGGCGGCGTTGGACTCGGAGATGCCGCCGGTCGGACAGAAGCGCATGTCCTGCACCGGGCCGGCCAGGCCCTTGAGCATCGCCAGCCCGCCGACCGCGCTGGCCGGGAACAGCTTGCAGTTGCGGAAGCCCAGGTCGCGCAGCGCCAGGAACTCGGTCGGCGTCGCGGCGCCGGGCACGGCCGGCACGTCGGCCTGTGCCAGGGCCTCGGCCAGGCGCGCGGTCGTGCCCGGGGTGACGAGGAAATCGGCGCCGGCATCGATCGAGGCGCGGATGTTGTCGGCATTGAGCACGGTGCCTGCGCCGATGACGATCTCCGGACGCTCGCGCTTGAGCATGGCCAGCGCGTCGATCGCGACCGGCGTGCGCAGCGTCAGTTCCAGCGTGGTCAGGCCGCCTTCGAGCAGGGCATCGGCGAGCGCGCGCGCCTGGTCGAGGCTGTCGACGGTGATCACCGGCAGCACGCCGGCGGCCCGCAGCAGCTCGGCGGCGCGCTGCTGGCGGTCTTGCATCGAGGAAGTCGTCGTCATCGGGTCATGCGTCCTTGGAGTCGTGCGGTGCATCGAATGCGGCGGGCTCGGCGCCCAGATCGTACTCGGCGTCGTAGTCCCACACCGCGCCGTGGGTGGTGGCCGGGCCGCAGGAGATCGACAGTGCACCCTGGTCGGCCGGCGAGACGTTGGCGCGGTTGAACGCGAACAGGTTGCGGCCGAAGTCGGTGGGCGCCGGCGCGGTGTCGGGCGCGGCCTCGCGACGGTGCCATTCGTCGGCGTCGACCAGCGCCTCGAGCGTGCCGGCCTCGCCGTCCAGGCGCACGATGTCGCCCTCGCGGAGGTAGGCCAGCGGTCCGCCGCGGGCGGCCTCGGGGGTGACGTGGATCGCCGCGGGAATCTTGCCCGACGCGCCCGACAGGCGGCCGTCGGTGACCAGCGCGACGCGCCGGCCCTGGTTCTGCAGCATGCCCAGCAGCGGCGCGAGCGAGTGCAGCTCCGGCATGCCGTTGGCCTTCGGCCCCTGGTAGCGCACGACGGCGACGAAGTCGCGCGGCAGCGCGCCGGCCGCGTGCAGCCGGTTGAGCGCCTGCGGCGTGTCGACGACGACGGCCGGGGCCTCGATCGTGCGGAACTCCGGCTTAACCGCCGAGAGCTTGATCAGCGAGCGGCCGAGGTTGCCGCGCAGCAGGCGCAGGCCGCCCTGGGCCTCGAACGGCGCCGAGACCGGACGCAGCACGGCGTCGTCGGCGCTGGTGGCGATGCCCGGCGTGTACACCACGCGGTCGCCGTCGACCTTGGGATCGTCGCAGTAGGCGCGCATGCCGCCGGGCACGACGGTCGGGATGTCGCCGTGCATCAGCCCGGCGTCGAGCAGTTCGCGGAACACGAAGGCGTTGCCGCCGGCGGCGTGGTAGCGATTCACGTCCGCCTCGCCGTTGGGATAGACCCGCGCCAGCAGCGGCACGATTTGCGACAGCGCGTCCATGTCGTCCCAGGTCAGCACGATGCCGGCCGCGCGGGCCACCGCGATCCAATGGATCGTGTGGTTGGTCGAGCCGCCGGTCGCCATCAGCATCGCGATCGCGTTGACGATGGCGCGCTCGTCGATCAGCTCGCCCAGCGGCCGGTAGTCCTCGCCCAGCGCGGTGATCGCCAGCGCGCGCGCGACCGCCTCGCGCGTGAACGCCTCGCGCAGCGGGGTGCCCGGGTTGATGAAGGCCGCGCTCGGCAGCTGCACGCCCATCGCCTCGAGCAGGGTCTGGTTCGAGTTCGCGGTGCCGTAGAACGTGCAGGTGCCGGGCGAGTGGTAGGACTGCGCCTCGACCTCGAGCAACTCGGCGCGGGTGGCCTCGCCGGCCGCGTAGCGCTCGCGCACCTCGGCCTTGGTCTTGTTCGGCACGCCGGGCGTCATCGGCCCGCCGGGCACGAACACCGCGGGCAGGTGGCCGTAGGCGAGGGCGCCGATCAGCAGGCCGGGCACGATCTTGTCGCAGATCCCCAGGTACAGGCTGGCGTCGAACATGTCGTGCGACAGGCCGATGGCGGTCGCCTGGGCGATGACGTCGCGCGAGAACAGCGACAGTTCCATGCCGGCGCGGCCCTGGGTGACGCCATCGCACATCGCCGGCACGCCGCCGGCGACCTGCGCGGTCGCGCCGAGCGCGCGCGCGGTCTCGCGGATGAACGCCGGATAGGTCTCGTAGGGCTGGTGCGCCGAGAGCATGTCGTTGTAGGCGGTGACGATGCCCAGGTTCGGCGTCGGCTCGTTGCGCAGGCGCAGCTTGTCGGTCGGCCCGCAGCCGGCGAAGCCGTGGGCGAGGTTGGCGCAGCTCAGGCGGCCGCGCAGCGGCCCCTCGTCGCGCATGCGCGCGATGCCGTCCAGGTACGCGCGACGCGACGCGGCGCTGCGCTTGCGGATGCGCTCGGTGACGGAATGCAGAACGGGATGCAGGCTCATTGGCGGCGGCGATGAGACGGGAAGGAAGGGAGGCGTGCCCGACGACGCGGACGCGGCGAGCGGATGCCGTCGATCACGGGCACCAGTGCACGTGCAAGTCTGCGCCCGGCACGGTCAACGCGATGCGCGCGGGATACTCGCGGACGTCGTCGCTGCGCAACAGTTGCTCGAGCAGCGCGCGCTTGCGCTCGCCGCGGATCAGCAGCAGCCGGGTGTGGGCGGGCGCCAAGCCGGCCGGCGTGAGGCTGATGCGGCGGCTCCAGCGCTGCGCGCCCGGGCAGCCGCTCGCATCGACGCCGACGTAGGGCGTCGGCGCCGACAGCGCATCGTCGAGATCCTGCATGCCCGGGAACAGCGATGCGGTGTGGCCGTCGTCGCCCATGCCGAGCACCACGACGCCGGCGGGCTGGCGCGCGTGCAGGTTGGCGGTCGAGACCGCTTCGTCGAACGGCCGGCCGGCGCGCGTGATCGTCTCCAGCCGCGCCTGCTGCGCCTTGTTCTGGATCAGCGTCTCGCGCACCAGGCGTGCGTTGCTGTCCGGATCCTCGGGCAGCAGCCA
Source organism: Luteimonas sp. FCS-9 (assembly GCF_001014645.1). Classification (GTDB taxonomy): domain Bacteria; phylum Pseudomonadota; class Gammaproteobacteria; order Xanthomonadales; family Xanthomonadaceae; genus Luteimonas. Next base: position 356,678 of record NZ_LASZ01000001.1, on the reverse strand, counting down.
GCGCTCGTCGACCAGCGCGACGTCGACGTTCTCCCACGGCAGCGGGGACTTCGACAGCGCGGCGTAGACGGGGCCGGGCGTCTTGCCGCCCGACAGCAGCAGGCGGGCGCGTGGACGCTCGCGCAGGTCGCGGGCGATCGCCGAGGAAATGGCGATCGCGGCGCCCCAGGTCCACTGGGTCGCGGAGTCGTAGGCGTGCAGGTGCATGCGCCCATCGTGACCGATTCCGGGCACATTGCCAAAGTCGCCGGCCCGCTGCGGGCTCATTGCGCGGCCCTGCGCACGGCGATCGCGGCCGCGCCGAGCAGCCCGGCGTGAGGATGCAGCACCGCCAGGCTCGGCACGCGGCCCATGTTCGGCGAGAAGCGGCCTTTGTGCTCGAAGCGCTGGCGGAAACCCGAGTGGCGGATCGAGTCGAGCATCCGGGGCACCAGGCCGCCGGTCAGGAACACGCCGTCCCAGGCGCCGAGCGTCAGCACCAGGTCGCCGGCGATCGCGCCGAACACCGCGCAGAAGATGTCGACCGCGCGCGCGCACAGGGGGTCGCCGGCCTGCGCGCGTGCGGTCACGTCGGCCGGCTGCAGCGGACCGGGATCGACGCCGGCGATCTCGCACAGCGCATGGTGGATGTTGACCAGGCCCGGCCCGCAGATCAGCCGCTCGTTGGACACGCGCCCGAACTGCGCGCTGAGCCGCTCGAGGATGCGCGTCTCCTCCGGCGTGCCCGGCGGGAAACTGACGTGGCCGCCCTCGGTCTCGAGCGGGTAATGGCGGCCGTCGCGGACCACCAGCGCACCGACGCCCAGGCCGGTGCCCGGACCGATGACCGCGTAGGTGCACGGCGCATCGGCGCGCTCGGGCACCGACCACGGCACGCCGCCGATCGCGGTGTAGTCGCCGGGTTGCAGCAGCGGGATCGCCATCGCCTGCGCGGCGAAGTCGTTGACCAGCTCGACGTCGTCGAAGCCCAGGCGCTCGGACGTGCGACGGCGCGAGATCACCCACGGGTGATTGGTGATCCGCGCCTCGTCGCCGTCCACGCGGCCGGCGACGGCGAACACGCCGCGGCGGATGCGCGATTCGCCGTCGTGACCGATGACCTGCAGGTAATGCTGGGCGGCGTCGGCCAGCGAGGGGAAGTCGGCGACCGCGAAGCCCTGCACGGTGTCGAGCTGCAGCGGCGTGGCGCTGGCGGTGTCGGCCAGCGCGAAGCGCGCGTTGGTGCCGCCGATGTCGGCGAGCAGGGCGAGGGGGGCGTCGGTCACGACTTGCGTCCGTTGTGCGTGGTCAGGGTGCGCGGCAGGAACGGGATGGCCTCGGGCGGGCCCCAGGACCCGGCCGGATAGTCACGGACCGGCGTGCCGGCCTGGCGCCAGGCCTCGCTGACGCTGTCGATCCAGCGCCATGCGGCCTCGACCTCGTCGTCGCGGACGAACAGGGTCTGGTCGCCCTTGAGCGCGTCGATCATCAGCCGCTCGTAGGCGATGCGGCGCTTGGGCGGCAGCATCGCCAGGTCCAGCGACATGGGCTGCAGCTCGTTGGCGCTCCATTCCGAGGCCGCCAGGCTGCCCATCAGGCCCAGCTCGATCGTCTCCTCGGGCTGCAGCCGCACGCGCAGCTGGTTGGCGCGCGCGCGCTTGCGCTCGTCGGCACCGAACAGCCAGTGGGTGACCGGCTTGAACGTGACCACGACCTCGGTCGTGCGCGAGGGCATGCGCTTGCCGGTCACCAGCCGGAACGGCACGCCGGCCCAGCGCCAGTTGTCGATCCACGCGCGCAGGCCGACGAAGGTCTCGACGTCGTCGCGGTGGCCAAAGCCCTGGACCGCGCGGCCGTCGACCACGCCGTCGCGGTAGCGGCCACGGATGCTGTCGGCCTCGGCGGCCGACGGCGCCATCGGCCGCAGTGCGCGCAGCACCTTGCGCTTCTCGTCGCGGATCGCATCGGGATCCATCGCCGCCGGCGGCTCCATCGCGATCAGCGCGAGCAGCTGCAGCATGTGGTTCTGCACCATGTCGCGCAGCGCGCCGTAGTCGGCGTAATAGCCCTCGCGGCCATCCACGCCGGCGGTCTCGGCGACGATGATGTCGACCGACTCGATCCAGCGCCGTTCCCAGACCGCCTCGAACAGGGTGTTGCCCAGCCGCAGCGCCAGCAGGTTCTGCACCGGCGCCTTGCCCAGGTAGTGGTCGATGCGGAAGATCCGCGACTCGTCGAGCGCGGCCTTGAGCGTGGCGTCGATCTCGCGCGCGCTCGCCAGGTCGTGGCCGATCGGCTTCTCCAGCACCAGGCGCGAGGGCGGCTCGAGCAGGCCGGCGGCCTTCAGGCCGCGGCACGCGGACGCGAACAGGTTGGGCGGCGTCGACAGGTAGCTGACCGCCGGGCGATCGGCGAACGGCGCGAGCGTGCGCGCCATGGCATCGGGGTCGGACAGGTCCACCGGCACGTAGCGCACGCGGTGCAGCAGCTCGTCGAGGGCGGCGGCGTCGTAGTCGTCGCCGAGCCGTTCGCGCAGCCAGCCGCGGAAGCTCTCGTCGTCGTGCTCGCTGCGCGCGATCGCCACGACCCGGAAGTCGGCGGGCAGCAGCCGGTCGCGCAGCAGGTGCAGCAGCGACGGGAACAGGTAGCGTTGCGCCAGATCGCCGGTGGCGCCGAACAGCAGCAGAGTGTCGTGCATGGACGCCTGGTTCGCCTCGTGTTCACGGAAAGGGGAATCGCGAAGTGTGTCGTGCAATCGCCCGGGACCGCAATGCCCGCCGCGCCGCGTGCCGTGCGACGCCGGCCCGGCCCGATGCGCGCCCGGTCGCGGCGGCGTTCCGGCCGTCGCCCGCTGGCGTGTAAACGATTACATGCCAGAATAGCGCATTGCATGCCGGCGCGCGGCGGTCCCGCGTCGCCGGCTCCATCATTCCAACGACGACACGTCCGAAGCGGGAGAGGCCATGGCGAAGGTGCGGTTCGACGCGGTACGCAAGGTGTACCCCAATGGCTACGTGGGCGTGGCGGGCGCGAGCTTCGAGGTCGCCGACGGCGAGCTGCTGGTGCTGGTCGGCCCGTCGGGCTGCGGCAAGTCGACGCTGCTGCGCATGGTCGCCGGCCTGGAGGCGATCAGCGACGGCACGCTGACGATCGGCGAGCGCGTGGTCAACGACGTCGCGCCGAAGGACCGCGACATCGCGATGGTGTTCCAGAGCTACGCGCTGTACCCGCACATGAGCGTGGCCGAGAACCTCGCGTTCGGGCTGAAGCTGCGCGGCCAGGACAAGGCCGACATCGCGTCGCGCGTGACCGAGGCGGCCCGCGTGCTGGAGCTGGACAAGGTGCTCGACCGCAAGCCCGGACAGCTGTCGGGCGGCCAGCGCCAGCGCGTGGCGCTGGGCCGCGCGCTGGTGCGCCAGCCGCAGGTGTTCCTGCTCGACGAGCCGCTGTCCAACCTCGATGCCAAGCTGCGCGCGGGCATGCGTGTGGAGATCGCGCGGCTGCACCGCTCGCTGGGCACGACCATGATCTACGTCACCCACGACCAGATCGAGGCGATGACGCTGGGCCAGCGCATCGTCGTGCTCAAGGACGGGCAGATCCAGCAGATCGACACCCCGATGGCGCTGTACGAGCGGCCGGCCAACCTGTTCGTGGCGACCTTCCTCGGCAGCCCGGCGATGAACGTGCTGCGCGGCCGCCTGCAGCGCGGCGAGGCCGGCTGGCGGCTGGCGCTGGGCGACGGCACCGCGCTGGCGCTGGGCGAGGCGGGGCTGCCGCAGGCCTGGGATGGCCGCGAGGTCGACCTGGGCATCCGGCCCGAGCACCTGCTGCCGGCCGCGCCCGCCGACGCCGGACTGGCGCCGGTAGTGGAGGTCGTCGAGGCGGTGGGCAGCGAGATCTTCGTGAACCTGCGGCTGGGCGAGCGCACGCTGGTCGCGCGGCTGCCGCCCGACCGGGTGCCGGTGCCCGGCGAGACCCTGCCGCTGGCCATCCCGGCCGGGCGCGTGCACGCATTCGACGTCGAGACCGGCGCCCGCCTGGTCGCGTAGGCGCCACGAGGCGGGCCGGGCGCCGCGGTCCGGCCGGCCGCTATACTGGCCGCTTGCGCGCGCGCGGCGCGCGGCCCGCCTCGCGGCTCCACCGCCCGGGCCGGTCGTCGCGTGCGCACCCGCCGCTCCACGACCCGGCGCCGGCCCGCCGGCGCCACGAGGCTCCCGACGCCCGCATGCGCCTGTCCACGATCAAGCTCGCCGGTTTCAAGTCCTTCGTCGACCCGACCACGCTGCACCTGCCGACGAACATGACCGGCGTCGTCGGCCCGAACGGCTGCGGCAAGTCCAACATCATCGACGCGGTGCGCTGGGTCATGGGCGAGTCCTCGGCCAGCCGGCTGCGCGGCGACTCGCTGACCGACGTGATCTTCGCCGGCTCGACCGCGCGCAAGCCGGTCTCCCAGGCGATGGTCGAGCTGGTCTTCGACAACAGCGACCACACGATCGCCGGCGAGTTCGCGGCGTTCAACGAGATCTCGGTCAAGCGCACCGTCAGTCGCGACGGGCAGAGCGGCTACTACCTCAACGGCACCAAGTGCCGCCGCCGCGACATTACCGACCTGTTCCTGGGCACGGGCCTGGGGCCGCGCAGCTACTCGATCATCGAGCAGGGCATGATCAGCCAGGTCATCGACGCCAAGCCCGAGGATCTGCGCATCTACCTCGAGGAGGCGGCCGGCATCTCCAAGTACAAGGAGCGCCGCAAGGAGACCGAGACCCGGATCCGGCACACCCGCGAGAACCTCGACCGGCTGGGCGACCTGCGCGAGGAGGTCGGCAAGCAGCTGCAGCACCTGGCCCGCCAGGCCCGGCAGGCCGAGCAGTACACCGCGATCCAGGCCGAGCGGAAGGTCCGCGACGCCGAATGGAAGGCGCTGGAGTGGCGCACGCTCGATTCGCGGCTGCGCGCGCTGCGCGAGGGCCTGGCGCAGGAGGAGACCCGGCTCGAGCAGCTGATCGCCGAGCAGCGCGAGGCCGAGCGCGAGCCCGAGACTGGGCGCGAGCGCCGCCACGAGGCCGCCGAGGCGCTCAACCGCGCGCAGGCGCAGAGCTACGAGGTCAGCGGCGCGCTCGCGCGGATCGAGCAGCAGATCCAGCACCAGCGCGAGCTGTCGGCGCGCCTGCTCAAGGCCCGCGACGAGGCCCAGGCGCAGCTGGCCGAGATTGGCGCGCACATCGACCAGGACCAGCTGCGGCTCGACACCCTGCACGAGAGCATCGCCGACGCCGAGCCGCGGCTGGCGCAACTGCAGGACGACGACGCGGTGCGCCAGGATGCGCTGCGCGACGCCGAGACCGCGCTCGCCGACTGGCAGGGCCGCTGGGAGGCGCACAACCGCGAGCAGGGCGAGGCGGCGCGCGCCGGCGACGTCGAGCGCACGCGCGTCGACTACCTCGACCGCCAGGCGCTGGAGACCGGCCGCCGGCGCGAGCAGCTGCAGGCCGAGCGCGACGGCTTCGACGTCGACGCGCTGAGCGAGGCCTTCGAGGACATCCAGATCCGGCACGAGGAGCAGAAGGCCGCCCTCGACGCGCTCGGCGAGACGCTGGAGACGCGCAAGGATGCGGCCGTCGAACTGCAGGACGCCCAGCGCCTGGCCCAGGAGGAGCTCTCGGGCGTGCGCAAGCGCGCGCAGGAGGCCCGCGGCCGGCTGGCCTCGCTGGAGACGCTGCAGCACGCCGCGCTCGGCCAGGAGCAGGGCGCGGCGGTCGAATGGCTGCGTCAGCGCGGCCTCGACTCGGCTACGCGCGTGGGCGAGCGGCTGCGCGTGGAGGCGGGCTGGGAGTTCGCGGTCGAGAGCGCGCTGGGCCAGCTGATCGAGGGCGTGCTGGTCGACGGTGACGGCGTGCCTGCCGAGCTGGTCGACGCGCTTGGCGAACTGGGCGAGAGCCGGCTGGCGCTGGTCGCCGCCGACGAGGCGACGGCGCAGTTCGCGCCCACTTCGCTGGCGGCCAGGGTGCAGGGTCCGCTGGCGATCCGGCGGTTGCTGGCGCGCCTGCACGTCGCCGACACCCTGGCCCAGGCGCGCGCGCTGCAGGCCGGTCTGGGCGAGCACGATTCGGTCATCACCCGCAGCGGCGAGCGCCTGGGCGCGGGCTGGGTGCGGGTGTCGCGCTCGGGCGCGGCCAAGCAGGGCGCGTTGCTGCGCGAGCGCGAGATCCAGGCGCTGCGCGAGGAGATCGCCGCGCTGCAGGACCAGGAACACGAGCTGGAGCGCGGCATCGCCAGCGGCCGCGACCGCCTGCTCGCCGCCGAGCAGCAGCGCGAGGAGGCGCAGCGCGCGCTGTACCTGGCCCATCGCGGCGTGTCCGAGCTCGCCGGCCAGGTGCAGAGCCAGCAGGGCCGGGTCGAGGCCGCGCGCACCCGCATCGCGCGCATCGACGCCGAGCTTGTGCAGCTCGACGAGACGCTGGCCCAGGCCGCGCAGCAGGCGCGCGAGGCGCGCGCCCGGCTCGAGGAAGCGGTCGGCAGCATGGGCGACCTGGAGTCCGCGCGTGCCGCGCTGGAAGCCGAGCGCCGCCGCCTCACAGAGGCCCGCGACGCCGCCCGCGCGGCCGCGCGCGAATCGCGCGACACCGCGCACGCATTGGCGCTGACGCTCGAATCGCAGCGCGCGCAGGTCGCCTCGCTGACCCAGGCGCTGGCGCGCATGGGTGGCCAGCGCGGCCAGCTCGACAACCGGCTCGGCGAGCTGTCGGCGCAGTTGGCCGGCGGCGATTCGCCGGTCGACGCACTCGAGGACCAGCGCCAGGTCGCGCTCGAGGAGCGCGTGCGCACCGAGCAGGCGCTGGCGCAGGCGCGTTCGGCGGTCGAAGGCATCGACAACGAACTGCGCACCTACGAGCAGGTCCGCCAGCAGCGCGATGCCCAGGCGCTGACCCAGCGCGAGGCGATCGGCCAGCGCCGGCTCGACCAGCAGGCCCTGGTCATCGCCGCCGACCAGCTCGGCGCGCAGGTCGTCGAAGCGGGCTTCGTCGTCGACGATGTCCTCAATGGCCTCGACGATGCGGCCAATGCGAAGGACTGGGAAAAGATGGTCGCCGACTTCGATGCGCGCCTGCGGCGCCTGGAGCCGGTCAACCTGGCCGCGATCGCCGAGCACGCCGAGGCCGCGCAGCGCAAGGAGTACCTCGACGCGCAGGACGCCGACCTCACTGCCGCGCTCGAGACGCTGGAGGAGGCGATCCGCAAGATCGACCGCGAGACCCGCGGCCGCTTCAAGGACACCTTCGATCGGGTCAACGCCGGCGTCCAGGCCCTGTACCCGCGGCTGTTCGGCGGCGGCCACGCCTACCTGGAACTGACCGGCGACGACCTGCTCGACACCGGCGTGGCGATCATGGCGCGCCCGCCGGGCAAGCGCGTGTCCAACATCTCGCTGCTGTCGGGCGGCGAGAAGGCGATGACCGCGGTCGCGCTGGTGTTCTCGATCTTCCAGCTCAACCCGGCCCCGTTCTGCCTGCTCGACGAGGTCGACGCGCCGCTCGACGAGGCCAACGTCGGCCGCTTCACCGCGATGGTCCGCGAGATGAGCGAGCAGGTGCAGTTCCTGTTCGTCAGCCACAACAAGGCGACGATGGAGGCCGCATCCCAGCTCAGTGGCGTTACCATGCGCGAGCCGGGCGTCAGCCGTCTGGTGTCCGTCGATCTTGCCGAAGCCACGCGACTGGCCGGCGCTGCCTAGGAGAACACCGCCAATGTCCGACGAGTGGATGCTGCGTATCGGGATCATCGTCGCCGGCGCGCTGCTGATGGCGGCGATCTGGTACTTCGGTACGCGCCCGCGGGGCGGACAGGGGCGGCGCATCGCGCCCGCCGACGACGCGCGGCTCGAGCCCACGCTCGGCGCGCAGCTCGAGCGCGACCTGGGCGAGGGCGATCCCGCGCAGGCCGCCGACGACGGCGCCGCGGTGCAGGCGGAGATGGACCTGCTCGACCGCACGGTCGGCGCCGTCTCGCCCAACAGCGAACTGGGCAAGCGCAACACCGACGACTTCGACAAGATCGTCACCCTGTACATCGCCGCGCGCGCGGGCAACGTGCTGCGCGGGCCCGACATCGTGGTGGCGGCCGAGAAGACCGGCCTGACCTACGGCCACATGAACGTCTTCCACCGCCTCGTCGACGGGCATCCCGAGCGCGGCCCGATCTTCAGCGTCGCCAACATCCGCAGCCCCGGCAGCTTCGAGATGAGCGAGATCCAGACGCTGGAGACTCCGGCGATCGCGTTCTTCCTGACGCTGCCGGCCCCGGTCCGCGCGCTCGATGCCTGGGACGCGATGCTGCCCACCGCCGAGCGCATGGCCGAGTTGCTCGACGGCGTGCTGCTCGACGAGCAGCGCAACGCACTGGGTCGCCAGCGCATCGCCGGCCTGCGCGACGAACTGCGCGCCTGGGACCGCGAGCGCGACGTGCCGCCGGTGACCCGCAGCCCGCGCTGGTGACGGCGGGCGGATGTCGATCTCCGGCATCAGTCACCTGACCGCCCGCGATCTCGATCCAAGCGCCACCCTCACTCCGTAGGAGCGCGCTTGCGCGCGATCGGGCTTGCACGGTAGAGCGCCATCGCGCGCAAGCGCGCTCCTACGGGTGGGGGGGCAGGCCGGGCGCCGACGACAGGCCGGGCGCCTACAATCTGCACATGTCCAGACCTGCCCCCGCCGAGCGTGTCGCCGAACTGCGCGCGCGTATCGAAGACGCCAATCACCGCTATTACGTGCTCGACGATCCGTCGATCCCGGACGCCGACTACGACGCGCTGATGCGCGAACTCGAGGCGCTGGAGACCGCGCATCCCGAGCTCGCGCGTGACGACTCGCCGACCCGCACCGTCGGCAGCCGGCCCGACGGCGGCTTCCCCGAGGTGCGCCACGCGATCCCGATGCTGTCGCTGGCCAACGCGTTCGAGTGCGCCGACGCGCCCGACGATGCCGACGACCGCACGCGCTTTGCCGAGGTCGCCGATTTCGAGCGCCGGATCGAGCAGAAGCTCGACATCGCAGCGCCCGTGTTCTCGGTCGAGCCCAAGCTCGACGGCCTGGCGATCAGCCTGCGCTACGAGGACGGCGTGTTCGTAAAGGGCGCGACGCGCGGCGACGGCAGCACCGGCGAGAATGTCACCGGCAACCTGCGCCAGGTGCGCGCGGTGCCGCTCCGGCTCCGCGTCGACGGCGCGCCGCCGGCAGTGCTGGAGGTGCGTGGCGAGATCTACATGCCGCGCAAGGCCTTCGCCGACTGGAACGCGAAGGCGTTGGAGAGCAACGAGAAACTACTCGCCAATCCCCGCAACGGCGCGGCCGGCTCGCTGCGCCAGCTCGATCCGGCGGTCACGCGCCGCCGGCCGCTGGCGTTCTTCGCCTATTCGGTCGGCGAGGTGCGCGGGCTGGAACTGCCCGAGACCCATTCGCAGACGCTGGCGATGCTGCGCGCGTTCGGGTTCCCGGTCGCGCCCGAGGTCGAGACCGCGACCGGCTTCGACGGCCTGATCGCCTATTTCCGCCGCATCGGCGCGCGGCGCGACGACCTGCCGTACGACATCGACGGCGTGGTCTACAAGCTCGACGACTACGACCAGCAGGCGGCGATGGGCTTCGTGTCGCGCTCGCCGCGCTGGGCACTGGCGCACAAGTTCCCGGCGCAGGAGCAGTCGACGCTGCTGCGCGCGATCGAGGTGCAGATCGGCCGCACGGGCGCGGTCACGCCGGTCGCGCGGCTCGAGCCGGTGCAGGTCGCCGGCGTCACGGTGACCAACGCGACGTTGCACAACGCCGACCAGATCGCGCGGCTCGACGCGCGCGAGGGCGACACGGTGATCGTGCGCCGCGCCGGCGACGTGATTCCCGAGATCGTGCGCGTGATCGAAGACCGGCGCCCCGCCGGCGCCGTGCCGTGGACGATGCCGGTCGACTGCCCGGTCTGCGGCTCCGAATTGGTGCGCGAGGAGGGCGCCATCGCCTGGCGCTGCAGCGGCGGGCTGACGTGCCCGGCGCAGCGCAAGGAGGCCGTGCGCCACTTCGCCTCGCGTCGTGCGATGGACATCGAGGGCCTGGGCGACAAGCAGGCCGAGGCCCTGGTCGAGTTCGGCTTCGTGCATTCGCCGGCCGATCTTTACGCGCTGAAAGTCGCCGACCTGGTGCGGATGAAGACCGCGCTCGACGCCGCGACCGCCGACGACTTCCAGCAGGCGATCACCGACAGCAAGGGCGGGCTGGTGCTCGACGCCGAGGGCGAGGCGGTGCTCGCGCAGGAGGCGCCGGTGTGGAAGGACGCTGCGTTCCTGCGCGCGCACCTGGCCGTCGAGACCGGCGGCAAGCTCGCGACCAAGTGGGCCGAAAACCTCGTCGCCGGCATCGACGCCAGTCGCCGCACCACGCTGGCGCGCTTCCTGTTCGCGCTCGGCATCCCGCACCTGGGCGAAACGACGGCGAAGTCGCTGGCGCAGTGGCTGGGCTCGCTCGCGTTCGTGCGCAGCACGCCCGCGGTGCTGCTGCAGGCGTTGCCCGACATCGGCGGCGAGGTGGCGCGCTCCATCGCGACGTTCTTCGAGCAGCCGGGCAACGTCGCAGTGGTCGATGCGCTGGTCGACGCCGGCCTGTCGTTCTCCGACGAGGGGGCGCCGTCGGCCGACCTGCGCGATCGGCTGGACCTGGCGCATCTGCTGGCCACGTTGCCGGTCGACAAGCTTGGCGGCAAGAGCGCCGAGCGGCTGGCGCAGACCTACGGCACGCTCGCCGCGCTGTTGCGCGCGAACGAGAGCGGCTGGGCCGGCGCGGGCGCGTCCAGCGCGGGTGCCGCGAATCTCGCGGCGTACCTGGCCGACGACCGTGCGCGCCAGGCGCTCGTCGATGCCGACGCGGCGATGCAACGCTTGCTCGCCGCCGCCCCGGCGCGTGCGGTGCGCAGCAGCGGCCCGCTCGACGGCAAGAGCGTGGTGCTGACCGGCACGCTGGCGGCGATGACCCGCGACGAGGCAGGCGAGAAACTCGAGGCGCTGGGGGCGAAGATCGTCGGCAGCGTGTCGAAGAAGACCTCGCTGGTGGTCGCCGGCGAGGCGGCCGGCTCCAAGCTCGACAAGGCGCAGGCGCTGGGCGTCGAGATCTGGGACGAGGCCGCGTTGCTGGCGTTCCTGGACGCGCAGGCGTGACGGTGGCGCCCGGGCCGACAGCGTCCTTCGACGCGCTGCGCCTGCGCGCGCGGCTCAACGCGACGCTGCGCGGCTTCTTCGCCGAGCGCGGCGTGATCGAGGTCGAGACCCCGGTGCTCTCGCGCGCCGGTAACACCGATCCCAACGTCGCCAGTTTCGCCACGCGCTTCGGCGGCCATGTCGACGCCGGGCCGCCGCTGCGCTGGCTGCGCACCTCGCCGGAGTTCCCGCTCAAGCGGTTGCTCGCGGCGGGGTTTGGCGACTGCTACGAACTGGGCCGGGTGTTCCGCGACGGCGAAGCCGGCGGCCGCCACAACCCCGAGTTCACGATGCTCGAGTGGTACCGCGTCGGCTGGGACCACCGCCGCCTGGCCGTCGAGACCGTCGCGCTGGTGCAGGCGGCGCTGGCGCTGGTCGGGCGCCGCGCCGAGGTCGTCGAGACCGACTACCGCACGCTCTACCGCGACCGCCTGGGCATCGATCCGATGACCGATCCGGACGCAGTGCTGCAGGCCGCGCTGGGCGAGGTGCGGATCGATCCCGAGGGCCTGGGCCGCGACGACTGGCTCGACCTGCTGATGACCCATCGCATCCAGCCGGCCAATCCCGACGACCGGATCCTGGTCGTGCACGACTACCCGGCCTCGCAGTGCATGCTCGCGCGGATCGCCGCGCGCGACGGCGTGCCGGTGGCCGAGCGCTTCGAGCTGTACCTGGGCGCGCTGGAGCTGGCCAACGGCTACCACGAACTGGCCGACGGCGCCGAGCAGCGCGCACGGTTCGAGCGCGACCACGCGGTGCGCACGGCGCGCGGCGCGGCGCTGCCGGCGATCGACGAGGCGTTGCTCGATGCGCTCGATGCCGGGTTCCCCGACTGCGCGGGCGTCGCGCTGGGCGTGGACCGGCTGATGATGGCGATGCTGGAGACGCCGCGGATCGCGGACGTGATCGCGTTCGATTTCGCGAGGGCGTAGCGGCTCGCTCTTGCCGTTGCCGGGCGCCTTTTTCGTTGCTGTTGCCGTTGCTCTGCTGTGCTGTGGCGTTTGCTCTGCCCTTCGAGCCGTAAAGCGAGCCGAGCACCCGAGCCTGGCGTGGCCGAAGAGCAGCCCTTGTCTGAGCGTAGCGAGTTTGGGCTGCGTGCCGCGCCAGGCGAGGCGCGGAGGGCACCGCCGCGGCTTCATGCGGCGGATCGCGTCCGGCGATGGCGGTTTTGCTTACTCTTGCCAAGACAAAAGTAAGCCGCGCGCGCCGCGCGCGGAAGCTGTGGACTTGATCCTGCTTCCTGCTTTTTCCTGGAGCAGCCGAGGCAGAACGCCAATGCCAAGGCACGTGCACGGCTTTCGCCCGTTGCACGGGCGAGTTTCTTTTGGAGGGACCCAAAAGAAACCAAAAGGTCCTTTCGCCGGATGCGATCCGCCGCGATACCGCCGCGGCGGTCCCCTGCGCTTCTCGGACAACGGGGCACGCAGCCCAAACTCGCTACGCTCAAACAAGGGCTGCTCTTCGACCCCGTCGTCCTGCGATGCTCGGCTCGCTTTACGGCTCGACACATCAAAAGCTCGAAACGAAAGCCAAACCCAAAGCCAAAGCCAAAGCCGAGCAGGGCACCGAGTTCTGGCGGGGCAGGAGCGGGGCCCAGGAGCCCCCAAGCGGCCTCCCCAACAGCAATCCAACCGCCCCGAACTACAATGGCGCCATGAACGCATCGCCCCTCGATTTCGACCGCTACGACCACATCCGCCCGATCCTGTGGACCGGCGACACGCTCGAACTGCTCGACCAGCGCAAGCTGCCGTTCGTGGTCGAGCATGCGACCTGCGCGACGAGCGACGAGGTCGCGCAGGCGATCCACGCGCTGACCGTGCGCGGCGCGCCGGCGATCGGCATTGCCGCGGCTTGGGGCGCGGTGCTGGGCGCGCGCGACATCGAGGCCGAGGACGGTGCGGCCGCGCTGGCCAAGCTCGAGCCGGCGCTGCAGCGGCTGAATGCCGCGCGCCCGACCGCGGTGAACCTGGCCTGGGCCTTGGCGCGCATGCGCCGGGCGCTGGGCGCAGCCGGCGGCGACTGGCCCGAGGTGCTGGCGCGCGAGGCGCAGGCGATCGCCGACGAGGACCTCGCGGCGAACCGGCACATGGGCGCGCTGGGCGCGGCCCTGATCGCGCCGGGCAGCGGGGTGCTGACCCACTGCAACACCGGTTCGCTGGCGACCGCCGGCTTCGGCACCGCGCTGGGCGTGATCCGCGCCGGCATGGCGCAGGGCCGAATCGCCCGGGTATTCGCCGGCGAGACGCGGCCTTGGCTGCAGGGCGCGCGATTGACGGTGTGGGAGCTGCAGCAGGACGGCATCGACGCCACGCTGATCGCCGACTCGGCCGCCTCGCACCTGATGAAGGGCGGCTTCGTGCAGTGGGTGGTCGTGGGCGCCGACCGCATCTGCGCCAACGGCGACACCGCCAACAAGATCGGCACCTACCAGCTGGCGATCGCCGCGCGCCACCACGGGGTGAAGTTCATGGTGGTCGCGCCGTCGTCGACCGTCGACATGGAGACCGCATCGGGCGAACTGATCGAGATCGAGCAGCGCGACCCGGGCGAGCTGTTCGGCGTCGGCGGGCATCGCACCGTCGCCGACGGCATCCAGGCCTGGAACCCGGTGTTCGACGTGACCCCGGGCAGCCTGATCGACGCGATCGTCACCGAGCGCGGCGTCGTCGAGCATCCGACGCCCGAGGCCATGCGCGCGCTGTTTTCCTGACGCCGCCGCGTTTCGCCGCCCTGGTCCGCACCGGGGAGACGCCGCCCAGCGCGATGACCCCGTAGGCGCGCGCTCGCGCGCGAAAGGCTTGCCCCGGAACTGCGCTCGCGGCCGGGCGGCGCCCGCATGCCGACGCAATTGCCGCCGCGGTTTGCCGATTTCCGCGGACAGACGCCCGCAGCATTCTCCCAAGTCCTTGTTTTTGCGTTAGAAACCTTGGGGCGGACCTGTCGTCCGTGCTATGATTTCCTGTCGTTTTGATCGCGTCGCCGGCGGCCGGTACGCGCAGCGCCGGCGCCCCGCGCCCGACGCCGGAAAACCGGGCCGCGCAGACAGGATGCAAACCCTCTAGATGGTCGATTCCGCGAAAGAAATCATCCCCGTCAATCTCGAAGACGAGATGCGCCGCAGTTACCTCGATTACGCGATGAGCGTGATCGTGGGCCGTGCGCTCCCCGACGTCCGCGACGGCCTCAAGCCGGTGCACCGCCGCGTGCTGTTCGCGATGAACGAGCTCGGCGCGCACAGCAACAAGCCGTACTACAAGTCGGCGCGTATCGTCGGCGACGTCATCGGCAAGTACCACCCGCACGGCGACCAATCGGTCTACGACACGCTGGTGCGCATGGCGCAGCCGTTCTCGCTGCGCTACCTGCTGGTCGACGGGCAGGGCAACTTCGGTTCGGTGGACGGTGACTCGGCGGCGGCGATGCGTTACACCGAGGCGCGCATGTCGCGCCTGACGCACGAGCTGATGGCCGATATCGACAAGGAAACGGTCGATTTCCAACCCAACTACGACGAGAAGGAGCTCGAACCGTCGGTGATGCCGACGCGCTTCCCGAACCTGCTGGTCAACGGCTCGGCGGGCATCGCGGTCGGCATGGCGACCAACATCCCGCCGCACAACCTGGGCGAGGTCGTCGACGCGCTGATCGCGCTGATCGACAACCCCGAGATCGACATTGACGGGTTGATGGAATACATCCCCGGCCCCGATTTCCCGACCGCGGGCATCATCAACGGCGTGGGCGGCATCCACCTGGCCTACCGCACCGGCCGTGGTCGCGTGCGCATGCGGGCCAAGGCCGAGGTCGAGGTGGCCGACAACGGCCGCGAGTCGATCATCGTCACCGAGATTCCCTACCAGGTGAACAAGGCGCGGTTGATCGAGAAGATCGCCGAGCTGGTCAAGGAAAAGAAGCTCGAGGGCATCAGCGAGCTGCGCGACGAGTCCGACAAGGACGGCATGCGCATCTACATCGAGGTCAAGCGCGGCGAGTCGGCCGAGGTCGTGCTCAACAACCTCTACTCGCAGACGCAGATGGAGTCGGTGTTCGGCATCAACATGGTGGCGCTGGTCGACGGTCGTCCGCAGTTGCTGAACCTGCGTCAGATCCTCGAGGCGTTCGTGCGCCACCGCCGCGAGGTGGTCACCCGCCGGACGATCTTCGAGCTGCGGCGCGCGCGCAACCGCGCCCACATCCTCGAGGGCCTGACGGTCGCGCTGGCCAACATCGACGAGATGATCGAGCTGATCAAGACCTCGGAGAACCCGAACGTCGCGCGCGAGCGGATGCTCGCCCGGCGCTGGGACGCCGGGCTGGTCGGCGCGCTGCTCGCCGCCAGCGGCGCCGAGGCCTCGCGTCCCGAGGACCTGCCCGACGGCGTGGGCCTGATCGACGGCAGCTACCAGCTCACCGAGGCCCAGGCCCAGCAGATCCTGGAGATGCGCCTGCACCGCCTGACTGGGCTGGAGCAGGACCGCCTGACCGACGAATACAAGCAGCTGCTGGAGACCATCCGCGGCCTGATCGAGATCCTCGAGGATCCCGACGTGCTGCTGGAGGTGATCCGCACCGAGCTGCGCAACGTCAAGGCCGAATTCGGCGACGAGCGCCGCAGCGAGATCCGCGCCAGCGAGGAGGATCTCGACATCCTCGACCTGATCGCGCCCGAGGACGTGGTCGTCACGCTGTCGCATTCGGGCTACGCCAAGCGCCAGCCGGTCAGCGCCTACCGCGCGCAGAAGCGCGGCGGACGCGGTCGCAACGCCGCGTCGACCAAGGACGAGGACTTCATCGAGCAGCTGTGGCTGGTCAACACCCACGACACGCTGCTGACGTTCACCAGTGCCGGCCGCGTGTTCTGGCTGCCGGTGCACCAGCTGCCAGACGCCGGTCCGAACGCGCGCGGCCGGCCGATCATCAACTGGATCCCGCTCGAGGCCGACGAGAAGGTCCAGGCGGTGGTGCCGGTGCGCGAGTACGTCGAGGGCCAGTACGTGTTCTTCGCCACCCGCGGCGGCACGGTCAAGAAGACCCCGCTGACGGAGTTCGCCTACCGGCTGGCGCGCGGCAAGATCGCGATCCGCCTCGACGAGGGCGACGCGCTGGTCGGCGTCGCGCTGACCGACGGCGACCGCGATGTGCTGCTGTTCGCGTCCAACGGCAAGACCGTGCGCTTCAGCGAGAACCGCGTGCGCTCGATGGGCCGCACCGCCGGCGGCGTGCGCGGCATCCGGCTCGATGCCGGCGAACAGGTCGTGAGCCTGATCGTCGCCGAGAGCGCGGGCGGCATCGAGGACGAGTCCTTCGAGGAGACGGTCGAGGACGCGGCCCCCGAGGGCAACGGCGAGGCCGTGGTGGTCGAGACCGGCGCCGGCGAGGACATCGGCTACATCCTCACCGCGACCGAGAATGGCTACGGCAAGCGCACGCCGCTGTCGGAGTACCCGTGCAAGGGCCGCGGCACGCGCGGCGTGATCGGCATCCAGACCACCGAGCGCAACGGCCGCCTGGTCGGCGCGGTGCTGCTGCGCAATGCCGACGAGGTGCTGCTGATCTCCAACGGCGGCACCCTGGTGCGCACCCGCGCCTCGGAGATCGCCCGGGTCGGCCGCAACACCCAGGGCGTGACGCTGATGCGCCTGTCCAAGGACGAGCGCCTGCAGGGCATCGAGCGCGTCGACGGCGCGATCGAGGACGAGAGCGTCGAGCCGATCGATCCGCAGCCCGCGGGCGAGGTGCCGGCCGCCGCCGCCGTGGACGCCCAGCCGCCCGAGGCCTGACAGGCCGTCACCGGCGAGACCGGGGCCAGCGTGCATTTTCCTCAGGAAAGTGCGCGCTGGCCCTTTTGCGTTCCTATACTGCGCCGTCGCCAGGCGGGGAACACGGGATGTCGATCGGATTTCGGGGGCGCCCGGGCGCCTGTTGCGTCGCGGTGCTGCTGCTGGCCGTGGCGGTCATGCTCGTGGGCGGCTGCCGGCGCGACCCCGGCGGCCAGGTCCCCGCCGCCGGCGGCGAGGCGATCCGCACCGAACGCGCGCAGGTCGAGGGCTTCGGCCTGGTGCGGGCGTTCCCCGACCAGCACGATGGCGCGCTGTCGCTGGCCCTCGAGTTCTCCGAGGCGCTGGTCGGCACCCAGGACTTCGATGCGCTGGTCACGCTGGCCGACAACGCCGGCCGCGACGGCAGCTGGACCCTCGACGACGACGGCAAGGTGCTGCGCTTCCCGCACGTGGAGGCCAACCGCGACTACACGGTCCGCATCTCCGGAAAGCTGACCTCGGCCGACGGCGACACGCTGGGCCAGGACCTCGAGCGCAAGGTGTTCACCGGCGAGCTCGATCCGGTCGTCGGCTTCGCATCGCAGGGCAGCGTGCTGCCGGCGAAGGAATCGCGCGGCCTGCCGATCGTCTCGATCAACGTCGAGGAGGTCGACGTGGAGTTCCTGCGCGTCGACGACGCGTCGCTGCCGGCGTTCTTCGCGCAGTACCAGCGCGGCGGCCGCCGCGGCAGCTGGGATCTCGACGACCGCTACGGCTACAGCGGACGCACGCCGCTGTCGAAGCTCGCGCAGCCGGTGTACGTCAACCGCTTCTCGATCGACGGCGCGCGCAACGAGCGCGTGCTGACCTACCTGCCGCTGCAGGGGATCAAGGAACTGCAGCAGCCGGGGCTGTACTTCGCGGTGATGAAGCGCGCCGGCGCATTCGCCGACCAGTTCGAGACGGCGTTCTTCACCGTCAGCGACATCGGCCTGCACGCACGTGCCTACCGTGAGCGCCTGTTCGTCCACACCGCGTCGCTGCGCGACGGCGCACCGATCGGCAACGCCGAACTCGAGGTGCGCGACGGCAAGGGCGAGACCGTCTTCCGCGGCAAGACCGACGCGCGCGGCAACGCAATGCTCGACTACCGGCTCGAGGCCGCGCACGTGCTCATCGCCCGGCGCGGCGGTGACGTGTCGATGCTGCCGTTCAACCAGCCGGCCCTGGACCTGTCGGAGTTCTCGGTCGGCGGCCGCGAGCAGGCCTGGTTCGACGTGTTCGCGTGGTCGGGCCGCGACCTCTACCGCCCCGGCGAGACGGTGCGCGTGTCGGCGCTGCTGCGCGACCACGACGGGCGCCCGGTGCAGGCGAAGGACGGCCGCGCGCAGACGCTGTTCGCCCGCCTGCGCCAGCCCGACGGCAAGACCTTCCTCGAGCGCCGGGTCGAGCCGGGCGAGGGCGGCTACGTCCGGTTCGAGCACGAGATCCCGGTCGATGCGCCGACCGGCAGCTGGCGGGTGGAATTCCGCACCGATCCGGCCAGCCGCGAGGCGGTGCAGGGCATGACGCTGCGCATCGAGGAGTTCCTGCCCGAGCGCATGAAGCTCGACCTCGACGCCGGACAGGCGACGCTGCGCCCCGGCGAGCCGCTGCGGCTGCAGGCGACCGGCGCCTACCTCTACGGCGCGCCGGCGGCCGGCAACCGCTTCACCGCGCGGCTGGCCGTCGCCGTCGAGCGCGCGCCGGTCGAGGGGCTGCCGGGGTTCTTCTTCGGGGATCCGACCGTGGAACTGCCGCGCGAGGCCAAGGAGGTCGTCGACGGCACGTTCGACGCGCAGGGCCGGCTGCAGGCCGACATCCCGCTGCCCGACGAGGCCCGGCCGGTGACGCCGATCGCCGCGATCGTCTCGGGCAGCCTCTACGAGACCGGCGGGCGCAGCGTGGACCGCACGCTCAAGCGGGTGCTGTGGCCGGCCGACGCGCTGGTGGGCGTGCGCCCGCTGTTCGATCCTGACGATGGCGCCGACGCCAATGCGACCGCGCGCTTCGAGCTGGTGCGCGTGGGCCAGGACGGCAAGCCGCGGCCGTTGCAGGGGCTGAAGGTCTCGCTGGTGCGCGAGCATCGCGACTACCACTGGCGCAACGACGACGAGGGCTGGCGCTACGAATTCACCCGCCGCTTCGAGACCGTCGAGACGCGCAGTGTCGATGCGGGCGCCGCGGCCGCGCGTTTCGACGTGCCGGTGGAGTGGGGCGAGTACCGCATCGACGTCGAGGACCCGCAGACCAAGCTGGTCTCGCGCTATCCCTTCCGCGCCGGCTGGGGCTGGGACGATGACAACCGCGGCCTCGATGCGCGTCCCGACAAGGTCAAGGTCGCGCTGGACAAGACCGGCTACCGCGCCGGCGACACGATGCGCGTCACGGTGACGCCGCCGCACCCGGGCAAGGGCCTGCTGATGGTCGAGAGCGACCGCATGCTCTATCTGCACGAGATCGACGCCAGGCCCGGCAGCACGTTCGAGATCCCGGTCACCGAGGACTGGGAGCGCCACGACGTCTACGTGACCGCGCTGGTGTTCCGCGGCGGCAGCGCGGCGAGCGCGGTCACGCCGGCGCGCGCGGTCGGCATCGCGCATGTGCCGATGCAGCGTCGCGAGCGCCGGGTCGCAGTCGGGCTCAAGGCGCCAGAGCACATCCGCCCCGAGGGCCCGATGCAGGTCACCGTGAGCGCGCCGGAGCTGGCCGGCCAGGCCGCCTGGGTCACGGTGTCGGCGGTCGACGTGGGCATCCTCAACATCACCCGTTTCCCGGTGCCCGACGCCTGGCGGCATTTCTTCGCGCAACGCCGGTTCGGCGTCGACGCCTACGACGTCTACGGCCGGGTCATCGAGAGCTTCGAGGGCGGCACCGCGAAACTGCGCTTCGGCGGCGACGCGCCCTTGGCCTCGCTGCCGCAGGCGCGCCGTCCCACCGCGCGCGTGCAGACCGTCGACCTGTTCGCCGGCCCGGTGAAGCTCGACGCGCGCGGCAATGCCCGGGTGCCGCTGCAGGTGCCGGACTTCAACGGCACGCTGCGGGTCTCGGCGCTGGTGTTCTCGGCCGACCGCTACGGCAGCCGCGACGTCGAGACGCTGGTGCGCGCGCCGGTGGTCGCCGAGGCCAGCATGCCGCGGGTGCTCGCGCCCGGCGACCGCAGCACGGTGACCCTGGACCTGACCAACTTCAGCGGCCGGGCGGGGGAGTTCGACGTGCGCGTCGACGGTGTCGGGCCGCTGGCGATCGGCGACGGCAGCCGCCGGGTGCCGCTGGCGGCCGACGGCAAGGCCACGTTGCGCTTCCCGCTGACCGCGCAGCCCGGCTACACCGTCGCGAAGGTGCGCGTGCGCGTGGCCGGCAACGGCCATCGCGTCGACCGCAGCTACGACCTGCCGGTGCGCCCGGCCTGGCCGGCGGTGCTGCGCTCGAGCACGCGCGTGCTCGACGGCACGACGCCGCTGACGCTCGACGCCGGTGCGATGGACGGGCTGATGACCGGGTCGGTCAACGCGCGGTTCTCGGTCAGCGCGCTGCCGCCGATCCCGTTCGCCGCCGCGATCGACGGTGCACTGAGTTATCCCTACGGCTGCGCGGAGCAGACCACCAGCCGCGGCTTCGCTGCGCTGCAGCTCGACGAGGCCACCGTCGCGATGCTCGGCATTCCGGACGTCGACGCCGCCAAGCGCCGGCGCGTGGTGGAGGCCGCGTTCGGGCGGCTGGCATCGATGCAGGTCGGCACCGGGCACTTCTCGATGTGGGGCGACGACGGCGACGTCAATCCGATGCTGACCCCGTACATCGTCGAGTTCCTGCTCGATGCCCGGGATGCCGGCTTCGCGGTGCCCGAGGCGGTGCTGCAGAAGGCGCTCGAGCGGCTGTCCGAGGACCTGCTGTCGGGCGGCAACGCGTTCTACGGCCAGGACGAGCGCGAGCACCTGCGCTTCGCCTACCAGGCTTATGCCGGCTACGCGCTCGCGCGGGTCAACCGCGCGCCGCTGGGCACGCTGCGCGGGCTGTGGGACAACGAGCGCGCGAACACGCGCACCGGCCTGCCGCTGGTGCACCTGGGCCTTGCGCTGTCGCTGCAGGGCGACAAGGCGCGCGGCGAGCGCGCGATCGAGGCCGGCTTCGCGTTCAAGGGCGACCGGCCGGGCTACCTCGGGGACTACGGCACGCCGCTGCGCGATGCGTCGCTGATGATCGCGCTGACCCACGAGCGCGACGTGGCCAAGGCGGCCTACGACGCCCGTGCGGTCGACATCGGTCGCGACCTCGATGCCCGCAGGCAGCGCGGCTGGATGTACCTGAGCACGCAGGAGCAGATCGCGATCGCGCGGCTCGGGCGCGCGCTGATGGCGGACCAGCGCCGGCGCGTCGGTGGCACGCTGCGCGAGGGCGACGTCGAGGAGGCGATCGCACCGGCGGCGATCGTCGGCCGCGCGTTCGACGAGGCCGGGCTGCGTCGCGGCGTGCATTTCGCCCCGCAGGGCGAGCCACCGATGTACGCCAGCATCGATGTCGCCGGCGTGCCGCTGCAGGCGCCGGCCGCCGATGCCAGCGTGCTCAAGGTCGAACGCCGGCTCTACGGCACCGATGGCCAGCCGTGGACGCCCGGGCCGCTGGCCGAAGGCGAGGCGCTGATCGTCGCGGTCTCGGTCGTCGCCGACCGCGACATGCCCGACGCGCTGTTGACCGACCTGCTGCCGGCAGGTCTGGAGGTCGAGAACTTCAACCTCGGCGACGGCAAGCAATGGGCCGACGTCGTCGTCGACGGCATCCGGATCACCGAACGCGGCGGTGCGGCGACGGTGCGGCACGAGGAGTATCGCGACGACCGCTTCGTCGCCGCGCTCAAACTCGACCGCGGCCGCACCGCGCGCGTGTTCTACCTGGTCCGCGCGGTCAGCCCCGGCACCTACACCGCGCCGCCGCCGCTGGTCGAGGACATGTACCGTCCGCAGCTGCGCGGCGTCGGTGCGTCGGTGCCGGACAGCATCACGGTGGTGCAGCCCTGAGCGTCGCGCGGCCATCGACGCACCCCCTGTAGGAGCGCGCTTGTGCTTGCATCCCCTTTTCGGGGACGCGCGACGGGCTTTCCCGGGGAAAGCCCCATCACGCGCAAGCGCGCTCCTACAGGCCTGTACGATTTCGGGCGCCGTCGTCCGGAATCGTACGGTTTGGGGACTGGTCTCTTCCCGGGTCCGCCGGTCGAATCAATGGCTTGAGCACCGCCGGGCGGTTGGCACGATCCCTGCGCCGATACCGGGCATGGACATCGCGAAATCTTCCCGCACGCCGCTGTGGCGGCTTCGCAATCTGCAATGGAGCGCGCTCGGCGTCGCCGCGCTGGCGCTGCTCGTCGGCGTCGGCCTGGGGATCGGTCGCGCCGCGCCGGGCGTGAGCCGCTCCGAACTCTGGATCGATACCGTGGTGCAGGGCGACATGCATCGCGAGATCCGCGCGACCGGCACACTGGTCCCGCGCCAGATCCGCTGGATCTCGGCCGGCGCGACCGCGACCGTGCAGGAAGTGGTGGTGCTGGCCGGTGCGCGCGTGGAGGCCGACACGGTGATCCTGCGGCTGGCCAATCCCGAACTGCAGTCCGCGCTCGACAAGGCCGAAGCCGCGCTCGCCGGTGCCGAGGCGGACGTCGCCGCGGTGCGCACGCAACTCGTGTCGCAACTGCTGGACCAGCAGGCGCAGGAAGCGGCCGCATCCTCGACCTGGCGCATCGCGCAGGTCAAGCGCGAAGCCTTTGAACGCGCGCACGCGGCCGGCGTGATGTCGGCGATCGACATGCGCGAGGCGCAGATCACCGAGGAGCAAGGGCAGGGCCAGGCGCGGATCGAGCGCAGCCGGGTGGCCGCGTTTCGGCAGACGATGGCGGCGCAGTTGCAGGCTGCGCGGGCACGGCGCGATGAGGCGGCCAGTGCCACGGCCATCGCCCGTGCGCAGGTCCGGGGGCTGGCGGTGCGCGCCGGCATCGACGGTATCCTGCAGCAGGTCGAAGTCGAACCCGGCCAGCAGGTCGAGACCGGCGCCAAGCTGGCGCGGGTGGCGCGTCCGGACGAACTGATCGCGCGCCTCCAGGTGCCCGAGGTGCTCGCCAAGGATCTGGTGCTCGAACTGCCGGTGTCGGTCGACACCCGCAACGGCGTCGTCACCGGGCGGCTGGCACGGATCGATCCCGCGGTGCGCGAGGGCAGTGTCACCGTCGATGTCGCCTTCTCCGACCCGCTGCCCGCCGGCGTGCGCCCCGACCTGTCGGTCGATGGCAAGGTGCTGCTCGGCACACTGCGCGACACCTTGAGCATCGCCCGGCCTGCGTCCGCCGCGCCCGATGCGCGCGGCACCCTGTTCGTGGTGCCTGCCGGCAGCAACGAAGCGCAGCGCCGGCCGGTCGAGTTCGGCGCCGTGTCCAGCGACCGCATCGAAGTGCGAAGCGGCCTCCGGCCTGGGGACACGGTGATCCTGTCCGACACCAGCCGCTGGAACGACCACGACACCCTGCGACTCCAATGATCCGAGGACTGCCATCCATGCATGCCCAACCGCCCCGTACCGACACCCCCCTGCTGCAACTGCGCGAGTTGGGTAAGGTCTTCCATACCGACGAGGTGGAAACGCACGCGCTGTCGGGCATCTCGCTGGACATCCGCCGCGGCGATTTTGTCGCGATCACCGGCCCGTCGGGCTGTGGCAAGTCGACCTTGCTGTCGATCCTGGGCCTGCTCGATCCTGCCAGCAGCGGTCGCTACGTCCTCGATGGGCAGGACGTGGCCGATCTCGATGCGCGGGGACGCGCGCGCGTGCGCAACGGGCGGATCGGTTTCATCTTCCAGGCCTTCAACCTGATCGCCGACCTCACGGTCGAGGAAAACGTCGCGCTGCCGCTGACCTATCGCGACGACATCGCGCGTGATGCGTTGCGCCGGCGCGTGCGTGAGGTGCTGGAAGTAGTGGGCATGGGGCATCGCACCCGCCATTACCCGGGGCAACTGTCGGGCGGGCAGCAGCAGCGCGTCGCGGTCGCACGGGCACTGGCCGGCGACCCGGCGATCCTGTTGGCCGACGAGCCCACCGGCAACCTCGACACCCGCAACGGCGAGGCGGTGATGCAGTTGCTCGAACAGTTGCACGACAGCGGCACCACGCTGTGCATGGTGACCCATGACGCCGCATTCGCCCGCCGTGCGCAGCGCATCGTGCACATGCTCGACGGCCGCATCGTCGACGAGGACAGCTTCGAGCGGCTGCGTGCCGAACGCGATCTGCCGTTGCCTGGGCTGGTGGGGGCTGCACCATGACGCCGGGCGTCGCGTGGCGCGAGGCCGGTCAGGCCTGGCGTGGCCTGCTGCGGCGGCCGGGCTACCTGATGCTGGCGATGCTCACGCTGGCGCTGGGCGTGGCGACCACGACCGCGGTGTTCGCGCTGATCGACCAGGCATTGCTGCGTCCCCTGCCGTTTCCCGAGTCGGCGCGGTTGGTCACCATCGGCCAGTACGACGACGGCGACCGCAACGTCGCCGGGCCGGCCTATCGCGAGCCGGTCCGCGCGATGGGATCGGTGGTATCGGTGGGCATGCTGCGTGGTTGGACGATGGACGCCAACATCGCGCGCGGCGATACGGCCGAGGTGGTGCGCTCGATGCGGGCCGACCGCGGATTCATCGATACGCTGGGACTGCCGCCGATGCTGGGTCGCAACTTCAGCGTCGAGGAGGACCGCCCGCATGGCCCGCAGGCGGTGATCCTCGCCCATGCGCACTGGCGCCAGGCCTATGGGGCCGATCCGGCGGCCGTGGGACGCGTGGTGCAACTGGAGGGGCAGGCGGCGGAAATCGTGGGCGTACTGCCAGCCAGCTTCCAGTGGCCCGAGCCCTTCGATGTCCTGTTGCCGTTGCAGCAGGACACGGCGGCGCGATCCATGTCGACCAACGAGATCCTGGTCGCCCGGCTTGCACCCGGTGTCGACATCGCCGCCGCCTCGGCGGAGGCGGCGACCGTGATCGGGCAGCTGATGCTCGACGACGGCACCGCCGATCGCCGTGACGCATTGCGCCAGCATCTGCGCGAGCATCCGCCCAGCGCGCTGCCGATGCTGTCGAGCCTGTTCCGGGCGCAGAGCGGCAACACGCTGTGGCTGTTCTCCGCTGCCGCCGGCTGCGTGCTGCTGATCGCGGCGGTGAATCTCGCCAGCCTGATGCTGCTGCGCACACTCGACCGCAGTCACGACCATGCGGTGCGGCTCGCACTGGGCGCCTCGCTGCCGCGGTTGGGGTTGCCGATGCTGGCCGAAGGCGCGCTGATCGGCATCACCGGTGCCGCGATCGGGCTGTTGCTGGCATGGCTGGGCCTGCGCCTGTTCGCCGGTGCAGTGCCGCTGGTCTGGTTGCGCGGCGAGCCGCCGGCGCTGTCGGTGGCAAGCCTCGTATTCGCGGCCGCGTGTGGCGTCGGTACCGCAGTATTCGCCGCGCTCCTCGGCATCTGGCGGACCCGCCGGCTGCCGCTCGCAGCAGAACTGGTGGGCGGCGGGCGCGGTGGCTGGAGTCGCAGCTCAGGTCACCTGGGCAAGGCGCTGGTGGTCACGCAGGTGGCCCTGGCGGTGGTGTTGCTCATAGGCGCGGGTCTGTTCATGCGGACACTGCAGGAGCTGTCCAACGTCCCGCTCGGGATCGAGAGCCGGCAAACATATGTGTTCAACCTGTCGCCGGTGAAGGGCCGTGTGGAGACCGTCGAAGCGGTCGATCGGCAGACCACCCGGATCCTCGAACGGCTGCGTCGGATGCCGGGTGTGGCCGCCGCGGCCGCCGCGAGCAACCCGCCGGTGACCACGCAATTGAACTTCTCGGTGGAACTGCCGGACCGACGCGAGATCAGCAGCCAGTATCGCTTCATGACCCCGGACATGTTCGCGGTCTTCGGGATCCCGGTCCTGGCCGGCCGCGGGCTGACTGCAGGCGATGTCGCAGGGGCCGAATCGGTCTGCGTGGTCAGCGAAGCATTCGCACGTCGCTACCTGGACGGCGACGCGCTGGGCAAGCTGCTGACGATGCCCTTTTACGACGGTCCGCAGAGTAGGGCGATGCGCGTGGTCGGCGTGGTGGGCGACGTGCGCCACGCTGGGCCGGCCGAACCCGCAGCGCCGGTCATGTACACACCGATGGCGCAGTTGCCCGATGCGATCTGGCAGATCATCCGCGGCTTCGGCGGCCTGACCTACTCCATGCGGATGCACGGCGGGACCGCCGTGGATGAGGCCGCGCTGCAGCGTGCGATCGCCGAGGTCGCGCCCGGCCAGCCGATCTCGAACCTGCGCGCCATGACCACGGTGGTCGCGTCCACGACCGGCCAGCAGGCGCTCAATCTGCAATTGGTCGGCTTGTTCGCGGCCTTGGCGTTGCTGCTGGCGTCGGTGGGGCTGTATGCGGTGATGGCGACCTCGGTTGCCGCCCGCCGCCACGAGTTCGGCGTGCGTGCCGCGCTCGGCGCGCCGCCGGCGCGATTGTTGCGGCAGGTCCTGCTCGAGAGCGCGCGGCAGATCGGCATGGGATTGGCGATCGGGTTGACGCTCGCACTGTCGGGTTCGCGGGTGCTGCAGGGATTTCTGTTCGGTGTCGAGCCGGCCGATCCGCTGGCCGTCGGCCTGGTGCTGGGCGTGCTCGCGCTGACCGCCGTGGCGGCCGCCTGGGTGCCGGCCGTGCGGGCGGCGCGGGTGTCGCCGATGCAGGCCTTGCGGACATGAGCGCGGTGGCCGCCCAGAGCGCCGGCGCGACTTCCGACTAGACTTGCGCCATGCCGCTTTCGCACACTGCACACCGCATCCTGGTCGTTGACGACCAGGCCGACGTCCGCGAGGCGTTGCGCCTGTTGCTCAAGACCGCCGGGTACGGCATGGTCGGTGCCGCATCGCCGGACGAGGCGTTGGCCTGTCTGCGCGGCGACGCATTCGCCGCGGTGCTGGTGGACATGAACTATGCGCGCGACACCACGTCCGGTCAGGAGGGGCTGGCTTTGATCGAAGCGGTCGCCGCGCAGTGGCCGGACCTGCCGGTGGTGGCGATGACGGCCTGGGCCAGCGTCGAACTTGCGGTCGAGGCGATGCGCCGGGGCGCGGTGGACTTCATCGAGAAGCCCTGGCAGAACGCGCGCGTGCTGTCGGTGCTCGACAGCCGCATCGCGCTCGATCGCCAGCGACGCGAGTTGCAGCGGCTCGGTGCCGCCCACGCATTGCTCGCGAGCGAGGGCAGCGACGGCTTCATCGTCGAGTCGCCGGTCATGCAGCGGCTGGTGGACGACCTAGTACGCGTGGCCGACAGCGACGCCGCGCTGTTGCTGCTGGGCGAGAACGGCACCGGCAAGAGCCTGATCGGACAACTGATCCACCAGTGGTCGCCGCGTCGCGATCGGCCGCTGGTCAAGGTCAATCTCGGCGGCCTGACGCCGACGTTGTTCGAGTCCGAGCTGTTCGGCCATGTCAAGGGCGCCTACACCGATGCGCGGCAGGAGCGGGTAGGACGTTTCGAACTGGCCGATGGCGGCACGTTGTTGCTCGATGAGATCGGCAACCTGCCGCTGGCCCAGCAACCCAAGCTGCTGCGCGCGATCGAGGACGGTGAGTTCGAGCGGTTGGGATCCTCGCGGACCGCGCGCGTGGACGTGCGCATCGTCGCGGCGACGAACGCGGACCTGCCGGCGGAAGTCGCCGCCGGACGCTTCCGCCAGGACCTGCTGTATCGCATCAACACGTTCCAGGTGCGCGTGCCGCCGTTGCGCGAGCGCCGCGAGGACATTCTGCCGCTGGCCCGGCACGCGCTGGCGGCTGCCTGCAGGCGCTATGGCCGCACGATGCCGCGGTTGGCCGCGTCCGCCGAGCGCGCGCTGCATGCCTACGCGTGGCCCGGCAACGTACGCGAACTGGCGCATGCGATGGAGCGTGCGGCATTGCTCGCCCGGGGGGCGGAGCTGGTCGCCGACGACCTGCGGCTGCAGGCGGCATCCTCGCCGGAGACATCGCTGGGCGATATGACGCTGGCGCAGGCCGAGGCCTGGCTGCTGCGCAAGGCGCTGCGCGACCATCCTGGCCATCTGCAGCGCAGCGCCGAGCAATTGGGCATCACCCGCCAGAGCCTGTACCGGCGCCTGGACAAGCACGGCATCGATCCCCAGGCCGGCGACGTGTGAGAGGCGCAGCGCTACCGCTGTGGCGCGTGCTGCTGGTAGCGCTTCCGGCGCTGTCTGCGCTGTGCATCGTGCTTGTGGCCGGCATCCCGCAGGGCGCCGCCCGCATCTGGCTGGCGATACTGGTGGTCAGCCTGACCGCGGGGCTGGCGGCGCTGCAGGTTGCCCGCGCTCGCCGCGCGCTCGTGACCCTGGCCAGCCTGGTGGATGCGTTACGCGAAGGCGACTACAGCCTGCGCGCAGCGACGATCGGCCGGCCGGGCGATGTCGTGGCGGCCGAGGCCTTCAACCGTCTGGCCCTGCACCTGCAGGACGAGCGTCGCCACGTGCACGAGAGTCTGCAGTTGCTGGCCAAGACGCTGGCGACGCTCGACGGCGCGGTGTTCGTGTTCGAACAGGACATGCGGCTGCGCATGCTCAATCCGGCAGGCGAACGCGTGCTGGGGCGACCCGCAGCGACGGCACTCGGCAAGGACGCGACGACGCTTGGTCTGGCGCCTCTGTTCGCGTTGCCGAGTGGCGCATTACACGCGCAGCGTTTCGGCGGACAGGCCGGGCGCTGGCAGATCAGCCATGCCGCGCTGCGCAGCCGCAGCCAGGCGGGGCGCCTTCTGGTGATGCAGCCGATGGAGCGTGCCCTGCGCGAGGAGGAGGCGCAGGCCTTCCGGCGCCTGCTGCGCGTGCTCGGGCACGAGATCAACAATTCGCTGGCGCCGATCGCGTCGATGGCCGACACCTTGCAGCGCCTGCTGCCGGGTGCGGGTGTGCCGCTGCCGGCCGAAAGTCGCGACGATGCACTCGGCGGCCTGCGCCTGATCGAACAGCGCAGCCTCGCGCTGCAGCGGTTCCTCGGCGGTTACGCACGTCTGGCGCGATTGCCGCCGCCGGTGCTCGCGCCGGTCGCGCTCGACGAGCACCTGCGACGCGTGCACCGCTTGATCGGCGATGGACGGGTGCGTCTGCGTACGGTGCCGCCATTGCGGGTGATCGCCGACGCCGACCAGCTGGAGCAAGTCCTGATCAACCTGTTGCGCAACGCGTTGGAGGCCAATGCCGAGGGCAGGGAGGTCGAGGTGGTCTGTGACCTCGACGGCGACCACGTGCGGATCTCGATCGCCGATCGCGGGCCCGGCCTGCCGGCGAGCGACAACCTGTTCGTGCCGTTCTTCACCACCAAGCCCGGTGGTTCGGGGATTGGGCTGGTGCTGTCGCGGCAGATCCTTGAGGCGCAGGCGGGCAGCCTGCAGTTGCTGGCGCGCGACGAGCCGCCGGGCAGCGTGGCCCGTGTGCGCCTGCCGTCGGCCGGAGCGTACGACCAGGGAGCGACGCGTTGAGGCCTGAGCGCGGCGAACAGCGCGTCCGGACGTGGGGGCGCCGGCTGCTGCCCTGGCTGCGCTGGGGCACGGTAACGCTGCTGCTGTCGCTGCTCGCGCTCGACCTGGCGTTCCCGCCGCAGTTGCCCACGCGCGAGGACGCGAGCGTGCTGGTGGTCGCGCGCGACGGCACGCCGCTGCGTGCGTTCGCCGATGCCGATGGCGTCTGGCGCCATCCGGCGACGCCGGCGAGCGTGTCGCCGTACTACCTGCAGGCGCTGCTCGGCTACGAGGATCGCTGGTTCCGGCGCCATCCGGGCGTCAATCCGCCGGCGATGGCGCGGGCGGCCTGGCAGTGGGCGCGGGGCGGGCGGATCGTCTCGGGCGGCTCGACGTTGACGATGCAGGTCGCGCGCATCCTCGATCCGCAGCCTGCGCGCGGGCGCACGCTGCGCGGCAAGCTGGTGCAGCTGCTGCGCGCGTTGCAGCTCGAGGCGCATCTGTCCAAGGACGAGATCCTGACGCTGTACCTCACGCGCGCGCCGTTCGGCGGCACGATCGAGGGCGTCGAGGCGGCCAGCTGGGCCTACCTGGGCAAGCCGGCGGCGCGGTTGTCGCGGGCCGAGGCGGCGCTGCTGGCGGTGCTGCCGCAGGCGCCGAGCCGGCTGCGTCCCGACCGCGCGCCCGGGGCGGCGCGCGCGGCGCGCGACAAGGTGCTCGAGCGCATGGTCGCGCTGGGCACGTGGACGCGCGCGGATGTCGACGATGCGAAGATCGAGCCGGTCGTGGCGCGCAGCCTGCGGCCGCCGCTGCACGCCGCGCTGCTCGCGCAGCGATTGCGCGCGGCGAACCCCGGGCAGGCACGGATCGTCTCGACGATCGACGTCGGCCTGCAGCGCATGCTCGAGCAGCGGGTCGCGAGCTACTTCTCGCAGCTGCCCGAGCGCACCTCGGCGGCGCTGCTGGTCGTCGACAACGCCAGCCTGGAGGCGCTGGCCTACGTCGGCTCGGTCGAGTTCGGCGACCGCGCGCGGTTGGGCCACGTCGACATGGTGCGCGCGTGGCGCTCGCCGGGCTCGACGCTCAAGCCGTTCCTCTACGGCATGGCGCTCGACGACGGACTGATCCACTCGGCCAGCCTGCTGGTCGATGCGCCGCAGTCGTTCGGCGGCTATCGCCCCGGCAACTTCGACGCCGCGTTCAACGGGCCGGTCGCCGCCGCCGATGCGCTGCGGCTGTCGTTGAACGTGCCGGCGGTGGACCTGCTCGACCGGGTGGGCCCTGCGCGGTTCGCCGCCCGGCTCGACAACGCCGGCGTCACGCTGCGCTTCCCGCGCGGGGCGGTGCCGAACCTGTCGCTGATCCTGGGCGGGACCGGGGCGACGCTCGAGCAGCTGGTCGGCACGCACGCGGCGCTCCATCGCGACGGGATCGCCGGCCGCGTGCGCTACACGCCTGATGCCGCGCCGCGGGACCGCCGGCTGCTGTCGCCCGGTGCGGCGTGGATCGTGCGCGAGATCCTCGAATCGGCCGACCGGCCCGGCGGGCGCGCCGGCACGTTCGACACCGGGGACCGGCCGAGGGTGTCGTGGAAGACCGGCACCAGCTACGGCTACCGCGACGCGTGGGCGCTCGGCGGCACGCACCGCTACACGGTCGGCGTGTGGGTCGGACGGCCCGACGGCACGCCGCTGCCGGGCCAGTACGGCGCGATCACCGCGTTGCCGCTGCTGCTCGAGACCGTCGACAGCCTGCCGCGTGCGCGGGGCGACGGGCAGCGTGCGCCGCCGCCGCGCAACGTGCGCGAGGTCGAGGTCTGCTGGCCGCTGGGCACCGCCGCCGACGCGCAGGAACCGGCGCTGTGCCAGCGCCGGCTCGATGCCTGGACGCTGGACGGCAACGTGCCGCCGACCTTCGCCGAGCGCGATGCGCGCCGCTGGAGCGCGGGGCGTGTGCGTTTCGATGTCGACGCGCGCAGCGGCCGGCGGCTGTCGGCCGACTGCGACGCACCGCACCCGCGCGCATCGCGTGCGATCGCGCGCTGGCCGGCGCTGGTCTCGCCCTGGCTGCCGGCGGCCACGCGGCGCGCTGCGCAGCTGCCGCCGCTGGCACCGGACTGCCGGCCCGACGGCCGCGAGGCGGCCGGTGCGTTGCACATCGAGGGTCTGGAGGACGGCGTGACGCTGCTGCGGCCCCCGGGCAGCGCGCACGGCGTGCGCCTGCAATTGCGGGCCCTCGGCAGCGAGGGCGGGGTGCAGTGGCTGCTCGATGGCCGGTGGATCGGCCAGACGCGTGGCACGCAATGGCTGCGGCACGAGTTCGACACCGCGGGCGCACACACGCTGACGGCGCTGGCGGACGACGGTGCGTGGCGGAGCGTGGCATTCCGGGTGGCGCAGTGATGAGGGAGCACCGGGCCCTGTAGGCGCGCGCTCGCGCGCGATGAAGCTTTCCCGATGAAGCTCCTCGCGCGCGAGCGCGCTCCTACAGGGGGCGCATGCCTCAGTCCAGGCTCGCCAGCACGTGCTCGGCCGACGACACCTTGAATTCGCCGGGCGCCTCGACGAACAGCTGCCGGACCACGCCGTCCTCGGCGTACAGCGCGAAACGCTTGGCGCGCGTGCCCATACCGTAGGCGGTCGCGTCCATCTCCAGCCCGAGTGCGCGCACGAAATCGGCGTTGCCGTCGGAGAGCATCTGCAGGCCGTCGGGCACGCCGACGCTCTCGCCCCAGGCCTGCATCACGAACGGATCGTTGACCGCGATGCAGACCACGTCGATGCCGCGGCTGCGGAACGCGTCGAAGTGTTCGACGAAGCCGGGCAGGTGGCGTTCCGAACAGGTCGGCGTGAATGCGCCGGGCACGGCGAACAGCACGACGTGCTTGCCGGAGAACACGGTCGGGGTGTCGATGACGCGCACGCCGTCGTTGATGTGCTTGAGCGTCACCTCGGGAATGGCGTCGCCGATCTGGATGGTCATGGTGGACTCGCGGGGGACAGGGTGAACGCAGTCTATCCGCTCGCGCACGGCGTCGCCGGGACGGCTTGAAACCGGCGCGCCGGTTCCCAGATCCGGGACATCGCGGCCGACGGGGCCGCCTTTCAACACGGAGTCATCCCATGCGACATGAAGCCTACCGTGCCGTCGCCCGCCAGCCGGCCCGCACCGAGCGCGCGACGTTCCAGGACGAGATGCGGCGTTTCTTCGACCAGTTCGTGCAGGGCGGCGACGCCCAGGACGAGTCCTCGGTCGTCACCAGCCAGTGGGTCCCGCGCGTGGACATCCACGAGGAGCGCGACCGGTTCGTGATCCTGGCCGATCTGCCGGGCATCGATCCGCAGGACGTCGAGATCTGGATGGACAAGGGCATCCTGAGCCTGAAGGGCGAGCGCCGCACGCGCACCGGCGGCGACGCCGCCGAGGGTGGCGAAGCGGGGCGCGGCGACGTGCGCTTCTCGCGGATCGAGCGCGCGACCGGCCATTTCCACCGCCGCTTCTCGTTGCCCGACAGCGCCGACGCCAACGCGATCACCGCGACCGGGCACAACGGCGTGCTGGAGATCAGCATCCCCAAGCGGCCCGAGACCACGCCGCGGCGGATCCAGGTCGGTGCGGCGCAGGACGCGGCCTCCCAGGCGTAAGCGGGCGCCCGTGACGCGCCGCGCGATCCGCGCGGCGTGGCGACGACGACGGACACGGCGGCCTGCAGGTATCCTGCGGGCCGCTGTCGCATCCGGCCCCCGGATCCGGCGATCCCCATTGTCGCGGCGCCGCGGCGCCGCATTGGAACTCCCCACATGCAGTTCAAGGATTACTACGAGATTCTCGGCGTCGAGCCGAATGCCGGCGACGCGGAAATCAAGACCGCCTATCGCCGCAAGGCACGCAAGTACCATCCCGACGTCAGCAAGGAGGCCGGCGCCGAAGAGACGTTCAAGGCGATCAACGAGGCCTACGAGGCCCTGCGCGATCCCGACAAGCGCAAGGCCTACGACCAGTTGCGCGCACGCGGCTACCGTCCCGGCGACGAGGTCCGGCCGCCGCCCGGCGGCTTCGGCGGACCCGGCGCGGGCGGCGTGGACTTCGACGAGATCTTCGCCGGTGGCGGTGCCGGCGGCGGCTTCAGCGACTTCTTCGAGGAACTGTTCGGCCGGCGCGCCGGCGGCGGCTTCGGCGGACAGGCCGGGCCCGGCACCCGCGGGCATGCGCCGCGCGGCGACACGCGCGCGCGACTGGCGGTGCCGCTGGAGACGGTCTACCGCGGCGACAGCGTCCGCGTGCCGGTGTTGGGCAAGACCTTCGACGTGCGCATCCCCAAGGGCATCCGGCCCGGCCAGGTCGTGCGTCTGCCGGGGCAGGGCCAGCACGGCGGCGACCTGCTGCTGGAGATCGAGTACGCCGCCCATCCCGACTTCGAGGTCGACGGGCGCAACATCATCCACTCGCTGCCGGTCGCGCCGTGGGACGCCGCGCTCGGTGCGACGCTCAGCGTGGCGACGCTCGGCGGCCGGGTCGAGCTGAAGATCCCGCCCGGCTCGGAGGCCGGCCGCAAGCTGCGGCTGCGCGGACGCGGCCTGCCGGGCAGCGGCGGCGCCGCGGCCGGCGACCAGCTCGTCGAACTCGAGATCCAGGCGCCGACGCCGCGCACCGAGGCGCAGACCGCGGCCTATGGCACGCTGCGCGAGGCGTTCTCCGGCGAGGCCTGAGGCGGCCGGCCGCCGGCGCGGCCGGATCAGATCGTGACCAGCGTCCTGCCGACCGCGCCGCCGGCGAGCAGGCGCGCGAAGGTGTCCGGCAGCTCGGCCAGCCCGATCTCCCGCGTGCAGATCGTCTCCAGGTGGCGCGGTCGCCAGTCGCCGGCGAGCCGCTGCCACACCGCCTCGCGCAGGTCGCGTGGCGCGTTGGCCGAGGTGACGCCGATCAGCGACACGCCGCGCAGGATGAACGGCATGACCGTCGCATCGAGGTCCGCGCTCGCGGCCAGGCCGGCGCTGACCACGTTGCCGTAGAACGCGGTCCGCGCCAGCAGGCCGACCAGCATCGGCCCGCCGACGTTGTCCAGGCCGCCGCCGTAGCACGGCGTCTCCAGCGGCTTGCCGGCGCGCAGCGCGTCTCGCCCGAGCACCGCGCTGGCGCCGAGCCCGCGCAAGTAGTCGGCCTGGTCGGCCTTGCCGCTGATCGCGTGCACCTCGTAGCCGGCGCGGGCGAAGATGTCGACGGCGAGCGAGCCGACGCCGCCGGTGGCGCCGGTGACCGCCAGCGGGCCGAGCGCCGGGGTCTGCCGGTTGGCCTGCATGCGCAGCAGTGCCAGCGCCGCGGTGAAGCCGGCGGTGCCCAGGATCATGCTCTCGCGCAGGCTCAACCCGTCGGGCAGGGCGACGACCGCGGATGCGGGCGCGCGTACGTACTGCGCATAGCCGCCGTCGCGCGTCTCCGACAGCCCGCAGCCGGTGACCAGTACCGCATCGCCCTCGCGGAACGCGGGGTCGCGCGAGGCGGCGACGTGGCCGGCGACATCGATGCCGCCGACCAGCGGGAAGCGTCGCAGGATGCGGCCCTTGCCGGTACCGGCAAGCGCGTCCTTGTAGTTGACCGAAGAATGCACGGCGCGGATCACGACCTCGCCGTCGGACAGCGCGTCCAGGGCGATGCGCTCCAGGCCGCTGCGATGGCCGGGCGCGTCGTCGTGGATGCGGAAGGCATCGAAGCTTGCGGGGATAGCCATCGGAGCACCTCGTCGAATGTCGGGGCCGCTCAGGATACAGAGGCGTGCTGCCGCTCTCGGCACGGAATGGTGGGGCGCACCGACGGCCGTCCCGCGTCGGCCGCCGGGCATGGCGACGCCCGATGCTGACGCGCGACTGTCACATCGCGACGATAATGTGCGCGACTTAAATCGATTCAAACAGCGTGCGGGCGACCGGTGACAGGGCCTCGGCAGCGCTTTGGTGCGAGACCGGTCCACACGTGTCCATTCTCCAGGCGAGGTCGCTGCGTCACAGGCTCGGCCTCTCCGGATTGGATCGATTCAGCGTCATCTCCCCGTCGAACCGAACAGCAGGAAATCGTCATGCAGCAGAGTTGGGCATCGCAGGCCGCGCCGCGGCCGGACCGCAATGGGCGCAACGTCGTGGACGGCACGCGCGCCGGTACAGGCGCCGGGACACGGACGCACGCGCTGCCGCGCACGCTGCTCGCGGTCGCACTGGCGGTCGCGGTCGGGCAGGCCGTGGCCGACGACGCGTCGCCGGACGCGGCCCGCACCCTCGATGCCGTCCAGGTCACCGCGGCGGTCGTCACCGACAACGCGGTGCGCAGCAAGCGCAACGCCGGCGTGACCGTCGACTCGCTCGACGAGAACAGCATCCAGGTCACCAGCCAGGAAGACTCGATCGCGCAGAAGCTGCTGGTCGCGCCCGGCGTGAGCCTGATGCGCGACGAGGACCAGCCGCGCTACGTCTCGGTGCGCGGCATCTCGCCCAACATCAACAGCACCACGATCGACGGCATCACGATGGCCTCGGTCGGCGACGAGGGCGGCGGCGAGCGCAAGATCAACCTGCAGATGATCCCCAACGACATCGCCGACCGCATCGACATCTACAAGACCTTCTCCGCCGAGCAGGCGGCCGACGGCGTGGGTGCCAGCATCGACCTGATCAGCGGCAGCGCGTTCGACCACGGCCGGCATGCCCTGCATGTCGAGGGGAGCGCCAATTACCACGACCTGAGCAACGACGACGGCGCCAATTCGATGCCGCGCACCACCTCGCGCTGGGGCGGCGGGCTCAAGGGGCGTTACTCCACCGTCTTCGGCGACGACGACCAGTTCGGGATCACCGTGTCGCTGCGCCAGCAGCAGTTCCAGACCTCGCAGAACAAGCTCTTCCAGACCTCGCACCACTTCTTCGACAACGATGGCGCGCCGATCGGCGGCCCCCTGCCGGCCGCGGGCTGGAACGGCATGGTGGCGCCCAACGCCATCGCCTATTACGCGGACAACCGCTGGATCAACAGCTACGGCGGTTCGGCCAAGCTCGAGTGGATGCCCAGCAACAGCCCGTTGCGTGCGTCCATGCTGGTGTTCGGTTACGGACTCGAGGAGCGGCGGACCGAGAACGGGTTCCAGTTCGTCACCCGGCAGGCGGTGGCGGGGCAGACGCCGACGTCCGGTACGAAGGACATCCAGGCGATGGAGGTGATCTTCGAGGACCGCGTGCTGGCCCGGAACAACCGCGGCCTGCTCACCGGCCTGGAATGGTCGGAAGGCGACCAGTGGCTGGGCCTGCGTGCCGGCTACACCCGCGACCGCTCCCATGGCACCAGCGACAGCGTCCGCCTGCGCGCGGAGCCCGGCCCCGGCGAGCGGCTGCACTACGCGTCGTCCGGCCCCGGCGAGATCTTCAACGTGGTCGGCCTGGACGATCCGGGCATCATCGGTAACACGCCGTACCTGCTGAGCGGCGCAGGCGCGAACCGCACGTACGCGACCGCCGGCCTGGGCAACGTGCGTCTGGACTTCACCCGCAACATCGGGGCCGAGGCGCGTGGCCTCGGGTTCGCCGCGGGCCTGGAACACAAGCGCCTGGACGTGAACACCGATCACACCCGGCGGGTGCACCAGGTGGGCGGCGACTACAGCGACCATCTCTACGATCCGGGCTGGCGGTATCCGCACGCGATGTACGCGTTGCCGTTCTTCGACACTCCGCGCTTCGTCGAGGGCGGCGGGTGGTCGGGGTTGGGGTTGAACGACGTCGCGACCGCGTACCAGAGCCAGGCCTCGGATTTCCGCTATGTGGAGAAGATCCGCGATGCCTACCTGTCGCTGCACTACGCCACCGACCTGATCCAGGCGATCGTGGGCGTGCGCTACGACGACACCGCATTCAAGGCCTACACGCCTGCGATCGAAGGCGGGGTGGTGACCGGGACGACGACCAACGCGGGCGGCTACGACAACCTGCTGCCGTCGTTCAACCTGGTCGCGCGCGTGCGCGACGACGTCAACCTGCGCTTGAGCGCCAGCAGGACGATCGGCCGTCCGATCCCGTCCAACATCGCCCAGGCCGAGGTGCTGAACTGCAATGCCGACACCGGCGACTGCACGCTCTCGCGCGGCAATCCGGATCTCGAGCCGCTGCGCTCGCGCAATCTCGACGTGTCGGTAGAGAGGTACTTCAACGGCAACAGCGGCTACGTGTCGCTGGCGCTGTTCCACAAGGCGATCGAGGACAACATCGTCGGCATCAGCGAAGAACGCATCGACGCCGACGGCCTGCTGACCACGATCACCACGCCGCGCAACCTCGACGATTCCAGCGTGCGCGGCGTGGAACTGTCGGTCGTCAGCCGCGACATGCCGCTGTGGGGCCAGCGCTTCGACGTCATGTTCAACGCCACGCGCATGGACGGCGAGATGACCTACACCTGGTCGGAAGGCTCGCGCCGGATCGACCAGCTGGCGACCCAGCCCGACAAGCTCGCCAATCTCGGCGTGACCTGGCACGTGCCGTGGCGCGACAGCCGGTTGACGGTGTCGCGCAACTACACCGGCAAGCACATCTTCACCATCGGCGCCAACGAGTGGGGCAACCGCGGCTTCCGTTCCCGCTCGGTGACCGACATCGCCTGGGTGACCCGGATCGACCCGCGCTGGACGGTGGGACTGAGCGCCGCGAACGTGTTCAACGAGGACCAGTACCAGACGGTGGGCGAGCACTACCAGACGATGCGCAACCTCAACAACTACGGTGCGACCTATGCGTTGACGGTGAGCTACGACCTCGACTGACGCCCTCGGGGCCGCGTCCCACGGATGCGGCCCGTCCCATGAACGATGGAGATGCCATGACCGTTTCGATCCGCCGCGCATTGCGGCTGCCGCTGGGCCTGCTGCTGACGGCGCTGGCGGCGCTGTCCGTGCCCGCGTCCGCCGCCGGCGCCGACGCGCCGTCACCCGACCTGCGGGTGATGGGCTTCAACGTCCGCTACGCGGCGCCCGGCGACGGCGCCAACGTCTGGGACGCCCGCCGCGACCTGCTGGTCGAGACGATCGCGCGCCGGCGTCCGCATCTCGTCGGCACGCAGGAACTGCTGCGCGGGCAGGCGCTGTACGTCGACGCGCACCTGCCGGGCTATGCGTGGTTCGGAACGGGCCGCAACGGCGACGACACCGACGGCAACGGCAACGAGCACATGGGCGTGTTCTACGACGTCCGTCGGCTCGAACTGCGCGAGCAGGGGCATTTCTGGCTGTCGGACACGCCCGACGTGCCGGGCAGCGACAACTTCGGCCTGGCGATGCCGCGCATGGCGACGTGGGGGCGGTTCCGGGACCGCGCCAGCGGGCGCGAGTTCTACCTGTTCAACACCCACTTCCCGCACACCGCCGATGCCGAGCCCCTGCGCGAGCGGTGCGCCGAGCTGCTGCTGGCGCGCATCGCGCGCCTGCCGGCGGACGTCCCGGTCGTGGTGACCGGCGACTTCAACGCCGTACCCGGCTCGCCGACGCACCGCCGACTCGCCGGTCCGCTGCGCGATGCCTGGCAGGCCGCGCCGCATCGCACCGGGCCGGAGGCGACCGTGCACGCGTTCACCGGCAAGCCGACGGACCGCATCGACTGGATCCTGTTCCGGGGTCTGGACGTGCGGCACGTCGAGACCGCGACCGACCAGGCCGACGGCCGCTATCCGTCCGACCATTTCCCGGTCGTCGCCGACTTCGCCTGGCCGTCGCGGCCCTGAGTTCCCGAAGACTGCAGCGCCGTGGACGCCGCTTGCAGACCACGCCACGGGCCGGCCGGGCTGGGGAGACCCCCGCTGCGCGCGGCCGCGTCCATCACAACAACAGACGAGCGGTTCGATGACACATGCACATGCGACGCGGGGCCTGCGCCTGGCGGCGGCCCTCCTGCTGGCGATGCCTGGCGCAGCGGCAGCGCAGGCGGCGTTCGCCACCTCGTTCGAACGCGACCAGCCGCAGCCGCTGCCGGTCCACGGCGATACGCTGCGACTGCAGGTGGGCCCGGGTCCCGCGGACCCCTATGCCGCCAAGCCCTCGACCGGCTACACCGGCCTGCAGGCGCTGCAGTACCGGGGCATCGGCGGCCGGGTGCGGCTGTTCGACGTGGACGTGCACGTCGCGGCCGACACCACGCTGTCGTGGCTGGTGCTGCCGGAGATCGTCGGCGACGACCTCGTCGCATCCACGTACGTCTCGCTCGACGCGGTCCTCGACGACGGCACGCGGGTGTCGACCGCCGGCGCGCGCGACCAGCACGGCGTCGCGCTGGGCGCGCAGGCGCAGGGCGCATCGCAGGCCCTGTATCCGCAGCAGTGGGCGCGCAAGGCCGTGCGCCTGGGCGACGTGCCGGCGCTGCGCGGCCGGCGCATCGTGGCACTGGAACTCGACCTGCAGCCCGGCGACGGGCGCATCGCGCAGGGCTGGCTGGACGACATCGCCCTGGGCGAGACGCCGGTGGCGCACCGCGGCTCGCCCAGCGACTGGGTCGTGACCACGCGCGGCACCCACTCCAACGGCAGGTTTTCGCGCGGCAACAATTTCCCCGCGACCGCGGTGCCGCATGGCTTCAACTTCTGGACGCCCGCGACCGATGCCGGCACGCTCTCGTGGCTCTACCGCTGGCACGAGCACAACGACGCCGACAACCGGCCACGGCTGCAGGCCTTCTCGCTCAGCCACCAGCCCAGCCCGTGGATGGGCGACCGCCAGACCTTCCAGGTGATGCCGTCGATCGGGCGGGGCGTGCCGCAGGCCGACCGCGTCGCCCGCGCGCTGCCGTTCTCGCGTGCGCACGAGCTGGCGCGCCCCCACACCTACCAGGTGCGTTTCGACAACGGCATCGCGGTCGCGCTGGCGCCCACCGACCACGCGGCGCTGTTCGAGTTCGCGTTCCCCGTCGGCGCCGACGCCAACCTGCTGTTCGACAACGTCGACGATCGCGGCGGACTGACGCTCGATGCGGAGACCCAGATGCTGTCGGGCTACACCGACGTGCGCAGCGGGTTGTCGACCGGCGCGACGCGCATGTTCGTCCATGCGACCTTCGACCAGCCATGGCAGCGCAGCGGCGCGATCGAGACCGGGCGTCCCACCGGCTACGTCAAGTTCGCGCCCGGCACCCGCCGGGTGACCATGCGCATCGCGACCTCGCTGATCTCGCTCGAGCAGGCCCGGCACAACCTGGCCTTGGAGTTGGCGCCGGAGGACACCGTCGACAGCGTCGCCGCGCGCGCCCGCGCGCAATGGGACGCGTTGCTGGGCCGCATCGACGTGGACGGCGCCACCGAGGACCAGCGTGTCACGCTGTACTCCAACCTCTACCGGTTGTTCCTGTATCCCAACTCCGGCGCAGAGAACGCCGGGACCGACGCCGCGCCCGACTGGCGCTATGCCAGCCAGAACAGCGCCTCGGACGACAACGCCGACGGCAACCCCGCGCGCAGCTTCGCCCCGGTGCGCGACGGCAGGGTCCAGGTCAACAACGGCTTCTGGGACACCTTCCGCACGACGTGGCCGGCCTACGCGCTGCTGGCGCCCGAGCGCACCGGCGACTTGGTCGACGGCTTCCTCGAGCAGTACCGCGCCGGCGGCTGGGTGGCGCGCTGGTCGTCACCGGGCTACGCGGACCTGATGGTGGGCACCAGCTCGGACGTCGCGTTCACCGACGCCTGGGCGCGTGGGATCGAAGGCTTCGATGCCGGGCTCGCCTACGAGGCCGCGCTGAAGAACGCCACGGTGCTGCCGCCCAGCCGTCACGTCGGCCGCAAGGGGCTGGCGCGCGGCACGTTCCGCGGCTACGTCGACACCGAGACCGACGGCGGCATGTCGTGGACGATGGAGGGCGTGCTCAACGACTTCGGCATCGCGGACATGGCGACGCGACTGGCCGGGCGCGCGACCGACCCGCGCCTGCAACGGCGCTACGCCGAAGAAGCCGAGTACTTCCGCTACCGCGCGGCCGGCTACGCCAACGTGTTCGACCGCGGCGTGGGCTTCTTCCAGGGCCGCGGGCCGGACGGGCGCTGGCGCGTGCCGGCCGCGCAGTACGATCCGCGCGTGTGGGGCAACGACTACACCGAATCCAACGGCTGGACGTTCGCGTTCACCGCGCCGCACGACGGCAACGGCCTGGCCGCGCTGCACGGCGGACGCGAGGCGCTGGCCGCGAAGCTCGATGCGTTCTTCGCCACGCCCGAGCAGGCGAAGGTCGAACTCTCCGGGCCGCGCGGCTACCTGATCCACGAGATGACCGAGGCGCGCGACGTGCGCATGGGCATGTACGCGCACAGCAACCAGCCCGCGCACCACATCCCTTGGATGTACCTGTACGCGGGCCAGCCGTGGAAGACCCAGCGCATCGTGCGCGAGGCGCTGGCGCGGCTGTACCTGGGCAGCGAGATCGGCCAGGGCTACCCGGGCGACGAGGACAATGGCGAGATGTCGGCCTGGTACGTGCTGGCGGCCGCCGGCCTGTATCCGCTGCGCATGGGGTCGCCGGACTGGGTGATCGGCTCGCCGCTGTTCGAGCGGCTGACGCTCGCACTGCCGGGCGGCCGGACGCTCACCGTCAACGCGCCGGGCAATTCGCCGGAGAACGTCTACGTGCAGTCGTTGCGCGTCGACGGCCGGCCGTGGACCTCGACGTCGATCCCGCACAGCGTGCTGGCGGCCGGCGCGACGCTGGACTTCGTCATGGGGCCGACCCCGTCGACCTGGGGCAGCCGGCCCGAGGATGCGCCGCCGTCGCTGACGCCGGCCGGGCAGGCGCCCACGACGCTGGCCGACGCGATCGGCCCGGGCGCCCAGGTCGCGGTGTCGGGCGACGGTGTGGGCGCGCGGCTGGTCGACGA
The DNA here is from genome assembly GCF_001014645.1 of Luteimonas sp. FCS-9. Taxonomy (GTDB): domain Bacteria; phylum Pseudomonadota; class Gammaproteobacteria; order Xanthomonadales; family Xanthomonadaceae; genus Luteimonas. The sequence goes on along the minus strand of NZ_LASZ01000001.1, from coordinate 314,280 downwards.
CGATGCCGGCACGGCGGTCGCGTTGCGCGGGGACCCGGTCGAGATCGATATCGCGCTAGAAACGCCGGTCACGCCGACCTTCTACACGCTCACCAGCGGCGATCGTGCGATCCCGAAGGCTGGCTGGACACTGGAGGCCAGCCGTGGCGACGGCGCCTGGCAGGTCGTGGACAGGCGCGACGGGGAAGCATTCCGCTGGCCGGGCCAGACCCGGCCGTTCCGGATCGCCGCCCCCGGTGCGTTCGACCGCTACCGCCTGCGCTTCGACACGCCCGGCCGGCTGCAACTGGCCGAGATCGAACTGCTCGCGCCGCATGCGCCGGTGCCGCTGGTCGCGTCGCCGTGACACGGACAGCGCCGAGCCTACTGGGCTGTGGCGTCGACAACCGACCCTCCCTGTAGGAGCGCGCTCGCGCGCGATGGGAGGTTCGCGCCACGGCCCCATCGCGCGCGAGCGCGCTCCTACGGGATTCTCTCGCGTCGGGCGAACGCGTGGGCCCTGTGTGCAGAACGCGTCGCCACGCGACCTGACATTGCCGCGTCAGGCGATGCTTTTACTTCAAAACGCTTCGACGCTTCTCGTCGATCCACTTTTCCGCCCGCGCCGGCGTATAGCCTCGCATCCACGCGAGCATCGCGTCGATATCGTCGCCGTACCACAGGTCGGCGCGCTGGTCGGGATGCAGGAACCGCTCCTCGACCATCCGGTCGATCATGCCGATCAGCGGCGCGTAGAAACCGTCGATGTCGAGGAATGCGCACGGCTTGTTGCCGATGCCCAGCTGGCGCCAGGTCAGCATCTCGAAGATCTCCTCCATCGTGCCGAAGCCGCCGGGCAGGGCGACGAAGGCGTCCGACAGTTCGAACATGCGCATTTTGCGCGCGTGCATCGAGTCGACGATCTCAAGCGTCGTCAGGCCGCGGTGCGCGACCTCCCAGTCGGCGAGCTGCTGGGGGATGACGCCGGTGACCTCGCCGCCGCCTTCGAGCACCGCATTGGCGACGGTGCCCATCAGGCCGACGTTGCCGCCGCCGTAGACCAGGCGCAGCCCGTCGCGGGCGATGCGATCGCCCAGCGCCATCGCGCGTTCGGCATAGACGGGTTTGCTGCCGGCATTGGAGCCGCAATAGACACAGAGGCTTTTCATCGGGATCCGGGATTCGGAGTGGGGAATTCGCAAAAGAAGACGCCGGGCTTTCGGCCCGGCGCCAGAGTCGGATCGGGATGGAAAGCGGCTTCTGCGAATCCCGATTCCCGAATCCCAATCCCGAGGCGAACGTCAGTTCGCCTTGTGGATCGCGCGCTTGTCGACGGCCATCGCGGCGTCGTGGACGACTTCCGACAGCGAGGGGTGCGCGTGGCAGATCCGGGCCAGGTCGTCGGCCGAGCCCTTGAACTCCATCGTCAGCACGCCCTCGTGCACGAGCTCGGAGACATTGGCGCCGACCAGGTGCATGCCCAGCACGCGATCGGTCTCGGCGTGCGCGAGCACCTTCACGAAGCCCGCGGGCTCGACCATCGCGACCGCGCGGCCGTTGGCGGCGAACGGGAAGCTGCCCGCCTTGTACGGAATGCCCTCGGCCTTGAGCTGCTGCTCGGTCTTGCCGACCCAGGCCAGCTCGGGCTCGGTGTAGATCACCCAGGGGATCGTGTCGAAGTTGACGTGGCCGGGCAGGCCGGCGATCAGCTCAGCGACGGCGATGCCTTCCTCGAAGCCCTTGTGCGCCAGCATCGGGCCGCGCACGCAGTCGCCGATCGCCCAGACGCCGTCGACGCCGGTGTGGCAGTGGTCGTCGACCTCGATCTGGCCGCGCTCGGTCAGCTTCACGCCGGTACCTTCGGCCAGCAGCCCCTTGCTGGCGGCCCTGCGGCCCACGGCGACCAGCAGCTTGTCGACGGTGATCGACTGCTCGCCGTCCTTGTCGGCGTAGCTGACGACGACTTCCTTCTTCTTGCCCTTGCCGGTGACTTCGGTCTTGGAGACCTTCGCGCCGAGCTTGATGTCCAGGCCCTGCTTCTTGAATTCCTTCAGCGCGGCCTTGCCGACTTCGGCATCGGCCGCGGCGAGGAAGTCGGGCAGGGCCTCGAGGATCGTGACTTCGCTCCCCAGCCGCTTCCACACGCTGCCCAGCTCCAGGCCGATCACGCCCGCGCCGATCACGGCGAGACGCTTGGGCACCTCGGTGAAGTCCAGGCCGCCGACGTTGTCGACGATGGTCTCGCCGTCGAACTTCGCGAACGGCAGTTCGATCGAATCCGAGCCGGCGGCGATGATGACGTTGGTGCCGGTCAGTTCAATCTCCGACCCGTCGTGCTGCTTCACCTTCACCACGCGATCGGGGTGCAGCGTGGCGAAGCCGTAGTACGGCGCGACCTTGTTCGCCTTGAACAGCATCGCGATGCCGCCGGTGAACTGCTTGACGATCTTGTCCTTGCGGCCAACCATCGCCTCGACGTCGATCTTCGCGTCCTTGAAGCTGATGCCGTGGTCGCCGAAGATGTGGCCCATGTTCCAGAACTGGCGCGAGGAATCGAGCAGCGCCTTCGACGGGATGCAGCCCACGCGCAGGCAGGTGCCGCCGAGCGCGGGCTTGCCGTCCTTGCCCAGCGCGGCGTCGATGCACGCGACCTTCATGCCCAACTGCGCGGCGCGGATCGCGGCGTGGTAGCCCGCGGGGCCGGCGCCGATGACGACGACATCGAATTTTTCGGTCATTTCATTCCCTCACAACGGGATTGGGGATGCGGGATTCGGGACCGGGAGGAGCGGGAGCCGGCGTCGCCGGCTTTCAACGGCCGGAGGCCGGTCATCCCGAATCCCGAATCCCGTTTCCCGTGCTGCTCGGGCTTACAGCCCGAGCAGCATGCGATGCGGATTTTCCAGCTGGTTCTTGATGTCGACCAGGAACAGCACCGCGTCCTTGCCGTCGATGATGCGGTGGTCGTAGGAGATCGCGATGTACATCATCGGGGCGGCGACGACCTGGCCGTTCTCGACGATCGCGCGTTCCTTGATCGCGTGCATGCCCAGGATCGCCGACTGCGGCGGGTTGACGATCGGCGTGGACATCAGCGAGCCGAAGGTGCCGCCGTTGGTGATCGTGAACGTGCCGCCCTGCAGGTCGTCCAGCCCCAGCTTGCCGTCGCGCGCCTTCTTTGCGTAGTCGGCGATGCCCTGCTCGATCTCGGCAAAGCCCATGCGCTCGACGTTGCGCAGCACCGGCGTGACCAGGCCCTTGTCGGTCGAGACCGCGATCGAGATGTCGGCGTAGCCGTGGTAGATGATGTCGTCGCCGTCGACCGAGGCGTTGATGACCGGGTAGCGCTGCAGCGCATTGGCCACGGCCTTGGCGAAGAAGCTCATGAAGCCGAGCTTGATGCCGTGTTCCTTCTGGAACTGCTCGCCCAGCTCCTTGCGCAGCGCCATCACCTTGCCCAGGTTGACCTCGTTGAACGAGGTCAGCATCGCGATCGATTCCTTGGACTGCATCAGGCGCTCGGCGATGCGCTTGCGGATGCGGGTCATCGGCACGCGCTCTTCGGGACGGGCGCCGCCCGACACGCCCGGGGTCTTGCCCGCGGCGTAGTTGAGCAGGTCTTCCTTGGTGACCGCGCCGCGGCGGCCGGTGCCCTCGACCTGCGACGGGTCGATGCCCTTGCTCTCGGCGGTGAAGCGCGCGCCCGGGGGCAGGTCGCCGGTCTTGCCGCCCGACACCGACTGCGGCTTGGTCGAGGACGGCGCCTTGTCGTCGGCCTGCTTGGCCTGCGACTTGGACTGCACTTCCTCGGCGCCGGCGGCCGGCGCTTCCTTGTCCTGGTTGCCCGATTCGGCGGCCGGCGGCGCGGCCGCGGCGGCGCCTTCCTCGATGATCGCGATGACCTGCTGGCTGTTGACCGTCGCGCCTTCCTCGAACTTGATCTCCTTGATCACGCCGTCGACCGTCGAGGGCACTTCGAGCACGACCTTGTCGGTCTCCAGATCGACGATGTTCTCGTCGCGGCTGACCGCGTCGCCGGCCTTCTTGTGCCAGGTGGCGATGGTGGCGTCGGAAACGGATTCGGGCAGGACCGGGACTTTGATTTCAGTGGCCATGTTGGCTTCCTGGGAAAAGCGTGGAATGTGGGGGTGCGATCGGGATTACTCGGACAGGACCTTGCCGCCGAGCGCATTGACCAGCGCGTCGGCGATGAGCTGCTGCTGCTCGGCGACGTGGTCGTTGAAATGACCGACCGCCGGCGACGGCGAGCGGGCGCGGCCGGCGTAGTGCAGAGCCTGGCCGTCGCCGGTGCAGAACTCGAGGTGGTGCTTGATCTGGTACCAGGCGCCCTGGTTCTGCGGCTCTTCCTGGCACCAGACGACCGCCTTGGCGTTGCCGAAGCGGGCCAGCTCGGCGCTCAGCTGCGCGCGCGGGAACGGGTAGAGCTGTTCGACGCGGAGCAGGGCGACGTTGTCCAGCGACTGCTTGCGCGCCTCCTCGAGCAGGTCGTAGTAGACCTTGCCCGAGCACACCACGACGCGCTCGACCCGCTTGGGATCGGCCTCGCGGTCGGGGATCAGGTGCTGGAACTCGCCGTTGGCCAGTTCGTCGAGCGTCGAGACCGCGAGCTTGTGGCGCAGCAGCGACTTCGGCGTCATGACCACCAGGGGCTTGCGCGTGGTCATGCACAGCTGGCGGCGGATCATGTGGAACGCCTGCGCCGGCGTGGTCGGCACGCAGACCATCATGTTCTCGAGCGCGCACAGCTGCAGGAAGCGCTCCAGGCGGGCCGAGCTGTGCTCGGGGCCCTGGCCTTCGTAGCCGTGCGGCAGGAACAGCGCCAGGCCGCACAGGCGCTGCCACTTGGCCTCGCCCGAGGACAGGAACTGGTCGATGACGACCTGGGCGCCGTTGGCGAAGTCGCCGAACTGGCCTTCCCAGATGCACAGCGTGCCCGGCTCGGACGACGCGTAGCCGTACTCGAACGCCATCACCGCCTCCTCGCTGAGCAGCGAGTCGATGATCGTCGCGTCCTCGGGGTTCTTCACCAGCTGGCGCAGCGGGATGTAGTCGTCGCCTTCCTGCTGGTCGTGCAGCACCGCGTGGCGGTGGAAGAACGTGCCGCGGCCGCTGTCCTGGCCGACCAGTCGCAGCCGGTTGCCGGCATCGAGCAGGGTCGCGTAGGCGAGGTTCTCGGCAAAGCCCCAGTCGCCGGGGATTTCGCCGGCGGCCATCTTCCGGCGGTCCTCGTAGATCTTGGCCACGCGCGGGTGCAGGTGCACCGAATCGGGCAGGGTGGTGATCGTCTGCGCCAGCGACTTGAGCTTGTCGACCGACACCGTGGTGTCGGGCGTGTCGCTCAGCCGGCCGGCGAGGTAGGGATCCCAGTCGATCGTCAGCTCGTAGTCGTTCGGCTTGGTCTCGGCCAGCTCGACGGTGACCTCGCCCGCGTCGAGCTTGTCGCGATAGCGATCGACGATGGCCTTGGCGTCGGCCTCGGCGAGTACGCCCTCGGCCGCCAGCTGCGCGGCGTAGAGCTCGCGCGGCGTCTTGTGCTTGCGGATCACCTGGTACATCAGCGGCTGCGTCGCCGCCGGCTCGTCGGCCTCGTTGTGGCCGTGGCGGCGGTAGCAGACCAGGTCGATGACCACGTCCTTGCCGAAGGTCTGGCGGAAGTCGTAGGCCAGCTCGGCGCAGAACACCACGGCCTCCGGATCGTCGGCATTCACGTGCAGCACCGGGGCGCCGACCATCTTCGCCACATCGGTGCAGTACAGCGTGGAGCGCGCGTCCTGGCGGTCGCTGGTGGTGAAGCCAACCTGGTTGTTGATGACCACATGCACGGTGCCGCCGACCGCGAAGCCGCGGGCCTGCGACATCTGGAACAGCTCCATGTTCACGCCCTGGCCAGCGAATGCCGCGTCGCCGTGCAGCAGCACCGGCAACACGACCTTGCGCTCGGTGTCGCGGCGGCGGTGCTGGCGCGACCGGACGCTGCCGGCGACCACCGGGTTGACGATCTCGAGGTGCGAGGGGTTGAACGCGAGTGCCAGGTGCACGGCGCCGCCGGGCGTGGCCAGGTCGGCCGAGAAGCCCATGTGGTACTTCACGTCGCCGGTGTGCGCGCGGTCGTCGTCGTGGTGCTCGAACTTGCCCTCGAACTCGTCGAACAGCCGGCGCGGGTTCTTGCCGAGCGTGTTGACCAGCACGTTGAGGCGGCCGCGGTGGGCCATGCCGATGACGATGTCCTTGACGCCGTCCTTGCCGGCGCGCTGGATGACGTTGTCGAGCAGCGGGATCAGCGCGTCGCCGCCTTCGAGCGAGAAGCGCTTCTGGCCGACGTACTTGGTGTGCAGGTAGCGCTCCAGGCCCTCGGCCGCGGTCAGCCGCTCGAGAATGCGCTTCTTCTCCTCGGCGCTGCGCGCGAACCGGCCGCCTGCGTTCTCGAGCCGGGTGTAGAGCCAGTTGCGCTGCTCGAAGTCCGGGATGTGCATGAACTCGGCGCCGATCGGACCGGCATAGGTCGCCTTGAGCAGCGCCAGCAGGTCGCGCAGCTTCATGCGCGGCTGGCCGCCGACGCCGCCGGTGCTGAATTCGTCGTCGAGGTCGGCTTCGGTGAGCTGATGGAACGGCAGGCCCAGGTCCGGCGGATTGACCGGCGGGGTCATGTCCAGCGGGTCGAGCCTGGCGCCCAGGTGGCCGCGCGAGCGGTAGGCGGTGATCAGGCGGCCGACGTGGCGCTCGCGCTCGTCACCGGCGCCCGAGGCCTGGGCCTGGACCACGCCGCGTGCGGCCTGGCGGCCGGCGTCGGCGACGGCGGACAGCACCGCCGAGTGCGGCACGTCGCCGGCCTCGCGGCCCTTGAACGTATCGAACCACCGTTTCCAGTCCGCCCCGACGCTGTCGGGATCCACGAGGTACTGCTCGTACAGGTCTTCGATATAGGCGGCATTGGCGCCGAACTGCGACGACTGCGCAAACTGCTTCAGGAGACTGTCCACGTCTGGCGATTCGGACTCTTTGGGGAAGGGGGATGCGGCGTGCCGGATGACCGGAAAAAGCCGGAATCTGGCGGCCAAGGAGGTTCCACAGTATACGCGCGTCCTCCTGCGCGATGCACCCCGCGCGGCCGTCCGCGGGCCGGCGACACATCGCCGCGGCGTCCGCGCGCGGCGCATGCGGACACCGCGCGCCGCGTATCCCGGTCAGATGCCGAGCGCGCGCAACTCGGTCGCCGGACGTGAACGCTCCCACACCGGGTCGAACGCCTGCACCAGCCGGCGGGCCCGCGCGGGCAACGTGGTCGCCGCCTCGCCCTGCACCCGGTGCGCGAGCGGGCGGACGTGGAAGCCGCCGGCGTCGTTGACCAGCAGCGCGCCGGCGAAGCCGCGGTCGGGCGCGGTGTCGACCTCGCGGATCGCGAACACGCTGGGCAGGCGCTGTGCCAGCGCGACGACCGGGGCGAATCCGGTCCGCAGCGCGGCCGCGTCCTGCAGCAGGATGCGCACGGTGCCGCCACGGCCGGCGGTCGCGAACCGCTGCAGGGCGCGCAGCACGTCGGGGTGGTCGTAGAGGCCGGGATCGAGGTCGCGGCTGCGCAGGCACACGCCGCGGCGCGCGGCCAGGATCACCGCGACGCTGGCGCCGACCGCGGTCTCGAGGTCGTCCACCGGGAACGCGGCGCCCTCGTGCCGGTGCATGGCGCGGTGCTCGATGCCGGCCTCGAACACCGCCGGTCCGTGGGCGACGAATCCGTGGCGCGCGTACAGGTCCATCGCGCGCAACTGGGCGTGCAGGTGGGTTCGGGCGAGGCCGTCGGCGTGCGCGAGCTCGAGCAGCGCCCGCAGCAGCGCATCGCCGATGCCGCGGCCGCGCCGATCGGCGCGCACCGCCAGCCGGCCGATCCTGCCGTCCGGCGCGAGCCGTCCGGTCCCCACGGCCGCGCCGTCGGCGTCGACCGCCAGCACGTGCCGGCAGTCGGCGTCGAGCGCATCGCGCTCCAGCGCCGCCGGCACGCCCTGTTCGGCGACGAAGACCTGCGCGCGCAGGACGTGCGCGGCGGCCCGGTCGGCGTCGGTCCCGATCGGGAAGACCCGGAACGACGCCTGCGCGCTCATGCGTCCTCGGGCCGCGCCAGCGTGTAGTGGCCCTGTTCGAGCAGCGCGTGGACCGCCGCGCGGCCTGCCGCCGACAGTGCCGCGTGGTCGGGTGCGTCCAGGCGGGTGGCGGCCGCCAGGCGCCGCGCGTCGCGGATCGGCAGCGCGAACTCGCTGCCCGACACGAACAGGCGCGCGCCGCGGGCGGCGCGCCGCCAGGCGGCGCGCGAGAACGGATTGCGCAGCAGCACGGCCCGGCCACCGGCGAGCAGCGCGTCGACCTCCTCCGGCGGCGGCGGTGCCTCGCCGGCGACCACCTGGTGCGCGTTGCGGTAGCCGGTCATGAACCTTCCGAACCAATCGCCCAGGCGGTCGGGATCGTTCATGCGGATCGCGTTGAGGGCCTCGACCACACGCGCCATCGTCGCCGCGTCGATCTCGTTCGGGTCCTTGGGCAGCGCCAGCGTTTCGTCGTGGTAGCGCACCGACTCGTCGGCCTCGGCGGCCAGCGTGTCGATGTAGTCGCCCATCAGCTCGGCGGCCGACGGTGCGCGCATGCCCACCGACAGCGTCAGGCACGCATCCTCGGCCACGCCGTGGTGCGGGACCATCGGCGGCAGGTAGAGCATGTCGCCGGGCCCGAGCACCCAGTCGTGGGTCGGCGCGAACGCGCGCAGCAGCTTGAGCTCGACGTCGTCGCGGAAGTCCTGCGGCGGCAGCCCGCGCCCGAGCGCGTGCGAGGCGTCGATCATCCAATGGCGATGGCCCAGGCCCTGCAGCAGGAACACGTCGTAGTGATCGACGTGCGCGCCGACCGAGCCGCCGGTCGCGGCGAAGCTGACCATGATGTCGTCGATGCGCCAGCGCGGCAGGAACGCGAAGTGCGGCAGCAGCGCGGCCACGTCGGCATCCCACTTGTCGACGTCCTGGACCAGCAGCGTCCAGTCGCGGTCGCCCAGGCCCGGGAACACGTCCTCCTCGAACGGGCCGGTCTCGACCTGCCAGCCGTCGGTGGCGCGGTCGTGGCGGATCAGCCGCGACAGCGCCAGTTCCTCGCAGGCCAGGCCGGCGAGGTCCTCGGGCTGCAGCGGGGACTCGAATCCCGGGAACGCGTTGCGGATCAGCAACGGGCGCTTGTGCCAGTAGTCGCGCAGGAAGCGGGCAGGGGGCATGCCGAGCGGGCCGTGGCGGCCGGCATCGATCTCGAAGGGGAGGGCTGTCATGCGCGCAAGCGTACGTGATCGCCCCGGCGGGCGCATTGCGTTCGCGCATGGACGCGGCGCCGCCGTTCGGCCAGGCGGCCGGTCGCGTGGCTACAGCACGCGGTTGTCGCGGCCGTCGTCGTGCACGTCGGGCGCGTTGCTCGGATCGACCGTATTGCCGGCGCCCTCGAACTCGACCGACGTCACGTTGCGGGCGAGTACCGTGTTGCGGTCGCCACCGATCCGTACCTCGCCGGCCTCGGTCAGGTTGAGCGTGTTGTCGCTGCCGGTCACTTCGACATCGCCGACGCGGCGGTTGAGCACCGTGACGTGATCGCCCGCGACCCGGAGCGACGTCGCATGGTCGACGTTGATCGCGCCGCGGGACGCGGTCACCAAGACCGCGCCGCAGGCCCCGTCGAGCACGATCCGGAACGCGTCGCGGGTCACGTGCACGTCCCGGCCGGCGCACGGTGCACCGCTGGCCGGATCGCGCAGCGTGCCCGGTGTGGCCGGAGACGTCGCGTTGTCGGCCGCGATCGGGGCGTCGTCGGCCGGCCCGCCGCACGCGGCCAGGGCGGCGACGAGGAGGCCGGCGGTGAGCGGTGCGGGCGATCGGAGCGCGGGGCGGCGCATGGGCGGGAGCCGGTGGGGAGCGCGGTGATCGTCAGCCTGCGGCGCCGCGCGTGCACGCGGCGTCGCGCCGGGGCGTGCCGCGGCGGATCAGATCGCGCGGGCGAGCTGTTCGGCCAGGCCGGTATAGCCGCCCGGCGTCAGCGCGCGCAGCCGCGCCTTGTCGGCGTCGGGCAGGTCGAGGCCGTCGACGAAGGCGCGCATCGAGTCCGCGGTGATGCCCTGGCCACGGGTCAGCGCCTTGAGCTGCTCGTAGGGATTGGGCAGGCCGTGGCGGCGCATGACGGTCTGCACCGCCTCGGCCAGCACTTCCCACGCCGCATCCAGGTCCTGGGCCAAGCGCTCGGGATTGGCGCTGAGCTTGTCCAGTCCGCGCAGCAGCGCATCGAGAGCGATCTGGGTATGGCCGAACGCGGTGCCCAGCGCGCGCAGCACGGTGGAGTCGGTGAGGTCGCGCTGCCAGCGGCTGATCGGCAGCTTCGCGGCGAAGTGCTCGAACAGCGCATTGGCGATGCCGAAGTTGCCTTCGGCGTTCTCGAAGTCGATCGGGTTGACCTTGTGCGGCATCGTCGAGCTGCCGATCTCGCCTTCCTTGAGCGCCTGCTTGAAGTAGCCCAGCGAGATGTAGCCCCACACGTCGCGGCACAGGTCGATGCCGACCGTGCCCATGCGGCGCGCGGCATCGGCGATCTCGGCCACGCAGTCGTGCGGCTCGATCTGGGTGGTGTAGGGGTTGAACTCGATGCCCAGCGACTCGACGAAGCGGCGCGAGAACGCCGGCCAGTCGATGTCCGGGTAGGCGGCGACGTGCGCGTTGTAGTTGCCGACCGCACCGTTGATCTTGCCGGTCAGCGGCACCGCCGCGAGCTGCTCGCCCTGGCGCTGCAGCCGCGCGACGACGTTCGCCAGCTCCTTGCCGACGGTGGTCGGCGACGCGGTCTGGCCGTGGGTGCGCGAGAGCAGCGGCAGCGCCGCGTGCGCATGCGCCATATCGCGCAGCGTCGCGATCAGCCGGTCGAGCGTGGGCAACAGCACCTGCTGGCGCGCCTGGCTGAGCATCAGTGCGTAGGACAGGTTGTTGATGTCCTCGCTGGTGCAGGCGAAATGCACGAACTCCAGCGCCGGCGCCAGCGCGGCGTCGTCCTTGAGCCGCTCCTTGATGAAGTACTCGACCGCCTTGACGTCGTGGTTGGTCGTGCGCTCGATCTCCTTCACGCGCGCGGCATCGGCCACCGAGAAGCCCTCGGCCAGCGCCTGCAGCGTCGCGCGCGCCGCCGCGTCGAACGCCGGCAGCTCCGCGATGCCCGGCTCGTCGCCCAACGCGATCAGCCACTCGATCTCCACGCGTACGCGCGCCCGGATCAGGCCGTACTCGGAGAAGATCGGCCGCAGCGCGTCGACCTTGCCGGCATAGCGGCCGTCGAGCGGGGACAGGGCGAGCAGGGCGGCGTCGGCGGTGCGGGAGTCGGTCATGGGCGGAAGGCGCGGCGGGCGAAGCCGTCATTTTAGCCTGCATGGCGGTCGCGTATCCTCCGGGGGCACCGTCCCATCCGCCAGCGAGCACGCCAGCCGGACCCTTTCCCTCCAAGGAGCCGAATCGAATGAGCACGTCAGCGAACGCCCCGGCGTTCCGGATCGAACACGACAGCATGGGCGACCTGCAGGTCCCCGCCGGCGCCCTGTGGGGCGCCCAGACCCAGCGCGCGGTGCAGAACTTCCCGGTCTCCGGCCGGCCGATGCCGCGCGGCTTCATCCGCGCGCTGGGCCTGATCAAGGCCGCTGCCGCCGACGTCAACACCGGCCTTGACCTGTTGCCGGGCCGGCTCGGCAAGGCGATCCGCACCGCCGCGCTCGAGGTCGCCGACGGTGCGCACGATGCGCACTTCCCGATTGACGTCTACCAGACCGGTTCGGGCACCTCGTCGAACATGAACGCCAACGAGGTGATCGCGACGCTGGCTTCGCGGGCCGGCCGCCCGGTGCACCCCAACGACCACGTCAACCTGGGCCAGAGCTCCAACGATGTCGTGCCGACCGCGATCCGTGTCTCGGCGCAGCTGGCGGTGGTCGAGGACCTGCAGCCCGCGCTCAAGCACCTGCGCCGCACGATCGAGCGCCGTGCCAAGTCGCTGCAGAAGGTCGTCAAGACCGGACGCACGCACCTGATGGACGCGATGCCGCTGACGTTCGGCCAGGAGTTCGGCGCGTGGGCCTCGCAGCTGGCCTCGGCCCAGGCGCGCCTGGACGATACCCTCAAGCGGTTGCGCCGGCTGCCGATCGGCGGCACCGCGATCGGCACCGGCATCAACGCGCATCCGCAGTTCGGCCGGAAAGTCGCGCGCGCGCTGTCGACGCTGACCCGCACGACGTTCGAATCGGCCGACGACAAGTTCGAGGGCATCGCCGCGCAGGACGACGCGGTCGAGCTGTCGGGCCAGCTCAACGCGCTCGCGGTCGCGCTGATCAAGATCGCCAACGACCTGCGCTGGATGAACTCCGGCCCGCTCGGCGGCCTGGGCGAGATCGAATTGCCGGCGCTGCAGCCGGGCAGTTCGATCATGCCCGGCAAGGTGAACCCGGTGATCCCCGAGGCGACGGTCATGGCTGCCGCCCAAGTCATCGGCCACCACACCGCGATCACCGTCGCCGGGCAGACCGGCAACTTCCAGCTCAACGTCGCGCTGCCGCTGATCGCGGCCAACCTGCTCGAGTCGATCCAGCTGCTGGCCGGCGTGTCGCGGCTGCTGGCCGACAACGCGATCTCCGGCCTCAAGGTCCGTCGCGACAACGTCGACGCCGCGCTGGCGCGCAACCCGATCCTGGTCACCGCGCTCAACCCGATCATCGGCTACGAGAAGGCCGCCGCGATCGCCAAGCGCGCCTACAGCGAGGAACGTCCGGTGCTCGACGTCGCACTGGAGGACAGCGGGCTGTCGGCCGCCGACCTGCGCGCGCTGCTCGATCCGGCCGCGCTGACCCGCGGCGGCATCCACGAAGGGGCGGGCGGCGGCGGCTGAGCCCCGTATGCGGCCGGCCCATGGCCGGGCCGGTCGATCCGGACCCCTGTAGGAGCGCGCTCGCGCGCGATGGGGCTGTTCCGGGAAAGCCCATCGCGCGCGAGCGCGCTCCTACAAGCTAATGTTTCACCTGATCCGCGCCCGTCGGCATCCGTCTGCCGCCGGCATTGCGTCGCTCAGTGCGCCGAAGCTTCGGCCGCGGCATCGGCTTCCGCGGCAGGATCGTCGCGGTCCGCGACATCCTTGCGGCAGTCGTCGATGTCGGACGCATCCATCGTCGCGTAGGGCTGGAACGCGGGCAGGGCGGCGGCCAATGCCTGTTGGGAAGCGAGCAGCGGCGGCAGGCGATCGCAGAGCTTCAGCGCCTCGGCCTTGATCTTCTCCCCCTCGGCTTGCATGCGCTGCTCGAATTCCTCGCCCTTGCCCGACAGCGCGCTGGCGATCGCGCCCTTGGCGGCCTCGGCGCCGAGCTGCGCGCCCTGGACGCCGATCGCGATGCCGGCATCGGCGATCGCCATGATGTGGGTGCGGTGCGCGAGCAGCAGGTCGCGCTGCGCCGCGTCGATGGCCGTCGGCTCGCCGTCGATCAGCAGGTCGCCGGCCGGGCTGATCTCGGCCTTGGGCAGGTGCGCGGTCCGCCCGTCCTTGCCGCCGAGCGCGACGCCGTTGATGTCGACGCCGCCGCTGCCCGTGCCGCCGACGCCGATGTTGCCCTCGGCCAGTTCGGTGCGCGCCGCCGCCAGCGCGCGGCGCGTGGTGCGGGCGATGAAGCCGTCGTCGTCGGCCGTGGTCCCGGCGTCGCCGGAGGCCGGTGCCGGATCGCGGGCGCAGCCTGAGAGCGCGCCGGCGCAGGCGACCAGCAGCGCCAGCGACAACGCGAGGGGATGGGGGGTCGTCATGGTCCGGCTCCTGGATCGGGACAGGGGAATGAGCGTCAGCGCCCGCGGGGCACGTCGACGCTACCGCGCACATCGCGTGCGACGACGTCGCCGCTGCCGATCGACGACACGGCGAGATCGCCGGCGATACCGCGCGCGTCCAGGTCGCCCGAGCCGATCGCGCCGACCCGCACGCTGCCCGAGGCGTCGCGGATCTCCACGTCTCCCGAGCCGATGCTGCCGATGCGGATGTCGCCACCGACACGATGCAGGCCGAGGTCGCCCGAGCCCACGCTACCGACCTCGACCGCGCCTCGGATCCCGCGCGCGACGACGTCGCCCGAGCCGACCGACAGCAGCTTCAGTTCGCCGGCGTCCTCGATCGCGATGTCGCCCGATCCGGTCTTGACGGTCGCGCGGCCCGCGATGCGCCGCAGTTCGACATCGCCCGACCCGACGTCCGCGCTGGCCGCCGCGACGCCGGTCACCCAGGCATCGCCCGAGCCGGCGACGACCTGCACCAGCACATCGGCCGGTACCTGGCCCGACAGGTCCAGGTAGGCATAGCGGTCGCCGAGCCAGGCGCCCGTGTTCCCGGCGCGCCCGTACGTCACCGTCAGCACGTCGCCGCTGCGGCTGGCGCGGGGCTCGAGCGCGGCCAGCGCCGATTCGCTCGAAGCGCAGGCGCGGCCGCGCAGCGTCGAGTCGGGACGCGCGGCGCCGTCGACGCGAAGCTTGCCGTTGCCGGTCTCGAAGCGGAGCGTGCGGACGCCGGCGAAGTCCAGCGCCAGCGTGCGCGGCTGGCTGTGTCGGCATTGCGGGGTGTCGTCCGCCCACGCGGCGGACGGCAGCGCGAGCAGGGCGGCAAGGCAGGCGGGAACCAGCGTGCGGCAGGCGGCGAACGTCATCTGGGGTCTCCTGGAGGGTGCCCGGCGGCATCGCGCCGGGACGTGCGGGCGAACGGGCGGGCGTCAGCGCGTCGCGAGCTGGCTGCGGACCTCGTCGCGGCAGGTTTCCGCGTCGTGGGCCTCCATGCGCGCGTACGGGCGGAACGCCGGCAGCCCGGATGCGAGCTGCTGCTGGGCGGCGTGCAGCGCCGGCATGCGCGCGCAGATCCGCAGCGCGCCGGGCTCGACGCTTTGGCGCACCGTCCGCTCGATGCGTCGCTCCAGGCTGCCGGTCAGCGCGCTGAAGACCAGGCCGAAGGTCCCCCGGTCCACCGCGTCCACCGCCGCCAGCGCGGTGACCTCGCCGATGTCGATGCCGGCGCGTGCGATGTCGATGACCAGCCCGCGGTAGGCGAGCAACTGGTGCCGCTGACCGTCGTCGATGGCGACGGCACGGCCGTCGATGAGGAAGTCGCCGCGCGGGGTGATCTCGGCCTTCGGCAGCGTGGCGTCGGCATCGCGTCCGCGCCGGCGGTCGCGGCCGAACTGCACGGCGTCGCCGACGTCGAGGTTGCCGGTCTCGAGCTCGGCGCGGGCCTCGGCGAGCTCGGTGCGGATCTCGCGTCGCGCGTCGTCGAGGTCGCGGCGGACCTCGTCGCGGACACCGTCCCGCGGCGGGGCGGACCACGCCGCCGGGGCCAGGCCCAGGGCGACGGCGGCGACAGCGGAAAGGACGGCGGTTCTCATGCGTGCGTGCTCCTTGCGGTCGAGAGGGGATGTCGTGGCGTCGGCGGCTCAGCCTTCCTCGCGCCAGCGGCGCAGCCGGATCGCCAGCGCGATCATCAGCGCGCCGGCGGCGATGCCGATCCACATCGAGGGCGAGGCGAAGTTCGAGTAGACGCCGGCCACGCTCAGCAGGTGGATCATCCGGTCGCCGTCGATCGCGGCGTGCTGCAGGTACGACAGGTCGGCGCCGGTCAGCGGCACGGTGCCCAGCAGCATCCGCGCGATCACGTTGCTCCACAGCCAGTGGCGGTCCAGGCCGACCAGCTGCAGCAGTCCGGTCATCGACGCGGCGGCACCGACGGCCAGCGGCAGCAGCACCGCCCACAGGAACGGCTTGCTGCGCGCCCAGGCCGAGCACAGCAGCAGCCAGCCGATGGTCGGCAGCGCCCACGCGGCGTAGACCGGGATCGCCGCGACCAGCTGCGCGGCGAGCAGGAACGCCACGCCGTTGCCCCACAGCAGCGGCAGCGGGTTGGCACCGTGCACGGCGGCGGCCACACTCAGTGCGACCAGGAACAGCAGCATGACGACGATGGCGATCGCG
This sequence comes from Luteimonas sp. FCS-9, assembly GCF_001014645.1. GTDB lineage: Bacteria > Pseudomonadota > Gammaproteobacteria > Xanthomonadales > Xanthomonadaceae > Luteimonas. Next base: position 298,258 of record NZ_LASZ01000001.1, on the reverse strand, counting down.
GTCGAAATCGCCGGGATCACGAAGGCGGCGGTGACGACCTTCGACAGCACGGTCGCCGTGTCCGACACCGGCAGCGACTTCCAGAACAGCACGCTGCGGTCCCGGCGGTCGTCGTAGAGCGCGCCCAGGCAATAGAAGAACGCCACGAAGATCATCACCAGGAACGGCCAGCCCGCCGACATCAGCAGCGTGGCGTAGAGCCCGTCGGCGAGTTCGCGCAGGTCGTCTCGGCTGAGCTGGCTGGCCAGCGTGCCGAGGTCGAGGCCGTTGATGGTCACGCCGTTGTGCTCGATCGTCGAGCCGCCGGCGACCTGGCGGCGCGCGAACACGACCGCCGTCACCAGCAGGCCCAGCGACAGCAGCAGCGACAGGCCGCCGGCGATCATCGGCGCCCACAGCATGCCGCCGCGGTGTTCCCAGTACTCGCGGCGCAGCAGCAGCCTGAACCGATGGGTGGCGTGCGCGGGCACGCGCGCGGGGACGGGCGTGTCGCTGCGTTCGACGATCGCGTTCATGCGTAGGCTCCCTTCATCGTGGCCACGAACAGGTCCGCCAGGCCGGGCGTGCGGGTCTCGCCGTAGGCCGACAGCGCGGCAACGGGGACGGTGTCGAACAGCATCACGGTCTTGCCGAACGGCAGCGCGCGTTCGTCGATCGGGCGGTGCGCGCGGGCAGCCTCGAGCTTGTCGGCGTCGACCAGCACCTCGACGAAGCGTTCGGACAGGTCGTCCATCGGCGCGTCGAGCACGATCCGGCCGTCGCGGATGAACAGCACGTCGGTCAGGATGTGCTCGATCTCCTCGACCTGGTGCGTGGTGACGATGATCGTCTTGCGCTCGTCGAAGTAGTCCTCCAGCAGGCGCTGGTAGAACTGCTTGCGGTAAAGAATGTCCAGGCCCAGCGTCGGCTCGTCGAGCACCAGCAGGCGGGCGTCGATCGCCATCACCAGCGCCAGGTGCAGCTGCACGATCATGCCCTTGGACATCTCGCGCACGCGCTGCTTCGGGCCGAGCTTGGTGTTGGCCAGGAAGCGCTCGCAACGGGCGCGGTCGAAGCGCGGGTGCACGCCCTCGACGAAGTCGATCGCATCGCGCACCCGCATCCAGCGCGGTAGTACCGCGACGTCGGCGATGAAGCACACGTCGTTCATCAGCGCGTCGCGCTCGCGGCGCGGGTCGCGGCCGAGCACCGAGAGCTCGCCATCGAACCGGATCAGGCCCAGCAGCGCCTTGAGCGCGGTGGTCTTGCCGGCGCCGTTGGGGCCGATCAGGCCGACGATGCGGCCGGCGGGGATCTCGAAGGCGGCGCCGTCGAGCGCGCGTGCGCCCTTGTAGGTCTTGCCGAGATTGCGGGCGGAGATCACGGGCGTGTCGGACACGGCGTTCATGCTTTGGCTCCATTGCCGATGGACTGCAGCAGGTCCCGGGCCGACAGCCCCAGGCGTTCGATCCGTTCCACGACCAGCGGCCATTCCTCGTGCAGGAAGCGCTCGCGCTCGCTGGTGCGCAGCTTGCGGGCCGCTTCCTCGGTCACGAACATGCCCAGGCCGCGGCGCTTCTCCACCAGCGCCTCGTCGGCCAGTTCCTGGTAGGCGCGCGAGACGGTGATCGGGTTGAGCTGGTACTCGGCCGCGACCTGGCGCACCGAGGGCAGCGCGTCGCCGGGCTTGAGCACGCCGTCGAGCATCATCGCGATCACCCGTTCCTTGAGTTGCCGGTAGATCGGAGCGCCGTCGCTCCATTCGATGTTGGCCATCGCTCAGCCCCTCCCGCCGGCGCCCCGGGCGAACGAGAAGTAGGGCATCGCGATCGCGCTGCGACCGCGCCGGCCGCGGCTGCGCGGCGCGGCCTCCAGCGGCTCGGCCTCGCCGGCGGCGACGTCGGCGGCGGCGTTTGCGGTCGTGGACGAGAGCCCGGCGACGGAGGGGGGCGTGGCGTCGCCGGCCGACAGCGACGGGGCGGCGAACAGCAGCCCGGCACACAGGGCCGCAGCGGAAACGCCGCATGCGATGATCGGGGTCTGGAGCCTGCGGGTCATGGGACCGTCCTGCTCTGGTGGGTAGGTGTTGTAGGCAACTATAACACCACGGCAGCGGGTGTCAACGCCCGGCGGGCGGACGTCCACCCAACTGATGGCATAGACGAAGGCGAGGCCTTCTGGGGAGCGCGCGATGCGGAAGATGCACCTGTCCTTGATCCTCGTGGCCTGCGTCGCCGGCCTGCTTGCCACTGCGACGGCGGTCGCGCAGTCGGCGCAGGGGGCGCCGGGCCTGCTCGACCACCGGTTCCGGCCGCTCGCCGGGCGCGAGGCCGTTGACCTGCGCGCCACGTACGGCGGCGACGTGCTGCTGATCGTCAACACCGCGAGCAAGTGCGGCTTCACGCCGCAGTTCGAGGCGCTCGAGGGCCTGCATGCGCGCTATCGCGGGCAGGGCTTCGCGGTGCTGGGCTTCCCGTCGGGCGACTTCAAGGAGCAGGAGTTCGAGGACGAGCAGGCGATCCAGGAATTCTGCACGCTGACCTACGGCGTGAAATTCCCGATGTTCCAGAAGGTGCACGTCGTCGGCCCCGAGGCGGTGCCACTGTACCGCGCACTGGCGACCGCGACCGGTCAGGCGCCGCAGTGGAACTTCCACAAGTACCTCGTCGGCCGGGACGGGCGGGTGCTGGCGCAGTGGGACAGTCGCACGAAGCCAGACGACCCGCGGATCGTCGCCGCGATCGAGCGCGCGCTGCGGGCGCCGCGCCGCACCGCGCGCTGAAGCGCGTCTGAGCCGTCGCCGGCCGCGATTGCCCCGCACCGCGGTCGCCGCGACAATACCCGGCTGCATCGCCCCGGACGGGGCAGGAGAATCAACGGATGTCCAAGCTGTTGCGCGCCGGGGCCCTGGCGCTGCTGATCGCCGCCGGTACGCAGGCCGGTGCCGCCGAGCCGGCCTCGGACCGTGCGCAGACGAGCTATGTCGTCGGCCTCGACGTCGGCCGCTCGTTGGGCCAGGTCGGAGAGGATCTGGACATGCGCGCGTTCGAGCAGGCGCTCTCCCGCGCGCTCGCGGGCAGCCCGCCGCAGCTCGCGCCCGAGGAGTCGCAGCGGCTCGGCGTCGCGCTGGCCCAGCGCATCGCCGCGCGCAGCGGCCGGCCGGTGCCCGGCCTGCCGCCGGGCAGCGCGCCGCCGGAGGTCGACAAGGCGAAGGTGAGCCAGATGGTCGCGGTCGACATCGCCCGCTCGCTGGCGCCGCTCAAGGACGAGATCGAGGTCGCGCCGCTGGTCCGTGCGATCGCCGATTCCATCGCCGGCACGCCGCCGTCGATGGACGAGGCCCGCATCGCCGAGATCCGCCAGGCGATGGTGGGTCGCTCCCAGGCGCGCGCGGCCGATGCCGCCGACGCCAACCGCCGCGCCGGCGCCGAGTTCATGGCCGGCAACCGCGGCAAGCCGGGCGTGTTCGCGACCGCGTCGGGCATCCAGTACCGCGTCGAGCGGCAAGGGCAGGGCCCGCGCCCGCGTGCGAGCGACCGTGTCCGCGTGCACTACCGCGGCACCCTGCTCGACGGCACCGAGTTCGACAGTTCCTATGCCCGCAACGAGCCGGCGGTGTTCGGGCTGGGCCAGGTCATCGCCGGCTGGACCGAGGGCTTGCAGCTGATGCCGATCGGCGGCAAGTACCGGTTCTGGATCCCCGGCGACCTGGCCTACGGACCGAAGGGCAGCCCGCCCAACATCCCGCCCAACGCCACGCTGGTGTTCGACGTCGAGCTGATCGACATCCTCTGATCGCGTTTCCCGTTTCCGCGGCGCCTGGGTGCCGCGCCGCACGATCCTTCCGCATTCCCCTTTTTTCCGGAGTTCCTCCAAGATGAAGACCACATCGCGTATCGCCCTCGTCGGCCTGGTGGCCGTGCTGCCGCTGGCGATGATCGCCTGCAAGCCGATCGACAAGGAGACCGGCAAGCCGGTCCAGGACGCCGCCGACGCCGGCACCGAGGCCGCCAGCGGCACCGAGATCGCGGGGCTCAAGACCGAACGCGAGCAGGTGAGCTACATCATCGGCAACCAGATGGGCGAGCAGCTCAAGCAGGTCAAGGACGAGATCGACCTCAAGACCCTGCAGCGCGCGATCTCCGAGACGCTCGACGACAAGGCCGTCGAGATCACCGACGAGCAGGCGATGAAGGTCATGCAGTCCTTCGGCGAGCGCATGCAGGCCAAGCAGATCGCCGAGATGCAGGAGAAGTCGAAGACCAACGCCGCCGAGGCCGAGAAGTTCTTCGCCGAGAACGGCAAGCGCGAGGGCGTGCAGACCACGGCGTCTGGCCTGCAGTACCGCGTCGTCACCGAGGGCACCGGCGCCAAGCCCGGCCCGAACGACACCGTGCGCGTGCACTACAAGGGCACGCTGCTCAACGGCGAGACCTTCGACAGCTCCTACGACCGCGGCGAGCCGGCGCAGTTCGCGCTCAACCAGGTGGTCCCGGGCTGGCAGGAAGGCCTGCAGCTGATGCCGGTCGGCAGCAAGTACGAGCTGTGGATCCCGGCCAAGCTGGGCTACGGCGAGATGGGCTCGGGCCCGATCGGCCCGAACCAGGCGCTGAGCTTCGAGGTCGAGCTGCAGGACATCGTCAAGTGATCCGCGCACCGTCGCGACGCGCGCCGTCGCGTCGCGACGGTGGAGACGCCGCGCGATGACCGGTCCGGCTGCGCACGAGGCGCTCGAGCGGCGGGTCACCGAGCTCGAGACGCGGCTGGCGTTCCAGGAGCACACGATCTCCGAGCTCAACGACGCATTGACCGCCGCCCGGCTCGAACTCGTGGCCCAGACCGGGCTGCTGCGCCGGGTGATGGACGACCTGCGCCAGGCGCGCACGGTGCAGTTCCCCGATCCGGGGCAGGAACCGCCGCCGCCGCACTACTGACGTCTTTTGCATGATCGATGCCTGCCGACCGGATGCGTCCGGCCGCCAGGCATCGGCTCCACAAGTTTCCGTTCCGACCGTGTCCGTTCCAGGCGAGGTGCCCCCGACATGAGCGATACCCTGCGCGACCAGCTGCTCGGCCTGGGGTTCAAGGCGCCGGCCAAGCCGGCCAAGCCGCAACCCCGCCGCGACGAGCGCCGCGGCCGTCCGGACGAACGTCGCGGCGGCAAGCGCAACGAAGCCGGCCGGCCGGATGCATCGGCACGTCCGCCCGCCCGGCGCGACGGCCAGGGCCCGCGCAAGCCGCGCGCGCCGCGCGAGGACATCGACCTCGCCAAGGCCTACGCGATCCGCGCCCAGCGCGAGAAGGACGAGCGCATCGAGGCCGAGCGCCTCCGGCAGGAAGAGGCGCGGCTGCGCCGCGAGGCGCGCGCGAAGCTCGAGGCGTTCGTCAAGGACAAGGCGCTCAACCGCGCCGAGGCCGACATCGCCCGGCATTTCGAGTACGGCGGCAAGATCAAGCGCATCCACGTCGATGCCGAACAACTGCGTGCGCTCAACGCCGGCGAGCTGGGCGTGGTGCAGGTCAACGGCCGCTACCTGCTGGTGACCACGGCGGTGCTGGCCGAGGTCGAGACGATCTTCGCGCCCGCGGTCGCGCTGAAGATCGATCCGTCCGCGCCGGCCGGCGAGGATCCCTACAGCGACCCGAAATACCAGGTGCCCGACGACCTCGTCTGGTGAGCATGCGCGCCGTCTGGGTGTGCCTCGCGCTGTTGCCGGTGGGCGGCGCCTGCGCGCAGGAGATCGCGTTCGACCGTCCGGGCCTGGGGTTCTCGGCCACCGTGCTCGAGCCCGGCCAGGTCGCCTGGGAGCAGGGACTGCCCGATGTCGAGCGCGACCGGGACGCCGGCGTGCGCACGACGCAGGCCGAAGCCGGCAGCATGCTGCGCGTCGGCCTGGGCGCCTCGCTGGAACTGCAGCTGGCGGGCACGCCGTGGCGGCGGGAATCGACCCGCGATGCCGGGGGCACCCGCGAGGTTGCCGAAGGTGCCGGCGACAGCAGCGTCGGGCTGAAGTGGGCCTTGTCCGGCGGCGGCACGCTCGACTGGGCGCTGCTGGCGCGCTACGGCCTGGCGAACGGTTCGCGCGAACTGCGGCCCGATACCCATCTGCGCAGTCTCGGTGCCTCGGTCGAGGGCGAGGCCGGAGGTGGGCGCGGCTATGCGCTGTTCGCCGGCTACCAGCACGACGACGACGGCAGCGGCTGGCAGGTCGCACCGAGCCTGGACGTGTTCGCGTCTGAGTCCGGTACGTTCGCCGGCTACGTCGAAGCGGGCGTCGGCGGCGGCACGCAGGCCGGGACCGTTGCCGGCGGCGGCCTGACGTGGCGTCCGCGACCGCCGGTGCAGCTCGACCTGTCGGTGCTGCGCGGCATCGGCGGCGAGGCGCCCGACTGGCAGGGCGGCGTCGGCGTCTCCGTCGGGTTCCGCTGACACGCGGGCCGGGACGGCCGGCCGCGCAGCGCGATGACAGGCGTGGCGCGCCGCATCCGTCGTCCCTCCTGCGCGAGCGCGGCGTTGCGCCCCGCCTTCAGCGCGTCAGGGCGCGCGGTACTCCGCGACCGGGCCCGCGACGCGACGCCCGGCCTGCCAGACCGCCTCGATCGTGCGCAGATTGCGGATGTCGGCCAGCGGGTCGGCCGCCACCACGATGAAGTCCGCGCGCCGGCCCGGCTGCAGCAGGCCGCGGTCGTCGAGGCGCAGCAGGTGCGCCGAGTCGCGCGTGGCCACGGTCAGCGCCTGCTGCGGCGTGAAGCCGGCCTGCATCATCAGCTCGAGTTCGCGGTGCTCGGCGAAGCCGGGCACGCGGTGCGGCAGTGCGCCGGCGTCGGTGCCGAAGCCCAGCCGGACGCCGGCCTCGCGCAGCGCCGACAGGTTGCGCAGGTTGGTGGCCAACGCGGCGCGCGCCTTGGCGGTCTGCGGGTCGCGCAGCTTGTCGGCGCGCCATTGCGGATCCGACCACTGCGCGCGGACCGTCTCGGGCAGCGCGTTGCGCAGGAACGGCGTCTCGAGCCACTCGGGACGCTCGGCGTAGACGTAGTTCGCCTCGTCGATCTGCAGCGTCGCGATGTAGCCGGCGTTCGATGTGCGCATCGCCGCGACGAACGCCGGATCGACGGCGCGGTCGCGCACGCCGTGGGCGACGATGTCCAGGCCGCCGGCGACGAGGTCGGCGGCCGGCGCCAGGTCGTGGATGTGCGCGGCCGCGAGCAGCTTCTGGCGGTGGGCTTCGTCGATCGTCGCCCGGTAGACCTCGGGCGCCATCGGCGCGACCTGGCCGCCGAGTTCGTCGACCCACAGCTTGATGATGTCGACGCCGGACTCCGCCTGCGCCCGGACCGCGGCGCGTGCCTCGGCGGCGGTCGCGGGCCGGGCGACCGGATCGTGGACCAGGCCCATGTTCGCCGCGGGCGGGGCGCCGCCGGGCGCGCCGATGCCGCCTCCGGCGCCCAGCGACGGGTCGCCGGCCACCGCGTGGCGGATGTCGCCGAAGGCCGCGCCGTTCATGCCCAGCGACATCACCGTGGTGACGCCGTAGGCCTGGAACTGGCGCAGGTCGCGCACGACATGCTCGCGGGTGTAGAAGCGGTCGCCGTGCGCGGTGCCCTCGGTGTTGCCCACGTGCGCATGCGCGTTGACCAGGCCGGGCACGATGAAGCGGCCGCGGTAGTCGATGCGCTCGGCATCGGCGGGCAGGTCGCCGGCGCCCGCGCGCGCGACGCGCTCGATCAGACCGTCGCGGATCACCAGCGTGACCTCGCCCAGGTCGCGTTCGCCGTCGAAGACGCGAGCATGCTCGACGACGATCGGCGGGGGCGCGGGCGGCGCGTCGGCCTGCGTGGTCGCGGACGGCCCGGTGGCGGGGCTGCAGGCGGCGGCAAGGCAGGCGATCGCGGCCAGGGCCACGGCGCCGGCGGCACGGCGTCGATGCATCGTGAGGATCCTCAGCGCGGGGAGGGCGCCGAGGATAGCGGCCCGGTCGTGACGGACATGCGCATGCCCGCGCTCAGTCGGGGTCGTAGTCCAGGTTCGACGCCAGCCAGCGTTCGGCCTGCGCCAGCGGCACGCCCTTGCGCTTCGCGTAGTCCTGCACTTGTTCCTTCGAGACGCGGCCGACGACGAAGTACTGGCTGCGCGGATGGCTGAAGTAGTAGCCCGACACGGCCGCGGTGGGCAGCATCGCGAAGCTCTCGGTCAGCGTCATGCCGGCGTTGGCCTCGGCGTCGAGCATCGCGAACAGCGTGCGCTTCTCGCTGTGCTCGGGGCAGGCCGGATAGCCGGGGGCAGGGCGGATGCCGCGGTACTGCTCGCCGATCAGCGCGTCGTTGTCGAGCGCCTCGTCGGCCGAGTAGCCCCAGTACTCGGTGCGCACCCGCTGGTGCAGGCGTTCGGCCAGCGCCTCGGCCAGCCGGTCGGCAAGCGCCTTGAGCAGGATCGCGTTGTAGTCGTCGTGCGCGGCCTCGAAGCGCGCGACGTGCGGCTCGATGCCGATCCCGGCCGTGACCGCGAACGCCCCGATCCAGTCCTGCACCCCGCTGTCGGCCGGCGCGATGAAGTCGGCCAGGCAGAAGTCCGGTCGCTCGACCGGCTTGTCGACCTGCTGGCGGAGGAAGTGCAGGCGGACGCGCCCGTTCTCGCCTGCGGGGACGGCCACGTCCACGTCGTCGCCGACGCTGTTGGCCGGCCAGATCCCGAAGACGGCCTTCGCGGTCAGCCATTTCTCCTCGACGATCCGGCGCAGCATGGCCTGGGCGTCGCCGAACAACTCGTTGGCCTGCGCGCCCACGACGTCGTCGGTCAGGATCGCGGGGTACTTGCCGAACAGTTCCCAGGCATTGAAGAACGGCGTCCAGTCGATGACCGGCAGCAGGTCGTCGAGCGGGTAGTCGTCGAACACGTGCAGGCCGGGGCGGCGCGGCGCGGGCGGGACGTAGGTGTCCCAGCCGCCGTCGAAGGCCTGGGCGCGCGCCTTGTCGAGCGCGACGAGCCGCTTGGCGTCGCCGCGGTTGGCGTGACGCGCGCGGATCTCCGCGTAGTCGGCGTCGTTGGCGGCGACGAACGCCGGCCGCAGCTCGGGGCTGATCAGCGACTGCACGACGCCGACGGCGCGCGAGGCGTCCTTGACCCAGACGGTCGGTGCGGCGTAATGCGGGGCGATCTTCAGCGCGGTGTGCGCGCGCGACGTGGTCGCCCCGCCGATCAGCAGCGGCAGCGCGAAGCCCTGGCGCTTCATCTCGCGCGCGACGTGGCTCATCTCCTCCAGCGACGGGGTGATCAGTCCCGACAGGCCGATCACGTCGGCCTGTACCTCGCGGGCCTTGTCGAGGATCGTCTGCGCGGGGACCATCACGCCCAGGTCGACGACCTCGAAATTGTTGCAGGCCAGCACCACGCCGACGATGTTCTTGCCGATGTCGTGCACGTCGCCCTTGACCGTCGCGATCACGATGCGGCCGTTGGAGCGGCCGGCATCGCCGGTGCGCGCCTTCTCCGCCTCGATGTGCGGCAGCAGCCACGCGACCGCCTTCTTCATGACACGCGCGGACTTGACCACCTGCGGCAGGAACATCTTGCCGGCGCCGAACAGGTCGCCGACGACGTTCATGCCGGCCATCAAAGGCCCTTCGATGACCTCCAGCGGTCTGGCGAACTGCAGCCGCGCCTCCTCGGTGTCGGCGTCGACGTACTGGTCGATGCCGTGCACCAGCGCGTGGGTCAGGCGCTGCTGGACCGGCGCCTCGCGCCAGGCGAGGTTTTCGGTCTTGGCCGCGCCCTTGCGGCCCCGGTAGCGCTCGGCCAGCTCGAGCAGCCGCTCGGTCGCGTCGGGATGCCGGTTGAGCACGACGTCCTCGACGCGCGCGCGCAGTTCGGGGTCGAGCTCGTCGACGATCGGCATCGCGCCGGCGTTGACGATGCCCATGTCCATGCCGGCCGCGATCGCGTGGTACAGGAACACCGCATGGATCGCCTGGCGCACGACCTCGTTGCCGCGGAACGAGAACGACACGTTCGACACGCCGCCCGAGACGTGGCAGTGCGGCAGCGTCGCCCGGATCTCGCGCGTGGCCTCGATGAAGTCGACCGCGTAGTTGTCGTGCTCGGGGATGCCGGTGGCGATCGCGAAGATGTTCGGATCGAACACGATGTCCTCGGGCGGGAAGCCCACGACCTGCGTCAGCAACCGGTAGGCGCGCGTGCAGATCTCGACCTTGCGCGCGCGTGTGTCGGCCTGGCCGGCCTCGTCGAAGGCCATGACCACGACCGCCGCGCCGTAGCGCAGCACCTTGCGTGCCTGTTCGAGGAACGTCGCTTCGCCTTCCTTGAGCGAGATCGAGTTGACCACGCCCTTGCCCTGCAGGCAGCGCAGGCCGGCCTCGATCACGCTCCACTTCGACGAGTCGACCATCACCGGGATGCGCGCGATGTCGGGTTCGGCGGCGATCAGGTTCAGGAACGTGGTCATCGCCCGCTCCGAATCGAGCATGCCCTCGTCCATGTTCACGTCGAGGATCTGCGCGCCGCCCTCGACCTGCTGGCGCGCGACCTCGACCGCCTCGGCATAGCGGTCCTCGCGGATCAGCTTGCGGAACGCGGCCGAGCCGGTGACGTTGGTGCGCTCGCCGATGTTGACGAACAGCAGGTCCGGTGTGACGACCAGCGGTTCGAGGCCGGACAGGCGCATGTGGCGGATGGGCGGCGTCATCCGGGGAGCGTCGCGTGGACCGTGGGTCGACCCGCAGGGATGCGGATCAGCAACGGCGCAGCCAGGAAAACGCCCGTAGGCGCGCGCCGGTCCGCGGATCCGTGGCCGATCACGCCGCTTCCTCCGCAATCCGCACCGGCGCCCGCGGCGCGACGTCGCGCACCGCATCGGCGATCGCGCGGATGTGGTCGGGCGTGGTGCCGCAGCAGCCGCCGACGATGTTCAGCAATCCCGCGGTCGCGAACTCGCGCAGCGTCGTGGCCATGTCCTCGGGCGTTTCGTCGTAGCCGCCGAAGGCGTTGGGCAGGCCGGCGTTGGGATGGCAGGACACGTACGTCTCTGCGATCTGCGCCAGCGTGGCGACGTGCGGACGCAGGTCCCTGGCGCCGAGCGCGCAGTTGAGCCCGATCGCCAGCGGCCGCGCATGGCGCAGCGAGTACCAGAACGCCTCGGCGGTCTGGCCCGAGAGCGTGCGGCCCGACGCGTCGGTGATCGTGCCCGAGATCATCACCGGCAGCCGGCCGCCGAGATCGTCGAACACGGTCTCGACCGCGAACAGCGCGGCCTTCGCATTGAGCGTGTCGAACACCGTCTCGACCATCAGCACATCGGCACCGCCGTCGATCAGGCCGTGCGCGGCGTCGCGGTAGATGCTGACCAGGTCCTCGAACGTCACCGCGCGGAAGCCGGGATCGTTGACGTCGGGGCTGATCGAGGCGGTGCGGCTGGTCGGGCCGAGGATGCCGGCGACGAAGCGCGGCTGCGCGGGCGTGCGCGCCTGCGCCGCGTCGCAGGCCGCGCGCGCGAGCGCGGCGCCCTCGCGGTTGAGCTCGCGCGCCAGGTGCTGCAGCCGGTAGTCGGCCAGCGACACCGCGGTCGAGTTGAAGGTGTTGGTCTCGACGATGTCCGCGCCGGCGTCGAGATACGCGGTGTGGATGCCGCGGATCAGGTTCGGACGGGTAAGCGTGAGCAGGTCGTTGTTGCCGCGCTGGTCGGCCGCCTCGCAGTCGCAGCCGGCACCGTGGGCATGGCCCTCGGCGGCGTGCAGCGCATCGAAGCCGTCGATGAAGCGCGTGCCGCGGTAGTCGGCTTCGGTCAGCCCGTGCTGCTGGATCATCGTGCCCATGCCGCCGTCGAGCACGAGGATGCGCCGGGCGAGCGCCGCCTCGAGCGCGGCGGCGCGATCGGGATGCAGCCAGGTCACGGCTTTCTCGCGATGATCGAGACCACCTGGAAATGCGGCGGCCGCTTCTCGCGCGTCACCGTCTCGGCGCTGTGGATCTCCAGGCCCGCTTTGGTGACGAAGCGGCGCAGTTCCTTGTCCGGGAAGCCCAGGTTGGCGTGGCCGTAGGCCTGCACGACCGCCTCGTGGCCGTGCCGGTCGAGGCTCGACAGCAGCAGCCGGCCACCCGGGCGCAGCACCCGGGCCGCCTCGGTGACCGCCTGCGCGGGCCGCGTGGCGTAGGTCAGCGCGTGCATCAGCACGACGAGGTCGAAGCTGGCGTCGTCGAACGGCAGCGCGTGCATGTCGCCCTCGCGGACCTCGACGTTGCGGAAGCGCTTGAGGCGTTCGGCCGAGGCCGCCACGACGCGGGCGCTGGCGTCGAGGCAGACGTAGCGGTGCGCGTGCGGGGCCAGCAGTTCGGCGAGCACGCCGTCGCCCGATGCGATGTCGAGCACGTCGCCGGTCTCGAGCAGCGGCAGCGCCGAGCGCGCCAGCGCCTCCCAGGTGCGGCCGGGCGAATAGTGGCGCTCCATGTCGCCGGCCACACTGTCGGCCCAGTTCTGGTCGGCGGCGCGCATCGCCAGCACCGCGGGGATGCGCTCGGCGTCCTGGCGCAGCAGCGGATCGTCGCTGCCGGTGCTCAGCGCCTGCCACAGGGCGCGCTGCGCCGGGTCGAGCGCGGCGTCGTCGAAGCGATAGTAGGCCGACACGCCGGCGCGGCGGTCGCGGACCAGGCCGGCCTCCTTGAGACGTGCCAGATGCGTGGACACGCGCGGCTGGGCGAGGCGGGTGATCGACGACAGTTCGGCAACCGTCAGTTCCTCGACCTCCAGCAGCGCCAGCAGCCGGACGCGGGTCGGGTCGGCGAGCGTCTTGAGCCGGGCCGACCAGGCTTCCAGGTCCATGGATATCTCCATATCGCGATATAGAGATAATTTTCGGCGCGCGGCCGGGTATGGTCAAGCCGGACGCGACGCGCGTTGGGGAACCGGCCACCTTGCGGCGGGCCGGGCGAGCGCCGATGCTGCGCGTCCCCACGCCGCTGCAGGTCTGCCCGCATGTCCGCATCCCGTCCTTCGCGCGCGCCCGCGCTGGCCGCCGCCTTCGCCGACTACGCCGCGCGGCACCCCGACGAACACGCCACGGTTGCCGAGTTCGTCGTGCTGCTTGACGATCCGCTCGATCCGTTCGTGCGCGAACGCCTGGCCGGCCATTTCACCGCCTCGGCGCTGGTGGTCTCGGCCGACGGCCGGCGCACGCTGCTGACCCACCATCGCAAGCTGGGCCTGTGGCTGCAGCCGGGTGGCCATGCCGACGGCGATACCGACCTGGCGCGCGTGGCGCTGCGCGAGACCGAGGAGGAGACCGGCCTGCAGGGCGTGCGCGTGCTGCCGGCGATCTTCGATCTCGACCGGCACTGGATCCCCGAGCACAAGGGCGTGGCTGCGCACTGGCACTACGACGTGCGCTATCTCGTGCGCGCCGGCGCCGACGAGCGGTTCACCGTCAGCGCCGAATCCCACGCGCTCGAGTGGCGTCCGCTCGCCGACGTTGCCACCGGCCCCGACTACGACGCCTCGCTGCGACGGATGGCGCGAAAGTGCCTGGACGGGCAGGCAAGCGCGGCAGGCTGACCGTCGCGACGGTCCGTTTTTTCCGGTTCCCCACTCCCCGATCCCGATGCCTAGTACAGCACCCGCGTGCGCAGCGTGCCGTCGATCTTCGACAACTCGCTGCGCAGGCGCTCGGCCTGGTCCTGCGTCGCGGCGACGTCGATGACCACGTAGCCCACGTTCGCCGTGGTGCGCAGGTACTGGCCGTCGATGTTGATCGCCTCGCGCGAGAACACCTCGTTGATCCGCACCAGCACGCCGGGGACGTTGCGGTGCAGGTGCAGGATGCGGTGGCTGCCGACGTGCTCGGGCAGCGTGACCTCGGGGAAATTGACCGCCGAGAGCGTGCTGCCGTTGTCGCTGTAGCGCACGAGCTTGGCCGCGACCTCGACGCCGATGTTGTCCTGCGCCTCGAGCGTGCTGCCGCCCACGTGCGGGGTCAGCAGCACGTTGTCGTGCGCGGCCAGCGGCGAGTCGAAGACGTCGTCGTTGCCCTTGGGTTCGACCGGGAACACGTCGATCGCCGCGCCGCCGACGTGGCCGGTGCGCAGCGCCGCGTCGAGCGCGTCGATGTCGACGACGGTGCCGCGCGAGGCGTTGATTAGGTGCGCGCCCGGCTTCATCGCGGCCAGCTCGGCGGCGCCGAACATCAGCTTCGTGGCCGGTGTCTCGGGCACGTGCAGGGTCACCACGTCGCTGCGCGCGAGCAGGTCGTCCAGCCCGGTCGCGCTGCGCGCGTTGCCCAGCGAGAGCTTGGTCTCGATGTCGTGGAACAGCACCTGCATGCCCAGCGACTCGGCGAGCACGCCGACCTGGGTGCCGATGTGGCCGTAGCCGACGATGCCCAGCGTCTTGCCGCGCGCTTCGTGGCTGCCGAGCGCGGACTTGCTCCAGCCGCCGCGGTGGCACTGCGCGTTCTTCTGCGGGATGCCGCGCAGCAGCATGACCGCCTCGGCGACGACCAGCTCGGCGACGCTGCGCGTGTTGGAGTAGGGCGCATTGAAGACCGGGATGCCGGCCAGCTCGGCGGCTTCCAGGTCGACCTGGTTGGTGCCGATGCAGAAGCAGCCGACCGCGATCAGCCGGCGCGCGTGGGCGAGGACCTCGGCGCTGAGCTGGGTGCGCGAGCGGATGCCGACGATGTGCGCGTCGGCGATCTTGGCCAGCAACTGGTCCTCGGGCAGCGACTTGGGGTGGACCTCGATCTGCGTGTAGCCGGCGACCTTGAAGGTGTCGACGGCGCTCTGGCTGACGCCCTCGAGCAGCAGGACGCGGATGTCCGCGCGGGGAAACGAGGTCTTCATCGAGGCTGCGGCCGCCGGGCGGGAGGAACGGGCCATGGTGCCAGAAGCCCGCCGCTGTTGCAGCGCAGCAGCGGGCGGCGCGTCGCGTCGTCGCACCGGCCCCGGCGGTCGCGACGCCCGCCGCCGCGGGCGCTGGACGCCTGCGGGCGCGGCTGGCAGGCTGGCCCGCCGTGCCCGCGATCCGACCCCATGCCCGACGCCCGCATCGCCCGGCTGCAAGCCGCCGTCCCGACCCTGCAACTGCGGACCGATCCGGCCGACCTCGCGCACTACGGCGTCGACTGGACCCGACGCTGGACGCCGGCGCCGCTGGCGGTCGCGTTGCCGGCCGACATCGCCGAGGTCCAGGCCACGGTGCGCTGGGCGCGCGCAGAAGGGGTCGCGATCGTGCCCTCTGGCGGACGCACCGGCCTGTCGGGCGGGGCGGTCGCGGCGAATGGGGAGCTAGTGCTGAGCCTGCAGCGCATGAACCGCGTGCTGGGCTTCGATCCGGTCGACCGGATCCTGACCGTGCAGCCGGGCATCGCGCTCGAAGCGGTGCAGGAGGCGGCGCGCGGGCACGGGCTGGCCTATCCGGTCGATTTCGCCGCGCGCGGGTCCTGCACGATCGGCGGCAACATCGCCACCAACGCCGGCGGCATCCGCGTGCTGCGCTACGGCAACACCCGCGAGTGGATCGCCGGCCTGAAGCTGGTGACCGGCACGGGGGAGCTGCTCGATCTCGGTCGCGGGCTGGTCAAGAACTCCAGCGGCTACGACCTGCGCCACCTGGCGATCGCCTCGGAAGGCACGCTGGGCATCATCGTCGAGGCCAGCCTGAAGCTGGCCGCGCCGCCGCCGGCCACGCGCACGCTGCTGCTGGCGCTGCCGTCGTTCGAAGGCCTGATGCAGGTGTTCCAGGCGCTGCGCGCACGACTGGCGCTGGAGGCCTTCGAGTTCTTCACCGACCGCGCGCTGCACCACGTGGTCGCGCACGGCGCGCAGGCGCCGTTCGACGCGCCGCATCCGTTCTACGTCGTCGCCGAGTTCGCGTGCGAAGGCGAGGCGGGCGAGGTCGCGATGCTGTCGGCGTTCGAGCACTGCGTCGAGCAGGGCTGGGTCGAGGACGGCGTGATCGGCCAGAGCGACGCGCAGGCCACGCAGCTGTGGCGGCTGCGCGAGGGCATCACCGAGAGCCTGGCGCCACACGTGCCCTACAAGAACGACGTCTCGGTGCGGATCTCGGCGATGCCGGCGTTCCTGGAGGCGGCGCAGGCGCTGCTGGCGCGCGAGTATCCGCAGTTCGACGTCGTGTGGTTCGGTCACATCGGCGACGGCAACCTGCACATCAACGTGCTCAAGCCCGCCGACCTGGCCAAC
Organism: Luteimonas sp. FCS-9; assembly: GCF_001014645.1. Lineage (GTDB taxonomy): Bacteria > Pseudomonadota > Gammaproteobacteria > Xanthomonadales > Xanthomonadaceae > Luteimonas. Next base: position 282,078 of record NZ_LASZ01000001.1, on the reverse strand, counting down.
GACGCCTTCGTCGCGCAATGCGAGCGGGTGACCAAGCTGCTGGCCGCGACGCTGCAGGCGCACGGCGGCAGCATCTCGGCCGAGCACGGCATCGGTCTGGTCAAGAAGCCTTACCTCGACTCGACCCGCAGCGCGGCCGAGATCGCAGTGATGCGCGGCATCCGTCGCGCGCTCGATCCCGACGGCATTCTCAACCCCGGCAAGCTGTTCGATGCCTGACCGCGGACGGGCGGTGGCGATGAAGGCGGCGTGAGGGCGAGGTAGAGTGTCGCCTCCCCCCTGGAGATGCCGCCGATGTCCCGACCGCTGCTGGCCTGCGTCCTGATCGTCCTGTCCACGCCCGCGCTCGCCGGCAGCTTCGCCGGCACCACCGGCGGCGCGACCTCGGCCGGCAGCTCGGCCTCGTCGGGCAGCACCTCGGGCGACGACAAGGTCGTGCTGCAGGCCCGCGAGGATGCGGCCGGCTTCGTCGCCAGCGACGGCCGGATCCGCGGCGTCCGCCTCGAGGCCGCGCTGCGCCACCTGCGGCAGACGCGTCCCGACGCGCAGGCGGCGAGTGACCTGCAACTGGCGCAGGCGATCCTCGCGCGTTGAGCCGGTGAGCGCGCGCGACCGCCCGGCGGCGCGCGGCCGTCGCCTGCGGACCGTAGCCCTCGCGCTGCTGCTGGCCGCCGGCACCGCGCACGCGCAGGCGTGGCGGATCGAGACCGGGCCCGGGACGCCGCCGCTCGACGCCGACGCGCAGGCCGCGTCGGCGCGGCTGGTCGACGCGGTGCTCGCGCGCCTGCCGCCGGCGTGGCGCGCAGCCGACGGGCTCGACGTACACCTGGCGTGGCGCGACGACCTGCCGGCGCAGGTGCATGGACGCGCGACCGGCGATCGCATCATGCTGCGCCGTGCGCTGCTCGATGCGGCGGCCGCCGACGACGCGCCGCCGCAGGCGACACGCGCCGCGTCCGCCGCGCTCGTCCACGAACTCGCGCATCGCTACGACCGCAGCCGCCACGGCGGCCTGTCGCGCGATCCGCGGCTGCTCGACCTGGCCGGCTGGCCACGCCCGCCGCTGCGGCTGGGCCTGCGGGCGCGCCACAACGCGATGACCGACCGCCGGCCCGACGCCTACGAGACCACATCGCCGGCGGAATTCGTCGCGGTCAATCTCGAGCATTTCCTGCTCGATCCCGAGTACGCCTGCCGGCGTCCCGCCCTGCACGCGTATTTCGCCGCGCATTTCGCCTGGGCGCCGCCTGCCGCGGCCTGCGCCGCGGACCTGGCGTTCGTCGAGGCCGAGCCGCGCGCGACCGACGACGCGGACGCGCTGCTGGAACTCGACCCGGCCCGCGTCTGGGCGGTCGAGTACCTGTTCGCCGAAGCCAACGCGCAGCCGATGAGCCGCTGGGGCCACAGCATGCTGCGGCTCGTGGTCTGCGCGCCCGGCCGCGTGCCGGGGCCGGACTGCCGCTACGATCTCGCGCAGCATCGCGTGCTGTCGTTCCGCGCGTTCGTCGACGACGTGCAGATCTCCAGCCTGCGCGGTCTGACGGGGCGTTATCCCGCGCGGCTGTTCGTGCTGCCGCTCGATCAGGTGATCGACGAATACACCCGCGTCGAGCTGCGCGGTCTGCAGTCGATCCCGCTGCGGCTGTCGCCGGACGAGATCGCCTCACTGCTCGAGCGCGCGGCCAGCGTGCACTGGAGCTACGACGGTCGCTACCGGTTCGTCGGCAACAACTGCGCGGTGGAGACCTGGAAGCTGCTCGACGCAGGCGTGCCCCGGCTCGACGGCCCACGCCTGCGCAGCATCACGCCCAACGGGCTGCTGCGCAGGCTGGTGCGCGACGGCATCGCCGACGATACGGTGCTCGGTCGTGCCGATGCGGTCCGCGCCGGCTACTACTTCCCGTCGGCGGATGCGGAGTACCAGGCCCTGTTCGACGTCGCGCGCGAAGCGCAGCGCCTGCCCGCGACGCGCTTCGAGGACTGGCTGGCGCTCGATCCCGATGCGCGCACAGCCTGGCTGGCGGGGCCAGGCGAGCGCGATGCCGCGGCGCTGCTGGTGCTCGAGCATGCGGCGCATCGTCGCGCGGAGCTCGAAATGCGCGATGTGCTCAAGCGACGGCTGCTCGATCCGCGCCGTACTGCGGAACGGGCGCCGGCACTCGCGGCGCTGCGGGAGATGCTGGCGGCCGGTGATCGCTTGAGCCGGCCGGCGCAATTGCTGGATGGCGGCTACGGGCTCCCGCAGGCAGCCGAACAGGCGACATTGCGCGGCGATGCCGCCGCTCGCGCGCAGCGCTTGCGCGGTCTGCGTACCTTGCTGGAGGACGAGGGGCGCGCGGCGCTGACCGCGGACGAGCAGGCGCGCGTGGCATCGATCGAACGCAACGTCGAAGCGCTGGGCGCGCGCCTGCGCGCGCTGCATCGCGAAGCCGGCGGATTGCAGCTGGATTGAGCAATCTTGCCAGGCCGAATTGCCTTCTCCATGTAGGCGCGCGCTTGCGCGCGATGGGGCCTTCCCGGAAAGCCTGTTCGCGCGCGAGCGCGCTCCTACAGGGTGGAGACGCGAGCCTCAGTCCGCCCGGCCGCCGAACTCGCCGGTCGTGGTGTTGACCCAGACGCGCTCGCCGTTGCCGATGTACTCGGGGACCTGGATCTCGATGCCGGTGCTCAGCGTGGCTGGCTTCGGGCGCTTGGTCGCGGTGCCGCCCTTGAGCTCGGGCGGGGTGTCGACGACCTCGAGCACCACGCTCTGCGGCAGTTGCAGGCCGACCGGCGCATCGTCGATGACCTGCACGTAGCAGCCGCCCAGTCCCTCGGTGATGTAGCCCGCGCCGTCGCCGACGACGTCGGCATCGAGCGTGTAGGGCGTGAAGTCCTCGTCGTCCATGAACACGAATGCGTCGCCGTCCTTGTACGAGAAGCTGGCCTGGCGCCGGGCCAGGTCGACCTCGCGCAGGTCGTCGTCGCCGTCGAAGCTGGCGTCGAGCTTGTTCCCGCCCGGCACGCTGTACATCGTGAAGCGGAAGCGCACGTTGCCGCCGCGGCCCTGCGGCGAGCTGCGCTCGATGTCGCGGATCTGGTAGACCCCGCCGTTGTGTTCGACCACGTTTCCTTTCTTGACGTCGTAGGCTTTCATTCGTTCTGCGCTTTCAGTGGGAGACGGACGCCGCGGGCGCGGCGGGATTGCGGAGATGGAGCCGCAGGTGGGGGTAGTCGATCACCGCCTGGCCGCGGTCGAGCACGTCGGCACCGAGCACGCCGTCGATCGCCGGCAGTCCGCGCTGCGCGAACGCGGCGGTCACGTGGTCGAGCGCCAGGAAGTGCGCGGTGAAGTCGTCGTCGCGGTAGTCGCCGATCGCCAGGCGGCTGCCGGGCAGCGTGGCGATGGCGAGGTTGCCGGCGCCGGCCCCGGTCGCCTGCAGCCCGCTCGAGGCGTCTGCCTGGCGGCCGTCGGCGAAGCGCGCCTGGCGGGCGCGGTCGATGACGGTGCGCCCGGCCCCGGTGTCGATCAGGAACGTGCCGGCGACGCCGTTGATGCGGACCTCGACCGCGAGGTGCGCCTCGCCGTAGCGGCGCATCGGCACCGTGTCGTAGCCGCGCTGGGCGAGCAGGCCGGAGAGCGTGCCCGCGCTGGCCGTCGTCGCGTCCCCTGCATGGGCCGGCGCGAACGCGAGCAGCGCGAGCAGCAGGCCCGTCGCCGGACCGGACGACGATGCGGGCATCGACCTACTTCGGCGCGAGCCGCACCGCGCCATCGAGGCGGATGGTCTCGCCGTTGAGGTAGCGGCTGGACAACAGGTGTGCGACGAGGTCGGCGAATTCCTCCGGACGGCCCAAGCGCGACGGGAACGGGATCGATGCCGACAGCGACTGCTGCACCTCCTCTGGCATGCCGTCGACCATCGGCGTCCAGAAGATGCCCGGCGCGATCGTGTTGACGCGGATGCCGAAGCGCGCCAGTTCGCGTGCCATCGGCAGCGTCATGCCGACCACGCCGCCCTTGGATGCGGAGTACGCGGCTTGGCCGATCTGGCCTTCGAACGCCGCCACGCTGGCGGTGTTGACGATCGCGCCGCGCTCGCCGTCCTCGCCGGGCGTGTTGTGCTGCATGACCGCGGCCGCGGCCTTGGCGACGTTGAAGCTGCCGACCAGGTTGACCATGACCGTGCGGCTGAAGGTCGCCAGCGGCATCGGCGCCTCGCGGCCGAGCACGCGCCCGGCACCGAGGATGCCGGCGCAGTTGATCGCGGCGTTGAGTCCGCCGAGGAAGTCGCGGGCGGCCTCGATGCTCGCCGCCACGCCGGCCTCGTCCGCGACGTCGGTGCGCAGGTAGCGCGCGGCGTCGGTGCCCAGCGCCTCGACCGCCTCGGCGCCCTTGGCGTCGTCGATGTCCAGCAGCGCGACGCGGCCGCCGTCGGCGACGATGCGGCGGGCCACGGCCAGGCCGAGGCCGGAGACGCCGCCGGTGACGATGGCGCGGACGGAATCGGGGGTCATGCACGATCCTCGAAGGACGGAAACGGGCAGTCTAACCGCTGCGCCGCGGCGTTTCGCGGTGTTGCGCTCATGCGCTCGCCGCGAGCGCGCGGCCGGCCTTGCTGCCGGTCTCGCGCCCCAGTCGCGCCGACAGCCAGGCGCCGGTCTGCGCCAGCAGCGGCAGGTCGACGCCGGTGCGCAGGCCCAGGCCCTCCAGCAGGTAGACCACGTCCTCGGTGGCGACGTTGCCGCTGGCGCCGCGCGCGTAGGGGCAGCCGCCGGTGCCGGCGACCGCCGCGTCGACGACGCGCACGCCCGCCTCGATGCAGGCCAGCACGTTCGCCAGCGCCTGGCCCCAGGTGTCGTGGAAATGCACCGCCAGCGCCTGCATCGGCACCTCGTCGGCGACCGCACGCAGCATCGCGCGCGCGCGGGCCGGCGTGCCGACGCCGATCGTGTCGCCGAGCGAGATCTCGTAGCAGCCCATGGCGTGCAGCGCCCGGGCCACGCGCACCACGTCGGCCAGCGGCACCTCGCCCTGGTAGGGACAGCCGAGCACGGTGGAGACATAGCCGCGCACGCGCACGCCATCGGCCTGCGCGCGTGCGAGCACCGGGGCGAAGCGCGCCAGCGACGCCTCGATGCCGGCATTGATGTTCCGGCGGTTGAACGCCTCGGAGGCCGCGGTGAACACCGCGATCTCGTCCGCGCCGGCCGCGCGGGCGCGGTCGTAGCCGGTCTCGTTGGGCACCAGCACCGGATAGGCGACGCCGTCGCGACGCGCAATACCGGCGAGCACGTCGGCGGCGTCGGCCAGCTGCGGCACCCACTTCGGGCTGACGAAGCTGGTCGCCTCGATCGTGCGCAGCCCGGTCGCCGACAGGCGGTCGACCAGCGCGATCTTCTCGGCCGTCGGCACGATCGCCGCCTCGTTCTGCAGGCCGTCGCGCGGCCCGACTTCGACGATACGCACGTCCACGTCGGCCGGGCGCGCGCTCACTCGAGCACCGCCAGCACCGCGTCGGCCTCGACGAAGTCGCCGGCGGCAGCGCGCAGGTCGGCGACGACGCCGTCGCGCGGCGCCTTGAGCGCGAGTTCCATCTTCATCGCCTCCATCACCAGCAGTTCCTGCCCGGCGTCGACCCGGTCGCCGGCCTGCACGCGCACCGCGACGACGCGACCGGGCATCGGCGCGCGCACGCGGTCGTCGCCGGCGGCAGCGTCGGCGCTGCGCCCGCGATCGGGGGCGACCGGCGCCAGCGCCAGCCGCACGTCGCCGTCGTGCAGCACCAGCATCGACGGATCGGCGAACACCGCAAGGCTGCGCCCGCGGCCGTTGATGCGCGCCGACAGCCGGCCGTCGCGCAGTCGCGCGCCGCGGACCTGGACCTGCGTCTCGCCAACGGCGACGTCGTAGTCGCCCGCGTGGCCCGACACCGCAAGGTCGTGCCGCTGGCCGCGATGCTCGAAGGCCACGCGCCGGGACGCGTGTGCGCCCAGGCGCCAGCCGTCGCCGCGTGCCCACGGTGAGGCGTCGTCGCCGGCGGCCTGCCCGGCGAGCAGCGTCGCCGCGGCGGCGGCCGCGAGCCACTGCGGATCGGGCGCCGCGTCGCCGGTGGCGGGCACGAACTCGTCGAGATGGCGGTCGAGATAGCCGGTGTCGATCGTGCCCTCGACGATCGTGCGGTGGCGCACCAGGCGCTCGAGGAAGGCGATGTTGGACTTCGGCCCCTCGACCGCGCACTGCGCCAGCGCTTCGCGCAGCCGCGCGAGCGCGCGCGGCCGGTCGCTGTCGTGGACGATGAGCTTGGCGATCATCGGGTCGTAGAAGATCGTGACCGTGTCGCCCTCGACCACGCCCGCGTCGATCCGGACCTGCGCCGAGGGCGTCGGCAGCCGCAGCCGGCGGAGCGTGCCCGAGCCGGGCAGGAAGCCCGCCTCCGGGTCCTCGGCGTAGAGCCGGACCTCGATCGCGTGGCCCTGGCGCGAGATCGCGTCCTGCGCCAGCGGCAGCGGCTGCCCGGCCGCCACGCGCAGCTGCCATTCGACCAGGTCCAGCCCGGCCGTCATCTCCGTCACCGGGTGCTCGACCTGCAGCCGGGTGTTGATCTCCATGAAGAAGAACTGCCCGTCGGGCGCGACGATGAACTCGACGGTGCCGGCGTTGGCGTAGTCGATCGCGCGCGCGGCCTGCACCGCGGCCGCGCCCATCGCGCTGCGCAGTTCGGGCGTCAGGAACGGGGAGGGCGCTTCCTCGAACACCTTCTGGTAGCGCCGCTGCGCCGAGCATTCGCGCTCGCCCAGGTGGATCGCATGGCCGTGGGTGTCGCCAAAGACCTGGATCTCGATGTGCCGCGGCGACTCGATGTAGCGCTCGAGCAGCACGCGGTCGCGTCCGAAGGCATTGCGCGCCTCGCGCTGGCAGCTCTCCAGCGCCGCGGCGAACGCGTCGGGCCCGCGCACGATCCGCATGCCCTTGCCGCCGCCGCCGTGCGCGGCCTTGATCATCAGCGGAAAGCCGATGCGCACCGCCTCGCGCGCCAGCAGGTCCGGGTCCTGGTCCTCGCCGGTGTAGCCGGGCACGACCGGCACGCCGGCCGCGGCCATCAGGTCCTTGGCCCCGGCCTTGCTGCCCATCCTGCGCATCGATGCCGCCGACGGCCCGACGAAGCGGATCCCGGCCGCCTCGACCGCCTCGGCGAAGTCGGCGTTCTCGCTCAGGAAGCCGTAGCCGGGATGGATGGCCTGCGCGCCGCTGGCGCGCGCGGCCTCGAGGATCGCATCGCCGCGCAGGTAGCTGTCGGCCGGCTGCGGCCCGCCGATCGGCCAGGCCGCGTCGGCCAGCCGCACGTGCTGCGCATCGGCGTCGGCCTCCGAATACACCGCGACGGTGCGGATGCCGAGCCGGCGGCAGGTGCGGATCACGCGGCAGGCGATCTCGCCGCGGTTGGCGATCAGGAGCGTGTCAAACATCCGGTGTCTCCACCCAGGCCGGCGCGCGCTTGTCGAGGAACGCCGACAGGCCCTCCTGGCCTTCGGCCGAGACGCGCAGCGCGGCGATCAGCGCGGCGTTGTCGTAGTCGAGCCGGTCGCGGTCGGTCGCCGCGACGACCTCGCGCACCAGCCGCTTGGCATCGCCCGCGGCGAACGGGCCGGCGCGCAGCAGCAGGGCCACCTGCCGGTCCACCTCGGCGTCGAGCGCGTCGGCCTCGACGACCGCGTGCAGCAGGCCGATGTGCAGCGCCTGCGCCGCGTCGAACACCTCGGCGGTCGCGAACCAGCGGCGCGCCTGCCGGGCACCGATCGCGGCGACGACGTAGGGCGAGATCACCGCCGGGAGCAGGCCGAGCCGGCTCTCGGTCAGGCCGAACTTCGCCCCGGGCACGCCGATCGCGATGTCGCAGCACGCCACCAGGCCGACCCCGCCGCCGAACGCGGCGCCATGCACGCGCGCGATCGTCGGCCTGGGCAGTTCGTCGAGCGTGCGCATCAGCCGCGCCAGCGCGAGCGCGTCGTCGCGGTTGTCCTGTTCGCTGGCGGCGGCCATGCCGCGCATCCAGTGCAGGTCGGCGCCGGCCGAGAACGAGGCGCCGGCGCCTTCGATCACCACCACCCGGACCTGCGGATCGTCGCCGAGCTGTTCCAGCGCCGTGGTCAGCGCGGCGATGAGGCCGGCGTCGAAGGCGTTGTGCAGGGCGGGGCGGTCGAGGCGGAGGCGGGCGACGGCGTCGCGGCGTTCGAGCAGGAGGGCATCGGGCATGGGCGCTGGCGTCGGGCGAAACAGACCGGATCATAACGAGTCGCGCGCAAAGGCCATGCCGCAGTGCAACCCGGGAGTAAGGTCGCGACCCATTCCCATTCGTGCCGGATCCGTCTTGAACCTCTGCCAGTTGCCGCGGCGCACGCCCGGCGTCGTCGCCGCCGTCGAGGCGGTCGGCGCGCACGATCCGATCGCCCGCCGGCTGGGCGAACTGGGCTTCGTGCCGGGCGAACCGGTGGAGGTGGTCGCGCTGGCGCCGTTCGGCGGCGACCCGTTGCTGGTGCGCGTGGGCTTCACCCGCTTCGCGCTGCGCCGCAGCGAGGCCGCGCGGGTCCGGGTGCGCGCGGAGACGCCGGCGTGAGCGCCACCGCACCGATGCCGCGGCTGGCGCTGGTCGGCAGCCCCAATGCCGGCAAGACCGCGCTGTTCAACCTGCTGACGGGCAGCCGGCAGAAGGTCGCCAACTACGCCGGCGTGACCGTCGAGCGCAAGGAGGGGCGGATGCGCGGCCCCGGCGGCGAGGACTGGGCGCTGCTCGACCTGCCGGGCGCCTACAGCCTGCAGCCGGCGAGCCTGGACGAGCAGATCACCCGCGACCTGTGCCGCGGCTTCTATCCCGGCGAGCCGGCCCCCGACGTGCTGGTGTGCGTGGTGGACGCGACCAACCTGCGCCTGCACCTGCGCTTCGTGCTGGAGCTGCGCGCGCTCGGCCGGCCGATGGTGGTGGCGCTGAACATGGCCGACGCCGCCGCGCGCCGGGGCATCGTCGTCGACGTTGCGGCGCTCGAGGCGCGGCTGGGCCTGCCGGTGGTCGAGACCGTGGCGATCCGCCGCGACGGCGCGCAGGCGCTGCGCGGGCGGCTGGCCGAGACGGTCGCCCGGCCGCGGCCGCCGGCCGGCGCGGACGACGGGGACGACCTGCACGCGCAGGTGCGGGCGCTGCTCGCGGCGACGGTGACGATCCCACGGCGCACCGCGCGCATCGACGACGCCCTCGACCGCTGGCTGCTGCACCCGGCGTTCGGCCTGCTGGCGCTGGCGGCGGTGATGTTCCTGGTGTTCCAGGCGGTCTACGCCTGGGCGACGCCGGTGATGGACCTGATCGACGCCGGCACGTCGGCGCTCGGCGGCTGGGTCTCGGACACGCTGCCGCCCGGGCCGCTGACCAGCCTGCTCGCCGACGGCGTCATCGCCGGCCTCGGCGGGGTGGTCGTGTTCCTGCCGCAGATCCTGATCCTGTTCCTCTTCATCCTGGCGCTGGAGGAATCGGGCTACCTGCCGCGCGCGGCGTTCCTGCTCGACCGGCTGATGAAGGGGGCCGGGCTGTCGGGCCGTTCGTTCATCCCGCTGCTGTCGAGCTTCGCCTGCGCGATCCCCGGGATCATGGCCACGCGCTCGATCCAGGACCCGCGCGACCGACTGGCGACGATCATGGTCGCGCCGCTGATGACGTGCTCGGCCCGCCTGCCGGTCTACGCGCTGCTGATCGGCGCCTTCATCCCGCAACAGCAGGTCTGGCGCGTGCTCAACCTGCAGGGGCTGGTGCTGTTCGCGCTGTACATGGCCGGCATCCTCAGCGCGCTGGCGGTGTCGTTCGCGATGAAGAAGTGGCGCCGGGACCGCAGCGAGCATCCGCTGCTGCTGGAACTGCCGTCCTACCGGCTGCCGCACGCGCGCGACCTGGCGATCGGCCTGAAGGAGCGCGCGATGATCTTCCTGCGGCGCGTGGGCGGGATCATCCTCGCGCTGACCGTGCTGCTGTGGTTCCTGCTCTCGTTCCCGGCGCCGCCCGACGGCGCGACCGGGGCGGCGATCGAGTACAGCTTCGGCGGCCGCATCGGCCATGCGCTGGCGCTGGTGTTCGCGCCGCTGGGCTTCAACTGGCAGATCTGCATCGCGCTGATCCCGGGCCTGGCGGCGCGCGAGGTCGCGGTCGCGTCGCTGGCCACGGTGTACGCGCTGTCGGCCGTCGACGACGATGCCGCGGTCCAGGCGCTGACCCCGATCATCACCGACGGCTGGTCGCTGGCCACCGGCCTGTCGCTGCTGGTGTGGTTCATCTACGCGCCGCAATGCCTGTCGACCTGGGCGACGATCCGGCGCGAGACCGGCTCCTGGCGGCTGATGGCGATCAACGCCGGCTACCTGTTCGCGCTGGCTTATCTCGCCTCGCTGCTCACCTACCAGGTCGCGGTCGCGCTGGGGGCGGGGTGAGCGCCGGTCCCGACCCGCAGCTCGTCGCGCAGTACGCCGCGGTCGCGGTGCTGGTCGTCGTCAGCGCCTGGATCGTGCTGAAGAAGCAGGCGCCGGCGGCCGCGCGACGCCTGCGCATCGCACTGGCGGTGCCGCTCGTGCGCGCCGGCCGGCCGGCGTGGATGCAGGCGCTGGGCCGGCGCATCGCGCCCGCGCCGCGGCCCGGCGCGGGGTGCGGTGGCTGCGACGGTTGCGGTTGACGCCGGGCGGGATCTCCCGCGCCCGATGCGGCGGGCGGCGAGGTCAGGAACGCGGCACACGCGTCGGGATCGAAGGTCGGCCGCGCGTACAGCGACGCGGTGCGGACATCGGGCGGATCGCGGCCGCAGGGAAGGGGCGGACGCGGGGTCAGTGCCGGCCGCGCCGGTTGGGCGCGCGCGGCGGGCGGCGCATGTCGTTGGTCGGCACGACCTCGACCGCCAGGTTGAACGTGCGCTCGTCGCCGGCGAACAGCGCGCCCACACCCACGACCTGGCGGTTGAGCTCCTTGCCCGCGTCGTCGCGGATCACCAGCACGACCGAGTATTCCCACGCGCCGCCTTCGCTCGGGTGACGGATCGTGCCTTCGACCTGCAGCGCGGTCGTCGCGTCCTGCGTGCCGACGCTGGTCGCCGCGTCGGCGTCGAAGCGCAGGTAGTGCCGGCACGCCGGACAGCGCGCCGAGCTCTCGAGGATCGTGGTCTTGCAGTGCGGGCAGACGCGCGTGGCACCCGCCGCACCGGCGCGGGCGTTCATGTCAGCCGGCGTCGAGCGTCGCCGCGTCCTTGCCGCGCGCCGCCGGGCGGTCGTCGGCCTTGACCTCGCCCCAGCCGCATTCGATGTGCCCGCGGATCTTCGAGCCCGCGGCGACGGTCAGCGAGCCGGCCTTGAGGTCGCCGGTCAGCACCGCCGAGTCGCGCAGCTCGACCAGCGATGCCGAGTCGATGTTGCCGTCGAGCTCGCCCGACACCAGCACCTGCTTGGCGCGCACGCCGCCGTTGAGCTTGGCGCCGTGCTCGATCGTCAGGTTGCCCTGCACGTTGACGTCGCCCTTGAAGCGGCCGGCGATGCGCACATCGCCCGTGCCCTCGATCTTGCCCTCGATCGTCAGGTCGGAGGCGATGATCGATTCCTTGGCCGACGGCGCGGCGGCGCTGCGCGGCGGGACGACCGGCGCCGGCGCGAAGTCGGCCACTGCCGGCGCGGGCGGCACCGGGTCGCGCAACGGGGCCGGCGGGAGCGGGGCGTCGTTGCCGGGAGCGGGCGAATCCTTCTTGACGGAACCGGACTGGGGGAAGATGGCCATGTCGCGCGTTACCTCGGGAATGGACGGGGACGGCCCCGACGCTTGCATCGGGGCGGGCCGCGCCGCGGGGACGACGCGGAAGGCCGAGACTAGCACGCACCCCGTTGCAGGCAACCGGCGCGGCCGCGCCGTCGATCACATGCGGAAGACGCCGAATCGCGCCGGCTCGATCGGCGCGTTGAGCGAGGCGGCGATGCCCAGCCCGAGCACGCGCCGGGTATCGGCCGGGTCGATGATGCCGTCGTCCCACAGCCGCGCGGTCGCGTACCACGGGCTGCCCTGGCGCTCGTACTGCGCGCGGATCGGCGCCTTGAACGCGTCCTCGTCGTCCGTGCTCCATTCGTCCCCGCGCGCTTCGATGCCGTCGCGACGCACCGTCGCCAGCACGCTGGCGGCCTGCTCGCCGCCCATCACGCTGATCCGCGCGTTGGGCCACATCCACAAAAAGCGCGCGCCGTAGGCGCGACCGCACATCGCGTAGTTGCCGGCGCCGAAACTGCCGCCGATGACGACGGTGAACTTGGGCACGCTCGAGCAGGCGACGGCGGTGACCATCTTCGCACCGTCCTTGGCGATGCCGGCGTTCTCGTACTTGCGGCCGACCATGAAGCCGGTGATGTTCTGCAGAAACACCAGCGGGATACCGCGCTGGTTGCACAGCTCGATGAAGTGCGCGCCCTTGAGCGCGCTCTCGGCGAACAGGATGCCGTTGTTGGCGACGATGCCCACAGGCATGCCATGGATGTGCGCGAAGCCGGTGACCAGGGTCTTGCCGTAGCGCGCCTTGAACTCGTCGAACTCGCTGCCGTCGACGATGCGCGCGACGACCTCGCGGACGTCGAACGGGCGGCGCGTGTCGCGCGGCACGATGCCGTAGAGCTCGTTGGCGGCAAACAGCGGCTCGCACGGTTCGCGCAGCGCCAGCCGCGACGTGCGCCGCAGGTTGCAGTGGCCGACGATGCCGCGCGCGATCTGCAGCGCGTGTGCGTCGTCCTCGGCGAAGTGGTCGGCCACGCCCGACAGGCTGGTGTGCACGTCGGCGCCGCCGAGCGCCTCGGCGTCCACGACCTCGCCGGTCGCAGCCTTCACCAGCGGCGGGCCGCCGAGGAAGATCGTGCCCTGTTCCTTGACGATCACCGACTCGTCGCACATCGCCGGCACGTAGGCGCCGCCGGCGGTGCAACTGCCCATCACGACCGCGATCTGCGGGATGCCGTCGGCGCTCATGCGCGCCTGGTTGTAGAAGATCCGGCCAAAGTGCTCGCGATCGGGGAACACCTCGTCCTGCAGCGGCAGGAAGGCGCCGCCCGAGTCGACCAGGTACACGCACGGCAGCCGGTTCTCGCGCGCGATCTCCTGCGCGCGCAGGTGCTTCTTGACGGTCATCGGGAAGTAGGTGCCGCCCTTGACCGTGGCGTCGTTGGCGACGACGACGACCTCGTGGCCCTGCACGCGGCCGATGCCGGCGACCACCCCGGCGGCCGGCGCGGCGCCGTCGTACATCTCCTCGGCGGCGAGCGGGGCGATCTCCAGGAACGGGGAGCCGGGATCGAGCAGCGCGACGATGCGGTCGCGCGCGAGCAGCTTGCCGCGCGCCGTGTGCCGGGCCTGGGCCGCCGCGCCGCCGCCCTCGGCCGCGCGCGCCAGGCGCCGACGCAGTTCCTCGGCCAGGCCGCGGTGGTAGCCGGCGTTGTCGACGAAGTCCGCCGAACGCGGATCGAGCTGCGAAGTCAGTGCCGGCATGTGCGAGAACCCGCCTGGAGGAAAACGGCAAGCATACGGAACCGGCGGCGCGCACGCAGGCGATGCGCACGCGCAAAGCCGCGTGGGGAGGCGCGCCACAAAAAAGCCCGCCTTGCGGCGGGCTCGGGACATCGTGCGTCGAGGCTCAGCGGTCGGCGCGCTCTTCCATCCGCTCGCCGGTGTTCTCGATCGCCTCGCCGGCGCGCTGGGTGGCGCGGCCGGTGGCGGCGGCGGCATCGCGCGCGGCGGCCTCGGAACGGGCGGCGGCTTCGTCGGCGGCGACTTCGGCACGGCGCATCGCGTCCGACGATGCGGCCGCGGCGGCGTCCGCGCCCTCGCGTGCGGCATCGCCCGTCGCCGATGCGGCGTCGGAGATTGCGCGGCCGGCGTTGTCGGCCGCGGCCGAGGCCTCGGCGCGCTCGCGCTCTGCATCGGCGCTGTGGTTGTTGCAGGCGGCCAGCGCCAGGGCGGCGACGGCAGTGGCGGTCATCAGGGTGAAACGCATGGCATGTCTCCTGTCGGGGCGGGTCTGGACACGGAGCGTGAATGCGCCGATGTGATCGCGATGACAAGGCGGGCCCCGCCAGTCAGAAAAGTCCTTCGTCGCAAGTCTGGGGAATCCTCCTGCGCACTTGACTGTGGCGGTCGGCTTCGGAGGCCGCGTCGCGCTGGCCGGGGACTGCTCCCCTGGCGGTAGCCCGATGGCTCTACTCGAAAGCGGTTACCGAAAGGCCGACCTTCCGCTGCCCATTTGAAGAGGCGCACTTTACGTACTTGGGAGAAAAACAAAAAAGCCGCCGGGCGAACCCGGCGGCTTTCTGCATTCAGCACGATGGCGCGAAGGCCATCGCGTGAATTACGGAGCGACGTCTTCCGCAGCGTCCTTGGCGTCTTCGGCCTTGGTCTCTGCGTGGTCGGCGGCGTCCGCAGCGTGCTCGGCAGCAGCGTCGGTGCCGGCAGCGGCAGCGTCGGCAGCGGCTTCGGCAGCGGCGTCAGCAGCGGCAGCGGCGTCGTCGGCGGCGGTCTGCGCGGTCTCGGTGACGGCCGGATCGGTCGTCTGGTCCGAAGCGACCTGGGCGTCGGCAGCGGCCTCGGCAGCGCCTTCGGCCGAGCTGTTGGCCTGGTCGGCGTTGCTGCAGGCAGCCAGCGCAACACCCATGGCCAGGGCAAGCAGAGCCTTGTTGATCGTCATTGTGTCTTCCTCGTCTGAAAGTGTGGGCAACGCGCTAAATGCGCGCCGGCAACATCATGACAAGCCGCGAACGGCTGTCAAGCGGGGCTTCGTGGTTTTTTCGTAAAAATCACGTTAACCGAAGTTCACGCCATTTCGACGGCAATTGCGGTCGCTTCACCGCCGCCAATACAAAGCGAGGCAACTCCGCGACTTAGCCCACGCGCCTTGAGCGCGTGCACCAGCGTCACGATGAGGCGGGCACCGCTCGCGCCGATCGGATGGCCGAGTGCCAGTGCACCCCCATTCACGTTCAGGCGGTCGTGCGGGATGCCCAGATCCTTCATCGGCGCCATCGCGACGTTCGCGAACGCCTCGTTGACCTCGAACAGGTCGACATCTTCGACCTTCCAGCCCGCCTTGTCGAGGACGTTGCGGATCGCCGTCACCGGCGCGGTCGTGAACCACTCGGGAGCCTGGGAATGGCGCGCATGGGCGACGATCCGCGCCAGCGGCGCGAGCCCGCGGGCCGAGGCCTCGTCGGCGGACGTGAGCACGAGGGCCGCGGCGCCGTCGGAGATGCTCGACGAGCTCGCCGCGGTCAGCACGCCGTCCTTGCCGAACGCCGCGCGCAGCGTGGGAATCTTGTCGAGCTGGATCCGGCCGGGTTGCTCGTCGGTGTCGAAGCTCGCCTCGCCCTTGCGGGTCTTCACGACGACCGGGACGATCTCGTCCTTGAACGCGCCCGACGCGATCGCGTGCTTGGCGCGGGTCGCGCTCTCGACCGCGTAGGCGTCGAGATCCTCGCGGCTGAAGCCGTACTTCTCGCTGGCGATGTCGCCGAACACGCCCATCGACTTGCCGTCGTAGGGATTGGTCAACCCGTCCCAGGCCATGTGGTCCAGGAACTCCGCGCTGCCGTAGCGGATGCCGCCGCGCGCGCCGGGCAGCAGGTGCGGGGCGTTGGTCATCGATTCCATGCCGCCGGCGACCACGACCTTCGCGGTGCCGGCCTTGATCATGTCGTGCCCGTACATCACCGCCTGCATGCCCGAACCGCAGACCTTGTTGATGGTCACGCAGCCCGTGGCGTCGGGGATGCCCGCCGCGCGCGAAGCCTGGCGCGCGGGCGCCTGGCCCAGGCCCGCCGGCAGCACGCAGCCGATGACGGTCTCGTCGACCTGGTCGGGCGCGATGCCCGCGTGCTCGAGTGCGGCGGCGATCGCGGTCGCGCCGAGCGTCGGCGTCGGCACGCCGGTGAACTGGCCGAGCATGGAGCCGATGGCGGTGCGCTTGGCGCCGACGATGACGATGTCAGTCATGGGGTGGAACTCCGTGTTGCGCTGCGTGCGATGGCTCGATTATCGCATCCGACCGACACGCGTGGCGTCGGCGATGCGCCCTGGCGTCCGTCCCGATGGCGCGTACCGCCGATTGCGCGTATAGAAGAGCGCGCAGGGGACGCCGACCGTGCCGTGGGGTGCGGGGATCGCCTATGGAAGAGGGAACACGATGACGGATCCGATGAATGCGCCGCTCGCCGGCGCGTCGCGCTCGCTGCTCGCCTGTGCACTGGCGAGCGTCCTGGCTGCCTGCGGCGGCGGTGGCTCCGGCGGCGGGCTGCTGCTGCCCGATCCGCCGCCGGTCATCGCGCCCAATCCGCCGCCCACGGTCGTCGAGCGGCCCGATCCGGCCTACAGCCGCCACCTCGCCGACACCGGCGCCTGGACGGCGCACGATGCCGGCTACACCGGCCGCGGCGTGCGCATCGGGTTCCTCGACAGCGGCGTCAACCGACAGCATCCGGCGCTGCGCGACCGCGTGGTGTCGAACCTGGTCTACGTCGGACGGGACAACGACCTCTCGGTCGACGATGCGGTGGGGCACGGCACCGCCGTCGCGCAGGCCGCGGCCGGGCGCCCGTTCGGCACGTGGCCGGGCGGCGTGGCGCCCAATGCCGAGATCGTCTCGGCACGCATCATCTCCGACAAGCCGCCGGTCGACGACGGCTCGGGCAACGGCAATCCGGTGGATGGCCCGATCGGCGTGGAGGCGATCCACGCCGAGCTGATCCGCCGCGACGTGCGGATCATGAACAACTCCTGGGGCGGGTTGTACATGACCGGCGACGACGCGGCGCGCCGGATCGCCGCCGAGTACCGGCCATTCGTGGTCGGCCACGGCGGCCTGGTGGTCTTCGCCTCGGGCAACTCGAAGGACGCGCATCCCTCGGACCTGGCCGCGCTGCCGAGCCAACGCGGCGCCAACGGCAGCCTGCCCGGCGGCGATCTCGAGCACGGCTGGCTGACGGTGTCGGCGCTGGCCGAGAACAGCACCACGCGGCTGGCCGACTACTCCAACGCCTGCGGCATCGCGATGCGCTACTGCCTGGTCGCGCCGGGCACCGTCGTCGTCACCGGCACCGACGACGCGCCCAACCGGCCCGAGTACTGGAAGTACAGCGGCACCTCGCTCGCCGCGCCGCTGGTCTCGGGCGCCGCGGCGCTGGTGTGGGAAGCGTTCCCGTACTTCGACAACGACCTCGTGCGCCAGACCTTGCTCGGAACGGCGACCGACCTCGGCGCGCCGGGCGTCGATCCGGTGTTCGGCTACGGCGCGCTGAACGTCGCCAAGGCCGTCGGCGGACCCGCGAAGTTCGACTGGGGCGACGTGACCGTGAACTTCGCCGGCACCTCGACTTGGCGCAACGCGATCACCGGTGCCGGCGGCCTGGTCAAGCGTGGCAGCGGCACGCTGCAGCTGGACGGGCTCGTGGACTACCGCGGCGCGACGCGTGCCGAGGGCGGAACGCTGGCGTTCGCAGGCACGGTACCCGGCGCGGCGACCGTGTCGCCCGGCGCGACGCTGCGCTTCGGTGGCGCGCGCGTCGGCGGCACGCTGGTCAACAACGGCACGGTCGCAGTCGCCGGCCATATCGGCAGCCGGACGATCGCGGGCGATTTCCGGCAGAGCGCGGGCGGTCGGCTGGCGTGGCAGGTCGGCGCGCCGCTGCAGGTGACCGGCAACGCGTCGCTGGCCGGCGAACTGCAGGTGACCGGCATCGTCGGCGGCTATGTCCATTCGGCGCGCGAGACCGTGGTCCAGGCCGCAGACGGCCTGACCGGCACCTTCGGCAGCCTGACCCGCGGCACGGGCGTGTTCCTGGACGCCACGCTCGGCTACGACGCCAGCCGGGCGTGGCTCGACATCGCCCGGCTCGACGTCGGCGCGACCGCGATGTCGCTGCCCGGCATCACCGCGCAGGCGCAGGGCGCGGCCGATCGCGTCGAGGGCGCGTTCTCGCGCATCGATGCGCAGGACGGCCCTGGCGCGCCGGTTGCCGACGGATTCGTGCGGGCGGCGGGCGCGTTCCAGCGCCTGCCCGACGAGGCGAGCGCGCTCGCGGCGCTCGACAGCCTGTCCGGCGCGCAGCATGCCGCGGCGCTGTCGGCGACGTTCGACAACGTCGACATGACCCGCCGCCTGGTCGCCGGGCGCGTGGGCGCGCTGGCCGCCGACGGAACGGGCGCCGGGGTGTGGCGGGACACGCTGGGGCAGGGCGGTCGCGGTGGCTTCGCGCGCGATAGCTTCACCGTCGCCGGCTGGAGCCTGGGACGCGACCACGTGCTCGGCGACGGGCTGGTCGCCGGCTTCGCGTTCGGCGAGCTGCGCGGCGACGGCATCGCGCAGGCGCGCGGTGACCGCAACCGCGATCGCCAGACGCAGGCCCAGGCCTACCTCGCGCGGACGTTCGGCACCGGTTACGCCATGGTGCAGCTGGGCAGCGGCCGCTTCGACCGCGACCTGCAACGCACGCTCCATGTCGGCGCGATGCCGCAGGGCGTCTCGACGCGCTATGCGGGCCACTACACCCAGGCGGCGGTCGAGGCCGGGCGCCACTGGCGGGTCGGGGCGGCCGAGTTCGGGCCGTACGCGGGCGCCGAGCAGGTGCGGCTGCGCAGCGACGGTTTCGACGAGCTCGGTGGCGACGGCTTCGGCCTGCGCAGCGCGGGCTGGTCGGCCGAACGCACGCAGGCGGTCGCCGGCGTGCGTGCGCGCTGGGACGGTCCGGCGTTCTCGCTGCACGGCTACGGCGAATGGCAGCAGACGCTGTCGGCGACGGGCTTCGACCTGCAGGCCAGCTTCACCGGCATCGAGGCCTGGGCGCCGATCGCCGGCCTGGACCCGGCACGCTCGGGCGGCCTGTTCGGCATCGGCCTCGACAGCCGCCCGACGCCCCGCTCGCTGCTCGGCCTGGGCCTGGACCAGCGCTTCGGCCCGCGCGGCAGCGATCGCATGCTCTCGCTGCGCTATGCGTACGGGTTCTGACGCGATGCGGTAGCGCTGCCTCGACCCGTAGGCGCGCGCGCGCGCGAGGGATTGTTCCTGCAATCCTGTCACGCGCGATGGGCTGCCCGGCACAGCCCACCGCGCGCAAGCGCGCTCCTACAGGGTCGGGACGAGTTTCAAAGCCCGCTATCGCAGCGCCTATGTAGGAGCGCGCTTGCGCGCGAGGGCTTTCCTGTGGTGTCGTCGCAGACCAATCGGCGGTCCAGGGCAAGCTCATCGCGCGCAAGCGCGCTCCTACGGGTTGGAGGCGAGAATTCAAGCTCGCATCCGCAGCACCTACCGCGCTTCGCGGCTGTTTCCGATGGTGCTCGGCTGACGCGTCCATCAGCATGGCGACATGCCATCGTCCCCTGGACATCGCGCGCTCCGACGCGGCCGACGGTCGATCCGTGGCGGCGCCTATCTGGTCACGGCGACGACTTGGCGACGATGCGTGCGGTTCGGTGGGTTCGACGTGGGGCGGTCGGCGTGCACCGCGTTCACGCGTCCTCGCGCCATGGGCGATGCCCAGCTTCTCGCCTGGGTGCTGATGCCCGATCACGTGCATTGGCTGATCCAGTTGGAACACGAACCGCTGGCGCGCGTGGTCGCGCGGATGAAGGCAGCGGTCAGCCGGGAACTGCACGAAGCCGGGCTGGTCGATGGTCCAGTCTGGGCGCGGGCCTTCCAAGACCGTGCGATCAGGCGGGACGAGGATCTGCGCGCGGCGGCGAGGTACATCGTCGCCAACCCGCTCCGCGCCGGGCTGCGTACGTCGCTCGGGATGGGCCCTGAGCGGAACGGCGATTCGCGCGCAAGCGCTCCTACAAGGCGCGTATCGCCCGGATCACGCGTGTAGGCACACGCTCGCGTGCGATGACTTTCCTCGTCGCGCCGATCGTGCACGCGTCGACAGGCGGGGGCGACGCCGCAGGACTTCGCACACCTGTAGGAGCGCGCTTGCGCGCGATGGGGCTGGCCCGTAACGGCGATCGCGCGCGAGCGCGCTCCTACAGGACCTGCTGTGCCCGAATCGCGTGTCGCCGGCGCCGCTTCGCGCGAGTCCACAGACCAACGGGGCCGATGCGCCGCATCGAAACCGTGGGAGCGTGCTTGCGCGCGAAGGGGCTTGCCCGGAACGACGCTTCGCGCGCGAGCGCGCTCCTACAAGGGCGTGCGACGACGCCGCGGTGAAGGCCCGGGCGCGACGTGGCAGCTCAGTGCTTGCCGTCGAACAGCTCGCGGCCGATCAGCATGCGGCGGATCTCGTTGGTGCCCGCGCCGATGGCATAGAGTTTCGCGTCGCGCAGGATGCGGCCGGTCGGGTACTCGTTGATGTAGCCGTTGCCGCCCAGTGCCTGGATCGCCTCGAGTGCGACCTGCACCGCGGCCTCCGAGGCGTGCAGCAGGCACCCGGCGGCGTCGATGCGCGAGGCGTGGCCGGCGTCGAAGTCGCGTGCGACCTGGTAGGCGAACGCGCGGCTGGACTGCAGCGCGGTGTACATGTCGGCGATCTTGGCCTGCATGATCCCGAAGGTGCCGATCGCCGCGTCGAACTGTCGGCGCTCGCGCACGTAGGGCAGGGCGATGTCGAGCGCGGCCTGCATCAGGCCGATCGGCCCGCCGCTGAGCACCAGGCGTTCGGTGTTGAGCCCGCGCATCAGCACCTTGACGCCGCCGTGGACCTCGCCGAGCACGTTGGCGGCCGGGATCTCGCAGTCCTCGAACACCAGTTCGCAGGTGTTGGAGCCGCGCATGCCGAGCTTGTCGAGCTTCTGCGCGGTGCGGAAGCCCGGCATGCCCTTCTCGACGAGAAACGCGGTCATGCAGCGGCTGCCCGCGTCCTTGCCGGCGGTGCGCATGTAGACGATCAGCACATCGGCCTCGGGGCCGTTGGTGATCCACATCTTGTTGCCGTTGGCGGCCCACACGTCGCCGCGCAGCTCGGCGCTGCAGCGCATCGAGCCGACCACGTCCGAACCCGCGCCGGGTTCGCTCATCGCCAGCGCGCCCTTCCACTCGCCGCTGCACAGCTTGGGCAGGTAGGTCCGGCGCTGCGTGTCGCTGCCGTTGGCATGGAGATTGGCCACGCACAGGTTGGAGTGCGCGCCGTACGACAGGCCGACCGAGCCCGACGCGCGCGAGATCTCCTCCATCGCCACCAGGTGCGCGAGATAGCCCATCTCGCTGCCGCCGAACTCGGCCGGCACCGTCATGCCCAGCAGGCCCAGCTCGCCCAGCTTGGGCCACAGGTCCTGCGGGAACGCGTTCTCGTGGTCGATGGCCTCGGCGCGCGGGGCGATCTCGGCCTGGGCGAAGCGCCGGACCGCGTCGCGCAACGCGTCGAGTTCCTCGCCGAGCGGGAAAGTGCGCATCTGGTCTCCTGGTCAGAACGGGGCCGCGACGCGGCCGATGGCGGCGAAAGCGGGGAAGGAACAACGGGGTGGGTTGTGCGTTTGCAGCATTTCCATGCTCCGGAAACGACGATGGGGCCGCAGCCCCATCGTCCTCGATCCGGTCGCCGTCAGGCGCCGCGCACGCGGCCCTGGAAGCGCGGCGCCGCGCGCCCGAGCGGCAGCTTGAGCTTGCCGATCGTCTCGATGCGCTCCTCGGCCAGGCGGTCGGCGGCCCGGTAGGTCGGGATGCCGTCGCGCTCGGCGATCTCGAAGATGCGCGTGAGGTTGTGGTAGATCGTGCGCATCATGCGCATCGCGCGCTCGCGGTTGTAGCCGTCGATTTCCAGCGAGACGTTCATCACGCCGCCGGCGTTGACCGCATAGTCGGGTGCGTAGAGGATGCCGCGCTGCTCGACCTCGTCGCCGATCGCGTTGTTGGCGAGCTGGTTGTTGGCCGCGCCGCAGATGATCTTGGCCTTCAGGCGCGGCAGCGTCTTCTCATTGACCGTGCCGCCCAGCGCGCACGGCGAGTAGACGTCGGCGTCGACGTCGTAGATCTCGTCCAGGCCCACGGCCTCGGCACCGTACTCGCTGACCGCGCGCTCGACGCGTTCCTTGTTGATGTCGGTGACGAAGATCTTCGCGCCGCGCTCCTTGAGCAGCTTCACGAACTCGATGCCGACGTGGCCCAGGCCCTGGACCGCGTAGCTGTAGTTGCCGACTTCCTCGTTGCCGAACTTGCGGTTCAACGACGCCAGCAGACCCTGCAGCGTGCCGTAGGCGGTGAACGGCGACGGATCGCCCGAACCGCCGTGGACCTGGTGCACGCCGGTGACGTACTGGGTCTCGCGGTAGACGAACTCCATGTCGTTGACGTCGATGCCGACGTCCTCGGCGGTGATGTAGCGGCCGCCGAGCGACTCGACGAACTGGCCGAAGGCGCGGAACAGGCCCTCGGACTTGTCGGTCGCCGGATCGCCGATGATCACGGCCTTGCCGCCGCCGATGTTCAGGCCGGCGACCGCGTTCTTGTAGGTCATGCCGCGCGACAGGCGCAGCACGTCGTTGAGCGCGTCCTGCTCGGATTCGTAGGGCCACATGCGCGTGCCGCCCAATGCCGGGCCCAGCACCGTGTTGTGGATCGCGATGATCGCCTTCAGGCCGACGTCCTTGTTGTGGCAGAACACGATCTGCTCGTGACCGGTGGTGTCGAGGTGCTCGAAAATCATTCAGTGCTCCGTCGCGGGCGATCGCCCGACGCATGGTTGGCTGGAGGCGGCATGGGGCTGGCGGAGGTGACCGGCGAGGCCGCCGTGGACGTCCGACTGGAGCCGCACGTCTCGGGAACGCGGCATTTTACGCGCCTGCGCCGGGATTTGTTGAAGGCGAAACCAATCGCAGGAAAGCCTCGCTGGATCAGTAGGTTGCATGCCGCTAGATGCGTGACATCCATGCTGCGATGCATCAATGCCAATCGCCTCTGTAGGAGCGCGCTCGCGCGCGATGAGGCATTCCCGGTGGAGGCACCATCGTGCGCGAGCATGCGCCTACTGGAGTGTGTTTGCGCGCCTACAGCTGCGACTCGATCGGCAGCCAGCGCACCAACGCCGCCGTCGCGCGCTGGAGGCGGGTCGCGTCGGGCTCGCTGTCCAGCGCCGCGGGCGGGTCGCGCGCGCGGTCGAGCCAGCGCAGCCGGTCTTCGCCGTCGAGGTACACCCAGTAGCTCATGCCCGGATCGACGAGGTGCAGGTACTCGTCGAGCAGCGCCGCGCCCAGGCCCGGGTCGTCGAACAGCACGCCCATCTCGGTGTTGAGGTTGGCCGAGCGTGGGTCGAGGTTGAACGAGCCCACGAAGCCCCGCCGGCCGTCGATCAGCACCGCCTTGGTGTGCAGGCTCGCGCCGCTGCTGCCGAACAGGCTGCTGGCGGCCTTGGCCTCGGCCTGGCTGCGGGTCTCGAACAGGTGCACGCCGCCTTCGAGCAGCGGCTTGCGGTAGCGCGCGTAGCCGCCGTGCACGGCGACCACGTCGTTGGCCGCGAGGGAATTGGTCACCACCGACACGTGGACGCCGCGGCCGGCGAGCGCGACCAAGCCGTCGGTGCCGTCGCCGCCGGGCACGAAGTACGGCGAGATCAGCAACGCGCTGCGCCCGGCCGCGCCGATCTCGTCGACGAGGTGTTCGACCAGCCAGTTCTCGCGCTCGCCGCCGCGCCACTTGATCGGCGGGTCGGACAGGATCCGGATCCCCTCGCTCCAGATCGGCGTGAGCGCCTGCGAGAAGTAACGGCGCACGCTCGGCGAGACGTCCATCGCATCGAGGAAGCGGCGCGCCTCGGGGCTGCGTGCCTCGTCGTGGATGCGGTCGAGCACCGTGCGCAGCGTCTGCGGCGGCTTGCGGTTCAGCGCCGCGATCGGCACCGCGGCCTCGCTGTTCCAGAAGTCGTCGAAGATCGTACTGGCGTCGGCGACAGCGGGCCCGAACACCACGACGTCGAGGTCGTGGAAGTTGAACGCCTCGGCGGCGCTGAAATACTCCACGCCGATGTTGCGCCCGCCCACCACCGCCACCCGGCCGTCGGCGATCCAGGCCTTGTTGTGCATGCGGTGGTTGACGCCCCAGGCGCGCTGGATCATCTCGAGTACGCGCAGCGGCCCGGTGCGGTTGCGGAACGGGTTGTAGACGCGCAGTTCGATGCCGGGGTGCGAGTCCATCGCCAGCAGCGTGGCGTCCATGTCGCCGATGCCCACGTCGTCGAGCAGGATGCGCACCCGCACGCCGCGCTCGGCGGCTTCCCAGGCCTCGTTGGCCAGCATGCGGCCGGTCAGGTCGTCGTGCCAGATGTAGTACTGCAGGTCGAGGCTGCGCCCGGCCTGCCGCGCGGAGATCGCGCGCGCGGCGTAGGCGTCGACGCCGTCGGGCAGCATGATCGCGCCGGTCTTGCCCGGGTGGCGTGCGAGCAGCGGCGCCAGTTCGCGGTCGAGCGCGGTGCCGTCGTCGGACAGCGGCAGCGTCGTGCTCGGCAGCCCGGTCGCCGGCGGCATCAGCCGGTCGGCGACGAACACGCTGCTGACCGCCATCACCAGCAGGGTGAACAGGCCCCAGGCCAGGAGTCTCTTGACGCGCTTCTTCATGGCGGGGGGGCGGGCCGGCGGCGGGGCCGGCTAGGATCGCAGAAGTCGGCCTGCCACGCGTCGCGGCCGATCGCGGGCGCTGGCCGGGGACAGGCGCAGGTCACGCCGCGCATCGGCGCCACGGTATCCTGACGTCCCCCGTTCCGGACCCGACGGCCGCCGCCGCCCATGACCCCACCCGTGAAACGCCGCTGGCGCGGCCTCGGCCTGCTGTTCGTCCTGTCCGCCCTGCTGGTCGGCGCCGGCGCCTACCTGCTCTACGACCGCTACGCCGGCTTCGCCGACACGCCGCTGTCGGGCGCCGGGGACGGCCGCACCTTCACCGTCGAGCGCGGCGATTCGTTCCAGCGGGTGCTCGCCCGGCTGCGCGAGGCCGGCGTGGTGGAAGGGCACGAACTGGAATGGCGCGTGCTGGCGCGCCAGCTCGGCGCCGATGCCAGGATCCAGGTCGGCGAGTACCCGCTCGATGCCACGACCACGCCGCGCGCGCTGCTGCTGCGCATGCGCGACGGCAAGGTCATCCACCATCGCTTCACGATCGTCGAAGGCTGGAACATGCGCGAGTTGCGCGCCGCGCTCGCCCGCGCCGAACTGCTGGCGCAGCGGCTGCCCGAGCTCGACGACGCCCGCCTGATGGCCGAGCTCGGCTTTGAGGGGGTGCACCCCGAGGGCCGCTTCCTGCCCGAGACCTACCTCTACACCCGCGGCGACAGCGATCTGGACGTGCTGCGCCGGGCCAATGCCGCGCTCGAGGCCGCGCTCGACCGCGCCTGGGAATCGCGCGACCCCGGCCTGGCGCTGGAGGACCGCGAGCAGGCGCTGGTGCTGGCCTCGATCATCGAGAAGGAGACCGGCGTGCCCGAGGAGCGGCCGCGAATCTCGGGCGTCTTCAACCGCCGCCTGCAGTTGGGCATGCGGCTGCAGACCGATCCGACGGTGATCTACGGCATGGGCACCGCCTACGACGGCAACATCCGGCGTCGCGACCTGCAGACCGACACGCCCTACAACACCTACACCCGCGACGGGCTGCCGCCCACGCCGATCGCGATGGCCGGACAGGCCGCGATCGAGGCGGCCACGCATCCGGCGCCGGGCGACGCGCTGTACTTCGTCGCGGTCGGCGACGGCAGCGGCCGTCACGTGTTCTCGCGCAGCTACGCCGAGCACAACGCCGCGGTGCGCGAGTACGTCCGGCGCTACCGCGCGCGCTTCGGCGGGGGCGATGCGAGCGCGGGCAGCGCGGCGCAGGCCGCGGCCGGCGGCGAGGCCGCGCCGCCGAACGAGGCCGAGGTCGAGGCCGCGACGGCCGAGGAGGGCGGGCCGTGAGCGCATTGCGGTCGTATCCGCGCTTCGTGACGATCGAGGGTGGCGAGGGCGCCGGCAAGACCACCGTGCTGCGCGCGCTGTGCGAGGCGCTGCAGGCCGGCGGCGACGAGGTCGTGTGCACGCGCGAGCCCGGCGGTACGCCGCTGGCCGAGATGATCCGCGGCCTGCTGCTCGACCCGGGACACGCGCCGGCGTCGGCGCAGACCGAGCTGCTGCTGGTGTTCGCCGCGCGCGCCCAGCACGTGGCCGAGACCATCGTGCCGGCGCTCGAGCGCGGTGCCTGGGTGATTAGCGACCGCTTCACCGATTCGAGCTACGCCTACCAGGGCGGCGGCCGCGGGCTCGACGCCGCGCGCATCGCCGGGCTCGAGCGCGACTACGTCGGCATCGAGCCGGCGCTCACGCTGCTGCTCGACCTGGGCGTGGCCCAGGGACGGGCGCGGGCGCGCGGCCGCGACCCGCGGCCCGACCGCATCGAGTCGGAGCGCGACGAGTTCTTCGAGCGCGTGCGCGCAGCGTTCCTGCAGCGAGCGCAGGCGCATCCGGCGCGCTTCCGGGTGATCGACGCGACCCGGACGGCCGACGTCGTCGCGGCCGACGCGGTCCGCGCGCTGCAGACCCTGCGGGTGCCGGCATGAGCGCGGCGGTCGACGCAGGCGGCTTCGCGCCGTGGCAGCAGCGGATCTTCGCGCAGACGCGCGCGACGCTCGATGCGCAGCGACTCGGCCATGCGCTGCTGTTCTGCGGGCCGGCGCTGCTGGGCAAGCGCGCGGTGGCCGATGCGCTGGCCGCGCACGTGCTCGGTGCCGCGCGCGACCCGCGGGTCACGCAGCTGCTGGCGGCCGGCAGCCATCCCGACTTCCATCCGGTCTCGTTCGTGCCGACCAAGGACGGCACGAAGCTGCGCACCGAAATCGTCATCGAGCAGATCCGCGGGCTGTCGGACAAGCTGTCGCTGACGCCGCAGTACGGGCAGGCGCAGGTCGCGATCGTCGATCCGGCCGACGCGATCAACCATGCGGCCTGCAACGCGCTGCTCAAGACGCTCGAGGAACCGCAGCCCGGCCGCCACCTGTGGCTGGTGGCCGCCAATCCCGCGCGGCTGCCGGCGACGATCCGCAGTCGCTGCCAGCGCATCGAGTTCCGGCTGCCGCCGCGCGACGAGGCGCTGGCCTGGCTGACCGCGCGGGGACATGCCGAGGCCGATGCGGTCGAGGCGCTCGACGCGGCGAAGGGACACCCCGGGCTGGCCGCCGACTGGCTCGACGCCGGCGGCATGGCGCTGCGGCGCGAGGTGCACCGCGACCTGGCGGGCCTGGCCAAGGGCGAACTGGCGGCGGTGGCGACCGCCCAGCGCTGGGCCGGCGACGAGCAGGCCGGGGCGCGGTTGCGGCACGCGGCCGACCTTGCGCTGGCGCGCGCGGCCGCCTTGACCGACCCGGCGGGAATCGCGAAGCTCGCGGCGTGGTTCGACGCCGCCAACCGCACCCGCGACCTGCTCAGGACCACGGTCCGCGCCGACCTGGCGATCGCCGAGCTGCTGCTGGGCTGGCGCGGCGCCGTCGCCCGTCCATGACCTTCACCGGGGAACCGAACCGATGAGCGCAACCGGAGCCGCCGCACGCCAGGGCATCCTGTCGTTGCAGATCAAGGACAAGGCGTCGCTGTACAACGCCTACATGTCCTATCTCAAGCAGGGCGGCATCTTCGTGCCCACCCCCAAGCGCTACTTCATCGGCGACGAGGTGTTCCTGCTGCTGACGCTGCCCGAATCGGGCGAGCGCCTGCCGACCGCCGGCAAGGTCGTCTGGGTCACACCGGCCGGCGCGCAGGGCAACCGCGCGGCGGGGGTGGGCGTGCAGTTCGCCGACACGCCGGAGGGCGAGGCGCTCAAGGGGCGGATCGAGACGCTGCTGGCCGGCGCGCTGGGCTCGGAGAAGGCCACCCACACGATGTAGGCGGATGCGCCGCGGGCGTCAGCGCGCGTCGGCGACCATCGCCCGCAGCGCGGGGTGCCGGATCTGCACGATGTCGAACAGGCCGGCCGCGCGCAGGTAGACCGCGCGTCGCAGCACTTCGTCCTCGTAGCGGCGGCGCAGGACCTCGTCGTCGTGCTCGTCGATCGCCAGGCGCGCGAGCTCGACGAATTCCTCGACCCACGATAGCGCCGCGTAGGCGTCGGGCGCCGCGGTTCGCGCGTTGTCGACCAGCGCAGGCGGCGTATGAATGGAGGTCACCACGTTGGAGTCCTTAACTGTACCGGCTGGACGGTATGGTCTAGACTCGGCGGCCCGTCGTCAACCCCTTGGCCGGTAATGACCCGCAAACGCAGCGACGCCCGCGAACGCATCCTCGAGGCAGCGCTCGTCGTCTCCCAGCAGGTCGGCGCGGCGCATCTCACGCTCGACGCGGTGGCGGCCGAGGCCGGCGTCAGCAAGGGCGGGCTGCTGTACCACT
The DNA here is from genome assembly GCF_001014645.1 of Luteimonas sp. FCS-9. Lineage (GTDB taxonomy): Bacteria > Pseudomonadota > Gammaproteobacteria > Xanthomonadales > Xanthomonadaceae > Luteimonas. The sequence continues at coordinate 253,747 of NZ_LASZ01000001.1, read as the reverse complement.
TCGCCAGCAAGGACGCGCTGCTGCGCGGCATGGTCGACCACCATCTCGACGAACACCGGCGCACGCTGGAGAACGCGATGGCGGAATTCCCGGCGACGCCGGGCGGCTATCTGCAGGCGCTGGTGCAGGCGCACCGCGACGAACGCAAGGACGGGCTCCACGAACCCCATGCCACGCGCTCGTTCATCGCCGCGGCGGTCAACACGCCCGAGCTGATGGACGGCCCGCGACGCTTCGTCGCCGAGCACGTCGACCGGCTGCGCCCGCTCGGGGCGCGGTTCCCGGAGGCGATGCTGCTCACGCTCGCGTTCGACGGGCTGTTCTTCGGCGAGACCTTCGAGATGCTCGACCTGACGGCCTCCGAGCGCGAGGCGATCGTGCAACTGCTTGCCGAGCGCGCCGCGGCGATCGCGAAGGCGGCCGACGGCGCGTGACGCGGGGCCGGGCGTCGTCGCCCGGCCGGCTTCAGCCTGCGCGCAGCGCGGCGCCGTCCCAGCCCGGGCGCGGCGCGAAGCGCTCGCCATGGCGCGCCTGCAGCGTGCGCAGGCGCTCGAGCACGACGTCGACGCCGGTCTCGCGGATGTACTGGATCGGACCGCCGCGGAACGGCGCGAAGCCGGTGCCGAAGATTACGCCCGCATCGAGCAGGTCGGCATCAGCGACGACGCCGTCGTGCAGCGCGGCGACCGCCTCGTTGAGCAGCGGCAGCACCAGCCGGTCCTGCAGGTCCTCCGGCGCCCGGTAGTCCTTCGGCACCTCGGGCTTCTTCGGCTTGCCGTCCTCCCACGCGTACAGGCCCTGGCCGTCCTTCTTGCCGCGCTTGCCCGCCTCCGGCGGCGTCGCCAGCGACTCGGGGATGCGCAGGCCCAGGAACGGCGCCAGTTCCTGGCCCACGCCCGAGGCGATGTCCAGGCCCACGGTGTCGATGAGCTCGATCGGTCCCATCGGCATGCCGAAATCCACCGCCGCGCGGTCGATCGCTGCCCCCGGGATGCCCTCGGCATATGCGGTCGCGGCCTCGAGCATGTACGGGAACAAAAGCCGGTTGACCAGGAAGCCCGGGGTGCCGGCCACTGGCACCGGCAGCTTGTCGATCGCCTTGCAGAACGCCGCCAGCCGCTGGATCGTTGCCTCGGCGACGCCGTCGTGGTGGACGATCTCCACCAGCGGCATCGACGCGACCGGATTGAAGTAGTGCAGGCCGGCGAACTGCGCCGGCCGCTGGACGTGGGCGCGCAGTTCGTCGAGCGGGATCGACGAGGTGTTCGTCGTCAGCAGCGCCTCCGGTCCGAGCTTCGGTTCGACCGTCGCATACAGGCCGCGCTTGGCCTCGGCGTTCTCGACGATCGCCTCGATGACCAGATCCGCCGCGGCGATGCCGTCGCCGGCCAGGTCCGAGCGCAGCCGCGCGGCGACCTCGGGGCGCCTGGCCTCGTCGCGGACCTTCTTCTCGAACAGCTTGGCCGCGCGCGCCTGTGCCTTGTCGATGAACGCCTGCTCGCGGTCCTGCAGCGTGACCTCCAGCCCCTTGTAGGCCGACCACGCGGCGATGTCGCCGCCCATCACGCCGGCGCCGACCACGTGCACGCGCCGGATCGGTGCCTGCTGCGCGCCGGCCTTGCCGCCCAGGCCCTTGAGCCGCTCCATCAGGAAGAACACGCGCGTGAGGTTGCGCGCGGTCGAGGTGCCGGCGAGCTTGACCACCGAGCGGCGCTCGGCGTCGAGCAGCGCACGGGTGTCGCCCGAGGCGCGCTTCCAGGTCTCCACCATTGCGTAGGGCGCGGGGTAGTGCTTCTTCTTCGCCTTGCGCGCGACCTGCTTGAGCAGCACCGGCGCCAGTGCCTGCCGCGCCGGCCAGGTGTTGGTGAGCCAGCCCAGCGTGCGCTGCTTGAGCGGCCGCGTCGTCCCCTTGAGCGCGAGCGCCGCGGCCGCGTCCACCAGCAGCGCCGGCTCGACGACCTTGTCGACCAGGCCGATGCCGCGCGCGGCCTTGGCGGGCAGCGCGCGCCCGGTGAGCATCATGTCGAACGCGGCCGGCGCACCGACCAGCCGCGGCAGGCGCACGCTGCCGCCCCAGCCCGGATAGATGCCCAGCTTGACCTCGGGCAGGCCGATCTTCGTCGACGGGTCGCTGCTGGCGACGCGGTAGTCGCAGGCCAGCGCGATCTCGGTGCCGCCGCCCATGCAGAAGCCGTGGATCGCGGCGACCGTCGGGCAGGGCAGCTCGGCCAGGCGCTGGAAGGTCGCCTGCCCGCGGCGGATCGAATCGCCGATCGTGCCCTTGGCGTCGAACGCCTGGAACTCACGGATGTCGGCGCCGGCGATGAAGCCCTTGTCCTTGGCCGAGCGGATCACCAGCGCCTTGGGCGGGTCGAGCGCGAGGCGTTCGAGCAGCGTGTCGAGCTCGATCAGCACGTCCTGGGCGAACGTGTTGACCGATTCGCCGGCGCGGTCGAACGCCAGCACGAGGACACCGTCGTCGCGCGATTGCGCTTGCCAGTGGCTGAAGCGAAGCCCGTCGAGGCCTGCGAACATACGGCACCATTCTTCGGAGTATGGGAATCCGCCTATGATCCCGAGGTCGGTTCCGCGCCGTCAAATCGCCGCCGGTGGCGGGGTGGTCCGGGCGCCGGCTTGCGGAACGCCGGTCGCGGCCCCAAGGAATGCATCCACGGTGCGGCGACGATGCCACACCCGTCGTGACGGAACTTTTCGCGCGACCGCCTGTCTCATTGCCCGTGCCAGGCCGGGCCACGAAGGAGGTCCGGCCGATGGCCGAGCAACGCGACAGCCGGGAGTACGGAACTCTGGACGAGGAACTGGTCAAGCGGGTGCAGCGCGGCGACACCGCGGCATTCGACCTGCTGGTGCGCAAGTACCAGCACCGCATCGCGGCGCTGATCGGGCGCTACGTGCCGGACTGGAGCGAATGCCAGGACGTGGCGCAGGAGACCTTCATCCGCGCCTATCGCGCGATCGCCAGCTTCCGCGGCGACGCGCAGTTCTATACCTGGCTGCACCGCATCGCCGTCAACACCGCCAAGAACCACCTGGTGGCGCACAACCGGCGGCCGCCCACCGACGACGTCGACGTCGACGATGCCGAGCACTTCGACTCGGCGATCCGCCTGCGCGACGGCGACACGCCGGAACGTGAACTGATGCGCCAACAGCTGGAACAAACGGTGGTGCGTGCGGTCGAAGCCCTGCCCGAGGAACTGCGCATGGCGATCAACCTGCGCGAGGTCGACGGCCTGAGCTACGACGAGATCGCCGAGCGCATGGGATGTCCGATCGGCACGGTGCGTTCGCGGATCTTCCGGGCGCGCGATGCGATCGATCGCGAGCTCAGGCCCCTGATGGACAACGAGAGACAAGTGGAGCGCGTGACCCGATGAGCCCTTCCGACGACATCGATGCCCTGCAGCTCGGTCCGGACCCGGACAAGCTCGAGCTGTACCACCGCCAGCAACTGTCGGCGATGCTCGACGACGCGCTGCCGCAGGACCAGGCGCGGTTCCTGCGCCGCCGCCTGCAGCACGACGCCGAGCTGTCGGCGTGCTTCGAGCGCTGGCAGGTCTGCGGCGACGTGCTGCGCGGCCGCCACGTCTCGCTGCTGCCGCCCGATTTCGCCGACCGCGTCGCCCGCGGCATCGCCGATGATGGCGTCGCCGTCGCGCCGGTCGCGGCCGGACGCCGTCCGCGCCTGCTGCGCTGGGGCGGCGGTGGCGCCGCACTGGCGGCGTCGGTCGCGCTCGCCGCGCTGTTCGTCGGCCGGCCCGGCGGCGTGCCGGGCGCGGGCGAGAAGATCGTGGCGCCGCTGCCCGCGGTGGCGCTGAGCGGCGAGCCGCTGGCCACCGATGCCGCGGCCGACGCCTCGGCGTTCGCGACGCACGAGCCGGCCGCACCGGCGCAGGCAGCCGCGGCGGCGGGCATGGCGGCGATCGCGATCGCCGAGGTGCCCAGGCGCAGCCAGGCCGGACGCGACGCGCGGACCCCTGCGGTACGGCGCGCGCGCGATCCGGCACCGGTGCAGGTGGCGGCGGCGACGCCGGTCGCCGAGGCGCCGGCGCAACCGGCGACCGCCACGGCGCAGGTCGAGGCCGCGTTCGCGGCCGCCGCGTCGGACGCCGGGCTGCCGGCCGCGCCCTCGGTCGCGCGGCCATGGCCGAAGGCCGGCGCCCTCGCGCCGGATGCGCGTTTCTCGGTGCGCTACGGCGGCGGCTTCGACGCGCCGTCCTGGGCGCGCAGCGAGGCGCCGGCCAGCGACGTGCTGCCGAGCTTCCCGGTCGAGCCCCGCGCCGTGCGCCAGGCCCCCGGCGACGCGCCCGCGCAGCCCTGACCGCCCGCGCCGCGCCATCCCCGGCACGTCGCCGCCCCGCGCGGCGACCGATCCTTCCCGTTTCGAATCCCGGATTCCCCATGACCTCGATGAAGAAATCCCTGCTCGCCGTGTCCCTGGTCGCCGTGCTGTCGGCGGCGACCACCGCGCTCGTACTGCCCAACGCGACCGCGCAGTCGAACGCGACGCCGTCGGCCGCCGATGCCGCCAACACCGTGTCCTCGACGCCGCAGGCGCCGCTGGTCAGCGGACTGCCGGACTTCACCCGGCTGGTCGAGCGGGTCGGCCCGGCCGTGGTCAGCATCGAGTCGACCGCCGGCACGCGCCAGACGCGCGGCCAGCAGATGCCCGACGACGCGCAGATCCCGGAGATCTTCCGCCGCTTCTTCGGCCCGGGCTTCGAGTTTCCCGGCGGACCGGGCGGTCCGGGGCAGGGCATGCCGCGCGCGTCGATGGGCACCGGCTTCCTGATCTCGTCCGACGGCTACCTGCTGACCAACCACCACGTCATCGAGGGCGCGGACGAGGTCAAGGTGCGGCTGTCGGACCGGCGCGAGTTCCAGGCCCAGGTCGTCGGCAGTGATCCCGAATCCGACGTCGCCGTGCTCAAGATCGACGCCAGCGGCCTGCCGATGCTGCGCATGGGTAACGCCGCGGCGGTCAAGCCCGGCCAGTGGGCGGTCGCGATCGGCTCGCCGTTCGGCTTCGAGCAGTCGGTGACGGCCGGCATCGTCAGCGCCGTGCAGCGCTCCAATCCCTATGCCAACCAGCAGTACGTCCCGTTCATCCAGACCGACGTGCCGATCAACCGCGGCAACTCGGGCGGTCCGCTGCTCAACGTCGCCGGCGAGGTCATCGGCATCAACTCGCAGATCTTCAGCAACTCCGGCGGCTACATGGGCGTGAGCTTCGCGATCCCGATCGACGTGGCGTCGAACGTCGCCGACCAGATCAAGAAGACCGGCAGCGTGCAGCGTGGCCAGCTCGGCGTGCAGATCGGGCCGGTCAGCGCCGACGAGGTCGCCGGCTTCAAGCTGCCCGACGCGCGCGGCGCGCTGGTGAGCGTGGTCGCGCCGGACAGCCCGGCCGAGAAGGCCGGCATCGAGCCGGGCGACGTGATCCGCGCCGTCGACGGCGCACCGGTCAACACCTTCAGCGACCTGCCGCCGCTGGTCGGCAGCAAGGCGCCGGGCACGCGGGTCAAGCTGGAGGTGTTCCGCGATGGCCGCAGCCGCAACTTCGACGTGACGCTGATCCAGCTCGACGGCCAGGCCTCGGCCGGCGCCGCGCGCGGCGCCCCCGACCGCGGGGCCGCGCCGTCCACCCAGGGCAATCCGCTCGGTCTGGCCGGCCGCGACCTGGATGCGGCGCAGCGCCGGCAGTACGGGCTCTCGGGCGAGGAGGGCGTGCTGGTCGCGAGCGCCGGCCGCGGCGCCGCCGCGACCGCCGGCATTGCGGCCGGCGACGTGATCCTGCGCGTGGGCCGCACACCGGTCGGCAGCGCGGCCGCGCTCGACCGCGCGCTGCGCGACGTCAAGCCGGGCGACACGGTGATGCTGCTGGTGCGCGGCCGCGGCGGCGCGACCCAGTACCGCGCGGTGTCGGTGCCCGACGCGCCCTGACGGCGCTTGCGGACCGGTCGGTCCTGTCGGAGGCCCGCGGCGATCGCCGCGGGCCTCCGCGCGTCCGGGTGCCCGGTTTCCCCGCGCCGGCGGATCGCGCGGCGCCGCCGCCGCGGCGGTGGCCGCCATGCGATAATCGCCCGTTATCCCGACGACGGCCCGGCCGCCGCACATGACCCACGATCCCATGCGGAACATCCGCAACTTCTCCATCATCGCCCACGTCGACCATGGCAAGTCGACGCTGGCCGACCGCATCATCCAGCTCTGCGGCGGCCTCCAGGCGCGCGAGATGGAGGCGCAGGTGCTCGACTCGAACCCGATCGAGCGCGAACGCGGCATCACGATCAAGGCGCAGTCGGTCTCGCTGCCGTACACCGCGCGCGACGGCCAGACCTACCATCTGAACTTCATCGACACGCCCGGCCACGTCGACTTCAGCTACGAGGTCAGCCGCTCGCTGGCCGCCTGCGAGGGCGCGCTGCTGGTGGTCGACGCGGCGCAGGGCGTGGAGGCGCAATCGGTCGCCAACTGCTACACCGCGGTCGAGCAGGGGCTCGAGGTGGTGCCGGTGCTCAACAAGATCGACCTGCCGACGGCCGACATCGACCGCGCGAAGAACGAGATCGAGGCGGTCATCGGCATCGACGCCGAGGACGCGGTCGCGGTCAGCGCCAAGACCGGCCTGAACGTCGACGAGGTGCTCGAGGCGATCGTGCACCGGATCCCGCCGCCCAAGCCGCGCGACACCGACAAGCTGCAGGCGCTGATCATCGACTCGTGGTTCGACAACTACCTGGGCGTGGTGTCGCTGGTGCGCGTGATGCAGGGCGAGATCAAGCCCGGCGCCAAGCTGCTGGTGATGTCGACCGGGCGCAGCCACCAGGTCGACAACGTCGGCGTGTTCACGCCCAAGCGCAAGCCGTTGCCGCAGTTGCGTGCCGGCGAAGTGGGCTGGATCACCGCCTCGATCAAGGACGTGCACGGCGCGCCGGTCGGCGACACGCTCACGCTGGCCGGCGACCCGGCGCCCAGTCCGCTGCCCGGTTTCCAGGAGATGCAGCCGCGCGTGTTCGCGGGCCTGTTCCCGATCGACGCCGAGGACTACCCGGCGCTGCGCGAGGCGCTCGAGAAGCTGCGCCTCAACGACGCCGCACTGCGCTTCGAACCCGAGAGCTCGGAGGCGATGGGCTTCGGCTTCCGTTGCGGCTTCCTGGGCATGCTGCACATGGAGATCGTGCAGGAGCGGCTGGAGCGCGAATACAACCTCGATCTGATCAGTACCGCGCCGACCGTGGTCTACGAGGTGCTGCGCACCGACGGTGAGATCCTCAGCCTCGACAACCCGGCCAAACTGCCGCCGGTCAACCAGATCGAGGAGATCCGCGAGCCGATCATCCGCGCCAACGTGCTAACCCCGCCCGACTACGTCGGCAACGTCATCACGCTGTGCGAGGAGAAGCGCGGCAGCCAGATCGGCATCACCTACATGGGCAGCCAGGTGCAGATCAGCTACGAGCTGCCGATGGCCGAGGTCGTGCTCGACTTCTTCGACAAGCTCAAGTCGGTCAGCCGCGGCTACGCCTCGCTCGACTACCACTTCCTGCGGTTCCAGGCCGGCCCGTTCGTGCGCGTGGACACGCTGATCAACGGCGACAAGGTCGATGCGCTGTCGCTGATCGTCCATCGCCAGCACGCCGACCGGCGCGGTCGCGAGCTGACCGAGAAGATGAAGGACCTGATCCCGCGGCAGATGTTCGATGTCGCGATCCAGGCCGCGGTCGGCTCGCAGATCATCGCGCGCACCACCGTCAAGGCGATGCGCAAGAACGTGCTGGCCAAGTGCTACGGCGGCGACATCTCGCGCAAGAAGAAGCTGCTCGAGAAGCAGAAGGAAGGCAAGAAGCGCATGAAGCAGGTCGGCCGCGTCGAGATCCCGCAGGAAGCCTTCCTCGCGGTGCTGAGTACCAGCCGGGAGTAGGGATGCGGGATTCGGGATTCGGAAGAGCCGGGGTGACCCGCCTGTCCGTATCCCCAATCCCCAATTCCCAATCCCGGCTCCAAAGGAGCCCTCATGAAATGGTTTGAGACCGCATTGGTTGTCCTGACGCTGCTGACCGGCGTCATCTGGCTGCTCGACCGGCTGGTGCTGGCGAAGGCGCGCGCGCGCAGGGGCGGGTTGATCGAGGCGAAGGAGCCGGTCCTGGTGGACTACTCCAAGGCCTTCTTCCCGGTGCTGTTCGTCGTGCTGATCCTGCGCAGCTTCGTCGCCGAGCCGTTCCGCATCCCGTCGAGCTCGATGATGCCGACGCTGCTGATCGGCGACTTCATCCTGGTCAACAAGTTCAGCTACGGCATCCGCCTGCCGATCACCAACAAGAAGGTGATCGAGATCGGCGAGCCGGCGCGCGGCGACGTGGTGGTGTTCCGGCCGCCGCAGCATCCCGACCAGGACTGGATCAAGCGCGTGATCGGACTGCCGGGCGACACCGTGGAGTTCCGCGACAACCAGGTCTTCGTCAACGGCACGCCGTTCGGCTACGAACGCCTGGGCCGCTACGAGGGCGTGGGGCAGGGCGCGGAGATGACCGGCGCCTCGCTCTACGAGGAAACCATGCCCGACCGCAGCCACCAGATCCTGCACATCGACGAGGCCGCGCCGTTCCACATGGGCGAGGGCACCTACCAGGTGCCGCAGGGCCACTACTTCGTCATGGGCGACAACCGCGACCGCAGCGACGACGGCCGCTTCTGGGGTACGCTGCCCGAGACCCAGCTGCGCGGCAAGGCGTTCCTGATCTGGATGAACGTCGATTCGCAGGCGCCGGGCTGGGTCGACTGGGGCCGGATCGGCAGCGGCATCCGCTGACCGGAAGGCGGGACGGAAGGGGGCATCATGAAACGCACGCAACGCGGCATCACCCTGCTGGGCTTCGTCGTCGTCCTGGCGGTCGTCGGCTTCTTCGCCTACGTCGGGATGAAGCTGTTCCCGATGTATTCGGAGTACTACAGCGTCCGCTCGGCGCTCAAGGGCCTGGCCGCCGAGCCGGGCATCGCGACCGCCGACACCGCGCGGATCCGCGAGCTGTTCTTCCGCCGGCTGCAGATCAGCTACGCGGAGAACGTCAAGCCCGAGCACGTGAAGATCACCCGGGTGCCCGAGGGCCTGCGCATGGACGTGCGCTACGAGGTGCGCCGGCCGATGATCGGCAACCTCGATGTCGTCGGCCGGTTCGAGGCCAGCCAGGCGTTCGTGGGCGATGGCGGGCGCGGTTGACCGCCAGCAGGGCCGGTTCGCGGGGTATGCGTTCCGTGACCCGGGGTTGCTGGCGCAGGCGCTGACCCACCGCAGCGCGGGCGCGCCGCACAACGAGCGGCTGGAGTTCCTCGGCGACGCGGTGCTCGGCGCGCTGGTCGCCGAGGCGCTGTTCGCGCGCTGTCCCGGCGCGGACGAAGGCACGCTCACGCGCGCGCGCGCCGAGCTGGTGCGCGAGTCGTCGCTGGCCGCGGTCGCGCGCGAACTCGACCTCGGCGCGCGGCTGGTGCTCGGCCCGGGCGAGATGAAGTCCGGCGGCCACCGCCGCGATTCGATTTTGTCCGACGCGCTCGAGGCGGTGATCGCGGCCGTCTACCTCGATGCCGGCCTGGAGACCTGCCGTGCGGTGGTGCTGCCGCTGTTCGAGCGCGCGCTCGCGGCGCTGGCCAGCGGGCGGATCGCCAAGGACGCCAAGACCCGGCTGCAGGAATGGCTGCAGGCCCGGCAGCGAGCCCTGCCGGTCTACGAACTGCTGGCCGAGACCGGCGAGGAGCACGCCCGCACGTTCGTCGTGCGCTGCGTGCTCGCCGATGCCGGCATCGCGGCCGAGGGCCAGGGCAGCTCGCGTCGCGCGGCCGAGCAGCAGGCGGCCGACGGCGTCGTCGCGCTGATCGAACGCGGCGCCTGAACGCGCCGGCGGCAGGGCGGCGCCGGCCGCCGGCCGCAGCGGGTTTTCCGTAGAATGCCGGGATGACAGATCCCCATTCCGCGCCCCATCGCGCCGGCTTCGTCGCCGTCATCGGCCGGCCCAACGTCGGCAAGTCCACGCTGGTCAACGCCCTCGTCGGCGCCAAGGTCAGCATCGTCTCCAACCGGCCGCAGACCACCCGGCACCGCCTGCTGGGCATCGCGACGCTGCCCGAGGGGCAGCTGCTGCTGGTCGACACCCCCGGCATCCACCGCGAGCAGAAGCGCGCGATGAACCGGGTCATGAACCGCGCGGCCCGGGGGGCGCTCGAGGGCGTGGACGCGGCGCTGCTGGTCGTGGTCGCCGGACGCTGGGACGAGGAGGACGCGCTGGCGTTCGACGCGCTGCGTGGTGCCGGCGTGCCGGTGGTACTGGTGGTCAACCAGATCGACCGGATGAAGGACAAGACCGCGCTGCTGCCCTATCTGCAGCAGGTCGCCGAGGGCCGCGAATTCGCCGGCGTGGTGCCGCTGTCGGCGCTCAAGCGCAACGGCCTGCAGCAACTGGTGTCGACGGTGCTGCCGCTGCTGCCCGAGCAGCCGGCGCTGTACGGCGAGGACGAGATCACCGACAAGAGCCAGCGCTTTCTGGCCGGCGAACTGGTGCGCGAGCAGTTGATGCGCCAGCTCGGCGCCGAACTGCCGTACGCGACGACCGTCGAGATCGAGAGCTTCACCGTCGACGGCGCGATGCTGCGCATCGGCGCGGTGATCTGGGTCGAGCGCGAGGGCCAGAAGGCGATCGTCATCGGCAAGGCCGGTACCCGGCTCAAGGAGATCAGCACCAAGGCGCGGCTTCAGATGGAGCGGCTGTTCGACGCCAAGGTGTTCCTGGAGACCTGGGTGCGCGTGCGCGAGGGCTGGTCCGACGACGAGGCGGCGCTGAAGGCGTTCGGGTACAGCGATTCGTAGTGCGTGATCGGTGATGCGAAAGGGCGGTCTCCCGTGACGGTTCGAGCGCTCCGGACGCCGCGTCCTCCACGCACGCATCCCCCCGCGTCGGTCGCATGCGCCTGATCGACTCCGCATTCGTCCTGCATGCCCGCCCGTGGCGCGAGACGAGCCTGCTGGTCGAGGTGCTGAGCCGCGAGCACGGACGGCTCGGCCTGATCGCGCGCGGCGTGCAGGGGCCGAAGAAGCACGTGCTGCGTGCCGCGCTGCAACCGCTGCAGCACGTCCGCCTGGAGGCCCAGCTGCGCGGCGAGCTGGCGCAGTTGCGCGGCGCCGAGGCGCTCGACGCCGCGCCGCGGCTGACCGGCGACGCGATCCTCGCCGGCTTCTACCTCAACGAGCTGGTGCTGCGGCTGGCGCCGCGGCAGGACCCGCTGCCCGAGCTCCACGATGCGTACGCGGCGGTGCGGGCGCGCCTGCGCGTGCCCGGCGGCCTGGCCTGGAGCCTGCGCCGGTTCGAGCGGGCACTGCTCGATGCGCTGGGCGTCGGCCTGCCGCTCGATACCGACGGCGACGGCCAGCCGATCGATCCCGCGGCGCGCTACCTGCTCGATCCCGAGCACGGCCCGCGCCGGCTGCACCTGGACGGCGCCGCAGCCTCGCGCAGCGCGGCGGCGACCGGGCGCGCGCTGCTCGCGCTGGCGGCCGACGCGGCGGCGCCCGAGACCGAGGACCTCGCCAGCCTGCGGCGCGCGCTGCGCGGCGTGCTGGCGCATCACCTGGGGCCGCGCGGCCTCAAGTCCTGGGAACTGGCGGCCGAGCTCGCGCAGCGCGGCGGAACGCGCTGACGCAGCTGCCGGCTACGCGGCCGCGAGGGTCGCGTCGATCGCGGCGAGGAACCGGTGCAGCGCCGCGTCCGAGTCGGGGGACGCGTGCAGCCCGGCCGCGGCCGCGCACAGCCGGTCGGCGCCGACGAAGCCGCAGCCGGCCCGCAGCTTGTGCAGCAGGCCACGCATGGCCGCCGCATCGCCGCGGCGCGCGGCCAGCACGATGCCGTCGCGCGCCTGCGGCAGTTCGCCCAGGAACAGGCCGCGCAGCGCATCGGCGTTGGCGGCGTTGCCGCCGACCGCGGCCAGCGCGGCGCGCGCATTCCAGACCGGCGCGCGTCCCGGTGCCGCCATCTCCATGCCCGCGTCGGCCGGGGGCGGGGGCGGGGGCGTAGCGGCTGGGCGGGTCTCGACCAGGCCGCGGATCGCGGCACGCCAGTCGGCGGCCGACAGCGGCTTGCTCAGCGCGATCGCGAAGCCGGCCGCGCGCAGGGCGTCGAGCGATTCGCGCTCGCGCGCGGCGGTATGCGCCAGCGCCGGCGTGCCCAGCCCCAGGGCGCGCAATCGGGCCAGCAGCTCGATGCCGCTGCCGTCGGGCAGGTTGGCGTCGATCAGCCAGGCGTCGTGCGCATCGGCGGCCGCCAGCGCGGGCGCGTCGGCGACCGTCCCGGCGACGTCGACCTCGGCCGGCAGCGCGGCGGCCGCGTCGAGCAGGAAACTGCGGCTCGTGGGGTCGTCCTCGACCAGCAGCAATCTGGGCATCGGTCGCTCCATGCGATGAAGGTATCCTGCGGCGATGGTCCGCCGCCTGCTGTCGATCCTACCGCTGTTGCTGGCCTGCGTGCCGGCGGCGCAGGCGCGCACTGCCGAGGCGCGGATCGCGCGGGTCGCGACTCCTGTGGCGACACTCGAGCGCGTCCGGCTGACGCTCGACTGGCCCGAGGACGCGCCGCAGGGCCGGCTGCGGCTGCGGGCCGGCCTCGTCGACGCCGGTGCACTGGGCTGGCGGCTGCGCGACGTCGACTGGCGGTGCCCGCTGACGCGGATCCGGCCGGAAGGCGCCAGCGTGCGGTGGCGCTGCGACGGCCCGGTCCGCGACGCCACCGGCGCCGCATTGCGGCTGTCGCTGGAGCTCGACGGGCAGGACCTCGATGCGCGCCTCGCGGACGGGGACGGCGCGCTGCAGCTGGCCCGGCGCGGCGCCGCGCCCGACCGCACGGCGATCGACCTGCGCAGCGTGCCGGTGGCCTGGGCGCAGGCACTGGTGCGCGAGGCCTGGGCGGCGGCGCAGTTGCGCGACGGCCGGCTCGACGGCGCGCTGTGGATCGACGCGCCGGCGGATGCCCCGGTCCGCATCGCCGGCACGCTCGCGGTGCGCGATCTCGCGCTCGACACCGAGGACGGGGCCATCGCGACCGAAGGCGTGGGCGCCGACCTGCGGGTCGACCTGCGGTTGCCCGACGCGGGTCCGGCCCTCCGGCTGGACGGTGCGCTGCGTGGCGGCGGGCTGCTGTTCGGTCCGGCGTATCTCGCATTGCCCGACACCCCGATCGCGCTCGGCCTCGACCTCGCGCGCAACGCCGCCGGAGACTGGGCGCTGCCGCGGCTGGCCTGGCACGACGGCGCGGCGCTGCGGCTGGACGGAACCGCGGCGCTGTCGCCCGAGGGCGGCCTGCGGACGCTGTCGCTCGTGGCGGCCAGCCGGGATGCCGCACCGCTGCCATCGCGCTACCTGTCGGGCTGGCTCGGCCCGGCAGGGCTGTCGGGCCTGACGCTGCACGGCGGCGTCGAGGCATCGCTGGCGCTGTCCGGCGGCGCACTGCGAGAGGCGGACCTGCGGTTGCGCGGGCTGGACGTCGGCGACGCCGAGGCGCGGTTCCGCTTCGACCGGCTCGACGGCGCGATCCGCTATTCGGCGCAGGCGCCGGTGCGCAGCGCGTTCGCCTGGCGGGGCGGGGCGCTGTACGGCATGCCGTTCGACGCTGCGGCCTGGAGCCTGGAGAGCGCCCGTGGGCGGATGCGGCTGCGCGAGCCGGTCGCGCTGTCGTTCCTCGGCGGCGAGATCGGCTTCGAGGCGCTGGCGCTGCAGTTGCCCGGCGACGACGGCGACGGGCAGGGCGGGGGCCTGCGCATGCGCACCGCGTTGCGGCTCGACGAACTGGACATCGGCCGGCTGGCCGCGGCGCTGGACTGGCCCGCGTTCGAGGGCCGGCTGAGCGGCCACATCCCGACGGTGCGCTACGCCGACAACCGGATCGACTTCGACGGCGGCCTGTCGATGCAGCTCTTCGGCGGTCGCGTCGACGTGTCGTCGCTGGCGATCGAACGGCCGTTCGGCGTCGCGCCGACGGTCAGCAGCGACCTGGCGATCGAGGCGCTCGACCTGCATGCGCTGACCGGCGTGTTCGGCTTCGGCAGCATCGAGGGCCGGCTGCACGGGCGCATCGACGGCCTGCGCCTGATCGACTGGACGGCGACCGCGTTCGACGCCGAACTGCACACCCTGCGCACCCCCGGCGTGCGCCAGCGCATCAGCCAGCGTGCGGTGCAGGACATCTCCAGCGTCGGCGACGCATCGTTCGTCACCAGCCTGCAGGGACGGGCGATCGCGCTGTTCGACGACTTCGGCTACCGCGGCATCGGCATCTCGTGCCGGCTGCGCAACCAGGTGTGCCGGATGGGCGGCCTGCGTTCAGCAGGCAACACCTTTACTATCGTCGACGGCGCGGGCCTGCCGCGGCTGGACGTCGTCGGCTTCAACCGCGACGTGGACTGGCCGACGCTGGTCGAGCGCCTGGCCGCCGCCGCAGGCGGCGACGTGGCCCCGGTCATCGACTGAGCGCCGCGCCCCGTATCGACACAGGAGAACACCCGATGGCGCGTTGGATGGGACTGCCGGCCGTGGCCGCGCTCGCACTCACGGCATGCGTGACGATCAACGTCTATTTCCCCGCGGCCGAGGCCAAGGAAGCGGCGCGCGAATTCGTCGAGAACGTGATCGGCGATGCGCCGGCCGCGCAGCCGCCGTCGACGACGCCGGGCGGCGGCATGGCCCAGCGCAGCCCGCGCTTCGACCCGTGGATGCTCCTGGGCATCGGCGCCGCGCACGCGCAGACCCCGGACGTCACGATCCGCACCCCCGCGATCCAGGCGATCCAGTCGCGCATGGAGCAGCGCTTCAACGGCACGCTGCGGCCGCACTTCGACTCCGGCGCGCTCGGCTTCGGCAGCAACGGGCTGGTCGTGGTCCGCGACGCCTCGCAGTTGCCGATCAAGGACCGGGTCGCGGTCAACACCGCGGTCGCCGACGACAACCGCGATCGCCAGGCGGTGTACCGCGAGATCGCCGTCGCCAACGGACATCCCGAGTGGGAGGCGCAGATCCGCGACGTGTTCGCGCGCCAGTGGATCCAGAGCGCACGCGCCGGTTGGTGGTACCAGCAGGGCGGGAGCTGGACGCAGAAGTAGGATCGTCCCGAGTGCGGGAATGGGTTTCACTTCGGAAGGGTAGCGGCCTGCCGGCCGGAAGCCGCTCTCCCCTCGGTCAGGACATCCTGTCCTGACTCGGGCGCGCGCCATCCATGGCGCGCTCGACGCGGCCACCGGCCGCCAGTCCGCTGCCATGGACGGTTGCAGTCCGACTTCGGGTAGACGCAGAAAGTCGTCTGGCTGAAGAAGTCGCGTGCTTCTCGGCCTCAGTGCGTCGTGCTGGTCGGGGATTGCGATAGCAGGCCAGGGATGGCCTGCGGCGGCGAGTCAGCCATGGGTGAGTGCGGGCTGCTCGCGCGGCATGCCGCGCAGCCCACACGAACGCCCGGCGTGCTTCGCCGGGCCGGACCGCGGAGCGGGCTGACCGAGCCGGGGAGCAGTCCCCGGCCGGCGCGATGCGCGCTCCGGAGAAGAACGCCTTAATGGAGTGAGCGTGAGCAAGATTCCCTTCGGAACGTGGTGAAGAATCAGAAGTAGTGGACTTCGGCACCTGATGGACGATCTGCGTCGGCGTATGTGATACCCGTCGCGCAGGCCCGGTCCGACAACGTGCCGGCTTCTGCGACAATACGCGGCCTTTCCGCCCGCAGCCTTCGCCACGTGGCCCGCAAACGCCTCGACCAGACCCCTTTCCAAGTCGACATCCTCGACTTGACCCACGATGGCCGCGGCGTCGCGCGGCTGCCCGACGGCAAGGCCGTGTTCGTCGCCGGCGCGCTGCCGGGCGAGCAGGTCGTCGCCCAGCGCACCGCGCGCTCGCGCAGCTTCGACGAGGCGGTGACGCTCGAGGTGCTGCGCGCTTCGGAGCACCGGATCGCGCCGCGCTGCGCCCATTTCGGCGTCTGTGGCGGCTGCGTGCTGCAGCATCTCGATGCCGAGCAGCAGATCGAGGCCAAGCAGCGCGTGTTGCGCGAAAACTTCGAGCGCATCGGCCACGTCACGCCGCAGCGCTGGATGGCGCCGCTGGTCGACCGCGCCTGGGGCTACCGCCGCAAGGGGCGCTTCTCGGTGCGGCGCGTGGAGAAGAAGGACAAGACGCTGGTGGGGTTCCGCGAGCGCGATCCGCGCTTCGTCGCCGACCTGCACGAATGCCACACGGTGATCCCGCCGATCGGCGCGGCGATCCCGGCGCTGTGCGCGCTGGTCGACGGGCTCGACGCCCGTGCCGACATCCCGCAGATCGAGTTCATCGCCGGCGACCCGACGGCCGAGTTCGACGGCGTGGCGCTGGTGTTCCGCCACCTGCAGCCGTTGGGCGAGCGCGATCTCGCCGCGCTGACCGCCTTCGGCCAGCAGCAGCGGATGGCGATCTTCCTGCAGCCGGGCGGCAACGACAGCGTGCACCCGCTGTGGCCGCAGGCGCCCGCGCTGTCGTTCCGGCTCGAGGCCTGGGACGTGGAACTGAAGTTCCGTCCGCTCGACTTCATCCAGGTCAATGCCGGCCTCAACGGCACGATGATCGCGCGCACGCTCGACCTGCTGGATGTCCAGCCAGACGACCGTGTGCTCGACCTGTTCTGCGGCCTTGGCAACTTCACGCTGCCGCTGGCGCGTCGCGTGCGCGAGGTTGTCGGCGTCGAGGGCGAAGCCGGATTGGTCGCGCGCGCGCGGGAGAATGCCGCGCACAACGGGCTGGAGAACGTCCAGTTCCACGCCGCCGACCTGACCCAGGACCAGCGCGGCGCGCCCTGGATGCGCCAGGGCTTCGACAAGCTGCTGCTCGACCCGCCGCGCTCGGGCGCGATCGACGTGCTGCGCCAGTTGCCGCTCGAGCGCTTCGGCCGCATCGTCTACGTCAGCTGCCACCCCGCGTCGCTGGCGCGCGACGCCGGCTATCTGGTCAACGAGCGCGGCTGGAAGCTCGCCGACGCCGGCGTGATGGACATGTTCCCGCAGACCGCGCACGTCGAGTCGATCGCGGTGTTCGAGAGGACATAGCGCCATGGCCTTGGAGATCGAACGCAAGTTCCTGGTGACCTCGGACGCGTGGCGCGCGGCGGCGCACGCGGTGGTGCCGATGGCGCAGGCCTATCTCAACGACATGGCCGCGCTCGACAGCGGTGCGCAGAAGGCGTCGGTGCGGGTGCGCATCGAAGGCGAGGCGGCGTTCGTGAACATCAAGTCGCGCGCGCTCGGCCACACCCGGCAGGAGTTCGAACTGCCGCTCCCGGTCGACGACGCGCACGCGCTGCTGGGGCTGTGCGTCGGCGGACGGGTCGAGAAGCGCCGGCACCTGGTGCGGCACGACGGCCACCTGTGGGAGGTCGACGAGTTCCTCGGCGACAACGCCGGGCTGGTCGTGGCCGAGATCGAGTTGGGCGCGCCCGACGAGGCCTTCGGGCGGCCCGACTGGCTCGGCGAGGAGGTCACCGATCGCAAGCGCTACTACAACCTCGCGCTGGCGACGCATCCGTTCTCGCGCTGGGACGCTGCGGAACGCGCCTGAGGCGAGCGCGACGCCGGTGCGCGGCGCATGATGCGGGCATGAGAATCGACATCTGGTCCGACGTCGTCTGCCCGTGGTGCTGGATCGGCAAGCGCCGGCTGCAGCGCGCCATCGCGCTGTTGGGCGACGACGCCCCGGCGATCGACATCCACTGGCATCCCTATCTGCTCGATCCCGACGCCGACGACACCCCGGTGCCGCTGCGCGAGGCGTATGCGCGCAAGTTCGACGGCGCCGAGCGCACCGCGCAACTGCTCGCGCAGATGCAGGCCACCGCACGCGCCGAGGGCCTGCCATTCGACTTCGACCGTGGCCAGGTCCGCGTGACCACGCTGCCGGCGCACCGGCTGCTGGCGCTCGCCGCGCAGGAAGGCGACCCCGACGCGGTCGGCGAGGCGCTGTTCCACGCGCACTTCGCGCAGGGGCGCAACCTGGCCGATGTCGAGGTGCTGGTCGAGGTGGGCACCGCCGGCGGGCTGGACGCGGCGCGCGTGCGCGGGCTGCTGGCCGGCGACGAGGGCGAGGCGGAGGTGCAGGCGCGGATCGCGCAGGCCCAAGCGATGGGCATCCGCGCGGTGCCGACGTTCGTCGTCGACGGGCGGCTGGCGGTGCAGGGTGCGCAGCCGCCCGAGGTCCTCGCCGCGACGTTGCGCCGGGCGCTCGACGCCGCCGTCCCGCCCGCCGCGCCCGGTGCGGTCTGCGGTCCGGACGGCTGCGCCTGAACGCGGCGGCGTCTGCCGCCGGCGCCGCGCGTGCATCTGCGACAATGCGCGTCCGCGCCGACCGGCGCGCTCGATGGAGACGTCCGCAATGCTCGTGATCGGCGTGGCCGGCACCGAACTCACCGCGCAGGAGCGCGACTGGCTGCAGCACGATGCCTGCGCCGGCGTGATCCTGTTCAAGCGCAACGTCGCCTCGCGCGCGCAGGTCGCCGAGCTCGCGGCCGCGATCCGCGAGGCCGCGCCGCGTCCGCAGCTGGTCTGCGTCGACCAGGAAGGCGGCCGCGTGCAGCGCTTCGTGGAGGGCTACACGGCCTTGCCGGCGCTGGCCGGCTTCGGCGCGCAGTACCTGGCCGATCCCGACGCGGCGCTCTCCGAGGCGCGCGCGCACGCGCGACGCATGGCCGGGGAAGTGCGCGGCAGCGGCGTCGACCTGAGCTTCGCGCCGGTGGTCGACGTCGGCCACGGCAACCTCGCGATCGGCGACCGGGCGTTCTCGGAGGACCCGCACGTGGTCGCCGCGCTCACCCGCGCCTACGTCGAGGGCATGCACGAGGCCGGCATGGCGGCCACGCTCAAGCATTTTCCGGGCCACGGCTCGGTCCGCGAGGACACGCATTTCGACCAGGCGGTCGACCGTCGCAGTCTCGAGGACATCCGCGCGCACGACCTGGTGCCGTTCGTCGCCGGCATCGACGCCGGCGCCGATGCGGTGATGCTCGCGCACGTGATCTACCCGCAGGTCGCGCCCGAGCCGGCCGGCTATTCGCCGCACTGGATCGGGACCATCCTGCGCGGCGAGCTCGGCTTCCGTGGGGTCGTGTTCTCCGACGACATCGGCATGGCCGCCGCGTTCTCGGCCGGCGGCGTCAAGGCACGCGTCGATGCGCACCTCGATGCCGGCTGCGACGTGGTGCTGGTCTGCCACCCCGAACTCGTCGCCGAATCGCTCGCCGCCGTCGAAGGCCGCGCCCTCAACACCATGGCGCTGACCGGCCTGATCGGTCGCGGCCCCCTCGGCTGGGACGGCGCGCTCGCCGCGGCCGCCCCGCGCAACGGAGACATCGCATGAACATCCCCCGGCTCGACGACGTGCTCGACAGCGCGGATCTGCTGTTCGACCGCGACGCGCTCGACGAGGCGATCGAGACGATGGCCGACGGCATCGCCGACGCCTACGGCGACGACGAGGTGCCGCCGCTGTTCGTCACGGTGATGCACGGCGGCATGCCGTTCGCCGCGCAGCTGGCGTTCGCGCTCGGCGAGCGCGACGTCGACCTGCAGTTCGACTACCTGCACGCGACCCGCTACCGCGGCGCGACCACCGGCTCGGGCCTGGCCTGGCTGCATCGCCCGGCGACGCCGCTGCAGGGCCGGCGCGTGCTGCTGGTCGACGACATTCTCGACGAGGGCCATACGCTCAAGGCCGTGCGGCACTGGTGCGAGAACCAGGGCGCGAGCGAGGTCCGGGTCGCGGTGCTCGCGGTCAAGGTGCACGACCGCTGCGTCGAGGGCGTGGAGGCCGACTACGTCGGCGTCGAAGTGCCCGACCGCTATGTGTTCGGCTACGGCATGGACTTCCACGAGCAGGGGCGCAACCTGCCGGGGATCTACGCGCTGGCCGAGTGATCGCCGGCGCGGCGGTCCGCAGGGCCGTCGCGCCATCGGGCCCCGTCGCGGTACGTCGGCCTCGCGCACCACTGTCGCCTGCATGCGTGCGCGCTCGCTCCTGGAAGGACCGGGCCAGGCGCTATCATCGCGGTCCCGCGTCGCCCGGCGCCCGACGAGAGACCCCGATGACCGCATCCATCGACCTGGCCGTGATCGGCGGTACCGGGCTGTACGCGCTGGCCGAGCTGCAGGATGTCGAGACGCACCAGCCGGTGACGCGCTACGGCGGGCTGTCCGGGCCGGTGCGGGTCGGCACGCTGGACGGTCGCCGCGTGGCGTTCCTCGCGCGCCACGGCGAGGGCCACTCGGTGCCGCCGCACCGGGTCAACTACCGCGCCAACCTCGCGGCGCTGCAGGCGCTCGGCGCCGCGCGCGTGCTCGCGCTCAACACCGTCGGCGGCATCACCGAGCATTTCGGCCCGCGCGTGCTCGCATGCCCGGACCAGCTGATCGACTACACCTGGGGCCGGGTGTCGACGTACTGCGAGGAGGAGGGCAGCGAGGTGCTGCACGTCGATTTCGGCAACCCGTACACGCCTTCGCTGCGGCGGGCGATCGTCGCGGCGGCCGGGCGCGCGGGCGTGGCGCTGGTCGATGGCGGCTGCTACGGCGCCACGCAGGGGCCGCGGCTGGAGACCCGGGCCGAGATCGCGCGCATGCGCCGCGACGGCTGCGACCTGGTCGGCATGACCGGCATGCCCGAGGCGGGACTGGCGCGCGAACTCGGTCTCGACTACGCGTGCCTGGCGATCGTCGCGAACTGGGCGGCCGGTGCCGGCCCGCAGGTCGACGAGGTCATCACGTTCGAGGACGTGCTGGCCAACGTGGCCGCGGCATCGGCCGGCATTCCCCAACTGGTGCGCGCGCTGCTCGCGGAGTGATTGCAACGCGGGCTGAATGCTTTGCATACTCGGCCCGTCGGTCGTCCCTTGCAGGCCGCCGGCATCACGTATCCAGACGAGGTCAGACGTTCATGCAATACGGCACAGTGAAGTGGTTCAACGATGCGAAGGGATTCGGGTTCATTGCGCCCGAGGACGGGAGTGCGGATGTGTTCGTGCACTTCTCGGCGATCAACTCGACGGGCTTCCGGTCGCTGCAGGAGGGGCAGCGCGTGAGCTACGAGGTGACGCAGGGACCGAAGGGGGCGCAGGCCTCGGGCGTCGCACCGGTCGCCTGACCGCGCGCACGCAGCAACGCGAAGCCCCGCGCAAGCGGGGCTTTTTTGTGGTCGCGGCACTCGGCAGGCGCTGGACGTGGTGCGATGGCGGGCCGGAAAGCGGGATACGGGGACACTGCTGGGTGCGATGACGCAGTCTCGATGTCGAGCACCGCGAGCGAGGCTGATGGTGCATCGTGGGCGCCTGCCGGGTACCGCGCCCAGTCGCGGCCCGATATCCGCTTGGTGGTCACGGCACCCGGCAGGCGCTGGACACGGTTGCGACGGCGGGCGGGAAACCGGGGTACGAGGACACTGCTGGGTGCGATGACGCAGTCTCGATGTCGAGCGCCGCGAGCGAGGCTGATGGTGCGTCGTGGCGCCTGTCGGGTACCGCGCCCAGTCGCGGCCCGATATCCGCTTGGTGGTCACGGCACCCGGCAGGCGCTGGACACGGTTGCGACGGCGGGCGGGAAAGCGGGATACGAGGGCACTGCTGGGTGCGATGACGCAGTCTCGATGTCGAGCGCCGCGAGCGAGGCTGAGGGTGCGACGTGGGCGCCTGCCGGGTACCGCGCCCAGTCGCGGCCCGATATCCGCTTGGTGGTCCCGGCACTCGACAGGCGCTGGACGCGGGTGCGATGACGGGCCGGAAAGCGGGATACGAAGAAGCTGACGCGCCGCGATCTCGTTATCGGATGCTGCGATCGAGGCCAATGGCCTGTAGGAGCGCGCTTGCGCGCGAGGCGATTGCTCGAACACCTGTCGCGCGCGGGCGCGTGCCCACAGATTGTGCTGACCAGCCCCAGGGGCCGGGGGACGATCGTGGGCGCCTGCCGGGTACCGCGCCCAGTCGCGGCCCGATATCCGCTTGGTGGTCACGGCACCCGACAGGCGTTGGATACGAATGCGATGGCGGACCGGAAGGCGAATATTCGATTGCGGTCGACAGGCGCTGGACTTGGTGCGATGGCCGGCCGGCAAGCGGGGTGCACTGTGTGGGTGCGACGCGCGGTCAATGCGGGCAGTCGCAGTCGGTCCAGTGCGCGCCCTTGGGGGTGTGGCCGATGCCGGGGTTGAAGCTGTTGGTCGGGTCGAGCGTGCGGTAGAACGCGGCGAGCGTCGGCTTGGCGGGATAGAGGTGGCCGACGTTGTGCTCGGCCGGGTATTCGGCGCCGCGCGCGTCGAGCAGGGCCCACATCGCATGCTCGATCGCCAGTGGGTCGTGGCCGGCCTTGACGATGTAGTCCTGGTGGAACACGTGGCACAGGAAGTGCCCGTAGTACAGCCGGCCGGCGAGTGCCGAGTCGATGTCCGGCGGCAGCGTCTCGACCCAGTCGCGATCGTCGCGGCGCAGCGCGATGTCGAGCGCGACGATGTCGGCGACCTCGCGTCGGTGCGCCTCGCGGTAGCGGACCGCCGCGCTGGCGATCGCGAAGCGATGCAGGAATGCCTTGCGGCCCTCGTCGGCGGTGCAGCGGAACCAGCTGCCCGACGTGCGTGGGGCGAAATGGCGGTCCAGGAACCCCTCGGTCGCCGCGGCCTGCGCCGTACCGACCTTGAGCAGCAGGTGGTGGGCGTAGCGGTCGCGGAAGTCGCGCAGCCGGCGCGGCAGGTGATCGGGCAGCAGCGACACCAGCGCCTGCAGCGCCCGGTCGCTGGCGCCGCGCAGGCCGACGCGCTCGAGCAGGCCGTCGACCCGGCTCTTGCACGCGAACGCCGCCGGGACCTTGTCGGTGCCGAAGCGGTCGATCAGCAGGAACACGTCCTTGCCGTACCGCGCGCCGATGTCGAACGCGTCGCGGTGGACGTACTCGCCGGCGATCGGCAATTCGTCCAGGCCGGTCAGCAGATAGCGGCGGATCGCGGTGAGATCGTCGGGATCGTTGCTGCCGACATAGAGCACCGTTGCCGGCTCGCGCGGGAAGGTGTCGAGCCGCACCGCGAACACCGCCAGCCGGCCCGCGGACCCGGAGGCCTCGTGCAGTCGCGAGGGATCTGCGTTGTAGCGCGCCGGCGTCGGCGCGTCGACGTCGCGCACGTCCTGCGCGTAGCGCCGGTCCGAGGCCGCGCGGTCGGGCGCGGGGTCGACGTCCGCGGGGCCGTAGTCGCCGGCCTCCAGCCGCGCGAGCACCGTCTCGGGATCCTCGCCCAGGTCGATGCCCAGGTGGTTCACCAGCCGCAGCGCGCCGTCGGCGCCGCGCTGCGCGTACAGCGCCAGCTCGGTGTAGGCCGGCCCGCGGCGCACCAGTGCGCCGCCGGAGTTGTTGCACACGCCGCCGAGCACCGAGGCGCCGATGCACGACGAGCCGATCACCGAATGCGGCTCGCGGTCGAGCGGCGCGAGCGCCTTCTCCAGCCGGTCGAGCGTCGCGCCGGGCAGGCAGACCACCTGGCGGCCGCCGTCCAGCAGCTGGATGCCCGCGAGCCGCCGGGTGCTGACCAGCACGATGCCGCGGTCGTAGCCGTCGCCGTCGGGCGTCGAGCCGCCGGTCAGGCCGGTGTTGGCGGCCTGCATGATCACGATCGCTCCGGCGTCGACGACGGCCTGCAGCACGCGCCACAGCTCGACCAGGCTGCCGGGGCGGGCGACCGCGAGCACCGGGCCGTCGCCGAACCGGTAGCCCTTGCGGTAGCGGCGCGTCGCGCGCTCGCCGCTGAGCACGTGGCTGCGGCCGACGATGCCACGCAGTCGGTCGAGCAGGGCGGGGGCGTGCGTGCGGGTGGTCATCGCAACGTCCTCATCGCGGCGGCGCGACCAGCGCGTCGCGGCCGATCGCAGCGATCGTGCGCGAGCCGGTCAGCGTCATCGCCACGCGCATCTCCTTCTGCAGCAGGTCGAGCAGGTGCTCGACCCCCGACTGGCCGGCCGCGGCCAGGGCGTAGACGAACGCACGGCCGAGCAGCACCGCGTCGGCGCCCAGCGCCAGCATCCGCACGATGTCCAGGCCGTTGCGCACGCCCGAGTCGGCGAGGATCTTGAGCGACCCGCCCACCGCGTCGGCGATCGCCGGCAGCGCGTGCGCGGTCGACAGCACGCCGTCGAGCTGGCGCCCGCCGTGGTTGGAGACCACGATGCCGTCGGCGCCGAAGCGCACCGCGTCGCGGGCGTCGTCCGGGTCGAGGATGCCCTTGATGACCATCGGCCCGGTCCAGAACGCCCGAATCCACTCCAGGTCCTTCCACGAGATCGACGGGTCGAAGTTCGCGCCCAGCCAGCCGATGTAGTCGGCCAGCCCGGTCGGCGCGCCGCGGTAGGCGGAAATGTTGCCCAGGTCGTGCGGCCGCCCGTGCAGGCCGACGTCCCAGGCCCAGCCCGGATGCGTGGCGGCCTGCCACAGGCGCCGCAGCGCCGCGTTGGGACCGCTCATGCCCGAGTGCGCGTCGCGGTAGCGCGCGCCGGGCGTGGGCATGTCGACGGTGAACACCAGCGTGGTGCAGCCGGCCGCCCGCGCGCGTTCGAGCGCGGCGCGCATGAAGCCGCGGTCGCGCAGCACGTACAGCTGGAACCACATCGGCCGGTCGATCGCCGGCGCGACCTCCTCGATCGCGCACACCGAGACCGTCGAGAGCGTGAACGGGATGCCGCGCGCGGCCGCCGCGCGGGCGGCCTGCACCTCGCCGCGGCGCGCGTACATGCCGGTCAGCCCCACCGGCGCCAGCGCTGCGGGGAAGGCCAGCCGCTCGCCGAACAGCTCGGTCGACAGGTCCAGCTCGGCCATGTCGCGCAGCACGCGCTGGCGCAGCGCGATGCCCTCCAGGTCGGCGACGTTGCGGCGCAGGGTCTGCTCGGCGTAGGCGCCGCCGTCGATGTAGTGGAACAGGAACGGCGGCAGCCGCCGCCGGGCGGCGGCGCGGTAGTCGGTCGAGGCGGAGATGATCATGGCGGGGGCTTTCAGCTGTGCGACGGCGGCAGGCGCGAGGCGCGGGTGCGGCGCGCCTCGTTCTCGTCGAGCTCGCGCAGCGAGGTGTGCACGAACTCCAGGTGGGCGTGGGCGGCGGCGCGGGCCCGCTCGGGATCGCCCGACAGCACGGCGTCGCGCATTTCCCGGTGCTGCACCGACAGCGGCTCGAACGTGCGCGGCGACAGGTAGAGCTTCTCGCGGCTCTGCGAGATGTTGGTCTGCAGCAGGTCGAACAAGCCGCGCATGACCTGCAGCAGCACCAGATTGTGCGAGGCCTCGGCGATCGACAGGTGGAACGCGGCGTCGGCGCGCGCCTCGCCGGCCGGATCGTCGTGGCCGTGCACGGCCATCATCGCGTCGAACGCGCCGGCGATGCGGGCGCGGTCGTCGTCGGTGGCGCGCAGCGCGGCATGCCACGCGGCCATGCCTTCCAGCCCGTGCCGGATCTCGAGCACGTCGTAGCGGTACTCCGGATCGCTGCGGAACACGCTGACGAACGGCTGCAGCGGCTCGACCACCCGCGGCGCCGCGGCGTCGCGCGCGCACAGGTAGGTGCCGCCGCCCTGGCGCGCATGCAGCACGCCCTGGCTGGCCAGCTGCGCGATCGCCTCGCGCAGCACGGTACGCGACACGCCCAGCTCGAGCGCGAGCGCGCGCTCGGCCGGCAGCCGGTCGCCGGCGCGCAGGCCGCGCTCGTCGATCAGCGCCAGCACGCGCTCGGCGACCTGGTCGGACAGGCGCGGACGGCGTGCGCCGATGGTTTCGGGACGGGTGGCCGGGGAGGGCGCGCTCATCCGGGAATCATCCATGTCAGCACGTGCGCCTGCAGCGTGGTGATGAGGCCGACCATCGCCGCGAAGATCAGGCTGTGCTTGACGGTGAAGCGGAACAGGTCCGACTCGCGCCCGGCCAGGCCGACCGCGGCGCAGGCGATCGCGATCGACTGCGGCGAGATCATCTTGCCGGTCACTCCGCCGGTGGTGTTGGCCGCGACCAGCAGCACCTCGGGCACGCCGATCTGCTGCGCGGTATTGGCCTGCAGCGCGGCGAACAGCGCGTTGGCCGAGGTGTCCGAGCCGGTCAGGAACACGCCCAGCCAGCCCAGGAACGGCGAGAAGAACGTGAAGGCGTCGCCGGTGTGGGCCAGCGCGAGCGCCAGCGTCGCCGACAACCCCGAATAGTTGGCGACGAACGCGAACGCCAGCACCATGCCGATCGAGTAGATCGGCGTGCGCAGTTCGCGCAGCGTCTCGCCGAACGTCGACAGCGCCTGCGCCGGGCGCATGCGCAGCAGTACGATCGACACCAGCGCCGCGAACAGGATCGCCGTGCCGGTGGCCGAGAACCAGTCGAAGCGGTAGATCGCGTCAAAGGGCAGGGGCTCGGGGGCGATCGGCGGGGTCTTGTCGACCAGCCGGTGCAGGAACGGCACCGGCACCGCGAGCACCCAGCTCTCCAGCGCGCCGCCGGGCGCGAACAGCGCCTTGAACGGCTTGACGCTCCAGATCGACACCATCGCGGTCAGCACGATGAACGGCGACCAGGCCTTGACGATCGCGCCGGGCGAGTGCCGCGCGGCATCCGTCGGCACCGCCGCTGCCGTGCCGGCGGGGACCGCCGGTGCGGCGTCCGCGGCGTCGGGTGCGAAGCGGAAGATGCGGCGCGGCTGCCAGACGCGCAGGAACAGCGTCAGGCACACCAGCGAGGCGATCGCCGAGGTGATGTCCGGCAGTTCGGGGCCGATGTAGTTCGAGGTCAGGAACTGCACGATCGCGAACGAACCGCCGCCCACCAGCACCGCCGGCCAGGTCTCGCGGACGCCGCGCCAGCCGTCCATGATCGCCATGACCCAGAACAGCACGACGATCGTCAGGAACGGGAGCTGACGGCCCGCCATCTGGCCGATCTCGAACGCCTCCAGCCCGGTGACCTGGCCGGCGACGATGATCGGGATGCCCATCGCGCCGAACGCGACCGGGGCGGTGTTGGCGATCAGGCACAGGCCGGCCGCGTACAGCGGCTTGAAGCCCAGCCCGACCAGCAGCGCCGCGGTGATCGCCACCGGCGCGCCGAAGCCGGCCGCGCCCTCGAGGAACGCGCCGAACGCGAAGCCGACCAGCAGCATCTGCAGTCGCTGGTCCGGGGTCACCGACAGGATCGAGGCGCGGATGATGTCGAACTGGCCGGTCTTGACCGAGACCTTGTAGACGAACACCGCGCCGATGATGATCCACGCGATCGGCCACAGGCCGTACATGAAGCCGTAGGCCGCCGACGCGAACGCCCGGTCGACCGGCATGCGGTAGAACAGCAGCGCGACGCCGAGCGCCAGCGCGACAGTCAGCGTGCCGGCCAGCCAGCCCTTGAGCCGCGCGACGACCAACGCGAAGAAGAAGAAGGCGATCGGGATCAGTGCGATCGCACTGGAGATCCACAGATTGCCGGCAGGATCGTAGATCTGCGGCCAGGCCTGTTGCATGCGCACTCCCGGTGAGGGGCAGACCCGCATCCGGCGGATCTTCGGAAATTGGTCATACCATTGTCTGGAATGATTGACCGGAGCGCGGCGATTTAACCCCTTGAGCCAGGCGATGGTCAACGAGACCAAAGTACTAGGCGCATATTGGTGTGACCAATTGGCGCGGAGCATCGCGTGGATGTACGGACGGCCGCCGGCAGAACCGCCGCGTCCGGCGTCGTGCGCCGCCAGGCGCGCAGGGATCGGTCAGCTTCGGCCGATGAACGGTCTGCACCGCAGGAAGCCGCCGGTCTCCAGGCATTCGACGACGAACGCGGCGACCTCGTCCCGGGTCACGGCCCTGAGCTGCAGGTCGTGGGGCACCTCCAGCACCGCCTGCCATGCCCCGCGTCCGGGACGTGCGGCGAACGGCGCGGGCCGCACGAGCGTCCAGTCGAGGTCGGCCCGTTCGATCAGCGCTTCCTGCCGGTCCTTGTCGGCATACCGATGGCGGGTGACGAACGGAAACACGATGCGGTTGTAGAACCAGCCGCCGTGTCCGCGCGTGTCGCCCGCGCCGACGCCGGTGATCGCGACCAGACGCCGCACGCCGGTCTCCCGCATCGCGGCGATCGTCGCGCGCGTGGCATCGGAGAACAGCGTCGTCGGGCCCCGCCGGTCGACGCCCAGGCTCATCACCACGGCCTCGTGCCCGCGCATCCGCGCGGCCAGGAACCGCGCGTCGTCGGGCCGGCCGGCGGCGACGTCGACGCCCGGCACGGCGCGGATCCGGCCCGCAGTGCGGCTCTGCGCGGTGACGCGATGTCCCCGCGCCACCGCCTGGGCGACGACCCGGGCGCCCACGCCCCCCGATGCACCGATGACGAACACCCGCATGCCCAGTCCCTCCCGCGATGACGGCTTGCAGCCGGGCCCAGTGTGGTCGACGCCGCGGCGATCGGCCAGGCGCGCGGGTCCGGTCGCCCGCCGGCGCGCGGGCCGGGACAGGCACGCAGGGCGCCCGGCGTGCCGCGGCTCAGCGGGCCGTCGGCTGCCAGCGCAGGGCCAGGCCGTACTCGCGGCCGGGCTGGCGATACCACGCGGCCGTCTCGTAGTCCTTGTCGAGCAGGTTGGTGGCCCGCGCCTCGAGCGTCCAGTCGGCCGCGAACGTCCACGCCGCGCGCAGGTCCACCGTGCCGTGCCCGGCGAGCCGGGTCGTGTTCGCCGCGTCGTCGAAGCGGCCGCCGGCCGCGCGCAGCGTGGTGCCGACGCGCACGGCGCCGAAGCTGCGGTCGACGTCGAGCCGCCCGCTGTTGCGCGCGCGGCGGGCGAGCATGCGGCCGTCGTTGGCGCCGCCGCTGCGGTCGCGCGGGTCGACGTGGCTCAGCTCGGTGGACAGGTCCCAGCCGGCCAGCGTCGTCGCGAACGTCAGCTCGGCACCGCGGATGCGCGCCTGCTGGATGTTGGCCGGCACCCAGGCGCTGTCGAGCACGATCAGGTCGTCGACGCGGCTTTCGAAGACGTCGAACGACCAGCGCCACGCCCCGCCGGCCTGCGCCAGTCCCAGGTTGGCGGTCTTCGCGCGCTCGGGGTCGAGGTCGGGGTTGCCGCTGCCGAACGGGTAGTACAGGTCGTTGAACGTCGGCGCCTTGAAGCTGGTCGCCGCGCTCGCGTTGAGTCGCAGGCCGTGGGCCAGATCCAGGCCCCAGCCCAGGCTGCCGGTGGTGTGGCCGCCGAACTGTTCGTTGTCGTCGTGGCGCACGCCGGCCTCGACGAGGTGCGCGCCGAAGCGGGCCGCGTAGGCGGAGAACACCGCGAGGTTGCCGCGCGAGGTCGCCGCGTAGCCGGTCGTGCTGTCGATCTCGTCGGACATCCAATCCAGGCCCATCGACAGGCGCTGCGCCGGCGCGAGGCCGAAGTCGGCCTGCACCGAGGCGGTGTCGCGGCGGGTGTCGAAGCGGCTGACGTCGGTGCGCACGCCGGTGCCGGCGTCGCGGAAATGGTTCGTCGCCCGGTCGTCGTTGCGGCCGACCCGCACGGTCAGCGCGACCGCGTCCGACGGCGCGTACACCAGCGTGCCGCCGGCGACCTGCTGCACGACGTCGGCCTCGTTGCCGCCGAACGCGCTGCCGTCGTACTGGGTGAACGCATCGGCGCGCAGCGCGTGGCCCTCCAGTGTCAGGCCCTCGGCCAGCTCGACGCCGGCGCGCAGGTTCAGCGAGCGGTTGCGGTAGCCGTCGCGGTCGGGTTCGTCGACGTAGCAGCCCTGGAACAGCGCCTCCGAGCCCCGGCAGGCGTCGATGCCGTCGGTGCGCTGGAACGCCGCGTCGACCCCGAACCAGCCGCGGCCGCGGCGTCCGCCGATGCCGGCGCTGGCTTCGCGCAGGCCATGGCTGCCGGCGCCGATGCGCGCGTGCGGGACGATCGCGCCCTCGTGCCGGCGGGTGAAGATCTGGATCACGCCGCCGATCGCGTCCGAGCCGTACAGGCCCGAGCGCGGGCCGCGGACGATCTCCACGCGCTCGATCTGGTCGACCGGCAGGTCCTGGATCGCCGCCAGCCCCGCGGTCGCCGAGCCGATGCGCACGCCGTCGACCAGCACCAGCACGTGGTCCGACTCGCTGCCGCGCATGAAGATCGAGGTCAGCTTGCCCGGCCCGCCCTGGTTGGCGATCTGGATGCCGGCGCGGCCGCGCAGCAGTTCGGGCAGGTCGCGCGCCTGGCTGCGCTCGATCTGGGCGCGGTCGATGACCTGCGCCGGCACGAGCGTGTCGGCGAGCTTCGTCTCGACGCGGTCGGCGGTGACGAGCACGGCGTCGAGCTCGCCGGGCGCGGGCGCGGCGAGCGCGGATGGCGCGACGAGGGCGGTGGCGATCGCCACGGTCAGGGTGCGGAACGGCATTGCGGTCTCCTTGCGCGCGCGCATCGGGCGCGCGGCGACGGTCTGGCGGGCGAGGATCGCGGGAGCGGGCACGCACGGGCCGTCGTCCAGGCGCGGACGCGCCCGGAACGTCGCCGCGATGCCCGCCGCATCGCAATCAGGTGGAACTCCGTGGCCGGTCTCCGGACTCGCGCGTGGGCCTTCCGGCCCGGCGCCGCGCCTTCCCGTGCACGGCACAGTGGCGAGAGGCGACGCTTGGACACGCTTACCGTTGCGGGGGCAGTGCCGGAATGGGGCCCGCATCGCGGCGCCCGTCACCGGCTTCCCGTTTCAACCCGGGCAGGCCGGGTCACCGCGAAGCAGGCGCGATTGTACGCCAGCGTCCGGCACGGACGGCGCTCGTCGCCGCGGCGCGACAGGCGCGCTCAGCGCCCGGAATCGTCGGGCGTGGCGGCGTCGCCGGTCCCCGCGGCGGCGTGCACGGTCGTCGTGACCGGGCCGGCTGCGGTCCGCGCGCGCGGGTCGGGCAACTGCGCGGTCGCCGCCTCGGCGGCCTCGGTCAATTGCAGGCGCCGCGCCTCGGGCACGTCCTGCCAGTGGCAGTCGAGCAGCGCGCCCTCGATCGAGTAGAGCAGGTTGAGGCTGGGCCGGAACCCGGCCCGGCGCACGCGCACGAAGGCCTCGACCGCGCCGGCTGCCGCGAGGTCCTCGCGCGTGCGCAACCCCACCTGGCGCAGCCAGGCGGCGGAGCGGGGGCCGATGTTGCGCAGCCGCGGCGTCGTCACCGTGCGTGCTCGACGTAGAGCTGCGCCAGCGTCTCCAGTCCGGCCTGGTCGTCGGCGTCGAAGCGTGCCGGCAGCGGGCTGTCGAGGTCGAAGACGCCGATCAGGCGGTCGCCGTCGGCCAGCGGCACGACGAGTTCCGAGCGCGACGCGGCATCGCAGGCGATGTGGCCCGGGAACGCGTGCACGTCGTCGATGCGCTGAGTCCGGCGGGTGCGCGCGGCGGCCCCGCACACGCCCTTGTCGAGCGGGATGCGCACGCAGGCCGGCAGGCCCTGGAACGGACCGACGACCAGCTCAGTGCCGTCGTAGAGATAGAAGCCGACCCAGTTGAGGTCGGGCAGCGCGTGGTAGACCAGCGCCGAGAGGTTCGCGGCGTTGGCGATCGGGTCGGACTCGCCGTCGAGCAGGGCGCGAGCCTGCGCCGCGAGCGCGGCATACTGGTCGGCCTTGCTGCCGCTCAGAGGTGTGGAGGTGAACATGTCGCGCAGTGTAGCAGCGGGGTCGCGCCCGCCCGGCCGCGTCGGTCCGAGGGGCCCGAAGGGCGCGCCGGCATGAGCGCGCGGACGTTCCTGGTCACCGGCACCGACACCGGCATCGGCAAGACTCACGCCAGCGTGGCGCTGCTGCATGCGCTGCGCGCGGACGGCCGGCGCGCGATCGGCATGAAGCCGGTCGCCAGCGGCTGCGACTGGCAGGACGGCGGCTGGCGCAACACCGACGCGCTGGCGCTGCAGGCCGCCAGCCGGCCCCGTCCGGACTACGCCGACGTCAACCCGGTCGCGCTGCCCGAGGCGACGGCGCCGACGCTGGCCGCGCGCGCTGCCGGCGTGGTCGTCGACGTCGCGGCGCTGCACGCAGCGCATGCGCGGCTGGCGTCGGCCGCCGACGTGGTGCTGGTCGAGGGCGCCGGCGGCTGGGACGCACCGCTGGCCGACGGCCTGGAACACGCGGACCTGGCGCGGCGGCTGGGCGGCGCGGTCGTGCTCGTGGTCGGACTCCGGCTCGGCTGCCTGAGCCACGCGCGGCTCACCGCGCGCGCGATCGCGGCCGACGGCTGCCGCCTGGCCGGCTGGGTCGGCAATCGCATCGATCCTGGCTTCTCGCGCGTCGAGGACTACATCGGCCTGCTCGAGGCGGCGCTGCCGGCGCCGTGCCTGGGCGTGCTGCCGTTCGTCGGCGATGGCGGCGATGGCGGCGGCCCGGACGCCGCCGCGCTCGCGCTCGACCCGGCCTGGATCGACGCGCTTCCGCGCCCGGGCGCCTAGGCAACGTCGGAGGATCGCCTAGGCGGCGCAGGCACCCGCGAGCCGGGGGCCGCCACCGCGCGCAGTCCGTCGCTGGACGTTGGTCCGGGGCGGGCCGCGCCTCGCCGCAGCGCAATGACTTCCTGCATGGTGCGTCACCGCTTCCGAATTAGCTATACTGGCCGGTATAGTAAATCCCGTCCGACTCCTCCCCCAGGGCTTCCCATGCGCCGAATCCTGTCCATTGCCGTGCTCGCCGCGGCGCTTTCCGCCTGCGGCAACCAACAGGAGCAGGCCGCTCCGCCGCCGCCCGAAGTGGGCGTGCTGACCGTCCAGCCCGGCGCGCAGCCGCTGCGCCAGGATCTCGTCGGCCGGCTCGCGCCGTTCCGCAGCGCCGACGTCCGCGCCAGGGTGCCCGGCGTGCTGGAACGCCGCGTCTACACCGAAGGCAGCGACGTGAAGGAAGGCGACGTGCTGTTCGTGATCGACCCGGCGCAGCTGCAGGCGGCGCTGGGCAATGCACAGGCCGCGCAGGCGCAGGCGCAGGCGCAGTACACCAACGCCAAGACCGCCGCCGACCGCGCGCGCCAGCTGGCACCGACCGACTTCATCTCCAAGTCCGACCTCGACAACGCGCTGGCCAACGAGCGCAGCGCGCAGGCCGCGCTGGAGGCCGCCCGGGCCTCGGTGCGCACCGCACAGATCAACCTCGGCTACGCCACCGTGCGCGCACCGATCTCCGGCCGCGCCGGCAAGCAGCAGGTCACCGAGGGCGCGCTGGTCGGGCAGGGCGACGTGACGCTGCTGACGACCGTCGACCAGATCGACCCGCTGTACGTGAACTTCTCGATGAGCGTGTCGGACATGGAGGCGCTGCGCGCCAAGCAGGTCGACCGCAGCGAGCAGGCCTCGGTGCAGGTGCGGCTGCAGGACGGCACGGTGTACGAGCACACCGGCAGCCTCGACTTCTCGGCCGACGTCGTCGACCCGGCCACCGGCGCGATCGCGCTGCGTGCGACCGTGCCCAACCCCGATCGCCGCCTGCTGCCGGGCACGTACGTGACGCTGGTCGCGGACATGGGCCGCCAGGACGGCATCTACGTGGTGCCGCAGACCGCGGTGCAGCGCGACGCGACCAGCGCGTTCGTGCTCGTCGCCGGCCCCGACGACCAGGTCGTGCGCAAGGACATCAACCTCGTGCGCGCCGACGGCGGCAACTGGATCGTCGATTCGGGCCTGGCCGCGGGCGACCGCGTCATCGTCTCGGGCCTGCAGCGCGCCCAGGTGGGCACGCCGGTGAGCCCGAAGCCGGTCGAGGCCGCCGCGGCCGCACCGGCCAACGCCGCCGCGCAGCCCGCCGGGGCGCAGGCCCAGGCGCCCGCCGCGCAACCGGCCGCGCCGCCGGCCGCCGACGCGCCGGCCGCGGACGCCGCCGACCAGGACTGATCCCATGCCCAAGTTCTTCATCAACCACCCGGTCTTCGCCTGGGTCGTCTCGATCCTGATCTCGCTTTCCGGCCTGATCGCGCTGCTGAACATGGGCGTCGAGTCGTACCCGTCGGTGGCGCCGCCGCAGGTGACCATCTCGGCGACCTATCCCGGCGCCGATGCGCAGACGACCGAGCAGGCGGTGACCCAGGTCATCGAGCAGCAGCTCACCGGCATCGACAACCTGCTGTACTTCAGTTCCACGTCCAGTGCCAACGGCCGGGCCAGCGTCACGCTGACCTTCGAGACCGGCACCGACAGCGACATCGCCCAGGTGCAGGTCCAGAACAAGGTCTCCCTGGCCACGCCGCGACTGCCCAGCGAGGTGGTCCAGCAGGGCGTGGTCGTCGCCAAGGAGAACACCGGCTTCCTGATGGTGGTGGGCCTGCGGTCGAGCGATCCGTCGATGGACCGCAACGCGATCAACGACCTGATCGCAGCCCGCGTGCTCGAGCAGCTCGCGCGTGTGCCCGGCGTCGGCAATACCCAGCACTTCGGTGCCGAGTATGCGATGAACATCTGGCTCAACCCCGACAAGCTGCAGGGCTATGGCCTGTCGGCGACCGAGGTGCTGGCCGCGGTCCGCGGGCAGAACGTGCAGTTCGCGGCCGGTTCGATCGGCTCCGATCCCGCGCCCGAGGGCGTGGGTTTCAGCGCGACGGTGTCGGGCGAAGGCCGCTTCAGCACGCCCGATCAGTTCCGCGACATCATCCTGCGCACCGACGCCAATGGCGCGGTGGTGCGCCTGGGCGATGTGGCGCGGGTCGCCTTCGGCCCGTCGAGCTACGGCTTCGACACCAAGTACAACGGCCAGCCGACCGGCGCGGTCGCGATCATGCTCCAGCCCGGCGCCAACGCGCTGGGCGTGGCCGAGGCGGTGACCGCGCGGCTCGACGAGCTGTCGGCGACGTTCCCGCCCGGCGTCGAGTGGTTCAAGCCGTTCGACAGCACCACGTTCGTGACGATCTCGATCAAGGAAGTGGTCAAGACGCTGATCGAGGCGGTGATCCTGGTGTTCCTGGTGATGCTGCTGTTCCTGCAGAACCTGCGCGCGACGATCATCCCCACGCTCGTGATCCCGGTCGCGCTGCTGGGCACGTTCCTGGGCCTGAGCGCGCTGGGCTTCACGGTCAACCAGCTGACGCTGTTCGCGATGGTGCTGTCGATCGGCATCGTGGTCGACGACGCGATCGTGGTGATCGAGAACGTCGAGCGCATCATGGCCGAGGAGCACCTGCCGCCGCGCGAGGCCACGATCAAGGCGATGAGCCAGATCACCGGCGCGGTCGTCGCGATCACCGTCGTGCTCGCCGCGGTGTTCATCCCCAGCGCGCTGCAGGGTGGCGCGTCGGGCGAGATCTACAAGCAGTTCGCGATCACGATCGCCGTGTCGATGGGCTTCTCGGCGTTCCTCGCGCTGGGCTTCACCCCGGCGCTGTGCGCGACGTTCCTCAAGCAGCACGAGCCGCACGGCAACAAGCGCGAGAACGTGGTCTTCCGCGTCTTCAACAAGTACTACGACCGCGTCAACGACACCTACGTCGGCCACATCACCAGCGTGGTGCGGCACTCGCCGCGCTGGATGGTGCTGTTCGTGCTGCTGGCGCTGGTCTGCGGCCTGCTGTACGCGCGGCTGCCGACCAGCTTCGTGCCCGAGGAGGACCAGGGCTACGCGATGGTCATCGTGCAGCTGCCGCCCGGCGCCAGCCTGCAGCGCACGCAGGCGGTGATGGACCGCGTCTACCAGACCTTCCGCGGGCAGGAGAACCCGGAGACGGGCGAGCGGACGGGCGGCGTGCCCGGCTTCAAGAACATCCTGCAGGTCTCGGGCTTCAGCTTCGTGGGCATGGGCGAGAACGTCGGCATGGCGTTCGTCGAACTTGATCACTGGGACGAGCGCGACGTCAGCATCAACGAGTTCGTCGACCACGCCAACGGCATGCTCTACGGTGCGGTGCCCGAGGCGCAGATCTTCGTCGTCAACCTGCCGACGATCCAGGGCCTGGGCCAGTTCGGCGGCTTCGACATGTACCTGCAGGACCGCACCGGCCAGGGCCAGGCGGCGCTGACCGAGGCCCGCAACATGCTGCTGGCCAGCGCCGCGGGCAAGTCCGACACGGTCGTGGGCGTGCGCCCGAACACGCTCGAGGCCGCCCCGCAGCTGGGGCTGCACGTCGACCGCGTGCAGGCGCAGGCGATGGGGCTGTCGGTGCAGGACGTCTACAACGCGATCCAGCTGATGCTCGCGCCGGTGTACGTCAACGACTACTTCTCCGAAGGGCGCATCAAGCGGGTGAACATCCGCGCCGACGCGCCGTACCGCACGGGCCCGGAGTCGTTCGACCGCTTCTACACCCCGGCGCCGGGCACGGCCGCCAACGGCCAGCCGGCGATGGTGCCGCTGAGCAACGTGGTGTCGGCCGAGTGGGGCACCGCGTCGCCGTCGCTGAGCCGCTACAACGGCTACTCGGCGGTCAACATCGTCGGCGCGCAGGCGCCGGGGCGCAGCACCGGCGAGGCGATGGCGGCGATGGAAGGCATCGTCACCGACGAGCTGCCGCCGGGCTTCGGCTTCGACTGGGCGGGCATGTCCTACCAGGAGATCATCGCCGGCAATACCCAGACGCTGCTGCTGGTGCTGTCGGTGGTCGTGGTGTTCCTGTGTCTGGCGGCGCTCTACGAGAGCTGGTCGATCCCGGTCGCGGTGCTGCTGGTGGTGCCGCTGGGCATCCTGGGCGCGGTGGTGTTCACGATGCTGCGCCCGGGCCTGTCGAACGACCTGTTCTTCCAGATCGGCATGATCACGGTCATCGGCCTGGCGGCGAAGAACGCGATCCTGATCGTGGAGTTCGCGGTCCAGCAACGCGCGGAGGGCAAGACGTTGCGCGAGGCGACGATCGAGGCCGCGCGGCTGCGCCTGCGGCCGATCCTGATGACCTCGTTCGCGTTCATCCTCGGCGTCACGCCGATGGCGCTGTCGAGCGGCGCCGGCTCCAACGCGCGTCACGCGCTGGGCACCGGCGTGATCGGCGGCATGCTGTTCGCGACGTTCCTGGGCCTGCTGCTGATCCCGGTGTTCTTCGTGATCGTCCGGCGCGTGCTGGGCGACAAGATGGACGAGCAGGATCCGAAGGCGATCGCCGCGCATCAGGCGCGCAACGAGACACCGCAGGCGCACTGACGCAGGCGGTGGCATGACCCAAGGGCCGTCCCGTTCGCGGGGCGGCCCTTTGTTTTTTGGCGCTCTTTTCAGATGGATGAGAGAGAGCGCTATCTCTTCGGATGGGCCATGGCCTGCCGGCCGTTGCCCATCCGAAGTAGTCCTCAGCCCATCCTTGAGAAATAACCCTTCGCGTGCGCTCATGTGCGAGCCGGGCACGTCTTGGCATGGGTTCTGAGCCCATCAGTCGTATGCTGTCGCGCTGTGATCGCCCCACTCGTGTCATGACCGTGATGCCCGTGTCCCCGCGCCGACCGCTGCGCATCGCCATCGTCGGCTACGGCACTGCCGGGCAGGCCTCGGCCGTGCTGCTCGCACACGACGGCCACCGGGTCGAGGTCTTCGAACGCGCAGCGGCACCGGGCCCGGTCGGTGCCGGCTTCCTGCTGCAACCCAGCGGCCTGCAGGTCCTGTGGCGCATGGGCCTGTTGCCCCAGGTGCTGCACCACGGCGCGCGCGTGGATCGCCTGTTCGGCGAGACGCCGTGCGGGCGCGCGGTGATGGACATGCGCTACGCCGGGCTCGACCCGCGCCTGTTCGGCCTAGGCATGCAGCGCGGCGCGCTGTTCGAACTGCTCGACCGCGCCCGCGACGATCGCGCTGCACTGCATCCCGGCGTCGCGGTCGCGGGGCCCGACGACGCCGACGACCGCTGGCTCGTCGACGCCGCCGGACAGCGCCACGGGCCATTCGATCTGGTCGTCGTCGCCGACGGCGCGGCGTCGCGGCTGCGCGCCCGGATCGGCGGCGTGCGCCACGACCGCGTCTACCCGTGGGGCGCGCTGTGGTGCCTGCTGTCCGCGCGCAACTGGCCGTTCGCCAGCGAACTGCGCCAGCGCTACGTCGCCGCGCGCCGGATGGTCGGCATGCTGCCGGTCGGCGGCCGGCCGGGCGATGCCGAGCCGCGGTTGAGCTTCTTCTGGAGCCTGCCGGTGTCCGGGTTCGCGGACTGGCAGGCCACCGCGATCGAACGCTGGCGCGAAGAGGTCGCTGCGATCTGGCCCGAGGCCGCGGCCCTGCTCGACGCCACCACCACGCATGCTCAACTGGCACGCGCGAGCTATCGCGACGTCGCGCTGCGACGCTGGCATCGCGGTCGCTGGGTGCTGCTCGGGGACGCTGCCCACGCGATGAGCCCGCAACTGGGGCAGGGCGTGAACATGGCGCTGCTCGATGCCGAGGCGCTGCGCGACGCGCTGCGCACCCACGCGCCCGCCGAGGCGCTGTCCGCCTACCAGCGGCTGCGCACGCGGCACGTCGGCGTCTACCAGTTCTGGAGCCGCTGGCTCACGCCGGTGTTCCAGTCCGACCGCGACCTCGTCGCCCGCGCGCGCGACCTGGCGTTCCTGCCGCTGGGGCGCCTGCCCGGCGGGCGCGGGCACATGCTGCGCGTGCTCAGCGGCACGCAGCGTGGCGCCTTCGGTGCGCTCGCGCTGGCGCCCGCGTTCGTCGACGCCTTGCAGGCGCCTGCCGACGCCACGCTCGACGGCGCCGTGCCCGAGGCGCCGCCGGCGACCTGACGGATGCGCGCGTCGTGCGCGAGAATCGCCGCAGGTCCGACGATGGAGACGCGCGCCATGCCCGCCGATGTCACGCACGAGGTCGACAACCAGCCGCCGGAGTTCGCGCCGCGCGATCTGTGGCACGACGACGTCGCGCTGCGCGAGGCAGTCGCGCGCGAGGGCGGCGATACGTTCGCCGAGCGGCTGGCCGTCTACGGCGCGCTTGCCGGCGACGCGCTGTACGCCGCCGGCTTCGACGCCAACCGCGACCGCCCGCGATTGCGTACGCACGACCGCTTCGGTCACCGCATCGACAGCGTCGAGTTCCATCCGGCCTACCACCGGCTGATGGACGCGGCTGTCGGCCACGGCGTCGCCGGCCTGTCGTGGGCGCAGCCGGTGCCCGGCGCGCACGTGGCGCGCGCGGCGCTTGGCTACCTGCACCACCAGGCCGAGGCCGGCACCAGCTGCCCGCTGACGATGACCCACGCCGCCGTCCCGGTGCTGCGCCGCGAGCCGCGGCTGCACGTCTGGGCCGACAAGGTCGCCGCGATGCGCTACGACGCCCGCGACGTGCCGGTCGACGACAAGGCCGGCGTCACGCTCGGCATGGGCATGACCGAGAAGCAGGGCGGCAGCGACGTGCGCAGCAACGCAACGCGTGCGACGCCGGCCGGCGACGACGGCGCCTACACGCTGCGCGGGCACAAGTGGTTCCTCTCGGCCCCGATGTCGGACGGCTTCCTCGTGCTGGCGCAGGCCGCCGCCGGGCCGACCTGTTTCCTGATGCCCAGGCGCCTGCCGGACGGCGACCTCAACGGCTTCCGGCTGATGCGGCTCAAGGACAAGCTCGGCGACTGGAGCAACGCGTCCTCGGAGATCGAGTTCGACCGCGCCTGGGCGTTGCGCGTGGGCGGGGAGGGGCGCGGGGTGGCGACGATTCTCGAGATGGTGATGCTGACCCGGCTCGACTGCATGCTCGCGGCCGCGGCGCAGATGCGCATGGCGCTGGCGCAGGCGATGCACCACGCCCGCCATCGACGGGCGTTCGGCCGCCCGCTTCT
Organism: Luteimonas sp. FCS-9; assembly: GCF_001014645.1. Taxonomy (GTDB): domain Bacteria; phylum Pseudomonadota; class Gammaproteobacteria; order Xanthomonadales; family Xanthomonadaceae; genus Luteimonas. Next base: position 214,031 of record NZ_LASZ01000001.1, on the reverse strand, counting down.
CGGGCAGCCGCTGATGCGCAACGTGCTCGGCGACCTGGCGATCGAGGCCGAGGCGGCGGTCGCGCTGGCGTTGCGCGTCGCCGGCGCGGTCGATGCCGCGCCCCGCGACCCGGCGCAGGCCGCGTTCGCGCGCGCGGCGACCGCCATCGGCAAGTACTGGCTGTGCCGGCGCGCGCCGGCGTTCGTCAACGAGGCGCAGGAATGCCTCGGCGGTGCGGGCTATGTCGAGGAGTCGGTGCTGCCGCGGCTGTACCGCCAGGCACCGTTGAATTCGATCTGGGAGGGCAGCGGCAACGTGCAGTGCCTGGACGTGCTGCGCGCACTCTCGCGCGAGCCGGGCGTGGCGCCGGCGCTGCAGGCGCAGATCGACGCGGCGCGCGGCCGTGACCCGGGATTCGACGCCGCGGCCGACCGCCTGGCGCGGCAGCTCGCGGATGCGGCACGGTCGCCGCAGGACGCGGAACCGCGCGCGCGGCGGCTGGTCGAGGCGACGGCGCTGGTGCTGCAGGGCGCGGTGCTGCTGCGCGCCGGGAGTCCGGTCGCCGCCGCGTTCTGCGCCAGCCGGCTGGCCGGTGCCCACGCGCTGGCGTTCGGCACGCTCGAGTCCGACGTCGACCTCGACACGCCGCTGGCGCGCGCGCTGCCGGCCTGAGGGCACGGATCCCCAATAGACAGCGGTCGCGGCGCCGCCGGCCCGTGACGTCAGCGGAATGCCCGCGGGCGGGCAGCCCTGGGGCGCGCCCCAGGGTTGACGACGGCCTCCAGTCGCGTAATTAATTAGGTAATTCGTTAACTGATTGGATTGCCATGGACCGTGTCTTCGAAGCGCTGGCCTCGACACCGCGCCGCAGGATCCTCGCCTACCTCCACGCCGGCGAGCTGACCGCCGGCGAGATCGCCGAGCGGTTCGACTTCAGCAAGCCGGCGCTGTCGGGGCACCTGCGCATCCTCGAGCAGGCCGGGCTGATCGCCCGCGAGAAACGCGGCCAGTTCGTGCATTTCCGGCTCGTGCCCGAGCGGTTGGCCAACACCGTCTTCGCCTGGGCGTCGGAGCTGTGCCCGGTCGCGCGCCCGCTCAAGCGCGAACGCCGCAAGGCCGCGGACTGACGTGTCCCTCCCATAGGAGCCGACGATGCTGCTCACGACCGAGGTCTCCGATACGTTCCCCGGCGTCCGGTTGCCGTCGCACGGCGGCGGCCTGCCGGTCGAGGTCACGCTGATCGCGCAGCTGGCGCCCGGCCAGGGCGATCCGCTGATCGCCGACGCCGGGCGCCGCCAGCGCGGGCATCCCGGTTTCGTCGATGCGCACGACGAGCCCTCCTCGCGGATCGGCGCGATGGACCTGGCGCGCGGCGATCGGTCCTCGCTCTACACCTTCGTTGTTGGCGCGGGCGGCCATCCCTTCCACCGTCACGCGGGCAACCGCGTGTTCACCGCGATCTCGGGCAGTGCGGGTACCCAGCTGCGGTTCTCGACCGCGTCGCAGGCGCAGCTCGATGCCGACCCGGCCGCGTTCGTGCGTGCGCTGCACCTGGTCGACATTCCGCCCGACTGCCTGTTCACCGTGCGCTTCGGCGGCGGCACCTGGCACCAGTTCGTCTCGCGCAGCCCGGTGCTGCCGCACCCGGCGCTGTTCGCGCTGTCCTGCCATCCCGACGAACTGTCGGGGGCGCTGCCGGCCGACGTGCGCCGGCGCGTGCTCGACAATGCCGCCGACATTCCCTCGTTGACCGAACTGCTGCCGCCGGCGGCACAGGGACTGCTCGACGCGGCGTTGCGCGAACCGGCACGCATCGCGACGACCTCGTTGTCGCTGCACGTGCCGCCGACGTCGCTGGCGGCGCGCGCGTGCGCCGGGATGCGGGCGTGGGCGGGACGCCTGCGTCGGCGGCTGCCCGCGCGGGGCGGCAGCGGTTTCGGGACCGAGAACGCCGGCCGGCGCCGGGTCGCCCGGATCGTCCCGCCGCCCGGTTCGCTGCTGCAGGCGCAGTTGCCGGACGCCGGGCACGAGGACGCGGCGGCGATCCGCCTGGAGGCGGCGGAGTGCGCCGGTGCGCGGCCGGCCACGGCGATGGCCGCGCTGCTCGAAGGCTTCGTCGCCAATCCGCCGTCCGGCGTGACGCGGCTGATGGCGCTGCGCAACGTGCTCGTGCGTCCGTTCGGGCTGCGGACCTCGCCGCTCGGTTGCCCGGCCTCGTCGCTGCTGTCCGGCGAGGCACCGGGCCGCTTCGCCGGGCGTTTCCCGGTGCTGGCCGAACGCACGTCCGCCGACGGCGATTGCGTGGAGGTCGTGCTCGGCGCCGACGACCGGCACCTCGCGTTCCGCACCTGCATCCGCGTCGAGGCGCTGCCCGGCGGTGGCCTGCGCTGCGCAATGGCGACGCGGGTGCGCACGCGCAACCGGTTCGGGCGCCTGTACCTGGCCGCGATCCGGCGTGTGCACATGACCTACGTGGCGCCGGCAATGCTGCAGCTGGCGGTCGATCACGCGGTTCGCGCGCTGGGCGCAGGCGCCGCGGCCGGGGTCGCGGGCGCGCGGCGCCCGGGGCCCGGCACGTTCGACGCGCCGCCTCAGTCGATGAACTGCAGCCTGGCCAGTTCGGCGTAGAGGCCGCCCTGGGCCAGCAGCTCGGCGTGCGTGCCCTGGGCGACGATCCGCCCGCGATCGAGCACGACGATGCGGTCGGCCTTGAGGATCGTCGCCAGCCGGTGCGCGATGAGCAGCGTGGTGCGGCCCTGCATCAGGCGCGCGAGCGCATGCTGCACCGCGTGCTCGCTCTGCGCGTCGAGCGCCGAGGTCGCCTCGTCGAGCAGCAGAATCGGCGCATCGCGCAGCAGCGCGCGCGCGATCGCGATCCGCTGCTGCTGGCCGCCCGACAGCCGCGCGCCGCGTTCGCCCAGCTGCGCGTCGTAGCCCTCGGGCAGCTCGGCGATGAACGCGTGGGCCTCGGCCGCGCGCGCCGCCGCCTCGACCTCCGCGTCGGTCGCTTCGAGCCGGCCGTAGCGGATGTTCTCGCGCGCGCTGGCGGCGAAGATCGTCGGCTGCTGCGGGACCAGCGCGATCAGCGCGCGCAGCGCGGCCGGGTCGAGCGTGCGCAGGTCGGCCCCGTCGATCGACAGCGCGCCGGTCTCCGGGTCGTGGAAGCGCAGCAGCAGCGACAGCACGGTGCTCTTGCCCGCGCCCGACGGACCGACGAGCGCGACCGTCTCGCCGGGCGCGACGTGCAGCGTGAACCGCTCGAGCGCGGGGCTGTCGGGCCGGGTCGGGTAGTGGAAGGTCACGTCGTCGAAGCGCAACGCACCGCGTGCGGGCTGCACCACGGCGGCCGGCGCGGCCGGTGCGCGGATCGACGGCGACTCGTCGAGCAGCTCGGAGATCCGGCCCATGCCGCCGGCAGCGCGCTGCAGGTCGTTCCAGACCTCGGCGAGCGCGCCGACCGAACCGGCGCCGAACAATGCGTAGAGCACGAACTGCCCGAGCGTGCCCGCGCTCATGCGCCCGGCGACGACGTCGTGTGCGCCCGACCACAGCACCACGGTGACCGCGCCGAAGATCAGCGTGATCGCGATCGCGGTGATGATCGCCTGCAGCCCGATGCGCCGGCGCGCGGTCGCCACCGACGTGCGCACGGCATCGCCGAAGCGGCCGCGCTCGTAGGGTTCGCGCGCGTGCGCCTGCACCGTGCGGATCGCGCCGAGCGTCTCGTTGGCCAGCGCGTTGGCGTCGGCGATGCGGTCCTGGCTCTGCCGCGAAACCTTCTCCAGCTTGCGCCCGCCCAGCACTAGCGGCAGCACGAACAGCGGGATGCCGACCAGCGTGTACGCCGCCAGCCGCGGGCTGGTGACGACCAGCATCGTCAGACTGCCCAGCACCATCACCACGCTGCGCAGCGCGACCGACATCGTCGTGCCCACGACCGAGCGCAGCAGCTCGGTGTCGGCGCTGAGCCGCGAAACCAGGTCGCCGCTGCGGTTCTGCTCGAAGAACCCCTGGTCCAGGTCCAGCAGGTGCCCGTAGAAGCGGTTGCGCAGGTCGGCGACGACGCGCTCGCCGAGCAGCGAGACGAAGAAGAATCGCGCCGCGGTCGCCAGCGCCAGCGCCACCGCGACGACCAGCAGCAGCGCGAACGCGGTGTCGATCTGGTCGCCGCCGGTGAAGCCGTGGTCGATCATGCGGCGCACCGCCAGCGGCAGGCTCAAGGTCGCCAGCGACGAGGCCGCGAGCGCGACCAGCCACGCGGCGAACAGCCCGCGCTGGCGCATGACGAACGGCCACAGGGTCTTGAGCGCACCGATGCGCGCCTTCGGTTTGCCAGCCTCAGGGGTGGCGCGTTGGGATCGGAAGGCCATCAGGCATTGTCGTCGATGCGGACACGGTTGCGGGTGGCGTCGCGCAGCCGGGTTTTCAAGTCGGCGACACGGTCGAGCGGCAGTTCGATGCGCAGCAGTGCGCCCTCGGCGTCGAAGCGCTCGTCGAGCTTGTGCGCGGCGGCGGCCGGCAGCGCGGCATGCACCGAGCCCAGGGTGTCGAACGGCGCGTGCAGCGCCAGCACGGCGGTCTCGACCAGCGGCACCCGCGGCGCGGTGCGCAGGCACTCGGCCGCGCAGCCGCCGTAGGCGCGCACCAGGCCGCCCGCCCCGAGCTTGACGCCGCCGAACCAGCGCACGACGACGACCGCCACGCGGTCGAAGCCCTGGCCGTCGATCGCCGCCAGGATCGGACGCCCTGCGGTGCCGGCCGGTTCTCCGTCGTCGCTGGAGCGGTACTGGTCGCCCAGCCGCCAGGCCCAGCAGTTGTGGGTCGCGTCGGGGACGTGGACCTGCTGCAGGAATGCGGCCGCGTCCTCGGGCGCGCCGATCGGGGCGGCGTGGGCGACGAACCGGCTGTGCTTGACGTCGAGGGCGTGGCTGGCGGTCGCGGCCAGGGTGTCGAGCGGCATCGCGGCCTCAGTCCAGCAGCGCGCGCAGGTCGGGCGGCAGATCGGCGTCCGGGTGGCGGCGGTGGAACTCCGCGAGGCTGGCGCGCGCGGCGCCGATGTCGCCCGCGTCGAGCAGTTCGCGGACCCGGGCCAACCATGCATCACGGACCTCGGGCGCGTCGGCCGAGGCCGGCGGCTGGTCGTCGTCGGGCACGTCCTCGATGAGCGCGATGCCCTGCGGCTGCGCACTGGCCGCGCGATCGGCTTCCGCGGCTTCGTCTGCCCGTGAGGACGCGGGACCGGCGGTCGCGACGCGGCTGCCGAAGGCGGTGGCGCCGGCATCGGACTCGGGCGCGGCGCCCCAGCCGGGCGCGTGGCGTTCGGGTGGCATCCGCAGGTCGGTCGGGGCGGCCTCGACGGCAGCGCGCGTCGTGTCGGGTGGCGCGGCCGCGGTCGTGGCCGCCGCCGGCGCGTCGGGCTCGGCCGTCGCGTCCACGCGGCGTGCGCGTGCCGGCGGGTCCACCGGGGCGGGCGCCTCGGCGGCCGGCATCGGCGCCGAGGCGCGTGTCGCCATCTCGGCTTCCGACCAGGGCGCGTGCGTGGTCTCGGGGGCGGGTCGCAACTGCCAGGCGATGCCGACCGCGACCGCGACCGACGCGGCGGCGCCGAGCGCCACCGGCCAGCGCCGGCGCCTGCGTGGCACGACGTGCGTCGTTGCGGCCGGCGCGACCGTGCGTGCGGCGCCGGCGTCGTCGTGCACCGCGCGGCGCGCCGCCGCCAGGATCGCGGTGTCGACGGCTGACGACGGCACCGGCGCGCCGGCGGCCAGCCGTTCGGCGAGCAGGCGTTCCTCGGGCGTCAGCGGTTCGCGGTCGGGCGTGTTCATGGATTCAACGTCGCGCGCAGTTTGTCCATCGCGTAGCGCAGCCGCGATTTCACCGTCTCGCGGCCAACGCCGGTGATCCGGCCGATCTCCTCGAGCGTGAGTTCCTGTTCGAGCCGCAGCAGCAGCACCTCGCGCTGCTCGTCGGGCAGACCGTCGAGCGCGAGCTGCAGCCTACGGCGCTGCTCGAACTGCGACAGCTGCCGTTCCGGGTCGTCCGGATCGACGATCCGTGCGGTCCGCAGCTCGGCGTCCTCCGGCGGCGGCGGGCGGTGCCGCGCCGCGCGCCAGTGGTCGGCCAGTCGATTGTGGGCGATGTGGTAGAGCCAGGTGGTGAACAGCGCGTCCGGGCGCCAGCCGCCGCGTGCGGCGATCACCCGTTGCCAGACGTCCTGGAAGATCTCCTCGGCCAGCGCAGTGCTGCGCACCTGGCGCACGAGGAACCGGTAGAGCTTGTCGCGATGACGCCGGTAGAGGGTCTCGAACGCGGTGGCGTCGCCGTCCGCCCACGCCAGCATCAGGGCATCGTCGCCCGGGGGCTCCTGCTGGCTGGCGACGTCTTGCATGGACCGCAGGGTACGTGCCACGGCGCCGGGCGGGAAGCCCGCGGCGGCGTTGCGACGAGGCAGTGCGATGGCGGACATGCGTTCGACAACGCACCGGCGTGGCGGGTGGGGTCGCGTCGCGGCAACGGTCGCGCTTTTGGTTATGCTGCCGCGGGGACCCAGATCGTCGAGCACCGTGCCTGCCTGCCATCGCATGTCCGCGGCCGTTGCGGCCGACGACGCCGAAGCGCCGCTGCGCGCCGTCATCGCGACGGCGCCGGCGGGCATGACGGTCGCCGTGGCCTGGACGTGCCGCCTGCTCGGAGCCGGCACCGCGGCGTTGGACGGGGCGTCGGCGGCGCTCGTCGCGGCCGCGCGCGCCTGTGCCCAGCTCGACGCCGACGCCGACGCCGACGTCGATGCCGATGCCGATGCCGATGCCGATGCGGCGATGGCGTCCACGCCCGGACGGCAGATGCGGAGCCTGCTGCACGAGGACTGCCGGATCGCCATCGCGGTCGATGGACCGCCCGGCGACGGCGCCGTCGCGGAGGCCTGGCTGCCCGTCGCGCTGCAGGGGGCGGCGATGTCGCTCGCCCTCGTGCGCACCGAGCGCCGGCTCGAATCGATGCGGCGCGCCGAGCGGCTGCAGCAGGCGCTCTACGAGATCGCCGAGCTCGCCAGCTCGGCGCTGGACATGGACGAGGTGCTCGCGCGCATCCACGCGGTCGTCGGCCGGCTCACGACCGCCGAGAATTTCTACATCGTGCTCTACGACGACCTGCGCGAGACGCTGCGCTTCCTGTACTTCGTCGACGAGCGCGACCCGTGGCGGGCGGATCCGGAGCAGGAGCTGTGCATCGCGCACATGCCCAACAGCCTCACCACGGTGCTGCTGCGCGAGGGGCGGCCGATGCTCGGTCCGTCGACGACGCTGCGCGCATTGCACGGCGTCGACAACACCGACGCCCTGCACGGACCCGACAGCGCGGACTGGCTCGGCGTGCCGCTGCGGCGCGACGGCCGCGTCTGCGGCGCGATCGTCGTGCAGAGCTACGACCGGCCCGACCGCTACTGCGACGAGGACCGCGCGCTGCTGGAGTTCGTCGCCCAGCACATCCTCACCGCGCTCGACCGCAAGCGCGCCCACGCAGAGCTCGAACGGCGCGTGGCCTCGCGCACGCAGCAGCTGCAGGCGGCCAACCGCGGTCTGCAGGCGCAGATCGCCGGGCGCGAACGCGCCGGCACGCTGCAGCGGGCGCTGTACCGGATCAGCGAACTGTCGGCCGCGCCGGGCAGCCTGGAGCGCTTCTATGCCGATCTGCACGCGATCGTCGGCGAGCTGCTGTACGCGCGGAATTTCTACATCGCGATGCTCAGCGCCGACGGCGGCCGGCTCGAGTTCCCGTACTCGGTCGACGAGCGCGATGCGGTGCGCCGGACGCGGGCGCGCGCCGACGGGCTGACCGAGTACGTGATCGCGACCGGCGCGCCGTTGCTGGCGATGCGCGATGACATCGTGGCGCTGGAATCGTCCGGCGAGCTGCGCAGCCACGGCACCCAGGCGCAATGCTGGCTGGGCGTGCCGCTCGGCCGCGACGGCCGGACCGTCGGCGTGATTGCGGTGCAGAGCTACGACCCCGGGATCACGTTCTCGGCCAGCGACCAGGCGCTGCTGACGTTCGTCGCGCACCACATCGACGGCGCGATGGACCGCAAGCGCGCCCAGGACGCGCTCAAGGCCGCGCACACCGACCTGGAGTTCCGGGTCGAGGCGCGCACCCGCGAGCTGGAAAGCGCCAATCGCGAACTGCGGGCGCAGATCGGCGAGCGGGTACGCGCCCAGCAGCGGCTGGTGCACCAGGCGCGCCACGATCCGCTGACCGGCCTGCCCAACCGTGTCCAGCTGCGCGAGCGCCTCGATGCGGCGCTCTCGCCGCTGCGCGATGGCGGGCGCACGCCGTTCGCGGTGCTGTTCCTCGACCTCGACCGCTTCAAGCTCGTCAACGACAGCGTCGGCCACGCCGCCGGCGACGCGATGCTCGTGGAGATCGCCCAGCGCATCGCCGCGCTGCTCGGTCCCGACGACATGGCGGCGCGGCTGGGCGGCGACGAATTCGCGATCATGCTCGGCGGCGTCGACGATCCCGAAGTCGCCGACCGCAAGGCCGCCGCGCTGCTGGCGGCGCTGGCCCGGCCGATGTGGGTGGCCGGCCGCGAGCTGTTTCCTTCGGCGAGCATCGGCATCGCGATGTCGCATCCGGCCTACGTCGACGGCGACGGCGTGCTGCGCGACGCCGATGCGGCGATGTACCGGGCCAAGGCCTGCGGCCGCGACCGCAGCGAGCGCTTCGACGAGGCCATGCGGGCCGAGGCCACGCGCCTGCTCGACCTGGAGGCCGACCTGCGCCGGGCGATCCTGCAGGACGCCTTCGAGCCGCATTTCCAGCCCATCGTGCGGCTGGCCGACGGCGCGGTGGTGGGCCACGAGGCGCTGCTGCGCTGGCGCCACGAGGTGCACGGCCTGCTGTCGCCGGCCGAGTTCATCGGCGTCGGCGAGGACAGCGGCCTGATCGAGCAGGTCGACTGGCTGATGTACCGGCAGGTGTTCCGGCGCATGGCCGGCGACGCCGCGTCCGGCTACGTGTCGATCAACGTCTCGCCGCGGCACTTCCGCTCCGACGACTTCGTCGACCGGCTGCTGCGGCTCGTCGGCGAGGCGGGGGCCGATCCGCGCCGGCTGCGCATCGAGATCACCGAGGTCGCGTTGCTCGACGACGCGCCGCGTGCGCTGCGCATGCTCAACGAGCTGCGCGCGCACGGCGTGCTGGCGCTGCTCGACGACTTCGGCACCGGCTTCTCGGCGCTGTCGTACCTGCACCGCTTCCCGATCCAGGCGCTGAAGATCGACCAGAGCTTCGTGCTCGGCCTGGGCGGCGAGATGCATGCCGAGAGCCTGGCGCTGGTGCGCGCGATCCTGGCGCTGGCCGCGACGCTGGGCATCGACACCATCGCCGAGGGCATTGAGACCGTGCAGCAGCGCCGGCTCCTCGACGACCTGGGCTGCCAGTACGGCCAGGGCTTCCTGTACGGGCGCCCCGCCGCCGCGTGCGTCGCGACGGTGGACTGAGCGAGGCTCAGCGGCGCGGGCAGGCGGGGTGCTGGCCGGCGCGGCGGCTGCAGACCTGGTCGCGGCAGCGCAGGCCCTCGAGGGTGTTGGCCGCCGGACATGCGCGCAGTTCGCGGTCGGCGCGCGCGGTGTCGGCCGCCTGGCGCCGGCTCGGCGGTGGTGCCGGGCGATCGCCGCCGATCGAGGCCAGCGCCTTCTGGGTGTCCTGCTCGGCCTGCTGGTTGCTGGCGAGGATGTCGGTGATCAGCGCGTCCATCGACTCGTGCGACGCGGGATCGGGCGCGCGCTCGTCCTGTCCGATGATGCGCATCAGCGTGGCCAGCAACGCGGCATCCTCCGTCCCCTGAGCCTGGCGTCCCGAGGTCGACGCGGCGCGCCGCGCCGGTCGTGGCGAGGTGCGGTCCGCGTTCGTGTCGACGGGGACCGGCGGCGCCGATGCCGCGGGCGTCGCCGTCGGCGCGTGCGGCGCGACCGAGGCCACGGGAACGTCTTCGATTCTCGCCAGGGGGTTGGCGGCGACCGCCTCGCCGGTATCATCGACGATCACCGCGCCGCCGGCATCGGGCGACGCCACGGCCGGGGACGCGCGCGTCGGGACCGGCGGGGCGGGCGCGATCGGGGTGCCGACATCGTCGGCCTCGCCGGCCGGTGCCAGCAGGCGCAACACCAGGACCAGGAGCACAAGGACGATGCCCGCGGCGAACAGCCCGATGTGCAATGCACGCCTGGGCGTGCCCGTGCCTGGAGGCGGCGCGGCGCGGGCCGCGGCCCGGCCGGGCGCTTCGAGATCGGCGAGGACGCGTGATGGCGTCGGGCCGCGCGACGCGGTCGTTCGATCCGCCGCCGCCACGAGGCTGGGACGCTTTCTGACTTCCGTGTTCAAGTGCGCTCCCGCCCTTGCGCGGCTGGCGCCGCATTCAGTCCTTCGCCGCATTCTAGCCGGCGTCACCTCTCGGTCAATGGCCGCCCCGGAAGGCCTTGCGCGATGATCGTGCTCGGGGTGGCGGCTTTCTTCGCGATCGTCTGTCTCGGCGTCTGGCTGCTGTGTTTTCCCGACGCCGGCGACCGGCTGCGGCGCCGCCTGGCGCCGCGTGCGGCCCGATGGCGCGATGCGCTGTCTGCAGGGCGCGCACGAACCGCGCGGCGTGCCGGCGCCTCCGTCCTGGCGGTCGGACGGGGCGGGCGGCACGCGGCGGGCGTGTGGATGCGACGCGCGCCGGCGCTCGGGCTGGCGCTGGCGCTGGTCGCCGTCCCGTCGCTGGTGATCCTGCTGAGTCGGCAGACCGTGACCTTCGACAGCTTCCACGGCGAGGACCTGGCCGAGTCGAGGACGCTGATCGCCGAGTTGATGCGCGGCGAGCGCCTGTCGCCGCCCCCGCCACCGCCACCCGAGGTGTTCGCGACCGAGGAGGTGCGGCGCGTGAAGCCGGAAATCGTCGGCGCGGACCGCAAGTGGGACCAGATCGACGCGGACCTGCAGCAACGCGTGCTCGCGATCTTCGAGGTCATGCGCCGCGAGCACGACATCCGGCTGGTCCTGGTCGAGGGCTACCGCAGTCCCGAGCGGCAGGCGGAACTGATGCGCGAAGGGCGCGCGACCCGGGCGGGTGCCTGGCAGAGCTGCCACCAGTACGGACTGGCGATCGACGCCGCGCCGATGCGCGACGGCAAGCTGCAGTGGAACATGGAGGACGCATGGACGCGCCGCGCGTATTTCCTCTACGGCGAACTCGCCGAGCAGGCCGGGCTGACCTGGGGCGGCAACTGGCGCAGCCTGAAGGACTACGTCCACGTCGAGAACGCCGCGGCCTGCCGGCAGGCGCGGCGCGAGCGACTCGCGCGGCAGGGGTGAAAAGCACCGGCCGTCCCTGCTATCTTCGCCGCGGGGGCGCTGCGTGTGGATCGCGCGGATGCCATGGACCGGTCACATCAGGGAAGAGACATCGATGCCACACGCGTTGATCGTGCAGGGGAACGTCGTCGGTCATGAGGGCCACGCCGGTGGGGCGTCGTCGCGCTCGGGCACGCACCGCCGCGGCACGTGCCGCCTGGCGCGGCGCGTCGATCCGGCCACGGTCTGAGGAGACGGAACAGACGCCCGGTCCGCGATGAAGGCGATCCGCATCGTGCTGGTGGTCCTGGGCGTGTTCGCCCTGGTCTGGCTGTGCGCGATCGGCTACTGGCACGTCCGCGACGTGACGCCCGGCGGCGGCCTGCTGCTCGGCTGGCTGCTGGTCGCGCCTTCGGTCGCGTTGCTGGCGCTTTGGGCCGGCGTGCGCTGGCGCCGGGCGCGCCGAGACCGCGTGCCGGATGCGACGCCCGAGGTGCCGCCGGCGGACGGCGACGCGCCCGCGGCGGCACCCGTCCAGTGCGCGCGCATCGCGGCCGCGGCGCTGCACCTGCCCCCCGGCGCGGACGTGGAGGCCATCCTGGCGCCCGGGGTGCCATCGCCGGGCCTCCATCCCACATTGCGCGACCGCGACGGGTTGCCGGTGTTCGCCGCATTCGTGCGTGATCTCGACACAGGGGCGATCGCCGACGCACTCGATGCGGCGGATGCCGGCCACGCGCCGCCGGAGGAGGGCCTGCGCGCACTCGCCCTGCTCGAGCCGGTCGCCGACGCCCTGCTGCTGGCAGCGACCACGGCAATGCCGGCGCCTGCCGAAGCGGACTACGTCGTCAACGCCGGATTGCAGCGGCGCCTGCCCGGGGAGGCCGGCGACGCGCTGCGGATCTCGCTGCTGCTGCCGGCCGCCTGGCCGGACGCGCCGCGCGCCGCCGCCGCGGACTGGCTGCATGCGCGCGCGGTCGAAACCGGCGTTGACGGTCGGCGGCTGCGCGTCGACACCCATGCGCTGCGGACGCCCGACGACGGCTGGCGGTTCGTGGAGGCCGTGCTGGCCGAGGCGCGGCCCCAGAGCGAATGGCGCCTGCTGCTGGCGTGTGACTCGTTGATCGGCGCGCGTGCGATCGCACGGCTCGACGCGGCCGCGGGGCTGCTGCGCAGCCAGCGACCGGAGGGCGTCGTACCGGGCGAGGGCGCGGCCGGCGTGCTGCTGCCGCCACCAGGCGCGCTCGGCGAGGCCGCGGGCGCGGTGGCGGTGCATGGCCCGTGCCGGGGCGAGCCCGTGCGCGGCGCGCCGGCTCGCGCCGCGGCGCGCGAGACCGCGGACCTGGTCCGACACGCGCTCGCTGCGGCCGCGATCGACCCCGACGCCGTCGTGCAGGCTGTGAGCGATGCGGATCAGCACCGGACGCGCGCGCTGCATGCGGTCGCCGCGGTGGCCGAGGCCTGCCCGGAGCTCGACGTCGCGCTCCGCCATCGCGGCCTCGGCGCCGTCGCGGGCGAACTGGGCGCGGCCATGCCGCTGGCGCTGCTGGCCGCCGCCGCGGGGGCCGCCGCCGCGACCCACTCGGCGGTGCTGGCGCTCTCGGTGGCCGGCGAGCGCCATCGGGCCTTCGTCGTCGACCCCGGCCACGCGGCCGCTTCCGTGCCGGACGACCCCGCGTCGCCGGTGTCGTCCTGACTTCCTGGAACCTCAGATCCCGATGTTCAGCAGACTCCGTTACGCACTGTCCGACTATCGTGTCCTCCTCGTGCTGGGCGCGCTCGCGACCGGCCTGGCGCTGTACTTCGGCAGCGACGGGTTGCGCGACATCGGCCTGTGGCTGCTGGCGCTCGCGCTCGTTGCACTGGTGGTCTGGGCTGCGGTCTGGCTGGTCCGGCGGCTGCTCGCCCGCCGGGCCGCGCGCGGGCTGGACGCGATGGTCGAGGGCGAGGCCGACCGCGCCGTGGAGAACGCGCGTCCGGCCGTGCGCGCCGACACCGAACTGCTGCGCGAGCGCATGCTCGCGGCGGTCAAGTCGATCAAGTCTTCGCGCATCGGCATGCTCAAGGGCAACGCCGCGCTCTACGAGCTGCCGTGGTACGTGATCATCGGCAATCCGGCGGCCGGCAAGAGCTCGGCGATCCTCAACTCGGGCCTGCAGTTTCCCTTCGAGGACAACAGCGCCAACGTCATCCAGGGCGTCGGCGGCACGCGCAATTGCGACTGGTACTTCACCACCGAAGGCATCGTGCTCGACACCGCGGGCCGCTATGCGGTCAGCGTCGAGGACCGGCTCGAATGGCTGACATTCCTGGACCTGCTCAAGAAGCACCGGTCGCGCGCACCGATCAACGGCGTGATCATCGCCGCGAGCATCGCCGAGCTGTCGGGCAGCAAGCCGGAGTTCGCGATCGAGCTGGCGAAGAACCTGCGCCAGCGCGTGCAGGAGATCACCGAGCGCCTGGAGGTCTTCGCGCCGGTCTACGTCGTGTTCACCAAGGCCGATCTCATTGCCGGGTTCGCCGAGTTCTTCCGCAATCTCGACCCGGCCGAACGCGAGGGCGTGTGGGGGGCGACGCTGCCGTTCGAGCCCGAGGGGCAGGCCGACGCACTGGCCGCGTTCGACCGCCATTTCGACGAACTGGCCGACGGCCTCAAGGAGGTCAGCCTCACGCAGATGGCGATGCTGCGCGGACGCGGGATCGATCCGGGCCTGCTGACGCTGCCGCTCGAATTCGTCGGCATCAAGCCCGCGCTGCGCACGTTCGTGGCCACGCTGTTCGAGGAGAATCCCTACCAGTTCAAACCGGTGTTCCGCGGCTTCTATTTCACCAGCGCCCTGCAGGAGGGCGACTCCGTGCACTACGCGTCCGAACGCATCGGGCGCGAGTTCCGGCTGCAGGGGGGCACGGAAACCGAGCGCAGCCCGACCGGCCATGCCGCGCACTTCCTGCGCGACCTGTTTCGCAAGGTGGTGTTCGCCGACAAGGGGCTGGTGCAGCAGTACTCCAGTCCGAACCGGACGCGCCTGCGCTACGGGGTGTTCTTCGGCGCGGTTGCGCTGCTGGCGGTCATGCTCGGCCTGTGGACCTGGTCCTACACCGGGAACCGGCAACTGGTGGAGAACGCGAACCGCGATCTCGCCCAGGCCGTGCGTCTGCAGGAGGGCCGGGTCGACCTCAAGTCTCGGATCGACGCGCTGCTGCTGATCCAGGACCGACTCGAGCAACTGGCGCGCCACCGGCAGCGCAACGACGTGACCACGCGCCTGGGCCTCTACCAGGGCGACAACATCGAGCGCAAGCTGCTGCACGAGTACTTCGAGGGCATGCGCCAGGTGATGCTGGCACCGACGGGTGCGCGCCTGGAGGCCTACCTGCACGACGTGGTCGCGCATGCCGATGCGCTCGGCGAGCCGGTCGCCCGTCGCGATGACGCCGCCGCCTCGCCGGTGCTCTACCAGGAGGCCGAGCCGACCGACAGCAACGACGCGTACAACGCGCTCAAGGCCTACCTGATGCTCGCCAGGCGCGGCGAGATCGAACAGGCGCACCTGAGCGACCAGCTCACGCGCTTCTGGCGCGGTTGGCTGGATGCCAATCGCGGGCAGATGAGCCGCGAGGAGATGGCGCGCGCCGCCGAGAAGCTGATGACGTTCTACGTCTCGCGCGCCGATGCGCCCGGCTGGCCGCAGCTGCAGGTCAGCGTGTCGCTGGTGGACGACACCCGTGGCGCGCTCAACCGGGTCATGAAGGGACAGCCGGCGATCGAGCGGGTGTTCGCGATGATCAAGGCACGCGCCGGCGCGCGCTTCCCCACCGTCACCGTCAACAGCCTGATCGGCGACGAGCGCAACAAGGAAGCGATCGCCGGCAGCTACGCGATCTCCGGCGCCTTCTCGCGCAAGGCCTGGGAGGACTACGTCCAGGATGCGATCCGCGAAGCCTCCAACACGCAGCTCAGCACGACTGACTGGGTGCTCGATACCACGCAGCAGAGCGACCTGAGCCTGTCGGGAAGCCCGGAGCATGTCGCACGGCAGATGGAGACGCTCTACAAGCAGGAATACGCGCAGGAGTGGATGAAGTTCCTGCAGGGCGTCAGCGTCGCCGGGTTCGAGAACTTCGACCAGGCCGTGGCGCGCATGAACAGCATCGGCGACCCGCGCAACTCGCCGCTGCGCGCGTTGCTCGAGGCGATCAACGAGCAGACGGTCTGGGACAACCCGCGCGCCGAGCACGCGCTGCACGGCGAGGTGCGGCGCGGCTTCGTCGCCTGGTTCCAGCGCGTGATCATGCGCCGCAACCCGACCTCGATCCCCGTCGAGATCGACCCGGAGACCGGCCGCGAGACGCCGCGTCCGACCGGGCCGGTCGGCAAGGCGTTCGAGGGCATCGCCCGGCTGGTCGCGCCGCGCGACGGCGGCAGCGCCCTGATCGACAGCTATTTCGAGACGCTGGGCGCGTTGCGCACGCGGCTCAACGCGATCCGGACCGAGGGCGACCCCGGTCCGGGTGCGCGTCGGCTGATGCAGGACACCCTGGGCAACGAGGGCTCGGAGCTCAAGAGCGCGCTGGCGCTGGTCGAGGAGCAGATGCTCACCGGGCTGGAGGACGCGCAGCGCGACGCGCTGCGGCCTCTGCTGCTGTATCCGCTGACGCAGACCTTCGCCGCGCTGGTGCCGCCGACCGAGGCCGAGATCAATCGTGCGTGGGCCGCCCAGGTCTACGAACCGTTCCGCGACGGCATCGGACAACAGTTCCCGTTCCGTCCCGACGCCGACGTCGATGCGTCGCCGGCTGACGTCGCCGCGATCTTCGGCGCCACGGGCGCGGTCGCGGCCTTCAACAAGGAGGCCTTGGGCAACCTGGTCCTGCAGCGCGGCAACCTGCTCGAGCCCCGCCGCTGGGCCGGCTACGGCATCGCGCTGTCGCCCGAGCTGATCAGCGGCTACGGCGACTGGGTGAGCGGACAGGCCGGTGGCGCGGCCGGGCAGGAGGCGACGATCTTCGCGATCCAGCCCACGCCGGCCATCGGGGCGGTCGAGTACACGATCGAGATCGACGGGCAGACGCTGCGCTACCGCAATACGCCGCCGACCTGGACGACGCTGCAGTGGCCCAACCCCGGCAGCGTTCCCGGTGCGCGGTTGCTGGCGGTCGCCGGCGACGGGCGGACCGTGGAGGTCTTCAACATGCCCGGCGGCAACGGCTTCGCGCGGATGATGGGCGAGGCGAAGATCGAGAACCGAGGCGACAACAGCCTCCTGACGTGGACCCGGGACGGCATCACCGTCTCGATGATGATGCGGATCATCCGCAGGCCCGGCGCCAGCGGCGGCGGCAACGACTGGCAGCGCGGGTTGCAGCTGCCGGCCCTGGTGGCCGGCCAGGCGGCCGCACCGCCGGTCGACGAGGGCGATGCGGACGCGGAGGGCGGGGCATGAGCCAGCGCATTGCGGTGCGGGCCAGTTATTTCGGCAAGCTGCCCTCGCGTGGCGATTTCGTGCGCAGCGCGGACAACGTGCAGTTGATGGCGCTGCTCGACCGCTGGGCCGCGAGCAGCCTGGAGTCGTTGTCCCACGATCCGGACTGGAAGCGGCTCTACGACGGCGCGGGCGAGTTGCGCTACGCCTTCCTGGGCTCGCGCAGCCGCGCGGTCGTCGGCGGGCTGCTGCTGCCCAGTCGCGATGTCTCCGAGCGTCGCTTCCCGTTCCTGTCGGCGGTCAGGTTCGACGTGTCCGACCCGCTCGGTTTCCTCGGGCGCAGCCCGATGGCGCTCTCACGCGTCTGGACCGGCCTGGTGCGCTGCGCGCGCGACGCGGTGTCGGCGGACGATGCCGCCGGGCCGCTGCAGGCGTTGGCGGAGCTGCGCCTGGAGGTCGAGAGCGATCCGGGAGCGCATGCCGGGGCGTTCGAGGATTTCCTCGAACTGCAGACCCTCGGCTCGCTGCAGGCCTCGCTCGAGGATGCCGGGCACGGCGGGCTCTCGCTTCGCCAGGCGCTGCCGGCGCTGGGCCTGCTGCTGCAGCCGATCCTGGCCGGCGGCAACGTCACGATCGATCGTGGACTGGAGCTTCCGCTGCCGCGCGATCCGCTCTACCGGCCACTGGTGGCGACGTTCTGGCTCGATATCGTGGCCGCGTTCCTGGCGCGCGGCGATTTCGAGCTCACGCTGCTCGTGCGCGAGTCGCCGCTGCCGGTCCTGCTGATCGGCTTCGACGGGGCCGACAGCCGGCTCCTCCACGCCGCACTCGATGCGCGCGTCGCCGGCGAGTACCTGATCCACCTGCGCGACGCGGACTGGGTCGAGGAACAACTGGCCACCGACTACGCGTTCAACCGGCTGGCGAGCTACCTCGACCGCACCGACCTCGCGCTGAAGACCGCGCGCGGCGTGTTCCGCGAAACCTTCCTGGGAGCATGACCATGGGCACGCGCATGCGCTGCAAGCGATGGGGCTGGGCACTGCTGTTCGTGCTGGGGGGCGCATTCGGCGCCGCTTCGGCCCAGGTGGCGGGGGATGCGCCGGTCGTCGTCGAGGGCATCGTGCCCGACCAGGCGACCAAGGCGCAGATCCTCGACAAGCTCCGCACGCTGTACGGCGCCGAACGCGTCGTCGACAAGGTGCGCGTGGAGGCGATCCCCGCGCCGCCCAACTGGGGCACCTACGTCGGCAACATGCTGACCCCCGGCCTGCAGCGCGTGCGCGGCGGCAAGCTGGAGGTCGATGGCCAGTCGGTGCGGATCAGCGGCGACGTGCCCAACGAGGCGCAGCGCCAGCAGGTGCTCAGCGAACTGAGCATGGCGAGCAACACCTCCTACACCGTCACCAGCGGCCTGCGCACCGCGGGCTCCGCGCAGGACGTCCTGGACCAGACCCTGGGCGATCGCATCATCGAGTTCCGCAGCGGAAGCGCGACGCTGACCCCACTGGGCGCAGGCATCCTCGACGAGATGGCGGCGAAGCTGCAGGAACTGGGCGATGCGCGCGTGCAGGTGGTCGGGCACACCGACGACGTCGGCCAGCGCGAGAGCAACCTGGCGCTGAGCCATGCCCGCGCCGAGGCCGTCCGCGCGCACCTGGCCCGACGCGGGATCGATCCGCAGCGCATCAGCGTGCTGGGGCGGGGGCCGGACGAACCGATCGCCGACAACGCGACCGAGGACGGTCGTGCCCGCAACCGCAGGATCCAGTTCCGCCTGCTGTAGGAGCACGCCGCCTTCGTCGGCAAGCGGCGCGTCCATGTCGTCCCCGATGTTGCGGGAACGCCGGGCCGCGGCGCGTCGCACGGCGGGCCCAGGCGCTTGCCCTCCACGTTGGGTGCGTCGATCTCCCGGCGGGCGAGCATGCGTCCCGCGACATGCGCGCAGGCGCCGACCGCAGCGGGCCGCCTAGCCGGAAAGCCCATCCTGCGGCTCGACGTCCAGCAGTTCCTCGACCTGCGCCAGCGTCGAGTCGTCCTTGATCACGCGCTTGAGCCAGACGTGCAGCGGCATCTCGCCCCAGCGCGCCGCCTTGTCGGCCAGGTACGCGACCGGGCTGTGCGGTTCGGTGCGGCGAAAGAACTCGGCGACCTGGCGCAATTGCGCGATCGCCTGCCGGCGCGTGGCGATCGGTCCTGCCGGGACGCCGGGCGTGGACGGCGCCTCCGCGGGCCGGTTGTCCGGGACCGCCTGCGACGTCGCCACGGGCTCGCCGTCGAGCAGGACCCCGGCATCGCGCGCAAAGCGACGCACTGTGCGCTCGAGCGTGTCGAGCTGGTCGCGCAGCCGGCTGAAGTTCGGGCCGTCCAGACCGAGGCGTGCATCCACGGCCTGCTGCAGTTCGCGCAACGCCGCCGCGCAGTCCGGCAGTTCCTCGCTCAACCGCATGTAGAACGCGTGCGGCGTATCGCGCCGCGCGGCTTCGATCGCCTCGAGCGTCGCCGCCTGGTCCTGCTCGCCTGCCCGTGCGTGGGCCGACTCGACGTCGGCCAGGCCGAAACGGCCCTGCGGCGCCTGGATGATCGGCAACGCGCGCAGCCACTGCTGCGAGTTGCCCAGCAGCCAGGTCAGATTGCCGATCCGATCCTCCTGGTCGCCATCGGAGGCAGCGGGGTGCAGCGCGTCCCAGAATCGCTCGCAGAGACCCGCGACCAGACGATAGCCGGCCGCCAGGCCCGGGAACCCGTGCAGCTGCGCACGCGCCTCGGCATACCACGCGGCCAGGCGCAGATCCTTGGTGCGCTCGCGCAGCAGCGTCTCGGTCGTCGCGAGCACGCGCGACCAGTCGGCGTACTTCAGTTCGGTGACCCATTCGCCCTGTGCCAGGGTGGGGTCGTCGGCCCGGCGCGCCTCCTGGATCGCGTCGAACTCGGGGGAAAACGAGAGATCCTCGCCGCACGGGGCGTGATCGGAGATCGGGGCCAGCAGGTCGTCCTGTTCCAGCATGGCAAAACTCGCGTTGGGATGCGTGCTCGATTCTAGCGCGTCGTCCGCGGCCCGCGTCGCGTGAGCTCGCCGGTTGTCGCAGGCGCCGCGCCGCCGTCAGCCTGCGCGGCGCATCCACGCCAGCGCGCCCTGCGCGGCGCGCATGCCGCTGGCGAAGCACGCGGTGAGCAGGTAGCCGCCGGTCGGCGCTTCCCAGTCGATCATCTCGCCGGCGACGAACGTGCCCGGCGACGCGTGCAGCATCAGCGCGTCGTCGAGCGCCTCGAAACGCACGCCACCGGCGCTGCTGATGGCCTCGGCCAGCGGGCGTGGCGCGCGCAGCGTCAGCGGCAACCGCTTGATCGCGCCGGCCACGCGGGCGGGGTCGTCCAGCGCCGCGCGGTCGAGCCGCTCGAACAGCAGCGCGGTCTTGGCGGCGTCCAGGCCGGTCGCGCGGCGCAGGTGCTCGCCGACGCTGCGGCGTCCGCGGGGGCGTGCGAGGTCGCGTTGCAGGCGCGCGGCGTCGCGCCCCGGTGCGAGGTCGAGTTCGAGCACCGTGCTGCCGTCGCGCGCGATCGCATCGCGCAGCGCGCCGGAGATCGCGTAGATCGCGCTGCCCTCGATGCCGGTCGCGGTCAGCACGCATTCGCCCTGCAGCGCGTGCGGCGCGCCGTCGGCGTCGCGCCAATGCAGCACCACCGGCTTGAGCGGCGCACCGGCATGGCGCTGCGCCAGATGCGCGCTCCAGCCGATGTCGAACCCGCAGTTGGCCGGCGCCAGCGGCGCGACGTCGACGCCACGCGCGGCGAGCAGCGGTTGCCAAGCGCCGTCGGAGCCGAGTTCGGGCCAGCTGCCGCCGCCCAGCGCCAGCACCGTGGCGTCGGCGGCCTGCACGTGCGGCCCGTGCGGTGTCTCGAACGTCAGGTGGCCGTCGGCATCCCAGCCCGTCCAGCGGTGCTGCACGTGGAACCGCACGCCGTCTTCGCGCAACTGGCGGACCCAGCCGCGCAGCAGCGGCGCGGCCTTGAGATCCTGCGGGAAGACCCGTCCCGAGCTGCCGACGAAGGTCGGCACGCCGCGGGCCGCGGCCCAGTCGCGCAGCGCCTGCGCGTCAAAGCCGTCGAGCCAGCGCCCGACCGCGTCCGCGCGTGCGCCGTAGCGGGCATCGAATGCCGGCCGAGGCTCGGAATGGGTCAGGTTCAGCCCGCCCTTGCCCGCGATCAGGAACTTGCGGCCGACCGACCCCTTGGCGTCGAACAGGTCGACCTCCGCGCCCGCAGCGCGGGCGATCTGCGCGGCGAACAGCCCGGCCGGGCCGCCGCCGACGATGGCCAGGCGGGACAGAGCAGGGGAGCGGGGCGCGTCGGACATCGCGCCATTATGCCGGCCGGCGCCGCTCATCCTGCGGCCACGCGCGCATTGCTAGGCTCGTCCAGGCGTTGGACACAGGCAGGAGTCGGCCATGGCGACCGGATGGGCAGGCGACGGAGCGGTGCAGGACCAGATCGACGCGACCGTCAAGGACGCGATCGAGCGCGCGCGCAGCCAGTTGCGCAGCGGCCCGGGGCTGACCCGATGCGAGGAATGCGATGCCCCGATCCCCGAGGCGCGCCGCGTCGCCGTGCCCGGCGTGCGCCTGTGCGTGGACTGCCAGGCGCAGCAGGACGAGGACCGGGCCGCGACCGGCTACAACCGGCGCGGCAGTAAGGACAGCCAGCTGCGTTGACCCACGCCGAGGGGCGCAGCGCTTGCCGCGCCCTGCGCGCGCTCGCTACCGTGGCCGCCCGTCACGTCCAGGACCACCCCCATGATCGAGCGCATCGACGCCGGCCCGCGCATGTCAGAAGCCAGCATCCATAACGGCATCGTCTACTGCGCCGGCCAGGTGCCCGAGACCGCGGGCGCCGACATCGCCGTCCAGACCCGCGAGGTGCTGGCCGCGATCGATGCGCTGCTCGCGCAGGCCGGCAGCGACAAGACCCGCATCCTGCAGGCGCAGGTGTACCTGGCCGACATCGCCGACTTCGATGGCATGAACGCCGAGTGGGACCGCTGGGTCGTGCCCGGCCAGGCGCCCGCGCGGGCGACGGTCGAGGCGCGGCTCGCCGATCCCGACTGGAAGATCGAAATCGTCGTCTCGGCGGTCGTGGACTGAAGGTCCGGTCGCGGCGAACGTTCAAGTCCGCCGCGCGTTGTCACACGTCGAGCGGATCGCCGCGCTTGGCGCCCGCGCCCTTGGGCTCGGGCAGCGCGCCGCCGCGCCAGCGCCGCAACGCACGCTGGAAGAACAGGCTGTTGGGCACCTGCAGTACCGTGCCCGCGCCATCACCCTCGTCGGTCTCGCGCAGCGTCGTGTAGACCACGTTGATGTCGACCACCTGGCCGCGCAGGCCGGGCTTCTCGCCGTTCTCCAGCAGCTCGACGTGGTCGTAGAGCCGGAACGGGCGCGTGGTCAGGATCAGCATCGTGCAGAAGATGTTCGACAGCACGCTCCAGGCCGCGAAGAACGCCACCGCGCCGACCGCCGCGAAACCGGTGAATGCGGTCCACAGCACCGTGCCCGACACGCCCATGCGCTCGAGCGCCAGCAACAGCGCCGCCGCGTAGATCAGGAACGTCATCACCCGCCGCGCGCCCACCACCGCCTCGGGCGGCAGCGTGTAGCGATGTCCGACCCGCTCGATCAGCCGGCGCATCAGCAGCCGCAGCAGCCACGCCACGAGCAGGATCAGCAGGATCTGGCCGACCGGCACGACGATGTCGAGCCAGTCGTGCAGCCACGGGGGCAGACGATCGATCAGGCGCACAACCACTCCACGCAGGGCGCCCACGGCGCCGTCACGGGCATTCTACGCGGGGCGTCGCGGCGCGGTCGGCGTGCTGGCGGGTGGCTGCCGTCGCGCTGCGATCGACGGGCGCTTGCTTCCGGACCGCAGACACGAAAAAGCCGGCGCTGGGCCGGCTCGTTCGATGCTGCTGGTGGGCGGTGCAGGGTTCGAACCTGCGACCCTTGCCGTGTGAAGGCAATGCTCTACCGCTGAGCTAACCGCCCGAAACGCTGTCGCCCGGACGCGGGAACATGGGCGTTCCGTTGTCCGCATCGCCGTGGCCGCGAGGCCGCCGGTGCGATCGGGACGCGCATTCTACGGTCGAATCGGCGCGTCGACAAGCGCGGCGTGCGGACGTGTCGCCCGGGCACGAAACGGCGTCAGAACCGCTCCGACAGCTCGCGCCGGATCTCGGCCTCGATCGGCCCGCGCATCGCCGAGAGCAGGAAGCCGAGCTTGGCGGTGACGCGCAGGCTGTCGGGCAGCAGCGCGATCGCGCCGTCCACGCCGGAGCGGTTGAAGTTCAGCGTGTCGCCGTCCCAGGCGTACTGCATGTCGAAGCGCTCGGCCAGCGTGCGGGCGACGTCCTCGACCGCGGTGCGCGCCTGCGCCGGGGGCAGGGAGTGGGAATGGGTGATGTCGATGCCGGACATGTCGGTCGCTCTGCCTGGATTGGGCGCCCATTCTGCGGCGCGGCGGCGCATCGACCAAGTGACGGATGCGGCGGGCGCCGTCGCTCGTGCTAGATTCCCGCCGCATGACCGCGCTCAAGCTGCGTTTCCCCGGCTCCCCGACCGACGAGCTGCCCCTCGACGTGGGCATGCTCGGCATCGGCCTGCGCGCGGACGGCGCCGGGCTCGGCCCGGTCGACGACGACGCGGCGCCGTGCGTGCGCTTCTGCGTGGACCGCCGCGGCGTCTGGCTGACCGTGGGCGAGGACATCGGCGGCGTCCACGTCAACGGGCGGCGCATCCAGCGCATGGCGATGCTGCGCGCGGGCGATGCGATCTTCGTCGACGGGCACGAGCTGCGTCTGGTGCCGGGCCAGCCGGCGGCGTCGCCGCTGGCGGACGAGCCGGTGCGCGGCGATCCGGCCGAGCCCGATCCGCGCATGGTGCTGCGGGGCCTTGGCGGCCGCTACCACGGGCGCTGCTTCACGCTCGACCGCGCCCGCGTGATCGGTCGCCATGCCGAGGCCGACATCCGCATCGACGATCCGGCCTTCGCCGACCGGCATGCCCGGCTCGAACGCGTCGGCGAGCGGGTGCGGCTGGTCGACCTGGGCTCGCCCGAAGGCAGCGTGGTCAACGGCGAGGCCGTGCGCGACGCGCTGCTGCAGCCGGGCGACCAGATCGTGTTCGATGCGCACCACCGCTTCGTCGTCGAGGCGCCTGCGCGCGCGGGCGCGGCCACGTTCGGCCTCGGGCACGCGGACGATGCTGACGACGGCGCAGACCGGTTCGACGCGCCGTCGCCGGGTCGCCTGCGGCTGCCGTGGCTGCTGCTCGCCGCGCTGCTGATCGCCGCCGCGCTGGGCGCGCTGCTGCTGTTCGGCGCGGGTTGACGCCCCCGGACCGAATTCTCGACGGAGCGAACGCATGGGCACCTTCAGCATCTGGCACTGGATCATCCTGTTGTGCATGCTCGCGATCCCCGCGACCGTGGTCGGCATCATCGTTTGGGCGATCCGGCGCAGCCGACGTACGCCGCCGCCGCCCGTGCGCGACGTGGGGCTCGTCGCCCAGGTCGTCGAACTCGACCGGCTGCATCGCGAAGGCGCGATCGACACGGACGAACACGCCCGGCGTCGCGCAGCGTTGCTCGCAGGCCGCTGAAAGGCGCGAGCGGAGTCGCGATCAGCGCGCGGCCACCCGGCGCCTCGCCACCGCCTTCCAAACGCGCCAGCCCAGCAGCACGGTCAGCAGGCCCGCATACAACGCGGGCTCGCGCCAGTCGGATTTCACGATCCACCAGAAGTGCAGCACCGCCAGCGCCGCGATCGCATAGACCAGGCGGTGCAGCCGGCCCCAGTTGCGTCCCAGGCGTCGCATCCAGCCGCGGGTCGAGGTCACGGCCAGCGGCACCAGCAGCAGCCAGGCGAGGAACCCGACGGTGATGTAGGGTCGCCGCGCGATTTCGGTCGCGACCTGCGACAGGTCGCCCACCAGGTCCAGTGCCAGCCACGCGGCGAAGTGCAGGCTGGCGTAGGCGAACGCGTACAGCCCGAGCATCCGCCGGAAGCGCAGTGGCGCGGTCCAGCCGGTGGCCTGGCGCAGCGGCGTGATCGCCAGCGTGAGCAGCAGCAGGCGCAGCGCGCCGGTGCCCAGTTCGTGCTCGATCGCGACCACCGGTTCGGCGCCGAGCGCGTCGATGTTGCCGCCGCCGAGCACGCCCCATACGCGCCAGCCCAGCCAGCCCAGAGGCGCCAGCGCCAGCACGTGCACCAGCGCCTTGCCCGCGACGATGCCGGTCGGCGTCGCCGCGCGCCGCGGCGCGCGAGCCGGCGCAGGGGTCAGTACCACTTGCGCAGGTCCATGCCGGCGTAGAGCGCGGCCACCTGGTCGGCGTAGCCGTTGAACGGGCGGGTCTCGATGCGGTTGGCGAGCAGCCGGTTGGTCCCGGCAATCCGGCGTTCGGTCTTCTGGCTCCAGCGCGGGTGGTCGACCGCCGGGTTGACGTTGCTGAAGAAGCCGTACTCCGAGGGCTGCAGGTCGTTCCAGGCGGTGCTGGGCATGCGCTCGACGAAGCGGATCTGCACGATCGACTTGATGCTCTTGAAGCCGTACTTCCATGGCACGACCAAACGCAGCGGCGCGCCGTTCTGTTGCGGCAAGGCCTTGCCGTACAGGCCGGTGGCCAGGAACGCGAGCGGGTGCATCGCCTCGTCGATGCGCAGGCCCTCGCGATACGGCCAGCGGATCGAGCGGAAGCGCAGGCCGGGCATCTGCTCGCGGTCGGCGAGCGTGGTGAACGCCACGTACTTGGCCTTGGCCGTGGGCTCGAACCGGCGCAGCACCGCGGCCAGCGGCACGCCGGTCCACGGGATCACCATCGACCAGCCCTCCACGCAGCGCAGGCGATAGATGCGTTCCTCACTGGCGATGCCGCGCAGCAGGTCCTCCAGCGCGATACGCCCGGGTTTGGCGCATTCGCCGGCCACCTCCACGCTCCAGGGCGCGGTGCGCAGGGTCTTGGCCGCGCGCGAGGGGTCGGCCTTGCCGGTGCCGAACTCGTAGAAGTTGTTGTACGAGGTGATGTCCTCGTAGCGGGTGAGCGCTTCGTCGGTCCGGAAGCCGCTGCGCGCCTGGGCGGGCGCGACCCGGGCGGTGCTGGGCGGCGGCGGCTCGGCGCCGGCGCAGCCGGCCAACCCCAGCGCGGGGGTCGCGGCCAGCAGGGCGAGCAGGCGACGGCGGTCGCGGTAGACGGCCTCGTCGGTGATCTCGGACTCGGGAATCCGCAGGGCGTCGCGCAGTGACATCGCAGGCTCCTGGCGCATACGCGCCGCAGATGGGGCAACGCGGGATACGTTGCCATCGCAACCATCGGCCGCGCGTCAAGGCTGCTGCGCTGCGGCATACTTGCCGGCCTGCGAACAAGCGGAGTCGAGCGATGGCGCGAGCCTACAACTTTGCCCCCGGACCGGCGGCGCTGCCTGAAAGCGTGCTGAAACAGGCCCAGGCCGACATGCTCGAATGGGGCGACGCCGGCGCCTCGATCGTCGAGATGAGCCACCGCGGGCCCGAATTCATGGCCGTGGCGACGCAGGCCGAGGCCGACCTGCGCACGCTGCTCGCCGTGCCCGACGATTATGCGGTGCTGTTCCTGCAGGGCGGCGCGACGACCCAGCAGGCACTGATCGCACTGAACTTCGCGGCGCCCGGCGACACCGTGGACTACGTGGTCACCGGCCACTGGGGGCGCACGGCGCTGCGCCAGCTCACCCCGGCGGTGACGGTCAACGTCGCCGCCAGCGGCGAGGCCGACGGCTTCCGCACGATCCCGGCGCGCGAGACCTGGGGCCTCACCCCCGGCGCGGCCTACGTGCACATCACCGCCAACGAGACCATCCACGGCGTCGAGTACCGCCCTGCCTGGGGCGCGCCCGCGCCCGACACCGGCGATGTGCCGTTGTTCGCCGACTTCAGCTCCAGCATCGCGTCCGAGCCGATCGACATCTCGCGCTACGGCCTGATCTATGCCGGCGCGCAGAAGAACCTCGGCCCGGTCGGGATCTCGGTGGTCGTCGTGCGCCGCGACCTGCTCGAGCGGGCCGGCCAGCCGCGTGCGGACATCTTCAACTACGCCTCGCACCTGGCCAACGACTCGATGCTCAACACCCCGCCCACATGGAACTGGTACCTGGCCGGACAGGTGTTCCGCTGGATGCTCGACCAGGGCGGTACCGCCGAGTTCGACCGGCGCAGCGACGAGAAGGCCGGTCTGCTGTACGCGGCGATCGACGGCTCGGGCGGCTTCTACCGCAACGATGTCGCGCGGGACGTGCGCTCGCGCATGAACGTGCCGTTCTTCCTCGTCGATCCGGCGCTCGATGCCGATTTCCTGGCCGGTGCGCGCGAGGCCGGGCTGATCGGGCTCAAGGGCCACCGCGTGCTCGGCGGCATGCGTGCGTCGATCTACAACGCGATGCCGGTCGACGGCGTCCGCGCGCTCGTCGCCTACATGCAGGATTTCCAGCAGCGGCGCGGGTGAGCGGGCATGCCATGCCGATGCCGTCGGGCATCGGCACCGGCGCGCTGCGCGACCGTAACCACGCACAGATTCTGAGAGGATGTTGATGGCCGCAAAGCCGAAGAAGAAGACCGCCGACAAGCCCGCGACGCCGCCCGACCTGGCCGCCGTGCGCGCGCAGATCGACGGCATCGACCACCAGATCCAGACGCTGATCGCCGAGCGCGCGCAGTTCGCGCGCCAGGTCGGCAAGGCCAAGGGCAAGCTCGCCGCCGCCGTCGACTACTACCGCCCCGAGCGCGAGGCCCAGGTGCTGCGCCGCGTGGTCGACCGCAACGACGGCCCACTGTCGGACACCGAACTGGTGCGGCTGTTCCGCGAGATCATGTCGGCGTGCCTGGCTCAACAGGAGCCGCTGAAGATCGGCTACCTGGGGCCGGAGGGCACGTTCTCGCAACAGGCCGTGCACAAGCAGTTCGGCCATTCGGCGATGGGCCTGCCGCTGGCGAGCATCGAGGAGGTGTTCGACGAGGTCGCCGCCGGCAACGCCGACTTCGGCGTCGTCCCGGTCGAGAACTCTGGTCAGGGGACGATCCAGTCCACGCTCGACCTGTTCCTGACCTCGCCGCTGCGGATCTGCGGCGAGGTCGAGCTGCGCGTGCACCAGTACCTGCTCTCGCGCACCGGCCGGCTCGACGACATCGAACGCGTGTACTCGCATGGTCTGTCGCTGGCGCAGTGCAAGGGCTGGCTGCGGCAGAACCTGCCGCAGGCCGAGAAGCACGCGGTGGTCAGCAACGCCGAGGGCGTGCGCCGGGCCAAGAAGTCCGACGACGCCGCCGCGATCGCGGGCGAGAACGCCGCGCACGTGTACGGCATGAAGGTCGTCGCCGGGCCGATCGAGGACCGCAGCGACAACACCACGCGCTTCCTGGTCATCGGCCGCGGCGCGTTCCCGCCGTCGGGCAACGACCGCACGTCGCTGATGGTCTTCATCCGCGACCAGCCCGGCGCGCTCTACCGCATCCTCGAGCCGCTGGCGCGGCGCGACATCAGCATGAACCGCATCGAATCCAGGCCTGCGCACGGCGCACTGTGGCAGTACGCCTTCTTCATCGACGTCGCCGGCCATGTCGACGAGTCCCCGCTCAAGGATGCGCTGGGCGAGATCGACGCCTTCGCCGGCGACGTGCGCGTGCTCGGCTCCTACCCGGTGGCCGTGCCATGAGCGCCGCCCGCTGGATCGCCACCGCCGGCGCGCCGCTGCGCGGCGAACTCGACGTGCCGGGCGACAAGTCGGTCTCGCACCGCGCGATCATGCTCGCCTCGCTGGCCGACGGCACCTCGCGCATCACCGGCTTCCTCGAGGGCGACGACGCCCGCGCCACCGAGACGATCTTCCGCCGGCTCGGCGTGGCGATCGAGACGCCGGCTCCGGGCGAGCGCGTCGTCCACGGCGTCGGCATCGATGGTCTGCGCGCCGCCGAAGGCCCGCTCGACTGCGGCAACGCCGGCACCGGCATGCGACTGCTCGCGGGCCTGCTCGCCGGCCAGCCCTTCGACAGCGCGCTGGTCGGCGACGCGTCGCTGTCCAAACGCCCGATGCGCCGCGTGACCGAGCCGCTGGCGCGCATGGGCGCCCGCATCGACACCGGCGAGGGCGGGGTGCCGCCGCTGCACGTGCGCGGCGGCCAGCGTCTGGCCGGCATCGAGTACGAGAACGCGCTCGCCAGTGCCCAGGTCAAGTCCGCGCTGCTGCTCGCCGGCCTGTATGCCGAGGGCGAGACCGTCGTCCGCGAGCCGCGGCCGACCCGCGACTACACCGAGCGCATGCTCGCCGCCTTCGGCTGGCCGATCGACTTCGCGCCGGGCGTGGCGCGGCTGGCCGGCGGCCATCGCCTGCGTGCGACCGACGTGCACGTGCCGGCGGATTTCTCGTCGGCGGCGTTCTTCCTGGTCGCGGCCTCGATCGTGCCCGGCTCGGACCTGCTGCTGCGCCGCGTCGGCATGAATCCGCGCCGCACCGGCCTGCTGCACGTGCTGCGGCTCATGGGCGCCGACATCGTGGCATCCGACGCAGGCGAGCAGGGCGGCGAGCCGGTCGCCGACCTGCGCGTGCGGTATGCACCGCTACGCGGCATTAATGTGCCGGAAGTCCACGTGCCGGACATGATCGACGAGTTCCCGGCGCTGTTCGTCGCCGCCGCCTGCGCCGAGGGGCCGACCCGGGTGACCGGCGCCGCCGAGCTGCGGGTCAAGGAGTCGGACCGCATCGCGGTCATGGCCACCGGTCTGCGCACGCTCGGCGTCGCCATCGACGAGGCGCCCGATGGCGCCACGATCCCCGGACGGGACGCGTCGGACGTTGGCGGGGCGGTCTTAGGCAGCGGCGATGTGGAGAGCCATGGCGACCATCGCATCGCGATGGCCTTCGCCGTGGCCGCGCAACGCGCCGATGGCGAGATCGGAATCGGCGACACCGCCAACGTCGCGACGTCGTTCCCCGGCTTCGTCCCGCTGGCGCGCGGCGCGGGGTTCGGGCTGCAGGGCGACTAGGCGCGGCCGGCCGCACCGCGACGGTTCCATGCCACTGCCTTCGCAGCTGCCCTTCAGTCCCGCTGCGCGGACAAGGGCCGAACCGTCCCCGAAGGCCAATCACCGGTGACGGTCTTCATCGCAGCGATCGCGTCTGCCCATCCCCGCGCGCGGGGATGGGCGCGCCGACCGGTCTCGACGCTCAGTTGCGCGCCGTGCTGCCCGCCTGATCCTCGAGCGTGAAGTCGACCGGGACCCGGACCGAACTGGCCTCCGGCTTGCCGTTGCGGATCGCCGGCTCGAACGTCCAGTTGCGGGCCGCGTCGACCGCCGCGCGGTCGAGATCGCGCGACCGGCTGCGCTTTTCCACGCTGATGTCGGTCGGCTTGCCGGTGGCGTCCACCTGCACCAGCAGCGTCACCGAACCCTCCTCGCGATTGCGCAGGGCGGCGGCCGGGTAGGCGGGACGCGGCTGGTCGACGACGCGAGCCGGCCGATCGGCAGGCGCTGCAGGTGCCGCCGGACGCGCGGCGCGCGGCGCCGGGGCTTGCGTCGGTTCGCGCTCGGCCGGCGGTGTCGTGCCGTCGCCGATCGTCGGTGGCGGGGGCAGTGGCTCGGTCTGCGGCACGTCGCGCTGGCTCAGGAAGTACCAGCCCAGCGCAACCAGTGCGACCAGCAGCAGGATCCAGATCAGCGGGCTCGAGCCCTTGCGCGGCGGCGGCTCGGGCGGCGGGGCGACGGGGGGTGGGACATCGCCGGGACGCCGGATCGGGTCGTTCATGTCGTAGCTCCACGCCGAAAGATGGGCCGAGCCTCCCACCGGCAATGTCGAGGTCGCGTCAGCGCAAGCCGCGCTCAGCGCCGCTCCGTCGGGTCGAACAGGACCGGCACCCGCACCTCGCCGGGCACCGGCCGGCCGTCGCGCATCGCCGGCTCGAAGCGCCAGCGCCGCACCGCGGACACCGCGGCGCGATCGAGCCGGGCATGGCCGCTGGCGGCGATCACGTCGATGTCGGAGACCCGTCCGTCGGCGTCCACGTGGACCCGCAGCATCACTTCGCCGGTCTCGTTGCGCCGCAGCGACGCGCGCGGGTAACGCGGCTGCGGCGTGGACCGCGGGCGCGGCGCGCTGTCGGCCACCGGCGCAGGGGCGGCGGCCGACGGCGGCACCGCCGGCGCAGGTGCCGGCCCGGCGACGGGTGCATCCGCGATCCTCGGTGCGCCCGACGCGGGCGGTTCCGTCGGGCCGAAGCGGCCGCTCGCGCCGTCCGGGCTCGCCGGCAGCGGCGCGGGCAACGGCGTCGCGCGCCCATTCGACGCGTCCGGCGTCCCGACGGCGATCTCGCCATCGGGCGCGCGGGCATCGCGTTGCCCCCACCACAGGCCTGCGAACAGCAGCCCACCCAGCGCGCAGGCCGCCGCGATCAGCAGCCACGCCCGGCGGGTGGGCAACGCCTGCCGCAACGCATGGCGGGCGCGTGGGGCAGGCGAGGGTGCGGGCACGGCAGGCTCCATCGAAAAACGGGGCGCACGATTCTGTCACAGGCCTCCGCGCCGGACGCCGCTTCGGCCGATCGCCGATCCGGGCGATAATGCCGTCCCCGCTTTCGATGACGACGCCCCGATGCTCGATCCCAGCCTGCTGCGCCAACACCTCGCCGACACCGCCGCGCGGCTGCGCGACAGCCGCGGGTACGACCTGCCGGTCGCGCGCATCGAGTCGCTGGAGGCCGAGCGCAAGCAGATCCAGGTGCGCACGCAGGACCTGCAGAACCTGCGCAACACCCGCAGCAAGGCGATCGGCCAGGCCAAGGCGCGCGGCGAGGACGTCGCGCCGCTGCTGGCCGAGGTCGCAGGCTTCGGCGACGAGCTCAAGGCCAGCGAATCCCGCCTGGACGGCATCAAGGCCGAACTCGAGACCCTTGCGCTCGGCATCCCGAATCTGCCCGATGCCAGCGTGCCCGTCGGCCGCGACGAAGCCGACAATGTCGAGCAGGCGCGCTGGGGCGATCCGCGCGCCTTCGACTTCCCGGTCCGCGACCACGTCGAACTCGGAGCGCGCCACGGCTGGCTCGACGCCGAGACCGCCGCCAAGCTCAGCGGCGCGCGCTTCACCGTGCTGCGCGGCCAGCTCGCGCGTCTGCACCGGGCGCTGGCGCAGTTCATGCTCGACCTGCACACCGGCGAGCACGGCTACGAGGAGACCAGCGTCCCGGTGATCGTCAACGCCGACACCATGCGCGGCACCGGCCAACTGCCCAAGTTCGAGGAGGATCTGTTCGCCACGCCGTTCGGCGAGGAGACCCGCTACCTCATTCCCACCGCCGAGGTGCCGCTGACCAACACCGTGCGCGACAGCATCGTCGACGCCGCCGCGCTGCCGCTGCGCATGAGCGCGCACTCGATGTGCTTCCGCTCGGAGGCCGGCAGCCACGGCCGCGACACCCGCGGCATGATCCGCCAGCACCAGTTCGAGAAGGTGGAGATGGTCTCGGTCGTGCGGCCTTCGGACAGCGACGCCGAGCTCGAGCGCATGACCCGGTGCGCCGAGACCGTGCTTGAGCGCCTGGGCCTGCCGTACCGCCGCATGCTGCTGTGCAGCGGCGACATGGGCTTTGCAGCCTGTCGGACCTACGACCTCGAAGTCTGGCTGCCCTCGCAGCAGACCTACCGCGAGATCTCCTCGTGCTCGAACTGCGGCGATTTCCAGGCCCGCCGCATGCAGGCGCGCTGGCGCAATCCCGAGACCGGCAAGCCCGAACCGGTGCACACGCTCAACGGCTCGGGCCTGGCTGTGGGCCGCACGCTGATCGCGGTGATGGAGAACTTCCAGAACGCCGACGGCAGCATCGAGATTCCGGCCGTGCTGCAACCCTACATGGGCGGCGCCACGCGGCTGGGCTGACGGGCGCGACTCGACCGGTCGAGGTGGTCGTTGCAGTGATGAACCGCCGGGAAGCCGCCCGGCATGGTTCGTTGTGAAAATAGGATAAAAGTGGTCCAATATCGCGTATTGTCCTGATAGCAAGGCGGCTCCGATGCAGGATCTCAACGATCTCTACTACTTCGCCATGGTGGTCGAGCACGGCGGCTTCGCCGCGGCCGAGCGCGCCCTTGGGATCCCGAAATCCCGACTGAGCCGGCGCATCAGCCAGCTGGAGACCGAACTGGGCGTGCGGCTGCTGCAGCGCTCCACGCGCCGGTTTGCCGTCACCGACGTCGGCCAGAGCGTGTTCCGGCATGCCCAGTCGATGCTGGCCGAGGCCACCGCCGCGCGCGAGGTCGTCGATCGGCTCAGCGCCGAGCCCCGCGGCCTGGTGCGCGTGAGCGTGCCGGTGAGCATCGCCCAGCAGTCGATCCCGCAGATGCTGCCCGAGTTCCTGGCCCGGTATCCGCAGGTGCGCGTGCAGTTGCACGTGAGCAACCGCCGCGTGGACGTCATCAACGAGGGCTTCGACGTCGCCGTGCGCGTGCGCGCCAAGCTCGACGACGACGGCAGCCTGGTCATGCGCAGCTTCGGTCAGATCCAGGAACTGCTGGTCGCCAGCCCCGGCTATCTCGACCGCATGGGCCGCCCGAAGGATCCTGATGAGCTCGGCCAGCACACCACGATGAGCATGGGCGAGGACGAGGTGAAGCAGCGCTGGGACCTGCAGGCCGCCGACGGCACCACCCGGCGTGTGGAGCTCAAGCCCCGCGTCGCAGGCTTCGACTTCCCGATGCTGATGGCGCTGGCCAAGCAGGGCCTGGGCATCACGATGCTGCCCGAGACCCTGTGCGCCGAAGCCGTGCGCAACGGCGAGCTGGAGGTCGTGCTGCCCGACTGGCATCTGCCGCAGGGCATCGCCCACGCGGTGTTCGCCTCGCGCCGCGGCCTGCTGCCGGCGGTGCGCGTGTTCATCGACTTCCTGGCCGAGAAACTGCCCCCGCTGATCGAGGCCTCGAGCCTGGATTGCCGCAACTGCGACCGCAAGGCCCGCGACTGCGCCCCGACGCCCCCGCCGCGCATCGTGCAGGGCGCGGCGCGTGCGACAATGGCCTGAGGCGGTCGGCTGAGTGGTTGAGTGGTTTAAGGCAGCGATCTTGATCCGCAGGCCGCAGGCCGCAGGCCGGAGGAAGCGTCGACCTTTAGGTCGATGGTCAAACCGCCGGCACCGCGCGAAGCTCGGTGTAGCGTGGAAGCGCAGTAACAACGGAGAGATGGCCGAGTGGTTTAAGGCAGCGGTCTTGATCCGGAGGCCGCCGGCCGGAGGAAACATCGACCGCAGGTCGATGGTCAAACCGCCGGCACCGTGCGAAGCGCGGTGTAGCGTGGAAGCGCAGTAACAACGGAGAGATGGCCGAGTGGTTTAAGGCAGCGGTCTTGAAAACCGCCGAAGGGTCAAACCTTCCGTGGGTTCGAATCCCACTCTCTCCGCCATCCAAGCGTCCGGGTGTGTCCGCTTCCATCCGTGAAACCGCGAAATTCCTGGGTGAAACTACCGTTTCACGTCCGCCGGCATCCGCTCAAATCCGCTACAATCGTCGCCTGACGGATGGGTAGATGGGTGGGTAGGAATGGCGCGCGAGCTTTTCAAGCTGTCGGCACGCAAGGTCGCCTCGGCGACCACACCCGGATATTACGCCGACGGCGGTGGGCTGTACCTGCAGGTCACAAAGACCGGCGCGCGCACCTGGGTGTTCCGCTACCGGCACGCCGGCCGCCGGCCCGAGATGGGCCTGGGCCCGCTGCACACGGTCAGCCTCGCTGAGGCGCGAGAGGCGGCGCAGGCGGCGCGCCGGTCCCTGCGCGAGGGTATCGACCCGCTCTCGGCTCGACGCGCGGCGACCGCGCGCGCAGCAGGCGTGCCGACGTTCTGGGAAGCGGCGCAGGCGTTCATCGAAGAGCAGCGCTCCGGCTGGCGGAACGCGAAGCATGCCGACCAGTGGACGAGCACGCTCGAGACCTATGCCGTGCCTGCGATTGGCAGGAAGCGGGTCGACCTGGTCGATACCGATGACGTGCTGGCCATCCTGCGGCCGATCTGGACTTCCAAGACCGAGACCGCGACGCGCGTTCGTCAGCGAGTAGAGGCCGTGCTCGACGCGGCGGCCGCCAAGCGTCTCCGGAGCGGCGAGAACCCCGCGCGCTGGAAAGGGCACCTCGCGCTGCTGCTGCCCAAGCCGACGTCGGTCGCGCCGGTCACCCACTTCAGTGCTTTGCCGTTCGCCGCGGTCCCGGAGTTCATGCTCGCCCTGTCAGCGCGTCGCGGGGCGGCAGCGCGGGCGCTCGAGTTCACCATCTTGACGGCCGCGCGCACCTCGATGGTCACCGGGGCGGTGCCGGGCGAGTTCGCCGGCGATCTCTGGACGGTGCCGCGCGAGCGCATGAAAGCGAAGCGGGAGCACGTGGTGCCGCTGTCCGCGCCGGCGCTGGCGATCGTGCAGCCGCGCCTGGGGCGCGAGCTGCTGTTCCCGAACGACGCCACCGGGGAGCAGCTCAGCGAGAACGCGATGCTCGCGGTGCTGAAGCGCATGGGCTACGGCAGCATCACCGTGCACGGCTTTCGGTCCACGTTCAAGGACTGGTCGCGGGAGACGACGTCGTATCCCGACGACCTATCCGAAATGGCTCTTGCACACATCATCAGCGACAAGACCCGCGCGGCCTACGCGCGCGGGACGATGATCGAGAAGCGTCGCGAGCTGATGGCGGCCTGGGCCGCCTGGTGTTGGTCTCTCACGCCCGAGCGGCGTGGATCTGCCGCTTGATCCAGGCGTCGACCTCGGACAGCACCCATAGGCTGCGACGGCCGATTTTGATCGGTGCCGGGAACGCCCCGGACTTGATCTGCTCGTAGATCCACGACGAGCCCATGCCCGTCATACGCTGCACGTCGTCGATCGTGCGCAGCTCCTCGAGTCGCTCAGCGGCGCCCATGGTCGTCTCCATAATCAGTCGATGGCCAAGCGCTGTGCGTGGCGCCATCCAAGGTGCGGCCGGCGAGCTTCTTTCCTGCGCGCCGCACGGTCCTGCCGTCGTCGAAAGTGTGATGCGGCCCAGCGCCGGCGACCTCGGAGACCGACACCCACTCACCCCATTGCTTGAACAAGAACGGCACGCCTGCGGCGGCGCACTGGTTGCGCACGTCGCGGGCCCACTGAGGGTTCATCGGCCGGGCGTGCACGCCGGACTCCCCGCCAACGATGACCCAATCGATCTGTCGCAGGGCCTCAAACTCGGTTACGCGCCCCTGCTGGTCCAGGTACTGCCGGTAGGACTGCCCCCGTGCCTGATGCGCCCATGGGGCCCACCGGAACATCACCTGGCCGAGTAGGGGCTCCATGCTGAGGAAGCGGACAGCGGCGGGCGCCGCCAACAGCTTCGGGATGTCGCGGTCAGCCTCGGCCTGGTTGCAGATCGTTGCGCCCAGCCAGACGTTCGCCCAGGGCCACTGCGCGATGGGCGTGTGGTTGAACTGGCTGGTCCCGCACTGCGCGTCGCGCGGTAGCGCTGAAACCGCGTCCGCGATCATGCGACCGGCGTTCCCGATTCGCTTCGTCAGCAGCAGCCAGTCTAGGTTCGGCGTGGCGCGAATCAGGGCGAAAAGATCCACGCGCCACTGCGTGTCGACCTCGTTATCGAACACGTCGGCGAGCGAGGCGCAGAACACGCGCCGGCGCCGGCCGTGCCCACTGACGAACGCGGCGTGTTGAGCGTTCCAGCGCAGGGGGAGCTTCCAGTTGGTGGTAGCGGTGCGGCGGCGCGCCTGTCCAATCCCCCATTCGACGCCGAGCGCGCGCGCGGGCGTGCTGACTGCGGCGTAGCAGTGGTCGCAGGCCGGCGACACGCGCGTGCAGCCGATCCAGGGATTGAAGGTGGAGTCGCACCACTCGATCGCGGAGGTCTCAGCCATGGTTCCCGGACTCCTTCTCGTACTCCGCCCAGGCCGCCTCGACCCGCGCGAACTCGGCATCGCTGCCGCCGCGGTCCGGGTGCGCCTTCGAGCGCAGGCGCCGGTAGCTGCCCAGCGGATCGGCGGGGTCGAGAACGTCGCGCCAGGAGAGCGAGACGGGCCCCTGCAACTGCGCGTATCCGGCGAATGCCTGGCGCAGGTCGCCGACGCCCCAGCGCTCCATGCCGCGCATCGCGCCCAGATGCGCTGCGATCGCGGCGAGGTTGTCGGCGACGCGAGTCCAGCGATCGCATGCCAGGCAGTAGTCCTCGCCGTCCAAGGTGAAGTAGACGGCGACGCCGCTGTCCTCGGGCGCCTTCGCTGTGCTGTACGGCAACCCGGCGCGTGTGGTCGGTATGTTCGTGCTGATCACGACGTGATCGGGATCGATCCGCCAAGGACGGCCGGTGCGCGTGAACGCCGATATCTCGCTGTGCACGCGGCTGACCGCGTCGGCAATGGTCAGCGCCCGCTTGTAGCGGAAGCCGCCGCTGGGATTGCTGTCGCGTTTTCCGAAGTCGGCGACCTTGCGCTCGGCGCGCGGCGTGCGCGGCCGGTACGCGGGCCAGGTCAGTGGGTAGGCGTCGATGGACATCAGCGGTCCTCCCCATCAGCGCGCAGGGCCGTGCTCAAGATCGCCCGCATTCGCTCTTGGCTGATCCAGTCACCCACGAGATCACTGCGCCACAGACGTTTGTCAGGATGAGACCGGAGTCTGGACATCGCCTCATCCACCTCGTCGCCCGCGCGCTCTGCGACTTCCAGTTCGGCGTGGCCTGCGTCGGTGAACGTGTAGACGTTGCCGTGCCTACCTGCACGCCGCTTCGTCAGAAACCCGAGAGTTGTGAGCGCGTCCAGCTTAGCCACTCCGATGTCCGCGCCGGCGTTGTCTTCCCAGCACTCGGCGCATCGTCGCAACAGCGCCTGTACGATGGAATCAGCCATTGCGCACCTCCTGCGCTGCCGGCGGCAGCACCCCGCACACGTCGGCCAGCATCATCGCCATGTTCGCGACGTCGGCCGCGTTCTCACGGATGCGATGCTGGTCGTCGTCTCGCGCTGCCTTTTGCAGCTTCGCGACGTGGTAGTAGATCTCCAGCAGCGCCGTCTCGCGGTCCATTTCCAGCCACCCGGGGCGGTCGCCCTTACCGGCATTGGCGTGCAGCTCGGCCTCCATCATCGCGACGAAGGGGGCGAGCACGTCGGCGTACTTGCCGAGAAGCGGGGAATCGACGCCGACCTCGGCATCGGGCGCTGCCGGCTTGGGCGCTGCCGGCTTGGGCGTGGCACGCTTCTGCGCTTCCTCGACCCATCCCAGTACCTCGGAAGCATCGAGATAGCTGTGCGTCTGGCCGCCCATCTTCTCCCGTCGCACCGGCTCCCCGAGCAATTTCAAGCGGAGCCATTCGAGAGCTTCCGGCACCACCGCCACGGGCTGCGATGCGCGGTCTTGTGCGAGGGCGGCCGCCGCGACCTTCACGTCGGCGGCGAGCGAGACATTCAAGCCGGTGGATTCGAGCGCCGGCACCACTTCGCGCATCAGGCCGACAAGCCGGGCCACAGCATCACCGGCCACCGGAGCGACGGCAGGCGCGTGCCGTTCGATAATCATGTGAAGGTCTTTCAGCCGCACGCTGACCGAACTCAGCCCGTCTGCCGGGTCAAGCTCACACACGTCGCGGATCACCATGTCGATCCAGTCGCTGGCCACCGGGGCGGGCGCGTCCTGCGCCGTCATTTCGGCGATCCGCGCTTCATACCGCTCGCGCATCACGTCGATGGCCTCGCCCGGGTCGTCGCAGTCGGTAACGCCGGCCCGGTCCAGGGCGCCGCATATCGACTGCACGATCAGCGTGAGGGCGTCGTAGCTCGGCGACTGCGAGGCCGCTTGATCGGCGCGGGGCGTCAACTGCTCAGGATTGCTGACGGGTTCGTTCATGGCTGATGCTCCTGCGCCGCGCGTTGTTGCGGCTTGGCGGCGTTGCGGGGTGGGGTTCGATCGGGGTGGATGAGGTCGCGCAGGACGGCGGCACGCTCGAACTGCATCGAGCTGACCGCCTTGTCGAGCTCGCGCTGGAGCTGCTTCCGCCGGGTCTTGGCGGGCACCTGCTTGCGAGGCAAGCCCGGCGTGTAGCTGAAGAACTGGTTGGCGGGGTGACACTCGTGGTCGCGGCGACCGGGGCCGTAGACGAAAGTCCACATGCCGTTGATGCCGCCGTAGACCCGGCCGCGCCGGAGGCGGCCATTCCGCGCGTCGCGAATGAAGCGCACGTCACCGTGGTGCAGCGGCACGCCGTCCTGGTCGGTCCGGGACCAACTGCTCAGTGCACGATCGCTTGGCCAGCCGGCGCGATCACGCTCGAATCGATGATCTGTCCAGCTGGAGTTGAAGAACGCGAGCGGATCCGGACTCGGGCTTGCCACCTTGGCGGGCGCAACTTCGTAGCCGCCGAGCACTGCGCAAAGGTAGTCGCAGATGCGGCGGCGTGTGCGCTGCATTTCCAGTCGCAGGACATACGGCATCACCGCCTCTTTGTTCGACTCGTAGCGTCCCTCGTGGTCCGGCCTGGTCGGACAGTTGACCGACTGGAACATCTTGAGCGAGATCGTCCGGCCGCTGATCTCCAAGTCGGCCTTGAGGTCGCCCTTGACACAGAATCGGCGGCGCTGCGCGGACCAACGAGCCACGTTACCGCCGTAGCACTTGACGCTCGCGGCGTCGACCTCGGGCATCGTGCAAGTCCAGCCGATGCGGTTGAGCGTCTGGATGATCCGAGCGAAGACGTCGCGCTTGAACTGGGTCTCCCACGCGTTCCGGCCTATCAGCGGAACCTTCGGCTCCTCCCAAATCGACAGGCTTGCGTCACCCAGGTGGATGGTCCCGCTCCGGCAGGGTGCAGTCATGCTTTTCGCTCCATGGCCGCGCGCTCGAGGCGCTCGGCATCGTTGATGTACTGGTCGTGTCGTCGGCGCTGCTCGGCCGGCGTCCAATGGGGATCGTGGAGCGCGACGTCGTCCGCGATCCGGTGGGCGGCGGCCAGACGGGCCGGGTCGTCTCGATACAGGTCCAGCTGGCGCTGGGCGCGCACGTTCAGCGCCTCGCGCGCCGGTCGGGGCTGCCGCATCGGTTGGCTCCTGAGGGTGATGTGCCTGGCCCGCAGGCGGTGGGAGAAGCGGCGGGCGCGGGCAGCGGTCGGGATCCACGGGAATCGCCGCTCGATGCGGCGCCACAGCCTCCAGGTCGCTGCATGGCGCATGTGGCCGGCATAGCTGGCCAGCACCGTGCGGATGTGGTCGAAGTCACCCGGCGTGCCGCGCAACTTGTTTCCGCGGACGTGCGCGACCTCCCAGTTGCTCAGCGCCTCCTGCAGGTGAGCGACGACACGTCGGCGGACCAGCGTGTGGGTCGGGTAGATGACGTAGCCCAGGAAATCGAGCCCGGCCGTCAGCGGTCGCAGCTCGGTAGCGTCCTTCAACCGGAGACCGAGCTTCTCCGAGAGGAAGGTCTCGATCTGGCGCAGCCAGCGCTGCAGCTGCGCGCGGTCCTGATGGAACAGCACGAAGTCGTCGACGTAGCGGACGTAGCGTCGCGCCTTGAGCGTGTGCTTGACGAACTGGTCGAGCGCGTCCAAGCACACGTTCGCGAGGAACTGGCTGGAGAGGTTGCCGATCGGCAGGCCGCAGTGCCGCGGAGCCATGTCGAGGCGCTTGTGCCGCGGCACGAGGGCCAGCTGCTCGGCTGTCGCACGGAGGCGCACGCCGGCCCGCAGCGGGTCACCCCGCAGCAGCGCATGCGTCGCGCGCATCGCAGCATCCGGCGATCCCGCGCGCTGCAGCACCGGCTTCATCTGGGCCCAGAGGAGGTCGCGCCGGATGCTGTTGAAGAAGTTGTGGATGTCGAGCTTGAGGAAGAACCCGCCGCCCTGGCCATCTTGGACCTGGTGCACGCAGCGCTGGGCGTATCGCACGGCTGCGTGGCTGCCCTTGCCGACGCGGTTCGCGTAGCTGTGGGCGATGAACCGGGGCTCGTAGATGGCCTCGAGCTGGGGCACCAGCCAGTGGTGGACAACGCGATCCCGAAAGGCGGGGGCGTGGATTTCCCTGGCCTTCGGCCGGGTGGCAATGAAGCACGTGGACGCTGAGGGCGCCCACGTGCCGGCGTTGAGCTCGGCCTGGACCGAATAGAGCTGATCGATCCAGCGGCGCTCGAAGCCCAGCTTGTCGAAGCTGGGGCGCTTGCCGCGCCTGGCGGCCTGATAGGCATCGAACAGAGCGCGCAGCTCCACGCGCCCTGCACCCTGAAACTCACGGGCACGACGACACGCCAGCCCGAACCCCGAGTTGTTCCGGTGGTTGTTGTTGACGTTGCCGTTGTTGAGATTGACGTTGAACGCGGACGACGCCGACGACGACGCCGTCTCCCCGCGAACTTGCGACCCGGCCACGCAGGCCCGGACGGGATAGCGTGGCTTCGTCATGATTTGGCCCTCTGGCGGGCGTCGCGGGTACTCAGTTTCTCGCCGCGCTGCGCTGGCCGACCGGCGCGCGCATTCTGGGCGTTGGGGTGCTGCTCGATGCTGCGCTTCCAGCCGCCGGCCTGCATGCCGAGATCGTGCGCGGCGCCGGCGAGCCGCTCGAACTGAGCGAATCGCTGGAACGCACGC
The DNA here is from genome assembly GCF_001014645.1 of Luteimonas sp. FCS-9. Classification (GTDB taxonomy): domain Bacteria; phylum Pseudomonadota; class Gammaproteobacteria; order Xanthomonadales; family Xanthomonadaceae; genus Luteimonas. The sequence continues at coordinate 172,663 of NZ_LASZ01000001.1, read as the reverse complement.
ACTAGCTTGCAGACCTGCAGACGTTCCTTGAACGCATCGATCGCGTCGACCAGTTGGGTCGCGCATTCGAGGCGGCCCTCGCCGCGGTGCCACGTGCGGGAGGCGAGGATCAGGATGGCGTCTGCACGTCGGCGCAGCTCCGCACCGGTCTGGTACCGGTGGTAGCGGGGGAACGTGCGCACGACCTGTTCGACGTCCGCGCACAACCTGCGCGCGGCGTCGACGATGGGTGGCGGCTGGAAGCGCGAGGCCATGGTCAGTCAGGCAAAGGTCAAACTACTGACGGGCACGACGACACGCCAGCCCGAACCCCGAGACGTCCCGGGGGCCGTCGTAGACGTCGCCGAGGTTGAGATCGACGAGGAACGCGGACGACGCCGACGACGACGCCGTGCCGTCTTCCTCGACCAGCACCGTGCTGGTCCAGTACCAGTCGCGGAGCGGGAGGTTCGGGAACAGGCTCGGGTCCACGGCCGGCTTGCGGCGCGTGCGGTCGATCACGTGGCGCTCGTAGACCTTGTCCGATGCCAGCTGCCAGTCGTCGTAGCCGAGCAGGCGCAGGCCGCGGGCGGCGGCTTCCACGTCCTGCTGCGTTGCATACGGGCTCCCGTCGCGCGACAGCGGCTTGGTGGCGATCATCACGCCGGTCTCCGGGAACAGCACCGCGACATGGTCGGTGCGCGGGTCGGAGGCCGGGACCTGCGTGCCGTCGTTGAGCACCTTTCGCGGCTCGGCGACCTGCGTGCGCATGGCAGCTCCCGGCGCCTGGCGCGGATCCTTGCCGGTGAAACCGCCGCGGTGGAACCGCGGCCCCAAAAGCGCGAGGAGCGCCGCGGACGCGTCCGGCTTGCTGTCGAGCTTGATGATCAGGTCGCCCTCGACGTTGACGTGGAGAGCCGGCGCCGCGGGTTCGCTGCGCAGATCGATGTTGCTCTGTTCGCTGTTGGTCACGATGGATTCCTATGGGTGAGTGGGCTGGTGCGGCAACGCGCGGGGGAGGTGGGTCGCGGCAGAGGGGCGACTACTGACGGGCACGACGACACGCCAGCCCGAACCCCGAGAGGTACCGGGGGACGCTGCCGACGTGGCCGAGGCCGAGAAAGACGCCGAACGCGGACGACGCCGACGACGACGCCGTGTCTTTCGACCAGGGCGTGTTCGTACCGGTCCAGTACCAGTCACCGCGCGCGAGATTGGGGAACAGGTTGCTGTCGAGCGCCGGGTCGTAACGGTCGTGCTTGAGGATGTGGCGCAGCCACACTTCGTCGAGTGGCGCGGTCTGCCAGTCGTTGTGCCCCAGCAGATCGAGAGCCGCGGCGGCGGCATCGACAGCGTCGGCGTTCGGCAGCGACTCGCCGTCCGTATCGGTGAGCGGCCGGCAGGCGACCATCCAACCGTCGGGGAACAGCACGGCGACGTGGTCGGTACGCGGATCGGTTGCGGGGACTTCGCTGCCGTCGGCGAGGATCTTGAGCGCCTGGTCGGTGGCAGCGTTCGGGATGGAGTCGGACACGGGGAATCCTTTGCCGGCGTGCCGGCGGTTGGGGTGAAGGGACTGCGTCAGTACGTCGGCGTGGGGGTGGGGGTTGCTGTGGGCTCCCGCCACGGCTCAGCCACCTGCTCGCGGGGCTCAGCGCCGGCTTCTGACGCGAGAGCTGTGGAGAGATCAACGGGTGCGTGCTGAGCGACGAGCCACTCGCCGATGCGGGCGAGCTGGCGCGTGGGCACTGCAAACTGCGCGGTGCCGATCTGCAGGCAGGGCGTCGGCGTGTCGGTGCGCACCCCCGCGTGGGTGCTCGCCGTGCTATGCACCAGCGCGGTCGGCGCGCCGGTCAGCGACAGCGTGGCGACGAACTCGCCGGCGGCGTTCGTGCGGCGCAGGGCCAGCGTGAACGGGCGGAAGGCGACGGTGATCGAGGGCTCTTTCATGCTGCGGCGTGCTCCAGGGTGGGTGGCAGGGCCCAGACGCCGGCGTCGACGCGCACAGCGATGCGCTGCACGGTCTGCCGGACCTTGGCCTGCCAGAAGGGATTCGGGGTCGGCCGGTGGCCGTCGATCTCGCGGTAGAGCTGTTGCAGGCTGGCGCGGCCGCCCAGGGCCTCCATGGCGGCGCGGGTGATCGCGACCCAGGCCGAGCCCTCGCCGCTGGCCAGCAGGGCCCTGTACCGCGTGCGCAGGCGCGTCACGGCGTGCTGCTCGTGATACAGGGCGAACCCGACGAGTCCGCGCGCCGCGCCCTTCGTGAGCACCGCAAAGCAAATCGGGTAGACGAGCCGCCCGAAGAGGTTGCGCGGCAGCATGTCCTGGCGGATGGACCAGCGCTCGGCCAGCGCTACCGTCGTCGACGCCGTCTGCAGGCAGTAGGCCGGCAGGATCATGCCGACGCGACCTTCGTCCGGGAGCAGCTGCCAGCAACGCTCAAGGATCTCGCCGATGGTGCGCGTCACAAACGGCGGATTCCCGACCACGGCCGTCGGCTGCACGCGCAGGTCGACCATCCGGAAGTCGCCGACGATGACCGGCCGGCCGGTGTTGGCGCGTGCGATCGCGGCGAGGTCGGGATCGATCTCGACGCCCGTCGCCGCGACGTGCTCCGGGACAGCGCGCAGGAACGCGCCGCGGCCGCAGGTCGGCTCGAGCACGTGGTCGTCGGCACCGAGGTCCGCGAAGTAGCGGTCCACGAGCTCTGCCGCTGCCCAGTCCGGCGTCATGTGCTGGCCGAGCGCCTTCATGCGGACGCCACCAGCACAGCAACGACCACCCCGCCTACGACCGCGAGGGCCCAGGTGATCTGCTCGACGCGGTCGGCAACGCGCATGGAGACGCCGCGCGCCTGCAGCCAGTCGCCGAACACGATCGCGCCCCAGGCGGTGGCCGAGATCCAGGCCAGCAGGCTGAGCGCCGTCAGGGCGACGATGAGGGTGTGGTCTGCAGTGGTCACAGCGCACCGCCCACGCGGCGCAGCGCAGCCTCGGCCGCGTCCGCCACTTCCTGGGCGAACGCGCCGTCGGTGTTGCCCTCCTGGAACGAGCGCAGCGCGGTAACAGTTGCGCCGAGCATGCGGCGCAGTTGGACGAACGTGGCGTCGACCTCGGCCAGCGCATGCGCCTGCGAGCCCTCAGCGGCCTCACGGTCGGCGCCGGCGCGCTCGAGCACTCCGGATACGTCGAGGATCCTCATGGCCGGCAGCCCGTGGCGTCAACGGCGCCCAGGAGCGCCCAGAGCGCGGCGCCCGCGGCGACGCCGATCCAGAACAGGGCGCGGCGGGTCACGGCTTCGCTCCGGACGCGCGTTGCAGGGCCGCGTCGATCATCTGGATCGTCAGGTGCTCGGCGATATCGGCATCCGACTCGAACATGTCGGGCGCGGCGGCGCGAAGCGCGCTTGCCAGGACGCCGCGGGCAGAGGACAGGGCGTTGCGCATGTCCCGCGCCGCGGCGATCAGCTGTGCGTCGGGGTGGTCGGCATTGGCCCGGAGGCGGTCACGCACATAGGGCGCCATGTTCCCGGCGCGAACCACCGTCGGCATCAGGGCCCGCTGCTGCGCGGGCGTTGCGACCTTCATCAACTCCGTCGCCAGCAGCACGAGCTCGGCGATCAGGCTGATCGCCTCGTCGTCCGTCATGGGGGTGTCCATCGCCATGCGAATCGCAGCACGATCGGCCGCCGTCAACGCGGTGCCGCGGCTCATCGACCCGACTCCACGAACGCCAGATCGCCGAAAACGCACTGCGCCCGCACCGCCGCCCGGGAGGGGAGGATCACGGCGGCGCGGGAGCAGGCGAGGGGAACCACGTAGCTGCCGTCCTCGATCGCGTCGACGGCGTCCAGCGCGCGCTGCCAGCGGTCGGGATCGACGCCCGCGGCGACGGTGCGGGTCAGGGCGAGGCCGCAGTCGGGCGTATGGCCCAGCTCGTTGAACCCGTTGAGCGCGGTGCGCGCGGCCACGGCTGCTTGGTCGTACGCGTCACTGCGCACCGCGCCGTAGACGACGACCGCGGCGCAGAGCCGGCGTTCGGCCAGCACCAGGGTCGCCGGCGCGCCGGCGTCGTCGATGACCGCGGCAGCCGGGGCGGCGGCCTCGCCGGGCGAGCAGGCCACGATCGCGACGGTGATGGCGCCGTAGACGGCGGCGAAGGCCAGCGCGGTGCGGCGCTGGCTGCGACGGAATGCGGACTGCTGGGACATGGACACCCTCCGGCCGATCAGGAGGGCGGCGGCGAGTCACCTCAGGGGGAAGGTGACTCGCCGGTCGCCCGTCGCTGGCGGGAGTGCCAGTCGACGAAGCCATTAAACGCAGCGTTTAAAAATAAGTCAACACCGTGTTTATAGGGTGCCTAGTAGAATTGAACTTGCGGCCGCGGCGTCGCGCTGGAGCTCCACCATCAACGGATCGCGAGGGGGAAGGATGAAGATGAAGATCGCCGCAGTTGTGATCGCAACTGCTGCCCTGACGGCATGCGCCTCGGCACCAGGCGTACGGCCAGTTTTTCCGGAGCACGAATACGCAGGGCTCGAGGCGCGTAAAGGAACGGCCGTGGTGACGGGCCAGGTCTTCCTTCGCACGCGGATCGGCGAGGTGCGCTATGGCGCGGGAAGCGAGGTCGCTCTGAATCCGGTGACCAGCTACAGCACGTTCTGGTACGAAAACTCGTATCTGGTGAACCGTGCTCTGTCGCCGGCTGATCCGAGGCTGCCGAAGTACATCATCACGACGCAGGCTGACGGCTCCGGTAACTTCAGGTTCGAAAACGTGCCCGCTGGGGCCTACTACCTCACGTCGCAGGTTGTGTGGGAGATCCCTGGCCCCTACGTATCGTCCCAGCAAGGGGGAGTGATCTCGACACGAATTGAAGTTCCCGAGGGGGGCGAGGTACGCCAGATGCTGACGCGATAGAGCCGCATTGCTCACGGCCTCAAACGAGAAAGCCCCGCTGATGCGGGGCTTTCTTCGGAACGACTTGAATGAATTGTTAGCCGCAAGCCGCAGCGCGCGTGCGTTCCATGAACGAATCAACCGGTGGGCTAGATTCGTCTGTCCTCTGGGCAGCGCGCATCTTGGCGTCCAGTTCGCTCACGATCTGCTGCACCTCTGACCGGGCAAACCTGGTCAGGAGATCACGGATCATAGGCTGGTAGGCGATCTCATGAAACGAGGCAATGGCCTTCAAGCTATCGATCAGCGGAATCGGCAGGCGGATTGAAACGAGCTTCATCGCAAGCGCTTCGTCAAGTTGGTTGTGAAGGGCTTCCGATGCCACTACCACATGCTCGTCGCTACGCCCGTACTCGCCGTTTTCCCACTTGGCGGTGATCTTGGGATCAAGGGTGTGCGTGGTCATTGATGTTCCTCAAAAGTCGATTGGAGTCCCGTGTTTCCGATAGATGGTCATTTCGACCTCGTTCGGCGGGAAGCAGGTGCGCACGTCGAAGTCCCCATTGTTAGGGACGTAGCACACTTTGAGTAAGCGCCCCTTATTCGTAGGCGCGATGAACCATACGGTTCGTGGGTCGGTGAGGTGCTGCTCGCGGTTGTCCTCAAGAAGCTTGCCGGTCCTGTTCGCAAAGCACTGCTCAGCCTCGGCGGTGTCTACGTCATGCTTCTCTTTCAGCTTCTTCTTGACCGCGTTCGAAAACCGGATCCTGCCCATCTACAGTCGCCCTCCTGGCGAAGCCGCCCATTGTAGTGCGGTACGTTTCGTATATACAAGCCCATATCGCTCTCCATCGGGTCTCGATGCGTTCTTGCGACCCTCTGTATATACGAATATCGGTCGCATGGTGTGAAACTTCAAGAGAGATGGCAAGAAGTGCGAGCGCAGTCACTCCGGCGTTCATGAATAGGCCAGCTGACGGAGCTAGCCACTAGTTCAGACGGTCTATCCTGTTCCGAACGTAGACCTTGCCGCCAATCACGGCCCCGGGAGGAATTGGGAAGGCTGGATACAGGCTAGTGTTGGCGCTCACTACGTAGATCGAGTCGCCTCGGTCCTGCAGCCCCTTGATCTGCTGCCCGTTGCCAGAGTTGATGAGGTAGACGCCGTCTCCCTCGTATGACTGCACGCCTGTGTCCACGATGACGACGTCGCCTGGCTGGATGATCGGAATCATCGAGTCGCCGCGACCGGTGACCAGGCACAAGCGGCCGGGCGGGGGCACGAACCCAATCACGCTGCGGATGTAGGCCTCGGCGAAATCCATCGATCGGACCACCTCCGGGTAGTCCTCGTTGATCCGTCCGTCTCCCATGTCTCCCTCGCCGTCCAATTGCTGCACGCGAAGGTAGTTACCGCCAGTCTCACGAGTGGCGACCCGGTGCGCCCCCTCGACCAGCATCGGCTCTTGACCTTGACGAATCCAAACGGCGCTGATGCCGTAGCGCGACTGAGCCTCCTGCGCGCCCTCCTTCGAAACGCCACGCTTCGGCCAGTTGTTCGCCATCTGCGCTGAACCGCCCAGGGCGTTGCCGACCTCGGTAGTGCCGGTGATGTCGCGGTCGAGCACTAGAGAGAGTGCTTCGCGAAGTCTCTGATAGGACGGGTGGGGCGCGTCTTTTGACATGTCCCATTGTCCGGCAGCTAAACGCCGCGTTGTTACACGTCGCGTTGACTCCTGATTACACATGGCGTTTAATCTCGCCATGACCACTAGTCCTAGCCCCCTCTACCACGACGACGCCAGCGTGATCGAAGCGCTTGGCGGCCCTGCAGAACTGGCCAGGAAGCTGGGGTTCGAGCTTCCACGTGGCGTCCAGCGCGTCCAGAACTGGAAGTACCGCGGCATCCCGGAGATTGAGCGACTCAGGCGCCCCGACATCTTCGGCGCGGTCGTTGACGACCCGGACGCGGATCGAATCGGGCCGCCCGTGGAGGTGGCCTGATGGCCGTCTTGGAAATCCGGTCCCGGTTTCCGTGGCCGGTCCGGGTCCGCGCCGTGCGCGACGGAGACGTAATTTCAGTTTTTGTCGATGGACCTGGGGCCTCGGGGCGCGAGGTCGCCGACCTCCATCTTGATGCTGACCAGGTCTCCGGCCGGGTTGATCCCGAAGTACCCGCCCGCGGGGACGGTGAACGTGATGACTGAGCCGCCGATCGTCTCCACCCGTAGTTCCCAGTTTCCGGTGCTCCGGTTGTTGAGTTGGGTCATGACGCCCGGCTTGAGCTCGATATCCATCGAGTCGCCGTCCCCCAATATCTTCTTGACCATGTCGCCCTCCTTGCGGGCTGCTCGTGTGGAAGCAGCAGCGTATCGCAGGGAGGGCGGCGCCTTTGCCTTCGGACTCTTGAGCGACAACCCCGACGCGAACCGCATCGGCCGACCGGTTGAGGTGGCCTGACATGCGCATCAGTGCTTACTTCCGTCGGCTGGGATCGGCAGTGGCCGAACCTCTGCGTGCTCTCGTGGCGCGCCCCACGCGGTCAGCATCAGAGCTGCCGGTGGTGTTCGCTGGCGAGCTTTCTCCAGCAGCGTCGATTCGATTGCATCCAAGCCGCGCGTCTGCCCAAGCGCATGCTGCCTGGCGGCTTGCGCGGGCCCAGGCAGGAACCGTTGGCTCAGGATCAGGTTTCGGGCGAGCACGTCAGCTGCTTGCACGTCTTCTGCAAGGCAGCACACCTCCGCGGTACCGCCTTGAACCTCTTCCGTCGGCGTTGCTGGCACGACTTCGTAGTGCAGGAAAAACGCCTTCATCGACCACACCCGTCGCGCGCCAGAGCGGGGCAGGCGTAGCCGCACCGCGTCTGGAGGAAGCCTGATGTCTTGCGCATCAGAACTGCGCCTGCAGCCACTCGGCGAAGCGGGGCATCGCCTGCAGCCCGGCGTCCAGTGCGCGCTCGGTGAGTTGGCCCAGCGCGACCGCTGGCGTCGCCTTCAACTGGTCGATCAAGCGCGCCTTGACGGTGTCGGGCTCGTCGGATGCACGGACGCGGGCGATCAGCAGGTCACGCACGGTGTCGGAGTGCAGCTTGACGGTCACCGTGCCGAGGATCGCGCCGAGGCCGCCATCGTCCGCGAGGAAGTCGACGCCCTTGGCGGTGATCTTGGGCCGGGTAGCGACCTTCGCACCCCTGCCGTACTCGCCGACCTCGCAATCGACCAGTCCGTGCTCCGCCAGGTAGGCCAGGTTGACGGCGATCGCGGTTTCCCCAGCGAGGTCGCGAAGCTCAGAGCTGTACTGGGTCGCTGGATAGCTCATGTAGAGGCGCTCCAAAAGTGCCCGCTGCAGCTCGCGGTTCAAAAGCTCGGCCATTTATTTATCTCCCGTTTTCGCGGCCGCGTGCCGCATTCCGTTGCTGTGGAGGTCGTCTGATATGCGCACATGGAACCCCCGCCTGTGGCTGCGCGACTGGCTCAACAACCCCACTCGCGCCGAGCTGCGGGCCCGCCGCCCCACAGACGAAGCGATCGCCGCTCTGGCAAACGCAGTCGCTACGAGTCCGATCGTGGAGTCTCTCCGGCGGCTAGCCGAACTCGTCGGAGGTAGTGGTCCGCAAACATCGTCACTGCGCGATGCACAGCCTGACTGCCCTCGATGCTCGCGTTCAGATCGAAGCCCTCGTCCATCAGCTGATGAGTCTGTGTGCTCAGCATGTGCTCGAAGAGATCGGCGACCTGCTCCGGCATCGGGTGCGTCGCGATGAGTGTGTCGAGAAGCACATCCACGACGAACGTTCGTCCGCTCAGCTCGAGCATCGTCGCTGTGAGTCGTTCCACGCGGTCTTCCATGTCCATGCCGGTCTCCGGTGCCGGTGAGGGTGGGTCGCACCTCCGAGCCTACACCGGGCCGGCACCCGATCAGCGGCCGCCAGAGCACGGCCACGACGCACCCCAGTCCGTCCAGGGAGCTGTAGCGCCGCAGGGCGGTGAGGGTCAGTCCTTCGATCCGGGGCAGAGCGTCCATGCCGCCCACGATCACGCATCCGAGGCACCCTGCCAATGACGCAAGAACGTCAGTACCGCGAGCCACGCGCCGCGGTCATCTTCCGCTTCACCACCGATGCCATCCGCAACAGCCGGCATACCGACGCGTCGTTCGCGAGCGCGGTCGCCGAGGCCTACATGGCCCAGGTCGCCCCGGCCGAGCGCACAACGCAGTTCCACGCGGGCACAGACGCCGACAGCATCGCCAAGGCCGAGAAGCTCAACGCGAAGCTGATCGAGCGGTTCCGCAATGGCACGGTCAAGCTGCCGGCGGATCTGGAGGAGGCCTGGGTGGAGGCGTTGCCGGAGCCCTGGCGCCTCGATTGCGCACGCGAGCTCGCGCGCCGCTACGGGTTCATCGGCGCGCGGGCACCGGATGCTGGCATTGCTGGCCAGCTGCTGTGCACCGCCCGCGTCGCGATCGAATTCGGCCAGGCGCTGCAGGCGATCGCCGAGATCAACGCCGACGGCGTCGTCGACGCGCAGGACATCCCTCGCCTGCGGCGAGCGCTGAGCGAGTACCGCGCGCTCGGCGCCGAGGTGGTCACCCAGAAGGCGACCCTGCAGGCCGTGCTCGACCGCATCGAGGCAGGTCTGCGCGGTGGGCCGGTAGGGGTGGTCGCGTGAAGCTGCACTCGAACACCGGCAGCGCGTCGCGCGAACTGATCGAGGTCGCGCGCTGGCTCTACGACATCGTCCCGCCGGAGTACCGCCCCGAGCTCTGCGATCGCGTGCCTGCGTGCCGCGTCATCGACACCGCGCGCCAACTGCGCACGCCGATCAGCCCCGCCCACCTGGTCGCGCGCCTGGACTGCAGCCGCTCGACGGCGTTCCGCCTCGTGGCCATCCTCGAAGAGCTGGGCGAGAGCGTGCGCCGCCATGCGCCAGCGGCGCGCCGCGGGATTTCGCCGTGAGCACGGAGGCCACCAAGTGGGCGTTCCAGCAGCAGGTGGGCGACCCGGGCCGAAAGCTGGTGCTCCTCGCCATGGCGCAGCTGGTCGACAAGGAGAACTGCTGCTTCCCCGGCCTGGGCTATCTGGCGACGTTGACTGAGCAGAGCGCCGGCAAGGTATCCGCCGACCTGGATGCGCTCGTCGCGCTGAACCTGATCGGAGACTCGGCTCGTCGCAAGGGCCGGCGGCAGAACACGGTCGTCTGGCAGCTGGCGGTCAACGGACCGGTGCAGCACTACAGGTCGCCGGTATGAGCAATGAGGCCATCACCTGGTCGCTGCGCATCAAGCTCCCGCCGGGCAACGCGCCGGCGAAGCACCTGCTGTTCGTCCTGGCGAACCAGGCGAACGGAGACCCGGGGCGCGGCGTGCCGATGCTGAGCCATCCGTCGATCGCGTACATCGCAGACGTCACCGGTATGGACCGCAAGACCATCGTGTCCGGCCTCCAGAAGCTGCGCGACTGGGGTCTCATCACGGACACCGGTCGACGCGTCGGGCGCACCGGCCAGGTGCCCGTCTACGAGCTGCACACCGGGCCGGATCTGCTCGACCCCATCGTCGCGGGAATTTCTAACAGTCCCGAAAACGGAACTGTTCCGAAATCGGGACCGTTGCGCGCGGTAACAGTCCCAAATACGGATGGAAACAGTCCCAAATACGGGACACGGAACCCAAGGAACCTAAAAGCAGGAGAGAGAGAAGGCGCGGGCACGCGCGCCGAGCCGATCTCCCCGCCGACCGAGGCCGGCCGGGCCTGCCTGCTGATGCGCGCCGCTGGCGCCAGCCACACGAATCCGTCCCACCCCGACCTGCTCGCGGCGATCGCCGAGGGCATCACCGGGGAGGTGCTCGCCGACACCGTCGGTGAGGCACTCGATGCCAGCGTCCGCAAGCCGTTCGCCTGGGCCATCGCCACCGCTCGCGACCGACACCGATCCGGTGCCCGCCCCATCGCCTCGACCTCGTCCACCGGAAGCCCCCATGCAGCACATCGGCCAACTCGCGAATCCCGCAGTGCGCGCATCCAGCGCCGCAACGCCCAGCTCGACGCCCTCGAATCCGGAGGGAGCGATCAGTTCGAACTGGCTCCGTAGGCTCTGGGAGCGCATGGGCGTGATGTACGGCGCGGCGTGGGAGAACGACAACGGCGACGCGCCCCAGGACGACAACGGCGCGCTGACGCTGGCGGGCGAGGTCTGGCGCGAGGGGCTGGTCGGCATCACCGGGCCGCAGCTCGCCCGCGGCCTGCAGCGGTGCATCCTCAGCCATCCCGAATGGCCGCCGCGGATCGGGCAGTTCCGCGCGCTGTGCATGGACGTGCCGACGCTCACGGAGTTGCGCCTGGAGCTGCGCGCGGATGCCACCGTCCGCTCGCCGTTCGCGCGGCTCGTCTGGGAGCACCTCGACCCGTACCAGTACCGCATGACGGACGCGCGCCATGCCGATCGGCTGCTCGCCGAGGCATATGCCGTGGCCCGCGAGCACGTGCTGCGGGGCGGAGCGCTGCCCGAGCCGGCTGTGGCGGCCATCGAGGAAGCCGCCGCCCAGCCGTACTCGGCGCCCTCGGCAGACCGCCGGGCCGAGATCCTGCAGAACGCGCAGCGCATGGCGGGGCTGTTGGACAGCGCGTTGCAGCCCGCTGGTGCGGCCGAGGAAGGAGCGATTGTCGACGAGCCGGACCGGAAGCGCGCCGCCGGAGGCCCGGACGCATGAGCTACCTGTTCGAGGGTCGCGAGTTCCGCGCGCTGCAGGACATCGCAGCGGAGTTTCCTGCGTACCGCAGCCGAGGCTGTACGGATCTCATCCGCGCCGGTGCCACGACGATCGCCGAGCTCGAGCGGCGCCTCGCCGCGCGCGACGAAGCCGCGCGGCGCAGCGTCCGAGCGCAAGCGCGTCGCCTGGGCTGCGCGACCTATTCGGCCGCGCGGCCGTTCCGGAGGACGTCATGAGCGAAGACCTGCGCGAGTACCGGCGCGAGCTGGCGCTGTACTGCATCACTCGGGAGACTAGGCCGGTCAGCGCGGCCGATCTGGCCGAGACGATGGGCACCCTCGCCATGCGCGAGGGGCATCCGAAGGCCTGTTTCGCGCGCCTCGATGGCGTCGAGGTCGCCGGCATCCTGCGGGTCTTGCGGTCCACGGGCCGAGTGGTGAACACAGCGGCTATCCACTCTTCCGCTCACGCCAGATCGGTCCCTATGTGGCGAGCCGCAGATGGTGAAGAGCGCTCCCCGATGCCGCTGCCGCCGGATGACGAAGACCTGGCGCCGTCGCCGCGCGTCTCGGCGCCGGCAGTGGACCTTCGGACCGAGGCGATGCTGACGGTAGGGGACATGACCGCCGCGTTCCTGGCACAGCAGCGCGCCGACCGCGAGGCTTTCGAGCGTGAGCAGCTGCGCAAGCACATGGAGTTCACGGCGCGCGCCCGCGACACCCTCGCGCGTGCCGGCGTGGAGGTGCCATCCGCATGAGCAAGGCGCCCAGGTCGCTCCGCTACTCGAGCGCGGCCGCCATGCCGGCCGGCATGCGCGCGCTGCACGATCGTCAGCACGGATACCGACCGGCCGCGCCGGCGGCGGCAGCCTCGCGCGAGCCGAGGAACAAGTACGGCGCGGTGCCCACTGTGGTCGACGGGATCCGGTTCGACAGCAAGCGCGAGGCGACCTACTACCAGCGGCTCAAGCTGCGCGTGAAGTCCGGCGAGGTCATCTACTTCCTGCGCCAGACGCCGGTGCATCTGCCCGGCGGCACCAAGTTGGTTGTCGACTTCGTCGAGTTCCTGGCCGATGGCCGCGTGCGCTACGTCGACGTCAAGGGTCGCGAGACACCCGTGTTCCGGCTCAAGCGGCGCGAGGTCGAACATCACTACCCGATCCGGATCGAGCTCGAATGATCCGGGAGATCTTCGAGCCGATGTCGCCGGCCGACGCCAAGCGCGCCCGCGAGCTGCAGGACCGGTACCCGGTCGAGCTGCGTCCGAACCCGGGCTACGAGTACCAGCTGCCCTATGAAACGGTCGTAGATGGCGTGCTGTGCGTCTCGATCGACGCCGGCGCGGCGTCGCTGGGCGCCCCGCTCGAAAAGGCGAGGGGAGGGCGCGGCCATGGCTGACGCGCGCACATCCATGCCGCGCCGCGTGCTCGAGGCCATCCGTCGGTGCCAGCCGATCAGGGTGTCTGCGGTGGTGCGCTTCCTCGCGCAGGACGACTTGAGCGCCGCGCGCGAGGTGCGCCGCGCGCTGCGCAAGCTGCTCGACGACCAGCGCATCGAGGTCGTCCCCGGCTCAGGCCCTCGGGAGCGTCGCGTCCTGCGTGTGGCCCCGCCCCAGGCGTCGCCAGTCCTGTCGGAGGGGGCGTCCCGCGCGAGCGCCAAGAAAGCCGTCCGGCGGCAAATCGAGGTCGGGCCGTATCGCCCGCCCATGCCGCGCGACATCCCGCGCAACCGCATCCCGCCGCCGGCCCTGCACCCCGCCTGGCCGGCCATCCACACCACCGCGGTCCTCGGGCCGCGCCTCACCTGCTCAGGGGCAAACCATGGCTGACGGAAGCCGCCAGATCGAATTCAACATCCCGCGCACCATGGCGGTCTCCGCGCTCAGGAAGGGCGAGATCGTGGTGGACCTGTTCGCCGGCGGCGGCGGCGCGAGCACCGCGCTTGAGCAAGCGCTCGGGCGGCCGGTCGACATCGCGATCAACCACAACCCGTGGGCGGTCAGCTTGCATGCCGCGAATCACCCGATGACCCGCCACATGTGCGAGGACGTTTGGGAAGCGGACCCGCGCCGCGAGACCGCGGGCCGGCCGGTCGGCTGGTTGCATGCCTCTCCGGATTGCACGCATTTCAGCCAGGCCAAGGGCGGACAGCCGCGGAATGGCAAGGTGCGTGCCCTGTCCTGGGTCGTGCCGAAGTGGGCGGGCACCGTGCGGCCGCGCATCATCAGCCTGGAAAACGTGCACCAGATCCAGAAGTGGGGCCCGCTTGTCGCCAAGCGCTGCAGCAAGACCGGTCGTGTCCTGACTCTGGACCTGGTCCCGGAGGTCGATCCCGACACCGGCGCGACGCGCATGGTCAACCGAGTGGCCGACCGCGGCGAGCGGGTGCCGGTGCAGAACCAGTACCTGATCCCTGACAAGCGGCGCGAGGGGCGAACCTGGCGCCGGTTCTGCAGTGTCATGCGTGGGCTCGGCTACGTGGGCGAGGCGAAGCGCCTGCGGGCGTGCGACTACGGCGCCGGCACGAGCCGCGACCGGCTGTTCGGCCTCTGGCGCCGGGACGGCGAACCGGTCATCTGGCCGGCTCCGACGCACGGCCCTGACCGAGCGCATCCGTACGTCACTGCCGCCGACTGCATCGACTGGTCGATCGGTTGTCCGTCCATCTTCTCGCGACCGAAGCCGCTCGCCGACGCGACGCTGCGCCGCATCGCGCGAGGCATCCACCGGTACGTATTGGAGGCGGCGGAGCCATTCATCGTGGGCGTCGGCGGCCGCATGGGCCAGACGCAGGAGCGCGGGACGACTGCACCGACCCAGACGCTCACCTCCAAGGCCGACAGCGCACTGGTGTCGCCCACACTGGTCCAGTGTGCCAACGCGAGCGCAGCTGGAATCGCGCCAGCAGACACCCCGTTGGGTGTCGTCACCGCCTGGCCGAAGGGCGGCGCCCATGCGCTGGCTGCGGCGACGCTGGTGCAAACGGGCTACGGGGAGCGATCCGGGCAGGCGCCGCGCGTGCCGGGCCTGGGCAAGCCGCTCGGGACCGTGGTCGACGGACAGAAGCATGCGGCCGTGACCGCCGCGCTGGTCAAGTTCCGCGGCGGCAGCGATGGCGCCGACGTGCAGGAGCCCGCTCCGACGATCACCAGCGGTGCAGGCGCTGCTCGACCGGCCGGTGCCGCCCACGCCTTGGGCGTCCTGACCGCGTTCCTCGAGCAAGCGGCCGGCGGCCCCAACAGCAACACCTCGCGACCGCGCGCCGCTGGCGAGCCGGTATCAACAATCTCGACCAGCGGCAGTCAGCAGCGGCTCTGCACCGCCAACATGGTGACGCTGCGAGGCGACAACGTCGGCGCGGCCGCGAGCGAGCCCGTCCGCACGTTGTCGGCAGGCGGCGAACATCACGCGGTGCTGGAGTGTCAGCTGAGCCCGGAGCACGAAGCCGGTGCTCTGCAGGTCGCCGCCTTCCTGCTCCGCTACTACGGAGAGGGCGGTCAATGGGGCGGGCTGACGGAGCCGGCCCACGCGATCACGACGAAGGACCGGCTCGCGCTGGTGACGGTCACGATCCGCGGCACGCCCTACGTGATCGTCGACATCGGTCTGAGGATGCTGCAGCGCCGTGAGCTGTTCCGCGCCCAGGGCTTCCCGGCCGACTACATCATCGACCGTACCGCGGATGGTCGGGCGGTGTCGGTGAGCCGCAGCGTCGCGATGGTCGGCAACAGCGTCAGCCCGCCGCCGCTGCGCGCACTGGTTGCGGCCAACCTGGAATCGGCGAGCTCGACGAGGCTCGCAGCATGACGCCGACCGTTCCCCGTCTCCAGCTGCTGCTGGGCCAGTACCGGTACCGCTTCGCCACCGAGGTCGACCTTCAGGAGGCGGTGGCGGAGGTGCTGACCTCGGCCCGCATCGCGTTCGAGCGCGAATGGCCGGTGTCGCGCTCCGACCGCCTGGACTTCTACCTGCCGGACACGCGGGTTGCGCTCGAGATCAAGGTCGCCGGCTCCGTCGACACCGCGCGACGTCAGGTGGAGCGTTACCTCGCGCACCCCGAGATCGACGGCGCTGTGCTCGCCGCGTCCAAGGCGTGGGCCCGGGGCGTGTACCCGACGCAGCAACTCGGCGGCAAGCCGTTCGCGATCGCATTCCTGATGAGGCCTCTATGATGACGACTTTCGGTAGCATCGCCCGCGCCGACGGGCGCTGGCAGATCACCTGCGAGGCACACGTGCGCGCCCGAATCCGCCGGGTGTTCCCGCGCATTCCGCAGTCGGGGGGCGTGATCCAGCTGTCCGACACCCCAGAGAACAGCCGCGAGCTCGCCTGGTTCCTGACCCGCTACCCGATGGAGCTGGCGCCAGCCGACGCAGGTCACCTTGAGGCCCAGACGGCGCGTCACGTCGACCAGGAACTACGCCTCGCGGAGATGGTCGCCGGGCGTGCCGAGCTGCTGCCGTTCAAGCTGGCCAAGCCGCCGCGCGACTACCAGCGCGAGCCGGGCACGCTCCTCCCGGTACGGGGCGGCCTGCTGCTGGCGGACGACGTGGGTGTCGGGAAGACCGTTTCGGCCATCTGCCCCATGACCCAGCCGCAGAACGTGCCGGCGATCGTGGTGGTGCCGGCGCACCTGCCGGGGCACTGGACCGAGAAGCTCCGCGAGTTCGCGCCGGCCCTGCGCGTGCACACGATCCGCAAGAGCCGGGTGTATCCGCTTGTGCGACAGAAGGGCCAGCGGCGCACCGATCTCTGGGACACGATCCCGGACGTCATCGTGGTCAGCTACCACAAGCTGCGCGGCTGGTCGGACACGCTGGCCGAGATCGGGCGGCTGGTGATCTTCGAGGAATGCCAGCAGCTGAGGCGCGATGGGACGGAGATCTACCGGGCGTGCCGCGACCTCGCCGGCGCAGTCCAGTTGAGGCTCGGACTGTCGGCGACGCCGATCTACAACTACGGCGACGAGTTTTTCAACGTGGTGCAGGTCCTGCTGCCTGGTGCGCTGGGCGAGCGCGACGAGTTCGTGCGCGAGTGGTGCTCGGCAGCTCCCGGCCAGGCCGCTCGCCTCCGCGACCCGGAGCAGTTCGGTGCCTACCTGCGCCGCGAGGGCATCATGCTCCGGCGCACGCGCCGGGATGTCGGGCGCGAGCTGCCGCCGGTGACCATTGTGCCGCACCTGGTGGAATCGGACAGCGTGGCGCTCGAGGAGTTGGGCAGCGATGCGGTCGCGCTGGCCCAGATCGTCCTGCAGCAGGGTGAGGCCTACCGCGGCCAGAAGATGCAGGCCGCCGGCGAGTTCGATGCCATGGTCCGGCAAGCCACCGGCGTCGCGAAGGCGCCCTATGTGGCCGAGTTCGTGCGGATGCTGGTCGAGTCCGGCGAGAAGGTCGTCCTGTTCGGCTGGCACCGCGAGGTGTACCGGATCTGGATGCAGCGGATGGCGGACCTGCGGCCGGTGCTCTACAGCGGTAGCGAGTCGCTGGCCCAGAAGGCGGAGGCGAAGCGCGCATTCGTCGAAGGCGACGCGCAGGTGATGATCATGTCGCTGCGGAGCGGCGCCGGCGTGGACGGGCTGCAGCACGTGTGCCGGACGGTCGTGTTCGGCGAGTTCGACTGGTCGCCGGGTGTGCACGAGCAGTGCCTGGGCCGTGTGGATCGAGACGGTCAGGCGGACCCAGTGATGGCCTACTACCTGGAGAGCGATGAGGGCAGCGACCCGATCGTCATCGACGTGCTGGGCGTGAAGCGGCAGCAGTCGGAAGGCGTGCGCAATCCGGGAGGGCCGCTGGTCGAGCGAGCCGACCTGGGCGAGGCCGCGCTCAAGCGCGTCGCCGCGGAGTTCCTGCGCTCCAAGGGCGTAGCAGTACCAGCAGCCGTGGAGCGCGCCGCATGAGCCAGATGCGGAGGCAGGACGAGGTCGACCTCTACGCCGCTCTGCGGCTGGCCGCGGCGGACTACCGGGACGCCGACGGCAACCGGGGGAATGGCTACTGGGGCGGCGCCGCCGTCGTCACGGGCCTGCTGTGTGGGCTGGGCATCAACGAGAAGCGGGGCTATTACCTGCTGATGAAGTGGAGCGCGAAGGGGTGGATCGATTTCGGGATGTGGGCGTGGGGCGGCTGGTTCACGGCCGAGGCGCCCGAGGGGCTGTCTCGGTGACGGCGCCGGCGATGCAGCGCGCGCTGGCGCCACACACGGACGAGCGGGATCCGCTCGAGCTGGTGGCCCGCATGCTGGTGCCGGGCGGCTACCGCGTGCCGGTGGAGGGGCGCAGCTCCCGGCCGACCCTCCAGTCCGGCGACGTCGCCGCCGCGGTGGCGCTGATGCGAGACCCGCTGCAGCGAGAGGCGGCGCTCGCCGTCGCCATGCGCGCCGAGCGTGGCGACTTGGTGCGCGTGATGGCGCGAGCCTACCGCGCGGTCGTGCGCGAGGTGCTGCTGCAGCGCTCGGCTCCGCTGGACCTGCAGGCTCCGGCCGACCGCTGGCGCCTGCGCCTGGTGACCTATGACGCCGTGCAGGACCTGGTCTGGCCGGAGCGCCGCGGCTCGTACAGCGCCCAGGCGCGCCAGGCCAAGATGCGCAGGTCGAGCTACGTCGAGGTTTACCGCTGCGCCACGCATGTATTGCAGCAGGCGCTGGACGGTGCGCGCAGGGACTTTCGGCGTCGCGTGTTCGAGGATCGTTAGTTGTATTGTATTGCTCGGCAACTAACGCAACGGGGGGGGTATGAGGCTGTTTGGATGGCAGATAATTCGATCGACGAGCCAAGTTCAGGATGAGGTCGAGAAGACTGAGAAAGCAATAAATGGAGGCGCGGATAGCGTCGTTGGGCAGTGGCTTGGATTCTTCCGTGTCATTGCGGAACCGTGGACTTTACTGTTGCTTGCGATTGTCCTGGTGCTTTTTTTCGTTGCACAGCGTCCTGATTTGTCTGGCATGGGGGCTGTGGTGCAGGGCCTCATGGCCGTGATATCAGGCGTGGTCGGTGGCAGGATTGCCAACAGAATGTCTGAGATCAGTAGTATCGGGGTTCTCGTCGCAAGGGGGCGAGTTGCGGTCAGGGGTCTTAAACTAATGGTCGTTCAGACGGGTGCGTTCGAGCGACGCTTGGAAGTGTTCCTCAGTCGCCGCGACCACATCGAGAGAAACCCTGAGGTCACGATTCGGAACTACGAGGAAACGGTTGAGTTTTGTCGGAGAATTTTGGAGGAGGCCAGTAGCGCAATAGAAACCTGGGCTGACGTGGTGCCAGGTCAAGATCTCTCCACTACGATCGGTGAGATTACAGCTGTGAAAGTGGCGCACGACGCTACAAAGGCGTTGCTCGATAAAGCGCGAAACGACTTAGAAGCAAATCGGATGGACGTCGAGAAGGCGGGTAGGCTGCAGCAGAAGGTTGCGGAGTTGGAAGCAGTGAGCGACGGCCAGCAAGTGAGGATCGAGATGTTGCGTTCGCGGCTCGAGGAGCAGTCTAGGGTGGGTATGCGCACTAGGAGTACAGTACGCGGAATTATTCAAGCAGATGGCACGCGTGGAGTCCCGATAGGGGCCGCTGCAGCTGCGCTAGCGAGCACGGAGCCGCGCTCTGAGTCATGACCGCTGCACGACTGGGGGTCAACTGGGGATATCTGCGCCGCCCCAGCTGGCCCCCAGTTGCATGGGACCGATCTTGCCCGCCTAATTGCTACCGTGGCGGCGAGTTTCGATAACGCGCTGCCAGCAGCTCCAGCAGCGTAGAGAAGCCGGCCAATCTCGCGTGGCTCATAACCACGAGGTCGCCCGTTCGAATCGGGCCGCTGCTACCACACACCCCACGATGAAGCCTGCCCCGGGCAACCGGGAATCCAGCGGCGGCACTCGGCCGTTCGGTAGGGCATAGAGGGCTAGGCCCGGCAGTTCACGCTGCCGGGCCTTTTTGTTTCCACGGATCGCGGCACCCCCACCGCGCGCTGCATCGGCCCCGTCGACGAGACGCTGCCGCAGCGCACGCCGGCGTGCGCGCTGGCTGAGCAGGTCCAGCGCGCGGCAGCGGGCGAGGGTGGCGATCCACCACATCGGTACGCCCTGGCCAGCCGCCGGGGCGTTTGCATTTGAGGCCCCAGGATGAGCATCGAGCGCGCACGCAAGATCAACGAGACCGCGATCACGCCGGCGCTGGCGCTGCTGCCCACGCGCATGGATTCGCCCGCGGCACGCGTGATGCTGCTGGCGATCGCCGGCCAGGAGGCGGATTTCCGGCATCGCCGTCAGATCGTCAACGCTGTGACGCTGGGCCCGGCCAAGAGCCTGTGGCAGGGCGAGCGCGGCGGCGGGATGGTCCACGGCGTGCGTGGGCACGTGGCGACGCAGGCGCATGCGGCAGTCCTGTACCGCGCGCGCGGCGTGGAGCCGACGCTGGATGCGATCTGGAACGCTATCGAGCACGATGACGTGCTGGCGGCCGGCCTGGCGCGTCTGCTGCTGTGGAGCGACCCGCGCGCGCTGCCCGCTGTGAGCGACGTGCAGGGGGCGTGGGACCTGTACCTGCGCACGTGGCGCCCGGGCGCTTACACGCGCGGCACGCCCGCCTCGCGTCAGCGCCTGCGGGCGAAGTGGGCCGGCTACCACGCCACCGCGCGTGAGGCGCTGTCGTGACCTCGGGCCAGAAAACCGGCGCCGGGATCGGCGTGACGGTGTTGGCTGTGCTGACGCTGCTGCTGTCGTCGCAGTCGTTGCCGGTGATCCAGTGGGTGTTCGGCGAGGCCAAAGGGCTGTTCGGCCTCCCGCTGTTCGCGCCCACGGCCATCGCGATGCTGGTCGGCGCCGGCGCGCCCGCGTGGTTGCCGCACGTGCTGCCGGCGCACTGGCCGGCGCACCGCACCATGCGGGTGACCCGCCTGCTGGGGTTCGGCATCGCCTTCGTGATGGTCTTCTCTCGGTATCCCAGCGCGATCGGCGCTCAGTACGGGCTATTCGCGGGCACCGGCGCGTATGCGCTGTGGACAATGGGCTCGAGCTTCGTCTACCGGATGCGGCCGCAGATGCAGCCTCCCTCCCTGAAGGATGATGGGGCTGCCGGTGGTGACTGACCTCGACGACCAGGCGCTACAGGATGTCGAGTCGCGTGCGCATCCGCTGGCCATGGATCTGATCCGGGGCCTGTTCCCCATGCAGCCGTACCCGAAGACGGACGCGCAGGGCGTGTTGCGGCATGGGTTCGGCCGCCCCATCGAGAAGCGCGCCATGAGCGATGCGACCGCCAGCTTCGCGCTGGCCGACGACCTGCGGGCGACGCAGGCGATCCTGCGCGGTCGGGTGTTCGAACTGATCGCAGTCCACCCAGAGGCCGAGCCGCGGTTGCCGTACCTGTACGCGATCGGCGACCTGCTGGGCGCCGAGAAGCTGCGGGACTGGTCGGCCCTGTGGGAGCAGCTGCGGCGCGAGGACTGGCAGGCGGTGGCCGTGGAACTGATGACCGCGAAGTGGGACGCGTACTACGCATCGAGCCTGGACAAGCGCCGCGCGGTCATGGGCCTGGTGCTGGCGATCAGCAGTCCGGTGGGGGTGGCGGCGTGAAGCTCGTCGGATGGCTGATCACCGCGCTGGCGGTGGTGGCGGTGTGGGCGGGCATCGCGACGTACTTCTGGGCGACCGGAAGTGTTCGCTGCGACGCTCGCATGGCCGAGCAGCGCGCCGAGGATGCCCGGGCGGCGATCGAGGCGCAGGGCGCGGCCCTGGGCAAGGCGACCGAGATTTTCGGTAGCGAGCTCGCCAAGGCGCGGACCGAGGGTACCGCGGCCGCGGGCAACACCCACACACGGGAGACGCTGATCCGCGAGGTGCGCGTGACCGGCGAGTGCGTCATGCCCGTCGGTCTGCCGAGCCTTGCGCCGGCCGTAGAAGAAGCCCGCGCCGCCGCGCGTGATTGAGCAGGAGGGAGCACCGTATGCCGACGATCGGATACAGCATGGATCAGTGCGAGCGTCGCGCCACTGCGCGGCGTCGGGCCGAGCAGCAGGTGCGGGCCAAGTTCCCCGGCCTGATGCAGGGCACGCCGGGCTGGAATCGAGCGGTCGGGAATCGCTACGACCGTCTGTTGCGCTCGGGCGCGGAGGACTGATGCGCACCGCCTGCGCCCTGCTGCTGGTTGCCGCGCTGGCTGGATGCGCCGGGAAGGCCGTCCGCGCTGACGCGCCGCTGATCACCCCGTGCCTGGACGAGCCGACTGCCTACGTGCCGGACGAGCCCCAGGCGCCGGCGGAAGGGGCGGCAATCCCCGACAGCTACGTCGTGGCCCTGAAGGGCTGGGCCAACAGCCTGCTCGGCGTGGTGACGCAGGACCGCATCGCCTGGCGCGGCGAGCGCAGGTGCATCCGGCGATTCCAGGACGAGGGGCAGATCCGATGATCGACAACGCGCCCGTGCGGTCGGTCGTGTTCCGGGTGTACTTCGCATGGTGGCTGCGCTGGTACCTCGGCAGCGTGGCGCTGATGTCGGCCCTGACCGGTCTGAACCCCGACATGGACAAGGTGGGCTTCTGGGCGGGCCGCGCGGTGCGCGTGAAGGAGGTCCGCCAATGACGCTTTCGGTCGCTCGGCAGCCAAAATGTTAAGACGAGCCTTCACAAGACTGAATCGCTCAGGAGAAGATGAACGGAATGTTAAGCATACCCTTCACATCAATGAACGGGCGGGGACCCTGCGGCCAACTGGGCCCTACCGCGGGGGATTCGGGCCCCGGTTTTCGACAGATTTTCGGGCCTCCATGGCCTCACCAGCAGTTGCCGGTTGAGGCTTCAAATCAAGGAATCGCGAGGGTGTGATGGGTGAGGTGCGCGAGTTCCGGCCGGGCTGGTCGATCTCGCGCCTCGCCGAGGAATTCGGGATGGACCGCAAGACGGTCTCGAATCGAATTCGCGAGGCCGGCGTGCCGCCGACGGCGAAGCGCAGCGGCTACGACGTGTACCGCCTGGCGGACGTTGCTGCCGCGGTGCTCGGCTTCGCCCAGCCGGGTGCGGTGGGCGAGGGTGGCGTCATCGACCCGCGCGACCTACCGCCGAAGGACCGCAAGGACTACTACCAGTCCGAAAACGAGCGGCTGAAGGTCGAGGTGACCATGGGCACGCTCGTGCCGGCGGTCGAGGTCGAGGCCGACATGGCGGAACTGGTCAAGGACGTCGTGCAGTTCCTGGACACCCTGCCGGATGTTCTCGAGCGAAAGCTGGCGCTGAAGCCCGAGCAGGTGGTGAAGGTGCAGGAGCGCTGCGACGCGGTCCGGCAGCAGCTGTACGAAAAGGTCATGGCGGCGGAGAGCGATGGCGACGCACGCGACAGCGCGTAGCATCCGCAATGACGTCTGTCAGATGCTCCGGCCGCCGCGCCGGATCCTGGTGGCGGACGGTGCACGGGCGCTGCGGGTCAACGCCGGCACCGGTTCGGGCGAACCGTGGGACGCCTCGACCACGCCGTACATGGTCAAGCCGCTCAACGCGACCAAAAGCCGCGTGCATGAGGCGGTGGTGTTCATGGGCCCGGCTCGATCGGGCAAGACGCTCGCGTTGATCGAGGGTCGGTTGGCCTACACGATCACCTGCGATCCGTCGGACGTGATGATCATCCAGTCGACGCAGGACGCCGCGGCCGACTTCAGCAAGACACGAATCACGCGTGCGCTGCGCGGCAGCCCCGAGCTGTTGAAGCAACTCAGTCCGCGCGCGCACGACGACAACGTGCTGATGAAGTTCTTCCGGTCGGGCATGTCGCTGCGCCTGGGCCATCCGTCGATCTCGGTGTTGTCGGGCAAGGACCTCAAGACGGTCCTGATGACCGACGTGGACAACTTCACCGGCGACCTCGGCATCGATGAGGCCTTCGGCCTCGCGTTGAAGCGCACGCAGACCTTCATGTCCGGCGGCATGGTCGTCGCCGAGTCGAGTCCGGAGGCCGACTACGAGGACGGCCAGTGGCGGGTGAACCCGGACCGGCCGCATGAAGCGCCGCCGGCCACCGGCATCGCCGCCTTGTATAACCGCGGCGATCGGCACCGCTGGTACTGGCCCTGTCCGGAGTGCGGCGAGTTCTTCCAAGCCGCGCCCGGCTACGACTTGTTCCGGCTGCCGCCGGAACAGGAACTGCTCGAACGCGTGCAGGTCGACGACATGCTGACGATGGCGCGTCGCCTGTCGATCTGCTTCTGCCCGCACTGCCACGTGGGGCTGGAGGATCGCTGGAAAGACGGGATGAATCAGCGCGGCGACTGGGTGGGCGAAGGGCAGGTGATCCACCCGGATGGCTCGATCGACGGCGAAGCGATCGAGTCCCGCACCCGGAGCTACTACCTGGGCGGCGTGGCGGCGGCGTTTCAAAGCTGGGAATCGCTGATCGAGCGATACCTACAGGCTTTGAAGGTCTACGCCAAGACCGGCGAGGAGAAGCCGCTGAAGTCGACCTACAACGTCGACGCAGCGCTGAATTACGTGCCGATGGCGGCGCGCTCGGAGAGCAACCCGAACGCGATGCAGGGCCGGGCGGAGAGCTGGACAGCAGGCGCGGTGCCGGTCGGCGTGCACTTCCTCACGGCCACCGTGGACGGCCAGAAGAACCGGTTCGTCGTCCAGGTGATGGGCTGGGGGCCGGGCGAGAGCGGCAGCCTCGAGCGTTGGATCGTCGATCGCTACTCGCTGCGCACGTCGGAACGTTCCGACGGCGCCGGCGGATTCCTGGGCCTGGAGCCCGCGAAGTACCTCGAAGACTGGGAGCGCCTGGTCGACAAGGTCATCCAGCGCCGCTACCCGCTCGACGATGCCAGCGGCCGGACCATGCCGGTCCGCGCGGTGGGCATCGACTGGGGCGGCACGAAGGGCCATGCGCCGCGTGCGCTGGAGTTCTGGCGATCGCTGAAAGCGCGTGGTCTGCACTGGCGCGTGCGGTTGGTGAAGGGCGGCGGGAACCGGGACTACCTCTGGAAGGAGAACACGCCCGATTCCAGCAAGCGCAAGGACCGAAAGACCGGCAGCCGCGGTGACGTGCCCCAGCTGCTGATCAACGTGGACCGCATGAAAGACCTGGTGGCGGCAAACGTGGCGCGCACCGATCCGGGACCGGGCTTCTACCACTTCGCCGACTGGCTGCCGACGGTCTTCTACGAAGAGCTGACCGCGGAAACGCGTACCTCGAAGGGCTGGGAGAACCTCGGCAAGCGCCGGAACGAAGAGTTCGACCTCGCCGTCTACAACGAGACGCTGGCGCAGTGGATCAAGGCGCCAGCGATCAACTGGTCGAACCCGCCCGCCTGGGCGGCCGGCTGGGACACGAACCCCGACGTGGTGAAGGGCGACGAGCCGCCCCCGCCGCCACCCACTCCCCCGCGCACGCGCCGCCCGCGCGTGGTGCAGAGCAAGTACCTGAGGCGATGACATGGCATACACCCGCACGGACCTCGAGCAGCTGGAGGCCGCAATCAAGAGCGGCACGCTGTCGGTCCAGTACGCGGACCGCCGCGTCCAGTACCAGAGCCTCAGCGAGCTGCGCGCGGCCCGCCGCGAAATTCTGGCCGAGATCGAGCGTGCCGAACGGCCCCGTCGCGTGCGCCGCGTCATTCGAATGACGCAGACGGGCCAGGGGTTCTTCTGATGTACGGATACGCGGCGCCGAACGAGACCACGCACGGCGGCGGCTACAAGGCCGCGGGCAATGGTCGGCGCCTGATGCCGATGCGGGCGGCGAGTCTGGGTCCGAACGTCGTCACGCTGTACAGCCTGGGCGAGATCGTTGCCCGTGCGCGCAACGCCGCGCGGAACGACCCGTGGGCGGGCGCCGCCGCGGACAAGAGCGTGGCCAACGGCATCGGCACCGGTATCCAGGCCAAGGCGCAGTGGGGAACCAAGGCGTGGAGGGCGCGGGAGCAGAAGCTCTGGAAGCGCTGGGGCAAGGTCTGCGACGCCGACGGCGTGCTGAACCTCGACGGCCTGCAGGCGCTGATCTGGCGCGAGTGCGAGGAGGCCGGCGAGTGCTTCGTGCGTCTGCGCAACCGCCGCTTGAGCGATGGACTGCCGGTGCCGCTGCAACTGCAGGTGATCGAGGCCGAGCAGTGCCCGCCCCACTTCTACGGGACGGCGAGCAACGGCAACCAGATCCGCGCCGGCATCGAGTTCGACCTGATCGGCCGGCGGGTCGCGTACTGGATGTACCCGCGGCACCCCGGCGACTTCCATGCGGGCACCGACATCGACGCGACGACGCTCAAGCGCGTGCCGGCGGACGAAGTGATCCACGTCTACGAGCCGGTGCGCGCTGGCCAGATCCGAGGCATTCCGCGTGCCGCCTCGGTGCTGGTGCGGATGTTCAATCTGGACGCGCTCGATGACGCCGTCCTCGAGCGCCAGAAGATCGCCAACCTGTTCGTCGGCGTGTTCGAGGACGCCGACAAGAACGGGGAGCCGACGGACCCGATGGCCGAAAGCCTGACGGGGGACGGCACTGTCGGACCGGTCGGCATGGAGGATGAGGGCATCGCGCTTGCCGGGCTCGAACCCGCCACAACGATCGATCTCGGCGGTACCGGCCGCAAGTTCAACCAAACGAAGCCGCCGGACGCCGGCAACAACTACCCCGACTATCTCCGGCAGGGCCTGTTGGCCATCGCCGCCCGTTGGGGCGTTCCGTACGAGGTGCTCACCGGCGACCTGCGCAACGTCAGCGATCGCGCACTGCGCCTGATCCTCAACGAATTCCGCCGCTTCATCGAGATGCGGCAGTGGCTGGTCCTGATTCCGCGCTGCCTGCAGCCGATCCGCGAGGCCTACCTCGACCGGGCGGTGCTGGCGGGCGCCTTGGCCGTGCCCGGCTACGACGAACTGCGCGAGGACGTAGCCGAGACCCTCTGGGTGCCGCAGGGCTGGCCGTACAGCCACCCGGTGCAGGACGTCGATGCCGACATCAAGGCGATCCGCGGCGGGCTCGATTCGCGCAGCGCGACGATTCTCCGGAAGGGCGAGGATCCGGAGGAGGTCGCCTCGCAGCAGCAACTGGACAACGCCGACGCCGATGCGCGCGGCCTGATTCTCGATACCGACCCGCGCCGCGTCGCACGCACGGGCAGCGCCCAGTCCAAGCCCGCAGGCAACGCCGGCGGCGAGGACACCGAATCCGATCGGAGCTAACCCATGAAGAACCCGCCTGGCGTGCTCGCACGCCTGTTCGGCCGCGCCAAGCCTGCGCCGGTCGTCTCGTCGCTGGCCACGGCCGTGCTCAACCGGCCACTGCTGGCCGACCGCGCTATGGCCGAGCAGCTGGTGAATGCCTACCTCAGCGGGGAGGTGACCAGCCTCGACACCCAGCTCAGCACCGACCGCGTGCCTGGCGTTTCGCCCGCGCCCGAGGCCGAGGCGGCCGGCATGATCGGCGTGATCAACATCAGCGGCGGCCTGGTCAACCGGCCGATGCCGGGGCCGAGCGGAGGCGGGCCGGTCAGCTATACCGCGCTGCGCGAGGCATTCGACGAGCTGCTCCACGACGACGGCATCAGCGCGATCGTGCTGCGCATCGAGTCGCCCGGCGGCATGGCGTCCGGCATGTTCGACCTGACCGACCACATCTACGCCAGCCGCGGCCAGAAGCCGATTCACGCCCTGGTGGACGACTACGCCTACAGCGCCGCCTACGGCATCGCGGCGGCCTGCGACGAGATCTGGGTCAGCCGCACCGGTGGCGCCGGATCTGTGGGCGTGTGTGCCTTCCACTACGACTGGAGCGGCAACGATGCGCAGATCGGGCTCAAGGTGACGCCGATCTACGCCGGCGACCGCAAGATCGACTTCAACCCGCACTTCCCGCTGTCCGAGGAAGCCCACGCGCGCGCCCTGGAGAGCGTGGACGCGACCTACGGCCTGTTCGTCAAGTCGGTGGCCCAGTACCGCGGCATCGACGAGGCGGTCGTGCGCAGCACGCAGGCGGACGTGTACTACGGCGACCGCGCCGTGGCGGCGGGGCTCGCCACGCGCCTGGGCACGTGGGACGACCTCGTCGCCCACCTGGGTGCGCCCGGCGTCGATGCACCCGAGCAGGAGGGGGACGACGGCGAAGACGGCGCGGGAAGCGAGCTGACCGCCGCGCCGCCGGTCACCGGGGCGGAATCCGATGGCGACGCAGAGGGTGAGGGGGGCGACGCCGACGCGCCACCCGGCGACCCCAGCACGGCGGACGGCGAGGCCCCCGCACCTGATGAGGCCGCAAAGCTGGCGGCCGCCGGCTCGATCGCCAGGGCAGTCACCGCGGCAGGCCTGGCACCCGACCTCGCCGTCGCCTTGCTGGGCCACGTCCAGGAAGTAGCCGAGGTCCCGCGCGAACTGGAACGTGCGCGCGGCATTGCGGACCTGTGCCGCGCCGCTGATCTGCGCAGCCTGGCCCCCGAACTCATCTCGTCGGGCGCATCGCTCGAGCAGGTGCGGGCCCAGCTCGACGGGGCCACTGCCAGCGTCGGGGATGAACTGGTGACCGCGCAGCCGACCCAGAACACCGCAGCCGTCACCGCCGCGGTCAAGCAAGCCGAGTCTCTCGATCCCAACCGCGTCTACGCACGTCGCAACAATCCCCGAGGAGCAACGAAATGATCACTGCCACCGGCAACACCGCCGAATTCCTCCTGAGCGAGGCCCATGGCGAGCGTTCGCGCGCGCTGTTCACCCTCCCCGCCGGTCAGGGTTACCTGCGCCCGGGCACGTTCCTGACGGCCAGCGGCGTCGTCGCCACCACCAACACCGACGTCGCGGGGCTGCTCTACGGCGGCGTCGACACCGGCAGCGACAGCGCGGCGCCGGCGGTCAAGGCGACCGTGATCGATCGGGATGCCGAGGTCCACGGCGAACTGCTCCAGTGGGCCGAGACCGACACCGACGCCATGAAGAACGCCTTCGCAGGGTCGCTCGGCGACATCGGCATCCGCGTCCGCTGGACCCAGCGCCCTGCTGGCCTGGAGACCGACCAGGTCGAGGTCGAGGACGTACCCCCGTCCGGGGGTGGCGGCGGCTAATCCCGCTGCGCCCGCGCGCCACCGCTTCATCCACCCCCAAGCCCCGCACTCGCGGGGCTTTTGCTTTTCAGAGGACGCAGAACCATGGATCTCCAGCAGCTGGTCGATTCCGCCGCGCTCAGCACCCATTCGCTGACCGCCAACATCAACAACCTCCCCGATACCCCGACCCGCATCGGCGACATGGGGCTGTTCACCGAGGCCGGGGTTTCGACGACCTTCGTGCTGGTCGGCATCCAGGACCACAAGCTGTCGCTGGTGCCCGCAGTCCCGCGGGGCGCACCGTCGCAGCCCAAGGCGCTGCACGGCAGCAAGGCCAAGCCGTTCCTGATCCCGCACCTGCCCCAGCGTTCGACGGTCATGGCGGACGAGGTGCAGAACGCGCGTGCGTTCTCCCTCGCCGCGCCGCCGGAGTCGGGCGAGAACCTGCAGCTCAACAGCGCCATCACCGCGGTCACGCAGAAGGTCAGCGCGCTGCAGGCGGTGCACAAGCGGGACAACGACTACACCATCGAGTATCACCGCATGGGCGCCATCCGCGGCCAGGTCCTCGACGCCGACGGCTCGGTGCTGATCGACATCTACCGCGAGTTCGGCATCACCCAGACGACGGCGTCGCTCGGCCTCAACACCGCGACCACGAACGTGCGCAACAAGGTGCTGGAGATCAAGCGCATGGTCGAGAAGGCGCTGGGCGGCGTGCCGCACCGCGGTATCCACGTGTTCTGCAGCCCGGAGTTCTTCGACAAGCTGACCGGCCACGACAAGGTCGAGAAGGCCTTCGACCGCTGGCAGGAGGGTGCGGCGCTGCGTGACGATCTCCGTCGCGGCTTCTCGTTCGGCGGCGTCACGTTCGAGGAAGTCAGCTCTGCCGTCGGCGAGGACCGGTACATCCCCGAGGGCGAGGCGATCGCGTTCCCCCTGGGCGTGCCCGACATGTTCATCACGCGCTTCGCGCCGGCGGACTACATCGAGACCGTCAACACGGTGGGCCTGCCGTACTACTCGAAGTCGGAGGTCCAGCGCTTCGGGAAGGGCATCGACATCGAATCCCAGTCGAACGCGCTCAACCTCAACACGCGGCCCGACGTCGTCATCCGGCTGACGTTCTGACGCAGCGGGGCCGGCGGTGCGCCGGCCCCGAGAGGCCGAGATGATCAAGACCGAGGTGGATCCGGGCGACGTCTTCGGGCGGGCGTTCACGGAGCTCGAGCAGAAGAATCTGCTGTTCGCGACGGTGCAGGCAGTCAACGCGACCGCCTTCGCTACCCGCGAGCGGTGGGCGGAACTGATGCCGCGCGTATTCGACCGGCCGACGGCACTCACCCTGCGCGCGCCGCTCTACCGCAAGGCGACCAAGCAACGGCCGTACGCCGAGGTCTTCCTGCGCGACGAGGCGCACAAGGGCACGCCGCCGGCGAAGTACCTGCTGGCCCAGGTGGGCGGCGGTGCGCGCAGGATGAAGCGCTCCGAGGCGGCTCTGCGCGCAGCTGGCGTCCTGCCGGCCGGGATGCTGACCGTTCCCGGCCGCGGTGCGCAGCTCGACGCATTCGGTAACGTCCCCGGCAAGCAGGTCACGGCGATCCTCTCCGCGGTGCGCGCGCAGCGCGATCAGTACCAGAACGCAACGGACGCCAGCCGCGGCCGGCGCCGAGCCAAGAAGAAGCGGCGCGGCGGGGAGTATTTCGCCCTGAGCAGCCCGCGCGGGAAGCTGAAGCCCGGCGTGTACGAGCGCATCGATACCGGCTTCGGCAGCGGCGTGCGCAGCGTCCTGTTCTTCGTGGCCTCGGTCACCTACCGCCCGCGCTACGACGTGTTCGGCGCCGCGCAGCGGATCTACAACGAGCAACTGCCGTTCCACTTCACGCGGGAGCTGGACAAGGCAGTCGCGACCTCGAAATTCAGGGGCAAGGGATGAGCCAACGAGACTTCATGCGGGCCTTCGATGCGGCGGCCAGCCGGGCATTCCAGGCTGCTGGCATCGCCGACGGCGCGCTGTACTACGCCACGCCCGAAACACCGGTCGGCCAGCCGTGCACCGTGCTGGTCGACCGGGATGTCCGGGACTTCGACGATGCCGAGCAGATGTTGCCGGTCCCTGCGTCCTACACCCTGATCTCGTTCGAGCTGCGGGAGGTGTCGCCAGCAAAGGGCGGCGTCGTGGAACTGTTGGCCAGCGGTGAACGCTATCGCCTGCAGAAGCCAATCCGCGCCGACGAATCCCGCAGCCGATGGGTGGTCATCCATGCCAAGCAATAGCCCTCGCTCGATCCTGTTGGACGCGTTCGCCGAGTGCCTGGGGAGGATCCGGCGCGCCGACGGCTATCACACGGACGCCGGCGCCTGGGTCACCACCGAGGCCGGCATGGTGCCGGATTCCCAGGGAATCGTGATCGGGCTGGTCGTGGGCAAGCAAGAGCGGGCAACCGACCGCGCGGTCGTCCGCACGCACCGCCTGACCAGCGTGGGCGTGATCCTCAAGCTGCACGCCGACATCGACGACGCCATCGAGCAGCAGGACCGCATCCTCAGCGACCTCGATCGCGCGCTCGACCCGACCCAGAAGTTCCGCTTCCCGCGCGGCTACCAGTTCCCGGAGTTCCAGACCATGGAGCCCGCCCCAGTACAGCAGGGGGCGGGCTGGACCGGCGTCGTCGTCGTCTACAGCAGCCACATCCCAATCCATCCCGCCGCCGGCTGATCCGCGGCGCCGCCCACCGAAGCCCCGCATCCGCGGGGCTTTTTCTTTTCCAGCACGAGGAACTCGCAATGTCCCACGCACCCGATTACAGCTACCTGGGCAGCGGCATCATCCTGGTCCGCGAGTGGGGCAGCCCGCTCCCCCTGATCGAGGTCGGCAACTGCTCCGCCTTCAACGTCGCGCCGCAGACCAACCAGCTCACGCTGGCCGATCACACCCGCCCGGGCGGCGGCGTCCGCAACCGGGTCGACCGCATCAGCGACTGGCAGCTGAGCTACTCGTTCCACGATTTCAGCCCCGAGAACTTCGCCCGGGTCACTCGCGGCCAGGCCAGCACCATCGCTTCCGGGAGCGTCGCCAACGAGGAAGTCGCCGCGGCGCGCGGCGTGTACGTCCCGCTGTCGCGGATCGCGTCGGCCATCACCTCGGTCCAGCCGGTGGGCACCGGCGCGGCGTACGTCGCGGGCCAGGACTACGTCTTCGACCGCGGGATGATCTACATCCCGGTCGACAGCGAAATCCCGGTCAGCGTGAACGGTGCGCCGAACATCCGCGTCACGTACGCGCACGGTGCCCTCGGCCACGTGGAAGCCGCGGTGGTCGCGGCCCGCCAGTACGAGATGCAGTTCCACGGCGAGAACGAGGCGCTCAGCGGCCGCAAGGTCAAGCTCGTCGCGCACCGCGTCAGCGGCGGCGTGATCCAGCAGCTGGGACTTCTGGGCGAGGAGTACGGCGTCGGCGAGGTGCAGGGTTCGATCCTGGCCGACCCGTCGAAGCGGATCTCGACCAACCACAGCGCCTACTTCTACTGGCAGCAGGAGCGCTGATCGCCATGGACGACAACGCTCTGGAAGTGATCGAGCCGGCCACGGGGCCGGCGACCTACCGCGGAGAGACCCTCGATCTGCGGCCGCTGACCGTCGGCGCGACGCCCAGGATCGTCCGCCTGGCCAGGCCGGTGATCAACTCGCTGCTTGACCTCGAGGCCCTGCCGGACGAAGACGAGGGCGCCTGGATCGATCTGGCGCTCGACTTGATCGAGAAGCACGGCGACGCCGTCTTCCAGGCCGTCGCGCTGGCCGTGGGTCGCGAACCCGCCTGGATCGAGGGCGGAGACATCGCCGAGTTCGTGGACCTGTGCCGCGGGCTCTACGAGGTCAACCGCGATTTTTTCGTCCGCCGCCTGGCGCCCCTGCTGCAGGAGCGGGCAGCGGCCCGGGCAAAGGCGGCGGCAAAGCACCGTGGAACTGGGCCGACACCCTCCAGCTCCTCGCCGAGCGCGGCCACTCGCTGACCGAGATCCGCGGCTACACGTTCGGCCAGCTCCGGGCTTTCTCCGAAGCCGCCGAGCGTGCGCGGCGTCGCGATCTCCGTGACCACGCCTTCAACCTGCGCGCCGCCGCCAACTGCGATGCGCAGGAGTGGAAGACGTACCTCAATCACCTGGATTCCTGACCCTTGAACACGCCCGCAAGCCTTCGCGTGAGGATCTCGGCCGATCTGGCCGACATCAAGCAGGGCCTGGGGCTGCTGCGCGGCGAGCTGGCCAAGGTCAAGAAGGACGCGGGCGCCGCTCTGCAGAACGCGGGCAACAACGCCGCGATCCAGGGGATCAAGCGCGTTCGCCAGGAGGTCGCGGGTCTCGCTGCCGCGTGGCTCTCGCTGCGCGGCGCGTCCGTCCTGTCCGGGCTGGCCGATGAGGCCACCCAGCTGCGCGGGCGGATCCGCATGGCCAAGGGCGACTATGAGGGCCTGTTCTCGATCGCGCAGGACACGCGCACCGGGCTGACGAACACCGTCGACCTGTACGCGCGCATGGAGCGCAGCAGTCGCGGCATGCAGCTGTCGCAGGAGCGCCTGCTCGGCCTGACGCGGACCGTCAATCAGGCGATCAGGCTGTCGTTCGCGTCGGCCGCCGCCGGCGACGCGGCGATCGTGCAGTTCGGCCAGGCGCTGGCGGCCGGGCAACTGCGCGGCGAAGAGTTGAACTCCGTGCTCGAGCAGACGCCTCGCCTGGCCGAGGCGATCGCGACCGGCATGGGTATCCCGCTCGGGAAGCTCCGGGAACTGGCCAAGGAGGGCAAGCTCACCAACGAGCAGGTGCTCAAGGCGTTGGAGTCGCAGGCGTCGGCGGTCGAGAAGGAATTCGGCCAGATGCCGGTCACCATCGGCGACGCCCTGGTGCAGGTCCGGAACGCGTTCCTCGACTTCGTCGGCGACGTCGACGAAGCGGAGGGGATCAGCCGCAAGCTGGCGACCGCGCTCACCAACCTCGCCAAGGACCTGCCGCGCTATCTCGGGCCGGTGCTGACTCTGCTCCGGCTGATCATCCAGAACCTGGACGTCATCCTGGTGATCATCGGGACCCGGCTCGCGCTTGCCGCGGCGGCCGCAATCCCGGCGCTCATCGCCTACCTGGTCAGCCTGCGCGCGGCGCTGGTCGCCGCGACCGCGCAGGCAGTGACCCTGCGCGGCGCCCTGGCGCTGCTCGGTGGCCCGGTGGGTCTCGCGATCGCCGCGCTCACCGGCGCCGTCTACGCGCTCTACCAACGAACGCAGGATGCGACGCGCGCTCAGGAGGCCCACAACGCCGAGCTGGCGGCGAACCGTGACCTCGCCAAGGAGAGCGCCCAGGCCGCGCTCGCAGACGCACGCGCGAAGCGCGCCCAGGCGATCAGCACGCTGCAGGCCGCGCTTGCCGTTGCCAACGAACGCAAGGAGCGGCTGGCGGCCGAGCGCGCGCGCCAGGAGCGCCGCGGCGGACGTGGCGGCTACCTGCAGGGTGGTGTGGTCGCCGCGGTCGGTACCGGCGTCGAGGAGGCGCAGAGCCGGGTCGACCAGCTGGCGCGCATGGTCGACGACTGGAACACGCGGGTCGTGGACTTGGGGGCGGCCACGGCCGGTGCCGTCGAGGAGACGGTCTCTACCGCGGCCGCCGGTACCGGCAAGGCGATCGCGGCCTCCAACGCGCTGCTGCGCGATGCGACCGAGCGCGCGCTCAAGGAGCTGGAGCGGATCTACGGCGAGGGCCGTCTCAGCATCAAGGATTACTTCGCCGAGCGCGAGCGCCTGCAGCTTCGGGCGGTCGACCTGGCGATCCAGCAGGCCCAGGCCGAGCTGGCAGTGGCCGACAAGCTCGGCCCTCGGCGGAAGCTCGAGGAGGAAATCGCCACGCTGCAGCGGGATCGGGCCGAGATCGGCGTTCGATCCGCGCGCGAGCAGGCCCGCGCCGAGCAGGACCTCGCCGCGCAGGTCGCGGACCTCAAGCGCCAGCTGGGCGACGTGTTCGACATCGCGACCGTCGGCCAAGCCGAGCGCGCGCGCGTGCTCCGCGAGTACGAGGTGCTGTTCCGGCGCCTGGAGGCAGAGTCCGGCGCCGCCGGCGAGCAGATGGGGCAGGCGCTGGTCGAGCGGCTGGTCGCGCGCGCGCAGCAGGACGCCCTGGGCGAGGCGGCAACGAAGATCGGCGCCGCGCTGCGCTCCATCGAGACGGCCATCGGCGCTCAGGTCGGCGCCGGCACCATGGGCATGGGCGAGGGCGAGCGGCAGCTGGCCGCCGCACGTGCCAAGGCGCTGGCCGACTACCAACAACTCCGCGCTGCGGCCGTCGGAGCCATGGCGGCGCATGCGCCGGGTTCGCCGGCGCATACGGCCGCGGTTGCCGGCCTGCGCGAGCTCGACACCGAGATCGCGAACGTCATCGCTTCCCAGGACACTTGGAGGCAGAAGACTGAGGACCTGGCGGCGAACTCGCTAGGGGATGCGCTCGCCGACCTGATCACGGGTGCCAAGGGCTTCAAGGAAGCGTTCTCCGACATGGTCCGGTCCTTCGTGGCCGGCGTCGCGCGAATGATCGCTCAGGAGCTCGCGCTGCGCGCTGTGCGCGGCTTGTTCTCCGGCTTCGGGGGCGGTGCTACCGCTGACGTCCATCACCAAGGTGGGGTGGCCGGGCAAGGCGCGGTGCGCCGCTCGATCAGCCCGCTGCTGTTCGGCGCAGCGCCGCGGTACCACAACGGCGGAATCGCCGGTCTGGCGCCCGACGAGGTGCCCGCGATCCTGCGCCGCGACGAAGAAGTGGTGACCCGATCCGATCCGCGCCATCGCGCCAACGGCGGTCTCGGCAGCGGCCGCGGTGGCAACTACCGCATCGAGATCGTCAATACCGGGCCGCCGATGAGGGCCACTGAGACAACCATCACCCAGCAGCCCGACGGCACCCAGCTGATCCGCACGGTCCTCGAGGCAGTGGCCGACGACGTGGCCAACGGCGGCGTCGTCGCGGCGGCTGGCCGAGGCCGATTCGGCTGGAAGGACCAGGTATGAGCCAGCTCCCCGACTACGCGCATGTGATGCTCGCCGGCTTCGCCGAGGACCTGGACCCGTCGGTCCGAACCACGGAAATGGAGCGGGGCCCCGACAAGCTCGAGATCCTCAACTCCCAGGTCAAGATGCGCCTCAGCTTCAGCCTTTACTTCGAGACGTGGGACCTGCAGGAGCAATTCTTCGGCTGGTACATGACAGAGCTCGGCCGGATCGGCGAGTTCGACATGCCCCATCCGATCAGCGGCCGCCCGCTGCGCGTCAGCTTCGTGGGAGGCTCGATCGGGCGCGCCGAGTTGATCGACGAGCTCGGCTACGACTGCCGCCGCGCGGTGACCGTGGAGTACCTCCGGTGAGCACGTTCCTCGAGCGGCGGCAGCGGACGCGCGACCGCCACGGCACGCTCCTGTTTCTCGAGATCCGGTCGACGTCCATGCCCGAGGTGCTGCGGGTGGTCAACGACACTCAGAACTGGACCAGCAACGGAGTCGAGTACATCGGCGCGCCGTTCGGCTTCAAGGAGCCGGACGACGTCGCCGGCCAGACGCCGCGCGCGCAGTTGGTCATGGCGACCGGTGGCGCCAGCATCACCGAGGACCTCGAGGCGCTGCCGCCGGGTGAACTGCTGCTCGGCCGGCTGATGCTCAGCGATCGCGCGAACCCGCACGTCTATGCGCGCGTCTGGAATCTCCCGATGACCCACGTCTCGTCCGGCGGTGGGCAGGCGACTGCGCAGCTGGGTGTGGACTACCTCCTTCGCCAGCGGGCCGTGCGCCTGCTGTTCAACCCCTTCACGGCCCCAGGCCTTCCTTGAGAGATCCGAGATGACGAACGCGAACATGGTGATGATCCAGGTCGAAGCGACCCCGCAGCTGATCCGCGATCAGCTGTCGGCCTGGGCCGAGCGCAACCGTGCGGGCCTGGGGAGCGACCCGTTCCCCCACGCCGCCGGCGACTTCATGCGCTTCGAGCCCGGCCTGGCCGCGGCGCTCGAGGTCGACCCGCAGAACCCGGTGCTGATCATCTCGGTCGGCGAGAACGCGCCTCAGGGGCTGGTGGCGTTCTACAACCGCGACGGCCTGATCCAGTCGCTGCACGTCACCGGCCCGCAGCTGGTGCCGCTGGAGGACGCGCCCGCGCCCGAGGTGCCCGGCGACGAATCCGACGAGGTGGAGGAAGCCGCGCTGGTCGACGCGGGCGAGGCCGATGAGGCCGGCTGAGATCGAGCACCTGGTCGGCGTGCCGTACTGCGCCGAAACGCTCGACTGCGCTGATTTCGTCGTGCTGGTCCAGCGCGAGTTGTTCGGTCGCGACGTGGTCGTGCCGAACGGGCGCCCGCGCGGCGTCCGCGGCCAGCTGGCGCTCGGTGAGCTATCGCGCGCGTATGGCACACGCACCGAGAGGCCCCAGGACGGCGACCTGGTGTTGATGTTCGAGGACGGCGTGCTCGGGCACGTCGGCGTCTACTTCTTCCTGGCCCACGAGGGCTGGGTCCTGCATAGCTGCGAGAAGATCGGCGTGTCGGTCTTCCACCGCGTGCGCGAGCTCCCCGATTGGGGAGCACCGATCGAAGGTTTCTACCGATGGCGGGACTGACCCGACGACCCCTGATGCAGTTCGACCCCAACGCCCCGGAAACGGGGCGTTTTTCTTGCGTGGTCGAGGCTGGGGGCGCTGCGTGATGGGCTTGCTCGAGTGCCCCCCTGGGCATAGCCGCCTGGTCTACACGCCGCATCCGGTCACGGTTGAGGGGCAGAACGAGCTCGTCGCCCAGCTGCTGCCCGGCGAGACGCTGGGCGCCTTCCTGCGGCGGGCCGTGCCGGATTGGGCCGGCGACGCGTGGGAAGTGCGCATCAATGGCGTGCTGGTGCCCGTGGAGGTCATGGAGCGTGTCCGTCCGAAGGACCGCACCCTGATCGAAGTGCGAGGCATCGCCAAGAAGACCGCGCTCTACATCGTCGCGATGGTCGCGCTGACCTATTTCACCTTCGGTCTGGGCAGCGCCACCGCTGGCGGCTGGGGGGCGGGCGCGGCTGCCGGCGCCTTCGGCGGCGGCGTCGCCGGCGCACTGTTCGCGTCGGCCGTGTTCGTCGCCGGATCCGTGCTGATCAACAAGGTCCTCGGACCGAAGCCGCCCAGCGTCAGCCAAACGGACCAGAACACCGTCTACACCATCGGCGCCAGCCGTAATCAGGCGCGTCCGTACCAGCCGCTCGGACTGCCGTTCGGCCGCGTGAAGTACGCGCCGGACATCCTGAGCGCGCCGTACACGTGGTTCGAGGGCGACGAGCAGTACGTCGGCATGGTGCTCACGCCCGGCGTCAACGTGCACCGCGTCGAGGAGCTTTATCTCGGCGACGCGCTGCTGTCGTCGTTTCAGGGCGTGCAGGTCTACTACGCCGG
The DNA here is from genome assembly GCF_001014645.1 of Luteimonas sp. FCS-9. Taxonomy (GTDB): domain Bacteria; phylum Pseudomonadota; class Gammaproteobacteria; order Xanthomonadales; family Xanthomonadaceae; genus Luteimonas. The sequence goes on along the minus strand of NZ_LASZ01000001.1, from coordinate 134,644 downwards.
CTTCCCGGGCATGCCCGAGCAGAAGATCCCGCTGTACACCGACGCGGACACGATCAACGGCGGCGAGCTGAGCGAGGACGGCACATGGGTGCAGCGCACGACGCCGCCGCGCACCGTGCGCATCCTCGTGAACCTCGCCTACGTCCTCGGCGACGCCGACAGTAAGGGGCGCCCATATCTGAACACCGAGACGGTGGAGGTCCAGTACCGTCCGGCCGGCTCCAGCACGTGGACGCCGCTGATCTCGCGCAACTTCGCGAACAGCGACTACAACCCGCATCGGGCGACGCTGCCCCGCGATGTCGCTGAAGGGCAGTACGACGTGCGCACCCGGATCCGCGGCCGAGCGGTCAACGGCGGTGGGTCGAATGGCCAATCGAAGTGGCAGTGGGAAACGATGGTCGCCGTCCAGGCCGACCCTGCCGATTACTCCGGTATCCCGCGCATCGGCATCCGGATGAAGGCCTCCGGCCAGCTGCAGAACGCGCCCGACGAGATCCGCTGCGTCGCCGTCAGCCGGCCCGTGCCTGTCTGGACCGGTACCGAGTGGGTCACGCAGGAGACCAGCAACCCGGGCGCGCACCTGCTCGCGTATGCCCGCGGGATCAACGACGAGCACGGGAACCGCATCGCCGGCATGGGGCTGCCCGAGGAGATGATCGACGTGCCGGGCCTGCAGGCGTTCATGCTGCACTGCGCGGCCGAGGGCTTCGGCTACGACTACGTCGTCAAGGACGCGCGCAACCACGACGAGATGCTCAACAGCCTGGCGCTCGCCGGGTTCGGTCAGGTGAGTTGGGCCTCCGGCCGCATGTCTCCTATCTGGGCCGCTGACGAGCAGCCGCTCAGCGGCGTCGTCGGTATGGGCACGATCAAGCGTGGCCAGTTCCAGGTGGACTACACGCTGGCCAGCGCCGCCGACGGCATCGAGTTCACGTACTACGACGCCGAGGACTGGAGCACCAAGACGCTGCGCATACCTGCGCCAGGCGTGACCACGATGCTCAACCCCACGCAGGTCACGGGCGAGGGCATCACCAGCGAGGCGCATGCGGCGATGCTCGCGCGCTGGCATCTGGCGCAGTCGCTGTACCAGTACAAGGACATCAGCTACTCGACCGACCTCGAGCACCTGTCCTACCGCCGCCTGTCGGTGCTGTCGTTGTCGCACGACCTGACGCAGTGGGGATTCAGCGGTCGCGTCGTCGCTGCGCGCGTCGATGGCGGAACGGTCACGATCGACCTGGATGAGCCGGTCCGGGCTCCGGAGACGGGCAAGGCGTACGTGGGGCTCCGCGTCCCCGGCGAGAAGACCTACCGGGTGTTCGAGGTCCGACCCTTCGAGGGGAAGTCCGCGCGCCTGCAGCTGGTCGGTGCGTGGCCGAGCGATGCGGCGCTTCCCGGCAACACGGCAGCGAACCCGGCCGTCGACACCCTGTGGTGCTACGACTTCAAGCCGACGCCCGGCTACCGGGTGCGCGTGGTCGCTCTGCAGCCCGAAAGCGGAATGAAGGGTGCCCGCGTATCCGTCGTGCCGGAAGGGCCGGAATTCTGGGAGTACGTCCGGACCGGGCACTACATCCGACCGCCGAACCAATCTCTGCTGCAGACCCGGCCCGTGGCGTCCGACCTGCTGGTCACCGAACGCCAGGTGGTGCAGGGCGACACCGTCTACACCGAGCTCGTCGCCCAGTGGGAGGTGAGCGGCCCGGTCGGCGACACGGTGGTGCAGATGGCCGACGCGAATGGGCAGCTGCAGGAAGTCGCGCGCACGACGACGCGCAGCGCCGCCTGGCGTATCCCCGGCGCCGGCACGTACCAGGTCGCGGTGCGCCCATTCGCGCCGGACGGCCGGCCGGGCATCGCAACCGGCACGATCTACAGCACGATCGGCGCCGACGCGCCGCCGGTGCTGGTCGACCTGTTCGACGTCGAGGAGCGCTCGGGCGGCGTGCGGCTCTACACCTGGGGCTGGTTCGATGGCACCACGCGGTCGGCGGATTTCGCGGGCGTCGAGATCCGCGTCACAGCCGGCAAGGTCACCGCGCCCGATTGGGACGCCATGGAACCGGTCGGCAACGCCGACGGCTACCACACGGCGCCCTTTGAAGCGGTCGTGCCGGAGAGCGGCGACTGGACTTTCGCCGCCCGATCGCGAAACACCAGCGGCACGCTGTCGACGGGCATGCGCGTGGTCGCCAAGACCCTGGGCCGGAACCTGGGCGAACAGATCGGCGGGATCGGCGACAAGGTCTCCGAGGAGATCGTGGCGCGAATCGAAGGCGACGCGAAGGTCGCGGGCGATGCCGCGGCCGACGCTGCGCGCAAGGCGACTGAGGCGCGGCAGGCGGCTGTCTCCGCGGCCGCCAGCGACGCGACGACGAAGGCCAACAACGCGCGCACGGCGGCGATCGCGGCCGCCGCCGCCGATGCCACCACCAAGGCGAACGCGGCGCGCGACGCCGCGATCCTGCGCGCCGACGCCGCACTGGCGCAGGCCGAGGCCCTGGCCGCCGAGATCGCCGAGATCGTGGGCGCCCCCGAGTGGGAGGCCGGCGCGACCTACAACGCGGGGTGGCTCGTCCGCTACGAGGGCGGCCTGTACCGCGCCCGCGCGCAGACGACCGGCCAGAACCCGGCGACGACGCCCGCGGCGTGGGAGAAGCTCGGCGACTACGAGAGCGTCGGCGAGGCCCTGGCCGCGGCGCTGGCGGCGACCACGCAGCTGGCGACCGACCTCGGCGCCGAGGTGCGCCGGCTCGACGCGGTCGTCGCTCGCCTGCCCAGCGGAAACGGCGCGCTCGCGCTCCAGGCGACCGTGACCGCCAATGCGGCCGCCAGCGTGCAGCGCGATGAGGCGCTGGCCAGCCGCCAGACCGCCGTCGAGGCGAAGGTGCCAGCGGACGGCGGCCGCGCGGCGAGCGAGGCGCGCGCGACCGCGATCGAGCAGGCTGCGGCGACAGCAGCCGCGGCCAACTCGGCCCGAAGTGCAGCAATTGAGGCGAAGCTGCCCGTCGACGGTGGGCGCGCGGCGTCGACTGCGCAGGTCACTGCCGCTGAGCTGGCAGCCGCAACGGCAAACGCGGCAACTGCGCAACGTGTCGACGAAACACGCGCCGCCCTGGCGCGCATCGGCGACGTCGCAACCTACACGGTCGTGTCGGACGCCGGGTTGGGTTCGGCGCCCAGCGGCTCCCCTCGAGCGCGCGGGGTCTACAACGCCGCCGGCGAGAGGTTGCACACGCCGAATCGTGGCTTCAACTTCTTCTCGATCAATTCCGACAGCACGCTGAACGCGGGCGTTCGGTTTGACACATACGGCGACCTCGCAGCGAGCGGCCCCGAGCTGGTCGATTACGTAGCATCCCTGCCGGAAGATCGATATGTGCTCGTTGTGACGTCCGATCATGTCGGATCGATCAGCGGCACTGGTCCCGTGTCTACCGGAGTGCGTGACGCGCTTCTTTCGCTCGGCGCCTCCCCGGGCTTTGTGCGAGACGTCACCGGTAGCACGGCCGCAATCATCGTCGGCCGGCGGAGCCTGAAGCAAGGGGGGGCGATTGAGGTCCTGCAATCTCCGACGGGGTCTAGCCGTCAAGGGCGCTGGGCCGAGTACGTGCTCCAGGTCATCGGAGGAGTTCCGCTCGGCATGGCGGATTCGCAGGGCATCGTAGCTGACAATGCGGCGACCGCATCTGCGCTGCAAGTAACAGATGCCAAGGTCGTGCAGCAAGGGCTTGATCTCCTCGCTGTCGCATCGCGCACGTCGCTCTTGGAGTCAAAATCCCCAGCCGATGGCGGCCGCTCGGCATCTGAAGCGAGGGTGGTGCAAGCGGAGCAAACGGCAGCGACCGCAGCGGCGGCGAATGCGTCCAGGATCTCGGCGCTCGAAGCGCGCAACCCGGCCGGTACCGGGCGGCTCGCGACCGAGGCGCAAGTGCTGGCCGAGCAGGCCGCGCGCGCCGCGGGGGACGAAGCGGCCGCGTCCCGTTCCCTCGTGATCGAGGCGTCGGTCGCCAGCCTGCAGCAGTCGGGCGCGAACATGGTCGCGGATGGCGGGTTCGAGCGGTATGCCCTGGGGCAAGTGCTGCCCGGCTTGCAGACGATCGTCACGGGCGCGCGTTCCGGTGCGCAGGCGCTGCAGGTGCTCAGCAGCGGCACCACCGCCAGCTCGCCGCTTGGCTCGTTCGACGTGCAAGAGGGCCGGCGCTACTACGCCGAGGCATGGACAAGGCGGATCGGCGGCACCACCGGCACTGTGACGTTGCGGTTCGCGTTGTCCGACGGCGGCGTGAACCCGATCTACCCCGGCTTCGCCTCGGCGACGATGGCGTCGCTCAGCGTCGACAGCTATTCCAAGCTCAGCGGCTACGTAACTGTCGCGGCTGGTTCGTCGCGGAACCGTGCGTTGCTGCAGCTCAATCGCGTGAGCATTCCGGCCGGCGACGGTGTTGTGCTGGACGACTTGCTGCTGATCGACGTCACCGAGGCGTCGGCCGCAGCGAACGCCGCCGATGCCGCGCTCGCGCGGATCATCGCCGAGGAGACCGTGCGCGCCGCCGAGAACGCGGCGACGGTCGCCCGCGTCGCGACGATGGAGGCGCGCGTCCCCGCAGGCGGCGGCATGCTGGCCAGTGAGGCGCGCGTGCAGGCCGCCGAGCAAGCGGCGGCGACCGCGAACGCGGCCACGGCGTCGCGCCTCGACGCGGTGCGCGCGGCGTTCACTGCCGGCGACAACCTCGTGCCGGCCGACCTGGGCGATACCGCGACCGTGGAAGACGGCGTGAGCCTGGTGACGTCGACCGCGCAGTGGTCGCCGAACACGCGGTCGTTCGATGTCACACCCGGTGAGATCCTCGACTTCGCGGCCGAGGTCCGCGCCAACGAGACGATGTCGCGGATCTCGCTCGCGGTCCGATTCGACGGCCCGGCCGGGAGCGGCGTCAGCAACGTGACGCGCCGCGTGGACCTGTCGAACCCCGCCGTCGGCACGTGGTACCCGCTTGCGATGTCGCACGCAGTCCCAGCGGGAGCCACGCGCGCCGCGGTGCGCGCGGAGGGGCCGGCGGCGGTCAGCAAGTCGCTGCGCCGGCCTCGCGCCGTGCGCCGCACCGCGGCCGACCTCGCCAACGCTGCGGCGGTCATCGATGCCGTCCAAGCGGCGGCGACGGCCAACTCGGCGACCGCTAGCCGCGTGTCGGCGGTCGAGGCGCAGATGCCGGCCGGCGGGGGCCGCGTAGCGAGCGAGGCGAGCGTCACGCAGCTGCAGACCGTGGTCACGGCGCAGGGCCAGCAACTCGCGCAGCAGATCACGACCGTCGACACCAAGGCCGGCAACGCGCAGACGACCGCGACCCAGGCGCTAGCTGCGGCAAACGGGGCGGCGTCGGCGATTCTTGATGTTCGCTCGAGCCAGACCGGCGGCGGGAACCTGCTGCAAAACGCCGACTTCGGCGGCAGTGGGTCCGGTCATCCAGGATGGTCGTGGGCAATCCTGGAATGGGGTGACCGCGGCGAAATTAACCTAGGTTCCGCAGCGCGCAAGCCGGACGGTAGCAATACCTACGGCATCCGCGGCGTGTCCAACCCGTCCGGGTCGAATTTTTGGGATAGCGACGGTGTGCCGGCAGAACCGGGAGATACGTTCATCGCGTCAGCGTACCTGTCCAATTTGCGATCGCGCGGCCGGATTGAAGTTGTCTTTGTCAATTCGGCAGGCGTCTGGTTGGCCACTTTTACAAGTCCGACCTACGGCACTACGGGAGGAAACGCCATCGCAAGCTGGCCGCGAGCTATCGCCGTAGGCACGGCCCCTGCTGGCACAACAATGGCTAGAGCGCGATGGATCACGCAAGAGCCGGGCAACGACCCGTATGCGTGGATCACGATGCCCATGCTGGAGAAAGCTGCTCCGGGGCAGACGAAGCCGTCGCCCTGGTCGCCTGGGGCCGGCGGACTCACGCAGGTGACCCAGGAGCTGCGCGCCGGCCTGGATGCGAAGTTCGGCGTTTACGTGACGAACGACGGCCTGATCTCCGGTTTCGAAAGCGTCAACGACGGCGTTCGGCCGGAGTTCAACGTGCTGGCGTCGGTCTTCCGCATCGTTGCCCCGGGCGGCGGCGCGCGCACAGAGTACAGTGACGGCAATCACCGCGTTTACGACGCCCAGGGGCGCCTGCGTGTACGCATGGGGGTGTGGTGATGCCGCAGGGTCTGCAGTGCCTCGACGAGTCCGGCCGCGTGGTGCTTGAGGTGACCGACCGGCTGACCCGCTTCGTCGCCGCGATCGACGTGCCGGCTGGCGCCAGCGGCTCGGTTCAGCTGCCCGAGGGCACGGCCTGGGTCAGCGTGATCAACAACAACTCGCCGGCGGTGCGCGGCTCCGCGTACCGGCCGAGCGTAACCGTCGACGGCAACAACGTCCTGTCCTACGGGACGAACACCGCCTACGGCACTGGCGTCACCAACTGCACGCTGCTGGTCGGGGTCTACTGATGCCCGCTGGCCTGATCGTCTACAACGACACCAACAATCTGGTCATCGACGGCGCCTACGCCAACCTCGCGCTATTCGCGAAAGGCGTCACGACCACGACGACGGCAGCTGGCGACACGAGCTACGTGTCGTTCACGATCCCCAACTGCCCGGACTGGCCGCTGATCGCGGTGCGGTCCCCGGCCGGAGCCTGGGCCGCGGTACGCGCGTTCACCAGCGGCAACGCGATCGTCGACATCGTCTGCAAGGGCGCACCTGGCGCAGTCGTCGAGTATTTCGTCTTCGCGCGCACGCCCAACGACGTCCCGGCCCAGTACCTCGAGGTGAAGAGCGAGACCGGGCAGATCGTGTTCAACGCTGCGCTCAGGTACCTGCGGATCGTCGGGGTGCACGAGCTGTTGCCATCAAGCAATGGCACGGACGGTTTCACCGTCGACTACCCCGCGGGGAAGAACTATGCGGTGTTCCAGGACGGGCCAGCCGCAAGCACCCGCGTCGTCAACCAGTCGCCGGTGCCATCGCAGCAGGATTGGTGGCTCTACACGTTCCGCGGGATGCTGGCGATCACCGGCAACACGTTCAAGCTCGTGTCGGCGAACTTCGCCTCCCAGAGGTGGGGCCCGACCACGCCCCCGAACTACTCCGTCGCCGCCGGCGCCTACGTCGTCGACGTGACTGGATACTGAGGGATGGGAGCGCGGTCGCAGGCCATGCAACGCCGCCGGCGCACGCTGTCCGCATGAGGAGATGCCGAACCCCAAGGGTCATCGACCCGGCCAGTGCCGAACGCGCGCGGCGCCGCGCCCAGGAGCTCGAGCAGCAGGCCCGAGACTTGATCGCCGCAGCGCACGGCGCGGACTGGCGCGCTCGTGCGCGTGCGGAGGAGGGCGCGAGCCACCTGCGGCGCGAGGCGTCGCGCTATCGCGCGCAGGCTGGCCCGAGCGACTGGTACTTCGACTGACCCTGGCCGGCCCGTAGGGCTTCCCCTACGGCGCGTCGCGGCGTTTCCCGACAGACTTTCGCGGGCGGCTGCGCGACGCTGACAGCGCAGCAACGCGCACCTCGCTGACTCCTGTTGGTATTCCCAGCGCGTGCCGGGCCAGCCGTGGCCCGGCGGCTGCACTGTCTCCGGTGCTGAGACGACCCGGCGTACGATCGCCGGCATGCCGAGCCGCGAACTCCCTCCCGCCTGCCGCTGGCTCGAATGCACCGATGGCGGCGTGGCGCTGCATTGGCACTACGGGTGTATCGCCTCGGTCAGCCCCGACGGGAATGTCGTGATCACGTGGGCCTGGGGCGTCCGGCTAGAGGGCAAGGCGGCAAGCATGGCGCAGGGGCGCCGCTATGTTGAGCGATGGGTCGCTGCGCGCCCTGGCCTTCCGCCAGGTCGACGCGCGATGGAAACCCGAGCACGGATGCGCGCGGCGATGGCTGAAATGGGGCTGCCCATGCGCCGGTGACGACGGAGGGGTAGCTGGATGGGTATGGGGATTCAAGCGCCGCGAACATGGCTTATTCTGCAGGCTATAGTGCAGTCGGTTGGCGGACACTCTCTCCGCCAACTCCTTGCATCAGTACAGACAGTCGCTGCTTCGCACATTCCCTTAACTCAACGCCGACGCATCCTCGTACGGCAGATGCCGCGCACCGGCGGCCTGCAGCGCAGCCTCGGCACGCGCCAGAGCCTCGCCTTCACCGTCGATGACGATCAGGATGCGGCCCGATTCGATTTCGTCCTCGAACTTGCGCCGCACCGGATCCGGGAGCGATGCGCCGACGAGCGACGAGGCCCATGTGCCGACCGCGGCACCGGCCAGCGTCGTCAGGGCCACGCCGGCGAGGGTGAGGCCGAGCGGCGGCACGGCGACGGCCACTAGCCCTGCGACCAGCCCGGTTGCGCCGCCCAAGCCGGCCCCGCGCATTGCGGCATGCTTGAAGTCGGTGGGGGCTTCCTTCTGGTGCTCGGGCACGCGTTCGAGCTCGATGTCCGAGCGGGCGATCAGCGAGATGGCGTCATCCTCGATGCCGGCATCGCGCACTTCGCGGATCGCGGTCTGCGCGGCGGGCAGGGAGTCGGTGCTGTAGACGCGGCGGACTTTCATCGAGGACGCTCCGGCTGACGATCATCGGAGCTTCGGGCAGCCTCCGTGTGGCTGCCGTGAACCGTATCGACCGCTTGCGACGCCGCCGCGCACCCCGCGCGCAGCCGCTACAGCGTCGGCAGGCCGCCACCGCCGCCGAGATGGTCGTAGAGGATCGCCGCGCCGATGCCGATCAGGATCAGCCCACCGACGACCTCGGCACGTTTGCCGGCAAGTGTGCCCAGCACACGGCCGAGCATGATGCCGGTGGTCACCATCACCAGCGTGCAGATGCCAATGACCGTTGCGACGACGGCGATGTTGACGTCGAGAAAAGCCAGGCCGACGCCCACGGCCATCGCATCGATGCTGGTCGCGAAGCCTGTCGCGGCGAGGTTCCAGAAGCCGTGGCGAGCGGGCGGCTCGGCGGCCTCGGTGTCCGGCGCCTTGCGCAGGCCGGCGTGGATCATGCGCGCGCCTAAGAGGCCCAGCAGCACGAAGGCGATCCAGTGGTCCCAGGCGGCGACGTAGGCGGCCGCGGCCAGCCCCAGTGCCCAGCCGATGACGGGCGTGAGTGCCTCGATGACGCCGAAGATCACGCCAGCGCGCAGCGCCTGGCCGAAGCGGGGACGACGCATCGCCGCGCCCTTGCCGACGGCTGCGGCGAAGGCATCGGTCGACATGGCGAAGCCGATCAGGAGGATGGAGCTCATGGACATCGGGCGCATCGATCGGGGTCGGGCGAGCACGATGACGGCGTGCCGGCGCGCCCAACCCGCGTGATGCCGGTACACCGCTGGTCTCGCCAACCTGGACTGGTCGCACGCGCCACGATCGCACTGGATCGAGTGTGTTGACGCGGGCGCTTCCGCGGAGCGGAAGCCGGCTACTCCCCAAGGGGACGCGCATGCTAACAGCGCCGATCGAACGATGCGACGTTATAGCCGATGACAAGTCTCATAGGCGGAACGATCAGCGGGCAGCTTGGCTGAAGCGGGATACGGCGCCGATGCCGATGAACCTGCGCCTGCCACGCTCGGTCCGGCGCTTGCGTGCCCGCGACACGCCCCTATACTGCGTGCATCAGCGTAAGTTCTGATCTCCTCGGGGGTGCCATGGCTTCGACGGGGGTCGCGAAATTGCCTGGTGCATGCCGAGGGGGCAGCTTTCCTCGTAAATCCAGCAGCAAACTTTTAGTTGCCAACGACGACAACTACGCTCTCGCCGCTTAAGGCGTAAGCCCCGAACCCACTTGTGCCTGTGCTCGTGGATGTAGGGTCATCATCACAGGAACCAGCCGCGGCGGCCGCCTGTCTGCCGTGGTTGAACTGACAGGCTGGTCCCGGGATGCGCTTCGCGCACCGTGCTGTTCCGGGGCGAGATCCAACGGTGCGCTAAGCATGTAGTACCGGGGATGGAGTGCCTTCGGACGCGGGTTCGACTCCCGCCACCTCCACCATCTCGATGAAAGCCGGGCCCGAACGGGCCCGGTTTTTTTTTAGGAACCTGGACATGCCGATGAATGAGAAAGCCTTGAAGGCCCGGGATGCCCGCCGTGATATCGGCGCCGAGTTGCTGGCCGCGGTACGGTCGGTCAATGCCGGCCAGTTGGGTAAGGTCAACATGGTGCCGGTGTCGATTGCCGCAGAAGCCCGGCAGCGCCTGGGCCTGTCGCAGGCGCAGTTCGCCAGCCTGCTGGGCGTGTCGGTGCGGACGTTCCAGGACTGGGAGCAGGGGCGGCGCGAGCCTTCGGGTGCGGCCAGGACGCTGTTGCGGGTGGCGGCGGTGCGCCCGGATGCGATCCACGAGGCGATGGCGGCTTGAGAACGCCCCGCGCCGTCGTGGCGTCCAGCCGCCGCGTCAGCTGCTCAGACGACGCACAAACTGAGCCCGCAGTAGCCGCGGTACTGCCAGTTGCCGTCCCAGCATTCCCACACGTGCCAACCGTTCTGGCCGGCCTCCGAGCTCCAGCTGTGCCCGATCTGACCGTCGTTCTCGCATTGTTCCGCGGGAACTGCGGTGGCACTTCCGGTCGCCATCAGCAGGCCGGCGCCGAGCACGGCCGAGAACATGCCGATCTTTCGCTTCATTGCGGATCTCCGAGCATGGATGGATGCCAGCGCGCAACAGGCGCGCCGTGGCCCGTGGAGGGGCGGGGCGGCGCGCCTGTGCGCCGGCTGGCCTGACCACCGTCGCGCTCCGTAGTGCACGGCGCAGTCGGGAAACTCTGACGACGCTGTAGGAATTGTCCGGGGCGGGCGGAACTGCGACGGGCGCTCCATTGCGCGGGCATCGATGGCGACCGGCGCCAGCATCGCCGCGTCTCGGGCCGCGTACGCCGTCCCAGGCGCAGTGCCGGCCCGGCTGCCTTCGCCCGCGAGGATCGCTATCCTGTCGCGATGGCTGGACCTGCGCCTTCCCGACGCCTCGCGCCTTCCGCGCCGCGCACCCGGCTGCGCCGGGGGCACGTGCTTGCGGTGCTGGTGCTGGTGGGGTCGCTGCTGATGGTGGCGCTGTACGCGCGCAATGCGAGCGAGCGCGAGCGGCGGCTGGCCGAGGGCAGTTTCGTGACCGAAGCCGAGCGGCTGGCCGACGCGGTGCGCCAGCGGCTGCTGCAGTACGAGCTGAGCATCCGCGGCGGGGTGGCGCTGCACAGCGCGGCGGCCGACATGCCGACCACGCGGCAGTGGCGGGGTTATGTCGAAGGGCTGGACATCGCGCGGCAGCTGCCGGGCATGGTGGGACTGGGCTACGTGGCCTACGTCGATCCGCGGGGGCTGACCGAACTGCAACTGCGCCGTCGCGCGCAGGGGGACGGGCTGTTCTCGGTGGTGCCGCGTGGCGCGCGCGACCATTACGGTGCGATCGTGTACTTCGAGCCCGAGAGCACGGTCTCGCGCGCCACGATCGGCTACGACCAGTACAGCGACCCGGGGCGGCGCGCGGCGATGGACGCCGCGCGCGATACCGGGCAGGTGCGGCTGAGCGCGCCGGTGGCGCTGCATCGGCCGGGCGGCGACGGCAAGCCGGGCGTGCTGATGTTCGCGCCGGTCTATCGCACGGCGCGGTTCCCGGAGACGCCGGTCGCGCGCGAGAACGCGCTGATCGGCTGGGTGTTCGCGCCGTTCCGTTCCGAGGAGTTCATCGACCGGGCCGGCCTTGGCGTGGGGCCGCAGACCGCGTTCCGCATCGTGGACGTGACCGGCGGTCGGCAGGTGCCGGTGCTGCAGACCGACAACTTCGACGCCGACCCGTCGGGGCGGGTGCTGCACACGCTCACGCAGACGGTCTACGGGCGCAGCTGGCGCTACGATTTCCAGCACATCGGGCCGCTGCTCTCGGGCGGCATGCGCGAGCTGCAGACCACGCTGGTGACCGGCGTGCTGGCGTCGCTGCTGCTGTTCGCTGTGGTGATGACGCTGGCGCGCACGCAGTCGCGGGCCGAGGTCCTGGCGCGCCGGCTCAGCGATTCGTACCGTCGCAGCGAGCAGCGCTTTCGCAATGCGATGCGCTATTCGGCGATCGGCATGGTGCTGCTGGACCGCAACGGCACGATCGTGGAGACCAACCCGGCGATGGCCGGCATCGCCGGCATGGACCAGGGGGCGATGACCGGCACGTTGTTCAGCGGCTACTTCGTCGACTCCCAGGACCCGGTGTCGCGGACGCAGGAGATGCAGGCGCTGCGCGAGGGCGTGCACCGCAGCACGCGACGCCTGCGGCGGTGCGACGGCGACCTCCGCGAGGTGCACCTGGCCTCGACACTGGTGCTGGGTGAGGCCGACAGCGAGATCGCGCGACTGGTACAGGTGGACGACGTGACCGAGCGGCTGCGCGCCGAGGCGCAGGTGCACGCGCTCAACCGCACGCTCGAATCGCGCGTCGAGCAGCGCACGCGCGAACTCACGCAGGCCAACCACGAGCTCGAGTCGTTCGCGTACATCGTCTCGCACGACCTGCGTGCGCCGCTGCGCAGCATCGACGGCTTCGGGCGGATCCTGGCCGAGCGCTACAGCGAGGTCATCGACGCGCAGGGCCAGGACTACCTGGCGCGGGTGCGCAACGCGGCCGCGCGCATGGACGCGCTGATCGACGCGCTGCTGAAGATGTCGCGCATCAGCCGCGGCGAGTTCAAGCGCAGCCCGCTGGATCTCAGCCGGCTGGCCGAGGAGGTGGTGGCCGAGTTGCGGCAGACCGAGCCCGAGCGTCGGGTCGAGGTCGTCGTCGCGCCGGGCCTGGCCGCCGAGGGCGACGCGGCGTTGGTGCGCAACCTGCTGCAGAACCTGCTGGGCAACGCATGGAAGTTCACTGCCGGCACCGTCGATGCGCGGATCGAGTTCGGGCGGCAGGCCGACGGCGCGTTCTTCGTGCGCGACAACGGCGCGGGTTTCAACGCCGAGTACGCGGGCAAGCTGTTCCGGCCGTTCCAGCGCCTGCACCGCGAGGACGAGTACAAGGGCCACGGCGTGGGCTTGGCGTCGGTCAAGCGGATCGTCGAGCGCCACGGCGGGACGATCTCGGCGCAGGGCGCGCCGGGGCAGGGCGCGACGTTCCGCTTCACGCTCGCGCGCGCCGCGCAGGACGCGCGGTCGGGCACGGGCGCCGCACCGGCGGGGTGAGGCCCGCGGGACGCGTCAGGCGTCCTTGTTGTGCCGGCGCAGCAGCCGCTGCTTGTCGCGCGCCCAGTCGCGCTCGCGTTCGGTCTCGCGCTTGTCGTGCTTCTGCTTGCCCTTGGCGAGCGCGATCTCGGCCTTGATCTTGTTGCCCTTCCAGTACAGCGCGGTCGGCACGACGGTGTAGCCGTCGCGCTGCACGCGCCCGACGAGCACGTCGATCTCGCGCCGGTGCAGCAGCAGCTTGCGCGTGCGGTGGGCGTCGGCGACGACGTGGGTGGAGGCCTGGATCAGCGGGGTGATCTGCGCACCGAACAGGAACAGCTCGCCGTGGCGGATGACGGCGTAGCTCTCGCCGATGTTGGCACGGCCGGCGCGGATGGCCTTCAGTTCCCAGCCCTGCAGCGCCAGTCCGGCCTCGTAGCGGTCCTCGAGGTGGTACTCGTGGCGCGCGCGCTTGTTCAGCGCGATGGTGCCGGTGCTGTTTGCTTTATCCTTGGCCTTGCCGCTTTTCTTGCTCATCCGCACATTGTCCTCGAAGCACGTCCCCCAGGCGAGTCATGCCCAAGATCGAACGTAGCGCCCTTGTCGGGCAACCGGCCGAGCGCATGTTCGCGCTGGTCAACGATATTCCCGCCTACCCGCGCCGGTTCGCGTGGTGCGAGTCGGCGCAGGTCCTGGAATCGGGCGACGACCGCATCGTCGCCCGGCTGGATCTGGGGCTGGGCGCGCTGCGGACGTGGTTCACGACCGAGAACACCCTGTCGCCGCCCGACACCATCGACATGCAGCTGCGCGACGGCCCGTTCAAGACGCTGCACGGGCGCTGGACGTTCCGTGCGCTCGACGCGGCTTCGTGCAAGGTCTCGCTGTCGCTGGCGTTCGAGCCGACCAGCCGGCTTATGCTGCCGGCGCTGACGCTGGGCTTCCGCGGGCTCGCCGACCGCATGGTCAACGACTTCATCCGGGTCGCCGAGCGCGAGCCGGTCGCCTGAGCCGACGATGCGCATCGAGGTGGTCGCCGCGCATCCGCGCGCGCATCGCAGCTGGACGCTGGAGCTGCCCGACGGGGCCGACGTCGCGACTGCGCTGGGGGCGCTGCCGGACCCCGACGCGCTGGCCGGCATCGTCGGCCACGCGGTGTTCGGGGTGCGGGTGAATACGGACGCCACGCTCGCCGACGGCGACCGGCTGGAGCTGCTGCGTGCGCTGCGGGTCGATCCGAAGGAGGCGCGCAGGCGCCGCGCGGCCAGGCGCGACGCCGGCTAGGCGTCAGCGGCGGTTGCCGCGCTCCTTGGGCAGGTTGCCGAACTTGCGCATCTCCGCGGCCAGCTCCTGGTCGCGGTTCGGGAAGTACTCGCCTTCCCAGCGTGCGAGCTGGTCGTTCTCGAAGTAGACGGTGAAGTTCTTCACCTCGGTGTGGCCGGTGCGGCCCACCCGCTGGGTGGCGGTGTAGTCCCAGCGCTGATGGTGGAACGGGTCGGCGATCGACGGCGATCCCAGCAGCGCCTCGACCTGCGGCTTGCCCATGCCGACCTGCAACTGCTCGACCGCGGACTGCTCGATCAGATTGCCCTGATAGATCGGCTGCTTGTAGACCAGGGCGCAGCCGCTGGTGGCCAGGACGAGGGCCGAGACGAGGATGACTTTCTGCATGGCGGAGGGCACGGGCCGGGGGCTGCGGGGACCGGGCCGATGATACACTGCGCGTCACGCCGCCACCGCGATTCGGGCAGCCGGCGTTCAACCGCCAGTGAATGCCGGCCTGTACTCGGAGACACTTCATGGAATCGCTCGACCTGCGCAAGGCCGGACTCAAAGTCACCCACCCGCGGATGCGGATCCTCGACCTGCTCGAGCAGCGCACGCCGCGCCAGCATCTCACCGCCGAGGACATCTACCGGCAGCTGCTCGAGCAGGGCGACGAGATCGGCCTGGCGACGGTGTACCGGGTGCTCACCCAGTTCGAGGCCGCCGGCCTGGTGCTCAAGCACAACTTCGAGGGCGGGCACGCGGTCTACGAGCTCGACCGCGGCGGCCACCACGACCACATGGTGGACGTGGACACCGGCAAGATCATCGAGTTCGAGAGCGCCGAGATCGAGAAGCTGCAGCACGAGATCGCCGAGCGCTACGGCTACCACCTCGAGGACCACTCGCTGGTGCTCTACGTGCGCAAGCGGCGCTGAGCGACGCGTGCGCGTGCGCGTCCGCGATGCAGGCGCGCCCATCCGTGTCCTCGATCCCGGTTATTTCGCATCCCGGATTCACGCCGTGCGTGCCGGATCCCCGTAGGCGCGCGCTTGCGCGCGATGGCCTGCGCACAGAACCCCATCGCGCGCGAGCGCGCTCCTACACGGGTGGCGGGGCGACTGCGCAGGCGCGGCCTGGGCCGCGTAGGCGGTCCGGTCGATCCCGACCGCGCGCCACGTCTCCGGCCGGCACGCATTCTGGATTCATGTAGGAGCGCGCTTGCGCGCGATGGCGTGCGCACAAAATCCCCTTCGCGCGCGAGCGCGCTCCTACGTGCATAGCGGAGCGACTGAAGCCGCGGCCTCGGTCGTGAAGGTGAATCCGGCGATCCCGGCGAAGCGCGCCCGCGTACCTGGGTGGCAGCGTGGCTTGGTCAGGCGTCCGCGGTGTCCAGCAGCTTCCTGGCCGCGGCGCGGGCCTCGGCGCTGACCTCCACGCCGCCGAGCATGCGCGCCAGTTCCTCGGTGCGGGCGTCGGCCTCGAGCAGGCTGACGCGGCTCTCGGTGGCGCCGCCGCTGGTGGCCTTGT
The DNA here is from genome assembly GCF_001014645.1 of Luteimonas sp. FCS-9. Classification (GTDB taxonomy): domain Bacteria; phylum Pseudomonadota; class Gammaproteobacteria; order Xanthomonadales; family Xanthomonadaceae; genus Luteimonas. Next base: position 118,674 of record NZ_LASZ01000001.1, on the reverse strand, counting down.
GCACGCGGTAGTGCGCGTGTCCCTTGGAGGCGACCTGGGGCAGGTGGGTCACGCACAGCACCTGGCGGCTGGCGCCCAGGGCGCGCAGCTTGCGGCCCACGATGTCGGCCACCGCGCCGCCGATGCCCGAGTCGACCTCGTCGAAGACCATCGTGGGCACGGCATCGTGGCCGAGGGCCGCGACCTCGATCGCCAGCGAGATGCGCGACAGCTCGCCGCCCGAGGCCACCCGGCGCAGCGGCCGCGGCGGCTGCCCGGCATTGGCCGAGACCATGAATTCGATGCGCTCGGCGCCCTGCGGGTCGGGCCGGTCGTGCTCGACCGGTTCGAACGCGACCTCGAACGTGCCGCCGCCCATGCCCAGCTCGTGGATCAGCGCGGTCGTCGCCTTCGACAGCGCCTTGCCGGCCTTGCGGCGGGCCGCGCCCAGGCGGTCGGCGGCGGCGCGCCAGCGTGCGAGCGCCGCGTCGATCTCGCCGTCCAGGCGGGCCAGCCGCTCGCCGGCACCGTCGAGCTGTTCGAGCTCGGCAGCCAGCCGCTGGCGGACATCGCCCAGTTCCTCGGGCGTGACGCGGTGCTTGCGCGCCAGTTCGTGCAGCCGGCCCAGGCGCTGCTCGAGCAGTTCGAGCTCGGCCGGGTCGATGTCGAGGTCGTCGCGGACCTGGCCGAGCAGCCGGGTGGCCTCGTCGAGCTGGATCGCGGCGGCGTCGAGCATCGCGTCGACCTCGCCCAGCCGCGGCTCGTGGGTGCGCATCCGGCCCAGGTCGTGGCGCAGGGCGTGCAGCGCCTGCGGCAGGCCGACGGCGTCCTCGCCGCTCATCCGCGCCAGCGCCGCGTCGCAGGTCTGGATCAGGCCGGCGGCGTTGGCGTGGCGGCGGTGGGCGGCGTGCAACTCGGCGATCGCCTCGGGCTCGAGCCGCTCGCCCTCGAGTTCGTCGAGCTGGTGGCGCAGCCAGTCGCGGCGCTCGCCGACGTCGCCGATGCCGATCAGCGTCTCGCGCTCGCCCTGCAGCGTGCGCCAGTCCTGTGCGGCGCCGCGGACCGCGGCCAGCAATGCGCCGTTGCCGGCTTGGGCATCGAGCAATGCCAGCTGGCTGCCGCGCGCCAGCAGCGCTTGATGCTCGTGCTGGCCGTGGATCTCGACCAGCCGCCCGGCGAGCTCGGACAGCTGGGCGATCGTCGCCGGCCGGCCGTTGATCCACGCCCGCGAGCCACCGTCGGCACGCAGCGTGCGCCGCAGCTGGCAGGTCGCGCCTTCGTCGAGCTCGTTGTCGCGCAGCCAGCGCAGTGCCGGGGCGGCATCGTCGAGCGCGAACTCGGCATGCAGCTCGGCGCGCTCGGCGCCGTGGCGCACGATGCCGCTGTCGGCGCGCTGGCCCGACAGGAAGCCCAGCGCATCGACCAGCAGCGACTTGCCGGCGCCGGTCTCGCCGGAGATGACGGTCAGCCCCGGCCCGAACTCGAGGTCGGTGGCGGTGGCGACGGCGAAGTTGCGGATGGCGAGGTGGGTGGGCATCGGTGGAATTGTGCCTCGGCGGCCTGCGGTCGTGTAGCGGCGGCTTGATAGCCCGCGCGCGTCTCACCGGTGGAGATCGCGCTTGCATCGGTGGCGGCGGGGTCGTATACCGCCCGCATGTCGTCCGACGCCCGCCATCCGCTCGACCCGCGCGCCCGCCAGCTGCTGCGCACGCTGATCGGGCGGCACATCCGCGACGGCGAGCCGGTGGGCTCGCAAACGCTCGCCCGGCATGCCGGGCTGGACGTGAGCCCGGCGACGATCCGCAACATCCTCGCCGATCTGGAGGAGGCCGGGCTGCTGAGCTCCCCGCACACCTCGGCCGGACGCGTGCCCACGGCGCAGGGCTACCGCGTGTTCGTCGACTCGCTGCTGCAGGTCAAGCCGCTGCGCGAGCAGGAACTGGTGCGGCTGCGCGGGGAGCTGGCCGGAGGCGGCGGGCACCAGTCGCTGCTGGGCAGCGCGTCGGAGCTGGTCTCGGCGATGACGCGATTCGTCGGCGTGGTCTCGGTGCCCCGGCGCGAGCAGCTGGCGTTCCGGCACATCGACTTCGTGCCGCTCGACGGCCAGCGGGTCATGGCGATCATCGTTTTTGCCGACCACGAGGTGCAGAACCGGATCTTCCAGACCCGGCGCAGCTTCGACGGCGCCGAACTCGAGCGCGTGGCGAACTACCTCAACCAGCATTGCGCCGGGCGGCCGATGGCCGCGGTGCGGGCGACGCTGGTCGAGGAACTGCGCCACGCGCGCGACGAGATGGAGGCGCTGCTGGCGCAGACGATGGAACTGGCCGAGCAGGCGCTGGTGCCGGCCGACGAGGACATGGTGCTGGCCGGGCAGAACCGGCTGATCGGGGTGCAGGACCTGTCGGACCTGGACCGGCTGCGCGAGCTGTTCGAGGCGTTTTCCCGCAAGCGCGAGATCCTGCAGCTGCTCGAGCGCACGCTGCACGCGCCCGGCGTGCGCATCTTCATCGGCGAGGAGACCGGGCTGGCGCCGCTCGAAGGTGTGTCGCTGGTCACCGCGCCGTACGCGGCGGGCGGGCGCACGCTCGGGGTGCTGGGCGTGATCGGCCCCACGCGCATGGCCTACGACCGGGTGATCCCGGTGGTGCAGGCGACGGCCGACCTGCTCGGCGCCGCGCTCGGCGGACGTCCGGCGGGAAGCGAGACTGCGCCGGGGCGCGCGCCGGATGCGGCCTGAGCGTCGCGGTGGCGGAAAACCATCCGATTCGCCCGTCCGCGGCTTGAATCCGTGGCGGCCAGCCCCATAGCTGGGCGGGTCGGCGGCCAGACGCCCGCCCCGGAACCGGACATGACCCAGGAACAGCACGAGACGCAGCCCCCCGAATTCCCCGAGTCCGACGACCAGGCCATGCCGGTCGAGGCCCAGCTGACCGAGCAGGTCGAGCTGCTGAAGGCCGAACTCGAGCAGGTGCGCGCGCAGAGCCTGCTCGAGCGCGCCGATCTGGAGAACCAGCGCAAGCGCCTGGCGCGCGAGATCGAGACCGCGCGCCGGTTCGCCAACGAGCGCCTGCTCTCGGCGCTGGTGCCGGTGTTCGACGCGCTCGAGGCCGGGCTGGCGAGCGCGCCGGAGAACGACCCGCTGCGCGCCGGCGTGGAGCTGACGCTGCGCGAGCTGGTCAAGGCGACCGAGTCCAATGGCCTGCGCGTGGTCGCGCCGGCGGCGGGCGACCCGTTCAACCCCGAGCACCACCAGGCGATGAGCATCGTCGAAGTGCCGGGCGTGCCGCCGGGCGCGGTCGCGCAGGTGTTCCAGAAGGGCTACCTGCTCAACGAGCGTCTGCTGCGCCCGGCGATGGTCGTGGTCGCCAAGGCCGACTGACCGCGCCGCCCGCGCCATCGCGCGACGCCGCTTGAACGCTGTGTTGCGCGTCCCCAGATACCCCGCATCGACGGCGCCGCCGTCCCGCAAAACGACATCCTAGAGGAAGCACTGCAATGGCAAAGATCATCGGCATCGATCTCGGCACGACCAACTCGTGCGTGGCGATCATGGACGGCGGCAAGGCCAAGGTCATCGAGAACAGCGAGGGCGACCGCACCACGCCGTCGATCGTCGCCTACACCAAGGACGGCGAAGTGCTGGTCGGCGCCTCGGCCAAGCGCCAGGCCGTCACCAACCCCAGCAACACGTTCTTCGCGGTCAAGCGCCTGATCGGCCGCAAGTTCAAGGATGCCGAGGTCCAGAAGGACATCGGCCTGGTGCCCTACAAGATCCTCGAGCACGACAACGGCGATGCCTGGGTCGCCACCAGCGACGACAGGAAGCTGTCGGCGCAGGAGGTCTCGGCGCGCATCCTCGAGAAGATGAAGAAGACCGCCGAGGACTACCTGGGCGAGAAGGTCACCGAGGCGGTGATCACGGTGCCGGCGTACTTCAACGACAGCCAGCGGCAGGCGACCAAGGACGCCGGGCGCATCGCCGGCCTCGACGTCAAGCGCATCATCAACGAGCCGACCGCGGCCGCGCTGGCCTACGGTCTGGACAAGAGCGGCGGCGACCGCAAGGTCGCGGTCTACGACCTGGGCGGCGGCACCTTCGACGTGTCGATCATCGAGATCGCGGAAGTCGACGGCGAGAAGCAGTTCGAGGTGCTGGCCACCAACGGCGACACCTTCCTCGGCGGCGAAGACTTCGACGCGCGCGTCATTGACTACCTGGTCGAGGAGTTCCAGAAGGACCAGGGCATCGATCTGCGCAAGGATCCGCTGGCGCTGCAGCGCCTGAAGGACGCGGCCGAGCGCGCCAAGATCGAACTGTCGTCGTCGCAGCAGACCGAGGTCAATCTGCCGTACGTCACCGCCGACGCCTCGGGCCCGAAGCACCTGAACATCAAGCTGACCCGCGCCAAGCTCGAAGCGCTGGTCGAGGATCTGATCAAGCGCTCGATCGAGCCGTGCCGCATCGCGCTCAACGATGCCGGCCTGCGCGCGTCCGACGTCAACGAGGTCATCCTCGTCGGCGGCCAGACCCGCATGCCCAAGGTCCAGCAGGCCGTCGCCGACTTCTTCGGCAAGGAGCCGCGCAAGGACGTGAACCCCGACGAGGCGGTGGCGATCGGCGCGGCGGTGCAGGGCGGCGTGCTGGCCGGCGACGTCAAGGACGTGCTGCTGCTCGACGTGACCCCGCTGAGCCTGGGCATCGAAACCCTGGGCGGCGTGTTCACCAAGATCATCGAGAAGAACACCACGATCCCGACCAAGGCCTCGCAGACGTTCTCCACCGCCGACGACAACCAGTCGGCCGTGACCGTGCACGTGCTGCAGGGCGAGCGCGAGCAGGCCCGCTTCAACAAGTCGCTGGCGCGCTTCGACCTGACCGGCATCGATCCCGCGCCGCGCGGCATGCCGCAGGTGGAGGTGTCGTTCGACATCGACGCCAACGGCATCCTGCACGTGTCGGCCAAGGACAAGAAGACCAACAAGGAGCAGAAGGTCGAGATCAAGGCCGGCTCGGGCCTGTCGGACGAAGAGATCCAGCGGATGGTCGCCGACGCCGAGGCGCACCGCGAGGACGACCGCAAGTTCCAGGAGCTCGTCGCCGCGCGCAACCAGGCCGATGCGCTGGTGCACGCGACCCGCAGCGCGATCAAGGACAATGGCGACAAGGTGCCCGGCGACGTGATCGGCAATGCCGAGGCTGCGATCGCCGAGGTCGAGACCGCGATGAAGGGCGACGACAAGGGACAGATCGAGGCCAAGTCCAAGAAGCTCGAGGAAGTCTCCCAGCAGCTGTTCGCCGCCGCCGCGGCGGCCGGCCAGCAGGGGGGCGGCGATGTCGGCGGGCAGGGCGAAGCGCCCAAGTCCGACGATGTGGTCGACGCCGAGTTCACCGAGGTCAAGGACGAGAAGGGCCGGGATTCGTAATCCGGGGTTCGGAAGTCGAAAGAGCGGAGCTTCGGCTCCGCTTCTTTCGTACCGTCCCGTTCCAGATCCTGCTCGCTGCCGTCCCGAATCCCCATTCCCCAATCTCCAATCCCGGCCTCAATGAAACGCGACTATTACGAAGTCCTCGGCGTCTCCCGCAGCGCCAGCGAAGACGAGCTGAAGAAGGCGTATCGCCGCTGCGCGATGAAGCACCACCCGGACCGCAATCCGGGCGATGCGGCGGCCGAGGCCGCGTTCAAGGAGTGCAAGGAGGCCTACGAGGTGCTGTCGGACGGCGGCAAGCGCCGGATGTACGACCAGCACGGCCATGCGGCGTTCGAGCACGGCATGGGCGGCGGCAACGCCGGCCCGGGCTTCGGCCCGGACATGGGCGACATCTTCGGCGACATCTTCGGCAACATCTTCGGCGGGGGCGGGCGTGCCGGCCCGCGTCGCGGGGCCGACGTCGGCTACGTGATGGAGCTGGACCTCGAGGAAGCGGTCGCGGGCGTCGAGAAGCGCATCGAGCTGCCGACGCTGACCGGCTGCGACGACTGCAACGGCAGCGGCTCGGAGGACGGCAAGCGCGAGACCTGCTCGACCTGTGCGGGCCGTGGCCAGGTGCGCATGCAGCGCGGGCCCTTCACGATGCAGCAGGCCTGCCCGCATTGCGGCGGTCAGGGGCAGGTGATCGCCAATCCCTGCAAGACCTGCCATGGCGCCGGTCGGGTGGAGGACGAGAAGGTGCTGTCGGTGAAGATCCCGGCCGGCGTCGACTCGGGCGATCGCATCCGCCTGTCGGGCGAGGGCGAGGCGGGGCCGGCCGGTACGCCTCCGGGCGATCTGTACGTCGAGGTGCGGGTGCGTCCGCACGACATCTTCGTGCGCGACGGCGACGACCTGCATTGCGAGGTGCCGATCCGCATCTCGCAGGCCGCGCTCGGCGACACGGTGCGCGTGCCCACGCTCGGCGGCGAGGCCGAGATCCGGATTCCGGCCGAGACCCAGACCGGCAAGGTGTTCCGTCTGCGCGACAAGGGCGTCAAGTCGGTCCGCAGCCGATCGGTGGGCGACCTGTACTGCAAGATCTTTGTCGAGACGCCGGTCAACCTGACCGCCGACCAGCGCGATCTGCTGCAGCGCTTCGAGGCGACGTTCACCGGCGAGAACGCGCGGCGCCACTCGCCCAAGTCCAGCACCTTCATGGACGGCGTCAAGGGTTTTTGGGACCGCATGACGTCCTGAGCTGTCGCCCCAGCGGTCACCAGTAAGAACGCCCGGCCCTCGTGCCGGGCGTTTCTCGTTCCGCATCGCCGTCGCGCTGCCGCCGCTCGGCCGGTGATGCTTGACGCCGCGGCGCGGCGCGACTAGCGCGAGCGGTATCCACAACCGGTGTGGATGCCATGACGACCAACATGTGGATAAGCCCCCCGGGCCGCGCTGCGACCGGCCGCGGACAGGCTGGTCATTTTTTCGCCATCCGGTCCTCCGTCGTACTACGCGGCGCTTGATCCGCGCAACCGGATCTGCAGTGGCGCCCGCAGTGCGATGCGCGCCGTTGTCGGGCGCGGGGATCGCGAACTGTCGTAGGCGGCCGATGGCGCGGCATCTCGCTGCGATTCGACAGTGGCGCGGCGTCGCACACGCCGCGCGGGCCGACCGCCGCGCGGGCCACGCGCGTGTTTCGCCCTCTTGACGGCGGTGCGGTGGCGGCTCCCGCGTCGTTCATCCACAAGCGGTGTGGATCGTCTGGTCACAAAGATGTGGATAAGCGTCGCGCCGCCGCTCCGGAAGCGGGTGCATTCTAGCTGGTGAAATTTTCGCCAACGCGGCGTATCGGCCGTGGATCGGGACTTGACCTGCGCAACGACCGATGCCTGCCGCCTGACCCGGAGCGGACCCGCACACGGCGACGCGATGCCGCGACTTGACGGCGGTGCCGGGGCCGCTCCGTCGGCGGTCGTCCACAACTGGTGTGGATGGTCTGGTCACAAACATGTGGATAAGCGCGCCCAGGCCACCGCTGGCGCGACGTACAAAACGTGGTGAAAAAATCGCCAATCTCGTCGGGGTGTCGCGCACGCAGGTCTTGACCCGCGCAGCGACGCGCGTCGCATGGACCGTCGGCGGCCCCGGCGTGCCGGAACCATCGTCGTCGATGGAACGCTCAGTCCCGGAACACGTGCCGCACGGATCGCGACCGCGCACCCGGCGCGCGCCGGGGCACCGACGCTAGAATGCGGCGCATGGACATCCGACTCGCTTCCCCCGTGATTCCGGCCGCCGCGTTCCGACCGGCGGTGCGCCGATGAGCGCGCCCGTCCGGGTGCTGGTGCACGGGGCCTCCGGCCGCATGGGCCAGGCGTTGCTGCGGCTGGCCGGGCAGGACGAGCGCCTGGCCGTGGTCGCGGCCGTCTCGGGCAGCGCGCCGCGGCAGCGGGTCATCGACGGGGTGCCGTACTTCGGCGCCTCGGAGCTCGGTGGCGTGCCGGCCTTCGATGTCGCGATCGACTTCAGCCTGCCGGCGGGGTTCGATGCGCTGCTGGCGCTGTGTGCGCGTCGCCGCGCGGCGCTGGTCTCGGGCACGACCGGGCTGTCGGATGCGCAGCGTGCGGCGCTCGAGGCCGCGTCCGCGCAGGTGCCGGTGCTGTGGGCCTCGAACTTCAGTCTCGGGGTCGCCGTACTGCAGGACCTGGTCGCGCGCGCGGCGGCGATGCTGCCCGGCTGGGACTGCGACATCGTCGAGGCCCACCACACGCGCAAGCTCGATGCGCCGTCGGGCACCGCGCTGACGCTGGGCGAGGCGGCGCAGGGGCAGGGCACCCACCCGCGCTACGCGTCGATCCGCGCGGGCGACATCGTCGGCGAGCACCTGGTGCAGTTCGCGACCTGTGGCGAGCGCATCGAGCTGGTCCATCGCGCCGGCAACCGCGACATCTTCGCGGCCGGCGCGCTGCACGTGGCGGCGCGGCTGGCCGGGCGTGCACCGCGCCGCTACGGAATCGCCGAACTGCTCGGCGCCGGCGACGCGCCGGCGGGCTGAACCCGCCTGTTGCGCCGCGCTGGCGCAGCGGGACCGGCGCCGGTACAATTCTCGCTCGCCTGAACCTCTCGCCTCCGGACCGGCCGCAGCCGCTCTGGCGGTTTCCTGCAACCTGACGTAGGCGAAGACCACGTGACAGATTCCGCAATTCTCGTCCTTGAAGACGGTACCGTGTTCGAGGGCGTTTCCGTGGGCGCTCCTGGCCTGTCGGTCGGCGAAACGGTGTTCAACACCGCGATGACCGGCTACCAGGAAGTGCTCACCGATCCGTCGTATGCGCGCCAGCTGGTGACGCTGACCTATCCGCACATCGGCAACACCGGCTGCACCGACCAGGACGACGAGGCGGCGCGGGTATGGGCCGCCGGCCTGATCGTCCGCGACGTGCCGCGCCGTCCGAGCAGCTGGCGCAACCAGGTCGCGCTGCCCGAGTGGCTGCGCGCGCGCGGCATCGTCGCGATCGCCGGCATCGACACCCGCAAGCTGACGCGCCTGCTGCGCGACCGCGGCGCGTTGAACGGTGCGCTGATGGCCGGCGAAGTGGACGTGGACAAGGCGCTCGAGGCGGCGCGCAAGTTCCCGGGCCTCAAGGGCATGGACCTGGCGAAGGTCGTCAGCACGACCGAGCGCTACGCGTGGACGGACGGCCAGCTCGACCTGGACGCGAACGCGTTCGCATCGGCGCCGGCGAAGTTCAAGGTCGTGGCCTACGACTATGGCGTCAAGCACAACATCCTGCGCATGCTTGCCGAGCGCGGCTGCGAGCTGACGGTCGTCCCGGCGCAGACGCCGGCCAGCGAGGTGCTCGCGCTGGAGCCCGACGGCGTGTTCCTGTCCAACGGCCCGGGCGACCCCGCGCCGTGCGACTACGCGATCGAGGCGATCCGCACGTTCGTCGAGAAGAAGATCCCGACCTTCGGCATCTGCCTGGGCCACCAGCTGCTGGCGCTGGCCGCGGGCGCGCAGACGACGAAGATGCCGCACGGCCACCACGGCGCGAACCATCCGGTCCAGGCCGTCGACGGCGGCCGGGTGATGATCACCTCGCAGAACCACGGCTTCGCGGTCGACGAGTCGACGCTGCCGGCCAACGTGCGCGTGACCCACCGTTCGCTGTTCGACGGCACCAACCAGGGCATCGCGCTGACCGACGCGCCGGCCTTCTCGTTCCAGGGACATCCCGAGGCGTCGCCGGGGCCGCACGACGTGGCACCGCTCTTCGACCAGTTCGTAGCGCTGATGGAGGCGCGTTGACATGCCCAAGCGTTCCGACATCAAGACCATCCTGATCATCGGCGCCGGGCCGATCGTCATCGGCCAGGCCTGCGAGTTCGACTACTCCGGCGCGCAGGCGTGCAAGGCGCTGCGCGAGGAAGGTTTCCGCGTGGTGCTGGTCAACAGCAATCCCGCGACGATCATGACCGACCCGGAGACCGCGGACGCGGTCTACATCGAGCCGATCAACTGGCAGACGGTCGAGAAGATCATCGCCAAGGAGAAACCCGACGCGCTGCTGCCGACGATGGGCGGGCAGACCGCGCTCAACTGCGCGCTCGACCTCGCCGACAACGGCGTGCTGGAGAAGTACGGCGTCGAGCTGATCGGCGCCAAGCGCGAGGCCATTCGCATGGCCGAGGACCGCGAGCTGTTCCGCGTGGCGATGCAGGAGATCGGCCTGGAGTGCCCGAAGGCCGAAGTCGCGCGCACGTTCGAGCAGGCCGTCGAGATCCAGGCCAAGGTCGGCTACCCGACGATCATCCGCCCCAGCTTCACGCTCGGCGGCTCGGGCGGCGGCATCGCCTACAACCGCGAGGAGTTCGAGGAGATCATCAAGCGCGGCCTCGAGCTGTCGCCGGTCGGCGAGGTGCTGGTCGAGGAGTCGGTGCTGGGCTGGAAGGAATTCGAGATGGAGGTGGTCCGCGACACCGCGGACAACTGCATCATCGTGTGCTCGATCGAGAACCTCGATCCGATGGGCGTGCACACCGGCGACAGCATCACCGTCGCGCCGGCGCAGACACTCACCGACAAGGAGTACCAGCGGCTGCGCAACGCGTCGATCGCGGTGCTGCGCAAGATCGGCGTCGACACCGGCGGGTCGAACGTGCAGTTCGGCATCAGCCCGACGACCGGCCGCGTGGTGGTGATCGAGATGAACCCGCGCGTGTCGCGCTCCTCGGCGCTGGCGTCGAAGGCGACCGGCTTCCCGATCGCCAAGGTCGCGGCCAAGCTGGCGGTCGGCTACACGCTCGACGAGCTGAAGAACGAGATCACCGGCGGCAAGACCCCGGCCTCGTTCGAGCCGTCGATCGACTACGTGGTCACCAAGATCCCGCGCTTCGCGTTCGAGAAGTTCCCGACCGCCGATGCCCGCCTGACGACCCAGATGAAGTCGGTCGGCGAGGTCATGGCGATGGGCCGCACGTTCCAGGAGTCGATGCACAAGGCGCTGCGCGGCCTGGAGACCGGCAAGGTCGGCTTCGACCCGACCGGCCTCGACCTGCGCGACGAAGGCGACCTTGCGACGCTGCGCCGCGAGGTCCGCGAGCCGGGCCCGGAGCGGCTGTTCTACCTGGCCGACGCGTTCCGCGCCGGGCTGTCGGTCGAGGACGTGCACGGCCTGTCGTACGTCGACCCGTGGTTCCTCGACCAGATCGAGGAGATCATCGCGACCGAGGGCGAGGTCGCGGCCGGCGGCATCGACGCGCTGGACAAGCCGCGGCTGCGCGCGCTCAAGCGCATGGGCTTTTCGGACGCGCGCCTGGCGCAGCTGCTGGGCACCGACGAGCAGGCCGTGCGTGCGCTGCGCCGCGCGTTCGGCGTGCGCCCGGTCTACAAGCGCGTCGACTCGTGCGCGGCGGAGTTCGCGACCGACACCGCCTACCTGTACTCGACCTACGAGGACGAGTGCGAGGCGCAGCCGACGACGCGCGACAAGATCATGGTGCTCGGCGGCGGGCCGAACCGGATCGGGCAGGGCATCGAGTTCGACTACTGCTGCGTCCACGCCGCACTCGCGCTGCGCGAGGACGGCTTCGAGACCATCATGGTCAACTGCAACCCCGAGACCGTCTCGACCGACTACGACACCTCCGATCGCCTGTACTTCGAGCCGCTGACGCTCGAGGACGTGCTGGAGATCGTCGAGATCGAGAAGCCCAAGGGCGTGATCGTGCAGTACGGCGGGCAGACCCCGCTGAAGCTCGCACGCGCACTCGAGGCCAACGGCGTGCCGATCATCGGCACCTCGCCGGACTCGATCGACCTGGCCGAAGACCGCGAGCGGTTCCAGAAGCTGGTCGACGAACTGGGCCTCAAGCAGCCGCCCAACCGCACCGCGCGCAACCCCGAGGAGGCGCTGGTGCTGGCGCGCGAGATCGGCTACCCGCTGGTCGTGCGGCCGAGCTACGTGCTCGGCGGCCGCGCGATGGAGGTCGTGCACGCCGACGCCGACCTGGCGCGCTACATGCGCGACGCGGTCAAGGTCTCGAACGACTCGCCGGTGCTGCTCGACCGCTTCCTCGACAACGCGGTCGAGGTCGACATCGACGTGATCGCCGATCATGAAGGCAACGTCCTGATAGGCGGCGTCATGGAGCACATCGAGGAGGCCGGCGTGCACTCGGGCGACTCCTCGTGCTCGCTGCCGCCGTATTCGCTGTCGGCCGGGGTGCAGGCGCGCCTGCGCGAGCAGGTCGTGGCGCTGGCGCGCAAGCTCAAGGTGATCGGCCTGATGAACACCCAGTTCGCGGTGCAGACCGACGATGCGGGCGAGGAGACGATCTTCCTGCTCGAGGTGAACCCGCGTGCCTCGCGCACGGTGCCGTTCGTGTCCAAGGCGATCGGCCTGCCGCTGGCGAAGATCTCGGCGCGCTGCATGGCCGGCAGGACGCTGGCCGAGCAGGGCGCCACGACCGAGATCGTGCCATCGTACTACTCGGTCAAGGAGGCGATCTTCCCGTTCGCCAAGTTCCAGAACGTCGATCCGATCCTCGGGCCGGAGATGCGCTCGACCGGCGAGGTCATGGGCGTGGGCGAGAGCTTCGGCGCGGCGTTCGCGCGCGCCCAGGAGGCGGCCAGCATCCGCACGCCGCCGACCAGCGGCAAGGTGTTCGTCTCGGTCCGCGACCCGGACAAGAAGCGCGTGCTGCCGGTCGCCCGCGACCTGGCGGCCAAGGGCTACGCGATCGTCGCCACCGCCGGCACGGCCAGGTGGCTGCGCGAGCACGACATCGCCTGCGAACAGGTCAACAAGGTCGTCGAGGGGCGTCCGCACATCGTCGACCTGATCAAGAACGGCGAGATCGCCTATATCGTCAACACCACCGAGGGCAAGCAGGCGATCTCCGACTCGTTCTCGATCCGCCGCGAGGCGCTGCAGCACCGGGTCACGTACTCGACCACCGTTGCCGGCGCCCGGGCACTGCTGCACTCTCTGGACTATCGCGGCAGCGGCCCGGTCTGGGCCCTGCAGGAACTGCACGCGCAGCTCGACGGCGGCGCGGCGCCATCCACCCAGCACACAGGAGGGACGCCATGAGGGCACCCATGACCACGCGCGGCGCGCAGCGCCTGCGCGAGGAGCTCGAGGAACTGAAGTCGGTCAAGCGGCCGGCGGTCATCGACGCGATCGCCGAGGCGCGCGCGCACGGCGACCTGAAGGAGAACGCCGAGTACCACGCCGCGCGCGAGCAGCAGAGCTTCATCGAGGGCCGCATCAAGCAGCTCGAGGGCGAGCTGTCGCACGCCGACGTCATCGACGTCGCCAAGCTCAACGCCGGCGACAAGGTGGTGTTCGGCGCGACGGTGGTGATCGCCGACGCCGAGACCGACGAGGAAAAGCGCTACCAGATCGTCGGCGACCTCGAGGCCGACATCAAGCAGGGGCTGATCGCGATCTCCTCGCCGGTGGCGCGCGCGCTGATCGGCAAGCACGAGGGCGACAGCATCAGCATCGACGCGCCCGGCGGCACGCGCGACTACGACATCGTCAGCGTCGAGTACCTCGGCTGATCCGATGATCTCCGCGACGTTCCTGCTGCCCGCCGCCGCGCGCTTCGGCGCGCAGCGCTGGCAGCAGGACATCGTGCGCGCGCTCGGCCGCGCCGACAGCGCCACCGGGGCGCCGGGCCGGCGGGCCCAGCTCGCGCGGCACCTCGGGCTGCCCGCGGGCAGCTGGCCGCTGGCGGCGCTGTCGCGTCAGGTCGATGCCGGCGATGCCAGCGTGCCCGACAGCGCGTGGTTGCGCGCCGATCCGGCCTGGCTGCGACCCGACATCAACGGCGTGCGCCTGATGGGGCACGGCGACACGCTGGGCCTGGACCAGGCCGACGTCGACGCGCTGCTGCCGGCGCTGCAGCCGGTGTTCGACGAGGCGGGATTCGCGCTCGACGCGCCGTCGCCCGTGCGCTGGTACCTGCGGCTGCCGCGTGCGACCGCGCTGCCGGCGTTCGTCGATCCGTCCGAGGCGCTGGGCACCGACCTGTCCGACCATGACGACGACGGCGCCGAGGCGCGTCGCTGGCGGGCGCTGGCGACCGAGGCGCAGATCCTCCTGCACAACCATCCCCGCAACGCCGCACGGGCCGCCGCCGGCCGCCCGCCGGTCAACGCGCTGTGGTTCTGGGGCGGCGGCACGCTGCCCGATGCGCCGGTGGCGCTGCGCGGCGCGCAGGCCCGGGTGTGCACCGACGATGCGACGCTGCATGCGCTCGCCGCGACCGCCGCGGGCGTCCAGCCACTGCCGCCCGCCTGGCCGGGCCCGGATGAGGCGACGCTGTTCGACCTGGGCGGGGCGCGCGATCTGCGCCAGTTGCAGGCCGACTGGCTGCGGCCCGCGCTCGCCGCGCTGGCGGCCGGTGGGCTCGGCGCGCTGGTCCTCGACGCCGAGGACGGCGGCCTGCTGACGTTGCGGCGCCGCCACCGCCTGCGTGTCTGGCGCCGGCCCTGGGCGCCGGCGGACGCGTCGTGACGCGCCCGGCCCCGACGATCCGCCGTCGCGACGGCGCGCCCGGCGGCGACTGGCCGGCCTCGGTCCCGGCGCTGCTGCGGCGCATCTACGCCGCGCGCGGCGCGCACGACCTGCAGGCCGCGCAGCCGCGCCTGGCCGGGCTGCTGCCGCCCGACGCGCTGTCGAACATCGATGCGGCGACGGTCCTGCTCGCCGATGCGATCGTGCAGGGCGGGCGCATCCTCGTCGTCGGCGACTTCGACTGCGACGGCGCGACCGCGTGCGCGGTCGCGGTGCGCGGGCTGCGCATGCTCGGTGCGCGCGACGTCGTGCACGCCGTGCCCAACCGCATCGTCCACGGCTACGGGCTGTCGCCCGGGCTGGTCGATGCGCTGGCGCAGCTGTCGCCGCAGCTGCTGGTGACCGTCGATCACGGCATCGCCTGCCATGCGGGCGTCGCCGCGGCGAAGGCGCGCGGCTGGCAGGTGCTGGTCACCGACCACCACCTGCCGGGCGAGGCGCTGCCGCCGGCCGATGCGATCGTCAACCCGAACCTGCCCGGCGACCGCTTCCAGAGCAAGGCGCTGGCCGGCGTCGGGGTGATCTTCTACGTGCTGCTGGCGCTGCGCCGGCGGCTACGCGAGGCGGGCGCCTTCGACGGCGCCTTGCCGGACCTGTCGACGCTGCTCGACCTGGTCGCGGTCGGAACGGTCGCCGACCTCGTGCCGCTGGACGTCAACAACCGGGCGCTGGTCTCGGCCGGACTGCGCCGGCTGCGCGGCGGGCAGGGCTGCGCGGGGCTGCAGGCGCTGATCGAGGTCGCGGGCCGCCAGGCCGCGCGGCTGACCACCGGCGACATCGGCTTCGGCATCGCCCCGCGCATCAACGCCGCCGGGCGCCTGGAGGACATGGCGATCGGCATCGAGTGCCTGCTGACCGACGACGCGGCCCAGGCGCGGACGCTGGCGGCGACGCTGCACGGGATCAACGCCGAGCGCCGCGCCGTCCAGCAGTCGATGCTCGACGACGCCGAGGCCGCGGTGGCGGGGCGTCCGCCGGTCGATCCGTCGGCGATCGGGGTCTGCCTGCACGATCCGCAGTGGCATCCGGGGGTGGTCGGGCTGGTCGCCTCGAAGATGAAGGACGCGCTGCACCGGCCGGTGATCGCGTTCGCGCCGGCCGAGCCCGGCAGCCCGCAGCTGCGCGGCTCGGCGCGCTCGATTCCGGGCCTGCACATCCGCGACGTGCTGGCCGCGGTCGACGTCGCGCACCCCGGGCTGATCGAGCGCTTCGGCGGCCATGCGATGGCGGCCGGCCTGAGCCTGCGGCTGGAGGCGCTGGCCGCGTTCGAACGCGCGTTCGGGCAGGCGGTCGCGGCGCTGCTCGATCCGGCGCTGCTGCGCGCGGAGATCGTCACCGACGGCGCGCTGCGCCCAAGCGAGTTCGACATCGTGCATGCCGCCCACCTGCGCGATGCGGGGCCCTGGGGGCAGGGCTTCCCCGAGCCGCTGTTCGACGGCGAGTTCGCGGTCGTCGACTGGCGGGTCGTCGGCGGGCGGCATCTCAAGCTCAGCCTGCGGCTCGACGGCCGCCCCGCGCCGGTCGACGCGATCCACTTCGGCGCCTGGCGCGAGGTCGCGCCGGCCCCGCGCGAGCGCATCGTCTACCGGCTCGCGCCCGACGACTACCGCGGCGGCGATGCGGTGCAACTGCTGGTCGAGCACCGCGAGCCGCTGGCGGTGTGACGCCCTCCGGTCGGCGTGCGAGGCCCCGAGGCGGGGCAGGGCGCGGCGGGCGTTGCCTATGCGCCTTTTTCCCTGAACGAGTGCGAGAATGCCGCGCCGCGCCCGCGATCGCGCCGGGCGCCCCTGAAGGGAGATCCGCTTGAAGACCGTCCATACGCTTTCGCTGGCGATCGCGCTCGCCATCGCGCCGGCCCTGTCGCAGGCCGCCGACCCCGCGCCGGCCCCGTTGTCGATCGGCAGCGAGGTGCGCGGGGAGATCACCAGCCGCTCCAGCCTCAACCACCAGGACGGCTCGCGCAGCCAGCTCTACCGCGTGGACCTGCGCGAAGGCGACGTGGCGACGTTCGAGGTCGAGGGCGCGCTGCGTGCCCGGCTGTCGGCATTCCTCGACGACGCACTGGTCGGCAGCTCGCGCGAGCGCGAAGCCTCGTCGTCGCTGACGATCCGCGCGCGCCGGGCGGGCCGCTACACGATCGCGGTCAGCGGCGTCGACGCGTCGTCGTACGGCCCGTACACGCTGGTGTCCTCGCGCGTGGACACCTACGACGGGCAGCCGTTGCGCGTCGGGGCGAGCATCGGCGACTGGACCGACGGACAGCGCGAGCTGCCGCTGCAGATCGACCGGGCCGGCCTGTACACGATCGACATGATGTCCGACGACTTCGATGCGCTGCTGGCGCTCGAGGGCGAAGGCATCTCGGTCAGCAACGACGACGGCGGCGATGACAGCAACGCCCGCCTGACGCTGCGCCTGGCGCCCGGGCGCTACCGGCTGTTCGCCAGGAGCTACGGCGACGAGGGCGCCGGCGGCGCCTACCGCCTCCGCGTCGCATCGCGCACGCTCGACACCGACGAGGTGCGCGAGGGCGGCGACCTCGCCGTGGGCGCGACCGTCACCGGCCTGTACGCCGGCCGCCCGCAGGACTACCGCTTCACGCTGCCCGAGCGCCGGCTCGTGCGTCTGGACATGCGCAGCGACGAGATCGATCCGCTGATGCGGCTGTCGGGCCAGGGCGTGCAGAAGGAGGACGACGACGGCGGCGGACAGCTCAATTCGCGGATCGGTCTGATGCTCGAGGCCGGCGACTACACCGTCCAGGCCGACAGCGCGACGCCGGGCGCGGGGCCGTACACGCTGTCGCTGACCGCGAGCGAGGTGCCCGAGGGGGCCGGCGGCGGCGCGCTGGCGACCGGCCGCCCCGTCGACGCGACGCTGCTGCCGGGCATGACCGACCGCTGGACGTTCGAGGTGCGCAGTGCCGGCGACTACGCGATCGAGATGCGTTCGGGCCAGATCGACAGCTACCTGCTGCTGCGTCAGGACGAGGCCGAGGTGGCGAGCGACGACGACGGCGCGGGCGGGCTGGACGCGCGCATCGTGCAGCGCCTGGCGCCCGGCCGCTACGTGATCGAGGCCTCGGCGATCGACACCGACGCCGGCGGCCCGTACCGCCTGCTGCTCGAGCGTCGCTGAGCGCGCGTCCCGGCCGGCGCGGGCGCATGCCGCGTGCCGCGCCGACCGGGACTTGCCGGGCCCCGGCTTGCTAGAATCCCCGGTTTTCCGCGAGTCCACCGGACCATGATCGAACTCAATCCCGTTCGCCAGCGCATCGTCGACCTTCGCGGTCGGCTGGATGCGCTGAGGGGGTATCTTTGACTACGACGCCCGTCGCGAGCGTCTGGAAGAGGTCGAGCGCGAGCTCGAGGACCCGAACATCTGGAACGATCCCGAGCGCGCCCAGGCGCTGGGACGCGAGCGCGCCTCGCTCGACAAGACCGTCAACGGCATCCGCGATCTGACCGAGGGTCTGGACGGCGCGATCGAACTACTGGAACTGGCCGAATCGGAGAACGACGAGGACACCGCGCAGGCGGTGGTCGACGACGTCGAGCGCTACGCGGCCCAGGTCGACAAGCTGGAGTTCCAGCGCATGTTCTCCGGCGAGATGGACGGTGCTGCGGCGTTCGTCGACATCCAGGCCGGCGCCGGCGGCACCGAGGCCCAGGACTGGGCCGAGATGCTGCTGCGCATGTACCTGCGCTGGGCCGAGAGCCGTGGCTGGAAGGCCGAGCTGATGGAGGTCTCGGGCGGCGAGGTGGCCGGCATCAAGTCGGCGACGTTCCGCGTCGAGGGCGATTTCGCCTACGGCTGGCTCAAGACCGAGATCGGCGTGCACCGGCTGGTGCGCAAGTCGCCGTTCGACTCCGACAACCGCCGGCACACCTCGTTCACCTCGGTGTTCGTGGCCCCGGAGGTCGACGACAAGATCGACATCGAGATCAATCCCGCGGACCTGAAGACCGACGTCTACCGGTCGTCGGGCGCGGGCGGCCAGCACGTCAACAAGACCGAGTCGGCGGTGCGCATCACCCACGTGCCGACCAACACGGTCGTGGCCTGCCAGACAGAGCGCAGCCAGCACGCCAACCGCGACCGTGCGATGAAGATGCTCGCCGCCAAGCTCTACGAGCTCGAGCTGCAGAAGCGCAACGCCGAGAAGGACGCGCTGGAAGCGACCAAGTCCGACATCGGCTGGGGCAGCCAGATCCGCAACTACGTGCTCGACCAGAGCCGCATCAAGGACCTGCGCACGGGCGTGGAGCGCAGCGACACGCAGAAGGTGCTCGACGGCGACCTGGACGAGTTCGTCGAGGCCGCGCTCAAGTCCGGCCTGGAAGCCGGCGCCAAGCGCGTGGACGCCAGCTGATTTCTGTCCGCCGCCGATCCGTGCGGATCGGCGCGGATCGCAATCGACGCATGGCGCCCGTTCGTTCCCGCAGCGTTCCGCCGACGCATGGCCGGACGGGCGCGGCGGGGTGGCGTCTTCCTCGTTCTTCCGCTTTCATCCGCAGCATCCACGTCGATCCGCGGACATCCACCGCTTTCCAGAGACCCCCATGACCCAGCAGCCCGCCACTCCGCCCCCCGCCGACGAGAACGCCCTGATCGCCGAGCGTCGCGGAAAACTGGCCGCGCTGCGCGCGCAGGGCGTGGCGTTCCCGAACGACTTCCGCCGTCGCGACGAGGCCGGCGCGCTGCAGACCGTCTACGCCGACGCCGAGCGCTGGACGGGCGAGGCGCTCGAGGCCGAGGGCGTGCGGGTCGCGGTGGCCGGCCGGCTGATGGCCAAGCGGCTCATGGGCAAGGCCGCGTTCGCGCAGATCCAGGACGTGAGCGGCCGCATCCAGCTGTTCCTGCAGTCGGCGACGCTGGGCGAGCGCTACGACGCGTTCAAGGGCTGGGACGTGGGCGACATCGTCGCGGCCGAGGGCACGCTGATGCGCACCCGGACCGGCGAGCTGTCGGTCAAGGCCGACGGCTTGCGCCTGTTGACCAAGTCGCTGCGGCCGCTGCCCGACAAGTGGCACGGGCTGTCGGACGTCGAGCAGCGCTACCGCCAGCGCTACGTCGACCTGATCGTCTCGCCCGACGCGCGTGCGGTGTTCGTCAAGCGCTCGCGCATCGTCGCCGCGATCCGGCAGTGGCTCGATGCGCGCGACTTCCTCGAGGTCGAGACGCCGATGATGCATTACCTCGCCGGCGGCGCGGCGGCCAAGCCGTTCACGACCCATCACAACGCGCTGGACCTGGACCTGTACCTGCGCGTGGCGCCCGAGCTGTACCTCAAGCGCCTGGTCGTGGGCGGCTTCGAGCGCGTGTACGAGATCAACCGCAATTTCCGCAACGAGGGCGTGTCGACGCGGCACAATCCCGAGTTCACGATGCTCGAGCTCTACGAGGCCTACGTCGCCTACGAGGAGGTTATGGACCTGACCGAGGCGCTGATCCGCGACGTCGCGGTGCAGGCCGTGGGGACCACCGCGCTGGAATGGGACGGCAACGCGATCGACGTCGGCCCGGCCTTCCGCCGCTGGAAGCTCGAGGAGGCGGTGCGCGAGCTCAACCCGGAGATCACGGTCGCCGACTGCCGCGACCGCGAGGCGCTGGCCGCGCACTGCGCGCGCCTGGGTGTGCACGTCAAGGCCGGCTACGGCTGGGGCAAGCTGCTGCTGGAGATCTTCGAGAAGACCGTCGAGACCGGCCTGATCCAGCCGACCTTCATCACCCACTATCCGGTCGAGGTCTCGCCGCTGGCGCGCGAGTCCGACACCGAGGCGGGCATCACCGACCGCTTCGAGCTGTTCATCGGCGGCAAGGAGATCGCCAACGGCTTCTCCGAGCTCAACGATCCCGAGGACCAGGCCGCGCGCTTCCGCGCCCAGGTCGACGCGCGGGAGGGCGGCGACGACGAGGCGATGCACTACGACGCGGACTACATCCGCGCGCTCGAGGTCGGCCTGCCGCCGACCGGCGGGCTCGGCATCGGCATCGACCGGCTGGTGATGCTGCTGACCGGCTCGTCGTCGATCCGCGACGTGCTGCTGTTCCCGTACATGCGCCCGCAGGCCGACGGTTGACCCGGGGCCGGGCCTTCGCCGCGGTGCGTCGACGACGCGCCGCGCGACGAACGCCGATCGCGTCACATCCCCGGAACGCTGCCCAGCGGCTGCGCTCGGCTTCGCGCTAAGATCCTCGCCAGCGCGATGCCGCCGGCGGCGCGCATCGACAGGAGGGCCTGCGTTGAACATCGTGATCGTCGACGACCAGACGTCCGCGCGGACCATGTTGCGGCACATCCTCGAGGACATCAGCCCGGAGCTGGAGGTCTTCGACTTCGAGGACCCGGAGCAGGCGCTGGGCTGGTGCGACGGCCACCGCGCCGACCTGCTGTTGCTCGACTACCGGATGCCGGGCATGGATGGCCTGGAGTTCGCGCGCCGCTTCCGCAAGCTGCTCCCGCATCGCGACGTGCCGATCGTGCTGGTCACCGTCGTCGGCGACGAGCCGATCCGGCAGGCCGCGCTCGACGCCGGCGTCATCGACTTCCTGGTCAAGCCGGTGCGGCCCCGCGAGCTGCGGGCGCGCTGCCGCAACCTGCTGCAGCTGCGCCAGCAGTCCGAGTCGGTCAAGCAGCGCGCGCTGTCGCTCGAGCAGCGGCTGCTGCGCAGCATGCACGAGGTCGAGGAGCGCGAGCGCGAGACCCTGACCCGGCTGGCGCGCGCGATCGCGTACCGCGACGCCAGCACCAGCGCCAATCTCGAGCGCGTCGCCGCGGTGGCCGGCATGGTCGCCGAGGCGATGGGGCTGTTCGAGGACGAGGTGCGGATGATCGAACTGGCCGCGCCGCTGCACGACATCGGCAAGATCGCGATCCCCGACGCGATCCTGATGAAGCCCGGCCCGCTGGACGAGGCGGAGACCGAGGTGATGCGGCAGCACCCACGGATCGGCTACGAGCTGCTGAGCGACAGCCACAACCGCTTCATCCAGCTCAGCGCGACGATCGCGCTGCGCCACCAGGAGCGCTACGACGGCAGCGGCTATCCCGACGGGCTGGCCGGGGACGCCATCCCGCTCGAGGCGCGGATCGTCGCGATCGCCGACGTCTTCGATGCGCTGGTCTCGCGCCGGCCCTACAAGCGGGCCTGGACGATGGACGAGGCGCTGGCCTACATCGAGCGCAACAGCGGGCTGGCGTTCGATCCGCGGTGCGTCGACGCGCTGCTGTCGAACCGGACGCGGCTCGAGGCGATCTGCGCGCGCCTGGACCGGTCCGCGGCCCGGCTGCAGTGAGCCCGGGGACGTGAAGCGCGCGCTCGCCTGGGTCCGCGGCCGCCTGGCGGGGCGGCCCGATAGCGAGCACGGCCAGGCGACCGTCCGGCTGGTGATGCTGTGCGTGATCTACGCCTACCTGCAGCTGGTCGTGGGTCGGCATCCCGAGGTCGCGCGCGAGCTGTGGCTGTCGGAGGCGTACCTGGCGATCGAGTTCGCGGTCGCGCTGGGCATCGTCGGCTGGCTGCTGTGGCGGCCCGGCGTCTCGCACCCGCGCCGGGTGCTCGGCATGCTGGCCGACTACAGCCTGATGGGCGTGGGCCTGTACCTGCTGGGCGGGCTGCTGGCCTGGCTGTACGTGGTGATCATGTGGGTGACGGTGGGCAACGGCCTGCGCTTCGGGCCGCGCTACCTGCACGCGGCGATCGGATTCGCGGTGACGACGTTCGGAATCGCGATCGCGACGACGCCGTACTGGCAGCAGCAGAACCTGCCGCTGGCGCTGGGCCTGCTCGTCGGGCTGGTCGCGGTGCCGCTGTACCTGAGTTCGCTGCTGCGTGCGCTCACCGATGCCACCGCCGCGGCGCGGGCCGCCAGCGAGGCCAAGAGCCGCTTCCTGGCGAACATGAGCCACGAGTTCCGCACCCCGCTCAACGGCATCGTCGGCATGTCCGAACTGCTGGCGACCACGCCGCTGAGCGCCGAGCAGCGCGAGAGTGCGGTGGTCATCCAGACCTCGGCCAGGGCGCTGCAGGCGCTGGTCGACGACGTGCTGGACCTGTTCAAGATCGAGGCCGGCAAGTTCCGCCGCAACGACGCCGCGTTCCCGCTGCACGAGCTGGTGCGCGGGATCGAGGTGATGCTCGGTCCGAGCGCCCAGGCCAAGGGCCTGGCGCTGGAGCTGGGGATCGCGCCCGACGTGCCGGCCGCACTGCACGGCGACGCCAACCGGCTGCGCCAGATCCTGGTGAACCTGCTGTCGAACGCGATCAAGTTCACCGAGCAGGGCAGCGTCCGGCTCGAGGTGGCGCTGCTCGAGCGCGGACCGACGCGGGTGCGGTTGCGGTTCTCGGTCCGCGACACCGGCATCGGGGTCGCGCCCGAGGCGCTGGCGCGCATCTTCGAGGCGTTCGAACAGGTCGACTCGAGCCTGGGCCGCCGCTTCGGCGGCACCGGGCTGGGCACCACGATCGCCAAGGGCCTGGCCGAGCAGATGGACGGCACGATCCACGCCGAAAGCACGCCGGGCCGCGGCTCGCACTTCTGGGTCGAGCTGCCGTTCGGCATCGCCGAAGCCGGCGGGCGCGTTCCGACGGCCGCGGACAGCAACGTCATCGCGTTCGACGATCCGTTCGTGCGTCACCGCGCGCGCATCGCGCCGCTGCGCATCCTGGTCGCCGACGACCAGTCCGCGAACCTGATGGTGCTGCGCCGCCTGCTGGAGCGGGCCGGCCACCGTCCGCTGCTGGTCGAGGACGGCGAGGCGGTGCTCGACGCGCTCGAGCGCGAGCGCTTCGATGCGGTGATCACCGACCTGCACATGCCCGGCGCCGACGGGCTGGACATCCTCCGGCAGACCCGCGTCATCGAGGCCGGCAGCGGCCGCCGTACGCCCTTCATCGTGCTGACCGCAGACGCGACCGCCGAGGCGCAGGAGAACTGCCGGCGCGCGGGCGCGTTCGCCTACCTGACCAAGCCGGTGGTCATCGAGCGGCTGCTCGAGCAGCTCGCGCGGATCGCACTGGGCACGGAGCCTGCGCGCGTCGCGCGCGAGACCCGGGGCGCAACGGCCACGGTCTCGTCCCACATCCTCGACGAGATGCGGGAGATGGGATTCGACGAGGCGTTCGTGCAGCGCTTCCTGACCGAGTGCGCGCGCGACGCGCGCAAATGTCTGGTCGAGCTGGCGCGCGCGTCCGAAGAGGGCCGCTGGGACGAGGCGCGCGACATCTGCCACGCACTCAAGGGGGCGGCGGCCAACCTCGGCGCGACCGAGCTCGAACGCAATGCCTCGCAGGGCATGCGCATGCCGTCCGACCGACTTGCGGCGGAATGGCCGTCGCTGCTGCGTGCGCTCGATCGCCAGCTCGACCAGGCGCTGGAGGCGTTGCGGTCGCAGGGCGACCTGCCGCGGCCGGGCCGGCCCGGGTCGGAATCCATCTGACCCGGGCGCCGCGGCCGGTCAGCCGCCGGCGGCGGTCCGTCCGGCCCGTGCGTCGGCGGGCTGCAGCCGGCGCTGCGCGCGGACCAGCCGTTCCATCGTACGCAGGTGGCGGTCGTCGAGCTGCATCGCGGTGTCGACCCAGATCTCGGTGATGCGGACCAGTTCGGACAGCGCGACCGGGTGGGCGCCCTCGCGCACGCGGTGCAGCGCCAGCCGCGCGCCGGCGATCCGGCGGTGCCTGCGGATCCGTTCGTGGACCGCGGGCACGCCTTCGCCGGGCTCGACCAGTACGTCCACCAGGCCCATGCGGTGCAGCGTTTCGCTGTCGTGGAGCGTGCCGTCGAGCATCATCGCCTCGGCGACGCGCGGGCTCACGCGCTGCACCAGCAGCGAGTAGGCGCCCATGCCGGGGAACAGCCCGAACAGCGCTTCGGGAAAGCCCATCTGCACGCCGCGTTCGGCGACGATGGTGCCGCAGGCCAGCGCCAGTTCGAAGCCGCCGCCGAGCGCGTCGCCCTGGACGAGCGCGATCGTGTGCGCGTTGGGGTGCAGGCGGCCGTGCAGCAGGTGGATGTTGTCGACGCACTGCCGGGCGTAGCGGGCGAGCGCGTCGCGGTCGCGCCGGCGGATCAGCTCGACGAACAGCTGCAGGTCGCCGCCGAGGTTGAACACCGGGGCGTCGGAGGCCAACACGACGTGCGAGAGATGCCCGGGATCGGCCGCGGCGCGCGCGGCCATCCGCTCGATGCTCGACTGCGCGAACAGGCGCAGCTCGCGCAGCAGGCCGGGCGAGAAACAGGGACGGTAGTCGGGGAGGCCGGCGCCGGGGCCGGCATGCATGAAGCACCAGTGCGCGTCGCTGGACGCGTCGTGGTGCAGGCGGAGGGTGGACGGCGCGGGCGCGCCGTCACGGCGGAACGATTCGATGGTGTGCATTGAAATCCCCTGTTGCAGGGCACGGGCCGGTCGGGCGGCCGGTCCGTACCCGGATGAACGCGTGTTGCCCGATGCGCGCCTCTATGCGCGCATCGGGATCACAGGGCAATGACTTCAATGATTTGCGACGACCCTGGGACAGGTGTCGTTATATTTCCGTGACGGACGTCACGCAGCGGGCGCCTCGTCGCGCAGTTCGCGCCGCAGGATCTTGCCGACATTGGTCTTGGGCAGCTCGTTGCGGAACTCGACGATGCGCGGGTGCTTGTAGCCGGTCAGGTGCTCGCGCGCGTGGGCCTTGACCTGGTCGGCGGTCAGCGCCGGATCCTTGCGCACGATGACGACCTTGACCGCCTCGCCCGAGCGTTCGTCGGGCACGCCGATCGCGGCGACCTCGAGCACGCCGGGCATCATCGCGATCACGTCCTCGATCTCGTTGGGATACACGTTGAACCCCGAGACCAGGATCATGTCCTTCTTGCGGTCGACGATGTAGAAATAGCCGCCGGCATCCATGCGTGCCATGTCGCCGGTGTGCAGCCAGCCGTCCGCGTCGACCGCCTGGGCGGTGTCTTCGGGACGCTGCCAGTAGCCCTTCATGACCTGCGGGCCGCGGATGCACAGCTCGCCCACCTCATCGACCGGAAGCTCGGCGCCGCTCTCGTCCTTGATGCAGGCCTCGGTCGAGGGCACCGGCAGGCCGATCGAGCCGTTGTAGTCGGCCAGCGTCATCGGGTTGATGCACGCCGCCGGTGAGGTTTCGGTCAGGCCGTAGGCTTCGACCAGCGTGGTGCCGGTCACCGCCTTCCAGCGGTCGGCGACGGCGCGCTGCACCGCCATGCCGCCGCCCAGGCTCAGGTGCAGGCGCGAGAAGTCCACCTGGTCGAAGCCGGGGGTGTTGAGCAGGCCGTTGAACAGCGTGTTGACGCCGGTGATGGCGGTCATGCGGATGCCCTTGAGCTCCTTGACGAAGCCGGGCATGTCGCGCGGATTGGTGATCAGGTGGTTGTGGCCGCCGAACTCCATGAACACCAGGCAGTTCGCGGTCAGTGCGAAGATGTGATAGAGCGGCAGCGCGGTGACGATCAGTTCCTCGCCCCGCTTGGCGTTGGTGCCCAGCCAGGCCGCCGCCTGCTGCATGTTCGCGACCATGTTGCGGTGGGTGAGCATCGCGCCCTTGGCCACGCCGGTCGTGCCGCCTGTGTATTGGAGGAACGCGATGTCGTCGTGCGCGATCGAGACCTCGGGCAGGGTGTGCCGGCGGCCGCGCGCGAGTGCGTCGCGGAACCGGATCGCGCCGTGGATGGTGTAGTCGGGCACCATCTTCTTGACGTGCTTGACCACGAGATTGACGATCGCGCCCTTCGGAAAGCCGAGCAGGTCGCCCAGGCCGGTGGTCACGACCTGCTTGATGCGGGTGTCGGCGATGACGTCCTGCACCGTCTTGCCGAAGTTGTCCATCACCAGGATCGCGGCCGCGCCCGAATCGACGAGCTGGTGGCGCAGTTCGCGCGCGGTGTACATCGGGTTGGTGTTCACGACCGTCAGGCCGGCACGCAGGATGCCGAAGATCGCGATCGGGTACTGCAGGCAGTTGGGCATCATCACCGCGACGCGGTCGCCCTTCTTGAGCTTCAGCTCGCCGAGCAGATAGGCGGCGAACTCGCGGCTGGACACGTCGAGTTCGGCATAGGTGAGCGTCTTACCCATGTTGGAGAACGCGGGCTTGTCGCGGTACTTCGCGATCGCCTCGTCGAGGATCGCGGGGACCGAGCGGTACTCGTCAGGGTCGATCTCGGCGGGAATGCCCGCGGGGTAGTTCGCCAGCCACGGGCGTTGGTCGGTCATTCGGTCTTCTCCCTGATGAAGGCCGTCACTCGAAGCGGTGAGCGTACCTGCGCGATCGCGCCCGATTGGAGCATAGGGCTTCGGGGGGAGGCAAGGCGCGGCGCGGCGAAACACCGCCGCACCGCGCCGCCCCGAACGTTCGCGGCGCGGCGGCCCTCAGGCCGCCTTCTTCGCGGCGAGCTGGCGCAGCACGTAGTGCAGCAGACCGCCGTGCCTGAAGTACTCGACCTCCTTGGGCGTGAGCAGCAGCACGTGCACCTCGAACCGGACCTGCTTGCCGTCGGGCCTGGTCGCCACGACCTGGGCGCGCTTGGCGCGGCCGTCGTCGAGGCCGGTGATCTCGATGATCTCGGTGCCGTCCAGGCCCAGCGTCTGCGCGTTCTCGCCGTCCTGGAAACGGCACGGCAGCACGCCCATGCCGACGAGGTTGGAGCGGTGGATGCGCTCGAAGCTCTCGGCGATCACCGCCTTGACGCCGAGCAGGTTGGTGCCCTTGGCCGCCCAGTCGCGCGACGAGCCGGTGC
This sequence comes from Luteimonas sp. FCS-9, assembly GCF_001014645.1. GTDB lineage: Bacteria > Pseudomonadota > Gammaproteobacteria > Xanthomonadales > Xanthomonadaceae > Luteimonas. The sequence continues at coordinate 91,444 of NZ_LASZ01000001.1, read as the reverse complement.
CGTACTCCTTGCCGGCGAACACGACCAGCGGCACGCCGTCGGCGCGGTACTTCATCGCCGCGTCGTAGATCGCCAGCTTCTCCGGCTCGCCGTCGCCGAAGTACAGCGTGTTGCCGCCTTCTTCGCCGCCGAAGAACAGGTTCTTGATGCGGATGTTGGCGAACGTGCCGCGGACCATCACGTCGTCGTTGCCGCGGCGCGAGCCGTAGCTGTTGAAGTCGGCCGGCTGCACGCCGCGCGACTGCAGGAACCGGCCCGCCGGCGAGTCCTGCTTGATGTTGCCGGCTGGCGAGATGTGGTCGGTCGTGATCGAGTCGCCGAACACGCCCATCACCCGCGCGCCGTGGATGTCCTCGATGCGGCCCACGTCCATCGTCATGCCCTCGAAGTAGGGCGGGTTCTTGATGTAGGTCGAGGCCTCGTCCCAGGCGTAGAGGTCGCCGTCGGGCGACTCGATGGTGTTCCAGCGCGTGTCGCCCTTGAACACGTCGGCGTAGTTCTTGGCGAACATCTCCGGGCCGATCGTGCGTGCGATGAAATCGCCGATCTCCTTGTTCGACGGCCAGATGTCGCGCAGGTAGACCGGTTCGCCGTCGCGGTCGGTGCCCAGCGGGTCGCGGGTCAGGTCGATGTCGACGGTGCCGGCGATCGCGTACGCGACCACCAGCGGCGGCGAGGCCAGATAGTTCATCTTGACCTCGCCGTGGATGCGGCCCTCGAAGTTGCGGTTGCCCGACAGCACCGAGGCCACCGCGAGGTCGTTCTCGGCGATGCCCTTGGAGACGGCGTCGGGCAACGGGCCGGAGTTGCCGATGCAGGTCGTGCAGCCGTAGCCGACGACGTAGAAGCCCAGCGCCTGCAGGTCGTCGAGCAGGCCGGCCTTCTCGAGGTAGTCGGTGACGACCAGCGAGCCCGGGCCGAGCGAGGTCTTGACCCACGGCGCGGCCTTGAGCCCGCGGGCGGCCGCATTGCGCGCGAGCAGCCCCGCGCCGAGCATGACCGCGGGGTTGGAAGTGTTGGTGCACGAGGTGATCGCGGCGATCACGACCGAGCCATCAGTGAGCGTGTGCTCGCCGTCCTCCAGCGTGATGCGCGAGACCGGGCGCGCGGCCAGGCGCTCGGCCTGCGGCTGGCCGCCGCCTTCCTTCTCGAAGCGGTCGATCGGCCGGTCGTTGGCGGCGTCGCGGCGCGCGACCAGCGGGCCGACGTTCTCGCGGAAGTTCGCCTGCACGTCCTCGAGCAGCACGCGGTCCTGCGGCCGGCGCGGGCCGGCCAGCGACGGCCGCACCTGTCCCATGTCCAGCTCCAGCACACTGCTGTATTCGGCTTCCGGCGCGCCGGGCTCGTGCCACAGCTGCTGCGCGCGGGCGTACGCCTCGACGAGCGCGATCTGTTCGTCGCTGCGGCCCGACAGGCGCAGGTAGTTCAGCGATTCTGCGTCGATCGGGAAGATGCCGCAGGTCGCGCCGTACTCGGGCGCCATGTTGCCGATCGTCGCGCGGTCGGCCAGCGGCAGGTGCTGCAGCCCGTCGCCGAAGAACTCGACGAACTTGCCGACCACGCCGTGCTTGCGCAGCATCTCGGTCACGGTCAGCACCAGGTCGGTCGCGGTCGCGCCCTCGGGCAGCCGGCCGGTGAGCTTGAAGCCGACGACCTGCGGGATCAGCATCGACGAGGGCTGGCCGAGCATCGCGGCCTCGGCCTCGATGCCGCCCACGCCCCAGCCCAGCACGCCGATGCCGTTGATCATCGTGGTGTGCGAGTCGGTGCCGAACACGGTGTCCGGATAGGCCCACAACGTGCCGTCCTCGCGCTCGGCGGTCATGACCACGCGGGCCAGGTGCTCGAGGTTGACCTGGTGGACGATGCCGGTATTGGGCGGCACGACCTTGAAGTTGTCGAATGCCTTCTGGCCCCAGCGCAGGAAGCCGTAGCGCTCCTTGTTGCGTTCGAACTCGATCTTGCCGTTGAGGTCGAGCGCGTCGGGCCGTCCGAACACGTCGACCTGCACCGAGTGGTCGATGACCAGCTCCGAGGGGATCAGCGGGTTGATCTGCTCGGGCCGTCCGCCGAGCCGCACGACCGCGTCGCGCATCGCCGCCAGGTCGACCACGCAGGGCACGCCGGTGAAGTCCTGCAGCACCACGCGCGCGGGCATGAAGGCGATCTCGGTGTCGGGCTCGGCCTTCGCCTGCCAGGTCGCGACCGCCTCGATGTGCCGCGCGGTCACCGTCTCGCCATCCTCGTGGCGCAGCAGGTTCTCGAGCAGGATCTTCATCGAGTAGGGCAGGCGGGCGATGTCGAACTTCGCCGCCAGCGCCGGCAGGCTGGCATAGGCGTAGCGCCGGCCGGCGACCTCGAGGTCGGCGCGCGTGGAAAAGGAATCGGTCATGCGAAGGCTCCTGTCGCGGGTTGCTGGCGGTGACGCAGTCGGGCTGGTCGTGGCGTGCGGGCGTAGGGTCTTGCGGGGTCCGCCGGTGGACCGGCGGGGACGCGGCGCGTCACCGTTTCGATCCCTGCAGTCTAGGCGGGACGGCGTGGCGGGCGCGTCATCGCAGGACCGCCGTGGGCGGGATCCTGCCAGGTGCTCTTGAGCATCTGCAGGAACCGCTCGGCCGCCGGCGACAGCATCGCGCCGCGTCGCCGCACGATGCCGATCGTACGTGACACCACGGGGGGCGCGATCTCGCGGGTCACCAGAATGGAGTGTTCCTCCTGCGGCGTGGCCATCCGTGGCAGCACCGAGATGCCCACGCCGGCCTCGACCAGGCCCAGCGACGTCGACAGGTGCGTGACCTCGTAGAACCAGCTCAGCTTGAGGTTCTCGCGTGCGAGCGCGCCGTCGAGCAGAGTGCGGTTGCCGCTGGTGCGGTGGACGGTGATCAGCGGGTGCTGGGCGATGTCGTGCCAGGTCACGCGGCGCTTCCTCGCCAACGGGTGGTCGCGCCGGCAGGCCAGCACGAACGGGTCCTCGACGAGCACGTCGAACTCCAGCTCCGGGTCGGAGGCGCCCATGAAGTTCACGCCGAACTCGACCTCGCCGCGCTCGACCGCCTGCAGGCCCTCGGTGGCCGGGATGTCGAGGATCCGGAACCGGACGTTGGGATGGTCCTCGTGGAAGCGGGCGATGACGCTGGGCAGGAAGTAGAACGCGGCGGTCGGCAGGCAGGCGATCGTGACCTGGCTGCCGCGGCCGTCGTCGACGCCGCGCGAGGAGAACAGCGAGCCGTCGAACTCCTCGATCATCCGCCGCACCAGCGGCAGCAGGTTCTGCCCGACCGCGGTGGGCGCCACGCTGCGCGTCGTGCGTTCGAGCAGCGGCGCGCCGACCGCGTGCTCGAGCTTCTGGATGCGCCGGCTCAACGCCGGCTGCGAGACGTGCAGCGCCTCGGCGGCGCGATGGAAGCTGCGGGTGTCGGCCACGAGCAGAAACGCGCGCAGGTCGAGGATTTCGCAATTGATGCTCATATCGAATCAATCATCCGTAACAAAGCATTTCACAGATCAATTCGGCCCATGACAAGATCGGAACGAATCGAATTATTGATTCGATATACATATCAATCTGCCCAGCCCATGTCCAACGATCTCTACAGTCTTCCCTGCGTCCTGATGCGAGGCGGCAGCTCGAAAGGGCCGTTCTTCCTCGCCTCGGACCTGCCCGGCGATCCCGCCGAACGGGACCGGCTGCTGCTCGATCTGATGGGCGCCGGGCACCCGCTGCAGATCGACGGCATCGGTGGCGGCAACGCGCTCAGCAGCAAGGTCGCGATCGTCGGCCCGGCCAGCCGGGACGATGCCGACATCGACTATCTGTTTGCGCAGGTCCGGCTGGACCGGCGGATCGTCGACACCACGCCCAACTGCGGCAACATGCTGGCCGCGGTCGGCCCGTTCGCGATCGAGTCGGGCATGGTCGCTGCGTCCGATCCGCAGACCCAGGTGCGCATCCACAACGTCAACACCGGCAAGGTGGTGCTGGCGACCGTGCAGACGCCCGAGGGCCGGGTCAACTACCGGGGCGACACCGAGATCGCCGGCGCGCCGGGCACCGCGGCGCCGATCTCGCTGGCGTTTCTCGACGCGGCGGGCGCGCGGACTGGCAAACTGTTGCCCACCGGCGAGGCCAGCGAATGGATCGATGGCGTCGAGGTGAGCTGCGTCGACTGCGCCATGCCGATGGTGATGATGGCGGCGTCGGCGCTGGGCGTGACCGGCGACGAGAGCGTCGCCGCGCTCAACGCCGACACAGCACTGCTGGCCCGCATGGAGCGGATCCGGATCGAGGCCGGGCGTCGGATGGGGATCGCCGATGCCGCGGACCGGGTCATCCCCAAGCCGGTGCTGCTGCTGCCGCCGCGCGCCGGCGGCACGCTCGCGGTGCGGTACTTCATGCCGCACCAGTGCCACAGCGCGCTCGCGATCACCGGCGCGGTCGGCATCTCGACCGCGTGCGTGACCCCGGGCACGGTCGCCCGGCGCATGGCCGGCGAGGTGGCGTTGCCCGGCGACGTCGCGCTCGAACACCCCAGCGGCCGCCTGGACGTGGCGCTGCACAGACCCGGAACGGATGCCCCGATCGTCGCCAGCGTCGTGCGCACGGCGCGACGGCTGTTCGAAGGACGCGTGTTCGCGAACGCGGATCCGCGCAAGGAGACCGCGGCGCCATGGAGCTCGGCTGCATGACCTGAACCACCCGGGCGCCGCCCGGTCCGCACCATCACCATCCTGGGAGGGATCGATGTACAAGCGTTTCATTCTCGCCGCATGCGCGGCGGCGCTCGTCTGCCTGGCCGGTTGCACCGGTCGCGGCGGCGAGGGCAACGAGTCCGTCCGCATCAGCGTGGGCTCCTATAACCTCAACAACCTGCCGTTCTTCATCGCCGACGCCAACGGCTATTTCGACGAGGTCGGCCTGGACGTGCAGACCGAGAACTTCGCCCAGGGCGGCTCCAAGGTCCTGCAGGCGCTGGTCGCCGGTTCGACCGACGTCGCGGTCGGCTTCTACGACCACACGATCCAGATGCAGGCCAAGCGCAAGGACGTGGTCGGCTTCGTTCTGCTGTCGCGCAACTCCGGGCTGGTGCTGGCCGGACGCCCGGACAGCAAGTTCGACCCGGCGAACCCGGCGTCGATCCGCGGCATGAACGTCGGTATCACCGCGCCGGGCTCGTCGTCGGACTTCTTCGTGCGGCACTTCCTCGCCCAGCACGACATCCCGGTCGACGACATCTCGATCATCGGCGTGGGCTCGGGCGCGGCCGCGGTCGCCGCGCTCGACCAGGGCAAGGTCGACCTGCTGGTCAACTACGACCCGGCGGCGACGCTGATCGCCGAGCGCGGCGTGGGCAGGATCATCATCGACGCGCGCAGCGACGAGGGTGCCCGCGCGGTCTACGGCGGCATCTACCCGACCTCGGTGATGTACGCCGACCAGTCGTTCCTCGACAAGCGCCCGGAGGCCGCCGAGAAGATCGTGCGCGCCCAGCAGAAGGCGCTGGCGTTCATTGCCGACCATTCGGCCGAGGAGATCGTCGCCGCGCTGCCCGACAAGTACGTCTCGGGCGACCGCGAGGTCTACGCCAAGGCGGTCGAGGCCGCGCGCGCGATCTTCACCCGCGACGGCCGCTTCAATCCCGAGGACCTGCGCACGCCGCTGACGGTGCTGCGCGAGTTCAACACCGATGTCGCCAATGCCGACATCGACCTCGAGAAGACCTACACCAACACCTTCGTCGACCGCGCCAGCGCGGACGCGACCCAGTAACGCCAGGAGGTTCCATGGCTGTCGCCAGTGTTGCCCGGCTGCGGGAAGCAGACCCGATGCCGATCCAGAGCCGCCCGATGGTGGCGATCGACAACATCACCATGTCCTTCGGTGACTTCACCGCCGTGCGCGACGTCGACGTGCAGGTGGGCGACGGCGAGTTCCTCGCCATCGTCGGCCCCACCGGCTGCGGCAAGAGCACCATCCTCAACGCCGTCGCCGGCCTGCTGACGCCGTCGGCGGGCAGCATCCGCATCGACGACAAGCCGGTCAACGGCGTGCAGGAGAGCGTGGGCTACCTGTTCCAGCAGGATGCGCTGCTGCCGTGGAAGACCGCGCTGCAGAACGTCGAGCTGGGGCTGCGCTTCCGCGGCATGGCGCAGGCCGAGCGCGAAGAGAAGGCGCGCGCCTGGCTGACCAAGGTCGGCCTGGCCGGGTTCGAGCACCGCTATCCGCACCAGCTCTCGGGCGGCCAGCGCAAGCGCGTGCAGATGGCGCAGGCGCTGATCGTCGAGCCGAAGGTGATCCTGATGGACGAGCCGTTCTCCGCGCTCGACATCCACACCCGCCACCTGATGCAGAACGAACTGCTGCGGCTGTGGCAGGAGGACCGGCGTGCGGTGATGCTCATCACCCACGACCTGGAGGAGGCGATCGCGCTGGGCGACCGCGTGGTGGTGCTGTCGTCGGGGCCGTCGAGCCGGGTCGTCGAAAGCTTCCCCGTGCGCCTGGAGCGCCCGCGCAACGTGGCCGAGATCAAGCTCGACCAGCGTTTCACCGATCTGTACCGCGACATCTGGGCCTGCCTGCGCGGCGAAGTGGAGAAGAGCTATGCACGCCAAGACTGACCGTTTGATCCAGGTGATGCTGGTCGTCGTGGTGTTCGGCGGCTGGCAGGCCGGCGTGTCGGCCAAGGTCATCGACCCGTTCTTCTTCCCCGCGCCGCTGGACATCGTCCGCCAGATGTTCACCTGGCTGGCCGACACCAGCTTCTACACGCACGTCTACATCACCCTGACCGAGACCGCGCTGGGCTACATCATCGGCACCGCGCTCGGCGTGGCCGGCGGCGTGTGGCTGGGCCTGAGCCGGCGCGCGGCGCGGATCCTCGATCCGTTCATCAAGGGCTTCAACGCGATCCCGCGCGTGGTGCTGGCGCCGATCTTCGTGCTCTGGCTGGGCCTGGGGCTGTGGTCGAAGGTCGCGCTGGCGGTGACGCTGGTGTTCTTCATCACGTTCTTCAACGCGATGCAGGGCGTGCGCGAGGTCAACCCGGTGGTGCTGGCCAACGCCCGGATCCTGGGCGCCAATCGCAGCGCGCTGCTGCGCCACGTGTACTTCCCGGCGGCCGCGAGCTGGATCCTGTCGTCGCTGCGCACCTCGGTGGGCTTCGCGGTGGTGGGCGCGATCATCGGCGAGTACCTGGGCGCCTCGGCGGGCCTGGGCTACCTGATCGCGCAGGCCGAAGGCAACTTCAATGCCGTCGGCGTGTTCGCCGGCATCATCCTGCTCGCCGCGTTCGTGCTGATCATCGACGCCATCCTCGACGTCGCCGAGCACCGCCTGATCACCTGGCGTCCCAACGCCTCGCGCGAAGCGACCAGCTGAGCGTCGCCGCCCGGCGCCGTGCGCGCCGGGCGGTCCTGTCGACACCCGTCTCCCCACGTCCGGGTGCATCGCCGGTCGCCGCCTGCGGCGCCGGCACCTCTTCCGTCCTTCCGCCACGCCTGCCGCCCTCGCGGCAGGTCCGCCTGCGGCTGTCCGTCGGCCCGGTGGCGCCTGCCGCCGGCGACCGGCCGGCACGCCACGCCCGGAGATCGCCCGATGCGTCCCATGATCCGTCCCCGTCCCACCGTCCTGGCCGCCGCCGTGGGCCTGCTGCTCGCCACGTCGGCCGCGTCCGCGCAGTCGAACCCGGCTGCCCTGGAAGACCTCGTCCGCCAGCAGGCCGAGCAGATCCGCCAGCTCGAGGCCCGTCTGTCGGCGCTCGAGGCCGCCCCCGCATCCGGCGTCGCCGCCGTGCCGCCTGCGGCGACCGCCCCCACGGCCGGCCCCGACGCCGCACTGGCCGAGCGCGTCGCGAAGATCGAAGCCGCGCAGGCCAAGGCGCCGGCGGTGAGCTGGTCGAAGGGCGCGCCGCAGTTCGCCAGCGCCGACGGCCAGGTCACGTTCCGTCCGCGCGGCCGGGTGTTCGTCGACACGTCGAGCACGCACGGCTCCGATTTCGACGCCCGCAACATCACCGGCACGGAGATCCGGTCGGTGCGCCTGGGTTTCGAGGGCAGCTACGGCATCCTCGGCTACGCGGTCGAGGGCGACTTCGCCGACAACGGCGTGGCCTGGAAGTCGGCCTACGTGACCATCCGCCACACGCTGTTCGGCCGCGAGGCCGAGCTGACGGTCGGCAACCGCCTCAACGACCGCGGTATCGACGGCTCCAGCGGTACCGGCAACACCCCGTTCCCTGACCGCAACGTCGTCGGCACGCAGATCCTGCCGCAGCGCGGCCTGTTCGGCGTCGGCCTGACCGAGCGCGTCTACGGCGAGGACTGGCATGCGAGCGTGTCGATCGCCGGCAACGACCTCAACAACGTCGGCGACAGCGACGATTCGATGACGTTGGCCGGCCGCGTGCACTGGAACCCGGTCAAGGGCGAGGGCGGTCTGCTGCACCTGGGCGCCTGGGGCTTCTACGAGGACATCGCGCCGGGCAGCAGCGGGGTGTTCCGCAGCTCGGCGATCGCCGGTCATCTCAACGACCTGGTCAAGATCGCGCCGGGCGCGTTGGCCGGTGCCGACCATGGCAGCGGCTACGGCCTGGAGCTGCTCGGCGTGCGTGGGCCGTTCTGGGGCTACGGCGAATGGGGCCGGCGCGAAGTCGCCGGGTTCGGCGGGGCGGGGCGCTTCGACGTGGCGCACGAGGCCTGGGCATTGTCGGCCGGCTGGTTCCTGTCGGGCGCCAGCCCGTCGTTCGCGGCCAGGACCGGCACCTGGGGCCGGGTCAAGGTCGCGCGGCCGGTGACGGCCGGCGGGCCGGGCGCATGGGAGCTCAAGGCGCGCTACGAGAACGTCGACTACGGCGAGCTGCCCACCGGCGGTACCGGCGATGCGCTGACGGTCGGCGTGAACTGGTACCTCAACGATTTCAGCCGGGTCATGCTCGACGCGATCCGCTGGGAGACCGACAACCGTAGCGGCGACTACCAGGGCGAGGACCGCGGCACGACGCTCAACGCCCGCTTCCAACTGGCGTTCTGAGGGGCTGTTCCACGCGATGCCGAGCGGGCCGGGTTCGTCTGAACCCGGCCCGCTCGCGTTGGGGCGCCGGTGTGCGGCAGGGCGCGGGTAGGGTATGCGCGCCCAGGTATGTATAATGCGCGCATACTTTTCGGGGGGGCCGATGGAAGCCACCGTCGCCGAACGCGGCCAGATCACCCTGCCCAAGCCCGTGCGCGATGCGCTGGGCCTGAGCAAGGGCACGATCCTGAAGGTCGAACTGGAAGGCAGCCGGATCGTGCTGCGCAAGAGCGTCGACGACGCCGTGTCGCGCGCGCGCGGCCGGTTCAAGCTCGAGGGCTTCGAGGACACCGACGCGGCGATGCGCGCCGTGCGCGGGCAGGCGGCCGATGCCGCCGACGGAGACGCGACGCCGTGATCGCGGTCGACGCGCCGGTGCTGGTGGACCTGCTGGCCGACGGCCCGCAGGCCGATGCCGCCGAGGCCTGCCTGCGGCAGTACCTGAGTGCCGGACCGGTCGTGGTCTGCGACGTGGCGCTGGCGGAGATCTGCGGCGCGTTGCGCGACGGCGCCGAGACCATGGCCGTGCTCGAGGACATGGGCGTGCGCTTCTCGGCGATCGAGGCCAAGTCGGCGCTGCGCGCCGGCGAGATGCAGCGCCGCTCCTGGCAGCGCGGCGACACTTGCGGCCGCGCCGCGCGCGACTTCCTGGTCGGCGCGCATGCACTGCTGCAGTGCAACGGCCTGATCACGCGCGACGACGCGTTCTTCCGCACCTATTTCAAGGGTCTCAAGCTGATCGTACCGTCGGCCTGAGACCGGTTTTCCCGGTACCGCAAGACTCTGGAGTTGCCCGCATGTTGGAAGCCTACCGCCACCACGTTGCCGAGCGCGAAGCGCTGGGAATCCCGCCGCTGCCGCTCAACGCGCAGCAGACCGCCGACGTCGTCGAACTGCTCAAGGACCCGCCGGCCGGCGAGGCCGAGTTCCTGCTGGACCTGCTCACGCACCGCGTGCCGGCCGGCGTCGACGACGCCGCCAAGGTCAAGGCCTCGTACCTGGCCGCGATCGCGTTCGGCACCGAGCACAACGCGCTGATCGACCGCGCGCGCGCGACCGAGCTGCTGGGCACCATGCTCGGCGGCTACAACGTCCACCCGCTGGTCGAACTGCTCGACGACGACGGCGTCGGCGCCATCGCCGCCAATGGTCTCAAACACACCCTGCTGGTCTTCGACGCGTTCCACGACGTCGAGGAGAAGGCCAAGGCCGGCAACGCCAACGCCCAGGCCGTGCTGCGCAGCTGGGCCGAGGCCGAGTGGTTCACCAGCAAGCCCGAAGTGCCCGCGTCGATGACGCTGACGGTGTTTAAGGTGCCGGGCGAGACCAATACCGACGACCTGTCGCCGGCGCCCGACGCGACCACGCGCCCGGACATCCCGATGCACGCGCTGGCGATGCTCAAGAACAAGCGCGACGACGCCCCGTTCGTGCCCGAGGAGGACGGCAAGCGCGGTCCGATCCAGGTCATCCAGGACCTCAAGCAGAAGGGCCACCTGGTCGCCTACGTCGGCGACGTGGTCGGCACCGGCTCCTCGCGCAAGTCGGCGACCAACAGCGTGCTGTGGTGGACCGGCGACGACATCCCCTACATCCCGAACAAGCGTGCCGGCGGCGTGTGCCTGGGCGCGAAGATCGCGCCGATCTTCTACAACACGATGGAGGACGCCGGCGCGCTGCCGATCGAGCTCGACGTCTCGCAGATGGAGCAGGGCGACGTGATCGAACTGCGCCCCTATGCCGGCCAGGCGCTCAAGGACGGCAAGGTGATCGCCGAGTTCCAGGTCAAGTCCGAGGTGCTGTTCGACGAGGTGCGCGCCGGTGGCCGCATCCCGCTGATCGTCGGCCGCGGCCTGACCGCCAAGGCGCGCGAGTCGCTGGGTCTGCCGGCGACCGACCTGTTCCGCCTGCCGCAGCAGCCGGCCGACAGCGGCAAGGGCTTCTCGCTGGCGCAGAAGATGGTCGGCCGCGCGATCGGCCTGCCCGAAGGCCAGGGCGTGCGCCCGGGCACGTACTGCGAACCGAAGATGACCTCGGTCGGCTCGCAGGACACCACCGGCCCGATGACCCGCGACGAGCTCAAGGACCTGGCGTGCCTGGGCTTCTCGGCCGACCTGGTGATGCAGTCGTTCTGCCACACCGCCGCGTATCCCAAGCCGGTCGACGTCAAGACCCACCACACGCTGCCGGAGTTCATCTCCACGCGCGGTGGTATCTCGCTGCGCCCCGGCGACGGCGTGATCCACAGCTGGCTCAACCGCATGCTGCTGCCCGACACCGTCGGCACCGGTGGCGACTCGCATACCCGCTTCCCGGTCGGCATCTCGTTCCCGGCCGGCAGCGGCCTGGTCGCGTTCGCCGCGGCCACCGGCGTGATGCCGCTGGACATGCCCGAGTCGGTGCTGGTGCGCTTCAAGGGCGAGATGCAGCCGGGCGTGACGCTGCGTGACCTGGTCAACGCGATCCCGCTCTACGCGATCAAGGCCGGCCTGCTGACGGTCGCCAAGCAGGGCAAGAAGAACGTGTTCTCCGGCCGCATCCTCGAGATCGAGGGCCTGCCGGACCTGAAGGTCGAGCAGGCGTTCGAGCTGTCGGACGCGTCGGCCGAGCGTTCGGCCGCCGGCTGCACGGTGCACCTGAACAAGGAACCGATCATCGAGTACATCACCAGCAACATCACGTTGCTCAAGTGGATGATCGCGCAGGGCTACCAGGACCCGCGCTCGATCCAGCGCCGGATCGAGAAGATGGAGCAGTGGCTGGCCGACCCGCAGCTGCTGCAGGGCGACGCCGACGCCGAGTACGCGGCGGTCATCGAGATCGACCTGGCGGAGATCCACGAGCCGATCCTGGCCTGCCCGAACGACCCCGACGACGTGAAGACGCTGTCGGAAGTCGCGGGCGTGGCGATCGACGAGGTGTTCATCGGCTCGTGCATGACCAACATCGGCCACTTCCGCGCAGCGTCCAAGCTGCTGGAAGGCAAGCGCGACATCCCGACCAAGCTGTGGGTCGCGCCGCCGACCAAGATGGACGCCGCCGAGCTGACCAAGGAAGGCCATTACGGCACGTTCGGCGCGGCGGGCGCGCGGATGGAGATGCCGGGCTGCTCGCTGTGCATGGGCAACCAGGCGCAGGTGCGCGAGGGCGCGACGGTGTTCTCGACCTCGACCCGCAACTTCCCCAACCGCCTGGGCCGCAACTCCAACGTGTACCTGGGCTCGGCGGAACTGGCTGCGATCTGCTCGCGCCTGGGTCGCATCCCGACCCGCGAGGAGTACATGGACGGCGTCGGCGTGATCAACACGCAGGGCGCGGAGATCTACCGTTACATGAACTTCGACCAGATCGAGGAGTACCGCGACACGGCGTCGTCGGTCGCCGCCTGATCGGCGCGAATCGCGACACCGAAACGCCCGGCATTGCCGGGCGTTTTTTGTCGAAGAACCGGGGTCAGAGTGCAATTTCGCAAAGCGAAATTGCACTCTGTCCCCGGTTTTGAGCCGCGGGTGGCGTCAGTCGACCGACTCGCGCCGGGCCAATGTCAGCAGGCGCTGCGCGATGCGCTCCAGCGGCAGGCATTCCTGCGCCGCGCCGAGCTTCCAGGCGGCGCCGGGCATGCCCCAGACCACGCTGGAGGCCTCGTCCTGCACCAGCGTCGCCGCGCCGGCCTCGCGCAGCTCCAGCAGGCCGCGGGCGCCGTCGTCGCCCATGCCGGTGAGGATCGCCGCGACCGCGTTGGCGCCGGCCGCCTGGGCGACCGAGCGGAACAGCACGTCGACCGCCGGCCGGTGCCGGTTGACCGGCGGCCCGGGATCGAGCCGGCAGCGCCAGCGGGCGCCATCGCGGACCACGCGCAGGTGGTGGTCGCCCGGCGGCAGGTAGGCGTGCCCCGGCAGGATCGTCTCGCCGTCGCGCGCCTCGCGCACCAGCATCGCGCAGTGGCGGTCCAGGCGTTCTGCGAACGGCGTGCTGAAGCTCGCGGGGATGTGCTGGGTCAGCACGATCGCCGGCGCGTCGGGCGGCATCGCCTCGAGCACGACGCGGATCGCCTCGGTGCCGCCGGCCGAGGCGCCGATCGCGATCAGCCGGTCGGTGGTGCGGTAGCGCAGCGCGACCGGCGCGGCGGCGGCCGGTGCGGCCGGCCCGCTCGCGTGGCGCGACGCGGGGCGGGGCGCGCTGCGGACCTGCGCGCGCGCGGCCGCCTTGACCTTCGCCGCGATCTCCTGCGCGTAGTCCTCCAGTCCGTGCGCGACGTTGATCCGCGGCTTGGCGACGAAGTCGACCGCGCCCAGCGCCAGCGCCTGCAGCGTGATGTCGGCGCCGCGCTCGGTCAGCGACGACACCATCACCACCGGCATCGGCCGCAGCCGCATCAGGTTGTCGAGGAACACCAGCCCGTCCATGCGCGGCATCTCGACGTCGAGCGTCAGCACGTCCGGGGCGAGGCGTTTGATCTTCTCGCGCGCGAGCAGCGGATCGGCGGCGCTGCCGACGACCTCGATGTCCCGGTCGGCCGACAGGAGCTCGGTCAGCAGCTGGCGCACGACCGCCGAGTCGTCGACGACGAGCACGCGGACCGGCGTCACTGGAACAGCTCCACGTCGCCGGCGACCGGTGCGCGCGCCAGGCGGGCACGCACGGCCGATTCGGCCGCGGCGACCTCGGCCCCGTGCGCGTGCGGCAGCCGGTAGACCATCACCTTGCCGGTCTGCGGGAAGAACCAGACCTTGCGTGGGTGGATGCCCTGCAGGTCCTCGGCGACGACCGGGATGTTCTCCGCGTCGAGGTAGCTGCGCACGAATTCGGCGTTGCGTGTGCCGACCGGGTTGCTGGTGAAGCCCTTGAGCACGTTGGCGCCGCCGAACACCTTGGCCTCGAGCCGGCGCCGGTTGGCGCCGCGCTTGAGCAGCTCGTTGATCAGCACCTCCATCGCGTAGCTGCCGTAGCGGGCGGGCGCGCCGTCGCCGTTGCTGCCCTCGGGCAGCAGGAAATGGTTCATGCCGCCGAGCTGCAGCAAGGGGTCGCGGATGCAGGCGGCCACGCACGAGCCGAGCACGGTGACCAGGGCCGTGCCGTCGTCGACGACGAGGTACTGCGTAGGCAGCAGCTTCGCCGCCGGAACCTGGAACTGCGGGTCGCGGTAGCGCATCACCGCGTCGGCCTGCGGCAGGCTCATGCGCCGGCCTTGCCGGAGTGACGACGGTACAGCGTGCGGCCGCAGGGCTGGATCAGGTCGGCGGCGTGCAGGTAGTTCTCCGAGTGCCCGGTGTAGAGCAGGCTCGAGGCATCCATGTGCGCGACCAGGCGCGAGAGGATCGCGCGCTGGGTCGGCTTGTCGAAGTAGATCATCACGTTGCGGCAGAAGATCGAATCGAACGGGCCGCCGACGTCGTAGCGCGGCGCGAGCAGGTTCAGCGGGCGGAACTCGATCAGCGCCTGCAGCGCCGGGTGCACGCGGCACTTGCCGGCGTTGGGGCCGGTGCCGCGCTGGAAGAAGCGGCGGCGCAGGTCCTCGTCGAGCGCGGCGACGCGCTCGAGCGGGTAGACGCCCTGCTGCGCGGTCGCCAGCACCTGGGTGTCGATGTCGGTGGCGACGATCCGCACCGGCGGTCGCAGCGAGTCGAAGGCCTCGCAGGCGGTGATGGCCATCGAGTAGGGCTCCTCGCCGGTCGAGGCCGCGCACGACCACAGCGCCAGCGGCTTGCGCGCGGTGCCCAGGCCCTGCAGCTGCGTGCGCAGGGTCTCGAAGTGGTGCGGCTCGCGGAAGAACGAGGTCAGGTTGGTGGTCAGCGCGTTGGTGAACGCCTGCCATTCCTCGCCGTCCGGATCGCCTTCGAGCAACGCCAGGTAGTCACCGAAGTTTTCGAGCCCGAGCGCGCGCAGCCGTCGCGACAGCCGGCCGTAGACCATGTCGCGCTTGCTGGCGACCAGCGCGATGCCGGCGCGGTCGTGGATCAGCTGGCACACGCGACGGAAGTCGCGTTCGACGAACGTGAACTGCCGGGCGTCGCCGGGAGGATGGGGCAGGGATGCGGCACTCATGGCGACCGGTGCGTCAGGGGAGGGTCGATGGCGTTATCGACCCGGCGGGCGGAAAGTTGATCGCGGGTCGCACGCCGATCCGGCAGGCGCTGCGTATCGCGCACGGCCCGGGCCGCAACGCACGAGCCCCGGCGCGGGGCCGGGGCTCGTCGAGGCATCGCAGTGGCGGTGCGGTCAGAACTCCGCCCAGTCGGCCTCGGCCAGTGCGGGCGCCGCCGGCGTGCGCGCGGCCGGGCGCGGTGCGGCCGGTACCGGCTTGCGCGGCGCCGCGGCGACCGGGGCGCGCACGGGCTCGGCCTTCGGCGCGGTCGCCGCGCGGGCCTCGATGCGCAGCATCGAGATCGCGTCCGCGAGGCCGCCGGCCTGCTCCTCCATCGCGCGTGCGGCGGCCGAGGCCTCCTCGACCAGAGCGGCGTTCTGCTGCGTGGTCTCGTCCATCTGCACGATGGTCTGGTTGACCTGCTCGATGCCGGCGGCCTGCTCCTGCGAGGCCGCCGAGATCTCGGCCATGATGTCGGTCACGCGCTGCACCGAGGCGACCATCTCGGCCATCGTCCTGCCGGCCTGGCCGGCGAGCGCGGCGCCGCTGGCGACCTTGCCGGTGGAGTCGTCGATCAGGCCCTTGATCTCCTTGGCGGCGTTGGCGCTGCGCTGGGCGAGCGTGCGGACCTCGGAGGCGACGACCGCGAAGCCGCGGCCCTGCTCGCCGGCCCGCGCGGCCTCGACGGCGGCGTTGAGGGCGAGGATGTTGGTCTGGAACGCGATGCCGTCGATGACCGAGATGATGTCGCCGATCTTGCGCGACGACGCCTCGATGTCGGCCATCGTGGAGACGACCTGGCCGACGACCTCGCCGCCCTGGGAGGCGACGGTGGCCGCGCCCTGGGCGAGCTGGTTGGCCTGGCGGGCGTGGTCGGCGTTCTGGCGGACGGTGGAGGTCAGTTCCTCCATCGACGCGGCAGTCTCCTCGAGATTGGCGGCCTGCTGCTCGGTACGGCGCGAGAGGTCGTTGTTGCCCGACGCGATCTCGGTGGACGCGGTGCCGATCGCGGCCGAGGCGTCCTGGATGCGGGCGACGATGGCGGTGAGCTGGGCGACGGTGGCGTTGGCGTCGTCGCGCATGCGCGCGAACACGCCATGGAAATCGCCGTCCATGCGCGCGGTCAGATCGCCCGAGGCCAGCGCGTTGAGCACGTGCGAGACCTGTTCCAGGCTCGTGGCGTTGGCATCGAGCAGACCGTTGAGCTGCTGCGCCAGCTGCAGGATGAAGCCCTGCTTGCCTTCCAGCGCGACGCGATGGGCGAGATCGCCCGCGGCGGCCGCGGCGACGATCCGCGCGACTTCCTCCTCGACGCGGACCTCGCCGGTGCGGTCGCGCCATTCGGCGATCAGGCCGATGTCCTGGCCGTGCTCGTCGCGGATCGGCGAGATGATCTGCGCGATGCAGGCGTCGCGGTACAGCATCTCGCGGTGGGCGACGCCGTGCTCCTTGAGGCTGGCGAGCACGCGCTGGTCGGGCTGGCCGTCGCGCTCGAACGTCGCCAGCGAGGCGCCGACGATCGGCTGGGCCGGGTCGAAGTGCGGCAGTTCGGCGGCGATCGCCTCGGCGTTGTCGTGCATCACGGTCTGCAGCGCGGGATTGACGTAGACGATGTCGAACTTCTCGTCGGTGACGATGAGCCCGGTCGACGCACTGTCGAGAGCGGTGCGGATGCGCAGGTTCTCGCTGGCGACCTTCTGGTCGCGTTCGGTCCGCTCGCGCAGGTCGTGCTGCATGCGCTGCATCGACTTGAGCAGGTCGCCGATCTCGTCGCGGCGGGTGGTGTCGATGCGGGTGTCGAGCTTGCCGTTGGCGACGTCGTCGGCGATCGCGACCGCCGAGCGGGTGGCGCCGGCGAGGTTGCGCGCCATCAGCCACGCGATGACCAGGCCGCCGGCGATGCCCGCCACCAGCATGATCGCCATCAGGATGCTGGACCCGGCCTGCACGGCGCCGGCTTCTTCGCGCGAGGCGGTCGCCTGGCGGTCGGCCTCGGCCTGCAGCGCCTGCAGCGTGTTGGTGGCGGCCATGTGCAGGTCGCGGGTGCGGCCGATGAAGGTGTCGGTGGCATCGTCGGGCAGGTCGAGCTCGATGAGCTCGTTGACCTCGTGGTAGGAGGCCTTGGCCTCGGTCCACGACGCGGCGAACGCATCGTAGAGCTTGCGTTCCTCGGGCGAGACGATCAGCGGCGCATAGGCGGCGATGTTCGCCTCGATCTGCTCCTCCATCCGCGCGGTCCGCTCGCGTGCGTCCTGCTTGACCTGCGCGCTCGCGCGGACCAGGCCCAGGTACGACGCGGCGCGGTACTCGCCGAGCAGGGCGCGGGTCTCGCCGACCGACGTCACCGTCGGCAGGGTGTTGCCGGCCAGGTGGTCGGTGACGCGATCGAGCGCGCGCAGGCCGACGAAGCCGCCGACGCCCTGGGCGACCATCAGGAGCAGGACGACGCCGAATGCCAGCATCAGCTTCGGTGCGAGCTTGAGATTCGAGAACCAGTGCATGCGGCGATCCCCCGTAGGCGGCCGGATGGAAAGACAGCCCGGATGCATCCTGCGATCCGGGCGTGGGCGTTACTTGATGGTGGCGAGCTTGATATCGGCAGGCGAGCTGACGGCGATCTCGGCGCGGCTGGAATCGCGCTGGATCGTGCCGACCACGCACACGTCGCGGCCTTCCAGTTCCTCGGGCGAGGGCCGGAACTTGTCGCGCTGGCTGTTGGGGATGCGGGCCGAGAACGTGTGGCGCGGGAACGCGCCGCCCATGTACAGGAACGTCGGCTGGCCTTCGGTGTTCTCCGCATAGCGGGTCTTCTCGACCGTGCCGCAGACCATGCCGCTCTTGCCGACGAAGCGCACGGCCTGGTCGGGGCGGATCGCGTCCTGGGCGAGGACGGTCGAGGCGCAGCCGGCCAGCAGCAGCGCGGCCAGCAGGTGGGACGTGTGGGTACGGAAGTTCATGGTGTCTGCTCCGGAATCGGGGTGGGCACGAAGCGCGGGAACGCCTGCGTCCGCATGTATCGGCCGCGCGGGGCCCGCGCTTGAGTGAAGGCTGTGTGACGGGCGTCGCAGTTCGGTCACGCCGCCTTGGGAACGGCCAGCTCGGCGCTGTCGAGCAGGGTCTCGATGTCGAGCAGGATCAGCATGCGGTCGTCGAAGGTGCCGATGCCGGAGATGCAGCGGGTGTCGATCGCCGCGCCGAACTCCGGCGTCGGACGGATCTGGTCGCCGGCCAGCGGCACCACGTCCGACACCCCGTCGACGACGATGCCCACGACGCGGTCGTCGACGTTGAGCACGATCATCACCGTGAAGCTGTCGTAGCGCGCCTCGGCCAGGCGCAGCTTCAGTCGCAGGTCGATGACCGGCACGATCGTGCCGCGCAGGTTGATCACGCCCTTGATGTAGTCCGGCGCGTCGGGCAGGCGGGTGACCGCGTCGTAGCCGCGGATCTCCTGCACCTTGAGGATGTCGACGCCGTAGTGCTCGTCTCCCAGGGTGAAGGTGAGGTACTCGCCGGCGTTCTGGGATTCGGGTTGGCTCATCGGTGCGCTCCTGCAGGCATGCCGCGCTCGCGCGCGTCGGGATGTTCCGTCAGACATCGGCAGCGCGGCGGGCAACTTTAGGCACCGCCTGCTCGCGGTGCGGGGCGTCAGACGGCGCGACGCAGCCGCGCGTTGCGCTGGCGCTCGATCTGGAAGATGTACTGCAGGATCCGCCGCTGCGACGCCGGCGGCAGGCCGACGAAGCGGCAGCCGGCGCGCCAGCGCACGCGCGGGCCGGTCTGCTGGCAGAACACGTGCGCGATGGCGATCCCGACCGGGATCGGGTCGGCATCGGGCAGCCGCAGCAGGCAGGCGTCGAGCATGCCGCCCGGCGCGAACCGGGCGTCGGCATCGTCGGCCAGCGCCACGGCGAGGCCGCTGCCGCTCATGTCCAGCACGCGCAGGCCTGCCTCCACGCTGTCGCCGGGTGCGTCGCGCGTGCCCGGATGCAGCGTCACCGGCGCGCCGGGCGGGATCGCGACCCGGTAGAGCTCCCGGCGCTGCAGCCGCAGCAGCGCGTCGGGCCACGGCGCCACGAACGCGGTGCGGCCCTCGTGGACGCGCCGCGTGGGCGTGCGCAGCCGGAAGCGGATCTGCACCGCGTCCAGCCGGGTCTCGCAGACCAGGTGCGCGCAGGTCTCGATCCGGCGGTTGAGCGCGTCCTGCGGGCTGCCGTCGAGCAGCAGGGTGCCGTCGTCGCGCACGGCGATCAGCGCGGTCGGGCAGGGGAGGTCGCCGGGCACGAGGTTGGCGCTGATCATCGCCTGCGCCTCGACCAGGCTGCGCAGCACGCGGGCCAGTTCCGCGCCGTCGCGCAGCACGTAGCCCGACAGCGCGTCGTCGTCCAGCGGATGGGGCATGTCGTCTGCGGGAGCCATCGTCCTTGCGAGTCCGCCTTCGAAGGGCCGGCGTGCGGCGCAGGGGTCAGCGCAGCGCGTGGCCGACTGCCGGCGGCCGGGCCGCGTCCACGACCGCCTGCAGCAGCACGGTGGCGGTGTCGACACGGAACACCGCGATCGCAGCGGCGAGCCCGCCGGCCTGTTCCTCCATCGCGCGCGCGGCGGCCGAGGCCTCCTCGACCAGCGCGGCGTTCTGCTGCGTGGTCTCGTCCATCTGCACGATGGTCTGGTTGACCTGCTCGATGCCGGCGGCCTGCTCCTGCGAGGCGGCCGAGATCTCGGCCATGATGTCGGTCACCCGCTGCACCGAGGCGACCATCTCGGCCATTGTCCGGCCGGCTTGCCCCGCGAGCGCGGCGCCGCTGGCGACCTTGCCGGTGGAGTCGTCGATCAGCCCCTTGATCTCCTTGGCGGCGTTGGCGCTGCGCTGGGCGAGGGTGCGGACCTCGGAGGCGACGACGGCGAAGCCGCGGCCCTGCTCGCCGGCGCGGGCGGCCTCGACGGCGGCGTTGAGCGCCAGGATGTTGGTCTGGAACGCGATGCCGTCGATGACCGAGATGATGTCGCCGATCTTGCGCGACGCCGCCTCGATGTCGGCCATCGTGGAGACGACCTGGCCGACGACCTCGCCGCCCTGGGAGGCGACGGTGGCCGCGCCCTGGGCGAGCTGGTTGGCCTGGCGGGCGTGGTCGGCGTTCTGGCGCACGGTGGAGGTGAGTTCCTCCATCGACGCGGCGGTTTCTTCCAGGTTGGCGGCCTGCTGCTCGGTGCGGCGCGAGAGGTCGTTGTTGCCCGAGGCGATCTCGGTCGACGCGGTGCCGATCGCGGCCGAGGCGTCCTGGATGCGGGCGACGATGGCGGTGAGCTGGGCGACGGTGGCGTTGGCGTCGTCGCGCATGCGCGCGAACACGCCGTGGAAATCGCCGTCCATGCGCGCGGTCAGGTCGCCGGCGGCGATCGACTGCAGCAGCCGCGAGAGTTGGTCCAGGCTGCGGTCGCTGGCGTCCATCATCGCGTTGAGGCTCTGCACCATGCGCCGGAAGTCGTGCTGGAAGCGCGCCGCATCACCGCGCGCCGAGAAGTCGCCGCCTGCGGCCGCGGCCGCGAGGCGGTTGATCTCGCCGTTGATCGCCATCAGGCTGGCCTTGGCCGCGTCCATCGCCTCGTGCAGGACCGCGCGGCTCGCCGGCAGGCGGCGGGCGTCGCGCGACAGGTCACCGTTGGCGTATTCGTTGAGCACCTCGATCGCGTCGACGATCGCATCCAGGTGCTCGAACATCATCGTGTTGATGCCCGCCGCGAGTTGACCGTAGACGCCGGGGAAGTCCTCGGGCATGCGATGGCGCATGTCCTCGGCGGCGTGCAGGCGGATCATCTCCTGCGTCTGCGCGGAGAAGCGCTCGAGCATGTGTACCATCTCGTCGGTCGAGCGCAGCATCTGGCCGATCTCGTCCCGGCCCTGATGGCCGGTGCGGATGCTCAGATCCCCGTTCGCCACGCCGCGGATCGCGGTCAGCGCCCGGCCCAGCGGCTCGAGCACCGAGCGTCCGATCAGCCAGCCGATGCCGGCGTTGAGCAGCACCAGCAGGCCGCCGACGATCGTCATGATCGCGGTGAACACCAGCGCCTGCGACTGGATGTCGTCGAGGTAGACGCCGGTGGTCAGCACCCAGCCCCACGGCGCGTACAGCGCGGAATAGGAGGTCTTGTGCACGGGGTCTTCGCTGCCCGCCTTGGCCCAGAGGAAGTCCACGTTGCCGCCACCGGCGCGCGCGGCCGTGACGAATTCGGGATAGATCGCCTTGCCATCGGGATCGGTGATGCCCGAGACGTCCTTGCCCACGAGATCGGGGCGCAACGGATGCATCAGCAGGGTGGGCCGCTCGTCGGTGACGAAGAAGTAATCGACATCGCCTTCGGACCGCATTGCCGCGAGCGTCGCCAGCGCGTTGCGCTTGGCGTCGTCCAGCGACAGTTCGCCGGTCTTCGCACGGCGTGCGTATTCTTCGACGATGCCCAGCGCCATCTGGGTCTGGGATGCCAGGTCGTCCTTGCGGGTCTGGTTGAGGTCCACGAACTGGACCCGGGCCGCGACCACCGCGAGCAGGACGATGCCAGTGGCGACCAGCGCGGTCTGGATCAGGAACTTGCGCTGCATCGGCAGGTCGGACAGGGCGCGGAGCAGGGCGGCGACGGGTTTCATGGGCATGGCATGCGTGGGGCCTGCCACCGGTATCGGCCGCTGCGCGCCGAGGTTGAGGCGTCCCGCGGCCGGGGCGCGCCGGCGCCGTCCCAGCGGCACACGCCGACGCCCTGTGGCGCCGGGCCCGCCCCGCCAGGCGCGGTGCGCCCGGTGCCTCGGCGAATGCCGGAGGCGCCCGGGCGGGGTGGGTCAGAACTCGGCCCAGTCGGCCTCGACGACCGGCGCCGGCGCCTTGCGCGCGGGCGTGACCGGCCTGGCCAGCGCGGCAGGCTGGGGCGCGCGGACGATCGCCGGGGCCTGCGGCATCGGCGCCGGTGCGGTGCCGGGCCGGCGACCGGCCGTGTCGATGTGGAACACCGCGATTGCGTCGGCGAGCCCGCCGGCCTGTTCCTCCATCGCGCGCGCGGCGGCCGAGGCCTCCTCGACCAGAGCGGCGTTCTGCTGCGTGGTCTCGTCCATCTGCACGATGGTCTGGTTGACCTGCTCGATGCCGGCGGCCTGCTCCTGCGAGGCCGCCGAGATCTCGGCCATGATGTCGGTCACCCGCTGCACCGAGGCGACCATCTCGGCCATCGTGGCGCCGGCCTGGCCGGCGAGCGCGGCGCCGCTGGCGACCTTGCCGGTGGAGTCGTCGATCAGGCCCTTGATCTCCTTGGCGGCGTTGGCGCTGCGCTGGGCAAGCGTGCGGACCTCGGAGGCGACGACCGCGAAGCCGCGGCCCTGCTCGCCGGCGCGTGCGGCCTCGACGGCGGCGTTGAGCGCCAGGATGTTGGTCTGGAACGCGATGCCGTCGATGACCGAGATGATGTCGCCGATCTTGCGCGACGACGCCTCGATGTCGGCCATCGTGGAAACGACCTGGCCGACGACCTCGCCGCCCTGGGAAGCGACGGTGGCCGCGCCCTGGGCGAGCTGGTTGGCCTGGCGGGCGTGGTCGGCGTTCTGGCGGACGGTGGAGGTGAGTTCCTCCATCGACGCGGCGGTTTCTTCCAGGTTGGCGGCCTGCTGCTCGGTGCGGCGCGAGAGGTCGTCATTGCCCGAGGCGATCTCGGTCGACGCGGTGCCGATCGCGGCCGAGGCGTCCTGGATGCGGGCGACGATGGCGGTGAGCTGGGCGACGGTGGCGTTGGCGTCGTCGCGCATGCGGGCGAACACGCCGTGGAAGTCGCCATCCATGCGCGCGGTCAGGTCGCCGGCCGCGATCGACTGCAGCAGCCGCGAGAGCTGGTCGAGGTTGCCGTCGGCGGCGTCCATCAGCCGGTTGAGGTCCTCGATCATGCCGCGGAAGTCGTGCTGGAAGCGCGCCGCGTCGCCGCGGACGGTGAAGTCGCCGCGCGCGGCGGCGCCGGCCAGCGCCTTGACCTCGGCGTTGATCGCGCCGAGGTTGGCCTTCACCGTGGCCATGGTCTCGGTCAGCACGGCCTTCTCACCCGGGTACTGCTCCAGGTCCGGGGTCAGGTCGCCGATCGCGTACTGCCGCATCACCTCGATCAGGTGCATCTTGACGTCCACGTGCGAGCCGACGAGCGCATTGGTCTCGCGCACCATCAGGCCGTAGTCGCCGGGGAACGCGCCTTCGTCCATGCGGTGGCTGATCGTGCCGGCCTCGTGTGCGCGCGCCATGCCGCGCTGGGCGTCGATCACCGCGCGCAGCTGGCCCTGCATCCGCTGCATCGCGCCGAGCAGCTGGCCGACCTCGTCGCTGCGGTCGACGACGATGTCCGTGTCCAGCCGGCCAGCCGACACGTCGTTGGCGACCCTGACCGCGGCCCCGACCGAGCGCGAGAGCGTGCGCGAGATCGCGACGGCCATCGCTGCGGCCAGCAGCACGATGATCGCGATGCCCACGATCATCGCGAAGATGCTGCTGCGATAGATCACGTTGGCGTGCGCGATGTCGTCGGCCAGCCGCCGGCTGTTGAACTCGGCGAGCGCGGTCATCGACTCGAACAGGTCGCGACGCAGCGGGCGCGACTTGTCGTCCGATACCATCTGCGCGGTCGCGCCGTCGCCGGCGGCCAGCGCCTGCTCGATCTCGCGGCGGGCGTCGAAGTAGGTCGCCAGCCGGGCGGTGACCGCGTCGTAGAGGCCCTGTTCCTCGGCGGTCAGCGGCAGCGCCTCGTAGAGGGCGCGCTGCTCGGCGATGATCTTCTCGATCCCGGCCAGGCGCTGGTCGTAGTCGCGCACCGCCTCGGGCTCGTCGAGCCGGCTCAGCTGCGCCAGCTCGTACATCCGGTACTCGCCCAGCTGCGAACGGATCTCGCCCAGGTACTGCACGGCGGGCATGTCGTCGAGGCTGACCTTCTGCAGCTCGGCGTTGATCACGCCCAGCCGGCTCAGCGCGAAGGCGCCCAGGCCGGCGGCCAGCAACACGACCAGGGTAAAGGCGACCGCGAGCTTGCGGGCGATCGACAGGTTGTTCAACCAGCGCATGGGAGATCTCCGGTACGACGAAGGACGCGGGCAGGTGTCGGTCAACACCTGGGGCGCGTCCTTTGCTTCCACGTCTAGCGGCCCGGAGTCCGCCGACTTGACAGCCCATGCAAAGATTTTTTCAAGTGCGTGCGAGGTGATTCATGTCCCAGAAATGAACATGCACGCCACGTGAATTCTGCCCGACACGAGTACGCCGCCCGAAGGCGGCGTGGCGGGGCGATGGCCGGTTTGAATGGCATCGCGGCGGCCGGTTTCCGCCGGCCAGGCCCCCAAGGGGCCGCGATCAGGCGGCCTGCGGCAGCCGCAGCGAGCGGGCGAGGCCGCCGACGTCGACGATCAGCGCGACCCGGCCGTCGCCGAGGATCGTCGCCCCCGAGATGCCGTCCACGCGCCGGTAGTTGTTCTCCAGGTTCTTGACCACGACCTGCTGCTGGCCGATCAGTTCGTCGACCTCCAGCGCGAGCTTCTGGCCGTCGCCTTCGACGACGACGACCAGCGGGTCGTCGCCCTGCGGCTGGCCGTAGCGGTAGTGCGCGTTGAGCGAGACCAGCGGCAGGTACTCGCCGCGCACGCGCAGCACCCGGCCCTCGCCGGCGAGGCTGCGGATGTCCTCGGCCTGCGGCTGCAGCGCCTCGATCACGTAGGTCAGCGGCAGGATCAGCGTCTCCTCGCCGACCGCCACGCTCATGCCGTCGAGGATCGCGAGGGTCAGCGGCAGGCGGATCACCACGCGCGTGCCGTGGCCGGCGCGGCTCTCGAGCTGGACCTCGCCGCCGAGCGCCTGGATGTTGCGGCGGACCACGTCCATGCCCACGCCGCGGCCCGACAGGTCGGTCACCGCGTCGGCGGTCGAGAAGCCGGCCTGGAAGATCAGGTCCCAGACCTGGGCGTCGGACGGCGCGTCGGGCACGGCCAGGCCGCGCTCGGCGGCCTTGGCCAGGATGCGGTCGCGGTCGAGCCCGCGGCCGTCGTCGGCCACCTCGATGACGATGTGACCGCCCTGGTGCGAGGCGGCCAGCGTGATCGTGCCGGCCTCGTCCTTGCCGGCGGCGCGGCGCGCCTCGGGCAGTTCCAGACCGTGGTCGATCGCGTTGCGGACCAGATGCACCAGCGGGTCGGCGATCTTCTCGATCAGGCCCTTGTCCAGTTCGGTGCCTTCGCCGAGCGTGCGCAGGCGGACCTGCTTGCCCAGGCGCGTCGACAGGTCGCGCACCAGCCGCGGGAACCGGCGGAACACCGCGTCGACCGGCAGCATGCGCACGCCGATGACCGCTTCCTGCAGGTCGCGCGTGTTGCGTTCGAGCAGGTCCAGCCCAGCGAACAGGCGCTCGCTCACGGCTGGGTCGAGCGCGGCGGACACCTGCTTGAGCATCGCCTGCGTGATCACGAGCTCGCCGACCAGGTTGATCAGGCCGTCGATCTTGTCGGTGCTCACGCGGATCGAGCTCTCGGCCTCGTGCGCGGCCGGCGGCGCGGCGTTGCCAGGCGCACCGGGAGCTGCGGCGGGCGCGGCGGCAGGCGGGGGCGACACGGCCGCCTCGACCGCGGGCGCGGCGGCGCGCAGAGCAGGCTCGATGGGGCGGATGTCGAGTTCGCAGTCGTCCTCGACCCAGGCGAACACCTCGTCGACGGTACCGCGCGGCACCGCGCCGAGCAGGCCCAGGTCCCAGGCGAGGTAGGCCTCGAGCGGGTCGAGCTGGCCGAAGCCGGGCAGCCGCTCCATCCGGCAGGCGACGTCGAGCGGTGCCAGCTGATCGAGCTCGCGGATGATGCGCAGCGGGTCGTTGCCGCTCATGAACATCGACGGCGCGGGCGTGAACCCGATCCGCCAGCCCGCCGGGTCGACGGCGGCCTGCGTGGGCACCGTCGTGACCGCGACCGGCGCCGGCGCCGCGGTGCCGGCGAGCACGGCATCGAGCCGGGCCTGGACCGCGATCGCGGCCTGCGGGTCGGCCGGCTGGCCGGTCTCGGCCTCGGCGAGCAGGCCGCGCAGCACGTCGACCGACGCCAGCATCGCGTCGATGGCCGTGCCGTCGACGCTGCGCTTGCCCGCGCGCAGCTCGTCGAGCAGCGTCTCGAGCACGTGGGTCAGCGCGGCGACCGCGTCGAAGCCGAACGTCGCCGCGCCGCCCTTGATCGAGTGCGCTGCGCGGAAGATCGAATTGACCAGCTCGGGGTCCTGGTCGCCCTGCTCGAGCTGCAGCAGGCCCGCTTCCATGGCCTCCAGGCCTTCCCGGCTTTCCTCGAAGAAAGTGGCGTGGAAGCGCTGCATGTCCATGTTCATCGGGCGGCCCTGGCGTGGAGGCGGGAAGGAGCGGGCGTCAGCCCAGGACTTTCTGGACCGTGGCGACGAGCTGGTCGGGATTGAACGGCTTGACCAGCCAGCCGGTCGCGCCGGCGGCCTTGCCCTCGGCCTTCTTGTCGGCGGCCGACTCGGTGGTCAGCATCAGCATTGGCGTGAACTTGTAGTCGGGCAGGCCGCGCAGCGCGCGGATCAGCGCGATGCCGTCCATGTTGGGCATGTTGACGTCGGTGACCACGGCGTTGAACCGCTGGCCCTGCGCGCGCCCGAGGGCGACCTGGCCGTCCTCGGCCTCCTCGACCGAGAAGCCGGCCGAGGTCAGGGCGAAGGAGACCATCTGGCGCATCGAGGCCGAATCGTCCACTACCAGAATGCGTGCGCTCATGCGGGGTTCTCCACTGTGCTTGCGTTCGAATTGTTGCGTGAGATGCCGGGCAGGCCCAGCGAATCGCCGATCCCCAGCAGGCGGACGGCGTCGAGCAGCGACGGGCTGCCGTCTCGCAGCGCCGTACGGCGGCCCAGCGCGGCGCGGCTGGCGAAGAACGCGCACAGCACCTGCAGGCCAGCGGTGTGCACGCGCCGCACCTGCGCGCCGTCCAGGATCACCTCCTGGTCCTGCGCCAGATGGGGCGCGAGCAGCGCCTTGAGCGCGGCGCTGGTCTCGATGCCGAGATCCTCGCCCAGGTCCAGGGTGGTCATCGCGTCTCCGCAAATTGGGGGGTACGACGGGGTTAGCGGCAGCGATGCGGCGAGCTTTAGGTTGGTGCGTTCGGACTCTTTGCTTCTGCCCACTCAATCAGTGCGTTCGTCTTCTGCGCGCGCGTCGCGCCGGCCGGGGACTGCTCCCCGGCTCGGTCAGCCATCCTGGCTGACTCGCCGCCGCGGGCCATCCATGGCCCGCTATCGCAATCCCCGACCAGCACGACGCACTGAGGCCGACAATGCGTGACTTCTTCAAGCAGGCGACTCCGCATCCAACCGAAGTCGGGCTGCCAATGTCCGCAGCAGCGGACTGCCGGTTGGTGGCCGCGTCGAGCGCGCCATGGATGGTGCGCGCCCTCGTCAAGACAGGATGCCTTGCCGAGGGAAGAGCGGCTTCCGGCCGGCAGGCCGCTATCCATTCGAAGTGAAGCGCTTCAGGCGCGTCTTGGTTGCGGAGCGCGGCGCTCAGCGGGCGGTGTAGAGCGGCATCGACAGCAGCCGCGAGGCGTCGAGCAGCAGCATGACCGCGCCGCCGAGCCGCGCGATGCCGCGGATGCGGTGGTCGCCGACCGGCGCGAGCCGGGACGTGTGTGCGCCCTCAATCTGGGTGTCGGACACGACCGCGACGTCCTCGACCGTGGACACGCGCAGGCCGAGCGTGTCGCCGTGTTCCTCGAGCACGACGATCCGCGTCGACGGCGTGTCCTCGACCGCCGCGTCGCCCAACTGCAGGCCCAGGTCGACCACCGGTACGCCCTGGCCGCGCAGGTTCATCAGCCCGGCCAGGCACGGCGATGCGCCGCGAACCGGCAGCAGCGGCGCGGGCAGCACGACCTCGCGGATCTTCAGCAGCTCCAGGCCGTAGACCTGACCGCCGCAGCGCAGGCGCAGCCAGCGGGCGTTGCGCTCGCTGCTGCGCCGCTGCGGCGTCGGTCCCGCGTCGGGGCGCGCTGGCACGGCCGCGAGCCGAGGCGTCGGCGCAGCCGGCAGGGCGGGCGAGGCCACCGGCGGCGGGCGCATCGCCGGCGCCGGCGGGGCCGGGGGCGCGGCCCTGGCGACGGCCGTCGACGGCACAGGCCTGGTCGCCGGCGGCGCCATTGCCGCTGCGGGCGGCGGTGCAGGCGTCGGGGCGTGCACGGGTGCAGGCGCGGGTGCGGCCGCCGGCGCGGCCGACAGCAGCACGCCGAGGTAGTCGTCGACGACCTCGGCGGCGTTCATGCGGCGTGCTCCAGCGCCTGTTCCTCGGCCAGCAGCCAGTCGAGCGCGCGACCATAGGCCGACAGCGCGCGACCGGACGGCGTGCCGCTGAGGACCTGCTGGGCGAGCGCGTCGGCGTTGCTGAGCTGGGTGTCCACCGGGACCGCCTCGTCCCAGATCCGGCCGGCGTACTCGTCCTGCAGCTGCGCCAGCGTCTCGCGTCCGATTCGGGTGCGGCGGTCGTACATCGTCGGCAGCACCGAGACCGGCAGCGGCCGTTGCCGCGAGCGTTCGACCATCTCGGCCGTGCGCACCATGCCGGCCAGGCCGTAGAGCGCCAGCGGCTCGCACTGGGTCGGCACGATGACCCGGTCGGCCGCGGCCAGCGCGTTGACCATCAGCAGGCCGAGCGTGGGCGGGCAGTCGAGCAGGATCGTTTCGTGGCCGCCGGTGTGGCGCGTGATCGCCTGCGACAGCGCCAGGCCCAGGCCGGGCTGGGTCGCGCTGCGCCGCTCGAGCGTCGCCAGCGCGGTCTGCGCGCAGACGAAGTCCAGGCCCTCGGTCGGTGCGGCGCGCATCAGCGACGCCAGGCTCGAGGGCGGGGTGGCGAATAGGTCGGCCACGCCGGCCGGCGGCGGGTCGGTCGGGATGCCGAACGCGCGCGTGAGCGAGGCGTGGGGGTCGAGATCGACCAGCAGCACGCGCAGCCCGCGTGCGACCATTGCGCGGCCGAGGGCCAGCGTGGTCGTGGTCTTGCCGACGCCGCCTTTCTGGTTGGCGATCGCCCAGACGCGCATCAGGTCTCTCCTCGGGGATGGGGGGGCAGGGATGGGAGCGCCCGCTCGTCGGCGACTGCGGGCAGGGCGTCGGCGGCGACGGGGCGGGCCGGCGCGGGCGCGCCGATCGGGCGACCCTCGGTCGACTCCGGTTCGGCCAGCACCATCAGCACGACGCGGCGGTTGGCGTTGCGGCCGGCCTCGCTGGCGTTGTCGGCCTTGGGGCGCTGCTCGCCGTAGCCGACCATCACCAGCCGCTCGGGGGCCAGGCCCTCGCGCACGAACAGGTGCACCACGCTGGCCGCGCGCGCGGCCGACAGCTCCCAGTTCGACGGGAACTGCGCGGTCCGGATCGGCCGATCGTCGGTGTAGCCCTCGATGCGGATCGGGTTGGGCAGCCCGCGCAGGATCGTCGCCAGCCGCCCGAGCAGCGCCTGGGCGCCGAAGTCGAGCGTGGCCGAGCCGCTGGGGAACAGGATGTCGCTGTTGATCTCGACCTCGAGCCACAGATCGGCGCGGCGCACGGTGATCAGCCGCGCCTGCACCATCTCCGACAGCGCGTCCTCGAGCTGCAGCGCGATGCGCGCTAGCTGCCGGCGCGAAGCGTCGAGGGCGGCGCCGTCGCCGATGCGGTCGGTGCGCATCTTCGACTCGAGCATCGGCTGCAGCGGCGAGTCGAGCACCGGCGACGAGGTGCCCGGGCCGCGCCGCGCGCCGCTGGGAATCGGCACCGGTTCCTTCAGGCTCGCATCGCGGTAGGTGTTGTCGCCGACCTGGATCGGGTCGAGCGTGCGCGGCGTGCCGCTGAAGGCGTTCGCCAGCGAGCTGGCCATCACCCGGTACTTGCCCTCGTTGAGCGAGGACACCGCGTACATGACGACGAAGAAAGCGAGCAGCAGCGTCATCAGGTCGGCGTAGGGGATCGCCCAGGCCTCGTGATTGGCGTGTTCCTCGTGGTGTCTGCGTCGTGCCATCGCCGAAGGGTCAGTGCAGGAAGCCGGCCAGCCGGGCCTCGATGTTGCGCGGGTTCTCGCCCTGGGCGATCGCGATCAGGCCCTCGATCGCCAGCTCGCGCTCGCCGCTGCGCCTGCCGATCACGCTCTTGAGCTTGGAGGCGACCGGCAGGAAGAACAGGTTGGCCGAGGCGATGCCGTAGATCGTCGCGGTGAACGCGGCGGCGATGCCGTGACCGAGCTTGGACGGGTCGGCCAGGTTCTTCATCACCGCGATCAGGCCGAGCACGGCACCGACGATGCCCAGCGTCGGCGCATAGATGCCCATGCCCTCGAACACCTTGGCCGCGGCCAGGTCCTGCTGCTCCTCGCCCTGCAGCTCGATCTCGAGCATGTGCCGGATCGCCTCGGGCTCGACGCCGTCGACGAGCATCTGCAGGCCCTTGCGCAGGAACGGGTCGCTCTGCGACTCGACGTAGGTCTCCAGGCCCAGCAGGCCCTGCTTGCGCGAGACGTTGCTCCATTCGAGCAGTTGCGCGACCAGCGCGCCACGGTCGGCGGTCGGCGGTCGGATCGTCCAGCGCACGATCCGCAGTGCCCGCTTGAACACGCTCGGCGGTGTGTGCAGCAGGATCGAGGCGAATGTGCCGACGATGACGATGACGAAGGCCGCCGGCGACCACAGCGCGCCCAGCCCGGCACCCTTGAGGATGCTGCCGCCGACGAGGGCGAGCAGGGCGAGCACGAGACCGACGACACTGAAGATGTCCATGATCGCGATATCGGCGCGGTCCGCGGCGACTTGAGTCGCGGCCCCTGCGCTCAGGGCCCGCGCAGCGCGTCGACGTCGAGGATCAGCGCGAGCCGCCCGTCGCCGATCAGCGTTGCGCCGGCGTAGCCGGGCAGTCCGCGCAGCGCCCGCGGCAGCGGCTTGATGACCACCTCCTCGCGGCCGCGCACTTCGTCGACGACCAGCCCGAAGCGGCTGTCCCCGCGCTGCAGCACGACGATGGTCAGCAGGGCGGCCTCGAGCGCGGGCCGGTCGAGCCAGTGGCGCAGGTCCAGCAGCGAGAGCGTGTGCGAGCGGCGGTCGAGCGCGGCGCGTCCGTCGAACCAGTTGACCGTGTGCGCCGGCGCGTGCAGCACTTCCTGCACCCGCGCCAGCGGCAGCGCGTAGGCATCGCCCGCGGCATGCACCAGCAGGGTCGGCAGGATCGCCAGCGTCAGCGGTACGCGCAGCGTGAAGCGGCTGCCACGGCCGAGCTCGGACTGCACCTGGATCTGTCCGCCGAGCTCGCGGATGCGCGACTGCACCACGTCCATGCCGACGCCGCGGCCGGAGATGTCGCTGACCTCGTTGCGGGTCGACAGGCCGGCCAGGAAGATCAGGTGCAGGCATTCCTCGGCATTGAGGCGCGCGGCCGACTCGGCGTCGATCAGGCCCTTCTCGCGGGCCTTGGCGCGCAGGCGCTCGGGGTCGATGCCGGCGCCGTCGTCCTGGACCTCGATCCCGACGTAGTCGCCCTGCTGCTGGGCGATCAGCCGGACCTTGCCGGCGCGCGGCTTGCCGGTCGCCTCGCGCAGCTCCGGCGTCTCGACGCCATGGTCGATCGCGTTGCGCACCAGGTGGATCAGCGGATCGGCCAGCGCCTCGACGAGGTTGCGGTCGAGCTCGGTGTCGGCGCCGACCAGCTCCAGGTCCACTTCCTTGTCGAGCGCGCGCGCCACGTCGCGGGCGACCTTCGGAAAGCGCGAGAACACCTTGCCGACCGGCTGCATGCGCGTGCGCATGACCGCGCCCTGCAGGCGGGCAGTGGCGTTGTCGAGCGTGGCGACGGCGCGGTCGAGGTCCTCGTCGCGCAGCCGTGCGCGCAGCGTCTTGAGGCGGTTGCGGGCCAGCACCAGTTCGCCGACGAGGTCGACGATCGCGTCGAGCCGGCGGGTGTCGACGCGGACCGTCTGCTCGCGCTCGGCCGGTGCCGGCGCAGCGCCGGCGGGTTTTGCAGCGGCGGGCGGCGCGGCGCGGGGTGCGGGGACCGGCGCTGCGGGAACCGCCACCGGCGTCTGCGCCGCGACCGGCTGCGCGCCGGGTGCGTGCGCACCGTGCAGTTGGTCGAGCAGCGCCTCGAATTCGTCGTCGTCGATCGTGTCGGCGTTGCCGGGCGCGGCGCCTGCGCCCGGCGCGGCCGTGCCGTGCAGGCGGTCGAGCAGTGCCTCGAACTCGGCGTCGTCGATCGGATCGTCCGGCCCGGGGGCAGGCGCGGGCACGGATGTCCCCGGCGCGGCGGCGCCGTGCAACTGGTCGAGCAGCGCCTCGAACTCGTCGTCGTCGATCATGTCGCCGCCGGTAGTGGCGGGCACCGCGGCCACCGGCGCGGCGCGGGGCACGGTGGCCGGCGCCGCGCGCGGGGCGGCGTCCAGCGCGAAGCCGGCGATCAGCTCGGGCGGGGCATGCGGCACGTCGGTGCCGGCCTCGACCGCGTCGACCATCGCCTGCAGCCAGTCCAGCGACTGCTGCGCGGCGTCGAAGTGCCGCGGCAGCAGCGTTGCCGTGCCCGAGCGCGCGGCGCCCAGGGTCTCCTCGGCGGCGTGGCACAGCGTCACCAGCGCGGTCGCGCCGAGGAAACCGGCGCCGCCCTTGAGCGTGTGGAACGCGCGGAAGACCGCGTTGAGCTGCTCGCGGTCGTCGGGCGTCTGCTCCAGCTCGACCAGCTGCCCGCCCAGGTCGACGAGGAGCTCGCGCGCCTCGAGCACGAAATCCGCGGCGATGTCGGGCGGGAACTGCATGGCTCAGAGTCCCAGGCGCGAGAGCAGGTCGTCGGCGTCGTCCTGGCCGACGGTGCCGCCGTCGAGTCCGGCGACGGCCGGGCCGGAGGCGCGCAGGCGATCCTCCTGCGGATCGGATGGCGGCAGGCCGAGCGCGCCGAAGCCTTCGTGCACGCCGCGTACGATGCCGGCCACGCGGCGGATGATCTGGCCGCCCAGGTCCTGGTGGCTCTGCGCCAGCGCCATCTCGCGCAGGTTGTCACGCAACGCGTCGATCGTCGCGATCTGTGCGGCATCGAGCGCGCCGGCGCGCAGTGCGCCGACCCGGGCGCGGCTGTCCTCGATCAGGTCCAGCGTGCGGTGCGTGGCCTGCTCGGTCATCGTCACCACGTGGTCCAGACGGGCGCAGGCATCGTCCAGGCCGCCGTCGGCGGGCGCAGCAGGCAGGGTGTCGAGCGCCTGCGCCAGCTCGCGCGCCAGCCGGCCCAGGCCGTCGACGGGCGTGCGCGCGCGGGCGGCGGCGAGCGCATCGACCTGCCGGCGCCAGCCGGCCTCGTCGCCGCGCTCGAGCGCTTCGAGCGCGTCGTGCAGCAGACCGGCGAGCTGGCCGCGGTCGACGGCGACCGTCGCAGCGGTCGCGGTCACGCCGCGTTCCCCAGGCGCTCGAAGATCTTGCCGAGCTTCTCGGCCAGCGTCTGCGCGGTGAACGGCTTGATGATGTAGCCGTTCACGCCGCTCTGCGCGGCCTCGATGATCTGCTCGCGCTTGGCCTCGGCGGTGACCATCATCACCGGCAGGGCGCGGAACTTGGCGTCGGCGCGGATCGCGCGCAGCAGCTCGATGCCGGTCATGCCGGGCATGTTCCAGTCGGTGATGACCAGATCGACCGCATCCTGGCGGAGCACCGCCATCGCGCTGTTGCCGTCCTCGGCCTCGACCGTGTTGTTGAAGCCCAGGTCCGACAGCAGGTTCTTGACGATACGGCGCATCGTCGAGAAGTCGTCGACCACGAGGATACGGATGTTCTTGTTCAAAGCGGGCTCCACGGGTGGGGCATCAGTCGGCGTCGCCGATGCCGGTGTCTGCGAGTTCGAAGGCGGACAGGCGGCCGCGCAGGCGGACCACGGCCTGGCCGTGGATCTGGCACACGCGCGATTCGCTCACGCCCAGCACCGCCCCGATCTCCTTGAGGTTGAGTTCCTGTTCGTAGTAGAGCGACAGCACCAGGCGCTCGCGCTCGGGCAGCAGATCGATCGCGGCGACCAGTTCGCGGCCGAACTCGCTGCGCACCAGCTGCTCCTGCGGCGTCGGGCCGCCGTCGCGGTTGGCCGGCTCGACCTCGCCGTGGTCCTCGACGTGCGAGTCCAGGCTCAGGACCTGGCCGCGCGCGGCGTCCTCGAGCAGGCGCTGGTAGTCGGCGAGCGGCATCTGCAGCTTGGCGGCCACCTCCTGCGCGCTGGCGGCGCGGCCGCTGGCCTGCTCGATCTCGCGGATCGCGGCCGCGGCCTCGCGGGCCCGGCGGTGCACCGAACGCGGCACCCAGTCGCCGCGGCGGATCTCGTCGATCATCGCGCCGCGGATGCGGATCGAGGCGTAGGTCTCGAACGAGGCGCCCTGTTCGGCGTCGTAGCTGCGCGAGGCCTCGAGCAGGCCGATCATGCCGGCCTGGATCAGGTCGTCGATCTCGACGCTCGCCGGCAGGCGCGCGGCGATGTGGTGGGCGATGCGGCGCACCAGTTCGGCGTGCACCACGACCGGGTCCGGTGCGCTGGTGCGCTGGACCGCCTGGTACTGGCGGGCGGCGGCGTTCATGCCGCCGCTCCCTGGCGCAGCAGCCGGTCGACGAAGAATTCGACGTGGCCGCGCGGCGCGGTCGGCGCCTGCCAGCGGGCGACGCGGCGCGCGATCTCCACCAGCGCCTGC
This sequence comes from Luteimonas sp. FCS-9, assembly GCF_001014645.1. Taxonomy (GTDB): domain Bacteria; phylum Pseudomonadota; class Gammaproteobacteria; order Xanthomonadales; family Xanthomonadaceae; genus Luteimonas. The sequence continues at coordinate 56,597 of NZ_LASZ01000001.1, read as the reverse complement.
GACGACGGGCTGCCCGGGTAGGCGCGCACCACGGCCTGCTGGCGCTGCACCGCCGTGCGCAGCCATTCGCACTGCGGCACCGCGCCCAGGTAGTTCAGCGAGACGCCGCCGATGAAGCGCTCGCACACGCGCGCGAGCTTGTCGTAGAGCGCGCGACCCTCCTGCGGGCTGCGGACCATGTTCGCGACCACCTGCACCCGGTCGACGCCGCGCTCGCGCGCGAGCACCTTGATCAGCGCGTAGGCGTCGGTGATTGAGGCCGGCTCGTCGCAGACCACCACCACCGCGTCCTGCGCGGCCTGGCAGAAGGTCAGCACCGAATCGGTGATCCCCGCGGCGGTGTCGACGACCAGCAGGTCGAGCTCGTGCTGCAGATCGTTGAACACGTTGACCAGGCCGGCGTGCTCGATCGGACGCAGCTCGGCCATGTGCCGGCGGCCGGAGGCGGCGGGCACGATCAGCACGCCCGCCGGCCCCTCGATGATCGCCTCCTCGAGCGTGCAGCGTCCGGCGACGAGGTCGGCCAGCGTGAACCGCGGCGACAGGCCGAGCAGCACGTCGAGGTTGGCCAGGCCCAGGTCGGCGTCGAGCAGCATCGTGCGCTGGCCCATGCCGGCGAGCGCGATGGCGAGGTTCGCCGACACGTTGGTCTTGCCCACGCCGCCCTTGCCGCCGGTGACGGCGAGGGTGCGGACGGGCTTGAACGGGGCGGCGGCGGGACGGTCAGGCGACGGCATGGTCGTGCTTCTGGGAGTCGGGGTTGTGGAGATCGTGCGTGGGGACGATCGGCTTATCGGCATCCCGGCGGAGATCTTCAAGGCGGAGTGCGAGATGGGCGGCATTGGCGCGGTGCAGGTCGTCGGGGATGCGCTGGCCGTCGGCGATCCAGGTCAGCGGCAGGCCGTGGTCGACCGCGACCGAGAGCACGCTGCCCAGCCGTCCGGTCTCGTCGAGCTTGGTCAGCACCGCACCCTGCGGACGGGCGCCCTCGAAGCGGCGGACGACTTCGTCGAGATCGGCGAAATGGGTGTTGGCCGGCAGCACCAGCAACGTGCGCACCTGGCGCGCGGCGCGCAGCCAGTGCAGCTGGCCGGCGAGCGCGCGGTCGCGCTGGCTGAGCCCGGCGGTGTCGACCAGCACCAGCCGATAGTCCTGCAGCCGCTGCAGCAGCTGGATCAGGCCGGCCTCGCTGTCGGCCTCGTGGACCGCGATGCCCAGCTGGCGGCCGTAGCTGTGCAGTTGCTCGCGGCCGCCCACGCGCACGGTGTCGGTGGTCACCAGCGCGACGTCGCGGGCCTGGTGGCGGGCGGCATAGCGCGCGGCGAGCTTGGCGATCGTCGTGGTCTTGCCGGCGCCGGTCGGGCCGACCAGCGCGATCACGCCGGCCTCGTCCAGCGGGTCGATGGGACAGATCGGCAGGCGCCGCGACAGCAGCGCCAGCATCAGGCCGCGGACGCGGTGCGCCGGGGTGTCGGCCGGGATCTGCAGCGCGACGTCGCGGGTGATACCGGCATCGAAGCCGTAGTCCTCCATCAGCTCCATGACCTGGCCGCGGGCCGGCGAGCCGCGCAGGCGCTCGTCGGTCAGGCGCGCCATCTCGCGTTCGATCATCTGCCGCATCTGCGCCAGTTCGTCGCGCATCTGCGCCAGCTCGCCGTCGCTGGCCGGCGCCGGCGGCGCGGGCACGGCGACGAGCGCGGGCGTCGCGGCGACCGGCGCGGCAGGGGCGGGCGGCGACGCGGTGCGCAGGGGCGCCGGCGACGGAATCCCGTCGTCCTCGGCGGTCGGCTGGGCGTGCTGGGGCCGTCCGCGACCCAGCAGCTCGGCGAACGACGGGAATCCGGCGCCCGTCCCGGTCGTCCGGGCGGCCTCGGCGTGCGCGGGCCCGGGCGTGGGCGCGGTGGCCGACGCCGCGACCTGCGGCTCCGGACGTGCGACGCGCGCGAGGGCCTGCGGGGCCGTCTCGGCCCCGGCCGGCGCCAGCTCGCGCAGCCAGCGTTCGGACGGCGATTCGCTGCCGGCGTCCGGCTCGCGCGCGTCGACCGGTGCCGCCGTCGCCGCTGCCGCCGGCGTCTCGCGCCGTTGCGCCTCGTCGAGGGCGCGCTGGACCACGCTCTCGTCGTAGTTGCTCGCGGCCACGATTTCCACGCCTTCGTCGGTGCGGCGGTTGGACAGGATCACGGCGTCTGGCCCGTGTGCGGCCCGCACCATCTGCAGGGCGCTGCGCATGTCGGCGGCGACGAAACGGCGGATGTTCATGGGCAGGGATTCGGGATAGGGGAGTGGGGATTCGCAAAAGCCGACACCGTCCTCAGGTGGGGCGCGCGCTTGTTCGTGCTCGGTTTCAGACATCTCATTGCGTTCTCTCCGCATTCGCAGGACTCGCCGTTACGAATCCCCACTCCCCGATCCCGAATCCCGGCCTTCAACTGATCGTCCCCAGCAGCTTGAGCCGCTTGTCCTCGGGCACTTCCGTGTAGGACAGCACCGAGAGGTTGGGGACGCTGTGCCGGACCAGGCGCGCGAGGGCGGCGCGGACCTGGCCGGGCACCAGCACCACCGCCGGTTCGTTCCTGGCCTCCTGCTGGCCGGCGCAGTTGGCCAGGCTCTGCTGCAGGCGTTCGGCCAGGCCCGGTTCCAGCGCGGCGCCGGTGCCCTGCGCGGAGTCGTGCAAGACGCGTTCCAGCGCGGGCGCCAGCGTGTAGACCGGCAGCTCGGTGGCGGGCCCGGCGATCTCCTGGACGATGAAGCGGCCCAGCGCGTTGCGCACCGCGGCGGTGAGCTGGCCGGGGTCCTGGGTGTGCGCGGCGTGCTCGACCAGCGCCTCGGCGATGCGGCGCAGCTGGCGGACCGGGATGCGCTCGACCAGCAGGTTCTGCAGCACCCGCACCACCACCGCCAGCGGCAGCGCCTTGGGCGTGAGGTCCTCGGCGAGCTTGGGCGCGCTGCGTGCCAGGGTCGCCAGCAACTGCTGCACTTCCTCGTGGCCGAGCAGCTCGGGCGCCTGCTCGCGGACCAGGTGCGAAAGATGCGTGGCGACCACGGTGGCCGGGTCGACCACGGTGTAGCCCGAGGCCTCGGCCTGGGCGCGCTGGATCGGCAGGATCCACAGCGCGTCGAGCCCGAACGCCGGGTCCTTGCCGGGAATGCCCTCGATCGGCGGCAGCGCGCCGCCCGGATCGAGCGCCAGCAACCGCTCGGGGTGCACCTCGGCGGTCGCCACCGGCACGCCGTGGACCAGCAGCCGGTAGGCGGTGGGCGACAGTTCGAGGTTGTCGCGGATGTGCACCGGCGGGATCAGGAAGCCGATGTCCTGCGTGAGCTTGCGGCGCACGGCCTTGATGCGGGCCATCAGCTCGCCGCCCTGTGCCTTGTCGACCAGCGGGATCAGCCGGTAGCCGACCTCCAGGCCCAGCGGGTCGACCGGGCGCAGGTCGTCCCAGCCCAGCTCGGCATTGGCGGCCTGCTCGGGCGCGGGCAGGGCGGGGTCGGGATCGGCCGCCGCGCGCTCGGCCTCCAGGCTGCGCTTGCGCATCGCCCAGGCGCCATAGCCGACGATCGCCGCCAGGCTCAGGAACGCCACGTTCGGCATGCCGGGCACCAGGCCGACCACCAGCAGGATGGTCGCGGCGATCGTCAGCGCCCGATGCTGGCCGAACACCTGGCCGGTCACCGCGCCGCCCATGTCCTGCTTGCGCGAGGCGCGGGTGACCAGCAGCGCGACCGCCGAGGACACCAGCAGCGCCGGGAGCTGCGAGACCAGGCCGTCGCCGATCGACAGCAGCGTGTAGGTCGCCGCCGCGTCGCCGAACGCCATGCCGTGCTGGAGCATGCCGATCGCCAGACCGCCGGCGACCGTCACGAACAGGATCAGGATGCCGGCGATCGCGTCGCCGCGGATGAACTTGCTGGCGCCGTCCATCGCGCCGTAGAAGTCGGCTTCCTGGCGGACCTCCTCGCGCCGGGCCTTGGCGTCCTCGCGGGTCAGCAGGCCGGCGTTGAGATCGGCGTCGATCGCCATCTGCTTGCCGGGCATCGCATCGAGGATGAAGCGCGCGGTGACTTCCGACACCCGCCCCGCGCCCTTGGTGATGACCATGAAGTTGATGATCGTCAGGATCGCGAACGCGACGATGCCGACCGCGAAGTTGCCGCCGACGACGAACTCGCCGAACGATTCGATCACGTTGCCGGCCGCGCCCGGGCCGTTCTGGCCGTGCAGCAGGATCACGCGGGTCGAGGCCACGTTCAGCGCCAGGCGCAGCATCGTGGTCATCAGCAGCACGATCGGGAAGATGCTGAAGTCCAGCGGTCGCTGGACGTAGACCACCGCCAGCAGCACGACCAGCGAGATCGCGATGTTGAAGCTGAAGAGCACGTCGAGCACGAAGGGCGGCAACGGCACCACGACCATCGCCAGCAGCGCCAGCACCAGCAGCGGCGCGCCGAGTCCGTGGCGCAGCAGCTCGAAGATGCGCTTGGGGCCGGCCTGCATCACCGCGCTCACGGCCGCGCCCCCGGTGCGCTTTCGTCGACGTCCACGTCCGACAGCTCGGGATACGGCTGGCCCGGGCTCCAGCTGCGCAGCTGGTAGACGTAGGACAGCACCTGGGCGACGGCGGCGTAGAGCTTCACGGGGATTTCCTGTCCGATCTGCGCCTCCCGATACAAGACCCGTGCCAGCGGCGGCGCCGACACCAGCGCGATGCGGTGCTGCTCGCCGACGGCGCGGATGCGCAGCGCCATCTCGTCGACGCCCTTGGCGACGACCTTCGGCGCACGCATCGCCTCGCCCTCGTACTTGAGCGCCACCGCGTAGTGCGTGGGGTTGACCACGATCACGTCGGCGCCGGCCAGGTCCTCCATCATCCGCCGCTGCGACATCTGCTGCTGCATCTGGCGGATGCGGCCCTTGACCTCCGGCCGCCCCTCGCTTTCCTTCATCTCCTCGCGCAGTTCCTGGCGCGTCATCTTCAGCTTCCGCCGCCAGTTCCATTTCTGGTAGGGCGCGTCGAGCAGCGCGAGCAGCAGCAGCGCCGCCGATGTCGCCAGCAGCATCCAAAGCGCGAACCCGAGCCCGGCGCCCGCCGCGGCCTCGAGGGGCTGGTCGAGCATCGTGCGCAGGCGGTGCAGACCCGGCCACAGGAACAGCGTCGCCGCCGCGCCGACCAGCGCCACGCGCAGCAGCGACTTCAGCAGTTCGGCCAGGCCCTCGGGCCCGTAGATGCGCTTGAGCCCGGCCAGCGGGTCGAGCTTCTTGAGGTCGGGCACCAGCCCCTTGGTGGAGACGTTGAACCCGCCCATCAGCGCAGGCGCGACGAAGCAGGCCAGCAGCAGCACCAGCAGCAGCGGCGCCAGAATCCACACGAAGCCGAGCATCAGGTCGCCGGCGTGGCCGAACAGCATCCGCGGCGATTCGAGCATCGCCAGGTCCGGGGTCAGCGCCCCGCGCATCCAGTCGAGCGCCCGCGCCGACAGCCCGCCGCCCATCGCCAGCAGCGCACAGACGCCCGCGCCGAACACCGCCACCGTCGACAGTTCGCGCGAGCGCGGCACGTTGCCCTTCTCCCGCGCCTCGCGCAGCCGTTTCTCGCTTGGCTGCTCGGTCTTTTCCTGACCGTCCTCGTTTTCGGCCATCGTCGCCGGCTTCGCTGGTACCCGGCAGACGCCTGCAAGGCGCGTGCCGCGGCAGGACGCGGATTTTGCGTGGCCGCGCCGGGATGGCACACTCTGCCGACAGGGTGGAAGACCTGTAGGAGCGATACCCATGGACGACATCGCGCTGCGCAATGCCTTCGCACGGCTGATCGGACCGGACGCGGCCACGCGGCTCCACCGCATCGAGCTGGCGTCCGCCACGCCGTTGCTGGTCGAACGCTGGCAGGGCGACGAGTGCCTGTCAGACCGCGCCGACTGGCAGGTGGACGTGCTCTGCACCGATGCCGGTCTGGCATTGGAGGACTGGCTCGGCGCACCGGCCCGGCTGCTGACGCGGTTGGCCGATGGTGGTCAGGCCGTTCGCAGCGGACTGGTGCGCGAGGCGGCCCTGCTCGCCGCCGATGGCGGCCTGGCGCGGTACCGGCTGCATCTGGCGCCGTGGACATGGCTGCTGCGCCAGGGCCGGCACAGCCGCGTCTTCCAGGAGCGGCCGCTTGCCGAGATCCTGGCGTCGGTGTTCGCCGACTACGCGCCGCTGGCCGCCTGGCGTTTCGGCGACGAGGTCGCCGGTTTTCTCGCGCAGGCCAGGCCGCGCAGCTACTGCGTGCAGTACCGCGAGACGGATTTCGACTTCGTGAGCCGGTTGCTGGCCGAAGAAGGGCTGGGCTGGCGGATCCAGGAGGACGCCGAAGCCGCGGCCGGGCATGTCGTATGGATCTTCGCCGACAGCACGTTGGCGCCGGAAGACCCGACGTCTGCGGCGCACGGTGGCCTTCGCTTCCATCGCAGCGACGCGACCGAGGCCCAGGACGCGCTCCTGACCCTGGGGGGACGCGGTCGCATCGGCAGCAACCGCCTGACCCTGCTCAGCGACGACTACCGCAGCGTCCGTGCGCTGGGGGCCGGGATCGCACTTGAGTCGACCGGGGCGGAGGGGCCCCTCGAGGCCTACGACCCGGTCGGGGCCTACGCCTTCGCCGACCAGCAGGAGGCCGAGCGCTACGCTCGGCTGATGGCACAGGCCGACGAGGCCGGGCGCGATCGCTGGCTCGGCGACACCACTGCCCGCGGCTTGCGGGCCGGTACCTGGTTCCGCCCGACCCAGCTGGACGGCCAGGTTGCGCCGGACGCGCTGCTGGTGACCGCGATCCGGCAGGTCGGCATCAACAACCTGCCGGTCGACGTTCGCGACGCCGTCGATGCGGCACTGGGCCCGGCGCCCGACGACGACGACGACGCGCTGGCCGGGCTCGCGCGGCGTGCCGCGTCGATCGGCCATGCCGCCCGTTTCGAGGCCCTGCCGCGCGACCGGCCCTGGCGCCCCGTGCTGGAGGACGGCACGGGGGCCCGGCTCAACCCGCGCCCGACGTCACCCGGCTACCAGACCGCCATCGTCGTCGGCCCGGACGGCGCCACGGCGCCCGACGGCGTCGACGAGTTGTACTGCGATGCGTTGGGCCGGATCCGGGTGCGGTTCCACTTCCAGCAGGGCGATCGTCCGGACGACCGCGACAGCTGCTGGCTGCGCGTGGTCCAGCGCTATGCCGGCCCCGGGGTGGGCAGCCAGTTCCTGCCGCGGATCGGCCAGGAAGTACTGGTGGCGTTCCTGGAAGGCGACATCGACCGGCCCCTGGTCGTCGGCGCGCTCTACAACGGCCGCGGCGAGGCCGGCGTTCCGGCGACGCCCGGCGGTGCCACCGCCCAGGCCGACGCCAGTGCCTATGCCCAGGCGGGCGACCACCGGCCGAGCGCGCAGGCCAACCTCGCCGGCGGCCACGCACCGCCCTGGCATGGCATGGGCGGCGGCGACGAGGCCCACCGAAACGACGCCGCGCTTTGGGGCCTGCAGTCCAAGGAATGGGGCGGCTCGGGCCACAGTCGGCTGGTGTTCGACGACAGCGACGGCCAGTTGCGGCTGCAACTGGCGACCACCCAGGTCGCCAGCCAGCTCAACCTGGGTCATCTGATCCATCAGGCCGGCAACTACCGCGGCAGCTTCCGCGGCGAGGGATTCGAGCTGCGCACCGACGCCTGGGGGGCCGTGCGCGGCGAGGCGGGGCTCTGGCTGACCGCCTACGCCCACGCGCCCGGTACCCCGGCGGGCGAGGCCGTGCCGCAGTCCGCGCTGCTGGCCCAGGCGCAGACGTCGGCGAAGACATTCTCCGATGCCGCCGCCACCCACCTGACCGTGGCGCTGGCCGCGCACCTGGGCAGCGGTCGGGCCGGCGCCTCCCGGCTGGACGAGGCGCTCGCGCCGGTGCCGGCGTTGCACGCCAGCGTGCGCACCACGGTCGGCGCGGCCGGCTTCGACGACGCGCGTGCCGACGCCGCAGCGCGTGCACCGACGCCCGGCGACGATCGCGTTCCGCATCTCGGCGATGCCGTGCTTGGCCTGTCGGCGCCGGCCGGCATCGGCCTCGTGGCCGGTCAGAGCCTGACCTGGTCGGTCGGCGAGACCCTGACCCTGGCCAGCGGCGGCGACAGTCACCTGGCCGTCGCCGGCGACCTGCGCGCCCACGCGGGCCAGGCGATCGGCCTGTTGGCCGCCTCGGTCGAGGGCCAGACCGAGGCGATCTCGCTGAGCCTGGTGAGCGGCGAGGGCGAGGTCGACCTCCAGGCTCAAAACGACGAGGCTCGCCTGCGCAGCCGCGACGGCATGCGCATCGTCAGCGCGAACGCCGCCGTCGACCTGGCCGCCGGCAAGACCGTGCATCTCGCAACGGCCGGCGGCGCCAGCCTGACCATCGAAGGCGGCAACATCGTCATCGCGTGCCCTGGCGAGATCCGCGTGCATGCAGCGAAGAAGTCGTTTGGGGGGCCGGTGCAGATCGCGCGCCCATTGCCGGTCATGCCCCAGTCGACCCCCGATGATCAGACGCCTATTTTCAAGTTCACCGTGCAGGACATTCCCGGGCCGATCGGCGTGCCGATCGAAGGCGAACAGTGGCGGATTGTCAGGACAGCGTCCAAGCAAGGGAATGCGAGCAACGTGCTGGGTCCGGGCACCTGGAAGGAAGTTTTGCTGGAAGGCAAAACGGACGCCTCTGGCGAGGTCAAGCTCTCCGATGCGCAGAGCAAGCAGGTCTGGGATGCGGTGAGCTGCCATCCGGGCCGGGTCTATCTGGTCCATGGCCTTCACGCGGTCGCGCTCAAGCGCACCGCATTTGCGATGAGCGACGGGCAGAAAGCCATCTTCGATACGCTCGAGGCTAACAATTACATCCGCACATTGGATGAAATTCCAGAACAGGCGAAGCTCGGCGAGATGGTCGGAAGCGTGGAGTATCAGTTCGATACCCCGCTGTCCGGAGATCCCAAGGACCGGACGAAGATCTGATGTTGGACGATCCCACACAGCCGCTTCCCGCGGCGAGCGCGTCGGTTGCGGACCAGCGCAATTCTCACGTTGGCGGCAATTACTTCTCCACGCGCGGCGCACAGTTTTCGCCGCTCCGGATGGGAAACACTGCGGAGGCATACATCAATGGGCGCACGGCCATGCAGGCCATGGCCCAGGCGATCCGCGCTGCGGAGAAATTCATCCTCATCGCCGACTGGCAGATGAACTTCGATGTCGAGTTGGACAGCCGCGGCAATCCGGATCATCCCGATCGCCTGAGCGAACTGCTGTTCCATGCGATGGAGCGCGGAGTGGACGTGCGCATCCTGCTGTACGACAGCATCGAAGCGGCCGCCTACACGCATGAGAACGAGAACCTTGAAACGCTGTACCAGGTGCAGGAGCGCTTGAGTCCCAGCGCGATGGGCAGCGTGGAAGTGGCACTGCAGAATCCCGCGTCTGGCCGGGAGGATGGGACGAACCTGTTTTTCTCTCATCATCAGAAGATGCTGTTGATCGACGGACGGGTGGCTTTCCTCGGCGGGTTGGACTTCGCCCACGGCCGCTGGGACGACGGCAATTTCGACGTGGTTTGCGATCCGCGCATCCATGTCATCAATGACCACTACAACAATTGCCTGCCCAAGGGACGGCAGCCGACCGACGACGAATGGCGAATGACGAGAACTGGCCTGGGGCGCGGCCTGAACGACCGGCCCGGCTTTGCGGAACCGTATCTGCCTGGACTCGTTGTGGCTCTGGATCGCTTCAAGGAGATGTGGGCCAATGGGGAAACCTTGGCCGAGCTCGCCAGCTACGCCGACAAGACCGCAGTCGAAGGCCCGGCATTGCGCGCGATGGTCAAGGTGCTGGCGGACATCCCGATCGATGGATACCGGGATGTCGCCAGGATCATCGAAACGGTGGGCGACGTGTTCGAGTCGATCGGGCGATGGGCGCGCGAGGCGGACCACAAGTACCGCGAGGCGACTTCGGCGGCCTCGCGCGCATGGGACGAAGCCATGGCGGGAAATGTGGAGGAAGCGGGGACCTATGCGCTTCGTGCATTCTCGAGTCTAGTGCCCAACCCCGTGACCGAGTTCCAGAAATCGATGGCGGCGCTGCGCGAGAACGTGGACGCTGTATTGCGGCATGTTCGCGAGAATGGGCCGGCGGTCGTGGATGCGGTAACGGGATACGCCCGCGATCCCGAGTCGCTGCTGGAGGATGTCAAGGGGCTGCTCGACAGGATCGAACAGGCGTTCAATCGGCTGTGGACCTGGATCAACACCCCCATCGAGCGCACTCAATTGCTGTCCAACCCGCGCTGGCAACCGCGGATGCCGTGGCAGGACGTGCACATGCAACTGCGCGGTCCGGCGGTGTTCGACGTGTTTCGCAACTTCGTCTATCGGTGGAATGCCACGGTTGTGCAGAATAGAGGAATGGCTTCACTCCACGGTCCGATGCTGTCGGCGGTGAACCTGGCGACGGGCGCAGTCAACCGCGTCCTGTCGCCGGAAAGCGCGATTCCGCAGCAGACGAAGATGGGCCGGGCCGACGGGTTGACCTCGATGGACGCCCAATGGCTGGCATCGATGGGCGGACGCGAGGCGCTGTTTGGCGATGTCACCCAGCCAGGAAGCAGCGGCAACATGGCGGTCCAGATCCTGCGCTCCTCCGGCAAGGCCTTGCACAAGCTGGAGAACAAAGGCATGGCGGATGCCGCCCTGTCGCTAGGCGACCAGCCCAAGGCGCCGGGTAGCGAACAGGACGACCGAAATGAGCTGCAGTCGATTCTCGATGCGATGCTTCAGTGCATCGGATCGGCCAAGGCCTACATCTACATCGAGACGCAGTTCTTCATTTCCGACTGTGGATACTCCAACGCCGACGGCGAGACCCTGCTCGCGAACATCGTCAAGAATGGCCGCAGCGGGGAGATGACCGGGAACGAAAAGATCTACGACAAGGCGGCCGGCACCGCGATTGCAGTGGCCGCGCCGATCGCGGACCGTGCACTTCCCGGTTCCCCTCTGACCGACTTGATCCGCAATCGTGCAGGTGAGCCGAGTCCGGCGAAGAACAGGATCGTCGAGGCCCTAGCCGAGCGTATCGGGGCTGCCATCGATGCAGGCGATCGTTTCCATGTGTACATCACCCTGCCAGTGCATCCGGAAGGCAGCATCTTCGACGGGCCGGTGGTCAAACAGCAATACTGGATCCAGCAGACACTGATGCGTGGAGAGAACAGCCTGATCAGGCGCATCTGTCGGAAGCTTGTCATGAAAGCCAAGCCGCACTTGAGCAGCGAACGCAGCGTACAGGAAGAGGAGATCGCCGAATTGGTGAACGATGGTGCTTGGCGGGCTTACCTCACCGTGCTCAATCTGCGCAGCTTCGGTGTACTGCAGGACGAGCAACAACGCCGGTTCGTGGTGACCGAACAGTGCTACGTGCACTCCAAGCTGATGATCGTGGACGACGCGGTGGCGATCATCGGCAGCGCCAATATCAACGATCGCAGCTTGCTGGGTAACGGCGACACCGAACTCGCGGCGGTAGTGGTGGACGGGGCCACGGAACCGCGGGATCTCGGTAATGGGCATAGGGTAGTGACGCGGGGGTTTGCGAGGGATTTGCGCATGAAGTTGTGGCGGAAGTTTTTGGGGATGGAGATTGCAGTCTGGGATGCGGGGCTGAAGCGGACCGGATTTACCAATCAAGCCGATATGGAGGGGGCGTCTGGGCAGCCACGCGAGGAATTCACCCCGCCGTTTTCATTGAACGCGCCGCTTCCGGGGAGGGTCGACCTCGACGAGCCGGTATCGGAGGCGACAGTGAACTCAATTAGGGAGCTTTCTGATCGGAATGCGAATATCTACGAAGAAGTATTCCGCCATGTCCCGCGCGACAGCATGTGGGAATACACCGCGGCCACCGATGGGTTCAAGGTGCAGGGGTATGAGCTGGATGAAGCGGGCAACCGCAAGCGGGGCAGCGATGGTCGCACCATCCAGAAGGTCGCCCGCTTTGCGGAGCCTCCGGCGCTGCAGCCGGCCTACATGCGCAAGCAGCCAGTCGTGGATGCGACCACAGGTGCGACCACCGATCTCGGAGAGCACGACGTGAAAGCTGCTTTTGCGAAGCTTAAGGAGTTGAGGGGATTCTGGGTGCGCATGCCGCTGGACTGGGGATATGGGATGAGCGACCCGGCGGGTGCGATACCGGCAGTCATCATCGCCAACAATTCAGGTGCTTCCGACGATGGTATGCGCGGCACGGCGCTGGCGTCGACCGGCCATCGACCCGGTGATGCAGGAGGATCGCGCACATGAGAAAGCCGATGTCGTGGACAGCAGCCATGCTGTGCGCTGCCGGGTTAATGCCGTTCGCGCAAGCGCAAGCCAACTGCACGGACAGGTCGCAGCCGCTGGCATCGCCGGTGGGCAATGTGCGGCTGACCTTGCAGCATAACTTCAATGGTAATTCCGGGCGTGCTGTCTTTACTGAAGTCCATGTGGAGGGTGTGCATCTGCGTTGGCCCCGAAAGCCGGAGCAAAAACCGGGGTTTGAGCCACTTGATGGCATCGTGATCTATGAACAACCCGACGGCGTTGGTGGCTGGCGGGTGTGTCGGGAGGAATTGTGGCTGAACCGCAAACTAAGCGGCCGGCTAGGTAGTGGGCCGGAAAACTGGAACTACCAGTTCCGACGGACGTCGATCGGTACGGCCAACCATCCTGCCGTACCTGTGCTTTATCAGGGGGCGCCTTTGCAGGAGCGCAACCCGATTCTGAAGCACGTCACCCCGCACTACTTCATGCACCAAGCCATTGGCTATTTTTATGATGCGCAGGGGCGGCTAGTCGAAGAGCGAGGCTTCGACAGCGACGAGATCAATAACAATCCCGTTTTGCGGAACAAAGTGCCGATCCGCCCCGAATCGTTGCATCACTGCATCCGCTATCACGTCGAGCGGCCACAAGAGGTGGCCTGGCATGGAGAATCGACGGGAGCTCAGCCTAGAGGCGGAGAACCAACGCCGCTGGACTGTGCGAAGTTCACCCGGACCAATTCCATTTGGAACGAGTACGACCTGCTGCCCGACGGCCGGAGTATACAGTTCGACAGCAGGCCAACTGACAAGGTGGCGCCGGACCATATCGACTATGCCAACAAGCAACTCTCCGGGGCCTGGTTTGGCGGTGGCGCGATCTATCCCGCGAGATCCGATGCTGGCTCTGCGGGGCAGGAGCCACCGCGAGTGGGCACCAGGTTCAGCGCCAACGAACGCCATGGCCTGACCTTCACACGTACACAGGGTCTGGGCTTTGGCGACCGTGACCGCACCGCGCTGTTTACCGACGACGTGTTGACGGGCCACGATCTCGACATCCAGTACAACTTTCCCTTCGAGCCCGTACCACTGGAGGTGGCGCGCAAGGGGCTGGACGATATCTACCGGTACCGTCGGGTGCGGGTGACCAGTGGCAGTCGCCTGGGAGCCACGATCTACGAAGAGTTCCTGGCGGGTTCGCATCTGCCGGTCCGGCGGATGTGGTCGAACATGAATGGAATTTTCCGCGAAGAATTCTTCAACGAACGCGGTCATCCGACTCGGACGATAAACCGAGGATATTTCGACCAGGATGCAGGCTATCCTGAAGACCTGCGTGCGTACGTCGCCGCGGGCGTGCTCAAGGTCACGCCGATTTCGGATCGGCATTTCGGCTTCCGAGTTTACGAGTACGACGCGAGTGGACGTGAGCGGTTGGCGCTGGTGTGCTGGGAATACGACACGGAGGAGAACAAGCCTTTCATGCCTTTCCCGTGGTGGAACGGCGAGCAGCCCAAGCAGTTCGCAAACCGGCAGGAGCGCGTTCAGTACTATCGGTTCAAGGTCAGCAAGCGCTGCGGACCGCCCGATGGCAGACGGTTCGTGGTGGAGACAGGCGAGATCGTGAACTACATGCGCAGGACCTACGACTGGGGCAACATGAAGTACAGCTACTACAATCATTGACATCGCATGCGGATGCCGTGACGCAGTGGCCGCGCCGATCGCGGACCGCGCGCCTCCTGGCTCTCCTCTGGCTGACCTGATCCGCAATCGTGCGGGTGAGTCGAGTCCGCCGAAGAACAGGATCGCCGAGGCCCTGGCCGAGCGCATCGGGGCTGCATCGATGCAGGCGATCGTTTCCGTGTGTACATCACCCTGCCGGTGCCGAGTTGGTAAACGGTGGTGCTTGGCGGGCTTACATCACCGTGCGCAATCTGCGCAGCTTCGGCGTCTTGCAGGACGAGCAACAGCGCCGGTTCGTAATGACAGAGCGGTGTTACATGCACTCCATGCTGATGATCTGTGGCGATCATCGGAAGTGCCAACGTCGAAGACCGCGGCCTGCCGGGCCACGGCGACACCGAGCTGACGACGGCAGTGGTGGACAGCGCCAGCGAGGTGCGCGGCCTGGGCAACGACCAGCGCGTGGTGACGCGCGCGATCTGCGCATAAAACTCTGGAAAAAATTCTTGAGGATGGGAGCGGAAGTATGGGATGCGGAGCGCCGTCAGAAGGCGCGACGACGCGTGTACGCGTCGCGACACTTGAACCGGATTCGTCGGTGATCCATATGCCTGATCGGGAGCGTGTTGGATGCAGAGGCCTTCCGTATACGGGATGACGTCACGATGTCGATCGGCGCTGGATTGCATCCCGTGGCGACATCCTCTGGGAAATGTTGTGCCATCGCGCGCCAGCGCGCTCCTACAGGCGACGCGGCGCCGCCGAAGCGGTCTCCACGCCGCGGCGTCACCGTCCCAGCGGCACCCGCGCGGCGGCGTCGAAGGCCGCGTCGTAGAGGCGCTGGATGGGCGGGCCGAGTTCGCCGGCGAGCACGGCGATCAGGAACAGGCCGACGAGGACGGAGATCGGGAGGCCGAGCTGGATCGGATTGAGGGCGGGGGCGGCGCGGGACAGCACGCCGAAGGCGAGGTTGACGGCGAGCATCGCGACCATCACCGGCAGCGCGAGGGAGACCGCGCCGCGCAGCACCAGGGAGAAGAATTCGGGCGCGACGCGCAGCGTGGCCTCGAGGTCGGGAAGCGCGGTGCCGATCGGCAGCGCCTCGTAGCTGCGCACGAGCAGGGCGACCAGGGCGAGGTGGCCGTTCGCCGCGAAGAACAGCAGGCCGAAGGCGAGGTAGAACCACTGGCTGATGATGCCGGAGTTGACGCCGCGCATCGGATCGCTCATCTGCGCGAACGACAGGCCGGTGCCCTGGGAAATCAGCTCGCCTGCGAGCGCACCGGCCTCGAAGACCAGGCGCAGCATGAAACCCATCGCGGCGCCGACCGCGAGCTCACGGGCGATCGACAGCACGGTGGCGGCGTCGAAGCCGGTCCACGCCGGCGGCGCGGGCAGGATCGGTGCCAGCGCCAGGCTCATCGCGAGCGCCGCCATGACCCGGATGCGGGCAGGAATGGCGCGCGTGCCGATCAGCGGCATCGCCATCAGCAACGCGCCGACGCGCAGGGCGGTCCACAGCAGGGTGCCGATCATGCCGAATGCGGCCTGTCCGTCGATCGCCATCTGCGTGGCGGCGTCCATCAGCGGTGGCCTCCACGCATCGCGCCGGTCAGCCGATCAGGTGCGGGATGTTGTGGAACAGCGTCGTCGTGTAGTCGACGAGGTAGCCGATCAGGAACGCGCCGAGCGCGAACAGCGCAGCCGTCAGCGCGACGGCCTTGGCGACGAACGCGATCGTCGGCTCGTTGATCTGCGTCGCGGCCTGGAGCACGCCGACGACCACGCCGACGACCAGCACCGTCGCGAGCAGCGGGCCGCCGACCCACAGCGCGACCTCGAGGCCACGGCGCAGTTCGGTGAGGGCGAGTTCGGGAGTCATGGCACGTTGAAGCTCGCCGCCAACGTCCCCACGGTCAGCACCCAGCCGTCGACGAGGACGAACAGCAGGATCTTGAACGGGGCGGAGACCAGCATCGGCGAGAGCATCATCATGCCCATCGACATCAGCACGCTGGCCACGACGAGGTCGATGATGATGAAGGGGATGAAGATCAGGAATCCGATCTCGAACGCGGTCTTGAGCTCGCTGGTGACGAACGAGGCGACCAGCACCTGGAACGGCACGTCCTCGGGTCCGGCGTAGGCACCGTGTCCGGCGAGGCCGGCGAACGTCATCAAGTCGGTCTCGCGCACCTGCGCCAGCATGAAGCCGCGCAGCGGCGCGGTGCCGAGGTCCCAGGCGGTGCGGAAGTCGATGCGGCCGTCGAGATAGGGCCCGAAGCCGGCATTCCAGGCCGATTCCCAGACAGGCGTCATGACGAGCGCGGTGAGGAACAGCGCCAGGCCGACGAGCACCTGGTTGGACGGTGTCTGGCCGGTGCCCAGCGCCTGGCGCAGCAGCGCGAGCACCACGATGATGCGGGTGAAGGCAGTGAGCACCAGCAGCATCGACGGGATCAGCGTGATCGCCGTCATCAGCAGCAGCGTCTGCAACGGCAGGCTCACCGGCGCACCGCCGATCTGGCCGACGGTCACGTCGGGCAGCGCGGGCAGTTGCGGTACGACGGCGGGAGCGGCGAGCACCAGCGCCGGCAGCAGCAGGCACAGCACGCCGGCGAGCGACGCGAGAAGGCGGGGCATGTCAGGAATCCTTGCGCAGGCGCTGGGCGAGCAGCTGCCTGAAATCGGGGAGCGACTTGAGCGTCGGCATGGCCAGCGGCGGCGCTTCGGCCAGGGGAGCGGGCAGCACGTGCAGGGTGCGCACGCCGCCGGTACCGATGCCCACGAGCAGTTGCTCGCCACCGACCTGCACCACGGCGGCGCGTTCCTTGCCGCCCAGCGGGATGCTGGCGACGACCCGCAGGCCGTCGGCCTGGCGCAGGCCGCTGCCGGGCAGGCGCTTGAGCAGCCAGGCCAGGCCGAGGATCAAGCCGAGCACGAGCACCAGCGCGACGAACGCGCCGCCCAGGCCCGGTGCCTGGGGCGCATGCGCGCCGACCTGCATCGGGGAGGCCGGGTGGCCGACGGTCGCGGTCGGGATGGTCGCGGAGGGCGCCGTGCCTGCGTTCGCGGCCGTCGTGGGCGCCGTGTCCCCGGCGACGCGCGGCGCGACCTCGCCGTGGGCCGGACCGGCATCGGATACGGCGGGTGCCGTTCCCGTTGCCGTCGTCGACGCCAGCGGCGCGGCCAGGGCCGATGCAGGGCCGACCGCGGCGGCGGCAGGGAAGGCGCCCGCGACGATCACCGCAGTCTCCGGATCCGTTCGCTGGGGCTGACGACGTCGGTCAGGCGTACGCCGAACCGGTCGTTGATCACGACCACCTCGCCATGCGCGATCAACGTGCCGTTGACGTACACGTCGAGCGGTTCGCCGGCGCCGCGTTCGAGCTCGATCACCGAGCCGCGGTTGAGCTGCAGCAGATTGCGGATCGGCATGCGCGTGCGGCCGACCTCCAGCGACAGCGCGACCGGCACGTCGAGGATGACGTCGAGATTGAGGTCGGCGGCATCGTCGGCGCGCTCGGCGCGCAGGTCGTCGAAACGGGCGGGTTCGGCCGCCAGGGCGGCGGGGTCCTGGGTGTTCATGCGGGCAGGTCCTGGGCGGGTGCGGGGCGCGGCGGCGGGGCGCCGGGCGGGCGGGTGTCGGTGATCTTCACCACATTGCAGCCGCCGGCGGTGCCGAAGCGGCCGGTGAAGACCGGGATGTCCTCGACGCAGATCGGGACCTCCTCGGGCAGGTCGATCGGCAGGATGTCGCCGACCTTCAGCCGGGTCAGGCGGCGCAGGTCGATCGTGCGCCGGGCGAGGATGCTCGACACCGTGACCTCGGCCGACATCAGCTGCTCGCGCATCGACACGTTCCAGCTTTCGTCGCGGTCGACGCGGTCGCTCTGGATGCCGGCGTCGAGCAGCTCGCGGATCGGCTCGAGCATCGAGTACGGCAGCGTGACGTGGATCTCGCCGCCGCCGCCTTCGAGCTCGACGTGGAAGCGGCTGACGACCACGTATTCGCGCGGCGTCACGATGTTGGCGAAATGCGGGTTGATCTCGGAGTTGATGTACTCGCACTCGACGTCGAGCACCGGCGCCCAGGCCTCGGTGAGGTCGGCGAAGGTCTGGCGCAGCATCAGCTGGATCACGCGCATCTCGGTCGGCGTGAACTCGCGGCCTTCGATGCGCGTCGGGTAGCGGCCGTCGCCGCCGAAGAAGTTGTCGACGACCGCGAACACCAGCTTGGGCTCGAACACGATCAGGCCGGTGCCGCGCAGCGGCTTGAACTTGATCAGGTTGAGGTTGGTCGGCACGTAGAGCTGGTGCAGGTAGTCGCCGAACTTGACCAGGTCGATGCCGCGCACCGACAGGTCGGCCGAGCGGCGGATCAGGTTGAATAGGCCGATGCGCCACAGGCGCACGAAGCGCTCGTTGACCATCTCCAGCGTCGGCATGCGGCCGCGGATGATGCGGTCCTGGCTGGCGAAGTCGTAGGTCCGCGCCTCGCCGGGATCGGCCTGGGGCTCGGTGTCCACCACGCCCGAATCGACGCCGTGCAGCAGCGCGTCGATCTCGTCCTGCGACAGCAGGTCGTTGGAAGTCATGCCGGTCGCCTCACTGGGTGACGAAACTGGTGAACAGCAGCGACTCGGCGCTCGGCTTGCCGGTCTCCTCGGTCATCAGCGTCTGCACCTCGCGCAGCGCCTGGGCGCGCAGCGCCTCCTTGCCCTCGCGGGTGGCGACGGTGCCGGCGGTCTGCTGCGAGAACAGCATCAGCAGCCGGGCACGCAGCGCCGGCTCGTGGTGCTGCAGCTGGGCCACGTCCAGCGGGTCGCGGGTGACCAGCTGGACCTCGACCTGCAGGTAGCGCGGCCCGTCGTTGTCGTCGCCGAGGTTGACGACGAACGGCGGCGCCATCGGCAGGTACTGCGCCTGCGCCGGCAGGGCAGGCTTGGCCGGCCCCGGCTCGCCTCGCAGATGCAGGGCGGCGGCGCCGCCAGCGGCAGCCAGGGCGAGCAGCAGGAGACCGCCGAGGATCAGCAGCAACGGCTTGAGACGCTTCTTGGATGGAGACTTGCGTTGGGGATCGGCAGCGGCGGCCACGGGACGGGTCCGGAGGGGGTGCCTGTCCTGCGATGCAATCGCCGTGCCGTTCCGGCGACGACGTCCCGTCGCGAGGTGGCGCCGGTGTGGCGCCGCCTGCCGCGGCGGGCGCGGTTCCAGGCGCAACGTGCGGTGTCGGCGCCGGCCACCTGGCGCGCCGCGCCGGCGTTCGTCCGTGTCGACCGCAGGCGCAATCGCGACGCAGGCGTCGCCGTCGACGTCAGGCGTACGCGTCGAGCAGGCCGATCCGAGTGGGCGCGATCGCCGGCGCCGGTGTCGGCTCGGCGCCGGCATGCGGATCGATGTCCCGGTCAGACCGCCCGGACGGCGACGACATTCCGTCGCGGGCATCCGCGCCGCCGTCGTGGCCCACGCCGGCGTGCGCGAGTTGGAAGCCGTGCTCGCCGAGCAGATCGCGCAGTCGTGGCAGGCCCTGCTCCAGAGCGTCGCGGGTCTGCGCGTGCGGGCTGACGAAGTCCGCCGCGATGCGGTCGCCGTCGAGCTGCAGGCGGACCTCGATCGGACCCAGGTCCTGCGGCGTCACGCGGATGCGGGCGTGGCCGATCTTCTGGCCGGCCATCCATTCGAGCTGTGCGCCCAGGCGGTCCTCGAAGTCGCCACCGTGGACGTCGGGCGGGGGCAGCGGCGAGGCGAGCAGCGGCGCCGGCGCGCGCGCGGCCGGTGCCGGCGCGCCGGGCAGGGCGAATGCGATGGGTGCGGGCTCGCCGGCGTCGGCCACGGGGTCGCCGGGCGAGGCCGGCACGGCATCGGCGGCCGCATCGACGGCGAGCATGGCGTCGCCCGGCGGCACGGCATCGGGCGGCGGCAGCGACGCCGGCATCGCAATGCCGGTCGCGGCGACGGGCGATGCGGCAGCGGTGGGCGGCGGCAGTGGCGCTTCGGATGCGGGAGTCGCCTCCGCCGGCAGTTCGGGGGCAGGCGAGAACCCCACCAGTCCGGCGAGCCCGGTCGGTGGCCAGGGGGCCGGGACGACGGGCGGGAGCGCGGCGCCGGCCGCTGCGGTGGCCGGATCGGGATCGTCCTGCGCGGAGGCGGCCTCGTGCGACGTCGGCCCGTCGGCATCCGCGGCCGGGGCCTCGTCGGCGGGCGGGCGGGCATCGCGCCGCTGCGCTGCGCCGTCGGCGCTGCGTTGCGCCTGCCGGTGCTCGAGCGCGCGCGCGAAGCCGTCGTCGCCACGGGCGCCCTCGGACGCCGCGCCGCGCGTGGTCCTTGGCATCGGGACCGTGCCGGCCTGCGCGGTGGACGCCAGCGGGGTCATGCGTCGCGTCCCTCGGTCACGGCGAGGCGCACGCGCCGCGCGCCCAGGTCGTCGAGTTCGCGCTGCGAGCGGCGTTCGTCGACCTGGCGCTCCTGCGCGCGATAGCTGGCGGCCAGCTGTTCGAGCACCTGCTTGTCCCGGCTCGCCAGCAGCAGGCGGCCGCGCTCGAGTTCGACGGTCTGCCGGCTCTGATCGACGGTGCGGCTCTGCTGCTCGACCGCGCTCTCCAGGCGTTCGAGGAAGGCGCGACGATTCGCGAGCTGCGCGGGGCTGGTCGCGGCGAGCTGGCTGTGGGCGTACTCGTCCGCGTAGCGCCGCAGCTCGGCCAGCCTGGCCTCGTGCTCGTCGAGCGAGGACTGGCGCTGGGCGAGCACGCGCGCCGCGGCGTCCTCGTGGTCCTGGGCGCGGCTGAGCAGCGGGTCGATACGTCGGGACTGTTTCATGCGGCGGGCTCCTCGGGGTGCAACAGGCGTTCGAGCGCCTCTCGGCTGTGCTGCAGGTCGGCGGCGCGGGCGATATCCTGGCCCAGGAAGTCGACGATCTCCGGCCAGCGCGCCAGCGCCTCGTCGACCGCGGGGTCGCCGCCGCGCTGGTAGGCACCGATGGCGATGAGGTCGCGGTTGGCGTTGTAGGCGCTGACCAGGCGCTTGAGCGCGCGGATGCGGTCGCGCCAGTCGACGTCGGCGATCTCGGTGACCACGCGGCTGACCGACGACTCGACGTCGATGGCCGGGTACAGGCCGGCGTCGGCGATGCGGCGCGAGAGCAGGATGTGGCCGTCGAGGATCGCGCGCGCGGCGTCGGCGATCGGGTCCTGCGGGTCGTCGCCCTCGGTCAGCACGGTGTAGAACGCGGTGATCGAGCCGCGGCCCTTGGCGCCGTTGCCGGCGCGCTCGACCAGCGCGGGCAGCTTGGCGAACACCGACGGCGGATAGCCGCGCGTGGTCGGCGGCTCGCCGACCGACAGTCCGATCTCGCGCTGGGCCTGCGCGAAGCGGGTCAGCGAGTCCATCAGCAGCAGGACGTTGAGGCCCTGGTCGCGGAACCACTCGGCGATCGCGGTCGCGCGATAGGCGCCGTGCAGCCGCGCCAGCGGCGGCCGGTCGGCGGGGGCGGCGACGACGACCGCGCGGCGCAGGCCGTCCTCGCCGAGCGTCGTCTCGACGAAATCGCGCACCTCGCGGCCGCGCTCGCCGATCAGGCCCACGACGATGACGTCGGCCGAGGTGAAGCGGGTCATCATGCCCAGCAGCGTCGACTTGCCCACGCCCGAGCCCGCGAACAGGCCCACGCGCTGGCCGCGGCCGATCGGCAGCAGCGCGTTGATCGCGCGCACGCCCACGTCCAGCGGCTGGGTGATCGGCTCGCGCGCCAGCGGATTGATCGACACGCCGGCCATGCCGACGGTGCCCTCGGCGCGGATCGGGCCCTTGCCGTCGAGCGGCACGCCGTCGCTGTCGATGACGCGGCCCAGCAGGCCCTCGCCGATCTCCACGCCGCCGCGGCGGTGCAGCGGCACGACGCGGGCGTTGGGCAGCAGGCCGTGCAGTTCGGCGCTGGGCATCAGCGAGGTCCGTTCGCCGGCGAAGCCGACGACCTCGGCTTCGACCCAGCCGCCGTCGGCGACCTCGACCCGGCAGGTCGCACCCATCGGCGCCTCGCAGCCCACCGCCTCGAGCGTCAGTCCGACCGCGCGGCGCAGGATGCCCTCGCGGATCAGGCCGCGCCCGGCGGCCGGATCGAGACCGGTGGTATCCAGGCGCGCGGCCAGGCGCAGGTTGCGCGCTGCCAGCCAGTCGGCGGGATCGGCGCGGGGCAGGGCGGCGGTCATCCGCGCGTCCCGGCGCGGCGCAGCACGGTCTCCAGCGCGCCGCGCAGCCGCGCCTCGAGACTGCCGTCGATGCGCACGCTCTGCGCGTGCACGCGCAGGTCGCCGCGCGCCAGCGCCGGATCGGCGACGAGCCGGGTCTCGGGCGGCAGGGTCAGCAGCGGCGTCAGCGAGGCGATGTCGTCGGGGTGCAGGCGCACCTCGACCTCGCGCGCCGCACCGCCGACCGCCTCGACGGCCTCGCCGACGAGCTCGGCCAGCAGCGCGGGCTCGGCCTGGTAGGCGCGGCCGACCAGGCCGCCGGCGACGCGGACGGCCAGTTCGCCGAGCGCGGCGACGACCTCGTTCTCCAGCCGCGCCAGCGGCCGCGAGAAGTTGTCGAGGATGCCCTCGATCTGCGCGGCCAGCCGGCGCATCTCGGCCTGGGCCTGGGCCAGGCCCTCGGCACGGCCCTGGGCGAGGCCTTCCGCATGGCCCTCGCGCTGCGCGTCGTCGCGGATGCGCTGGATCTCCTCGAGCGAAGGGGGGCGCGGCAGCTCGACGGGCGCCTCGGCGATCGCCGGCGGTGGCGCGGCGCTGTCGTCCAGCGCCGGCGCCAGCCAGCGCACGACGCCGCTCATACCAGTGCCTCGGCGTTGCTGCCGCCGCCCAGCGTCAGCGCGCCCTCATCGGCGAGCCGGCGCACGATCGTCAGGATCTCCTTCTGCGCCGATTCCACGTCCGACAGGCGCACCGGGCCGCGGGCCTCCATGTCCTCGATCAGGATCTCGGCGGCGCGCTGCGACATGTTGCGGGTGATCTTCTCGCGCACGCGCGGGTCGGCGCCGCGCAGCGCGATGCCGAGGCGGTCGCCGGACACCTCGCGCAGTACCGTCTGCAGCTCGCGGTCGTCGAGTTCGATGAGGTCGTCGAACACGAACATCAGGTCCTGGATGCGCTGGCACAGCTGCGCGTCGATCTTGCGGATCGCGGCCAGCAGGCCCTGGTCCTGGCCCGATTCCATGAAGTTGAGGATGTTCGCGGCCACCTTGACGCCGCCGACCGCCGACGACTTGAGATTCTGGTTGCCGGCGAACTGCCGCTCCATGATCTCGTTGAGCTCGTTGAGTGCGTTGGGCGGGATGCCGTCGAGCGTGGCGATGCGCAGCAGCACGTCGGCGCGCGTGCGCTCGGGCATCAGCTTCAGCGCGTCGGCGGCCTGGTCGGGATCGAGGTGCGACATCACGATCGCGATGATCTGCGGATGCTCGTGGCGCACCAGGTCGGCGATCGCGCGCGGGTCCATCCACTTGAGCGTGTCCAGTCCGGTGGTGTTGCGCCCCAGCAGGATGCGGTCGATCAGGCTGCCGGCCTTGTCGGCGCCCAGCGCCTGCACCAGCACCGCGCGGATGTAGTCGTCGGCGCCGACGCCCAGCGAGGTCTGCCGCTCCAGCGCGCCGTGGAAGTCGTCCATCACGCCGGTGACCTGCTCGCGGCTGACCGGCCCCATCGTCGCCATCGCCAGGCCGAGCTTCTGCACTTCCTTGGCGCCCATGTGCTTGAGCACCTCGGCCGCGTCCGCCTCGCCGAGCGAGAGCAGCAGCACCGCGGCGCGCTGCACGCCGGTCATCTCGCCGATGTCATGTGGTCGCTTCATCGCCCAGCCATCCCTTCACGACCTGTGCCACACGCTTCGAATCGGTCTTCACCGCCTCGCGGGCCTGCCGCAGGCGGTCCTCGTAGGCATCCGACGGCAACGCGATCGGCGCCTGGGCCTGGGCCGGCAGCGCGCCGATCTGCGCGGTGTCGTCGGCGAGCGCCGGCAAGGCCTCGTCGTCGAGCAGCACGACCTCGGCGGTGTCGGGCCCGGCGTTGCGGCGCGCCTTCGCCGACGGCCCGGTGATCTGGCGCACGGCAGGGCGCACCACGCCGAACAGCAGCGCCAGCACGACCAGCGCGCCGAGCGCGATCCGGGCGATGTCGCGCAGCATCGGCTGCTGCCACCACGGCACCGCGCCGACGTCGTCGAGACTCTCGCGCACGAACGGGGCGTTCATCACCGACACCACGTCGCCGCGGGTCTCGTCGAAGCCGACCGCCTGGCGCACCAGCGCCTCGACGCGCTGCAGCTCGGCCGCGGTCAGCGGCTGCAGCGTGGTCGCGCCGTCGGTGCCGGCGCGCGGCACGTGGTCGACCAGCACCGCGGCGGTGACCCGGCGGATGCGGCCCGGCGGCTGGCGGGTGTGGCTGAGCGTGCGGTCGAGCTCGTAGTTGCGGGTCGAGCTGCGCGACGATTCGCCGGCATTGCCCGCGGCCGCGGCCACCGCCGCATCGACCGGCGCGGGATTGGCGGCGGTGTCGGGCAGGTTGCTGGTCGCGCCGGGGATGCCCTGCGGGCCGCCGTCGCGCGAGGTGTTCTCGCTCAGCTGCTCGCTGCGCAGCTTCGGCGGCTCGGCGTTGTAGAGCTCGCGCGCCTCCTCGCTGACCGAGAAGTCCATGTCGACGGTGACCTCGGCGTTCACGCGGCCGGCGCCGGTCATCGGCTCGAGCAGCTCGCGGATGCGCTGGTTGAACGAGGTCTCCTGGCGCCGCGCCTGTTCGAACTGCTGCGCGCTCAGCGCCGCGCCCGGATCCTGGCGGTCGTCGCTGAGCAGGCGGCCGTTCTGGTCGACGATCGTGACACGCTCGGGCGCGAGGTCGGGAATGCTGGAGGCGACCAGGTGCACGATCGCGTCGACCTGGCCGCGCTCGAGGCTGGCGCCGCCGCGCAGCTCGAGCACCACCGAGGCGCTCGCGGCCTCGCGCTGTCGGGTGAACGCGCTGGGCTTGGGGATCGCCAGGTGCACCCGCGCGTCGCGCACCGGGCGCAACGCGGCGATCGTGCGCACCAGTTCGGTCTCCAGCGCATGTTGGTAGCGCGCGGTCTCGACGAACTGGCTGACGCCGAAGCCCGGGTCGCGCTCCATCAGCTCGAAGCCCAGGCGGCCCGATTCGGTCAGCCCGGAGCCAGCGAGTTTCAGACGTGCGTCGTGCACGTTCTGCTCGGGCACCGAGATCGCGCCGGTCGCCTGGTCGATGCGGAACGGGATCTGCGCGGTGCGCAGCAGGTCGGTCGCCTCGGCCGTGGCCTTGGCGTCCAGGCCGGCGTAGAGCGGCACGTAGCCGGGCGTCTGCGACCAGAAGAACACGATCAGGCCGACCGCGATCGCCGCGGCCAGCAGTAGCATCTTGCCCAGGCGCCGGGCGAGCTGCATCTTCTCGAGCCGGTCGAGGACCTCGACGGCCTTGCCGCCGGCCTTCTCGGCGTTGAAGACATCCTTGGTGAGCTGGATCGCCATGGTTCAGTCGTTCTCCGGTGCCGTCACAGCGGCATGTTCATGACGTCCTGGTACGCCTGCACCAGTCGGTTGCGCACTTCCACGGTGGCGCGGAACGCCACCTGCGATTGCTGCGAGGCCACCATCACCTTGGCCAGGTCCGCGCCGGGCTCGCCGAGCTCGAACGCCCGCACCAGCGCACCGCTGCGCTGCTGCGCTGAGTTCACGCCCTCGATCGCGTTGCGCAACGTCGCGCCGAAGCTCGGCGTCGCCGCGGCCGACGCGCCACCCGGCGCCTGCACGCCGCCCAGGCCCTGGACCGGGATCGCATCGGAGCGGGCGGCATCGGCCGCGATCGCCTCGCGCGCCTGCGCCATGGGCTGCATCTGGCCCTGGTAGCTGCGGATCTGCGAGAGGATCGAATTGACCGAATGGCTCATGGGAGACGGGTGCCGGAATCCTGCCGTGAGGATGCAAGTCGCGTGCCGGAACCGGCGAGAACGGGCTTGTGCTTCGTAGGCGCGCGCTTGCGCGCGATGGGGCAGTCCCGGTAGAGCCACTTCGCGCGCGAGCGCGCTCCTACAAGTCCCCGGTCACCAGCGCGGCTCAGAAGAATCGGTCTCCGATGGCGCAGGTCTACGGCGTTTGTTGCCCCTGTAGGAGCGCGCTTGCGCGCGATGGGGCTGCCCCGGTAGAGCCCTTCGCGCGCGGGCGCGCTCCTACGGGGCCTGGCCACAAGCGTGACCCAGCGGAATCGGGCGCCGAATCCTCAGGCCGCCAGGTCGCGCTCGATGCCGTACTTGCGCAGCTTCTCGGCGAGCGTCGTGCGGCGCAGGCCCAGCAGCTGGGCGGCATGCGCGACGACGCCGTCGCTGCGTTCGAGCGCCTCGCGGATCAGGCCCAGCTCGATCCGCGCCATGTGGTCGCGCAGGTCCAGCCCGTCCTCGGGCAGTTGCGCGGCGTCGGTCACGGTCACCGCGACGGTCGCCTGGGCACGGGCCGGAGACGCCGTGGCGGGCGCGGGCGGGGCGGGGACATCGGCGAGATGCTCGCGGTAGCGCTGCGGCAGGTCCTGCACGCGCACCACGCCGCCGGGGTTGAGCACGGCCAGGCGCTCGACCAGGTTGCTCAGCTCGCGCACGTTGCCCGGCCACGCGTAGCCGGCCAGCGCGTCGAGCGTCTCGGCCGCGAAGCGGATCTCGCCGCGGCCATTGCGCGCCAGCTGCGCGGCGATCGTGCCCACCAGCTCGGGCAGGTCGTCGCGCCGCTCGCGCAGCGACGGCATCTCGATCGGGAACACGTTGAGCCGATAGAACAGGTCCTCGCGGAACTGGCCATCGCCGATGCGGGCCTCGAGGTCGCGGTGGGTGGCCGCGATCACGCGCACGTCGCAGCGGATCGACTGGTTGCCGCCGACGCGCTCGAAGCAGCGTTCCTGCAGCACGCGCAGCAGCTTGACCTGCATCGGCAGGCTCATGTCGCCGATCTCGTCGAGCAGCAGCGTGCCGCCCTCGGCCATCTCGAAGCGGCCCTTGCGGGCCGACAGCGCACCGGTGAACGCGCCCTTCTCGTGGCCGAACAGCTCGCTTTCCAGCAGTTCGGCCGGGATCGCGCCGCAGTTGATCGCCACGAACGGTCCGTCGCGCCGCGCCGAGCGCTGATGGATCGCGCGCGCGGCGACCTCCTTGCCGGTGCCCGATTCGCCCAGCACCAGCACGGTGGTGTCGAACGGCGCGACCTGGTCGATCATCCGCCGCAGCCGCCGCACCGGCTCGCTGCCGCCGGTGGGGCCGCCGCCCTGGTCGGCCGAGGCCTGGCGGTCGGCGTCGATGCGCCGGAGGCTGGCGATGCGCAGCAGGTTCTCGAGCTGGGCGTGGCGCAGCGGCGATTCGAGCGTCCACACGCCGGCCTCGTGCAGCCCGTGCGCGGCGGCGAACGCCGGCGCTTCGCCGTCGATCAGCAGCACCGGCGGCGCGATGCCGGCCTGGCCGAGCCAGCCGAAGAACGCCGACGCGCCGGCGGCGTCGCCGTCGACGTCGCCGACCAGCACCGCGACCCAGTCGCTGGACCGATGGCGCGCGACCGAGATCTCCCCCGGCTCGGCGACCCAGCGCGGGCGCAGGTCCATGAACTCGAGCAGCGTGCACAGCCGCTCGGCGCGGTCGCCGTCGGCGTCGATGACCAGGATGCGCGGTTCGCTCACGATGGGTCTCCCTGGCGGCCCTGCGGGCCGTGCAACGTCTCCAGGATCTGCATGACCTCCTGGATGTAGGACAGCTTGCTGACGAAGTTGTCGGCACCGGCGCGCGTGGCGTGCTCGCGGTGCTCGGCGTCGTCGAAGTGGCTGGCGATGACGATGTAGGGCGGGTCGTCCTGCGCCTTGATCAGGCGCGCGGCCTGCAGCCCGCCCATCTCGGGCATCGCCAGGTCCATCAGCACCACGTCCGGGCGCAGCGCCTCGGACTGCGCGATCGCCTCGAGCCCGTTGCCGGCCGTGCCGACGACCTCCAGCCAGTCGAGCCTGCGGAAATGGCGCAGCGCGGCGTTGATGAAGCCTTCGTGGTCGTCGACCAGCAGTACCTTGATCTTGTCCATGGAATCCTCAGGCCGTCCGGGCCAGCAGGGCGGGGCGGCCGGCGTGGCGGCGCGCCCGCGCGGGGGCGATGTCGAGCTGTTCGCGGTACTTGGCGACGGTGCGGCGCGCGATGTGCACGCCTTGGCGCGCGAGCAGCGCGGCGATCGCCTCGTCGGCCAGCGGGCGCTGCGGCGGCTCGGCCTCGATCAGGCGCCGCACCATCGCGCGCACCGCGGCGCCCGAGACGTTGGCACCCTCCAGGCGCACCGCGAAGAAGCGCTTCATCTCGATCGTGCCGCGCGGGGTCTGCAGGTACTTGCCGGTGGTGATCCGCGAGACGGTGGATTCGTGCATGCCGATCGCCTCGGCGACGTCCTTGAGCGTCAGCGGCGCCATCGCCTCCTCGCCGCGCGCCAGGAACGCGGCCTGGCGTTCGACGATGACGCGGGCAGTGCGCAGCAGCGTGTCGTAGCGCATCGACAGCCCGCGGGTGAACCAGCGCGCCTCCTGCAGCAGCTCGCGCATCGGCGCGGCGGCCTCGCCGCCGTCGGCGAGCATGCGCTCGTAGCCGGCGGCGACCGACACGCGCGGGGTCGAGGCCGGGTTCAGCGCGACGCGCCAGCCGGCATCGGCGTGCCAGACCACGACGTCGGGCACGACCGCCGCGTCGTCGTCCGGCGCCCCGGCCTGGGCCGGGCGCGGATCGAGCGCGAGCACCCGCCGGATCGCCTCGTGCACGTCGTCGGGCTCGCAGTCGAGGCGGCGCGCGATGCCGGCGATGTCATGCGCGGCGAGCAGGTCGAGGGCGGTGTCGACCAGTCGCCGGGCCAGGTGGCGGCCGGCGACCGGCCCGGGCAGGGCGTCGAGCTGGGCCAGCAGGCATTCGCGCACGTCGCGCGCGGCGATGCCCGCGGGATCGCCGGCCAGCAGGCGTTGACGGACCGACTCCATGCGGGCCGCACTCCGGCCCAGCAGCGCGGCGCCGCGCGCGGCGAGCGTCTCGGCGGGCTCGACCAAGTAGCCGGCCTCGTCGCAGTGCTCGAGCCAGAACGCCGCCAGCGGCAGCGCATCGGCCGGCAGCTCGAGCGCCAGGCGCTGCAGGATGCGCCAGTGCGGATCGCTGGAGTCCGCGGCGGCGATCCGCTGCAGGCCTTCGTCCTCGCCGCTCCAGCTCGCGCCGCGGACGTCCCACATCGCGGCCTCGGGCAGTTCGTCGAATGCCGCGACCTCGACCGCGCCGTCGGTGCGGTCCGGCACCGGACTTGCAACCGGTTCCTCGTCCAGCTCCAGCAGCGGGTTGTGCGCCAGCACGCGTCGCACCTCGAGCTCCAGCTGCAATCCGTCGAGCTGCAGCAGCCGGATCGACTGCAGCAGCTGCGGGGTCATGTGCAGCTGCTGGCCCAACTGCATCGAAGTGGTCGCACTCGCCTTCATGGCCGTGTCCGGTTTCCGTCGCGGCGCAGACCGCGCCAGTGACGGCATCGTGAAGCCGTCGCGACGGTTCCGGTATCGGGGTGTTTCCGACAGGATGCGGGGTTCGCCCGACCGCTGTCGGGGTTTCCCCGACGGCGATGCGGGCCCCCGAGCGCCGGAAATCCGTCAGGAGGCTGGTTCCGCAGCGGCGCATCCGATCTGTAGGAGCGCGCTTGCGCGCGATCAGATATTGCCGGGCAAGCCCTTCGCGCGCGAGCGCGCTCCTACACAAGGCGTCGTCGCCGCAGACGTAAGCGTCGCGATCCACCTGTAGGAGCGCGCTCGCGCGCGATGGCGAATCCTAAGATTGCGCGCCTACGGATCCCGGTCCGCTGCGCCCTGCCGCGCGGCGATCAGCACCAGCTCGTTGGCGCGCCGGCAGCCCAGCGCCTCCATCATCCGGGCGCGGTGCGTCTCGACGGTCTTGACGCTGATCCCGAGCTCGGCCGCGATCTCCTTGCTGCTGCGCCCGCGGCCGATCAGGTCGAGGATCTGCTGCTGCCGCCGCGACAGGCCATCGACCCCGCCGTGCCGCGGACGGCCGAACATCGGTGCCATCAGCCGCGACGACAGCCGGGGGCTCAGGAAGAGCTCGCCGCCCATCGCGGTGCGCAGCGCCAGTTCCAGTTCCAGCGGCGCGGCGTCCTTGACGATGAAGCCGGCTGCGCCGCGCTCGACCGCCGTGCGCACGTGCTGGGCGTCGTCGTGCATCGACATGATCAGTACGCGGGTGGCGGGCAGCTCGGCATGGATCGCGGCCATGGCCTCGATCCCGCTGCGGCCCGGCAGCGACAGGTCCATCAGCACGAGATCGGGGCGGTGGACCAGGCTCAGCGTCAGCGCCTCGTCGGCCCGGCTGGCCTCTGCACAGACGACGACGTCGTGGAAGCCCTGCAGCAACCGGCTCAGGCCGGCACGGACCAACGTGTGGTCGTCGACGATCAGTACTCGCACCAGCCCGCATCCCCCTGGCAGTCGCACGGGCTGCCGGACGGACAGGATACGGCAGCGCGCCCGGATGCCCCAGCGGCCGGGCGTCGCGAACTGTGACAGGGCGCAGGTTTCGGGCCCGCGCCGACGGATGCCTCAGCGCCGACGCTGCTCGGCGACCTGGCGGCGGTGCAGGCGGAACAGGTGGCGGTCGAGCGCCTCGACGAGGTCGGGCCGCAGTCCGGCGAACGCCAGCCACAGGCGCGTGCGGCCGTGGCCGTCCTCGCAGGCGACGACGGTCGCCGGCAGTTCGAGCGGGTCGGGCAGCCAGTCCGCCGGCTGCAGCCGGACGATCGCCGCGGCGCCGGCGGGCAGGCCCTGGCCGGGATCGAGGTCGACCCGCAGGCCGTGGCACGACCAATGCACCAGCCGCTCGGTCAGGCCATCGTCGCGTCTGGCCAGGCGGCCGAGCAGGGCGAGGATCAGGTCGAGCTTGGCGTCCATGCGCTGCGCCAGCAGCGGCAGGTCGCCGTGGTCGTCGCCGTCGTCCTTGCGCAGGTCCTCGATGTGGGCCAGCGCCGAGAGCAGGGTGACGGCCTGGGTCTGGCGGCCGGCGCCATCGGCGGGCTCGACCGCGACCGGCAGGTCGAGCTCGCAGCTCAGTGCGTCGCCGAACAGCCGCAGTTCGGCCTCGGCCGGCGCGGTCGCCAGGCCGGTCATGGCGCGTGCCCCACGTCGGCGTAGGCGCGCGAGGCGGCGTCGGCGCGGTGCACCTGCCGCAGTTGCACGGCGACCGCGTCGCGGCGTGCGCGCATGCGCGCGGTCAGCGCGTGCTGGGTCGCGAGCAGTGCGCGCAGCGCCTCCACCGGCAGGCGGGCGCCCAGCGTCTCGATCGTGCCGCGCAGCCGCTGCTGGTAGCCGGCCAGCAGCCCGGCGGCGGCGTCGAACTCGTCGCGCGCGATCGCCGCGTCGAGCGCGTCCAGATCCCGGTGCAGGGCCTCGAGCACGCTCACGCGGTGGCGTCCGCCACCGCCGCCTGCGGCTTGGCCGGGCCGATCGCGTTCCAGGCCGCGTCGACCTCGGCCAGCAGCGTCAGCGCCTCACGCAGGCCGGCGGCGTCGTTCTGCAGGTTGGCCTCGGTCAGCCGCCGCACGATGTAGTCGTACAGCGAGGACAGGTTGGCCGCGATCTCGCCGCCGGCCTCGTGGTCGAGCGAGCCGTCGAGGTGGCCCACGATCGCGCAGGCCTCGCCGATGGCCTTGCCCTTGCGCGCCTGGTCGCCGCGTTCCAGGCAGGCCTCGGCCAGGCGGATGCGCTCGCAGGCGCCGGCCAGCAGCAACGCGACCAGCCGGTGCGGATCGGCCTCCATGACCGCGCCTTCCAGCTGCGTCTGCCGGTATTGCTGGGCGTAGTTGCGGGGCATCATCTGGCGTCTCCGAAGAATCACTGTGAAGTCTGCGCGGACAGCGCTGCGAGCTGCTGCGAGAGGTAGGAATTGGTGGTGCTCATCTGCGCCATCAGCGTGTCGAGCGCGACGAACTGCGCCTGGTAGCGCTTGGCGACGCCTTCCATGCGGACTTCCAGGGCCTGGCGCTGCTTGGTCACATCCTTGACCTGGCCGTCGAGGCTCTGCTTGCGCGACGTGAAGGTGCCTTCGGCGCCGACATAGGTCTTGACGACCGCATTGAGCCGCGAGGCGGCGCCGCCCTCGCCACTGAGCGCGGCGACGATCTTGGCCGGATTGGCGGCCATCGCCGCGTCGAACTTCGCGGTGTCGAGCACGAGATTGCCGTTCGGGTTGGGATGCCCCTGGGTCTGCAGGCCGAGCGTGGCCGCGTCGAGGCCCTGCGCCGCCAGGTCGCCCAGCAGTTCGCTCATCATGCCGCGCAGCTGCGAGGCCGCCCCCCGCATCTGCGCATCGCCGGTCAACGACGACGGCGTGTTGGTTTCGGCGTTGTAGCTGGTCGCTGTCGAGATCGCGTTGAGCGCGGCGTTGTAGGCCTTGACGAAGCTTTCCACCGCCGCGCGACTCCCGCCGGGATTGGCGGACACCTCGACGATGCTCGTGCCGGCATCCTTGAGCTTGAGCGTCAGGCCCGGCACCGCATCGACGATCGTGTTGCTGGCGCTGGTGGTCGCGAGCCCGTCGATGCTGACGACCGCGTCGGCGGCGGGCGACCGTTCCTGCATGCCGTCGATCAGCGCGCCGAGGTCGCTGCCGCCGGCGATGACGCTGATCGCGATCGCATTCGCCGCGCCGGTCTTGTCGCTGCCGATCGACAGGTGCTGGCCCTCATCCGACGTCAGCAGCGCCGCCTGCACGCCGTGCTTGCCGGCAGCGCCGTTGATCGCACTGCGGATGTCGGCCAGGCTCGCATCGGCGGGCACCTCGACATCGACGAAGTCCGCGCCGATGCCGATCCGCAACGTGCCCGCGTCGTAGCGCGTGTCCTTGTCGATGCCGCCCCCGACCAGTTTGTGGGCGGTGGCCAGGCTCTGGACCTGGACCTCGTAGCGCCCGATCGGTGTGCCGCCAGCCGCGGTCGCGCCCAGCACGGTGTCGGTCGTCGCGCCCGTCGGCGCGGCGCCGGTCGTGGAGCGGGAACTGACCGTCCGTGCGCCCAGTGCATCCGTCTTCTGCAATGCGTCCAGTGCGGTCTTGAGGCCGTCGAATGCCGACGTGACCGCGCCCAGCCCGGACAGCTTGAACTTGGCGGTCGCTTCGAGCTTGTTCAGCCTCGCGTCCTGCGGCGCGCGTTCCGCCGCCACGAGCTGGGTGACGATGCCGCTGATGTCGAGCCCGGAGCCGACGCCGCCGTAGCCGAAGGAATAGTCCGCCATGTGAGAGTCTCCTGGCCCGGTCGTCCGGATACGCCGAACGCCGGTGGGTCCGGATGGGATAACGGCCCCTGGCCGCGCTTCTTGAGCGCGTGCAAGTCGCGTGCCTGGGCGGCGACCCGCTTGCCCCCGTGCAGTCGTGCGCGCGCAAGGGCCGACTGGGACGCCCCGCGCGTAGGAGCGCGCTCGCGCGCGAAACGGGCGTTAGCGGTACACCTTCGCGCGCGAGCGCGCTCCTACCAAAAAAAAACCTCCGGCCGAAGCCGGAGGTTTCCGAAACAGGGCGACATCCGCCGCCCTGACGATCCGCAGGACTCAGCGCAGCAGGCTGAGCACGTTCTGCGGGATCTGGTTGGCCTGCGCCAGCATCGCGGTGCCGGCCTGCTGCAGGATCTGCGTGCGCGACAGCTCGGCGGTCTCCTTGGCGAAGTCGGTGTCCATGATCCGGCTGCGGGCGGCCGACAGGTTCTCGCCGCTGGTCTGCAGGTTGGCGACGACCGAGCTGAAGCGGTTCTGGATCGCGCCCAGGTCCGCACGCGTGTTGTTGATCTCGCCCAGCGCCTCGTCGACGATCGTCAGCGCCTGCTGCGCGCCCTTGACCGACGAGATGTCGATGTCCTTGATCGTGGTGGTGGCCGCGGTCGTGGCACCGGCGACCAGGTTCGTCGATCCGGCGGTATCGATCTCGCCGTCCTTGCCGACCGTGTTCAGCGTGATGCCCTCGACGCCGTCTTCGCCGGTCGTGACTTCGGCGTAGACGCCGGTCTCGCCGATCTGGGCATTGATCGCGGCAGTGAGCGACTTGACGTCGTAGCTGCCGTCCACCGCCTCGACCGGCGGCGCGGCATCCGGGTCGGCTTCCACGGCGGCCGTGGTCTTGACCTTCGACAGGTCGATCGTCTTGCCGTTGATCACCAGCGCGTCGCCGTCGGCGGGCGCGGTGATGGTCAGCGCTGCGCTCTCGAACCCGGTCTTGCCCAGCGACTCGGTCTTGGCATCGACCACCTTGTCGATCGCGATCGACTGGCCGGCATTGGCGCCGACCTGGAACAGCGCGCCGCTGAAGCTGCCGTCGAGCAGCTTGGTGCCGTTGAAGTCGGACTGCTTGGCGACGCGGTCGATTTCCGACATCAGCTGCGTGACCTCGGCCTGCAGCGCCTGGCGGTCGGAGGTGGAGTTGGTCGCGTTGGCGGCCTGGTTGGCGAGCTCGCGCACGCGCTGCAGGTTGTTGCCGATCTCGCTCAGCGAACCTTCCGCGGTCTGCGCCAGCGAGATGCCGTCGTTGGCGTTGCGGATCGCCACGTCCATGCCGCGGACCTGGGTGGTGAAGCGCTGCGAGATCGCCAGGCCGGCGGCGTCGTCCTTGGCGCTGTTGATGCGCGAGCCCGAGGACAGGCGCTGGATCGTCGTCGACAGGCTGGCGCTGTTGGTCGACAGGTTGCGCTGGGCGTTGAGCGCGATCGTGTTGGTGTTGATGACGGACATTGCTGGTCTCCTGGATGAGGGAATCCGGCGGGTACAGGGCCGTGCCGGTGGCGCCGCAGGGGCTTGCCGTCTCTACCGGCCCTGTCCTCTGCTGTAACCATTAACGGCGTGCCGGGTCCGGGCTTTAGGGCTTTCGTCGCACCGTCGGGACGGGCCGCCGCGTGTCCGTGTTCCGGACGCCTGGTTAACGGCCGCGGCGCGGCCGGATTGAGGGGCGGGGCGCCTGTCGACGTGGGGAGGGGGCGATGCGGCTGACGACGTGTTCCGTCGCCGGGCGCCGGAATCCGCGTGCGATGAGGGCGTCACGGGGAACGCGCTATCGCGCGCGAGCGCACTCCTACGGGATGCGGTGCGCCCATGGGGCGTGGTGGAGACGTGGGCGGATCGCGGCCAAGGGTGCCGTCGCCGGAGACGATCTGCGTGGGAGCACGCTTGCGCGCGATGAGGCTTTGCAGGGAACACCCATCGCGCGCGAGCGCGCTCCTACGGGTGCCATGCGCTGCAGCGCATGGCGGAGGCGTGCGCATCGTGCTCGCAGATACATGGCGGTTCGCCGGCGGCGCCGGCTGCAATCCGCCGGGATCAGCGCAACAGGTCGAACAGCGACAGGCGCTGCATCTGCACGAAGCTCAGCTGGGCGGCGTCGAGCGCGACCTTCTCGAGGTTGAACTGCGCGATCGCCTCGGCGTAGTCGAGGTCGCGCAGGCCCGAGAGCGTGGTCTCGATGGTCACGCCCTGGGCATCGCGCAGGCCGTCGGCGCTGTCGAGCGCGGCGAGCTGGGCGCCGCCGCTGGCGCGGGCGTCGATGAGGTGCGCCTGCGCGGTGGCGATGTCGCGCATCGCGCCCTGCAGGGCGTTCTGCTGGTCGGCGCGCTGGGGGGCGGTGGTCGGATCGAGCGCCAGCGCGCCGATCAGGCGGTCGATGGTCGCAAAGACGTCGCGCGTCGCGGCCGGCCCGACCTCGAACGCGTCGCCCTGCGCCGGTGCGCCCGCGATCACCACGTGCACGCCGGCGACGTCGATCGCATCGCCGTCGGCGTGCGTGCCGCTGGCGACGACCTCGCCCGCGGCGTCGCGCACCTCGTAGGCGCCCTCGGCGCCGAATTCGACCCGATAGCGGCCGCCGTCCCAGCGGGTCGAATCGGCGACCGAGAAGCTGCCGATGCGGCCGGTGCCGGCATTGCCGGCCTGCGCGTCGACGTCGGCCCGGCCGTCGCCGGTACGCACGCGCAGGAAGACCTCGCTGCCGGGCAGCGTGTCGGCGACGAACAGCTGTGGCGCGACCTCGACCTGGCGCTGGGTCTGGTCGCCACCGTAGGCGACGCTGCCGGCGACGCGGGTGAATGGCGGGCTGCCGTCCTGGGTGCCGCCGAACAGGTAGCGGCCGGTGCCGTCCGGGCTGTTGGCCACTTCCAGCAGGCTGTCGCGCAGGCTGGTGATCTCGATGCCGATGGCCTTGCGGTCGCCGTCCGACAACGACGCACTGTTGGCGCGCACGGTCAGCTCGGTGATCCGTCCCATGATGTCGCCGGCCTGCGACAGCGCGCTTTCCTGCATCCCCAGGCGGTGGCGCATGGCATCGCCGTTCTTGCCGAAGCGTTCGAGCTCGGCGAGCGCGCGGTCCAGGCCGACCGCGGCGCCGGCACCGACCGGATCGTCCTTGGCGGTGAGCAGCTTCTGGCCGGTGCCCAACTGCTGCTGCAGGCGCGCCAGCGAAGCCTGCTTGGACTGCAGCGACGCGATCGACTGCTGGTAGAGCATGCTGGTGGAGATGCGGTTGCTCATCGGCGGACGGCTCCGAGGATCGACTGGAACAGGGTGTCGGCGGTGGACACGATCTGCGCGGCGGCCTGGTAGGCCTGCTGGAGCTGCAGCATGTTCGCGGCCTCCTCGTCGAGGTTGACGCCCGAGACGCTGTCGCGCGCCGACTGCGCCTGCGTATGCACCACCGCCTGCGCCTCGGCGGCATAGGCGGCGTGGCGTGCGGTCGAGCCGACGGCCGAGGTCAGGCCCGAGATCGCGCCGTTGAGGCTGACGTTGCCGCCGTCGAGCAGGCGCAGATCGTCGAACCCGGCGAGCAGGGCGGCATTGCCGTTGTCGCTGGACCCGGCACCGGTCGGGCCGACCGTGAAGGCGTCGCCGGCGGCCGGCACGCCGTCGATGACGAACGACCAGCCGTTGGCCTCGATCCGCGCCCCGGGGGTGTAGGGGAACGGGCCGTCGCCGTCGATCGTGTACTGGTCGCCGTCGAGGAATTCGATGCTGGCCGGAGCCGCGAGCGCCGCATGGGCGGCATCGTCCACGCGGATGCCGGACGGCTTGCCGGTGCCCAGGTTGTCGAGCGCGGCGTCGACGCGCACCGGGGACGCTGCCGCGATCCGGCCCGGATCGGTGATCGCCACCGCCAGCCCGCCGGCGACCTGCGCGGTGGGCTGCAGCAGGAAGCGGTCCTGCTGCGCCGGCGTCCCGTTCACGACCAGTGCGATGCCGCCCACGCGCAGCGGGTCGTCGGCGGTGCCGGTGCCCGCGACCGGCACCGCGGCGCCGGTCCCCGCGTCGCTTGCCGACCACGCGCCGTCGCGCCACTGCACGACCAGGTTGCGGCCGTCGACAGCGGCGAGGTCGGCGACGCTGGCCGAGAGCCGCGCAGAGCCGGTGTTGCCCGCGTGCCCGGAGACGACCGGTGCGGGCACGGCGAAGAAGTCGCCGCCCCGTGCGCCGTACTGGTCGACGCCGGCGGCGTGGCCGGCGTTGAAGTGCAGCCCCAAGCCGAGTGCGACCCGGCCCAGTTCGGCCTGCGTCGGGTCGAGCACCTGGCTGCGGAACTCGAGCAGGCCGCCCAGGCGCCCGCCCATCGCGCGCTCGTCGATGCGCACGGTCTGCCCCGGCGCCTGCAGCGCGAGCTGCTGCCGCTCGGGCCGGTAGGGATCGGAGACGGTGGTCAGTTGCGAGGCCTGGCTGCCGACCACCAGTGCCTGGCCGCCGCTGGAGAACACGTTGATCGCGCCGCCGTCCTGTGCCACGGCCGTCCCGCCGGTCCAGCCGACGAGCTCGGTGATCAGCTGGTCGCGCTGGTCGAGCAGGTCGGGCGAGGCGGTCGTCGCGCTGCCGATGCGCGCGTTGAGCTGGGCGATCTGGCCGGCCAGGCGGTTGACCTCGGTCGCGCCGGCGACCAGGCCGTTGTCGACTTCGCTCGCCAGGCGCCCGAACTCGCCGTGCAACTGCTGGAAGCGCGAGGTCAGCGCCTTGGCGTCGCCGAGCAGGCTCTGGCGTTCGGCCGACGCCAAGGCGTTGGACGACAGCGCGCTGACCGCATCGAAGAAGTTCGACCATTGCCCGGCGATGCCGGTCGCCGACTCGGACATCAGGCTGTCGACGCGGCCGGTGAGGGTCGAGAGCTGCTGCAGGCGTGCGAGCTCGCCGCCGCTGTCGATCAACCGCGCGTTGGCCAGGTCGTCGGCGACGCGGCGGATGTCGCTGATCCGGGTGCCGCTGCCGATGTAGCCCACGCCGACGTCGCGCGGCGTGCCGGTCGCGAACTCGACCTGCTGGCGGCTGTAGCCGGGCGTCTTGATGTTGGCGACGTTGTGGCCGACGGTCGAGAGCGCCCGCTGGAACGCGATCAGCGCGCTGGTGCCGGTGGTGAGGACGTTGGCCATGGCGGGTCCTGGCGGCTAGCGGCGGGTGACGGCCTGGCCGGGCGTGTCGGCGCCGGCGAAGCGGAAGGAGGAGCGCGTGGCGGCGTCGCCGGCCTCGCGCGCGACCTCGGAGATCGTCGACAGCGCGCGGCCGAGCGTGGGGCCGTTGGCGATCGCGCTGATCTTGTCGGCGTAGCGCGGATCGGTGGCGTAGCCGGCGCGCTGCAGCGCACTGGCGAAGCGGCGCACGTCGCCGCCCGATTCGAGCGCCTGGCGGTAGCGCGGGTTCTGCTTGATCAGCCGAACGTAGTCCGCGAAGCTCTCGGCCGGCGAGGCGTAGGCGCGGAAGTCGGCGCGTTCGCTGTGGCGCACGCCGTTGCTGTACTCGTGCGTGGTCGCGCTTGCGCGTTCGCCCTGCCAGCCGGTCGCCTTGATGCCGAACAGGTTGTGCGCGGTCGCGCCGTCGCCGTGGCGGATCATGCGGCGGCCCCAGCCGGTCTCGAGCGCGGCCTGCGCGACCAGCGCCCGCGCGTCCACGCCGAGCTCCTGCGCCGCGGCCTGCGCGTGCGACCAGATCGAGGCGACGAAGCCTTCCGGCGTCCGCGTGCCCAGCCGTTCGGCGGCCGCGCGCGACGCGCTTTCCAGCGCCGCGGCGCCGGGCACCAGCGCCGTCGCGGCCGCTCCGGCGGCCTCCGCGGCGGGCTGCACGCGGGCCATCAGCCGGTCGATGAAGCCGTCCATCGGCGACGCGGCGGCCGCGTCGCCTTCCGGACCCGCCGGGCGCCCGGCGATCAGGTCGAGCGTGCGCGCGCCCAGGGTCCCGGGCAGCTCGGACGCGGCATCGCCGTCGATGGCCGAGGGCAGGGGCGCGGCCGGGTCCAGGCGCGTGTCGAGCACCGGCGCGGCCTCAGCGCCGCCGAGCTGGCGCGCGATCGTCTTCGCCAGGCCCAGCCCCGGCCCGTCGGTCAGCGACTTGGCGAGCTTCTGGTCGTAGAGGTCGCGGTAGAGCTGGTTCTCGCCGGGGAACAGCGCGTCGCCGAAGCTCGCGTCGCGCATGCTCTTGATCAGCATCTGCGCGAACACGCCCTCGAACTGGCGCGCGGCCTGGTCGATGCGCGCGGCATCGGGTCGCTGCGCGGGCGAAAGGTCGATGGGAGCCGGTGCGATCCGCATGTCAGATCACCTCGAGCTCCGCGCGCAGCGCGCCGGCCTGCTTGAGCGCCTCGAGGATCGCGATCAGGTCGCCGGGCGCCGCGCCCACCGCATTGACGGCGCGGACGATCTCGTCGAGCGAGGTGCCGCCGGCGAACTTGAACATGCGGCTGCCGTCCTGGCCGATCTCGATGTCCGACTGCGGCGCCACGACCGTGCTGCCGCGGCCGAAGGGCTCGGGCTGGCTCACGCCCACGCTCTCGGTGATCGTCACGCTCAGCGAGCCGTGGGCGATCGCCGCCGGCAGCACCTTGACCTGCGAGCCGATGACGACGGTGCCGGTGCGCGAGTTGACGATGACCTTCGCCGGCGCCGAGCCTGCGGCCAGCTGCACGTTCTCCACCTGCGCCAGGAAGCCGATCCGCGCCCCCGGGTCGAACGGGGCGCGCACCGCGACGGTCACGCCGTCGACCGCGCGCGCGGTGCCCGGGCCGAAGCGCGCGTCGAGCGCGGCGACCATGTTGGCGATGGTGCTGAAATCGGCCCGGTTGAGGTTGAGGGTCAACTCGCCGCTGTCGCCCATGTCGCCGGCCGCGACACCGCGTTCGACCATCGCGCCGTTCGGGATGCGTCCCACGCTGGGGATGTTGACCGACACGCGCGAGCCGTCGCGCCCCTGCGCGCCGAAGCCGCCGACCACCAGGCTGCCCTGGGCGATCGCGTAGACCTGGCCGTCGGCGCCCTTGAGCGGGGCCATCAGCAGCGTGCCGCCGCGCAGCGAGACCGCGTTGGCGATCGACGACACGGTCACGTCGATCGTCTGGCCGGGCTTGGCGAACGGCGGCAGCTCGGCGTGGATCGCGACCGCGGCCACGTTCTTGAGCTGCGGGTTCACGTTCGACGGCACGGTCACGCCGAGTTCGTTGAGCATGTTGCGCAGGCTCTGCACGGTGAAGGGCGCTTGGCTGGTGCGGTCGCCGCTGCCGTCCAGGCCCACGACCAGGCCGTAGCCGACGAGCGCGTTGCCGCGCACGCCGCCGACGGTGGCCAGGTCCTTGATGCGCTCCTGCCCGAACGCGGGCAGGCAGGCGCACAGCGCGAGCGCGACGACGAGAAACGGACGGAGGCGGGCAAGGCGCATGGCGGGGCTCAGTAGGGATACAGCCGCGAATTGAAGAAGCGGCCCAGCCAGCCCATCGCGTTGGACTGGGCGATCGCGCCGCGGCCGCCGTAGACGATCCGGGCGTCGGCGACGCGGCCCGAGGGCACGCTGTTGTCGGGGGCGATGTCGGCCGGGCGCACGATGCCCTGGACTTGCACCAGCTCGTTGCCCTGGTTCAGGCGCAGGTTCTTGCTGCCCTCGACCACCAGGTTGCCGTTGGGCAGCCGTTGCACGACGGTGACGGTGATGCTGCCCTGCAGGCGGTTGCTCTGTGTGCTGCGGCCACTGCCGTCGAAGTCGCGCGTGCCGGTGGCGCTGGCGCCGAGCACCTCGCGCCCGCCCACCGTGACCGGGGCGCCGAACAGGTTGGGCGCGGCGATCGCGATGCCGCTCTCCTTGCCGACCTGGGTTGCGGCGTTGGTCTGCGCGATCGTGCTCTCGACCAACTGGATCGTGATCAGGTCGCCGACGTCGCGCGCGCGCTTGTCGGCGAACAGCGACAGCCCGCCGCCGCCGGCCTGGTAGATCGCGCCCTGGGTCGCGTAGGCGGGCGCGGCGACCACCGGCTGGATCGGCGCCAGCGGCGGGTACGGGCGGACATCGCCGGCCGCGACGCAGCCGCCGAGCAGGGCGGTCAGCGCGATCGGCGCGAGGGCGCGCGGGACGGTCGGAAGGCGGGCGGACATGGTGGCCTCAGACGTTGTTGTTGAGGTAGCCGAGCATCGCGTCGGTGGTCGAGATCGCCTTGGCGTTCATCTCGTACGCCCGCTGGGTCTCGATCATGCTGACCAGCTCCTCAACCACGTTGACGTTGCTGCCTTCCAGCGCGCCCTGTTCGACCAGGCCCAGCCCGTTGAGGCCGGGCGTGCCGTTCTGCGCGGGGCCCGACGCGGTGGTCTCCAGGTACAGGTTCTCGCCGCGGGCCTGCAGCCCGGCGGGATTGATGAAGTCGCTGACGGTCAGCGCGCCGATCTCCAGGCCCTGGGCCTCGCCGGCCATCTGCACGGTGATCGTGCCGTCCTGGCCGATGGTCATCGACTGCGCGCCTTCGGGGATCTGGATGCCCGGCTGCACCGGGAACCCACTGCTGGTCACCAGCTCGCCCTGCGGACTGACCTGGAAGCTGCCGTCGCGGGTGTAGGCCGACGTGCCGTCGGGCATCAGGACCTCGAAGAAGCCGCGCCCGTTGATCATCACGTCGAGCGCGCGGCCGGTCTGCTGCGGGTTGCCCTGCTGGAAGTCCTTGGCCGTCGACACCACGCGCACGCCGGTGCCCAGCTGCAGGCCGGTCGGCAGCTGGGTCTGCGCCGAGGTCGCGCCGCCGGGCTGACGCACCTGCTGGTAGAGCAGGTCCTCGAAGTTGGCGCGGTCGCGCTTGAAGCCGGTGGTGTTGGTGTTGGCGAGATTGTTGGAGACCACGGACATGCGCGTCTGCTGCGCGTCCAGTCCGGTCTTCGCCACCCACAGTGCCTGGTTCATCGTCGTGTCCTCGATGCCGGCGCGGGGCGCCGTCGGATGGGGAGATGCAATCGGTGTGCCAGTGGCGCCGGGATTGGAGATTCGGGATTGGGGATTCGGACAAGCGGACGGGATGCGAGCGTCGGGCGGTGCGCGTTGCGTACCCGTCACGCATCAAGAATCGAAAGTCGCGCGTGCGAGTATCCCGCGGAGAACGGTGGTCATTCGGAATTCGGTCTTTGGAGGAGCGACGGGGCCGGGGCCGGGGCCGGGGCTGCAGCGTGCCGCTGTTGCCCGTCCCGAGTCCCCATTCCCGAATCCCCATTCCCACGCGCGCAAAGCGCGCGCGTCAGCCGCCCAGGCGCAGCAGGCTGTTGGCGGCCTGGGCGTTGTCGTCGCCGCGCTGGATCAGCTTGACCTGCATCTCGAACTGCCGCTGCAGCTGGATCATCTGCACCAGCGCGCCGGCGGCGTCGACGTTGCTGGCCTCCAGCGCGCCGGTGACCATCGTGTCGCCGGCCGCCTGGGCCAGCGGCTGCTGCGGGTCGGCGTTGCGCATCAGGCCGTCGAGCCCGCGCGCGAGCCGGTCGGGCGTGGCCTCGACGACGCGGATGCGGCCGACGATCGCCAGCGTCTGCGGGCCTTCGCCCAGCGGCACGATCGACACGGTGCCGTCCTGGCCGACGTCCAGCGCCTGGTGCGGCGGCAGCGTCATCGGCAGCCCGTTCTCGTCGACCAGCGGGTGCCCGCCGGCGGTGACCAACTGGCCGTTGGGTGTCAGCGAC
Source organism: Luteimonas sp. FCS-9 (assembly GCF_001014645.1). Classification (GTDB taxonomy): domain Bacteria; phylum Pseudomonadota; class Gammaproteobacteria; order Xanthomonadales; family Xanthomonadaceae; genus Luteimonas. The sequence goes on along the minus strand of NZ_LASZ01000001.1, from coordinate 13,577 downwards.
AGATTGCCGGCGCGGGTGTAGGCCTCGCCGCCGTCGGCCGACTGCACCGCGAGCCAGCGGTCGGGCCGCAGCGAGACGTCGAGCGGGTTGCCGGTCACGCGCTGCGCGCCGACCCGGCTGTCGAAGCCCTGGTCGATGTGCATCGCGTCGATGCGCGAGGCGTGCGCGCCGCCGGGCACGAGGTAGGCCTGCGTGTTCGCCAGCGCCGCCTTGAACCCGGCGGTCTCGGCATTGGCCAGGTTGTGCGCCACCGTGCCCTGCGCCTGCAGCGTGGCGCGGGCACCGCTCATCGCGACGTAGAGGGATTTGTCCATGGAGGCCGGGATTGGGGATTCGGGATTGGGGATGCGGGATCAGCAAGATCGGGCGGGAGTCGCCTTCGCGAATCCCGAATCCCCAATCCCGAATCCCGCGATCATCAACGGATGTTGATGACCGTCTGCGTCACCTGGTCCTGGGTCGAGATCATCTGCGCGTTGGCCTGGAAGTTGCGCTGGGCGACGATCATGTTGACCAGTTGCTCGGTCAGGTCGACGGTCGACGACTCGAGCGCGCCGGCCTGCAGCTGGCCGAAGTCAGCGCTGTCGGGCACGCCGGTGCGAGCGGCACCCGAGTCGTAGCTCTCGGCCCAGAAGTTGTTGCCCTGCGACTGCAGGCCCTGCGGGTTGACGAAGGTCGTCAGCGCGACCTGGCCCAGCGCGGCGTCGGCGCCGTTGGAGTAGCGCGCGAACACCACGCCGTCGGCGGCGATGCTGATCTCGTCGAGCTTGCCGGCGGCGTAGCCGTCCTGGCGGTTGTCGCGCAGCTGGAAGCTGTTGCCGTACTGGGTCGAGCCGGTCACGTCGAGCGTCACCGCGACGTCGCCCGCACCGTTGCCGGGCGTGAACGGCGCCAGCACGATCCGGCCGTCGGCCGGCGTGGCCAGCGCGCCGTTGTCGGTGAACGCGAGCGTGGCGACGTCGCCCACGCGCGCGCCGTCGATGTAGGTGTGCACCTGCCACTCGTTGGCGACGTCGGTCTTGACGAAGTACGAGGTCTGCACGTGGCTCACGCCCAGCGAATCGAACACCGTGACGCCGCCGCTCGAGGCGGTGTAGCTGTTCGGCTCGCCCGGGTCGAAGGTCGCGATCGCCGGGGGATTGGCGTTGCCGGGCAGCGTGAACTTCAGGTTCACCGCGCTGGTCGCGCGCGGCGGGCTGTCGGTGGCCAGCAGTTGCAGGTCGGTGACCCGGCCGACGTCGAAGCCGTCGCCGTTGACGCTGGGCGGGTAGACCTGCAGGCGGGCGCCGTCGGGCGTGCCGATGAAACCCTGGTTGTCGGCCTGGAAGTTGCCGGCGCGGCTGTAGAGCCGGGCGCCGTTCTTGTTGAGGGTGAAGAAGCCCTCGCCGTCGATCGCCATGTCCAGGTTGCGCCCGGTCGGCGCGATGTTGCCCTGGGAGAACTGCTGCGCGACGTTGCTCAGCTTCACGCCCGAGCCGATCGCGTTGCGCGCCAGCCCGTAGGACGTGCGCGAGAACAGGTCGCCGAACTCGGCGCGCGACTCCTTGAAGCCCGTGGTGTTGACGTTGGCGACGTTGTTCGCGGTGACGTTGAGGTCGGCGTTGGCCGCGTTGATGCCGGACAGGGCGGTGTTGAAGCTCATGGCGGACTCCGTGAAGGTCGGACGCGGAAGGGAAGGGCGGTCAGTTGACGCGCAGCACGTAGCCGATCGGCGCGGTGCCCAGGCCGTCGAGGTCGAGGTAGAGGCCGTCGCTGCCGACCGACACGCTGTCGACGCGGGCGCGCACGTAGGTGCTCAGCACCGACGTCTCGCCGCTGCCCGACAGGTGACGCGCGGCGATGCCGTAGGTGCCGGCCGGCAGCCGGTTGCCCGCGGCGTCGATGCCGTCCCAGGCGAACGCGACCTCGCCGGCGGCCGTGGCCGGCACGCTGAACTGGTGCACCGCCTGGCCGTTGGCGTCGGTGACCTCGAAGTTCACGGTCCCCGCCGACGGCGCGGCGACCAGACCGGTCGCGCCGCCCTCAGCGGGCAGCGCCAGCTTGGCCGACGGCAGCACGACGTCGCGGCCGACGAGGGTCGCGCCGCGCAGCAGCTGATCGCTGGCCATCGCGTTGGCGAAGCCGTCGACCGAGCCGTTGAGGTCCTGGATGCCCTGCACGGTCGAGAACTGCGCCAGCTGGCCGAGGAACGCGCTGTTCTCCATCGGCTTGAGCGGGTCCTGGTGCTTGAGCTGCTCGGTCATCAGCCGCAGGAAGTCGGCCTGGCCCAGCGAGGCGTCCTTTTTGTCGGCGGCCGCGCTGCCGCCCGCGGCCAGGCCGAGGCTGGTGGTGATGTCGCCGGCGATCGTGCTCATCGGGTGCGTGCTCCGGGCCTCAGCGGCCCATGCTCAGGGTGGCGACGGCCAGTTCCTTGGCGGTGTTCATCATCTCCACGCCGGCCTGGTAGCTGCGCGAGGCGGAGATCAGGTTGACCATCTGCGAGACCGGGTCGACGTCGGGCGCGTACACGTAGCCCTGGGCGTCGGCGAGCGGGTGCCCGGGTTCGTAGCGCTGGATCGGCGGGGTTTCGCGCTCGACGATGCCGGCCACCTGCACGCCGGTCAGCGCCGGGTCGCTGGCGTGCGCACTGGCGCGGAACACCGGCTCGAGCGGCCGGTAGACCTGCTCGGGCGAACCGGCGACCGAGTCGGCGTTGGCCAGGTTGCTGGCCAGCGTGCTCAGGCGGACCGACTGGGCCTGCATGGCCGAACCGGCGACGTCGAAGATCGGCAGGTTGCTCATCGTCACTGTCCGGTGATGGCGGTCAGCAGGGTGCGGACCTTGGATTCGAGAAAGCTCAGCGACGCGCGGTACTCGAGTGCCGCGCGGCCGTAGGCGGCGCGCTCGGCGTCCGGGTCGACGCTGTTGCCGTCCAGGCTGGCCTGGGCCGCGACGCGCGCGACCTCGAACGGTGCCAGCGTGTCGCTGCCCGGCAGCGGGATGTGGTCGCCGCGCTCGCGCGGGGCCGTGGGCCCGCCGGACTCGCGCGTACGCGCCGCGGCGGCCAGGGCGGCGTTGAAGTCGAGGTCGCGGGCCTGGAAGCCGGGCGTGTCGGCATTGGCCAGGTTGCTGGCGATGAGCTTCATCCGCTGCTCGCGCAGCGGCAGCGCATCGGCCTGCAGCCCGAGATAGGACGAGATCGGATTGGACATGGCCGGCCTCCGGCGGAGTTCGCCGGTGACCGTGCAAGCGTCGTGCCAGAACCGGGCCGAAAGACGCCCCGTAGGAGCGCGCTCGCGCGCGATGACGCGTTCCCGGTGAGGCCCAATCGCGCGCGAGCGCGCTCCTACACGAGCCGCGCCGTCAGGCGACCAGCGCCCCGCCGGCCGCGTCGGCGACCTCGTGCAGGCGCTTGAGCACCTCGTCGGCCAGGTCGTGCGGGCTGTACTTGGCGACGAATGCGTTGGCGCCCACGCTCTGCACCATCGAGGTGTTGAACACGCCCGACAGCGAGGTGTGCAGCAGCACGTACAGGTCGGCCAGGCCGGGGTGGCGACGGATTTCCGTCGTCAGCGTGTAGCCGTCCATCGCCGGCATCTCGATGTCGGAGACGATCATCGCGTAGCGCTGCGAGGGCGGCTCGCCGGCCGCGTGCAGCTGCAGCAGGTGGTCGAGCGCCTGGCGGCCGTCGGAGAGCAGCGTCACGCCGACGCCGAGCTGGTCGAGCACGCTGCGGATCTGCTGGCGCGCCACGCGCGAGTCGTCGACCACCAGCACCTGCATCGGCGGCGCGTCGGCCGGCAGCGCATAGTCTGCGGACAGGTCGGCGTCCATACGCGCCTGCGAGATGTCGGCGAGCACGCTCTCGACGTCGATCACCTGGATCAGCTCGCCCTGGTAGCGCGTGACCGCGGTCAGGTAACCGCCCTCGGCGCCCAGGTCGGGCGGCGGCAGCACGTCCTCGACGGCGATGTTGACGATGCGTTCCACGCCGCTGACCAGGAAGCCCTGGACCGAGCGGTTGAACTCGGTGACCACCAGGTAGCCGGGCGCGACGTCGTCGCCGCGCTCGGGATGGCCGATCGCGACCCCCAGGTCGAGCACCGGCACGCTGCGGCCGCGGACGTCGGCGACGCCGGCGAACTGCGCGGGCAGCCCGGGCACGCGGAACAGGTGCGGCCGGCGCAGGACCTCCTGCACCTTGAACACGTTGACGCCAAAAACCTGGCGTCCGCCGAGACGGAACAGCAACAGCGCCAGCCGGTTGTGGCCGGCGAGGCGGGTACGCTGGTCGATGCGGTCGAGCAGATCCTGCGACATGCCTGCGGTATCGGCGCGCCTCGGTGCGACTTGAGGGTCCACTGGCCGGCGATGCGGCACGGCGCTTGCATCGCCGGGAGCGTCCGTTTTTCGAGGAGCCGCCATGCCGTCCCGCCCGCAGCGCCGCCGCGCGAATCCAGCATGGCGCCTGGTCCTGTCGCTGCTGGCGCTCGCCGCGGTCTGGCCGGTCGCGGCGACGGATGCGTTCCAGCCGGTCGAGTCGATCCGCCTGGCGGCGTTGTCGGCGGTGGAGGCTGGCGAGGCCGAGGCGTCGCTCGACCCGGCCCTGCGCATGCCCCGGTGCGCGGAGCGGCTGCAGGCCACCCGCAGCGGCGGCGCCACGGTGGAGGTGAGCTGTCCGGCGGGGTGGCGGCTGTACGTGCCGGTGCGCGTGCGGCGCAGCCAGACGGTGCTGGTGCTGGCGCGCGGCGTGGCGTCAGGCCAGACGATCGCGGCCGATGACATCGTCGCCGAGCGCCGCGACGGCGCCCGCGTGGCCGGCGCCGCGGTGGCCGACCCGGCCGACGCGATCGGCCGCAGCGCGCGTCGCACGCTGCTGGCCGGCAGCGTGCTGACCGCCGGCGACCTGGTCGCACCGCGCCTGGTGCGCCGCGGCGACACCATCGCGCTGGTCGCGCGCCAGGCCGGCATCGAGGTGCGCATGGCCGGCCGCGCGCTCGGCGACGCCGGCGAGCGCGAGCGCGTCAGCGTCGAGAACCTGTCCTCGCGCCGGGTGGTGCAGGGCATCGTCGACCCGTCCGGCGATGTGGTTGTCGGCCGCTAGTGGCGATGCGCTCCCGGCCCCGGCGCCGATCGGTACTAAAGCTCCCCGGCCGCCGGCCGATACCATCCACGAACCCATTCACGCACTTCGTGTCAGGATCCCTGCCATGACCCACAAGATCGATGGACTCCAGGCGCCGACCGTCCGCAGCGCCACGCCCGTGGCCGGCCCCCAGGTGGGCCGCGCCGGCGACGCGCGCGACAAGGCGGTCGAGGCCGCCGCGGCCGGCGACAGCCTGCGCCTGACCGGCGAGGCGACCGGCCTGCAGGCGCTGCAGCGCGACCTTTCGACGCGGCCCGCCTTCGACGAATCGCGCGTCCAGGCCGTGCGCGAGGCGATCGCCTCGGGCAGCTACCGGGTCGACGCCGAGGCGATCGCCTCGCGGATGCTCGACCTCGACGCCCGCCTGGGCGGCTGACCCCATGACGGCGGCACAGGCCAGCCTCGAGCGCCTGGCGACCGCGCTCGCCGACGAGCGCGAGGCGCTGATCTGCCACGACGTCGGCGCGCTGATGCGCTCGACCCAGGACAAGATCGTCGCGCTGCGCGAGCTCGAGCGCTGCCCGGCCGGCGAACTGGTCGGCCCGCTGGCCGAGCTGAGCGAGCTCAACCGCGCCAACGGCGCGCTGCTCGCCCGGCGCCGGCGCGAGGTCAACTGGGCGCTGCGCCATCTCGGCCGGACCGAAAGCGCGCCCGGCTACGACGCCCAGGGACGCACCGAGCGCGGCGCCCGCGTCCGCGACCTCGCAGTCGCCTGAGCCGGCGACGGGCGGCGCACCGAGGGCACGCCGGGTAGAATCGGCACGCGCCCGCATTCGGTCCACGCAGTGCCCCCGATCCCCGATCCCGCGACCTCGACGCCCCCATCCATGCCGACTTCGGTCCTGTCCTGCATCGAGGAAGGCGTCTACCTCTACGGCGGCGACGGCCGCCTGCTCTACGCCAATCCGACCGGCGACGCACTGCAGCGGCTGCATCCGGCGTGGTCGGCCAACGCGTGCCGGCTCGATGCGCTGCTGCCGCCCGAGGCGCTGGCGCAGGCGCACGCCACCGGACGCTGGCGCGACCAGGTCGCGTTCGGCGACGGCACCCAGATCGCCGCGCGCCTGTACCGGCTGTCCGCCGACGACGACCGCTTCCTGCTGGTGCTGCAGGACCCGGCGCGGCCGCGCCGCGGCGACGACGAACTGCTGCAGCGCCACCAGGAACTCAACGTCCGCTTCAACGCCGCGCAGGAACAGCTGCTGCAGGCCGAGAAACTGGCGTCGATCGGCCAGCTCGCCGCCGGCGTCGCGCACGAGATCAACAATCCGATCGGCTACGTGCATTCCAACCTCGGCAGCCTGCAGGAGTACGTCGGCAACCTGTTCGCGCTGATCGACGTCTACGAGCGCGCGCTGCGGTCCGACGAGCCGCACGCGATGCGCGCCGAGATCGACGCCACGCGCGAGCGATTGGACATCGACTTCATCAGCCGCGACCTGCCGCAGCTGCTGAGCGAGTCGCGTCAGGGCATCGAGCGCGTCACCCGCATCGTCCGCGACCTGCGCGACTTCTCGCGCTCGGACCGCGAGCACGCCTGGCGCCTGGCCGACCTGCATGCCGGACTCGAGTCGACGATCAACATCGTCTGGAACGAACTGCGCTACAAGGCCACGCTGGAGAAGGCGTACGGCACGCTGCCGATGGTCGAGTGCCTGCAGTCCGAGCTCAACCAGGTGTTCATGAACCTGCTGCTCAATGCCGGGCAGGCGATCGAGGAGCAGGGCACGATCACCGTGCGCACCGGCCAGGAGGGCGAACAGGTCTGGGTGGAGATCGCCGACACCGGCAACGGCATCCCGGCGGAGATGCTGCAGCGGATCTTCGATCCGTTCTTCACCACCAAGCCGGTGGGCAAGGGCACCGGACTCGGCCTGTCGATCTCCTACGGCATCGTCGCCAAGCACCACGGCCGGATCGAAGTCGACAGCGCGCCGGGTGCCGGCAGCCGCTTCCGCATCGTGCTGCCGGTGCGCCAGCCGGTCGGCGCGCACTGAGCCACGCGGAAGTCTCCGCAGGCGCGCGCCTGCGCGCGAGAGGCTTTATCGGCAGGCCCCATCGCGCGCGAGCGCGCTCCTACGGCACTCTGCAGCCGTCCGGCAGTCGGAATTCCTGTAGGAGCGCGCTTGCGCGCGAAAGCCGTACCAGCGAGCCGCGTCGCGCGCGAAAGGCTGTATCGGCGAAGCCCACCGCGCGATCACGCGCCTACGGCGTTCCCTCGCGCCCGCGCTGGGCGTCGTAGGTCCGGAACGCCTGGCGGATGTGGTCGCGCAGCACGTTGTCGTCCCAGGGCTTGGTCAGGAACCGGTAGATCGCGCCGCGGTTGATCGCCTCGGTCACCGTGGCCAGGTCGGTGTAGCCCGACAGCACCAGGCGGATCGTGTCGGGGTAGAGCATCTTCACCCGGCCCAGGAACTCGGTGCCGTCCATCTCCGACATGCGCTGGTCGGACAGGATCACCTGGACCTCGTTGGTCGCCAGCAGGCCGAACGCATCGCGTACGTTGCCGGCCGCCAGGATCCGGTAGCCGTCGCGCCGGAACAGCCGCACCAGCGCCCGCAGCACGTTCTCCTCGTCGTCGACGAGCAGCAGCGTGCGGTGCGACTTGGTCGCGGTGAACAGTTCCGGCCGCAGGTAGCGCCGCCGCAGCGCCTGGCCCGCGGTCTCGGCGCTCATCGGCTCGCCGAACAGGTAGCCCTGGAAGTAATCGCAGTCGGCCCGGCGCAGGAAGCCCAGCTGGGCCTCGGTCTCCACGCCGTTGGCGATCACCTTCATGCCCAGCTGGTGGCCCATCGCGATCAGCGCCCGCACGATCGCGGTCTCGCGACTGCCCGCAGGCGCGGCGTTGATGAAACTGCGGTCGATCTTGAGGATGTCGGCGGGGTAGCGCACCAGCGCGCCGAGGCTGGCGTCGCCGGTGCCGAAGTTGTCGAGCGTGACCCCGATGCCCTCGTGGCGCAGCGCCGAGACCGCGCGGTGCACGACGTCGATGTTGCTGCCCAGCGCCCGCTCGTTGAGCTCGAGCACCAGCGATGCCGTCGGCAGGCCGGCCTGCTGCATGCGCCCGAGCAGCCGGTCGACGAACTCCGGGTCGAGCAGCTGCTGCGTGGTCACGTTCATGCCGACGAAGAAATCGTCGAAGCCCTGTTCGCGCCAGGCCCGGATCTGCGCGACCACGCGGTCGAGCATCCAGTTGCCGATCTGCAGGATCGCGCCGATGCGCTCGGCCGTCGGCAGGAAGCGCTCGGGCAGCAGCAGCCCCAGCGTCGGCGACTGCCAGCGCAGCAGCGCCTCCATGCCGATCACGCGGCCGTCGCGGGCGCTGATCTTGGGCTGGTAGCGCAGGCGGAACTCGCCGTTGGGCAGCGCCTCGAGGATCTGCCGGCCGATGCCGTTCTCGCTCTGGCTGCGGTCGGCCGCCGCGCTGCTGTGCAGCTGCACGTGCTCGTGCGCGGCGTGCGACGCGCGCCGGACGGCGTTCTCGGCCAGTTGCAGCAGCGCCGAGGGCTCGGTGCCGTGCTGCGGGCACAGGCTCACGCCGACCTTGGCGTCGAGGAACAGCGTGTAGGGCAGCACCTCGAGCGGGCGCTCGATCTCCGCGACCAGGGCCTCGGCCAGCGCCTGCGCCGAGGCCGGTGCGTCGTCGTCCAGCCAGGCCGCCGCGACGAACTCGTCGCTGCCGTGCCGCCACACCGCGCCGCATGCGCCGAGCGCCGCCTGCAGCCGGGCGCCGATCGCCTCGAGCGCCGCGTCGCCGACGTCCACGCCCATGTTCTGGTTGACCGAAGCGAAGTGGTCGATGTCCAGGTGCAGCAGGACCAGCGAGCCGTCCCGCGTCCTGGCGTCGCGGATCATCTGCGCCAGCACCGGGTGGCCGGCGCCGAGACGTTCCAGGGAAGGGGCAACGGTCTGCATCGTCGGATTCTAGCCGCCGGCCGCGGACGGCGCGGTCACCGGGCCGCCTGCGCGGCGTAGGGCAGGCGCGCCTCGATCCGGGTGCCGCGGGCCGGCGACGACGCCGCCTCCAGGCGGCCGCCCACGCCCTGCGCGCGCTCGCGCATGATCACCAGGCCCAGGCCCTTCGGGGTGCCGTCGGGGAAACCGACGCCGTCGTCGCTGACCTGCAGGCACAGCATGTCGGCGTCGGTGTCGGCGTAGAGCCGCAGCGCGACGCGGCTGGCGCGGGCGTGGCGGACGATGTTCGTCAGCGCCTCCTGCGCGATGCGGAAGCAGGCCTGCTCGACCTCGCGGTCGGGCCGGCTGGCCAGTTCCGCGATCTCGACCTCGGCGCGCACGGCCGAGTTGCGCAGCAGCCGCCCGGCGTGCCAGCGCAGCGCCGCCTCCAGGCCCAGCGCGTCGAGCTGCGGCGGGCGCAGCAGCACCGAGATATCGCGCAGGCGCTCGATCGTCGCATCGGCCAGCATCGCGATGTCCTCCAGGTCGTCGCGCCGGCGCAGCGCGTCGGCCTCGGCCAGCGCGCTGCCCGCGGCGAGCTTCATCGCGGTGACCGACTGGCCGATGTCGTCGTGCAGTTCGCGCGAGATCGCGCGCCGCTCGTCCTCCTGGACGGTGAAGATCCGCGCGGCGAGCGCGCGCAGCTCGGCATTGCCTGCGGCCAGTTCGTCGCGCATCCGCTCGACCTCGCTCAGGTCGCGCACGGCGACCAGGATGCAGTCGGTGTCGTCGTAGCGCGTACGGCTCGCAGTCAGCGATGCGCGGAACCGCGTGCCGTCCCGGCGCACCATGCACGGCGAGGGCGCGTCGGGCGTGCGCTGCGGATCGTCGAGCCAGTCGCCGAACGCGCCGGCGTCGTCGGCGGCGATCAGCGTGCCGACCTCGACGCCGGCCATGGCCCCGTCGTGGCCGAACGCGGCCGCGCAGGCGGCGTTGGCATGGCGCACGCGGCCGGCGGCGACCAGCATCACGCCGTCGGGCAGCAGGTCCATCAGTTCCCGGAATTCGCGGTCGCGCTCGATGCGGCGGGCGCCGGCGAGCGCGCGCTCGTGGCTGCGGACCAGGCCGTCGGCCTGACGCCGCAGCCACCAGCCCAGCAGGACCGTCGCAGGCACCAGCAGCAGCGCCGCGACGACCAGCCGCCCGTCGAACGGACCGGCATCGGGCAGCGCGTCGGGCAGCAGCCCCCATGCCGACAGCCAGGCCAGTCCCATCGCCAGGCACGCCAGCGAGGCGCGACGCGCGAACGCGGTGAAACGGCGCCGCAGCGCCTTGTCCTGCCGCCGCGCGGTGCGGATGGTCGTGTTCGCGGAACCCATCTGGCCGGCGTGCCCCCATGTGCGTCGGTCGGCCACGAGTCTAACTGCCCGCTTTCGGGAGCGCTCAACTTCGGTCGTCCATCGCCGCTAACACTCGGTGAGCCAGGTCGCGATCCGCGACATGCCAAGCCGACACGGAGCGAAGCGGTCCAGATGGATGCCGGTGTCATCTCGAGTCTCCTCGACCACCCGCTGTCGGACGGGCTGCTGCTGCTCGACCGCGGGGGGCGCTGCCTGGTCGCCAATCCAGCCGCCCGGCGACGGGGCCTCGACCGGCTCGTGGAGCGGCACGCGCCGTCGCTGTCGCTGCTCTACGCGCGGCTGCTCGACGGCGAGGGCCCGATCGCCTGCGAACTGCCCGGGCCCGACGCGCCGCTGTACGGCCGGCTGCGCGCGATCGCGATCGATGGCGCGGGACCGGTCGCGTTCTCGCTGAGCGTCAGCCTGTCGGAGGACGTCGAGGACTGGCTGGAGGCGGCCGAGGCGGGCGGGCATGCGCTGTGGCTGTGGGACGTGCGCCACGACCAGCTGCGCGGCTCGGCCACCTGGCACGCGCTGGTCGGCCACCACGACGGTGCGCCGCTGTCGTTCGACGAGATGACGCGCCGCGTGCATCCCGAGGACCGCGGCCGGATGCGCGAGGCGATCGGCGCCTACCTCGACGGGCGCGAACCTGCCTACCTGTGCGAGTACCGCTGCCTGCAGCCGGCCTCGGGCTGGCGCTGGGTGCGCGACAGCGGGCGGATCACCACCCGCGACGCGCAGCAGGCGCCGCTGAAGATGGCCGGCACGCTCACCGTGATCGACGACCACAAGCGGCTCGAGCAGCGGCTGCGCGAGCAGCGGCGCCTGGTCGAGGACACGCAGCGCCTGGCCGGCATGTCCAGCTGGAGCTGGGCGCCGGCGTCCGACCGCGTGCACAGCGCGCCCGAGCTGCGACAGCTGCTCGGCGTCGGCGACGGGCTGTCGCTGCGCGCCTGGCTGCGCCGCATCCCGCGCGACCAGTTCGCGGTGCTGCGCACCAGCTGGCGCTGCCTGCGCGAGTGCGCCAGGCCGGCGCACTTCGACCTCGTCGTCGACGGCGTCGCGGGCCCGGCGCACCTGCAGATCTGGGCTTCGCCCGGTACCGACGAGAGCGCCGAGGACGGCCTGCCGGTGCGCGTGCTGGCGCAGGTCCAGGACGTCACCCGCCAGCGCCAGGCCGACGCCGAGGCGCAACGTCGCGGCGACCTGCTGCGGCGGGTCGCCGAACTGGGCCGCATCGGCGGCTGCGAGATCGACGCCGCCACCCGGACGCTGCACTGGACCGGCGAATGCGCCGGCCTGCACGGGCGCGAGGGCGAATCGCTGGCGCTCGACGAATTGCTGCGGCACTACACGACCGAGTCGCGCGAGCTGCTGCAGGCGGCGATGAGCCGCGCCGCCGGCGGCGCGTCGGCGCAGACGGTCGAGCTGTGCTTCTACCGGCCCGACGGCATCCAGGTCTGGACCCAGGCGGTCGTCGACTTCGAAACCGGCGATGGCAGCCCGGCGCGCTGGCTGGTGCTGTTTCGCGACATCTCGCACGAGCGCGCCGCCAGCGAGCGGATCGAACGGCTGGCGCACTTCGACGCGCTGACCGGGCTGCCCAATCGCACGCGGCTGCGCCAGGACATCGAGGCGGCGCTGGCCGCCAACGCCTCGGCCTACCAGGCGTTGCTGTTGCTGGACGTGGCCGGCTTCGGCGGCATCAACGAGGCCCATGGCCACGCCGCCGGCGACACCGTGCTCAAGGCGATCGCCACCCGGCTGCACATGCTGGTCGATGCCGGCGACCTGTTCGGGCGCGTCGGCGCCGATGAGTTCCTGGTGCTGCTGCAGCAGGGCGAGGGCCGGCAGGACGCGGCCACGACCGCGCAGCGGATCGTCGCCGGCCTGTCGGATCCGGTGCCCGTCGGCGGCGAGATCCTGCGCTTCGGCATCAGCGCCGGCATCGCGGTGCGGCCGGCGGGCGTGGGCTTCGACGAACTGCTGCGCGCGGCGGGCGTGGCGCTGCACGGCGCCCGCCAGGGCGGACGCAATCGCGTGGAGTTCTACAGCCCCGACGCCTGGCGGCTCGCGCGGCGGCGGCTGGACGTCGAGCACGCGCTGCGCGGCGCGCTGGAGCACGAGGAGTTCACGCTGGCCTACCAGCCGCTGGTGGATATCGCGCGGCGCAGCGTCTCGGGCGTGGAGGCGCTGCTGCGCTGGCGGCATCCCGAACTCGGGGTCTGTCCGCCGGACGAGTTCATCGCGATCGCCGAGGCGACCGGCGACATCGCCGCGATCGGCGACTGGGTGCTGCGCGAGGCCTGCCGGCAGGCCGCCGCATGGGACGCGGCGGGTATCGCGTTCGGCCGGATGTCGGTCAACGTCTCGGCGGTGCAACTGCGCGACACCGCGTTCGCCAGCCGTGTGCTCGCTGCGTGCGCCGAGGCCGGCTGGCCGCCGTCGCGGCTCGAGCTGGAACTGACCGAGTCGGCGCTGCTGCGCGACACCGAGGCCCTGCGGGCCTGCTTCGACACCCTCGTCGGGGCCGGCGTCGCACTGGCGATCGACGATTTCGGCACCGGCTTCTCGAGCCTGAGCTACCTGAGCCGCTTCCCGGTGGGCCGGCTCAAGATCGACCGCAGCTTCATCGCCGAACTCGGCGGTTCGCGCCGCGCGGTCGAGGTCGCACGCGCGATCATCCACCTGGGCAAGGCGCTGCGCATGCAGGTGCTGGCCGAGGGCGTGGAATCGATGGAGGACGAGCGCCTGCTGCTCGAATACGGCTGCGACGAGGTGCAGGGCTACCTGTACTCGCGGCCGCTGCCGCCGCGCGAGATGGCGCGCTGGCTGCTGGCGCACCACCAGGCCGTCGACGGCGCCACGGCGCGCTGATCGCCCCCGCCCGGCACGGCCCGGGCAAGCGAAGCCCTCTCGCAGTCCTGCGTTCGAAACGTCATGGCCGTCGACACGCGGTAGGGCAGGGCCTCACCTCCCCCGCGCAGGGGGGAGGGCGCCAAGCGGGTCCGCCTTATCGAACGGCAGGAACTGCTGCACCTCCCCCGCGCGCGAGGAGGTCGGGATCGCCGAGGCGATAGTAATCGACTCGCGGCACCTCCCCCGCGCGCGGGGGAGGTCGACGCCGCAGGCGTCGGGTGGGGGCACGGGCCTGG